>NZ_JAEPRJ010000001.1:1200000-2400000 GCF_016651435.1 Catonella massiliensis | reverse complement strand
AACCTGGAATACAGCTGACTTTGCTGAGAATAAAGAGGGAGCTGTAAAGTTTAAGGGAAGCTATCCTGCTCAAAGTGACCTAAAAAATGTGATGGAATTTGAGATAGAGGTAGACCGCCTTGGAGAAAACAGCAGTGAGACCCTTATTGAATCAGTAGACAAAGTAGGGCAGATAGATGTAAAGTTTGGGACTACGAAGGAGGAGCTTGCTAGCCTTCTTCCTAAGACTATCCTAGTTAAGCTTAGTAATAAAAAAGAAAAGATAGAAGTGCCTGTTAAGTGGGAGCTATCTGCTTATGAAGCTGAAAAACCAGGCATCTATACCCTAAAAGGAAGCTATACCATCGAAGGCGTAGATGATTATCCGGAAGTAAAGGTAGATGTACGTGTAAAGGAAAAGGAAATTCCGCTTACTGAGGATGACTTTGTATTTATAAAGAAAGACGGAAGAGTCGTACTCAAAGACACAAAACCAAGTGGCAAAGATAAGGTTAAAAAATCAAAGAAGTTAGCCGTACCTACTACCTATAAAGGAGAACCTGTAGTAGAGATAGGCTCCGCAGCCTGCCAGTGGCTTGATTTTGAAGAGCTTGAAATACCAGATACAGTTGAAGTCATTGACTTCAAAGCCTTTGGCTATCACAGGCTTACTTCTTTGGTAATACCTGACTCTGTCCGTCAAATCGGTAAGTTTGCATTTTCTGCGAGACCTGATAAGAAGGAGCCAAGGATTAAAGAAGTAAAAATGTCTAAGAATATCGAGAAGATTGACGAAGGTGCCTTTGGATGGGCAGGATTTAGTGAAATCAAAGTCCCTGCTACCCTAAAGGAACTTCATAAGGAGGCATTTTACAAGACAAACGGACACCAGGATACAAAAAAAGTCCACGTCTATATCGATGGCTTCGTAAACCCTAACAACCTAAAAGACGGCATAACTCATATAATTAACCCTGCAAAGGTTAGCTTTGAGTACAGATATAAGGGGCAGATAGTTGGCACCACTAAGCCATCCTATCAGTATAAGGATAAGTATTATCATATAAATGAAGAGGCGAGAGTTTTACCGGAGGGTATTCCTTCAGGATATGAGCTTAATGCAACAGAGGTAAGCGTTGTACCGACTACCAAGGAATATGTGAAGGTTGTAGACCTGGTTAAACAGGGCGAGAGACTTGTAGCGAGGGAAGTCATACATCAGTTTAAGGATATTCAGGTTGCATATGGAACAGATAAAGAAGCTCTTAAACAGAAGCTTCCAGCAAAGGTTACAATAATTGACTCTTATAAAAATGAGCATATTGTGCCTGTAAGGTGGTACCTTGGCTCTTATGACGGCAAAAAGCCATCAGTTTATGAGCTAAGAGCGTCTTTTTCATTACCTGAGGGAGTTGCACAGAACCCTAAGTCGCCTGTTACCCTTGAGTACTGGATTAAGGTAACTGTAAAGGAAAAGGAACTGGAGAGGTCGATAAGCATAGAGTTTTCTTTCACAGGACATGTAGGCGTTCCTGAGCTGTATGCAGTTGATGACGCAGGAAAAGAGTATGTGCTAAAGCCTACAGGCAGCGAAGACTGGTTTAGTGTAAAGGTTCCAAAGGGGAAGTTTAGAGTACAGGTGGGGAATATAAATGAAGACTGGGTAGCGGTTCCTGCTTTCCTTGATGTAAATACCATAAAGCAAAATGCGACAGGAATTATGTCCGTAGAAAAGGGTGTGAGACTAAAGGTAAAAGCTGTGGATGAAAAGGGAAATACTGTGCCTGATGTTTCATTTAAGACAATGGTTCCTATCCTTGATGCACTGACCTATACCACGACTGAATATGAGTATGGAGAGCTCATACCATCATCACTTGAGGCAGCTGACAAGATTAAGGTTATGATTAAGGATGTGCCTGATGGATATAAGGTGATAGGTGACAAGGTGCAGATCATTCCATTCCCTAAGGCGTCTGACGAGATAGTATTTAAGCTCGGTAAGGTTGGCGACTTAGTTGAAGTGACAAATGAAGGGCGCTTTGTGCGTATTAGAATCCGCCAAAGTGGTAATGGAGGAAACTTCGTCATCAGAGATGCGGAAGGACAGCTGGTATATGTGGGCGTTCTTGAAGGAAAGGAGAGAAATATTTCTCTTCACCTAGAGGATGAAGAAGCAGGAGAATATTTCGTCTATGTAAATGTGGACGGAGTCGTGAAAAAGAAGTCAGTTAAGCTGCAGTAGGAGGAGGATACCATGAAAAAAATCTATTGGCTTTTACTGGCGGCATTTCTGCTCATACTAGTGATGACAGGGAAAGAGCCTGTGTATGCAGATACTGCCATCAATGTGAGCAAGCCGTCTCTAGAAAACCGGGCGATACAGAACCTTAAAGTAATAGTAAAGGACGACCAAAGTAGAAAACTTAGAGTGGACTTCATACTGGTAGATTATATGGAGCGCAATATCAATCTAACACGTATTGAAAAAAAGAGCAGTTCCAAGTACCCTGTAGAATTTGACGGCTATACCAAGATTGCAGAGCTTCCTTATGCTGTTAAAATCTGCGTTTGGGACATTGATACAGATAAGATAATAAAGGAAACCTCAGTGCCTATAAAGGGTGGCTACTACAAAGAAAAGGTGGAAAAGGTACAGGAGCTCAAGTTTGAGGTAAGGCAGTTTGAGAAATATACCCTGCCTAAGACGGCAAAAGCCGTATTAAACAATGGCAAGAGTGCCAAGGTAAACCTTGATTTTAAGGGGGCTTTGCTAGATACTTCAGTGGCTAAAGAAATTAAACTTCCTGTAAGAGTTTATTCTGATAAATACGAATATTCTGAGGAAATGGAAGCCGTGTTTACCATTATACCGATGAAGAAGATAAAGAGTATCCCTGAGATTACTGTAAGGCTTAAAAAGGGAGAAGATTATAAGCTGCCTGATACTGTAGAGGTTGTCTATGAAGATGAAACAAGAGACAGGCAGGCGGTAAAATGGAGCGGAACCTTTGATAAGGATACGGTGAAAGTCTATGAAATAAAGGGAAGTGTTCAGGGCACAGAGCTTAAGGCTAAGATTGTTATCACTGTTGAAGAGTTTAACCCGAATGCAAAGTATAGCTTTGTAGATAAGGCTGTTGGTGATGCGGCAGCTGATAAGTTAAATAAAAAGGTTACTGAGATTACTTATTCAGATTTGCTTACAATCAGGGATTTAAGCCTTACTTGGAGCTATAGTGAGATAAATCTAGCTGATATAAAGGAGATGAAGAATCTGGTTACACTTGATTTATCCTATAATCAGATTAGTGATATCACTCCGCTGTCAGGCTTAAAGAAGCTTAAAACACTGAACCTCTTTTCCAATAAAATCTCTTCAATTGATGCTCTAGCGGGGCTTACAGACCTAGAGGATGTAAATCTTGGAGAAAATTTATTTTCGGATATTTCTCCTCTTAAAGGACTTACAGGCTTAAAGAAGCTTAATCTCGTATGTAAAAATGTGGAAGATATCAGGGCTTTAAGATATACAGATGGGCTAAAAGAGCTGATGCTTGGCTCTAAGGTGCGTGACCTAACACCTATTGTAAAGTATAACAAAAACCTCGTAAAGCCTTTTGATATCAAGCTTTTGACTGTAGAGGATGGAAGCATACTACTCAATGCGCAGGTTGGTGAAAGCTTCTATCTGCCTTATGCAGTTAAAAAAGACGAAAACATAATCTTTGTAAACTGGGAAAAGATAAGCGGCGAAGTTGAAGAACATCTTGAAATAACAGGTCATTTTGACGGACAGACCATAATAGCAAGGTTTTCCGGGGAAAATGACAAGGACAATGAAATAGTAAGGTTTAAGGATAAGGTTTTTGAAGAAGTTATAAGATACAGTGTGGACAAGCCATACGGGGATATATTGTTTGAGGATGTAAAAAACCTACAGGTACTTGATCTTGCTTTTAAGGAAGTTAAGGATTTAAGCGGTCTTGAGTATCTGGTAGGGCTTAAAAAGCTTGGACTTTATGGAATCAAGGTTACAGACAAAGAGCTTAAAGTAATCAATACCATGCTAAGGCTCGAAGAACTTGATTTGGCAAACTGCGGAATAGGCTATGTAGGTGAGCATACCTTTGATAAATTAAAGAACCTAAGAGAGATAGTTTTAGACGAAAATCCCGGTATACAGATTGATAAAAATGCCTTTGCACAGAATACCTCTCTTGAAGACTTTATGGCAGAAGATTGTGGTATCTACAATCTGGACTGTTTAAGAAATGTAACCAGCATCAAAAGCGTGTTTGCACAGAATAACCATCTTCGTTCCCTTGATGCCCTCGCAAACCTCATCAAGATAAACTATCTTGCCCTAAATGAAAACCAGATTACAGATATTTCAGGGCTAAAGGGGAAGAGTCTGATTACTCATCTTATGATGAATAACAACCCGGTTTCAAATATATCAGCACTTGCAGATATGCCTCTTCTTAACACTTTTTATCTGAAAAAAGGAAGGCTTACAAGCGTAGATGCACTGAAAGACTTGAAGAAACTGGAGGTTGTATATCTGGATGATAATCAGATAGAGGATATATCGGCATTTAGAAATAGCCCTGTGCTTAGGCAGCTTACACTTGTAAATAACAGAGTGCGTGTAGTAGAGCCTCTTAAGGAGCTTAAGACACTGAAGGTACTTCATTTAAGGGGAAATCCGGTAGTAGATATCCTAGTGCTTAAGGATATATATGACGGACTTACAAACAAAGATTTCTATTTGCCATAAGGAAGGAGATATCTATGAAGAACAGGCTTTGGGTTAGCATCATATTATCCATTCTCCTGATATTTACTATTTCGGGCGTGCCCGTGGGGGCTGCAACCACTGATGGGGGCACACAGACGGAGAGGGTTTCAATTATCGTAAAGGGGAAAAAATCTGAATTTAAGCGTATAGAAGAGGTGGATTCCTCTGCCAAGCTTACAAGACAATTCTGGATAGTAGATGCTATTGTGGCTGAGGTAAAACGCTCAAAAATAGATGAATTAAAGGGAAAAGGGATTGATTTTGAGATTGAACAGGTCTTTACTCCACTTAAAGAGGAGAGGATGAAGACAGCTAATGAGGCTATTTTACAGGAGCTTAGAGAGATGGCAGAGGAGAAGGGCTTTGATGGAAGAGGGACTGTAATTGCAGTTTTAGACTCAGGCGTAGACATTAAGCATAAAGACCTATCTGCAGACATTGAATATCCTAAGCTAACAGCTGATAAGGTAAAGGAAAAGAAGCTAAAAGGAAAATATTACAATGCAAAGATTCCCTATGCTTACAACTATGCAGATGGAGACCACGACATCAAGGATACCAATGTAAAGTCGGCAGGCTATGGACATGGAATGCACGTAATAGGAATCATAGGTGCCAATGGACCTGCAAATGACAAGAGCAGGGTAAGAGGTGTAGCTCCACAGGCTCAGATCGCATCTATGAAGATATTTTACAACAATCCCAGAAAGGGTGAAGGAGCGCCTGAAGGTGCAGTTATCAGCGCCATCGAGGATGCGGTTTCATTAGATGTAGATGCAATGAACCTTTCCTTTGGAGTTCCTGCGGGCATCAAGGATAGCTCAGACCTTATGCAAAAAGCCATAAACGCAGCAAAGCAAAGGGGTATCCTGGTTGTATCTGCAGCAGGAAATGCTTATTATGCAGGCTATCCAAATGAGCCAACCATAGACAATTCCACCATTTCAGAGCCGGGAGTAGCAGAAGGTGCCATCTCTGTAGCCTCTTTTGAGAGTGAGCTGCAGAGAATCCACTCATTTACATTTAATGGCGAAACAATCAGATACACCAAGCTAAACGGCGACATCAAGAGTGCAAGCGGAGTGAAGCTCTCCGACTGTGGCAATGGAAAAGCAGAAGACATAAAGGAGAATCCCGGTATTGCCATTATCTACCGCTCAGGAGTACCATTCCTGGAAATGATTGAAAATGCCCATAAAAAGGGTGCCAAAGCAGTCATCATATACAATAAAGACGGTGACGATTCTTATGTAGAGAGCATAGGAGTGGTTGAGCAGGATATTCCTGTCATCTTCGTTTCAAATGCAGACGGTAAGAAACTTCTGTCAAATCTTAACATTTTACCTGATTTTACAGACAGGATGGGCGAAATCAAGAACCCTCTTAGCGGTATGAGTGCGTTTTCAGGCTATGGTCCTCTTAATGACCTTGAAATCAAGCCTGAAATAACCGGTATTGGTGGAACAGTTTATTCTACGGTGAATGACAATTCCTATGCGACTATGGGAGGAACATCAATGGCTTCTCCTTACGTGGCAGGTATAAGTCTTTGCTATATGAATTACCTGAAAGACAAAAACATCCTTTTTACTCCTGAAGATATCACATTTGCAATGATGAATACTGCAAGGATATTAAAGAATAAAGAAGGTCTTCCATTTGCTGTACGCAGGCAGGGTGCAGGAATGATAGACTTTGAAAATATGAAGAAGCAGGAGATAAGGTTAGGCTACGACGGAAAGCCAAAGGCATCTCTAGGTGAGATGGACAAAGAAAAGGAATTTTTAATAAAGGTTAAGAATACCACGTCTCATAAGGCAACCATAAATCTCTCCCACTCAGACATACTTACAATGGATGTTTCAAATGCTAAGGAGAAAGTCCTTGAAGGCGCTAAGATATCCTTTGAGCCACAGAAGCTTACACTTGAGGCAGGAGCAACTGCAGAGGTTAGGGTAAAGCTTAAAGTAGAGTCGGTAGCTGAAAACTATGTCGAGGGCTTTATAATAGCAAATACCGATAAAACTCAGGCTAACATCCCATTTTTAGCCTATTCGGGAGACTTTAAGAACCTTTCGGTATTCGACAGGAACTTTTATGAGCCAAAGTCAAAATACAAGGAACAGGGCTTGTACTCAGAATACCGTGTTGGAGGAAATAAGGTATTACTGGTTCCTGTAGGAGGTAAGAATCCAACTGCTGAAAACATGGGCATAAGCCCCGGAAACGGAGACGGTATGCTCACTGCCCTGCCTAAGCTGTCTTTCCTAAGAAATGCAAAAGATGTGAAGTTTTATATCGAGGATGACAGGCACAAGATGTTCACCTATATATATGCTACAGACTATCTAAGGAAGGAAGTTACAGCTACGCAGAAAGAAAAGTCTAAAATCTCAGAGCTGTGGAGATGGAGTGGAACTTATTATGATAAGAAAAAAGGACTTAAGATACCAGCGCCTGAAGGGCAGTATTACTATGTTGTAGAAGCCTTTCCTGTTGTGGAAGGTGCCAAAAAACAGGTGTTAAGATTCCCTGTCAAAATCGATAAGACTGCGCCTATAGTCAAATCAGGCACCTTTATAACAGATACCGATGTGTGTGAAGTCACGATGACAGGCGAGGATAGAGGGCTGTCACGTACAGATATATCACATTTTGTATTTGTAATAGATAAGGACGGATATAAAGAGGATGACAATACGGTATTTTACTTGGAAAAACAAAATGATGAATACCGCAAAATCCTGCATTTGGATGGCTTAGAAAATGGTATTCATAAGCTATATGTCGGTGCCATAGACTATGCAGGGAATATGGGAACCACAGACGGCACAATCATTTCCGTGAAAGATTCACCTGTTAAGCTTACAGCAGATAAAAAGGAGGCAGAGCTTAAGGAAAAGATTGAGCTTAAGTATGGTATGCCTGCTGCTGTAAGATACAGGATTTATCTAAATGATACAACCAAAGTCTTGGCAGAAACTAAGGAGACTGCCTATGAGTTTAGCGTACCTGAAGCAGGGAAGCAGACCTTGATAGTCGAGGCTGTAGATGAAGCGGGTAAAAGCCTTGGTGTAAATGCAGTCGAGATCCAGGTAAAGGAGCAGGAGGCTAAGCAGGATTTTGAAATAACATCTTCCCATAATATTGAAAACAATAAGGTAACTACTACTTGGGATATAATTAACAATTATGGGCAAAGAAAAAATGTAACTGTGATTACCTGTGTCTATGGCAAGAACAATAAGCTCTTAAATATGACTGCCAATACTGCTTATATCGAAGCACTTTCAAATGACAGGGTAACCAATGTACTTAAGATACCTAAGGACGCTGTTAAGATAAAGAATTATGTGTGGGATGACTTTGAGCAATTAAACACCATAATGAAGGAAGAAGTCATATCGCTACAAAAAGAAGATGAAGGCAGTGGAGGAAACAGCGAAGGTGGTGGTACTGGCGGTGCCGGTGGTAATAACGAGGGTGGTAACACAGGTGGCAGTGGTAATATAGGTGGCAATATCGGTGGAGGCGGTAATAATAGCATCCCTGTAATCCCTGTATTACCTGTAATTACTGAGAACTCTAACACAGATAATAACAAGCCTAACTCCGAGGTAAAAAAGCCTGATGAGACTGCAACTGTGACCGAAGGAGAAACCCCTTTATCTGACATTAATGACAGCACAAAGGGCAAGGGAAAGGCTAATGCCACCAAGAAAAAGTATGAGTTAACCATGATAAAGTCTAAGGCTGTCCTTGCAAAAATTGCAGCAAAGTACAAGAAACTCTTTACTAAGAATGTTTATAAGATAAAACTGCTTACCATAAAAGCAGGAAAGCAAACCAGGCAAAAGATAGAAATAAGGCTGCCTTATAAGGGAGTGGTAAAGGGATGCAAATTCTATGTAGTTGACATCAAGAGCGGAAAACGCTATGCTGCAAGGTATGACAAGAAGAAAAAGGAGCTTGTATTTAAGACAGATAAAGCAGGGAAGTATGCTTTGTTAAGGGTAAAAGTGAAGAAGAAATAGATACTAAGGATTTCAAGAAGTGGCTTGCAATGCAAGTCACTTTTTTTCAGGAGCACTTAGCGGAGCCTGTTTCTAAAGGGTTTAAGTTTTTATCTGTTCGGTTGCGACCTGTGGATAGGCAAAATGTTTCGCTACCACCTATACGACAATTTCAATATTGACTTTTATTCTTATAAATATTATAATTTAAGAACAAAAAGGTGGTGATATAAATGACGAAACGTGAACTTCTGCTAAAAAAAATAAAAGAAAATAATGGAATCATAACTACCAAAGAAGCCCTAAATATTGGGATTTATAAGGATATCCTGAAAGAATTAACTATAAAAGAAGAGCTTGAAAAAATAGCAAACGGACTCTACGCTCTTCCAGATGAGAGTATTGATGATTATCTTTATTTTTCATATAGAATTCCCAAAGGTATTTTTTCTCACGAAACATCAGCATATTTACAAGGATTATCTACACGAATGCCCCTTGCTTATGTGATGACTGTAAAAGTAGGAGACAATGTCAGTAGGGTTAAGTCTGTAAGAGATAATATTATTTTTAAGTATGTAAAAAAAGATTATTATGATATTGGGAAAATGGCTATAATTAGTCCTTTTGGCAGAGAAATATCAGTGTATGACAAAGAAAGAACCATACTTGATATTATCAAAGATAAGGACAGAATAGATTCGCAAGTATTTAGCGAAGCAATAAAATCTTACTTTGCAGATAAGGAGAAGAATTTATTAAAACTGTCGAAATATGCCATTAAGATGAATATGGAGGAAGATTTAAAACTATATACGGAGGTGCTTTTATGAAAACATCGGAACAGATTAAGGGAGCGATTAGGAATATATCTAAGAAAACGGGTGTTAATCCGAATTCTCTTCTCCAGATGTGCTTGTTTGAAGGAATACTCGAAAAACTCTCTAAATCAAAATATAGTGAAAATTTTATATTAAAAGGTGGACTTCTTATTTCGTCTCTTATAGGTGTTGATATGCGTAGTACGATGGATATGGATACTACGGTTAGAGGAATTCCACTAAACGAAGATTCTATATCCAATATTTTAAATGAAATTTTAGCGATTGAAATTGATGCTGATATTGAATATAAACTGATTAAATTATCGCCCATAAGACAGGAAGATGTGTATGAAGATTTTTGTGCGAGCATATCCTGCGTTTTTGGGAAAATAAATGCAACCTTAAATATAGATATAACAACAGGAGATGTTATTACACCAAGAGAAATGAACTATTCCTATTCAAAAATCATAGAAGGAGGAACAATACCTATTATGACATATACTATAGAAACTATACTCGCTGAAAAATTTGAAACTATTTCAAGTAGAAATATTACCACAACAAGAGCAAGGGATTTCTACGATTTATACATGATATACAGCATTTATAAAGATAAAATCAATAAAGACACATTAAGAAAAGCAATAGAAAGAACGAGCAAATACAGAGGTTCTTTGGAAATGGCTTTACAGTATAAAGAAATAGTTGAGTTGTTCAAGGAAAGTGAAGCCCCAAAAGAGCTGTGGGGAAAATATGTACAGAACAACTTATATGCTAAAGACGTTGATTTCTTAGATACTATATCAGTATATAAAGAAATAGGTGATGTATTAAATATTAATGATAATATTAAATAGTCATATGGTGTGGTTATTAGGATGTACGTTTTGTTATTTGAATAATCAAGTAAAAAAATATAATGAGATAAGAACTTCAAGAAATGACTTGCAAATACAAGTAATTTTTTTGCCGATTCTGCAAAAAAATGGGCGATTTCTGCAATGGATATTGTAATTAGAATAAAAGATGCTATACTACAATTAGAGAAAGCATGAGGAACGTAATAAAATTGGAAGGTAAACGATTATTATGAAAAAATCAATCGATTTATTACTCATACTCATTACAGTGGTTTTCGTAGTATCCTGTGGTCGTTCATCAGGAGGCAATGTTGTTACACTTACATTCCCGGTAGATGATTATGCAAAAACAGAGTTTAATACCAAGGTGTACGCTGAAGAACCATTTTCAGTCTCATTAACTCTTCCTAATGGCTGGAGTGTAAAAAAGCAGGAAGTAGTAGAAGATAAGTTTAAGCTATTGCCTGTATTCTCTAAATATAATATCTTAAATGAAGATAAAGTTTTGGTCGGAGTTGCAGGCCATAATAAATATGAGGTTTACGAGGGTGCAGAGAATGAACCGGCAGCTATTTATAATCAGATAGCTTTGGGAAATGATTATCATTTTGATGTTAGGGACACTTACAAAGTAATAAATGAAACCGAAACTGGAGTTACTGCTGTTACAGATGTGTATTATTCAGCAGCAGTAAATGATGGAAAAGAAAAGCACAATAAGGGAATTGTATCGTATAACAAGGATATGTTGGTTTATGTAGCCTTTGAGTTTGACCAAGGAAGGATTACTGATGAACAATTGGAAAGTGTGGCAAAGAGCATTGAAATCAAACGGTGAAAATAAATCTATTTTTCAATAATGCTGCCAGACTTAAAGAAGTGATTTGCAGGATGCAAGTCAATTCTTTGCAGATTTTCGCAAAATATGGCGATTTCTACAGTGGTTATCGCGGCTTTGTTATGTATATCAAAAATCTTAAAACAGGAGGCAAGAGAAGATGAAGAATAAGTTGTTTGCCATTATTCTAGTATGCGTCTTGATTGTTGCAGGATGCTCTACTTTGATTACTTCCAAAATGATAGCGAGGGGAATCACCGATGATGCATTGTACAATAAAACGCACGCCATATTGATTGTTTCAAGTGTTTTGACACTCATTGCGCTTATTTGTATTTTGATCCGAGCTATATTTCGTTTACAAGAGCACCTTAATAAATGAGACAAGCACACAAAAGGACGGTGGATAAATTGAAAACACATTTGTTAAAAGTATTTTTGCCGTTATTTATTGTATGTATTATTCTTGTTGCCTTTTTCAGACAAATAGGTTGTGGTAGTGACGGGGAATACGCTTTTCAAATAAGTGAATGGGGAGCAAAGCTTAAGAATATCTACGGAACAGATTTTATAAACAAAGAAATAATAGTCAGAGATAACGCTGTACGGGTTGATGGTATCCGGTGCTTATATGCGGTGAATCAGAATGAAGATGGACTTAGTATCTATTTATTACTGCCAGGAGGGGATTATCTCACCCATAATTATGTAGGTTCATCCTTTGTTAGATTTAGCAATAGCTCTGAATACATTAATATGGCCTATGGAGAAGGAAGCGTTGAAGTCTCAGATTCAACCTCAAACGGCGAAGTACAAAATACAGAAGAAAAAGAAGCTCGTGACAAGGTTGATGAAGCCATAAATAGTATGAGACATTTATTTGCTTCTGCTATCATGGTAAATTTGAGAGTAGTGGAATTATATAAAATACTAACAGTTTGTATGATTTTAATTGTTATTGCTATGACTATAGGATATTATTCATACTTAAAGCCTGAGACAGTATATGGGTTTTACTGTAAATTAAGAAGAAAAGAAAAATATCCATCGGATGTAAACTTGGTGAAAAGAATAGGCTTTTTGGTAATTATCTTACCGCCCTGTATGCTGTTTTTGCTAATTGTCTAAGATAAATAAAATATACACAACTTTACAACCTTATAAATAATGTGTCTGCTTACAAAACACTAATTTTAAGGCAATTATTACTGATGATAAAAGAAATATAATTCAACAACTACTTAAAGAGTGCGATGTATAAACTACTGAAGACATTTAGGATGCTCTTAAAGATCTGTTAGGTGGAAGCATTAAAGAGATGATTTTTTATTTATGCTATCTATTATTTTGTACGTGATAGCGGTGTAATAAGGAAGCTTGCGTCAATAGGTATTTTGCCGATTTCTGCAATAGGTATTGATATTATCTTAAAAGATGCTATACTGCAATTAGAGGTACATCAGCCTAAGCGTACAGTAAGCCAAAAGAAAAGACAACTGAAGGCAGATGATGAAAAGCTTAAGTCCACAGAGGTATAAGAACGGTGATATTTAATAGTAACATGATAAACTTTTTTAGAATCAGGAGGTTTGTATGAAAACAGATGAAAAAAAGAAACTGTATTTTTGTAAAAATAAAATTGCCTGGTGTCAAGTAGATAATGTCAGGGACAATATGTTTGAGATGGTGGAACATATGAAAAACGATGATAGTACTCTAGATATAGATATAACGAGTATACTGTGCACATTAAAAAAAGAGCAAAATAACAGTTTGAGAAAATGGATATCTGAAAGACGAAAATTTATTGGAGAGATACTTATTTTACTTACACTTATTTTTACATGTTATATATTAGTGCGTGGTATATTGCAGGATAATATGTCTGTATTTGCAATTTACACCTTGCCTGTTGTACTTACGGCAATGTATTATGTGATTTCAAAAGATATCAGATTCATACGCTTTTTTGAAATATCTAAGAAAGAAATATCAATTAGGAGATGTTTATTTATTATTGCTTTGATTGATGCTCTTGTGATTCAGGCGGCATTGTATGTTATCTTTCCTTGGTACATAAAAAATGTTTCAAGTACTACCATTTATGAGCTTGTATGGATTTATAATCTGGTAACTTTTGCAATAAATGCAGGATGTCTGTTATATTCAGTTTACAGATATAAAAGATACTGTGAAATAAGTCTTGGTGGTATTTGGGGTGTTGAATTTGGAGTTTTTGCAACTTGGTTTTTTTCGGCTTATGTACAAAGGAATGCATCCATGCTTGAAGGATCATATGTATTTGTATTAATGCCGTATTTAATTTCTGTAGTATTGTATATATGCATCGAAATATATAAAAGCAGGCAGAACAGATGATAATAAAGGCTTGAGGCAGTATTTGCCGAAGCAGACCGGCTAGAAACATCAATATATGCTTGCCATATATCTAATCAGTATGAAGAAAACTGAAGGTGTAGCATTAAAGAGCTTGAGTTTTTAAGCATTAAGATATTTGAGAATTTAAGTGATTTTGAGAATACTTAGCTGATATAAAGCTCAGAGCTTGGAGAGGTATAAAGATGGCAATAGAAATATCAATTATTTTAGTATATTTAGCCGGGATTTTTATTAAGAATTATCAGCTGGGATATTCTCCTTTTGGTGCTGTGTTTTTACTGATAGATTTCTCAATGCTTATTCAGGCAGCGGTATTGTCAGCAATATTTTTTGGGATAAAAAGTATAAGAGAAATGTACAAAAATGAAAGACTTAAAGCAAGGATATTATTTTTAATGGCAGCTATTCTTATTTCAGTTGTAAATGCAATGATATCTGTAGATGGGAAAGCAGATATATGGACGTACCTTTTGTTGTATTCATTGCCTATATTTTATTGTAGTCTAATAAGTATTGCTGCCACAATAATCATTAGAAGACATTCAAAAAAATGATACAAATAACTTGAGTTTAGAAAAGGCAAGCGGTATGGTAAAGGTAAAAAATATTGCAAAAAGTATTAAAAATGGACAGCATTCAATAGAGATATTAAAGAATATCAATTTAGAAATAAATACTGGCGAGATACTTTCTATTATGGGACCGAGTGGTTGTGGAAAGAGTACTCTGCTTGGAGTAATAGGAGGAATAGATAAGCCTGATAAGGGGAAGGTACTTATAGGGGATACTGATTTGTATGCTCTTAAGAATGAAGAACTTGATATATTTAGGAATGAAAATATTGGGATAGTTTTTCAGAATCACTGCCTTGTGGAAGAATTATCACTTATAGAAAATATAGAGCTCCCAAGCATATTTAGTGAGAAAAAAGAGAATTTTGAAAGCAAAATAGCAGAACTTATAGAATTATTGGGGCTGAAAGGAAAAGAGAAACTATATCCTTATCAGCTTTCAGGAGGAGAAAAACAAAGGACTGCAATAGCCAGAGCTTTGATAAATAACCCTAAAGTACTCATAGCAGATGAGCCGACGGGTGCTCTTGACAGTTCTAACAGTAATAATATTTTACGCTTATTTAGGGAACTGGTTAATAACTTTAGCATAAGCATTATAATATCTACTCATGATTGCCATGTATCAGAGGTTTCTGACAGACAGATAAAAATGCTTGACGGAGAATTATATGAAGCTTAGTAAATGTTATTCTTTATATTATAAATTGTTTGGCAGGAAAAATAACAAAAATATTATGATAATGTTTCTTCTGTCATTTGCTTTTAGTACTTTGGCGCTTCTTCTATTTATTACATCACTATCAGAAGATTTATATAAAGCCGGCTCAGGAAGTAATAATCTTACCATAAGTGTAATGGACACATATGGTAGAACTATAACAAGTCCTAAGCTTAATGCTTATATAAGAGAATTAAGCAAAGAGGTAGAAGTTTCTACAGAGAGGTTTCTGCCAATCAAAAACAATATAGGCAAAGAAGAAAAGCAGATTATCCTTAGGGTGTCAGATAAAGATTTGGAAGGAACTTGTATTTTAAGTATACAGGCGGCTGCTAAGCTTAAGGCAAAAGAGGGTGACAGGGTATATTTTGATGTTCTAAATAAATCGCTTATTGTTAAAAAAATTGAACCCTGCGATTCTAATTTCGAGGATATGGTTCTAGCAGGATATGTAATCGTAGGCAGAGAAAATATTAATGAATTAAAAAAGACCTTTAATGATGGTGAATTTGTTTCCAAATGTAATTTGGAAATTAACATTAAAGGGAAGGTTGATGAAAAATCTGTATATAATGATGTAAAAAACATTTTTAATGAATCAGGTAAAAAAGACTATATTATACAAATGTCTACCAAAGAAGCAGTACTTGACAATTTTAAGACTACATTAAAATCAGGAGAAAATATACTAAGAATTTTTATAAATATAAATGTAATAATAGTAGTGTTAGGCATAATGGCAATACTCTACTTAAAAGAAAACTCTGTTAAGCCAAAACTTATTATAGCCAGAATATATGGAGTGAATAAAAGTGTACTGAGGCTGTTTGCTGTCCTTGATGCAATCTTTATTACTCCTACTTCGTCTGCTCTTGCAACTGTAATAGGAGCATTATTATTCAGATATTATTGTAACACTTTTTTAGCAGTCAAAATATCTGTTTTGACTCTATTAAATGTTGGATTAGTTACATTTTTAAAAATCTTATTATTATCAGTTTCAATAGTTTTTTTATTTCATTTAGGGATGTATGAACTAATATATGAGTTAAAAATAGCGGATGAGCTAAGGGGCAGAAAAACTTTAGTAGTAAAAAAAATGATAAATAAATGGCAGGTGCTTAGTGTCATATCATACATTGTCATAAGTTTATTTATTTTTGGAGGAATAAATCCGCTAATATTTATAAGTCTCTTAATAATTTTTATATTCAACCTGATATTCAGGCTTGGATTTGTCTTAGTTTCCATGCTTGCAATTAAGAAAAAGAGCATGGTCAAGCTGGCTTTATTGCTTGTTAAAAGGAGGAAAAAACATAATGCAGTATTAGGGACAACAATAGTTGCTGTATGTATGTTGGTAATAGTGCTTTATAATGTATTACTTGGTGTAGAAACTTATTATGAAAATTTGTGGATAAGCACACAGGGATTTAATTTGTGTATTACTGAATCTGATGTAAATTCTAATAAGTTTGAAAAAGCAATTTCTGAAAAAAATATTAAATACTTTACATCATTTAATAAATCCTTTCAGCTAAAAGGAGGTGAAGGGAAATTTTATAGTATGGCAGTTTTTAAGGATGATGAGGGACTTAGCAGAAATAAGGTGCCACCTAAAGGAACATTTTATGCAAACAGGTACTTTTGCTATATTACAGGGATAAGCCGGAACGGTCAATATAAATTTTTTGACAGAGCACTTAGCTTAACCGGAAATGTAGATGATATGCCTAATACGCCGGCTGCATATACTGTTGCACTCAATTATGATGATGTAAAGGAGAATATCGATAATAGCTTTCAGAAAAATATTCTTATAAATGCAGATAAAACGGATAAAGAGAATATAGAACATCTGGCAGCGGAGACTGGGGCAGAAGTCGTGAGCGTGGACTCGTACATTAAGATGTACAAGGAAGGGTTTTATCAGTATATTGTATTCATATATATTACCTGTATTTTAATGTTTATAACTTTAATATGTATAATTGGTATATTGAGTTTTGTACTGTTTACCTCAAGGAAAAGAGAGTTTATGCTGTATAGAGTTATTGGAGCAAGGAGAAGAGACATAGAAAAAATAGTTATATTTGAAAACATAATTATTACTTCAGTGGCAACGCTAACTACTATGATTTTCCAGACTGCTATTTTAAATGGACTAAGTTTTATTATGTTTAAACATGCAGTTTATTTTCCACCAATTTATGTTTTTATAGCCATATTGGGAAGTATTATTGTGCTAGTTACTGGAATAACAATTTTATCATTCATAAGTATGAAAAAGAATGAGATGATAGAACTGTTAAGAATAGGAGACTAAGTGAAAACAGTAAGAACAGCCTTGAGTAAGAATTAGGTAAAAAAGAATGCTTAAGCAGCACATAGTAAAAAACAAAATCCAAGGTCAATGAATATCTTTAAAAATATTCATTGACTTTTTTCTTTTAAAGGTTTATCATGTCTATGAACATACAACAAAATATTCATAGAGGTAAGATATGGCGAAGGCATTTAATGAAGAAGAAAAACAGGAAATAAAGCAGAAGATGATGGATATAGCCCTTATGCTCTTTCACGAAAGCGGCACAAAGGGGCTTAGTATAAAGGAGCTTACAAGTAGAACGGGGATAGCTCAGGGAAGCTTTTACAACTTTTGGAAGGACAAGGATGCTCTCATTCTCGATGTGATGCAGTATAGGTCGGCTCAGAAGCTGGCTGTGGTTGAGAAATATTTTAATAAATCCTTAGACAATCCTGTAGGCTTTCTCGCAGACATTATCTATGAGTACTCAGTTGATTTTAAGGAAAAATGTGAGAAAAAGCCGATATATGCGGAGGCTTTGGCTATGCTTGCAAGGAAAAATGAGGGTAAGACCTATGAGATAAGTGAGATATATACAGCCTTTATCAGGAAGATAGCTGCTTACTGGAGGGAGAAGGGGGCAGTTAAAAGCATAGATGAAAGAGGCCTCCTAAATACATTTATAGGGAGCTTTGTATTATTATCAAATTACGGCAAGTTTGAAAAAGAGTATTTTAATGAGGCGTTGAGGACTTTCATCACGGCTATGGTAGAAAGGTACATTGAGGTGAGATAGTTACTAAGAAAGAAGGGGAATTATGGTACTTGATTTTAGTAAGATTAGAAAAGAAGATGTACTTACGGCAGGTGGCAAGGGAGCCAATCTTGGGGAAATGGTCTTGGCAGGAATAAATGTGCCAAAGGGTTTTGTAGTAACTGCAGATGCTTACAAAGAATTTCTTAAGATAAACTCCTTAGAGGAAGTCTTCAAAAAAGAACTTACTGGGAGTGTGCAAGATGAGGCGGAACTTTTTAAAACTGCAAAGAAGCTAAGGGAACTTATAAGCAAAGGGAAGCTGCCTGATACTGTAATAAATGAGGTAAAAAATGCCTATGAGGGGCTTGGAGAAAATGTCAGGGTAGCAGTGCGCTCATCTGCTACAGCGGAGGACTTGCCCGATGCAAGCTTTGCAGGACAGCAGGAGACTTATCTAAATGTAAGAGGTGTGGAGGAAGTCCTCCTTCGCATAGTCGACTGCTATGCATCCCTTTGGGGTAACAGGGCGGTAAGCTACAGGGCTAATCAGGGCTACAATCAGCTATCTGTTGCTATTGCAGTTGTTGTTCAGACCATGGTTGAAAGCGAAAAGGCAGGAGTCTTATTTACAGTCAACCCCGTCAATGAAAACCGGGAGGAGATGCAGATAAATGCAAGCTATGGCCTTGGGGAGAGCGTAGTAAGCGGAAGCGTAACAGCGGATAACTACATAGTGGACAAATCAGGCACGATTATAAGCCTCACCCTAGGTACAAAGGAAACTCAGATTATATATGCTGACAGGGAGACAAAAAAGGTAGAAGTAAGTGTGGAGCTTAGAGGAAAGCCTGCCCTAACGGAGGATGAGGTTAGGGCACTTGTACAGGCAGGAAATGCCATCGAGAAGCACTATGGTAAACCTATGGATGTAGAATGGGCTATAAGAGGTGGCGAGGTGTACATCCTACAGGCGAGAGAGATTACCACTCTTGGGGATAATCACGATGATGAGTTAGTTAAGGCTTATCTAAAAGGAGTGAGAGTTAAAGGATACACAAAAGAGAGGTACGCATTTATACTTGAAAAAATGCCATTTGCATACAGGGCACTAGACTATGATTATATGGTTGCTATAAATGACCAGACGGTCAGGTTGTTTGCCGAGGGTGGAATAAAGCTTGATACTAATCCCAGAATGGATGATGACGGGATAGAAACACTTCCAAATTCAAAAAATGGTGTAAATATACGCATATTCAATATATTTAAGCTTATTAAAATGATGAGAGACTACGACTACTGTGAGGGCAAATGCAGGGCATTTATGGAGGACTATGAAAAGGAAATAGAGGACCTTAAAAAGCTCGATTTTAGTAAAATGGATGTTAGGGAGTGCAGGGATTTTATTATTTACAGCTACGAGCTTACCAAAAGGCTCTGCTATGATAGGTTTAAGTATGCTCTGTTTCCATCAGTACTCGCAAAAGACTTGGAAAAGGCTGTGAAAAAGGTGGATGAAAGCTATACAGTCTACGACCTTTATAGAAACCTTGACAATAAGACAGCTGTAGTATCAAGAGATGTCGAACTGCTTGCAGCTGAAGCTAAGAAAAATGAAGAGCTTAAGAAAAGCCTGATATCAGGAGAGAGCTATGATAGTATTTGTAAGCAATATCCTGATTTTAAGCGCTTGGCAGAGGACTTTATTCGTAAAAACGGCTTCAAGTCAGACTATAACTGCTACTGTATAGATGCGAAGACCTTTGTGGAAGAGCCTGACAGACTAATTAACATAATGAAGCCACTTATACTGCAGGAGAACTTGGGAAAAGAAGAGACTGAAGACTTTGAGGAAATTTTGGCAAATATTGAAAAAGCCTATGGCAGTAAATTTCCTAAGATTAAGAGAAGGATAGAATCTTTCAGATATTTTCACATAGTCCGTGAAGAAAGCCAGTATCTCTGGGAAACTCTCTTCTACTATGTGAGACAGGCTGTAAAAAGAGCTAATTTACTACTGCTTGGAAATAAAGATTATAAGAGTGGTATTGCCAATCTGTTTTTTAAGGAGTTACTGGAAGCCCTTGAAAGAGGCTGTTTATCAGAAAGTGATAAGGGAAAAATTGACAGAAGAAATAAAAACCGTCCACTGGCAATAAAGGTTTGGGAGGCATCAAAAGGACTTGTCTTTGATACTGCGGGTGAGGTGCTAAAGGGAGTTAGCGGCAGCAGAGGAGTGGCTGTTGGAGAGGCCTGCCTGATAAAGGGACCTGAGGAATTCTACAAGATGAAAAAGGGAGGTATTTTAGTATGCCATCTCACCGATCCTGAGTGGACACCGCTTTTTAGCCTTGCAGGTGCTGTGGTAGCGGATACAGGCTCAGCTCTTAGCCACGCAGCCATAGTGGCAAGGGAATACGGTATCCCAGCCGTTTTGGGAGTGGGCTATGCTACTACTAAGTTTAAGGATGGCGACCAAGTCATGGTTGACGGCGATAAGGGAGTGGCAAGGAAGGCATGACTTGGTGGGATAGCTTGGTGTCAAATACTTTTGACACCCACATCATATATATGGAAAATTAGAGATAAAGACTTAATTTGAGAAGTTAGAGAAGCTGTAGAAGTAGGTGAGAATTATAACAGGATTATGAGAGTGGATATGCATAGCTTGGCAGAAAGACAGGATAATTAAATGGCGAGAGGAGGTAGAGTATGGACAGGGTAAATAACGAAGAAAACAGCAGAGCAACACAGCCTGAAAACAAAAAAGAGCTTCGAAGAGAATACATACTTACTGCCCCACTTCTTCCCCTCCTCATAAAAATGGCCGTTCCCACCATTATCGGTATGCTTGTGGCTATGATATACAATCTTACAGATACCTTTTTCATTGCAATGCTAGGCAATAAGTCAATGACAGCAGCGATAGGAATCACATTTAGTTATGTGAGCCTGATTCAGGCTCTAGGCTTTTGGTTTGGCTATGGCAGTGGAAATGCTATGTCAAGAAGCCTTGGAGCAGGGAAGAATGAAGAGACAGAAGTCTACTCTTCTACAGCTGTAGTAATGGCTTTGGCTACAGGGCTCGTTGTTTCTGCAGCCTCACTAATATTCATATCGCCCTTAACAGCTCTTATAGGCGGCTCTGCCTCTGAGAGCCTACAGAGCTTTGCGGGAGAATATCTGAGGGTAATTGCCATAAGCCTGCCCTTTGTACTATTTTCATTCACTGTTTACAATCAGCTTAGGCTATGTGGCAATGTAAAGGATGGTATGAAGGGCTTACTTGCCGGCATGCTTACCAACATCATCTTAGACCCTCTTTTTATATTTGGCCTTAAAATGGGCTTCATCGGAGCGGCCTATGCGACCTTAATCGGACAGGTTGTCGGTGCTTTGGTACTATTTATACTAGCAGGTAAGAATGGGAATATTGCTGTAAGCCTTACAAAAGCAAGGTTTACAAGGGAAAATGTTTATCACATCTTGGTAGGAGGGCTGCCGAATTTTGCAAGACAGGGAATCACAAGCCTTTCTTTAGTACTGCTCAATATGGTGGCAGCAGGCTTTGGAGAAGAGGTAATAGCGGCACTAACCGTTAGTTCAAGGGTGGCAGCAGTTGCGTACATGCTTGTAATAGGCTGGGGACAGGGATTTCAGCCAATATGTGCAATGAACTACGGTGCAGGGCAGTATGAGAGGGTGAGAAAGGCATTTAAGTACAATGTGAGAGTTGGCACGGTATTTATGAGCGTATCAGCAGTCGTTTTATATGTATTTGCAAGGGAATTTACAGAAGTTTTGTCAAGGAATAAGGATGTAATAAATATTGCTGTGGACATACTTAGAATCCAATGCCTTACCCTGCCTTTTATGGCTTATTTTGCTACAGGGAGCATGTATATGCAAAACATAGGCAGGTACTATACTGCCCTGATTATATCAATATCAAGGCAGGGAATATTTTATATACCTGCACTTTTTCTTCTAACACTCTCTTTAGGACAAAAGGGCTTGTATCTGGTTCAGCCTGTGGCAGATGTCTTGGCGTTCTTGCTTGCGGCAGTGGTTGTAAGGAAAAAGGGGTTGGAATATAAATAGATTTTAGATAAAATATTCTCAGAATAAATAGCTAAAAGGGAGAGGAAAATATGACTCATAAGGAGCAGCAGGCTGTAAGAGAATTGAAAAAAACTGTAGTTAAAACGCTTAAATCACTTGTTAAAGAGTTCGGATACAAGTTGCTGTCGGGCTGGATTTATAAGGTGGTAAATGATTATCTCTATCTGGTAAATATAGATGTTTATCCCGCAAGCCTTGGGAAATACATAAGCACAAAAATATCTGTTAAGCCGCTTATAATTGACAATATATTCTGGGAAGTGTATGAAATGGATGATTTGGGAACAACCTCAATTAACCCACATATTTCTGCGTCCGAAGGTCCTTATCCGCTGATAATAAAGGAGTATAATACTCCAGTCGGGTCACCTGATGAGGTAAACTATGCCTTGATAAGAGTCTTTGAAGAGGCAGACAGCATAATAAATGAATATAATAAACGCTTTACTGATATATCTTCTTTTAAGTCTGAATTAGAAGGTAGAGAAGATGAACATAGTGTGTTGGGTATAATCTTGTGTTATATTGCAGAAGGAAACTATAAAGAGGCCTTAAGTATCACAAAGGAAGAAATAAAAAAAGGAAACATAGGCTCTTTTGCTAAATATGACGAAAATGGAGTTACAGGCATAAATGAGTACTTAGAGAAATATCTTATGGCAAAACTTAGAGATGTCTACTCCTAAATTTTGTTACTTAGGCAAGTTCATTTTAAAGGACAAAACGAATAGATATTTTTACATTTGTAGGAATAAAAATGGACTTGCCACAAAAGCGTTTTTCGGCTAAAATGTAATCAGAGTACAGATTAGCCGAAAACAGTTTAAAATAATATTAGTCCATAAACTTATGTCTTAGACAGTCTATTAGAAAACACTCATACTCAGGGTAGAGGTTGAGAGTTATTTCAGGCTTTTTACAGCCATCTTCTATATCTTTTATCATAGCCCTATACTTTACTAAATCTTCTTTGTAGCTTTTGATATACTCTTCTTTTTCCTCAGAACTGCTATAATCCTCATCAATCTCAGCTTCTTTTATGTCTTCTTCAAGCCTTGAAATGGTGGAATTAACCAAGTTATAAAAATCATGCTTAAGGTTTTTAATCCACAGAGTATAATAATAATGCTTCCAGTCATCGGTATAATAATCGCATATCACGGCTTTGCAGTTTTCTAAAAATGTATCGTATTCGTCAAGCACATAGTAGGAGTCATAGACTTGATAATCAGAAATATCATCCGTACATAGTGAATAATTCTCATCCTGCCCGTCTTTTACCTGAGAAAGATAGAACTTTGCTTTTGCCTTATTCCCAAGAAAGAGCTCACAATAGGCCAGTGCCAGTATCAGCCTCATTCTACCGGGGTAGTCTATAAGTAAATCTTCAAAAATTGCTTTTGCCCTTTGATACTCCTTATTCTCATAAAGCCCCGCAGCATAATTAAAATGATTCACATAGTTGTTGGAGAGCTCCCTTGCTGATTCAAAATGTACTATGGCTTTTTCAAGGTATTTCTCACCATTATCTCTTTCATACTCGCTAAAATAATACAAGCCTAAACCTTCATAAGTTTCATAATATTGAGAATCTAATTCTTCTGCTTTAAGTAAATGCTTAGGATTAGAAGACTCAAAATCAATGTAATATCCGATGTTTGTGTATATTCTTGCTTTGTCACTGTCAGATAAGCAGTTTTCATTTTTATCAAGAAAATCAAGTAAAAGCTCTCCACAGGTATCATAACTGTCACGAAGCTCCATTCGGACAGAAGCAAGTAAACAAGCTACATCTACATTATTTTTATTCTCTTTTTGCATATCAAGCAAGAGCTCCTGCATTTTCTCAAAGTAAGGGAGAGACTTATCGTAATCCGTTAAAAACGGGGTATTGTATTTGGCTTCATAATCTGCTTTTGATTCCTGCCAGAATTCTTTTAACTTGTCCATATTAGACTCCTCACTAGTAAATTTTAATTTGTCGAGTTATATAATCTAAACTAAGTTGACGCTCCGAATGATAACATTTCAGACTCGCTCCGGCATCCGCTTCGCTCCGCCTTATGCGCTCGCTTAGAATTTATCATTCGAAGCTGGCAGCTTAAATTATTGAGTTATGTGAATAATTATGCTGCAAATTTAAGTTGCAAGTCTAAATACATCGGACTAAGTGACGCTCCGAATGATAACATTTCAGACTCGCTCCGGCATCCGCTTCGCTCCGCCTAATGCGCTCGCTTAGAATTTATCATTCGGAGCTGATACCTTTAATTTATACAAAAAATTACTAGAACACCAAATTAAAGACAGCCACCCCCGCCTGCCCCCATGTGGCTGATGTGTTTGTTTGTGACGACTTATCAATCAAACAGCCGGAACTAATAATGCCTAAGCGAGCGCATCAGGATTTTCGTTAACAAAGCCATATTACAACTGCATCTTACAGAAAAACCGTAGCGAGTCTGGACATTTATTAGTGGAGGCGTGACTTAGTAAGTTAACAACACATCAGCCCTACAAATTAGAATTTGCTGTACTAAATATATTCAATAGGGAGCGCTATTAGATTCCCCCTAAGATATGTTTTCCTATCAATTAGACAGAGAATAACCCCTACCCCTCTTTTCTTGTCAGGAATCTTGTCAAGTACTGGATTTGCCGCTCCCATGCTTGCCTTAGGGTTGCCGGACATTTTAACCTCTACAGGGTATAGGATGCCATTTTCCTCGATAATCAAATCAATTTCATTTTCTTCAGAAGCATTTTTATCCTTTCCACGGTAATAGAAAATGTTAAATCGATAATCCCTTCCCTCATTGGAATATGATTTTAATATCTCTGAAACTACAAAAGTCTCAAACATATTTCCTTCGCCTGCGGCCTCGTTAATTTGTCATCAAAATTTGTACGATTATACTTTGGAAATTCCTTTTTTATAAGTGTTGATTTGCCAACTTGTCTTGCACCAAGTACCGGTGTACATTTGCTGGTCTTCACTCTACGCTTTAGCACATCTGAAATAGCCCTTTTTATATATGTAATGCTCACCTCCGAGTAATCTAAAGCCTAATTTATTATAGTTGTTAAATGTATAAAGTCAATATAAAACTATATCATTTCTACGAAAAAAATGGTAAAATATAAGTACGCAAAAAAAATCTCTAATTTTAAGGAGGAACTTATGGGAAAATTGAAAAAACTTGTGGCAACAGCATGCTTTATTACTATGACAATAGGAGCAGTGGCTCCTGCAGAGGCTGCACTAAAAGAGAAAGATATAGTGTGGATAGGAAGCCGCGTGTATAATGCGGGAAACAGCTTTAAAGCATCCGAAATAGACATGGAAGGTATTTATTGGGAAACTGTGATTTATAGCTCACGAGATAATAGCAAGATGCAGCTATATTTCTGTAAGAACGGTAAAAGAACAGGTTTTGTATTTGAAGAGGTAGTGCCTCTTGCAGAAGGGAAGTTCTTCTTTGTGAGTGAAAATATGAATACATATGAGGGGTACATTTTAGATGATGAGGGTAATAAAGTTTGCACAAACTTAAAGGATGTTGCAGACCATATAGGTATTGACTCAAAAGGATATCATATCAGTAATAGTGGGGTAGAGCGAGACCGTTTTATTTGTGGAGAAACAAAGGATGGCCTTGTTATCCTTGACACTAAAAATAACTGTAAAGTATTAAAAACTCATAAAGGCTATGTTTTAGGTACTAACGATGAGATTTATAAAAAGAAAGTTAATAACACAAGATATATTCTTATCACAAATAAGAAGAAAACTAAGAGAGGTTTTATGTCACTTTCACAGAAATCAGGTGTTTCTATAATAATAGCAAACAATTTGAAACTGGAAGCAGACCTTCTTATAAATAATGAGGGAGAATATAGGATAGCAGTTCCTCAAAGATATGATTCTGAATTGAATTTATATAATACAAAAGGCAGGCTGATTTGGAGTGGTAAAAATAAAACTGTAAAAGGAGTGGGTGGAAATATCTTGGATACTCCGGGAGATCCATTTGCAGGGATACTTGACCCACCTAAAGGAGTTAACAAAAGGTATAAAGAGAATAAGATAATTTTCCTAGTACAAAGCAGAAACGACAAGTATGGTCTTGTGAGAGATGATGGCAAGCAGCTACTTAGCTATAAATATAATGAAATTAGAGAGGCTTACAAGGATAAGGCTATAGTTTTAGACAAAAAATATTTATTTTATATGGTGAATTACAAAGGGGGAAAGGCTGCTTCTAAGAAATATAATAAAATATACGGATTTTATGGTGGAATGTCTAAAGTGGATAATGATGATAAATATGGAGTTATTTCGGAGACTGGAAGAGAGCTTATAAAGCCTGAATACGATGAAATACTCAGACTTAAATCTGATGAAATGATATTAAAGAAAGGGCTTGACTATATTTATAGATATAAAAACGGAAAAGACAAGGTTTTTGCTAAACAATATGAAAATATTGAGAAACTTCCAAATACTCAATATCAAGGTAGGTCACTGTTTTTGGTGACCAATAATGGTAAATTCGGCATTATGTCGGCAGGTGGTAAGGAGCTACATAAGACTAAATATGATTATTTCAGAGTATTGGATAAGCAAAACGGTGTATTTTCTTTAATATGTAGAAAGAATGGCAAAACAGGAGGCTATTTGTCCGAAATAATTGTAGATAAAGAAGGTAAAAAAATTTTTGAGATAAACAACACCAAGTCTATAGAGAGGCTTGCTTCAGGAGAGTATATGGTAATGAAGGGTAAGTCAGATCATAAAGATAGTGGTATAGATGAGGTGATTATTTATAGTGCTGACTGGAAGAAAAAGTTAAGTATAAAGAATAGATGGGAAAGTATATTAGACTATGATGATGGACTCTTCATAGTAAGAAGTAAGGACGATTACTATGGAGTTGTAGATAGCACAGGTAAAATGGTATTACCAAACAAATATTCTTGGGTTGAATTTAATTTGAATTTAATAACGGTTAAACAAAAGTATGATGGTATTGAGGAAATTGGATTTTTAGTAAGATAATTATAGCCAAAGGATGGACTTATGAAAACAGCCTACAAAGAACCGGATTATGAAAGCATATTTAGGGAAAATGAAGGTAAACCGTTAAAAACGCTGATAGCCATTTATCAGGGGAAGTATGTCAAGCTTTTCTGGTCGGTAGTCTTTTTCCTTATAAAAGACTCGCCGTCCTGGATATCTCCCCTTGTAATGGCTGCGATGATTGATATAATCACGAAGCCTGATGAGGATGCTGTTAAAAAGATTATCCTAAACTCAGTCTTTATCATACTTTTGACGGTACAAAATGTTCCTACAAGTTACATTCATGTGTATTTCTACGCCAAGACCATCAGGCAGGTGGAAAAGGAGTTAAGATGCGCTCTGGTTAGAAAGCTCCAGCAGTTGTCCATCTCTTACCATACCCAGATGGAGTCAGGCAGGCTTCAGTCAAAGGTTATGAGGGATGTAGAGCAGATAGAAAACTTGAGTTCGCAGATATTTATAACTGTGCTTTATATAGTTGTAAATATCGTGGCTGCCCTTGTCATCGTTATAACCAAGAGTAAAATCGTCTTTGGATTCTTCCTTGCTGCTGTGCCTGTGGCGGTTCTTCTTATGCTTTATTTCAGGGAGAAGGTAAAGAACTACAACACAGCATTTCGTAAAGAGATGGAAGAGACGACAGTTTCAGTGGTTGAAATGATGGAGATGATACCTGTAGCAAAGGCACATGCCCTTGAAAGAAGAGAACTTAACAAGATGGAGAAAAGGCTTGTAAAGGTAGCAGACAAGGGCTTTAGGCTTGATATGATACAGACTTACTTCGGTGCATGGAGCTGGGTAGTATTTCAGGTGTTTAGAGTGTTCTGCCTTATATTTACTGCCTTTATGGCACTTAACAAGAAAATAAGCATAGGTGATGTGGCTATGTACCAGTCTTACTTTGGTACTGTAGTTGGCTGTATAGCAGGTATAGTAGGTCTTGTGCCTGTTGTAACCAAGGGACTAGAGTCGGTGACTTCGATTTCTGATATTATGCTTAGCAACGACATTGAGGGCAGTGATAAAAATAAGCTTAAGCCTGAGATTAAGGGCTTTGTAGAATTTGACAATGTAGGCTTCAAGTATGATGACAGCGATGAGCCTCTCTTTAGCGGTCTTAGCTTTAAGGCAAGTCCCGGTGAAACCATAGCCATAGTAGGAGCTTCGGGAGCCGGTAAGACCACTATTCTAAACCTTGTAATCGGCTTTATGAGGGCGACAGAGGGCAGGGTGCTTATAGACGGCTGTGATATCAAGGAGATGAACCTACATCATTACCGTAAGAAGCTGGCTGTAGTACCTCAGAATTCCATACTTTTTAGTGGTACACTCAGGGAAAATATTACATATGGACTTGATGATGTATCCGAGGAAGAACTTCAAAAGGTAATAGACGCAGCAAACTTAAGAGAACTTGTAGACAGCCTGCCAGACGGTCTTGAAACAGTCCTAAAGGAGCATGGAGGTAATTTCTCGGGAGGACAGAAACAGAGAATCTCCATAGCAAGGGCATTTATAAGGAATCCGCGAGTGCTGATTTTAGATGAGGCTACCTCTGCACTTGATACAGTTTCCGAAAGACAGATACAGGAGGCTGTGGCAAAGCTATCAAAAGACAGGACTACATTTGTAGTAGCGCACAGACTTTCAACCATCCGAAATGCAGATAAAATAGCAGTTATGGAAAAGGGAGGCATGAAGGAATTTGGCAATTATGAGGAGCTTATGGAGCTTAGGGGAAGCTTTTATGAATTGATGGAGATGCAGCAGATGTAGGGAGTGAGAATAAGATAAATAATGGAGGAAATGTTGCAAAACAGGAATAAATTACTGCTTGATATCTTACAGGAAGAAAAATCTTCGGGCTATGCTGGTGGGATATATCACAAAACCCAGATAGAGCTTACATATAATTCTAACCATATTGAAGGCAGCAGTCTCACTCACGAGCAGACTAGGTATATATTCGAAACCAATACTATAGATGTAGAAAATGGCAGTATCAATGTAGATGATGTGATTGAAACAGCAAATCATTTCCGCATAGTCAGCCTTATAATCGACAATGCAAAGTCTACGCTCACACAAGAATTTATAAAGGAGTTACATTTACTTCTTAAAAATGGAACCAGTGATTCAAGAAGAGATTGGTTTGTGGTTGGAGACTATAAGAAGCTTCCCAATGAAGTGGGTGGAATGCACACTACCCCTCCTGAAGAGGTGTCTGGCAAGATGAAAGAGCTGTTAGATGAGTATAATGCAAAAGAAGAAAAAAGCTTAGATGATGTTTTGGACTTTCATGCAAAATTTGAAAAAATTCATCCATTTCAGGACGGAAACGGTCGTGTCGGTAGACTGATTATGTTCAAGGAATGCCTGAAATACAACATTGTACCATTTATTATAGAAGATGATTTGAAAATGTTTTATTACCGTGGTCTTGCAGAATGGGAAACAGAAAAAGGCTATCTAAGAGATACCTGCTTAACTGCACAGGATAGGTATAAGGCTTATTTGGATTATTTTAGGATTGGGTATTAGCACTTGTAAACTCTATAAATAAATGATAAACTACTATTAGTTACAAATAACAGAACTAATATGCGAGGTTGTTTATGATAATAATGAATTTAGAACTGGATAATATATATGGCTTCAAGGATTTTAAGATGAATTTTGCTTATCCAAAGAAGATAGTTGGAAGCACCATTCCTAATGAACATCTGCCGGAAAGACCAAATTTTAGATATAAAAAAGTTAATATTATAATGGGTAGTAATGCCTCAGGAAAAACCACTTTAGGGAAGGCAATTAGGGATATTTTTTATAGTATTGCACTAAAACAGTTTGATGGCTTAGTAAATGCTATAAGTGATAAAAATAAAGTTGGAAAATTCAGTGCAGATATTGTTTTAGTCGAAAATGTTATGCACAGATTTATCGGAGAAATTTTTCCGGATAATAAGAAAGTTATTATACAGGTGCAGAAAGCATATATAGCAAAAAACGATTCATATGAAAAATGCTGTAAAAAATTAGAAGAAACAACTAAAGAAATAGGGAATGAAAGAATAACCAAGATAGGCTGGAATTTTGCCCTAAGTGAAGGCAGTGAATTCATTTTAATTAATAATACGGATGATGGATTAAAGCTGGCAGTACTTGAAAAAGTTTTGCAGGCACTTGATACCGATATAATCTCTGTAAAAAAATTAGATGTTAAAGACAGTTATGTAATAAAAAAAGAAAATCAGGAGATAATTATACAGGAAGGTGAGGTAATTAAGGAAAGTAAGTTATCAAGTGGAACCGTTGCTGGAATTAGGATTGCAGATTTGATAAGTTCAATTATTTTAAGAGAAAATGGTTTCTACTACTGTGACGAAAAATTCTCTTATGTGCATTCTGATTTGGAGCAGGCATTTTTAAGTGTGATGATTAATAAGCTTGGAGGCGGAGAGCAGCTATTTTTCACCTCGCACAATATGGACTTATTGGACATGAATCTTCCAAGACATAGTTTTTCTTTTTTAAGAAAACGAGAAAAAATAGAAGTAGTATATCCAAGTGAGTATATAAAGAAAAATGATATATCTCTTAGAAATGCAATGGAAAATGATGTATTTGATGTAGTTCCAAGCAGAGATAAAATATATGAACTGGAGGACTTAGAAGTTGAAAATAAATAAAAATCCGGTTCAGTACTATGTTGAAGGTGAGACTGAAAAAGTATTTATAGAACAAATAAAAAATAAATATGTGTTATCGGGAAAGATTGATGTATTAAATATTTTGCAGAATGAAATCAAAAACAGTAGGCTTATGAACATTAAACCAGACACAACAATAGTATTGATATTTGATACTGACGTTGAAGAAGAAGGTTTACTAAAGAAACTTGAGAATAATATTAAGATTTTGAGAGGTTCAAAGCGTGTTAAAGAAATAATTATTATTCCGCAGGTATTAAACTTTGAAGATGAGCTTGTTTATGCTACAAATATCAAATCTATAGAGAAATTTATTCCAAAATGTACTAAGAAAGAATTTAAGGGTAAGTTTATCAAACTTGGTTCCGGTATGGTTGCTATGCTGGAAAAGCAAGATTTTAATGCAGATAAACTTTGGTCACGGAGTGTAAATAATGGCAACATATTTTATATCATAAATAAAGATGAAATAATGTCAGCTAAAATAAAAATATAGTATTACCATCCTTGCAAATTTGTACCCAATTTCTAGGGTAAATTATCTTCCAAAACGCTAAAATGATAAGCGAAAGGAGGGAATTAAAGTGAATATCATAAAATTGTTTAATGATACTGTGAATTATATAGAAACAGTACTTGATGGTGAGATTGACGAGAAGAAGATTTCAAGCTTATCCGGTTACTCTTATCCGATGTTTAGCAGACTTTTCTCTATGCTTACAGAAACTACACTTTCTGAATACATAAGAAGTAGAAGGCTTACTGAGGCAGCGATAGACTTGCGGGACACAGACGAAAAAATAATTGATATAGCAATGAAATACGGCTACGAATCGCCTGACGCTTTTGGTGTTGCTTTCAAAAAATTCCATGGCTTTACTCCCTCTGAAGTAAAAGAAGGGAAGCCGTTTAAGCTGGTTTCCAGAATCAGGCTCGCACTTAGCGTAAAAGGAGGAAGAAGCATGGATATTAAGATTGAAAAGAAACAGGCATTTAAGGTGGCAGGGTATAATGAGCAGGATATAAACTCATCACTATGCCCGAACGTATGGGATAAGCTATATGAAAAGTACAGCCACGAAGAACTGGCAGGACTCGGTAAAGGAGAAAGAGTAGGAATTTGTCATGATGTTGAAAGTCCTGACAGGATAAACTATATGGCAGGATATATTACTACAGACGTAGAAAAGGCTAAAGATATGGGACTGGAAGTTTTAGAAGTTGACGAGGCAGAGTATGCAGTAGTTAAATTAACCGGAAAGGTACCGGAGTGCATACATGCCGGTTGGAAATACCTGATGGAGGTATTCTTCCCGGAACATGGTTATATCCATTCAGGAAAGCCTGATTTCGAGTATTATTTCAAAGGCGATATGCACAGCTCTGATTATAAAATGGAGCTTTGGGTACCTGTAGTGAAGGCTTAATATTGAGATTGTTCATGCTACATGGCAAATATAGATGACGCCAGTTAAGGTCAATTGATTTTATAGACATATTAAGATATAATATGTCTATATTTTTTTTTGAGGCAAGCCTATGTTTATCAAACAGGAAACAATCAGACCGTCAGTAGATCTGCGTAATCATTATAATGAAATATCCAGACAATGCAGGGAAGAGAAGGAAGCAGTTATAATTACCGTAAATGGACGGGGAGATACGGTTTCCATCGGATATGAGGAATATAAAAGAATGAAAGCCCGAATTGAGCTTTTAGAAATACTTGCAGAAGCTGATGAAGATGTTAAATATGAGAGAGTTGCTCCTATTAAGGATACTTTTGATGATTTGAGAGATATTCTTAAGGAGGAGAGGATTTGAAATATGGGATTATAAGAACTGATACAGCCGATGCTCTGATAAGGGAAAATATACTTTATATTGCTGAAAATTTTGGAAATAGCGTGGCTTTGAAGAAATTAAGTGAACTTGAAGAGGCTATATTATCTTTAGGGGACAATCCTTATATCGGAACTACACCAAAATACAATGTACTTAAAAGACAGGGCTATATGGTATTAATTCTTGAAAAAAATCTTGTCTTTTATAAAATAAAGGAAAAGATAGTTACTGTATATGCGGTGCTTGGGCAGATACAAAATTATTTGGATATCATACGGGGGCTATAGGTATGATTATATTCACGAAAGAGGATGACTGATGGAAGATAAATCACTTATTATAAAAAAACTGGAAAATGAAGAAATTACAATAACTTCAGAGCAATGTGACAAACTCTATAGATTCTACGAGATGGTAATAGAAAAAAACAAGGTAATGAACCTTACCGCTATCACAGACTACGAAGAATTTGTCATCAAGCACTTTGTAGACAGCCTTATGATAGCAAAGGTAATGGATATGACTACACCTATGACTGTGCTGGATATCGGTACAGGCGCAGGCTTTCCGGGAGTTCCTATCAAGATAGTATTCCCTGAAACTAAGGTGCTGCTCCTTGATTCCCTCAATAAAAGATTGAACTTCTTAAATGAGGTAATCGAGGAACTTGAGCTTAAAGACATAGTTACCATACACTCCAGAGCGGAGGAGCTGCAGACCAAGGGAGAATACAGAGAGAGCTTTGACCTATGCATATCAAGGGCTGTATCTGCTCTCCCAACCCTTAGCGAATATTGCCTCCCTTATGTTAAACCAGGCGGGAAATTCGTGGCTTATAAGGCAGTTGGAGCCGATGAAGAGATCGAGGCATCAAAGACAGCTATTAGGGTGCTTGGCGGAGAAATAAAGGATAAGGCACAGTTTACCATAAAGGATACTGACTATACCAGGGTGCTGATTTCTATAGAAAAAGTAAAAAATACTCCTAAAAAATATCCTCGTGCGGGTGGAAAACCAAGCAAAAATCCGCTATGCTAGAATGAGAAGGCAATGAGCTTACTTTTGATTTGACTTAGTGATGCCTTCACTGATGTTATGTTCGTTTGACTAAGTGACGCCTTCACTAATAAATGTCCAGACTCGCTCCGGTTTTTCTGTGAGAGGCGGTTTAAGAATAGCTCCTTTGACGAAAAACCTAATGCGCTCGCTTTTTGGCAGTGACTCGTACTTTGCAAGGTGCGAAGCAACGAAGCAAAGTGCGTTAGTCCTGCCTATATAATAGCTGTCCGCAACCTACGAGTGCGAAGCACGAAGTCAGAGCGGCAACAGCGAACTATGCGGCATTATTAGTTTAGGCTTAACTAGTAGAACAAAAGTAAGCACATTGGGAGAAGAAGGCGTAAGTAAGACAGACTTTCAGTTCACAGCCCGGAATGATAGAATTCTAAGCGAGCGTGTTAGGCGAAGCGAAGCGGATGCCGGAGCGAGTCTGAAATTCTATCATTCCGGGCGTCACACAGTATGAAATAGTATTATTATTCAGAAGTTTTGGAGGAATCATGGAAATTTGGGACGGTTATAATAGAGACGAAACCCTTGCAGGTGTTGACCTGGTTAGGGGAGAAAAGATACCTGATGGGCTTTATCATCTTGTATGCGAAGTACTGGTTCAGCATGAAGATGGCGACTTTCTACTTATGAAGCGAGACCTAAACAAGCCTACCAATCCCGGCAAATACGAAGCCACAGCAGGAGGAAGTGCACTAAAAGGCGAGGACAAGCTTACCTGTATAAAGAGGGAACTAAAAGAAGAGACCGGAATAGAAGCAGAAGACTTTGAACACATTGGCAGGACTATACACGGGAAATGCATATTTGAAGACTTTTATACAAGGACTGACTGCGCGAAGGACTGCGTAACCTTGCAGGAAAACGAGACCATTGGCTATAAATGGATAAGCGAAGCAGAATTTGCAGACTTTGTTAACTCAGATGACATCATAAGGAGTCAGAGAGAAAGATATAGAACATTCCTAGGCAAGAGAGGATATCTGAAGTAGATTCACTTTGGAGGTGAAGAAATGGACAAGCTGATATTCCATGTGGATGTAAACTCAGCCTTTCTTTCGTGGACAGCAGTTAAGATGCTTAAAGAAGAGCCGGGAAGCATTGACCTTAGAACCATACCCTCTGCCATAGGAGGGGATGTGTCAAAAAGACATGGAGTTATCACAGCCTGTTCGATTCCTGCCAAGAAGCAGGGAGTAAGGACAGGTGAACCTGTCATGAGGTCCCTTGAAAAATGCCCGAGTCTAAGACTTTTCCCTTCTGACTTTAAGACCTATAGAGAATACTCGGCGAAGTTTATAGATATACTTAAGAAATATGCCTTAGCAGTAGAACAGGTGTCTATTGATGAGGCATATCTTGATATGACAGGGACAGATGAACCTATAACTAAGGCAGAGAAAATCAAGGAAGAAATCTATGAAAGCCTTGGATTTACTGTTAATATCGGTATATCTACTATCAAGCTCCTTGCCAAGATGGCAAGTGATTTTGAAAAGCCTTACAAGGTACATACTCTTTTTCCGGAGGAAATAAAGGAGAAAATGTGGACTCTTCCCATAGAAAAGCTACATGGCTGTGGCTATAAGACTTCTGAAAAACTTAAGAATATAGGAGTTAAGACAATAGGAGATGCAGCTAAGCTCGATAAAGCCCTGCTTTGCTCTCTGCTAGGTGAAAAGTCAGGAGAATATATCTATGAGAGTGCTAACGGCAGGGGAAGCGATGTGGTATCGGGGGAGAGGGAGGCTGCTAAGAGCTATTCAAACGAGACCACCCTGCCCACAGACATCAGGGTGTCTACCTACGATAAAGAAATGCCCCCTGTCATACACTGGCTTTCAGAAAGTGTGGGGAAAAGGCTTACAAAAGATGAGGCAGCAGGCTATACTATAAGCGTTATTGCCAAAACAAGCAGCTTTAAGAGGAGGTCAAAGCAGACTACTCTGGTAGAACCAACCAATGATATCAAGGATATAGAAAGCATTTCCCTTATACTTATGAGAGAGCTTTGCTTTGGAGAGAGAGGCTTATTTAACGAAAATGATGGCATTAGGCTGGTTGGAGTAGGTGTATCGAATCTGGCTGAAAATGAATGCAAGCAGCTTGATATATTTTCCTATATGAAGGAGAAAAGTGCGCAGGATGAGATTAGACTAAATGAGTCAAAGAAAAAAGAAAAAACCGATAAGTTAGATACCATGCTTAAAAAAATAAATGAAAAATACGGCGAAGGTAAGATAAAAAAAGGAGGATGATTATGACAAAATACATATTGGCTTCGGCTTCACCACGCAGGGTTGAGATACTTGGAAAGCTTGGCTTTGAATTTACGACTGAGGTAAGTGAGGCTGAGGAGAAGTTAAAAAATGACTTTAATAAGCTTCACCCAAAGGAAAAGGTGGAGGAGCTTTCATTTATAAAGGCTGCTGATGTGGCTGAAAGCCTTATTCTAACTAAAGAAACAGAAGAAGGAGACGCCTACATAGTTATCGGCGCAGATACAGTTGTGTCTGTAGACGGCGAAATTCTTGAAAAGCCTAGAGATAAGGCTGATGCAGGCCGTATGATAGAGCTTATTCAGGGCAGAAGCCATGAGGTATACACAGGAGTTACCCTCATCTATATCCCTAAGGAAGTCCTTGAAAATAGGGGGGTAAAAGAGGGAAACAAATACCTTGAATTATTTAAAATTCTTGAAAATCAGATGAAAGAAGCCGATAATGATAATAATGAAGAGGCAACAGAGTTTGGCAACATAATTAAAACCATGCTAAGTGAAAATAAGCTGATTGTACGCACCTTCTCAGAAAAAACCGAAGTAAGCGTATATCCTATGAATGAGGCGGAGGTAGAGGGGTATATATCCACCTTAGAGCCATACGATAAGGCTGGCGGCTACGCTATTCAGGGAAGATTTCAAGCTTATATAGAAAAGATAAACGGAGATTATTCTACAGTGGTAGGCTTACCGGCAGGAAGGCTTTATCACGAAATCAAGGAGGTCTACAAATGTACGACAAGCTTACAAAAAACGATATAAGAAGGCTTGAAGAAGAGATTGAGCATAGAAAGCTGGTGGTAAGAAAGCAAGCAATAGCGGAGGTCAAAGAAGCAAGGGCACATGGCGACCTTTCAGAGAATTTTGAGTATTATGCAGCAAAAAGATTCAAAAATCAAAATGAAAGCAGGATACGCTACCTCGAGAAGATGGTTAAGACTGCAAGGATAATAGAGGATGATTCAAAAGAAGACGAGGTAGGACTTGATAATACTGTAACTGTATATTTTGTGGAAGATGATGAAGAAGAAATATATAAGCTTGTAACTTCAGTAAGAGGAGACTCAGTTAGCAATCTCATAACCATAGAATCCCCTCTGGGCAAGGCTTTGATGGGACACAAGGTGGGAGATACAGTCAGTGTAAAGGTAAATGAACAGGTAAGCTATGATGTAATCATAAGAAATATAGAAAATACCAGGGATGAGGGAAAAGAAGGTATCAGAGAGTTTTAGGAGGTAATATGGCCAATTTTGAAAAAGCTCTAGCCGCTATAATGTTTGATATACTTACAGGCAAGACAGGACATATAGGGAAGGCTACATTTAAGCCTGAAAAACCACGGTTTGACTGGGATAAGGCAGATGCCAAGCCACTGGAAAGAAGCACTCCTGAAGCAGAGGGGGTACCTACATCTTTTCTTTACAACCTCTTATTCGAACTTGGCTCTGCAAAGAGTGAACTTCATCATTTTCTGGTACTTAGACATGGTAAAGTCATCTGTGAGTCTTCTTTTTCGCCGTACAGAAGGGGAGAATGGCATACCACTTATTCTATGAGCAAGACATTTACAGGAATGGCTATTGGTCTGCTCTATGATGACGGGAAGCTAAAGCTTAATGACAAGGTTGTAGACTTCTTTGGCGACCTCACAAACCTATGGCAGATGGTGAAGTTTAGAGATATGACAGCCACGAACCTCCTCACTATGACCACCGGTGTTAACTTCAATGAGGGTGGCTCCATGGTTGGAGATGAGTGGATTAAGGGCTTTCTTTCAGCGTCCTTAAAGGAAAATGCAGGAAAGGTATTTGACTATAACAGTATGAATACTTACATGCTTTCGGCCATTGTATCAAAGCTTGCAGGAAAGCCTATGTATGAGTTCTTACAGGAGAGGATATTTAACAAGCTTGGAATCAACCAATGCTTTTGGGAGACCAGTCCTGAGGGCGTTACCAAGGGTGGCTGGGGTATGTTTATACGGCCTGAAGATGCAGCAAAGCTCGGACTTTTATACCTTAACAAGGGTAAATGGGAGGGCGAACAGCTTATTTCCGAGGAATATGTAACCATGGCTACCTCAAAACAGATAGAAAACGAACATTTTGGCTACGGCTACCAGCTTTGGATGGGCTGTAGGGCTGAGAGTTACCTCTTTGATGGTATGATGGGGCAGGATGTGAGAGTTTACCCTGACCTTGATATGATAATAGTGAATTTTGCAGGAGATCCTGTGGTTTTCCATAGTGGGGAGGTAGATGCTATCATTGAAAAATACATGGAAAATCCTGAAATTTCAGATAAAGCCCTCCCTCCTAATCCTATGGGGAATGTAAATCTTAGTAAACTTATATCAGAGCTTGAAAGCGGAGCATTTGGCACGAAGCCTGTTATGGCTGGAGGCTGGGAAAGAAAGGGAAACCTTCGAGCTCAGATATCAAGCCGCAACAAGCCTCATCCGCTTAAACATGATTTCTTTATGTGGCTTAACGGACGAAGCTACGAGCTTGAAGACAAGTGCCAGGGAGTATTTCCTCTCCTTTTACAGCTTACCCACAATAACTTTACCGAGGGTATAAGTGAAATTGGATTCTCCTATGAAAATCATACGCTTTTTATTAAGCTAAAAGAAGGGGATGAAGTCCACAAAATAAAGGTGGGCTTTCATAAGCCTGCGTATTCAACCATTAATCTAAATGGTGAGCCTTACAATGTAGCACTTAAGGGCGAATATACGGAAAATGAAGAGCACGAAAATGTTCTGAAATTGATACTTTGCTTTACAGAAGAGGCTGCAAGTAGGATAATGAAGATACATTTTAAGGCTAATGAGATTCTTCTTGAACTAGATGAAACACCGGGTAAGGAGTTCATTAGCATAGGTCTTAAGCTGTCCATGAGCCAAATAATGAACTCACACTTTATAGTGAAAAGGGCCTTGGGAAGTGGAGCAGATACTATTGTAAATGAAGCGGTAATGAGGAAAATAAGTCCGTCTACAAGGGGCAGGCTTATAGAAAATGCGGAGGAAAACTAATGAGAGGCATTGAAACAAGAATCAAGGAAATCAGACACCGTATATTTACTGAGGTTGCCAGGATGGCATACCACACAGAATGGCCAACTGACCAGAGAATCGAGGAATTGCCTTATAAGATAATTCCCGGTGAAGTAGGAAGCTTTCGTAGTGACGTATTCCTTGAGAGGGCTATAGTTGGTGAGAGACTTAGACTTGCTATGGGACTTCCCTGTAGAGATGCGAGTGAACACGCTAAGATATCCGACAATGTGGAGGCGGCTGACAGGCCAGAGACCTACTATACTCCCCCACTTGTCAATGTGATTAAGTTTGCCTGCAACGGCTGTACCGAGAAGAGGGTGTTCGTAACTGACGGCTGTCAGGGCTGTCTTGCCCACCCTTGCGTGGAAGTCTGTCCAAAGACCTGCGTTTCTCTTGACAGGACAAACGGCAGGTCGAAGATAGATCAGGATGTGTGTATCAAATGTGGTAAATGTGCGGATATCTGCCCTTATCACGCCATCATCAAGCAGGAAAGGCCTTGTGCGGCGGCCTGCGGTATGGACGCCATACATTCAGATGTACACGGGAAAGCAGACATAGACTATGAGAGATGTGTATCCTGCGGTCAGTGTCTTGTAAACTGTCCGTTTGGAGCAATTGCAGACAAATCTCAGATATTCCAGGTAATACGAGCAATCCAGTCGGGTGAGCATATCTATGCGGCCTTTGCCCCTGCCTTTGTAGGCCAGTTTGGCGCGAAGGTGACTCCGGGTAAGATACGTATGGCTATGAAGATGCTTGGTTTTACTGACGTTTTCGAGGTGGCTGTAGGTGCTGACCTCTGTGCTACCCAAGAAGCAAACGACTTCCTTGAAGAGGTGCCTGACAAGCTGCCATTTATGGGTACTTCCTGTTGTCCTGCGTGGGCATCTATGGCAAAGAAGCTCTTCCCTGAGATGAAGGACTGCATATCAATGGCGCTTACTCCTATGACTCTTACAGCAAGGCTTATAAAGCACTACAATCCAAAGGGTAAGGTTGTATTCATAGGACCTTGCTCAGCTAAGAAGCTTGAGGCTATGTGGGATGAGGTGCGCTCAGAGGTGGACTTTGTACTTACCTTTGAAGAGATGGCCGGGATATTTGCCTCAAAGCATATAGATATTGAGAATATTGAAGAAGATCCCGATGGTGTGAACGATGCTTCGACTGATGGCCGTAACTTTGCGGTTTCAGGCGGTGTTGCTACCTCTGTAGTAAATGTAATAAAGAACCTCCATCCTGATATGGAGGTGAAGACCGACAACGCAGAGGGACTTAGAGACTGCCGTAAGATGCTTATGGCTGCAAAGGCAGGTAAGTACAACGGATATCTTCTTGAGGGAATGGGCTGCCCTGGAGGCTGTGTGGCAGGTCCCGGAACCATGCAGGCCATAGTGAAGTCCACTGCTTCAGTTAAGAACTATGCCTCTAAGGCGAGCCACACCTGTAGCAACACAACAGAGCACGTAAAGGAGCTTGATAAGCTTACCTACTAGATATATGCAAGTATTTAGCAAAGCTGTAGAAGCCCCTGTATTATACGGTGCCAAATGCTTTTGATACTCACATCGTATAATGGAGGCGTAAATCAACATATTTATTGCTTATGGAGACATATTAAATGTCCATTTCTAAAATTAGAGATGGACTTTTTACTTGTCAAAACCTTTTAAACATAGTATGATGTAGGTGTATAACCATTTTTATCAGGCATTTATGCGTGAATGACCTGAATATTGGAGGTAAACTTGGTAAAGAATAAGATATTTAAGTCGATAATTATATTGAGCCTAATCTTGCTTTCTACAAGTGTAGTCGCAGCTTGTGGGAAAAAGGCAGATAAAGCCACAAGCAGTGCCGCAGGTGAACAGGGCTCTGCAAGCTCCGGTGCAGTAAGTGTGGAAGTACCGCCTATGAGCAGCAACGGGATAATGTATGGAGTTATTATAGAGGCTTCAGAAAAATACATGACGCTGCAGAGCGATATGGGTACTACTGTGAGATTTGGAATAAATAAGGATGTAGATGTCACAGGACTTAAGGACGGAATCGCCGCAGGTGAAGCCGTAAAGGTAGAGTACAAGGGTGAGCTTAAGGGAGATTCTGCTAGGAAAGTAAAGGTAAACAAGGTATCTGACTCTGAGAAGCTTCCACAGCTAAGCAAAGAAGCCCTTATTGCGGCAGGCTCTATTATACTTGCAGTGCGAAACAAAGACCAGAGCAGCCTTGCGAGGCTGTGTGAATATCCTCTGGTATTTGATACCGGCACTGATAGAAGGATAGGAAGTGTTCAGGAATTTATCTCACTTAAAAAGAGTGATGTATTTACCAAGAGGCTTGTAAGCTCAGTATCAAAGACCAACCTCTTTGTTACCAATTCCTACAGTGACGGATTTTTATTGGGGCTTTCTGAGCCTAATCTGGTTGTCAGCAGTACCAAGGACGGATATCTGATAACAGGCTTTCATTATAAATAAAGATTGACAGCTAAGAGAGGTGATGTGATGGACTTCACTTTAAGGGAACTGGATAAGAAAGAGACTTTGTCTTTGTATAAAAGATATCTGACCAAGTTTTTTGACGAGAAATTTGACGGCTTTCTTATATCAGAATCTGCCATAAGGTGGCTTATAGCAAGGAAGATATGTAGCTGTTATGGCCTTTTTGATGATGAAAAGCATCTCTTTTGCTTTGGGCTTTTTATTAATGATATAGAGCAAAGGGTAATGCTCCTTGATTATTTTGTGGTCTTAAAGAAATACAGAGGCTACAATTATTCTGAGATATTCTTCGATATGTTAAAAGAAGTTCTCATCCCTAAGGAAGAAGAGGGGGAGGAAAAAGAGAAGGAAGAAAACAAGGAAGAAAACAAGGAAGAAAATAAGGAAGAAAACAAGACAAGTGATAATAAGCTCCCGCTAGGCATATTTATAGAGCTGGAGGGAGTGGGTAAGACTGATGAGAAAGCTATTAAAAAGAGAGAAATAGAGCTTGATTTCTACAGAAAGATAGGAGCTTACATGACGGACATCCTGCCTGTGCTTTCTGATGAAGAATATAATGTCCTTTTTTTGCCGGTAAATGCGAGACCGTCAAGGTCGGAGCTAAAAGCTGAATTTCTTGGGATTTATAGGGAAATTCTTCCGTCATTTAAGGATAAGAAAAAGTATATTACAAGATTAACTGAGGAAGTGGATGGATTAGTATGAAGATTTCTACAAAAGGAAGATATGCACTAAGACTGATGGTAGATTTGGCTGAACATAAGGACAGCGGATTTATTGCACTAAAGGATGTAGCAAAGAGACAAAACATTTCTAAGAAATACCTGGAGCAGATAGTACCGGTGCTAAACGGCGCAGGACTTCTTACTACCAATAGAGGAAACCGAGGTGGGTACAAGCTCGCTAAGGAGCCAAAGGAATACACAGTTGGAGATATATTAAGAATCACGGAGGGAAGCATTGCACCTGTCAGCTGTTTGGAGTCAGAGGTTAATTCTTGTGAGAGAAAGAACTTTTGCCAGACCTTATATGTGTGGGAAGGACTCTACAAGGTGGTAAATGAGTATCTTGACAGTATTACAGTTCAGGACATAGTTGATAAAATCGGGAATACAACATTGGATTACATAATATGATGACACCCTAAAATATTCGTAATTAGTCATTATAAAAATGAGTGAATTACGAATATTTTTTGGAGTTACTTGTAAGGATTAAGGTATTTGGAGCCAAATGATTTTAAACACAGGTATGTATTAATCAATGGAAAGAGGATGAATAGTATGAAAAAGATGAATGAGGATGAGTTTTTAAGGGAATTTCAGGACTTACTTGCTATCGACTCTACTACAGGACAGTTTAGAGAAGTACACGATTATATGGTAAAAAAGATAAAAGGTCTTGGCTATGAGTGCATAGAGACCAGAAAGGGAGGAGTTCTTGCCTGCCTTGGCGGCGAGGGGGAACCTCTTGTAATCACAGCTCACCTTGATGACATAGGACTTATGGTCAGACACATTAAAAAAGACGGAAGTCTTATGGTATGCCCTGTGGGAGGACTTCACGCTGAGTCTGCTCTTCACGAGAATATAAGACTACACACCAGAGATGGCAAGGTCATTACAGGAACTGTCCAAAGAGACAGGGCTTCAGTTCATGTAACTCCCGATAAATATTTTGAAATAGCTCCTAACTACGAGGAAAATGTAGTAGTTATCCTTGATGAAGATGTAAAAAGCGATAAGGATACAGAAGCTCTTGGTGTACAGGTCGGAGATATGATAGCCTTAGAGCCAAGGTATATGTATTCAAACGGCTATATCAAGGCCCGCTTCATAGATGACAAGGCTCAGGCTGCCATCCTCATTGAGATAATGAAGGCTCTTAAAAATGAAGGACTTAAGCTAAACCGTAAGGTATATATGTATTTTGCGGCCTATGAGGAAATAGGACATGGTACCTCTTGGCTTCCTGAGGATGTAGTAGACGTGCTGGGTGTGGACATAGCCTGCGTAGGGCCTGAGCAGACTACAGATGAGAGAAAGGTGAGCATTTTCTGTAAGGACAGCCGCTTTCCGTATCATTATGAGTTGAATAATGAGCTTATAGAGGCGGCGAAGAAGGAAGGGGCAGACTATGTACTGGATATCTTTACCCCACATTACGGCTCTGATGGAGATACCTCAATAGTGGCAGGACATGACATCCGCCACGCCTGTGTAGGTCCTGGTACAAGAGCAACCCACGGCTACGAGCGCTCTCACATAGATGGAATGAACAATACATTTGCGCTTATTCTTACCTACATTACGGAGTAATATGATACTTAGAAATGGAATAGATATACCTGATATAGGCTTTGGAACCTGGAATATCCCCTACGGAGAGGTTTGTGAGAGGGCGGTATTTGAGGCAATAAGGGCAGGCTACAGGCATATAGACACAGCAGGAGCCTATGGAAATGAAAGAAGTGTGGGACTTGGAGTAAAGGCTGCCATTCGTGAAGGATTTATAAAAGACAGGTCTGATGTTTTTATCACAAGCAAGCTATGGAATACGAACCGCAGTTATAACAAGGCTTTTAGGGGCTTTGATAAGTCTATGAGGAATCTTGATTTGGACTACATTGACCTCTATCTCATACACTGGCCTGCCAACAAAATGAAGTATAAGAATCCTGATGAGGTAAATGCCACGACCTGGGAGGCCCTTGAAGAACTTTACACAGAGGGCAGGGTAAGGGCGATAGGAGTGAGCAATTTTCTGCCTCACCACATAGAGGAGCTTAAAAAGAGCGCAAAAGTACTACCTATGGTGAATCAGATAGAGCTTCATGTGGGATATATGCAGGAAGATGTTGTAGAATACAATAATAACAACGGAATAGTCACAGAGGGCTACAGCCCCTTAGGTACAGGGGCTCTGCTTGATAATGAGTTACTATGGGAGATGGCAAAAAAGTATCAGACTTCTGCCTCTAACATCTGTATTTCATTTCTTAGGAAAAGGGGTATAATCCCGCTTCCCAAAACCACTTCACCCGATAGGATGAGCGGAAATCTTAGGCTTATCAGGATTGAAGATGAGGATATGGATATTCTTTATAATTTTCCATATATAGGCGGACACGCACATAACCCTGATGAGGTAGACTTTTAACTTAAATGGGACTGTCTGAAGCGAAAATCAGACAGTTCTGTTTTTCGTTTGCAGGGATGTCATTACGGCATTTGCAAAATCTTGTATACTTAAATATCTGCTTAAGGTTGGCTAGGATAGAAAATAGAGGATAGGCAGATTCACCGGCCATTGCGGTTATCATATTTGCCACGTAGATGCCACCGGGGTTTAGCCTTTCTTTTATAAGGCTTATTGCCTCATAGCTCATAAGTCCTTCTGCCGGGGAGTCCGAGATGTAGGCATCATTAAAGATGACATCATAGGACTTAAGCATGGTTGAAAGGAATTTCAAGCCGTCCATCACGTAGATTTTAAGTCTCTCATTTTCGTAGAGGTCGTATTCGTCATAGAGTTCATCCAGATAAAAGTACTTAAAGGCTACATTTACCATCACTTCGTCTATCTCAACCACATCCAGGGTCTTCTCAGGGAAGCGGCTTATGAAGTACTTGGGATAGGAAAAGCCGGCACCGCCAAGAAGGAGACAGTCTTTTAAGTTCTTGTTTATCTCAAATACATCATTGAAGCCAATAGCATATCTAAATACAAGGTCATTTCTGTGAGTCTTATCAATGTATGTGGCTGATTCCCTTGCGCCATTTACAAGAAGAAGGCGGATAGCTTCGCCGTCTTCAGTCTTTTCCACAACTTCAAGGTCATTATTTCCATAACAGCTTGCGGTATGTATTACCTTTCCATTATCAAATAAATGCCTGAAACTAACCATAATAACCACCGCCGTTTTTAAAGTAATTGTCACTAAACATACCTTGGTCATTGTAAAAATCACCGGCCTTAATAGCCAGATACAGCTCTGCGTCTGTAGCATTTACGTAAGGGTATACATAGAAGATACCTACTATGTTAAAGGTAAAGGCTGCAAGAAAAACCCAAGGCAAAAAGCTTATATCCAGTACAAAGGTATTTAACTTCTCACCGTTCATCATCTCCATAGATAGTCTTATCGCTTCATCGGCATCCATATCAGGATTCTCAGCCAGTATAAAAGGAACCATGCGATAAGAATAGGTTTTGATGAGACCCGGCACTAAAAATAGCAGTGCCCAAAGACAGATATACACATCCTTTAGGAACATGGTCTTTACTATGTTGATATAATTTGTCTTAAATGCATAAAACATAGTGCCAACCCCCGGCTTGCCATAGTGGTTCTCTATGAAGAATCTTTGCACACCAACTACGATAGGATTGTATACAAGCACCCTAAAGACTATTACTATCACAGTTATGACTATGATTAGTCCAAGAACAAAAGAAGCAAGGTATTTTATCCTTTCGGGTAAGCCGCTGTTATACACATTGGAGGCACTATTGCCTCTAGATGAGGAAGGATCAAAGAAATTGGCTAAAATCATATAAATAAGCGAAACAGCAACAGCATTTATATAGTTTTTCTTAAATGCCATTCTTGCATTGTACTTAAGCATCGCCCTTGTCCACATAGTCGCCCTCCTGAGTAATTTTCTTAATAGAATAATAATATAACAAAGATGATAAATGTTCAAGGAATTGTTAGCAATATTTCTAAATATTTCCCGATAAATATTAACTATGTATTCAATTTGAGAAGAAAATAAGAATTTGTTATATACCTATTTATTTGTAGTTAATGAGAAAAATTATCATTAATGATAATTTATTGAACTTTTTACTTTCTATTGGTATTATAGAACGGCTCGTTATAATGAAGTTAATTTTCATTATTATTTGTATCTGATAACCATCATTTAACCATCAGGAGGAAAGATGAGAAGACTAAGTAAAAACATAGCCGCAGCACTTGTTATGACTATGATATTAAGCATGTTGCCGGCTCAGTTTCAGCCTGTAGAGGCGAGTGCAGCACAGACAAAGAAGGTTACGGTTAAAAAGACTGAGATTACCGTAAGCACAAACAAAGCCATAAAGAATGCATTAAAGAAGAAGGGTATTAAGAGAATAGTCTTAAAGGCCACTTCTGCAAAGAGATTAAGCGTACCAAGGGGAAACTATAAGACTAAAACTCTGGTAATTAACCTAGCTGAAAAATCCAAGATTCATATAGCTAAGGGTGCTAAGTTTAAGAAGATTATTTTAATCGGAACCGTCAGAAATGCGGGGCTTATCATAGATGAAAGCGGCAATAAGCTTGAGCTTTCTTCTAAAGCTAATTTAACAATAAATGGTAAGGCTTCATACGCTGAGCTTACACTTAAGCCCGGTGCAGAGCTTGCAAAGATTACTTCAAAGATAGAGCTTATAGCCATCAACAAGACTAAAAAGACTGTAAAGCTTGCGATTGCAGGAAGTACTATTGCTGTAAAGGCGGGAGATACCTATGCATCTTCTAACCTCAATATCGAAGAGGATGAGACTGCTCAGGGCGCTGCCAATATAGGAAAAACCGAGGAAGGCTCAAAGACTGGCGAAAACGGCAATACAGCAGGAGGAGAGACTACTCCAAGCGGCATCTTCTTTGGCGGTAATGCTTATGTGGTAGGCGGCGATGTATCTAACGCAGGAAATACTTCAAATAATGGAAGCTCATCAAATACAGGAAACAAAGCAGAAGCAGTTAAACTTGTCAATGAGGCAAGGACTAAGATTATAGATGCAACAAGTTTTCAGAGATTTGTAGTGGTAAACTTTGAAAAAGGCTATACAAAGGACAACACTACTGTATATGTAGACGGAGTGGACATTACATCTGAGCTTACCCCTGTAGATAAAGAGGGTACTATTGTAAAATGGGAGGTATCAAACCTCAATCCTGCTGAAGTTAAGGTTGTAAGTAAGGCAGACAACAAGCTAAGCCAGACTGTTAAGCTAAATAGAGATGCAGATGCGGGCAAGGTTGTAGCTCCTGTACTTACTACTGAGGCTAAATCTCCTAAGTATATCATAGGTTATGGCAAGGTTGCAGTTTGGGACTACTACCTTAGCAATTATGATGACGAGGGAAAGCTGCGTTACAAGCCTAAGACAACTACATTTGACTTAAATCTGGCAGCTACAAGAAAGGTAACTGAGAAGCCTTACTATACAGTGCCTGCTGTTGAAGAGGGCAATGTAGAAGTGCAGTTTAATTATACTGATGAGGCTGATAAGATCTGGTTTGACAGAATACCAGCCACAGGAGCGCTTCAGCTGGTTTCAGACAATGAAAATCAGACAACTCTTAATAAAGAGCTTGTATATACCAAGTCATTTAAGGAGCATCATGGAAAGACTGTAGCGGTTCTTAGCGTATCTACCATCCAGTCTAACTTTAGAAACAGAGGCTATTACAGGATAAGGATTAAGTCTGCTGATAGTAAGGCTATTCTGGTTCGTGTTAAGGTTGAGGGCAAAGAAACACCTGAGTTCCTCTTAAAAGAGCCATCTGTACAGTCAGGCAAGAATCTTCATTTTGCAGTTAAAAATGTAGTGGTTGGCCTGGAAAATCCGGTTGAGAAGGTAGAGCTCATACTTCCAACAGGTGAAATAAAGACACTTAGATATATAAGCGATTATTTTATGTTTAATGACCTCTTTGTGCTTTATAACGATGTTACAAGGGGTAAGGAAGAAGATGGAAGTAAGGGTGTAAACAACATTCCTTATAACGGAAATTATACATTAAGAGTTCATTTTAACAGCTATAAAACCGTAGATAAGGTATTTAAGGTAACTGACGGAAAAGATACCGACAAAAAGAACGATGAGACTACCCCTGACAATAAAGTTGTAGCACTTGGAAGCAAGGTGGGCCTTCTTTCTGTTGAGGGAATGAAATTTGATGCAGTAGCAGGAGCTTCTAAGATAAGCACCGGCTCAGACGGCAGCCCTTCTAGTGGCGGTAACTCTGTATCTGCCAATATCATTTTCAACACGGACCTCGTTGCCAATGCTGAGATTTTTGAAAAGCTCGGTATAGACAATGCTTATGCAAAGGGCATAGTTGACAGGTTTGAAAAGGATATGACCAATTACATAGCTGTCTATGATGAAGAGGGCAAGGTGTTCTATAATTGGGAGTATTATAATGACGCAGTAAATACAGCAAGGACAAAGGGCAAGTATTTGACATTCTCAGAGTATGTTAAGACACCTAATGTGAAGACTACCGGCAGACTTACAAGAGTAAAGGAAGTGCTTGAAGACAACCTCCTTGGCGAACTTGTAATGGATGGAAGCTACCTTGGAAAGAGTATTGAAGGCTTTACCTATCCTTCAGGAAGTGCGATTAGAGTGGATGAAGAACTTGTAGTATACGCAGATAAGACATATCTTTCAAAGATTATAGCTATGTATGCAGGTGAGAATAAGAACTATCACTATGGAACTAAGAATCAGGCTTATGCATTAAAGGATGATGATTATAAGATAGATGGCGACAAGCTTATCATAAAGGGCTCTGCGTTTATTACCAACAAGTATTATCCAAATTATGGAAAGAATACTATAACAGTATATGCAGACGGATACCAGCCACAGACAATAGAGGCTACAGTATCTAAAGCACAGGTGAAGCCTGTAGAGCCAAAGCAGCCTGAGACTCCTAATAAGCCTGAGACTCCTGATAAGGGTGGTCAGACTGAGAGCGGATTAAAGAGCCTTGTAAGGACTGGTAAAAAGCTTCACATGAGTGGTGATGACGGAGAACTAACCATAGGCACAGGTTTTGGCATTGAAAATGCGGGTGAGTGGCTCAATAGTATTACGGCAATTACTGTAGACGGCGTTAAGTACAGTAATGTAGGTGATCTTGGTTTCTTTAAGAAGGTAAAGGACAATCAGTATGGCTTTGCATGGGGGATGTTAAAGATACGCAGACCTAACAATAGCAAAAAAGAAGTTGCCCTGGTTATTGAGTCAAGCATTTACAAGAGCTATACAATCACCTTTAATAACAGCTCTCCTTACTCAGCAGACATTATCAGTATGGAGGAGACAAAGAAGGTTCAAAATACAGAGCCTGCCTTCACTGAGGCTAGGTATAACACAGCTTACGGAGTGCATGAAATAATCATAAACCCTAAGCGTGAAGACCTTCTTAAGTCAACAGCAGTTAAGATGTTTGTAAAGGGCAGAGACGGTATGTATAAGGAAGTTGTGAATGATTCGATAAAAGTTAAGACAGGTATTGTTGAGATAACAGATTATAATAACAAATATTATCCTACTGCCTTAGGAAATCTTATTGTTGAGGGCGAAAATGAAGTAAAATTTGAGTTTGATGGTGTTAGTGAACCTGTAAATGTAGTGCTTATAAGAACAGGAAAATATTATTTCAGTCTTTCATTAAAGAAATAATGGGAAATTTCTAAGAAAATATTGAGATGATTTAAGCAATCAGGCTTCGGTTATAAAAGTAACCGGAGCCTGAATTTTTGTGTTAATCTATTGAAATGCTATCAATTTATGCGATATACTATCGATTAATAATGATTGTGGATTAATTATGCAAATATGATGTGAAGTTGCCATACAAATAACGAGAACGAATGAATGGAGAACTATACTATTTCTTGATTTTTCTAGTATATTCTATTCAAAGGAATATAACTTGTGAAAAGGAGGAATGCTGTGAAAATATTAATAACTAAGACTTCCCACACCAATACGGTGTGTTGAACCTTGAAAATTCAATATTTCAGCCAATAAAGAATGGCATAAACCTACCCAGTTTGGTATAATGGAATTGACAAGAAACCATTGTACAAAGGAGATTTATGCCATGTCCAGTATAACACAAAATCATTTCGATGAGAATAACTTAATTGACTGTGTTCGAAGATTTTTTTCCAGACATCATGTTGGCAGGCTTATTGCCAGATGTAATGGGATGAAAGAAAAAGGTGTTTCACCTGTTTCTTTGCTTCGTTACAAACTCAGCAACATTTTCGTTGGAAGAAGTATGTATATGCAACAACGTACCGGTTCTTTTAAGGAAGATTTTTCAAAGAACACTTTTTATCGTTTCCTTAATTCGGTAAAAACAAACTGGCTTCGTTTTACTTCTCTTCTTGCTGCTGACATCGTAAATAATGATCTCAAAAACCTAACAGATGATAAAAGGAAAAATGTTTTCATCATTGATGACAGTCTTTTCAATCGCACCAGCTGCAAGAAAACTGAGCTGGGGTCAAAGGTTTTCGATCACACGGATATGCATTTCAAAAAAGGATTTCGTATGCTTACCTTAAGCTGGAGCGATGGAAATACACTTATCCCGGTGAACAGCTGCTTGTTAGCATCTGCAAAAGATACAAATATCATCGGTCCTGTAAAACACTTTGATAACAGAACCCTTGCAGGTAAAAGGCGTAAACTTGCTCAGACAAAAGCTCCTGAAGCAATGATGACACTGTTGGATACTGCTCTCAGTGCAGGGCTGAAAGCTGATTATGTCCTTTTTGATTCCTGGTTTTCAAACCCCGCTCAAATCACAGCTATCCATTCAAAAGGTATGGACGTAATTGCTATGATTAAGAAAAGCAGTCGAATCAAGTATTCACACTGTGGTGAGCAACTGAATATCAAAGAGATCTATTCCCGGAACAAAAAGCGCCGTGGCAAATCAAAGTATCTGCTTTCTGTCTGTGTTATGGTAGGAAAGGAGAATCCAATTCCGGCAAAGATTGTTTGTGTAAGGAACAAAGCTAATCGCAAGGACTGGCTTGCTTTTATCTGCACAGATACTACCCTTTCCGAAGAAGAGATTATCCGTATTTATGGAAAACGCTGGCAAATTGAGGTTTTTTTCAAAACCTGCAAATCTATGCTGAATCTTATTGGAGAATGCCATAGCTTATCTTATGATGCACTAACAGCCCACGTAGCAATTGTGCTTACCAGATATATGTTAATTGCAATGGAGCAACGTCAAAATGAAGATCAGAGAACCCTTGGTGAGTTGTTCTTCTTCCTTGTCGATGAAATGGCAGACATTACTTTCAGCAGATCACTTGGCATCCTGATGGATGCCTTGATGGCAAGCCTTCAGGTAATCTTAAAGCTCAGTGATGAGCAGTTGACTGCTTTTACTGCTGATTTTGAAGCAAGACTACCTGAATATCTGCGTAGTGCGCTCCATCCGGAGGCTGTAGTGGCATAAATCGTTATTTTAGTAGCTGAAGTATTGAATTTTCAAGGTACGGATCCCATTTTAGGTATGGGAAGTCTTAGTTAATAATAGAAGATGATAAAAGTTTAGTAGAGACGCTTAAGGAGATACTTGAACAAGAAAAATATTTTGTTGATTATTATTACAACCTTGATGACATTGAAGATTATGTAATACTAAACAAATATAATCTTATTATCCTTGATGTTATGCTCGGTGAGAGAAATGGATTTCAATTTTTACAAATTGTTAGAAACGAGGTAGATAGACCAATTATCTTGCTTACTGCAAAAGATACAAAAGAAGATATGCTGAAAGGATTTAATCTTGGAGCGGATGATTATATAACAAAGCCATTTGATGCAGATTTGCTGCTAGCAAGGATAAAAAGTCATTTGCGTGGCAAAAAGGATGAGGAGGTGAGATACGCAGATACCTTTTTTGATTTATCGACAGGAGTAATCAAAAAAGAAGGGAACCATGTTAGCCTTACTAATGCAGAACTAGAAATACTAAAGTTATTATATGGAAACAAAGGACAGATTTTTAGTAAAGAAAAGATAGTGAATAGGGTGTCTTCTAAATTTGATGTTACTGATAGAGTCGTAGTATGTCATATATACAATATACGGAAGAAATTATCCGAGATTGATGGAGATGATCCTATTGAAAATAGATGGGGAGTTGGATACCTATGGAAAGAACGGTAAAGCAAATTATAGTATTCATCATACTTGAAACTATGGCAAAAATATTTTTTTATTCGTTTATTATAATGATTTTTGTGAATCTTGCATTGGAGACGGAAATTTTAAGAATATGGCTAAAACCATTTTTAAAGTCAGGAAATGAAATTAGTTTAGGTTTAATAATACTGATAATTGTATATTTATCTTATGAGTTTTATAGAAAAATAGATGTGATGATATTAAAAGATATTGATGCATTAATGGAAAATATTAAGTATGATAACTATGTGCAGACGGCCGGTATATTTGAGTTTAAAATGATACAGGAGGCGCTTATAAGGAAAAATAAAGATATTAAGGAAAAGGATAAATTTGTATCAACAACCATTTCATATATCAGTCATGATATGAAAACTCCGGTAACTATAATAAATGCGAATATTGACTTGCTCCGAAAAAATAACGACATTGTTACAGACAAAGGTATTGATAGAATTTCAAGAATTGAAAACGAAAGTGAAAAAATCTCAGAATATATATCAAAACTTATGGATGTTACTACAAGCCTAACACGAAAGAAGAATCTGGAAAAAATAACCATAAAAGAGTGTTTTAGAAAAATGCAAAATAGCGTGTTGATTTATTCTGATTCTATCGAAGAAGAGATTGAAGTTGACTGGAATGTAAAGTCACTGGACGATTCATATATAGTGTGTGATTTTAAAAATTTAGATAAATGTATTGTACACTTACTAAATAATGCTTTTGAACACAGAAGGAGCTGCGTAAAGATAGAAGTATGCAAAGATAGTAAAAATATTATTTTTAAAGTCATTGATGATGGTATTGGTTTTAATCAAGATTCTTTAAATAAAGCAAAGACTATGTTTTATACTGACAACTTTGGAAGAACATCAGGTAAGGGATGTGGAATCGGATTGTATTTTGTAAACTCATACATGGAAACAGTTAATGGTGAGCTATTGCTTTGCAATAGGGAGAACTGTGGGGCAGAGCAGATAATAAAAATACCGTATTATGGAGGTGATAATGAATAGCATTTTTTTTGCGATATCGCTGGTATTTATGATATATGATGGGGTAAATATACTTAAAAAGAAAAGAACATTTTATATGTTCTACAGGCCATTTATGCTTAATATAATTGCGAATTTGATATTGGTTAATGTAAGTGTTGTCAATAAGTCAATAGTATTGCTGTATTTAGTTGTGGTTTTATGGGTGATAAACGATAGATTCGCTTTTATAGGTAAAGGAGGAGTGAATAAGCATGAGTAATCAGAGTTGGTTTGAAAAAATTGTATATATGGTGATAGGTATGGCATTTTTCGTATCATATTACTTTTTGATGACAGAGTTTTTTAAGGTAAATCCTTTTACAGGGGGCTATATACTTTTAAGCATTTATTTTGGTTTAGCAATAATCGCATTTCCGATTTCAGGGAAGATTTTATCGGATAAAATTGATATTATAGGCATAAACTCAAAGATTATACTACCTGTAGCTTATGTATTCGCACCGATTATTTTTGCTTTTTCATTAAAAAATAAATAAAATTACTGAATTGACTATTCCTTGATTTTGTTTGTGTAAAATGTAGATATAAACTAAATATGTTATTCGTTGTAAACAAAGCAAAGGAGGAATACTCAATGAGAAATTTCAAAAAAATCGATTCTGTAGATGCGGATCCAAACAGTGGGTATATAGAGTTATGGTAATATTTCTGACAAGTATTGTAGCATTAATATTTATACCTCTTTCCCCACTGGTAATTATGTCAAGTATATTATCAATAAAATCATATCGTGAATCTGACGTTAAATATTTATTATCCAAAGAAAAGATTCTTTCGAGTTTATTGATGACAATTACCATTACGGTTGTATGCGTTCTATTAGCGTATGCTTTGCCATATAACAGTTTTTATCCGATGATTTTCAGACGATTTTGTGAAATGGCTGGGGTGATAAATATATATTTTGCAATCAAGATTTTTATTACTAAAAACAGAACTAAGTAAGCTTGATGATAATTGATAATAACGGGGGAATTTCTCCTGTATCTACAGCAATCGAATAATTACATTTGGAGGATGTTAATAAAATGAAGATTTATTCGACAGGTACGTTGGGATTTTTGGCAACAATAACTGCACTCGTTGCAAACATTGAAATTAGTCAAAATTTTAACGTTGATTACCCGCTTATATTTTGGGGTGGACAGTTAATCTTGTGTATCATATTTATTGTGATGACCTCATATAGTATAACTCACTGGGATGATAAATTGTCAAAGTCAAAGTGGAAGTTACTTCGCTCTATAGTGGCGTGCCTGTTAATGTACTGCATTGCATATACTGGTTCAAAATATGCTTTTGTTTTAATTTTTGCGGTGGGATTAACCGAGATTTATTTTACCAGAAAGAAATTTGGACTGGTTAAATGAAGTAGCTTTACTTGATATGATACTGCTTAGGTAGTTTAAAGAGATGGTTAAAACCATCTCTTTTTTCAATGGTTCGTCTAGCTTCGCTTGTCAACTGCCCAAAGCACTGTATACAAGGATCGTACGTACAGTACTGTGAGAGAATGGCAGTTAGTCACTACATCCCATTCAACTATTAGGTCTTCTTTTTGATTCTCTATTGATATACTATCAACTGATAGAGTATACTATCAACTGATAATGGATTTAAGATTGATATTAGGGAGGTGGAAACCATTAAAATACCTATTCAATCGGACAAGAAAGTACTATGCTTGTCATTTCATTATGCAAAATATGATATGAAGTTCCCATACAAATAACGAGAATTAATGAAAGGAGATATGGTAATGAGCGAAAGCACCCTAATTAGAAAAATTCAAATGGATTGTCCGATATGTGATAAGATTCATGAGATTGAAGAAAGATCACGAATTGATAAGACCATAATCAAAGGCGAAGAAGTTGCTTATGAAGAAACCTATTACTTTTGCGTAAATAGTGATGAAGACGAGAGCGAATTCGTGACTGGAAAGATGCTAAATGATAATCTTTTAAATGCTCGCAATATGTATAGAAAGGCTCATAACCTGTTGACCTCTAATGATATTGTTACAATTAGAGAAAAGCATGGAGTATTCCAAGCGTATCCTGGTAAACTACTGGATAGGGTGAAACACCTCTAGACTACAATTTACTTTTGTGATATATTAGATTGTGTCAAATTAAATTTTATTGGAGCAAATATGAAGAAACTATCAAAAAAGGAAAAAGCAAGGATAGATGAGATAATACGAAGGCTTATAGAGCACTACGGGGGCGAGAGCCGTACCTATCTTCTGCACGAGAATGCCTGGCAGTTACTCTTTGCAACCATATTGAGTGCCCAGTGTACAGATGACAGAGTAAATATGGTTACAAGGGATTTGTTTAAGAAATACAAGACATTGGAAGATTTTGCGGGAGCAGACCTTAAGGAGATGGAAGATGACATTCATTCTACGGGATTTTATCATAATAAGGCAAAGAACATCATAGCCTGTGCAAGGATGCTTCTTAGTGAATACGAAGGAGTAGTGCCAAAGGAGCTTGAGAAGCTTATAGCGCTTCCCGGAGTAGGGCGAAAGACTGCCAATGTAGTCAGAGGGAATATATTTAATATTCCAAGCATAGTTGTCGATACACATGTGAAGAGAATATCAAAGAAACTTGGGATAACAACTACTGAAGATCCGGTTAAGGCAGAATTTGAGCTGATGGAGGTACTGCCTGAAAGCGCATGGATAATATGGAATCTCGATGTCATAGCCCTTGGCAGGGAAATCTGTACAGCCAGAGCCCCAAAATGTGACCGCTGCTTCCTCTCAGATGTCTGTCCATCCTGCAAGTGATTATATAGTGATGTGGATGTCAAAGGCACAGCAGTTGCAATCCTGTATCATATATAAAAAAACATCAAAAATAGAGCTTAAATTTAGCAAAAACTCCTATTGTATGAAAGGAGAGGTTGAGCTAAAATAGTTAAATAGAGGTTATTTGGTTAATGATATTTTCCCTCCTAAGCTCATCAAAACACTGGCAGGCTTCCACCAGGTCGCTGATGCCTAGCTCGTTGCCGTTATTACGGTAGATTTTAGCCAAGGTGATAAATACATCTTCTATGTCTGATTTGCAGGAAACAGCGTAAGTAAGGACTTTTTCAGCAGCGTCCTCTTCGCCGTTTTCATAAAGGAGTTTGCCCCATTTTGCAAGCAGCCTTGCGAGCTTAGAGGAATTTTCATCATACTGGATTAGGATTTGAAGGTTTGCAACCCCGTATTCCATCTTGATGTCGGTGTTGCTCATATGACCGAGATTTAAGATTTTCTTGTGACTGAGGGCTATTATCTTCTGCTCGCAGTCAAAGATTTCACTCTTTGTGAGTTCGCTTAAGCCCTCAGGGAGTGAATAAGAAGACTTTACCTCATCATAGCTTCCTGCAAAAGGGAGCTCATCTAGAGGAACAACTGTGTAGTCGAGGTCTGTGAGGTCAGCCTTTCTGGTAAAATTTGCCTGACGCTCCCTCTCGAGGAAGCCTTGGTTATCCTCGGTTTCGATTCTTGAATTCTTTTGGGTTTCGTATCTAACCCAAAGGACGAAAAGTATGATAAATATAAGAAAAATAGGCATGTTGACCTCCGTTTCTGAAAAATAATTTTTTTTCAGAATTTCATATTTTTGACACTAAATTATTATAGCATATACAGTGTTAATGGTCAAAAGGCTTGATATAAATGAAAATGAAGTTTGAAATATATTTGGAGGGGTAAAATGGATTTTAACAATAAAAAAAATCAAAAGCTGATTTCAAAGATTATCATCATAATAGTAATATTATCGATGTTAATCCCAATGGTAGCAAGCATGTTAGGTAATGTATAAGAGGAGTTAAAATGAAGAGGAAGAGTAAGTCAAAGAACAAAAGCAGGAGAAACAGCAGAAAGAAGCTAATTATTTCAATTTATGGTATATTGGCTGTACTTGTTATCACCACTGCAGGACTTGTGGTTACCGTATCCGCACTTGGCTCTAAGAAAGAAGGAATCATCTGTGAGGGCATAAGGGTAAACGGGATAGATGTCGGTGGCAAGACAGAAGAGCAGGCGGAGAAAATAATTGCTGATTATGCTGCTAAGGTTCAGAGTAAAGAACTTGTGGTGTCTGTTACAGAGAACGGCGAAGTACAGGGAACTGAGTCGGTTTCGCTTAAGAACTTGGGAGTAAAGGCAAAGAGCCATAACATAGTTGAAGAGATATCTAAGATTGGCGAAGAAGGCAACATCATAGAAAGATACAAGGAAATCAAGGAAGCAAAGGAGAATAAGCCTGAGTACAACCTTGAGTTTAGCTATGATTCTAAGAAAATAGACAGTTTTGTGAAGTCTGTTGCTAAAAAATATAACATAGCACCCGAAAATGCTACTCTTACAAGAACAAATGGACATTTTGTAGTAGGAGGCGGTAAAAACGGCAGAAGCCTCAATACAAAGGAAGCAGCATCCATAGCAAAAAAAGATGTAAAAGCTTATATAGAGTCGCTTCCGGAAGGGATTGACAACACTAAGAAGGCTGAGTTCACACTTGATACCAAGAAGCCTAAGTATGGCAGAGAAGAACTAAGCATGGTGACCGATTTGCTTGGTACTTACACTACCAGATTCAATCCTGCAGGCGGAAGAGGACAGAACGTAGCAAACGGCTGCAGGCTGATAAACGGCTCAGTTCTTATGCCGGGTGAAACACTTTCTGCTAATGCCAAGATGGCGCCATACACGCTTCAGAATGGCTACGGTATGGGTACAGCCTATGTAGAAGGCAAAATAGTTCCAGATATGGGAGGCGGTATCTGTCAGGTATCATCAACGCTTTACAATGCAGTTCTGTTCTCAGAGCTTGGAGTAGTCCAGAGACAAAATCATTCTATGAGTGTTGATTATGTGGACTTGGCAAGGGATGCAGCCATTGCAGGAACCTGGAAAGATTTAAAATTCAAGAATACGACAGAATATCCGATATATATAGAGGGAATGGCAAATGGCGGAATGATTACCTTCAACGTATACGGACATGAGACCAGAGATGTGGCACATAGAAAGGTCGAACTCGCCTCAGTAGTGCTTTCAAGAGAAAATGGAAGCAGGGCACAGCTTTATAAATATATCTACAAGGACGGAGTGCTTGTTGACAAGGTGCTTGTTAATACCAGCTCTTACAGGCCTCACGAGTATGAGATAGAAGCTGCCAAGAAGAAAGCTGAGGAAGAGAAGAAAAAGAAAGAGGAAGAAGAAAAGAAGAAGGAAGAGGAAAAAGAAAATAAATCTTCCGAGAATAACGAAAACAAAGACAAAAATACCAGTCCGAAAAAGCCGGCACCTAGTGACGGTGGTGATTCGGAAGAAGGAATCGAAGGATGATAGAACTTCCTGATTACATTTACGAAAGAAGTGTACTTAAGCAGTTATACTTAAAGGAGGAGAGTAGGCATTTGTTCCAAAAGGATGCCTACTCTGTCTCTATATCCGGGGGAAAGAAAGATGAAGGTTACTTTGCAGAAGCCTCTTGTACCCTGACATTTAAGGGGAATCCGATTCTAAGGGAGGAAGACCTTAATGACATCTTAAGGAGACTTATGTGTGCAGGAGGCAGCCTCGAGGAGATAAGGGCTGAAATAGTCTTTAAGGGAGGATTTGAGGAGAGTGAACTTAGGCAGTTTTCCTCCTCTCTAAAACAGGTTGCAGACAAGCTTGGAGCACAGATTTTAAGAGTTTCGGTAAGCTTATGTGATACAGGTGAAAGGGAGCAGACTGTATTTATCTTAGGAAGTGGGGCTATAAAAAGTGCTTCTGAAGCACCCTGGAAGAGAGGTAAGCTTTATCCCGGGCAGGATATCATACTTACGGGAAGCCTTGGAAAATACGGCATGGCAAAGCTTTGCAGTGAGAACCTTGAAGAGCTTAGAACCATTTATCCCGAGCCCTATATAGAAAAGCTTAAGAATAAGAGGGCAGACAGACTTCCGCTTATTGAAACCGAAACAGCAGCATTTTATAGGACTACTGTAATTGTGCCTCTGGGAGCGGGTGGACTGCTTTCGGGACTGTGGAGCTTAGGAGATAGAGAAAAGGCCGGGCTTAGAGTTTATGCAGATAGGCTTAGCTATGAACAGGAAACTATAGAACTTTGTAATCATTTTAACCTTAATCCTCTTATGCTTAACTCAAAAGGCTCCTACCTTCTTGCTGCCGATATGGACGAAGAACTTGTCTATGCACTAAGAAATGCAGGCTTACTTGCAGCCTGTATAGGCAGGGCTACAGAGGATAAGAAGAGGGTTATAGTATTTGATGACGAGGAGAGATTCGTTGAGTCTCCAAAATACAGTTATTAAATATCTGACTATTCCTGCTTGAAATGAATTTGCACTTGTTGAAATGGCAAAGTTATAGTATTATATTACTATATTTGTTTTTGTGAGGAAGGTTGCATGGAAAATAAGAAGTTGAGACTTGAGATATTAAGGGCTATCGAGAAAAACAGTAAATTATCAGCAGAAGACCTGGGAGCTATGCTTGGAGTATCTGCAGAGCTTGTAAGCAGCGAAATTAAGGCTCTCGAAGCAGAGAGAATAATATGCGGTTATCCTACATTTGTAGACTGGGAAAAAATAGATGATAATGAGACAGTGACTGCCCTCATAGAGGTAAAGGTTGCGCCTAAGAGGGATGAAGGCTTTGACTTTATGGCGAAGAGGATTTATCGTTTTGAAGAAGTATCCTATGTCTACCTTATGTCAGCAGACTATGACCTTATGGTTATAGTTGAAGGCAAGAGTATGAGAGATGTAGCTAAGTTCGTACATAGCAAGCTATCCCCACTCGAATCAGTCATCAGTACTGAGACGCATTTTGTGCTTAAGAAGTACAAAGAGCATGGTATGAGTTATGTGGAAGAAGAAAAAGATGAAAGAGAGTTAATTACACCTTGAGAGAAATATTAAACAATGCTATTCAGGAGATAAAGCCGTCAGGCATAAGAAAGTTCTTTGATATAGTAAGCGAGATGAAGGATGCTATTTCTCTTGGTGTGGGCGAGCCTGACTTTCAGACACCCTGGCATATAAGAGAAGAGGGTATATATTCACTTGAAAGAGGTAAGACGCATTATACCTCCAATACAGGCCTTAAAGAGCTTAAGGAAAATATCTCAGAATATATAAAGAGAAAATATAACCTTGACTATGAGACTAAAGATGAGATTATAGTTACCGTTGGCGGAAGTGAGGCTATAGACATAGCACTTAGGACCATGCTTGATAAGGATGATGAGGTGCTTATTCCGGAGCCTTGCTATGTATCATATCTGCCCTGTACTCATCTTGCAGGGGGGAAGCCGGTGTCTATACCGCTTAAGGCAGAGAATGAGTTTAAGCTTACAAGAGCAGAGCTTGAGGAGTACTATACAGACAAGACTAAGATTTTGATAATGCCATTTCCAAACAATCCCACAGGTGCCATTATGACAGAGGAAGAGCTTGCGCCTATTGTGGATTTTGTAATAGAGAAAGATATATTTGTAATTACCGATGAGATATATTCGGAGCTTACCTACAAGGGGAAACACGTATCTATAGCGTCTTTTCCCGGAATGAAGGAAAGAACTGTTTATATAAATGGATTTTCAAAGGCCTTTGCTATGACCGGCTGGCGTATGGGCTATGCTGCAGGCCCAAAGCGGGTTATAAGCCAGATGCTAAAGATTCACCAGTTTGCTATTATGTGCGCACCGACTACAAGTCAGTACGCGGCTATAGAGGCACTTAAAAATGGTGATACAGATGTAGAAAACATGCGGGAGGCGTACAATCAGCGCAGAAGATTTCTTATATCTGAACTTAAAAGGATAGGAATAGAGTGCTTTGAACCTTTTGGAGCCTTTTACATCTTCCCTTGCATCAAAGGATTTGGAATGACAAGCGAGGAGTTTGCGACTAAACTTCTTGAAGAGGAGAAACTTGCAGTAGTACCGGGGACAGCCTTTGGAGAATGTGGAGAGGGATTCATAAGGATATCCTATGCATATTCCATTGACAATTTAAGGATTGCAATGTCAAGAATAGAAAACTTTGCTAAGAGACATTTGAACAAATTCGGTACCAAATAAATAACATGGAGGTAGAAAAATGGCAGGACTCAGTGTTGAATACATCAATCCCTTCCTTGCAGCGGCCACAACCATACTTAAACAGACTTGTATGATTGAAGCAGCTATTGGCAAACCGGGTTTGAAGGATATGAAATTTTCACACGATTCACTGATAATTATTATAGGAATAACAGGTGACGTAAGAGGACAGGTAATTATAGAGTTTAACAATGCGGTAGCCTGTGATATAGCAGGAAAAATGATGATGCAGGGACCACTTCCGGAGCTTGGGGAAATTGGTTTTAGTGCTATCTGTGAGCTTGGTAATATGGTGCTTGGCAATGCGGCTACGCTATTTTCAAGCCAGGGCATAGGCATAGATATCACACCTCCTACAGTTGGAATGGGAGACATGAGCTTTAGCGCTTCATTTACCAAGAATCTATGCATTCCTCTTACCTATGACGGAGATAAATGCATCAACATGAATATTGCAATAACAAGTGACTGATATGAACATTGTTTTACATGAGCCGGAAATACCGGCAAACACAGGGAATATTGGAAGAACCTGTGTAGCTACGGGGACGAGCCTTCACCTTATTAAACCCCTGGGATTTGACATTTCGGATAAGGCTGTAAGAAGAGCAGGAATGGACTACTGGAAAGAATTAGACTTGCACGTGTATGAGGACTTTGAGGAATTCGTAGAAAAGAACCCCGGAGCAAGGATATACATGGCTACCACCAAGGCTAGAAAAGCCTATACTGAAGTAGAATACAAGGGAAATGACTTCATTATGTTTGGCAAAGAAAGCGCTGGCATACCGGAGGAGATTCTTGTAAAATACGAGGATACTTCAGTAAGAATACCTATGATAGGTGAGATAAGGTCGCTTAACTTATCAAACTCAGTATCCATCATTCTCTATGAAGCACTGCGCCAGCAGGACTTTGAGGGAATGAGGCTAAAAGGCAATCTACATAGGCTAAAGTGGAGCAGAAATTAGGTTGCAGGGCGAAAGCCTTTCGACATAAAGTAACTGTAGTTTATATTGTTAAGGAGGAAGTATGATTATTAACAGGGAAGCAAATAAGGAAGCAGCTGAGGGGATAGAGCTTGAGACTTACTTTGAATTTAACGGAATGCAGATTAGCTCTGATGAGATGGTTCAGAGAACCAGAGCGGCTTATTTAGCAGAGGGTAACAGCATTAATGATGTAAAGTCAGTTAAAATCTACATCAATGCAAATGAGCGTAGAGCTTATTATGTAATCAATGATAATGCAGAAAATAAATACATCGAGTTTTAAATGATTGCGTAATACCTAGGGGCTGCTTTTAGCAGCTCCATTTTTACGTAGCAGCATATCCGCACAGAAAGAGGAGGACCCAAGGCGTACTTCTTATTACAACGGGGACACTAATCATGGTTTTATAGATAGTTTGAAGTTACTTAATAAAAAAAGGGAAATATATGAATAAAAAAGTTTTACATACATTGGAGTTTGATAAGATACTAGATAGGCTCTCTGAGTTTGCTTCTTCACCAAAGGCTAAGGAGAGAGTGCATTCACTTGTGCCTATGACGGACATAGAGGATATAAACAAGGCGCAGAAAGAAACTGCTGACGCTCTTGCAAGAGTATATCAGTCGGGACATATATCATTTTCGGGACTTACGGAGATAGGGGACTCACTTGTAAGGCTTGAGGTGGGCTCAACCCTTGGTATGGGTGAGCTTATAAATATCAGCAAGACTCTTGATGTGGCTCTTCGCGTAAAGAATTTTGGCGCAAAGAGAGATAGTTCGCTTGAGGCAGACAGCCTGTCTGAAAGGCTTGAGATGCTTGCACCTCTTTCACCGTATAATAACGAAATCAAGCGTTGTATCATTTCCGAGGAGGAAATGGCTGATGATGCTAGTCCAGGTCTTAAAAATGTAAGAAGGAAGATAGAGTTTACCAACGCAAAAATAAGGGAACAGCTTGACAGCCTTGTAAACTCAGCTGCTGACAAGGGTTTCTTACAGAACAATAAGGTGACCATGAGGAATGGAAGATACTGTCTTCCTGTTAAAAATGAGCATAGAAGCAAGGTAGACGGACTCGTTCACGACCAGTCTTCAACTGGCTCAACCTTATTTGTAGAGCCTGCGGTAGTGGTTAAGTATAACAACGAACTCAGCGAGCTTATGATAGAGGAAGCAAAGGAGATAGAAAAGGTCCTTGCGGCGCTCTCCAATGAGGCTGCGGGCTATATAGACGAGCTTAGATATGATGTGGAGGTACTTCCTGTACTTGACTTTATATTTGCAAAGGCAGAGCTTGCAAAGGAGATGAGTGCCACTGAGCCGATATTTAATCTTGATAGAAGGATAAATATCAAAAAAGGCAGACATCCTCTCATTGACAAGAAAAAGGTAGTGCCGATTGATATAAACCTGGGAAAAGACTTTGAACTTCTTGTGATAACAGGACCGAATACAGGCGGTAAGACGGTTTCGCTTAAGACTGTAGGACTTATTACTCTTATGGGACAGGCAGGGCTTCATATCCCTGCATTTGACAAGTCGGAGCTTGGTATATTTAAGGAAATATACGCAGACATCGGAGATGAGCAGAGTATAGAACAGAGTCTGTCTACATTTTCATCTCATATGGTAAACATTGTAAGTATATTAAAGGAGGCTGACAGGGAAAGCCTGGTACTTTTTGACGAGCTAGGAGCAGGAACCGACCCTACAGAGGGTGCCGCCCTTGCTATGGCAATACTTGCGAACTTGCAGGCAAGGGATGCTAGGGTAATGGCGACTACCCACTATAGTGAGCTTAAGGTATATGCACTTAGCACTCCGGGAGTTGTAAATGCAAGTCTTGAGTTTAATATTGACACTCTTATGCCTACCTACCGCATCCTTATAGGAATACCGGGCAAGAGTAATGCCTTTGCCATATCCAAAAAGCTGGGGCTCTCTGATGAGATAATAGAAGATGCTGCAAACAGGATAGATACCAATGACAAGCGCTTTGAAGATGTGATAGCTGAACTTAACAGAAGCCGTCAGTTCATAGAAGAAGAAGAGGAAAGGATAAAGAAGAGAAGAGCCGAAATAGAGAAAGAAAAGCAGGCTCTTGAGACAGATGTAGAAAAGCTTGCAGAGAAGAAAGAAAGTCTGCTTGCAGATGCGAAGAGAGAGGCTTCTAAGATACTGTCAGAGGCTAAGGAAATGGCGGATGCTTCCATTAAGAAATACAATAAGTGGGGGCTTGGCGGCGCTACTGCAAGGGAAATGGAGGAGGAGAGAACCAAGCTTCGTGAGAAGATAGACGCTGTAACTAAGACAAACGGCATCAGGGCTAAGGAAAGCCAGAGGAACAGAGTAGGCAACAAGCAGCTCCATATAGGAGATATGGTGTTGGTGCTTACAATGGGAATAAAGGGAACTGTAAGTACCCTCCCTGATGCAAAGGGCAACCTCACCGTTACCATGGGTATAATGAAGTCTAATGTCAATGTAAAAGACCTTGCTTTTGTGGAGGAAGATAACTCTGTAAAGATGGTTAAGGACAAGTATTCATCAGGCAAGGGCAGCATAGGAATGAGCAAGAGCTTAAATGTAAGAGTTGAGAAGAACCTTGTGGGTATGAGATATGATGATGCGAGGGCAGAACTTATCAAATACATCGATGATGCCTATCTTGCCCACCTTCCGCAGGTAAGGATAATACATGGCCGTGGAACAGGTGCCCTTAAGGGCATGGTCTCCGACTACCTTAAGAAGTGTAAGTATGTAAAGAGCTTTAGGGAAGGCGAGTACAATGAGGGCGGTACCGGGGCCACTGTGGTTACGTTTAAGTAGTCCCGGTAAAAACAAAACCTAACCTTGATATGAGGAGATGTTCAAATGAAAGCAAATAGAATGTGGCTTTTTTCAGATGTTTTGGAGAAAAATAAACGAGTTTTTAAGGTACCCGTATATCAGAGAAATTATGATTGGACTAACATCCAATGTGAAAAACTGTACCAGGATATAATGAAGGCAAGCCAGAAGAATTGTCAGCATTTTACTGGAACCGTGGTATATATTGATGACAATAATGGTGGAAGTGGATTAAACGAAGTTTTAATTATAGACGGACAACAGCGTATTACAACTATGTATATTCTTCTTAAAGCACTTTATGATGCATCAAAAGATGTTTCTGTCAGAGTTGAAAGTGAAATAGAAGAAGTAATGTTTAACAGACACTGCGAAGAAAAATATAAGGTGAAATTGAAACCAGTCAAGACTGATAATGAGCAGCTGACACTTCTTATCAAAGATAAAATTGACAAGATGGACAGAAACTCTAATGTCTACAAGAACTATGAATTCTACTCAGAAGAGATATAGGGCAAAGCCAATAAATTATGCTGGTAAAGATGTTTATGTTTCGACACAGTTCTTTGATTCTGATAGAGATTCCGTTATTGAGTGGTATAAAAACCACTTGTCATAAAGGACTGAGTTAATTAAGGAGCGTGATAGATGTGAAGCAATTAACCAATAAGGAATATGAAGAATACCAAAAATACAAGGAAGATAAGCTGTACGGCAGATTGCTTACTTCTGATGGTCTGCGATTAATCTGTGCAGCAGAGAATTATGATCCAGAGGCTATTGGTAAGCGTATGCTTGAGGCACTTGCCAAGATTGAAAATAAACCTTACTGATATGTGGAGATTATAATATGGCAAAGAATGAAATTGTAATGGAGAATTATTTTGATGCTCTTGAGAAGGTAAAAAACAAAATAATTCAAACTCAAAATCAAGTTATGACAACTGCAAATGTCGAGAGAAATATTCTGTATTGGAATATCGGTAAAGTGATTATTGAGTATAGTTCTTGGGGAAACCGTTTTGTTGAAACGCTATCTAAAGACCTAAGAATGATATATCCAGGTGTTGAGGGATATTCTGTAAGAAATTTGAATTATATGAAACAGTTTGCAGGAAGGATTCCATCTGAAGAAATTTTGCACCAGGTGGGTGCAAAAATTAGCTGGAAAGCAATCAAAACATTAATTGATAAGACGGATACACTAGAAGAACATCTATGGTATACAAGTCAGTGTCTTGAAAATGGATGGTCAACTACTGTTTTGGCACATCAATTAGAAAGTAACCTATATGAGCGACAAGTTTTAGTAGATAAAACAACAAATTTCAAAACACAGTTAGCAGACCATTTAATGAACAGGTCGAGGAAATAATCAAAGATCCGTATATTTTTGATTTTATTCCAAATACAAGGAAAATGAAGGAAGTTGAATTAGAAGATGCGTTAGTTCAGCAGATTACAAAATTACTTCTTGAATTTGGAACTGGCTTTGCATTTATGGGAAGACAGTATCCGATTAAAGTTGGCAATAGAGATTTCTATATTGATTTGCTCTTTTACAATGTGAAATTGCATTGTTATTTTGTAGTAGAATTGAAAACTGTAGATTTTGAGCCAGAGTTTGCAGGAAAATTATCGTTTTATTTATCTGTGATTGATGGTGAATTAAAAGCACCCACTGATAATCCGACTATAGGGCTTTTGCTTTGTAAAGGAAAAGATAGAATGGTCGCAGAATATGCATTACAAGATGTAAATAAGCCTATGGGAGTTAGTGAGTATAAATTATCAAATCAGATTGCAAAGGAATTGCGGGATAAGATTCCTTCGATTGAAGATATAGAAAAGCGTTTGAATTAATTTTGCACCAAGCGGGTGCAAAATTACAAAAATGCATTTTATATGAGGGTGCAAGGGAAGAAATATTTGAACCTGTAGCCGTAATTATCAAGTTCAAAGATGCAGAAGATGTAATTAAGATGGCAAATGATTCAGAGTATGGACTTGGAGGAGGAATATTTACCAAGGATATAACTAAGGCAATATTTCCCCAATTCTGATTTTTTGGATAATCATAGAGTTTGGGTGTTCCATGTAGAGAGATTGTAAAATCGTCAGATGAGCGTATGATGTGAACATCTCCGGAAGGATGGAGTGAAGTCTGAATGTTATACATTTCAGAATAAATAGTTTTAATCTGTAATTCATCCTTATTTGAAGAACAAAGGAGAGATAATACAGAATCATTCATACTGAAATTTTCAAGTGCATCAGTATATTTTGCAATGAGATCGCTAATAGAAGAAATAGCATTCTCAGTAGTAAGGGAAGCCTCGCGGATTAGTCGGTCCTGTATTACACGATCTACAAGAATACTAGAAAAAAGTCCGATAAGGATACATGGAAGAACACTGACGATAATAAATGTGGTTATTAGTCGCTTGTAAAATTTCTGGTTTTTCAGTGTCTGCATGATGACAGTATCCTTTCTTGAGACTATGAAATAAGTCTATATTTTAAAATATGTTGTTATAATAAAAGGGAGGAACATCCTGACAAAGACTTTCATACTTATTTTACCTTGATACTGTACTTGTTTTTACCTTCTCACAAACACCACCCTCTTAATAGGGTTCCCCTTCGCAGAAAATCTCTCCTCATACTCAGTCATAACATTTCCTTCATTCCATTCGCTGTTATGAAGGTCGTAGGACACTTCAGTAGCCTTAAAATTGGTAGCTTCAACTTCTTCAAGTGAAAAGTCAAAAAGGGCAGAGTTATCTGTCTTAAACTGGATTTTCCCTTCAGGCTTTAGGAGCTTTTCGTATCTTGCAAAAAACTGCCTTGAAGTTAGCCTCCTCTTTGCATGTCTGTCCTTTGGCCAAGGATCGGAAAAATTAAGATAAATTCCATCCACTTCATTTTCAGCAAAAACATCATTTATATTCTCTGCATCCATACGGATAAACTTGAGATTAGGAAGTTCAAGCTCTGTCTGCTTTTCGATTGCTCTAACTAGGACACTTGAATATTTCTCGATGCCAATGTAGTTTATATCCGGATTGTTCTTAGCAAGAGTAGTTATGAACTGCCCCTTGCCCATACCTATTTCTATAAAGAGCGGCTGCTTAGATGGAAATAAGGATACAATCTCACCTCTGTGCTTTTCAGGGTTTTGTATCACGAACTCGCTATTAGCTATGTCTTCTCTGGAACCCGGTACATTTCTTAATCTCATGATGACCTCACATTTAACTTATTTTCTTATCGCTAAAGAGTTTTTACAACAAATATAGGGGATTGTCAAGTGATTTTCCCTCTTATAATTTACCCTTGAAATGGCGCCGTTTCTATGGTTAAATATAAGGTAATAGTTATTTTTGACGAATAGTTTGGAGAAATTCATGAAAAATTTATATATAAAAAGAAGTTTTGCGCTAATTTTAATAATTGTAAGCCTATTTTCAGGCTTACATATAAATACTGTGCTTGCAGAGAACAATTCATCCTGGCCTAAATGCCCCTCTATAAAAGCAAAAGAGGGTGTTGTTATGGACCTTGCTACAGGAACCATATTGTTTGGTAAGAACGAGAACAAGAAGTGGTATCCTGCAAGTACAACCAAGATAATGACAGCCTTACTGGCGATAGAGCATGCAAAGTCCCTTGATGAAAAGGTGGAGTTTACCAAAGAAGCAATAGCAGCCGCAAATAGGGGAAGCTCAAGTATAGGCATGACTCCGGGAGAGAAGCTGACTCTTAAAGAATGCCTCTATGGTCTTATGCTTGCATCAGCTAACGAGGTTGCCAATGCTCTTGCTATCCACACGGCAGGAAGCATCGAAGCTTTTGCAGATATGATGAACGAAAAGGCAAAGGAGCTTGGATGTACCCATACTCATTTTTGCAATCCAAGCGGACTATATGAAAAGGAGCACTACACAACCCCGGCAGACCTTGCAAGGATCGCCAGAGCAGCCATTAAAAACGATGCATTTAGGGAAATAGCAAGTACAAGAAAATACGTATTGCCTAAAACTAATCTGATGAAGGAAAAAAGACCTTTATCTAACACTCATCAGCTTTTTAACCCTATGCAGCATCCTGAGTATGCTTATGAATACTGCTATGCGGGAAAGACCGGCTATACTACCGAGGCCAAGTTTAACCTGGTTTCTTATGTAAAAAAAGGTACTATGGACATAGTCTGCGTGGTGATGAATGCTGAGAGTAAAGAGGTGGAGTACACCAATACCAAGAAGCTTGCAGACTATACATTTAAGCGCTTCAGGATGTTACAGGCAGACAAGATACCTCTTAAGTTAAATGAGAGCGGTGGGCAGGTATATGCGAGTGTGCTTGAAAATGACCCAACAGCGCAGTTTACGGTGTCAGGGGCTGCTACATTGGCTGTGCCTAAGAAATGCGATATAAACGGGGTTACTACACAGGTTAAGGAAGATGATATAAGCGGTATATCAGTAGGAGCTAACTGTATCGGTGGCATTGAATATATGTATGACGGCAAGTGCATAGGAAATGCAGAGCTTATATATACAAGCGCTAAGGCTTATTCTTTTAATAAGCCAGAGGCGGTAGATAACAGTGTGCAGACGGGCACGGACAATAAGAAGTCAAAGGTAATGGCAATAGCTATGATAGTATGCTCATTTCTCATCATTATGGTGCTTATGTGGTATCTGTTTATTTACAGGAGACCTACCCGTATAGCAAGGAGAAAATACAAAAAACATAAAACAGGCATAAATAAAAGAAACCGGCTTAAATGGTAAGCCGGATTTCTTCTTTTAAATTCTTATAATTATTAATTTATGATATTTTTATAGTTTTGTTATCTTTATCTTCTATAATTCATTTATTAAAATACAGGAGGTATTGATATGTCTGATATTATGCTTGAGATACAAAAGCTGAATAAGTCCTACAGGAGAAGGAAGATTATTGACAATTTGAACATGACCGTATACAAAGGGGATATTTATGGCTTTCTTGGCGCCAATGGTGAGGGTAAAACCACAACTATAAGAATGATAACTTCACTTATCAAGGCTGATTCGGGTGATATAATCATCAATGGAAAATCAATTAAAAACGGTAAAAATGAGGCTATAAAAAATATAGGTGCTATGGTTGAAGCCCCCAAATTCTATGAAAATATGAGTGGATATGAAAATTTAGAATTAATGGCAAAAATTATGCCTGGTGTAAGTGACCTAGACATTCAAAACGTGCTTGGCTTGGTTGGACTAAAAGACAGAGGAAGAGACAAGTTCAAAGAATATTCTATGGGAATGAAACAGAGACTGGGAATAGCTAATGCACTTCTTGGTGATCCTAAGCTGATTATTTTAGATGAACCTTCAAATGGCCTTGATCCATATGGAATGAAAGAAATAAATAACCTTGTAGTATCTTTAGCAAAAAGATGTGACAAAACATTTATAATCTCCTCTCATCTTCTTCATGAAATGGAAGGGATATGCAATAGAATAGGGATTTTACATTCAGGGAAACTATGTATAGAGGGCGAAGTACGTGCGTTAATAAACGATAATAAGGTAGAAAACCTTGAAGAACTATTTTTTAAGAAAGTAGGTGAAAAAAATGATAAATTTGGTGGCTAATGAAAATAAGAAAATCTTTAAGTCTAAGCTTATACCCGGATTTTTATTATCAGGTGCATTATTAATATGGTTAAACATCATTATGTATGATCCAAAACTATGCGACTGGAAAAGTGATAGCCTATGTACATTTCCAAAAAGTTTAGTAGAAATTTATATACAAATTTTAATGTTTTATATACCGATATTTGCTGGTTTTCTGATGACAAAAGATTTGGTTGACGGAACATTGAAGCTAAGCCTTATAAGAGAGCCCTCAAGGATTAAGAACTTAATATCAAAGCAGCTAAGCTTTATTATATTTTTAGCAATAGAAACATTAGCATTTATTTTAATGTGTTATATATTTGCATTTGTCTATTATAAAAACATGACAGGCTTACAGCTAGTTCAAGTAAATATACTGACGGATATAAGTAGTACACTTATACTTTATGGAATGACAATCCTACCATCTATCACTTATGGGTTATTTACCATGCTCATAGGAATAATATTTAAAAACGCGGTTATTGCGAATTTAGTTTCCGTAACAGGATTAATATTCCTTTTTAACACAGAAATAGGGATGAAATTTACTATGATAGAAAGCATTACTAAGAGTGAAAGTATAGGATTGAGCCTTATATCGTTGTTCTTAAGTCTTATGCTGGTAGTAATAAACAATATATACCTTGAAAAACAGGATATTATTTATTAGATGGGAGATGACAGTATGGCAGGATACTTGAGATATGAATTTTACAAACAGAAGAAAAATAAATACTATTATCTATTCTTTATTATTATTTTAGCATCTAATATTACCAAAGCTATTCCATTAATAAATACTGATATTAACTGGGCATCTTTTCCTTTACTGGCAGTGCCGGGGACAGTTTTGTTTTTGGTACTTTTTACGATATTTTTGGCAACAGACTTAGTAGCTTCAGAATATGAAAAGGGGATTCTAAAACTTCCTATTATGGTAAATGGGGAAAGAAAAAAACTGATAAAAGCTAAGTTGTTAAGTCTTATTATATGGATAATCTTACTTGTGGTTTTTGACATTGGATCGTCTTATATTGTGGGTAAGGTATTGTTAAAACAGGGGGCAACATTAGTTTTAGATGGACAAAATATATTGACTAAGGGAGTGGAAATCCAAGGGATAGAAGCAATCATTACTGTGATTATTAGTGAATTGTCTATTATCTTCCCTCTTATATCATTTGGCATTCTTATGGTATTTATATCCTTATTGGTGAGAAAAAGCTCACTTGTAATGGGGATTGGATTTTTGTATTATATTATTAGCATAATAAGTCCGGACAAAGCAAGATATTTATTTCTAATAAAATACATTTACAAATTGCCATCATTTATGATAATAGGTAGTGGTTCACTCGAACCTGTAATTTATATTTTGATATCATTGATAATCGCAGTTGTGCTGGTTATCGTTAATATTTTTTGCTTTCGGATGATGGAAATATTAAAATGAGGAGGTAAAATGAATAGGATTTTGATTGTAGAGGATGAGCCTGCTCTTGCAAATGTGGTAAAGGATTATCTAAAAAATGAGCTATTTGATGTAGAAATTTGTGCTGAAGGAGACAAGGTAACAGAGGTGTTTAATAAATATAGACCTTCATTACTTATACTTGATTTAATGCTGCCGGGGATGAATGGTTATGAAATATGTAAAAATGTTAGGATGACATCAGTAATACCGATATTGATTTTATCAGCTAAAACAGATGAATTTGATAAAGTTATGGGACTTAATTTAGGTGCTGATGATTATATGACAAAACCTTTTAGACCAAAAGAATTGGTCGCAAGGGTTAATGCCCTGATACGCAGAAGTCAGGTGTTTAACAAGGACAACTTGGAAGTGATAGATGTAGGGGATATAAGAATATTTATCAAAGAATATAAAGTAGAAAAAAATAACGTAAATATGGATTTAAGTAAAAAGGAATTTGAACTTTTATTATTTTTAGCGAAAAATCCCAAACAAGTATTTACGAGGGAACACTTATATGAGGGAGTATGGGGACTTGACAGCTTTGGCGATCTTGACACTGTAACTGTAACTATAAATAGACTCCGTCAGAAAATAGAGGAAAATCCGGCAACTCCAAAACACATTTTAACAGTATGGGGAGTAGGTTATAAATTTGAAAACTAAATCAATAAAGAAGAATTTAACAACATTTGTATTATCGATTTTAATAATTACAATAGCAGTATTATTGTTAACAGGCATACCTGAAAAAGAGCCTAATAGTGTAATATTGTCACTGACAGGACTGGCAATCTTAATTGGGTTACCTATTTTTATTGTCCTATTTATTTTCTTGGCATATGTAGATAAGGTTATCATTAAACCTATTCATGTACTTGTAGAAAGTGTTAAACAAGTAAGTGAAGGAAACTATGATGCATATATTGAAGTGGATAGAGAAGATGAAATTGGCGCTCTTGCCGACAATTTTAATCAAATGATTACTTCACTTAAAGAGTATAGAGAAAAGGAAATAATAGAGAAAGAAGAGAGGGATGATTTAATTGCATCTATAACACACGACTTATCTACCCCTCTATCTGTAATCCAATCACATATTGATGGAATAAGTGATGGGATTGCGAATACAAAAGAAAAGCAGAGCGAGTATATAGAAGTAATAAACGACAAGATAAGGCAATTGGATGAAAGAATAAAATCCTTAAAAAATTATAGTGTGTATAACAAAAATAATCACGATTTTAAGGAGAGTATTATATTAAAAGAGGCTTTCGATAAAATTGTTTATGATTTAATGAACTCAATTAAGCCGTCTACAGGCATATTTAATTATAATAACAGTATTACTAAAGAAATTAGGTTAAATTTAAGCTACAGAGAATTAGAGACTATAATTGAGAACATTTTTGCAAATGCTGTAAAGTACAACAATAAAACAATCTTGCAAATTGAAATCAATGTAACATGCTCTGATGATAGAGTAAAAATAGAATTTAAGGATAATGGAATGGGAATAGGTAAGGAGGATATAAGCAAGATTTTTATCCCATTATATAAGGCGGATAAATCAAGGACATCTAATAAAAATTCTCTGGGACTGGGACTTTCCATAGTCAAAAATATAATTGAAAGCGTGGAAGGATATATAGAAGTGGCTAGCAATCCGGGAGAGTTCACTCTATTTACAATTGACCTGCCTATATTGAAATAGGCGAATATAAAACTGAGGAGGTAGATAAAACGATTATCTACCTCTCACTCGATTTGTATGAAATTTCTGAAATATTTTTGTCTTATGGATTATTTTTTCTACTCTTGTAGTTATTAATCATAGTTACTGCCTGTTCTTTAGAAAGAGACCTAAGAGTTGATACTGCGAAATAATGATGGTCATCAGGATTTTTAATTAGTCTTTTGCCTTTCATATAGCCATGATACTTGCATTCTCCAACATAATAGTAGTTCTTTGAGTTGGGAGAATACCAGGGAACAAGCTGACGTAGACGGTTACCACAGATATGGCAGCAGTAAGGCTCTCTATCAGCTTCCCTTTTTAAGTCCTCCTTAGACTTATAGGCCATGCTGACACTCAGTCTGTGATCGGGATAGACGATGTCTACCTCTTGCTTTTTATTAAGAGGGAACTTATAGGTATCAACTGACGGATATAAAAATACATTTATACCACTGATAATCTGAAGGATTTCAGCAGTGTATTGTGCATCGGAAATGGCACTGTGAAAGGCCTTATCTTCTCTTATTCTAAGGTGCCTGATTGCATTTTCAAGTGAAATTGCACTCTCGTCATATTTTCCAATAAATATATTAAACAGGTATTGCACATTAAAATAGTACAAAGGTCTTGGGAACCCGTTATGTATATTGTAATACGCCATATTTCTCTGGAACTCAAGTAAATCAAGGGTTCCCCAGGTAGCAAAAAAGTAATTTCTGTCTCCTTTTCTACACCACCTTAAAAATTCTTTACAGGCAGTTACAAAATCAGTTCCCATTGAGAGCTCTCTCTCAGTTAGCGAAATAATCTCTCTTGTATACTTAAATAGAACAGGATATACAACCGGTTTTATTACTCTGTGAAAAGAGTCGATAATGTTAAAATTCTCGTCTAGCTTCACAGCACCAATCTCAATTACCTCAAAAGGAAGAGACCTGTTGGCTCCTTCCTTTGAGGGGTGTCCCTGATTCCATTCAAGGTCAAAAACTATATATCTCATTTTATCTCCAAAAAATTTATTGTCCTAGGGATGCAATCAAGGCTGCGATATCATCAGGACTCATTGGCTTATTAGGATCGTCTGAAGCAGGAGAAGGCTCGTGCTTTGAAAGGGCTTCAATCGCAGTCTTAGGCTTAGCAGCACTTGGCTCAGGCTCAAGCTCAAGGTTAGATGAGGCAAATAAAGCAGCTATATCTTCAGGGCTCATCTGCTTGTTAGGGTCATCTACCACAGGAGTGGCAGGCTCAGGAGTAGGCTCTATTTCAACAGCAGCCCCTGATTCAGTAGCGGCAATTAAAGCCTCTATTTCCTCAGGACTCATAGGTTTGTTAGGATCACTGTCAACCTGAGCAACAGGCTCAAGGGTTGACTCTATCTCAATTTCAGGTTCAGACTGAGCTTCAGCAGCAGCGATAAGAGCAGCGATATCCTCAGGGCTCATAGGCTTATTAGGGTCGCTGTCAACCGGAGCTGTAGGGGCAGGCTCAGGAGCGGCCTCGATTTCAGGTTCAGACTGAGCTTCTGTAGCAGCAATAAGAGCAGCGATATCCTCAGGGCTCATAGGCTTGTTAGGGTCGCTGTCAACCGGAGCTGTAGGGGCAGGCTCAGGAGCAACTTCGATTTCAGGTTCAGACTGAGCTTCTGTAGCAGCGATAAGAGCAGCGATATCCTCAGGGCTCATAGGTTTGTTAGGATCGCTGTCAATCGGAGCTGTAGGGGTAGGCTCAGGAGCAGCCTCGATTTCAGGTTCAGACTGAGCTTCAGCAGCAGCGATAAGAGCAGCGATTTCATCAGGGCTCATAGGCTTGTTAGGGTCGCTGTCAACAGGAGCTGTAGCAACAGGAGCAGGAGCAGGCTCAGGTTCAGGTGCAGATTCAGCCTCTGCCGCAGCAATAAGAGCAGCAATCTCATCAGGACTCATAGGCTTGTTAGGGTCGCTGTCAACCGGAGCTGTAGAAGGTTCAGAAACAGCATTGGCTCCAGCTACAGGTTCAGGCTCAAGCTCAGAAGCAAATTCAGGCTCGATTTCAGTAGCGCCAGGCTCCTCAGATGTTGTTTCGGCTGTTAAAGTATCTACAAACTCAGGCATATCTACGGCTTCGATAATCGGTTCTTCAACTGCTGTTTCTGCCTCTGTCATTATAGGCTCTACAGGTACTTCTTCATAATTAACCTGTTGAACAGGTGACTGAACTGTACTTGGTACAATCTGATTATTCTTTAATACAAGTATGAGCTCGTCTAGTTTAGCAAGAATATCTTCATAATCAGCAGCTGTAGAAGCTTCAGCAATAACCTCTGATAAATGATTGGTATTATCTCTTCCGTATTTGATGGAAGCCTTAATGGCATGTACTATTTCACCCTCGAGAGTACTAAGATTCTCCATGTTTTCCTCAGGAGAAAGAATTCTCTCATCTAAGAGATTGAGGATTCTCTTTTCAAGCACATACGTAGCCTTAGCAATCTTAGAAGCCTCTTCCCTCCGTGCGATAGTGTCCTCATCGGGCATAGAAGCTTTTTCCTTATTTTTGAGAAATGTGGTGACAACATTATCTATTTCCGTCAAAAGAAGATAAGCCGAGCCAATGAGGGTAAGCCCAACACATAGTGGGAAATAGTAAACATCGGAGTATTTAACTATGCAAAATAGCTCTAAAAACACAAGGGCAATAAACAACAGTGAAAATGGAATGAGTTTATTCTTTTTCATCTCGTACCTCTCTCAATCTATTCTTTACGGTCTTAATTTAAAATTAAGTAATCCCACTTATTATAAGGCAAAAATCGGATTATATCAAGCTTTCAGCAGATTTTTGTGTTAGCCTGAAGCTGTAATCCCAGTAGCCTATATATGGTATGGTTCAAATCTTTTTTATATAATAGATGACAATATTTAGTCTTGCAATTATAATGATACTGTAGCAGATTTTTGTGATACAGTAATGTTGGTGGAAAAAGTATCAGATACCTTATGATGTAGGATTGTAACAGTGTCGCATCATATGGTGTACAAAATATCGATTTATCTTGAAAGGAAATGAAATGAGAATATTGCATTTAGAAGATTCACCCGCAAAATATGCAGATATCAGAGCAGTTTTGCTCTCCTGTGGCATAAAACCTGATGATATAGTCTGGGTTAAAAACCTGACAGATGGGATATTTGAACTAAAAGAAGCTGAAAAAAGCGGCAATCATTTTGACCTTGCTATAACCGACATGTACTACCCTGTAGAGCCTGGAGGCTATGAGGAGCCTGATACCGGCTACAAATTCGTAGAATTTGTAAGGAATGAGAGACTAAAACTCCCAATTGTTATCTGCTCCTCAGTCAGAATAAATGACGGTAGTGTATTAGATTGCCTGTGGTATTCAGCCCTCAGCAACTGGGAGATGCAGCTAAGAGAGATTATATCGAGGTTTGATTAGTATAATCATACGGAATCTCTATTGCATTGAGGCAATTTGAATAGATAATAAAGTATGAAAGTAATTATAATCTGAAGACGAATAAAGGCTGTCAAACTATAAATAATTTGACAGCCCGAATTTAGTATTTGAACTTTGTAATTTTGATATCTTCGAAAGGTAATGTAATACGCTCGTGTCGTATGGATGATAGATAAATCCCTTTAATCATCTCAAGAGTTTTTCTTCCCTCAAGTCCGTCTACAGTTATGTCTTTATCATCACGTACGGCATCGTAGAACTCTTCTATTTGCATAATATGGGTTGTGCCCCAGTAATTCTTCCCTACTGCATTTCCTTTACTAATTTCCCTATATTCAGTATATTCATTACCGAACCAGGTGTAGCCTACATCCTGTATGAGACCGAACCGTCCTTTCTCACCACAAAATTCGATGTTGATAGGTGAATCAAAACCATAGTAATTGCAGGCGTATAGATTGTAAATACAGCCATTTTCGAAGCAAATAGCCGCCTCAGCAGTATCCTCTACATTCAGCTTAGGATGATAATGGTTATGGATAGAGCCTTCTATCCACTTGACGTCGCTTCCAAGTATGTAGCGTACCCTGTCTATACTATGAATGGCTTGGTCTATGAGAGTACCTCCGCCTTCATGCTCCCAAGTTCCCTTCCAGTTGCTGCCTTTATAATATTCATCAGGGCGATACCAAGACAGATATGATCTTGCAGCAGTAACCTTGCCAAATTTTCCGTCATCATACATCTGTTTCAGTCTCTGAACACTATCATTATAGCGTGTTTGGAATATGCATCCAAGCTTCACATTGTTTTTAGAAGCTGCTTTAATCATATCGTCTGCTTCCTGTAAAGTAAGGGCTATAGGCTTTTCGGTAAGCACATGTATGCCTCTTTCCATTAAACTTATCGCGATAGGAGCATGTAAGTCATGCGGCAGACACAGATGTGCTATATCAATACCTTTTTCAAATATATCTTCAAGTTTGTCAGTATAGTTACATCCAAAAGGTTCAGCAAATCGCTCTGCTTTTGCAAGGTCAATATCTACAGCATAACATAGTTCTGCCTTGTCTTTAAGTTTCAACAACGAATCGGCATAGCAGACAGATATACGGCCACAGCCGATGATAGCAATCTTTAACTTTTTATTCATAATTCTCCCATACACAAATTTCGTTAAATCATGATTTGAATACTTATTTTATATCAGTTGCTCAAGAATTTTCTTCGCTTCTAATATATCTCTTTTTTGCTCATCTCCGGTGATTTCCCTTTCTATGGTGATGTCTCCATTGTAGCCGATTTCCTTAAGCCTTTCAATAAAAAGAGGGAAGTTTACCTTACCTTGACCAAGAGCCACTTCATTACCAAGAGAATGTCCGTCTGTAGGATACAATCCGTCCTTGCCATGGATGCCCATTACATATTTTCCTATTACATCTAAAGCATCTACCGGATTGGCCTTTCCGTACAATATGAAATTTGCAGGATCTAAGTTTATTCCGAGATTTGTGGCGCCTATATCCTGTATGATCCTAAGAAGTGTTACAGGTGTTTCCTGCCCGGTTTCAAATAAGAAGTTTTGACCGTTTACTGCGCAGTGATCGGCAACTGTCTTAACCGCATGTACTATTCCAAAGTAATTGCTGTCATAAGGATTTTCAGGAATAAAGCCAACATGGGTAACAAAATCTGTAATGCCTAATTTAGCTGCAAAATCAGAGCCTTCAATCAGAGTCTGAATTCGCTCAAAACGATAGGAGGCAGGAACAAGACCAAGAGTCTCCTGACCTCCGTAGAAATCCCATATTTTAGGGCCTGGCCAGCCACACCAGAATGCAGTAATGTCAATGCCATGTTTATTTTTTGCTGCGGTTATCTTATCAGCGTTTTCATTTGTCATCAAATCTCTGTCCCAGCATACAAGCTGACAGCTTTCCATTCCCATTTCTTTTACTTCAGCAAATTGTGTCTCTATATCTTTTTTGCGGTCCATTCGTACCAATACACCTATTCTCATGTTTGTCTATCCTTTCTTAAAATGTTTGAACTAAAATATACTTAGAATGTGATTAACTACTTTACGTCATATTATCCTTTAACTGCACCAGCTGTGACTCCTGCAACTATATTTTTCTGCATAAATATGAAGAAAATAAGGCTTGGAATAATGGACATAACAATGCCCGGAAGTGCGTGTTCCCAGTCTGAATTGGTAGTCGAAAACTTCATATAAAGGGCGTTTTGGATGTTTATTGCATCTGTATTACTGCCTGCGATAAACAGATTGACTATAATATCATTCCAGGTTGCGAGCGCATCAAGAACAATAACTGTTGCTAAAATTGGTTTTAGAAGAGGCAGTATGATGGCAAAATAAGTTCTGACCGAGCCCGCGCCATCGATGTGTGCGCTTTCTTCCAAATCAATAGGTACATTTTTAATAAAACCATGAATCATATAGACAGCTAGAGGCATACACAAACCTGTACTTACAACAATCTGTCCCTGGCGTGTTCCTATAAGTCCCACATTAGAAACAAACTTTGTAAGGCTTATCATATAGGACTGAAAAGGTATCATCATAGGCAATATAATCAGGAGAAAACAAGCGACACTAAATTTACCTTTAACTCTAGCCAACTTATAAGCAGCCATAGGAGCCATAAGTACGATAAGCAATACTGTACTTACGGAATAAATTACGGTATTTCCAATAAGTTTCGGAAAATCAAATTTTACCCAGGTTTCAATATACATATCAAGTCCGAAGCTTTTAGGAAATGCAAGGAAGTGCTGCATCATATCATTATATGACTTAAAGGAGTTGAAAAAAATAAGAATCAACGGCATAAGCCAAAAAAAAGATAGCAATAATACAACAATGGTAGAAATTCTGATTCTATTTGATCTCATTATACCTCAACCTCCCTGCGCTTTGTTATTATAAGTTGAGCTGATGTTATAAGTAATACAAATGCAACAAATACAAGAGACTTAGCGGTTGCAAGCCCATAATTATTACTTGCAAAGGCCTCCTTGTATATGTCATAGGCTACAGTTACTGTAGAGTTTGCAGGACCGCCCTTTGTAAATACCATCACCACATCAAACAATTTGAAAGAAAATGTAAGAGAGGTCAGCAGACATATTGATATTGAAGGCATTATCAGAGGAAGAGTTATTTTAAAGAAGTTCTGCACCCTGTTTGCACCATCTATTCTTGCAGCCTCTGAAAGCTCTGTAGGAACTGAAATTATGCCTGCAATATAGTTTACCATGTAAAAACCAATATTTTGCCATACAGTCATCATTACCACAACATAGAAGGCAAGCTTAGGGGTGCCTACCCAGCTCCAATTAAAGAATTCCCACCCTGTAATGGAATAAAGTGCTTCAAACCCGGGACCAAAAATAAACTTCCATATCAAGCTTATAGCAGTTAAGCTTATGATATAAGGAATATAGTAAAATGCCCGCCCTACACTTGAAATCTTTGATTTTTTTGATAAAAACAAAGCAATAGTCAGAGAAATAACATTAACTATAATCACATAAAATACGGCAAACCTAAGTGTAAATAAAGCACCTTTCCAGAAAAGACCGCCTTTAGTGAATATGTGAATAAAATTATCCAATCCAACAAAGGTCATGCTTTTGCCTATTCCATTCCACTTGAAAAAGGAATAGTAGAGATTCATTAGAAAAGGGATATCTGTGGCAAATAACACAAATATAAGCGCAGGAAATACAAATAGCGCAAATATAGAAATTTCTTTAAGTCGTTTACTCATCCTCTTACCTCGCTGAAACTGTCATACCTGTACGGCGTACTGTCTATTAGGAATAAAGGCTCTCTTCTCAGAGAACAACCCAGATAGAGAGCCTTTTTCATTACTGTGTTTAATTAGTTGCCTGATGTCCAGAATTCCTGAATAGTTTCAGTCGCAGCATCAGCAGTTGTCTCGCCTAGCATATATGACTGAAGAACAGGTCCAACATTGTCATAATAATTGCTAGGGGCTATGGTATGTATCCATCCATTTGTCTTTTTTTCAGCTATATACCTAGCAGCATCATTAGCAAGCTTTCCTTTTATTTCCTTGTCGGTTTTTACTCCTGGAACCGCTCCTATGCCGTCACACATCCAGGTCTGTCCCTCATCGGATGTAAGAATATACTCAAGATATTCTTTGGCAAGATCAAGGTGCTTGGAGTCCTTATTTACAATATAAGTCCAGTTACACGTTGAAAGAAGAGTAGCATCCTTTTCACTTGAACCTACAGGAACCGGTAAGAATGCAATCCTTGCATCTTTATTGAATTTATCAAGGGTTGCCTGACACCAGTCGCCCATGTGAATTATAGCAACTTTACCATTCGCAATGAGATTCTCTGATGTTTCCCAGTCTATCTCAAGAGGCTTATCAGGACCATATTTTTTTGCAAGGTCAAGGAATCTGAACAGATTCTTCCAATGTGGCATGTCAGCAAATTTTAGTTTGCCTGACTTTACGGCCTCCACAGTTCCTACGGAATCAAGGGACTTATCCATCATAAAGTGTGTAGCCGCCTGTGACAGTACCCAGGATTCTTTAGCAGCCAAACCAAAAGGAGTAATTCCTGCTGCTTTTAACTTCTTACATGCATCTTCAAGCTCATCCATATTTGTAGGAAGGGTTTTTATTCCGGCCTTTTCAAAGGCATCTACATTGTAAAGAAGTCCCATGTTCTCGTAGGTCCAAGGCAAAGACATAACCTTTCCGTCAACAGTTCCAAGAGCAAGTGCGTCAGGTCTGAATTTAGATGTAATATCGGTATCGTTGGTCCAATCGTAGGCATAATCATAATAGTTTCTGGCGTTAGTACCTGCCTGTGCATCAAATACATCAGGAGCATCTCCTGAATTTATTCGTGACTGCAAAGTTGCGGTATAATCATTTGAAGAATGCTGAACATCAATCTTCACACCTGGATGAGATGCCTCAAATGCTTTTACCATTTTTGCGTACTCATCCAAACCATAAGCATGGGCATCAAATACTTTGAGAACTACTTCTTCTCCATTGCTGCCTGCAGTAGAAGTCTTGCTTTCAGTCTTTGAAGCACTGCTTGTTTTGGCAGTACTACTCGCTGTTGATGCTGATTTGGAAGCGGTGTTTGTATTAGAGCTGCTTCCACATCCGCTAAGCGAAGTAGCTATAACCCCAAACGTTAAGAATAGAGCAAGTGATTTTTTCATGTTGCCTCTCTTTCTGCCGTATCCCGGCTACGAAAATAATAGTGTGCACGTGAGCCAATACGGTTATTTATAACTCACAAATGCTGTGGATTTGAATACCATTGATGTAAATGGTATTACGCTGATAGGTGCCTATATATTAGCAGGTCTAGCCTGTTTCAGCCGTTTGCTTTAGCTTTCTCAAGCTCGCTTATGGCAGCAAGTACAGATTTAATGCCGTCGTGAAGAGTAGCTCTGGTATTTTCTTTTTCATTTAGCACACAGTCTATAAAATACTCATCTTCGAGATAATACGCACCCAAATCGGTTACATTTATGCCACTATCAGGATTGTCCATCTCTTTGGTGTCCAGCTCCGGTATAATTTTATCGCCTGAAGCAGTATAAATTGTAATTTTATCAGTAGCGGTACTGTTAAATCTTATGGTAGCATTATCAAAATCAGCTCTGTAGTTAGCTTCAAATGGCATCTTAGTAGCACTGTGCCATACTCCTTCTGCCATGGCAGCTATATTTCCAAACTTATAATTTGTTATCACCTGATTTATCATATCTGAATCAAACTTCGTAGTATGTACATCTGCATAATCCGGCTCACCAAGCATATAACGCAGAAAGTCAAGATCATGTATATGTAGATCAAGGATGACTGAACCTGAGCGGTTTTCATCATGAAACCAATCCTCAAATCCCCACTTTACATCCCCGCTTATTCTTTGCATAACAATGCTTCTAAGATTTCCATAGGTTTTCTTTTCATATACATCTTTCAGAAACAGATATTCAGGCATAGAACGAACTACCTGTCCGACCATCACCTTTACAGGTGTGACCTTATGTTGCTTAAGCAGAAGCTCACACTCTTCACGCTTCAAGCAAGCAGGCTTCTCAAGGAAGATATTCATGTTTTTTTTCATTGCAGCCAAAGCCATATCTGTATGCAGGTAACTTGGCACACAGATAAAAACAGTTTCAACATCTTCGTCCCTGATAAGATCAAGTCCGTCTGAATATCTTTTTGCATTTGGCCAGAATTTTGCGGCCTTATCCAGACATTCCTCTCTGGCATCTGCCAGAGCAGTTACTTCAATTGGATGAGATTCGGACAGAAGTTTCAGACATTTATAGTGCGTACTTCCCATACCCCCACAACCAATAAACCCTATTCTCATATACCGCCTCCGTTGTTAATTTGTAAATAGGTCAACTGCAAAATATTATAAATATGTATACAATTACTTGTCAATAGCAAGCAATCATTTATAATCATACACAATAAATACTAAATATTTATATTGATATGCAATAAGTCGATTAATTTATAAAATTTAATAATAAAGGCACAATATTATGTATATAGCCTTAGAAAATCGAGGGCATTTACAGGATGTTTGACATTATCCTTGCCTGCATTTAAAATGTATTTTAGAAAATAGCCTTGAAAGGAAGATAATGTTAACGCGAAATTGTGGCTCATTATAGAGAAAAACTGTTTTCTGCTTTGAATATAAGAATGAGTGAAGAGGAATATCAGAGGAAATAAAAAAATAACTGAAATAATCGGAGAAATAACATGGACATAGAAAAAGGCATTTTACAGCTTGCAGACTACTATGAAAAATTTGAGGCAGGTGCTTCCTCTGCCTACCTGATAATAAATGAAAAAATGAAGGACTATAAGGCTATGTTTGGCTTTGCAGAACTTGGAGAAGACATAGAAGAGTGGAAAGAGATATTTTCCAGGATGGAAGATAAGGCTAAGGAGATGGGATATTCTAGCCTTGTTGGGCCGCTTAATTACTGTACTTGGATGAGCTATCGCTGGGCTATAAGCAGGTTTGATATGAAACTCTTTCCAGACTGTACCAACCCGCCATTTTATCCTGAATACATAAAAGAGCTTGGCTACAGGGAGCTCTATACCTATAGAAGTGCTGAAATCACAATAAATAATCCACTAAATGAGGCAGGTAAGCAGGTTTATAGTGAAAAAAAGGAAGAGGGATACAGCTTTGTCACAGTCTGTGGTGAAGAGGCTTTTGCCTATGTGAAAGAGGTGTATGAGATATCAAAAAATGCCTTCTCAGATGCTTTATTGTACTCGGATATCCCATTTGAAGTCTTTGAAAAGCTCTATCTTTCCTGGGTAAAGGAAATAGATATTTCTTTGATTATTGCCTTCCATGGGAAAGAAGCCATAGGTTATGTATTTGGCTATGAAAACCGCTACGGGAAAGACTTTATATCAAAGACAAGTGCAGTAAAAAAGGAGTATCAAAAACAAAAGATTTATCTAGCCCTCCTTTACTTAGGGAGTGAGTTGGTCAAAAATAAAGGTTATGACACTATGCTTTATCATTTTCAGTGTGAGCAAAAGGAGACCTTCAGGAGGTTTGACGAGGACGTGGAAAACAATGAGAAGCGCTACGCTGTATTTGTAAAGGAGCTATAATGAGACAAAGATGCACACTTTGCCTAAATGACGAGACTGTTAGGAGCATTAGATTTAACAAAGAGGGACTATGTAACTTCTGTGAAGCCTACCTTCGTGACAGGGACAGGCTTACAGATTATGACAGGCTAAAATCACTTTTTGAAGAAAGAATTGACCTCGTTAGGGGGAAACACGCATACGATGCTGCTGTGGGGATATCAGGTGGGAAGGACAGTGTATTTGTCCTATATGAACTGACTCACCGCTACAAGCTGCATGTTAAAGCATTTACTATGAACAACGGTTTTCTTTCAGAAGAAGCGAAGAAGAACATAGACAGACTTGTAAAGGAATTTCAGGTGGAGCACGAGTATATTGAGTTTGATAGGGGCCTATTAAAGCGATTCTATGCCTATTCCATAAAGCAATGGCTGGTGCCCTGCGTAGCCTGTTCTTATATAGGCTACGCATCCATGATAAATCTGGCTTCAAGGATAGATGCAGGAATGATAGTCCACGGCAGGAGCCCTGAGCAGATGTTTCGTGCCTATGATGAGGATGTTTTTTCAGAACTTGTGAGAGCGGGACTATCCTCTGTGAAGGAACTGGACTTACAAAGTCTGTATACGGGGCTTCTTGGGAAAATAGATGAAAAGCTTGATAAGAACCTAAGGGATGAGGTGAACAAGGCCCTGTTTCAGGATGTTAAGGGGGATGACTTCAGGGAGTTTGTAGCCTACTTTTTATATCATCCTTATGATGAAAAGGAAATCGTCTCATTTTTAAGAAAGAACACTTCTTGGCTTGTGGGAGAGCAGTATAACCACTATGATTGCAGGATTCACCCTGCTACGAAGTACATATACCAGTGCGCTGAGGGAAGACCTCATATCCTGCCTGAAATCAGCTTCTTAGTAAGAGACGGCAAGCTTACAAGGGATGAGGCTAAGAAGATACTTGCCGGTGAAGTCCTGCACGAAAAGCCAAAGGAAGAGATGAAGGAGCTGTTTAACTACATAGCTAAAAGTGAGGTACCTACAAGGATAAAGGCAGAAATCTACAATAAAGTGGTGAGTAAATGGAAGTAATAAGATACTTTTTGTATAAGAAGAGATTGTTTATATACAGCTTGGCATCCCTTATATTGGCTCTCGTTTTCGTGAGTTTTACAGGTGAAATAAAAGAGCTTAGACTATTTTTTATTTTCTTTACTGAGCTGTTTTTTATCCGTTTTATGGATGACAGTGCGGACTATGAAAAGGATGCGAAGACAGGGAAAATGCAGCTAAGCAAGAAAGCACTTAGAATACTTATAATTTTAACTGCCCCATTGTTTTTGGTGCTCAATCTCTTGTATTTTGGCATTGGCGGGCTATGTAGCGTGGGAATTATTTTTCTAATCATTATTAAAGAAGCCTTACCTTTTATACCAGCGCTAATTGCACCTGTTAGTGGGATTTACTATATTTACTTTGTTGTTTCTGTGGAGAAATCAGGCATAAAAGAGGGAGTATTTTTAGCTGCTTTGATATGCTTTTCCATATGGTTTAGCCTGGGAAAGAGGAGAAAAGATGATTTTTGAAATGGGAGACCGAGCTGAGGCTTATAAGCTTGGAGGGAAGGCTTTTGAACTTGTAAAGCTTTACGAGGCAGGCTTTAAGGTGCCTCCTTTCCTGGTTTTGACAGGGGAGGACTTTTTTGAGTTCTTTGGTGAGGAGAGAGAAGAGCTTAGGAGTTTGCTTTCTGAATACAAGGATGAAAACAGGGAAGAAATCTGTGCAATCATCAGGAAAAGGGAGTTTAGTGAGGACTGGAAGGAGGAGGTCATCTCTAAGGTCAGTGAGTATTTTGGAGAAGACTGCCTCCTTGCTGTGCGCTCTAGTGCTATGGACGAGGACGGGGAGAAGTTTTCCTTTGCAGGGATGATGGAATCCTATCTGAATGTGAGGCAGGGAGAGGAGATTTTCACAGCAGTTAAACAATGCTATCTCTCCTGCTTTTCTGAGAGGGCGATGAGATATAGGAAAGAAAATGGACTAATAGATGAAAATATTGGGATGGCTGTCATTTTGCAGAAAATGGTGGAGGCCGATGCCTCGGGAGTGATGTTTACCAGCAACCCTCTTACCAACAATCCTGATGAAGTCCTAATCAGCGTGGTTACAGGACTTGGTGAGGCCTTGGTATCTGGAGAAAAGAACAGCTTTGATGCAGTCTATGACCGTTTTGGCAACAGAGTGGAAGCGGATGAGGCTATGCCGCTCTCTGAGAATATCTTACAGGAGCTTGTGAGGCTTGGGCTAAGGGTAGAGGATATTGATGTGAAAAAACGAGGGAGAGATATCGAATTCTCCGTTAAAGACGGGGTTGTATATCTCTTGCAAAACCGCCTTATTACAATTGTCAGCCACATTGAAAAGAATAGAGAAAGAACCATTCTTGATAATTCCAACATCATAGAAAGCTACTCAGGAGTTACTACACCGCTCACATTTAGCTTTGCAAGGGAGGTCTACGAGAAGATTTACCGCCAGACACTGGGGAACTTTTTCATTGAAAAAGAGGCAGTGGATAGCATTGCCTACGACCTTGAAAATATGATAGTTTTTTATGAAAATAAAATATACTACCGTCTGAACGGCTGGTATAAGATGACTGCACTTTATCCCGGCTACAACAAGAACAAACGCTATATGGAAAACATGATGGGAGTGAAGGTGGAGCTTAAGGAAACTAAGGGAGAAGCTAAGCTTCGTCTGTTTAAGATATATTTTTATTTTATCAAAAAACTTATTAACATGAAGAGGGCAACTACTGCATTTTCCAATAAGTTTGAAGCGGTGACAAAGGACTATAGAAATAATGATTTTGAAGGATTTGACAACAAAAGTCTGGTTAAGGTATATAAGGATATAGAGGCCTCCATTTTGAATGATTTTACTACACCTATAGTAAATGACATGGGTGCCATGGTCTTTATGGGAAAGGTAAATGAGGTCTTAAAAAAAGAGAAGATCGAAGATGCAGAGGGGCTTCTTGGGAAGATTCTAAGCAAGCAGGGAAATGTGGAAAGCGTGAAGCAAAGCCTTGCCCTTCTTCAGCTTGTAGATGAGATATGGGAAAATGAGGAGTTAGCCAAAGCGTTCCGTACAAAGTTGGTGGAAGAGCTTAAGCCGTATCTAAGTGATGATACTGAGTTTTCAGCTCATTTAAGAGACTATATTTTGCGCTTCGGAGCGAGGGTAATGGATGAATTAAAGCTTGAAAGCATTACCCTTAAAGAAAATCCTGACTTTCTCTTTAAGACGCTTAAAAACTACCTGCTTATGGAGGAAAGGCCATCTGTGTATAAGCCCCATAAGATAGATGAGGAAGAGCTTTACAGGCAGGTATCATTTCCTAAGAGATTCTTTCTTAAAAAGCTTGTGAAGATAACGAAGTACTTTGTAAGAAACAGGGAATATCTGAGGCTTTACAGGACTTATATCTATGATATTGTGAGGATGATATTTCTCCGCATAGGACATAATCTCGAAGAAGCCGGAATTATTGCTCATTTTCGGGATATCTTCTTTCTTACCAAGGAGGAGGTATTTAGGATAGCAGAGGGAAAAAGTCCTCAAATACCTTTACTTAGAGAGAAAATTAAGAAAAGAAAAAGGGAATTTGAAGAAAACAAAGATAAAGAAATATTTGAAAGAATGTATTTTTACGGTGAGGTAAGGGCTGAAAATATGATTCCTATATTCTCGAGGCAGGAAACAAAGTCCTTAGAAGCTGGTGTGTTAAAGGGAGTTGCAGGCGGTGGAAAGCCTGTCACAGGAAGGGTGAAATATGTAGAAAACCCACAGGATGCAGATGTGAAAGGCCTCATCCTTATGGCAAAGAGGACTGATCCCGGATGGACTGTGCTTTTCCCTATGGCAAGGGCGATTATCATAGAGCGTGGAAGCGTGCTTTCTCATTCGGCAGTTATAGCCAGAGAAATGGGGATTCCGCTTGTGGTAGGCATTAGAGGACTGACTGATATAATAAAGGATGGAATGTGGGTTCGTGTGGACGGTGTGAAGGGAACGGTGGAAAGGATAGATGAGAGGGATGAAGACAAGGGATAAATTTTCATTTATACGTTACTCAAATTGCTGGGAGGATAGTAATATTCTCCTAAAGGCCTTAGATATAAAAGAGGGAGAAACAGGGGTTTCCGTAGCCAGCGGAGGGGACAACACCTTTGCACTCTTACTGTCTAATCCTAAGGAAATCTATGCCTTTGATATCAATAAAACCCAGCTTTACCTGATGAAGCTTAAGATGGCTGCGATAGAGAGACTAAACTATGGTGAGATTTTGGCCTTCTTTGGGCTTAAGGAGAGTACAGACAGACTAAAGACATTTTTTTCTCTAAAGGAATATATGGACGAAGAGAGCTTCAGGTATTTTAACCGTAGAAGGGAGCTGATAGTACAGGGAATCATCCATATTGGAAAGTTCGAAAGATATTTTCAGATATTTAGAAAGTTCGTCTGCCCTTTATTTTGCAGAGAAGCAAGACTCCGACTGTTTTGCTCTCTATCTTTACTAAAAGAGCAGAGATTTTATTATAAAAGATACATAGATAACCTTAGGTTTCGTACGATATTTCGTATGTTCTTTGGGATAAAGGTAATGGGAAGCCTTGGCAGGGATAAGAGTTTTTATGAGTATGTGGCGGATAAGAGGGATGTCGCGGGAGACATCAAAAAACGCTTTGAGTATGGCATATTTAATAGCACAAACTTTGACAATCCGTATCTAAGCTATATACTGAGGGGCAACTTCACCAAAACTGCCATACCGCTTTATTTGAAGAAAGAGAATCTACCAATTATCAGGGAAAGACTGTCTAGGATTAAGCTGATACATGGCTCGTTTTTGGACATCCTTGAAAGTGAGAAGCTTGTTTTTTTCAATCTCTCAGATATTTTCGAGTATATGAGCGGGGAGGATTTTAAGAGAAATGTAGATAAGCTTAAAAAAATAAGCGGTAATGGCGCCAGGATTGCCGTTTGGAATATGCAAAACAGAAGATATTTACCAAAGAAGGAATTTACCCTTTTGAAAGAGGAGGGTAAGTCGCTTTTTAGGGTGAACCAATCGTATTTTTACAGGGACTTTTCGGTTTATACGAAGCAGGAGTGATATGAGCAGGATAGTTGATTGTTTTGATGATGCTTGTAAGAAGTATGGGGAGAGAACTGCCTTTATAGATATTAAGGGCAGGGAGATGAAGAAGATAAGCTTTAACAAGTTAAGTGCTGATGTTGACAGGGCTTGTGCTTCTCTTATGGCAAAAGGGATGAAGAAGGGGGAAAGGGTAGTACTTTTTGTAGCCCCATCATACGAGCTTTTGGTCTTTATGCTTGCCAGCCTCAGGCTTGGGATTTCCCTTATGATAATTGATATCTGGGCTGGGAAGAGGCTAATACGCCGGACTTTAGAGGAATACAGGGCTGACTACATAGCGGTATCGGGCAGGACAAAGCTTGTGAGGCTTGTATTTGGCGAGCTTAGAAGGATTAAGGATGTGATTCTTATAGAGAAGATAATTGCCGAAAATGGGTATGAAAAGGGTAATAAAATGCAGGAAAGACCTAGCTTCACAGAGGTCGAAGGTGATGAGGTGGCTGTGCTTACGATGACTACGGGTTCTATGGGAAGACCTAAGATAATTTTGCGAAGCCACGATGACCTTTACCGCCAGCTAGACCTTGTAAGGCGCAATATAAATGCGAGAAGTGAAGAAACAGTAGCCTTCAATACCTCATTTATGTATCATTTTGTAAATATTTTAAATGGTTACAGTGGGATAATAATGCCTACAAAAAAGCCAAAGATATTAAGGCTGTTTAATAGGGATAACCGCCTGCAAAAACTGTCTGCACAGGTGGTTATAACCACTCCGGATTTTTGTATGGAGACTGAGATTTTCTTTCAGGAGGTGGAGGAGGTATATATCGGCGGTGCAGTACTAAACCTCTATGAGGCAGAGCTAATCAGAAATAAATTTCAAAATGCAAAAATAACCTACATCTACGGCGCAACTGAATGTAACCTTATATGTAAGACTGATTTGGATGAATATATAAATAACCTGAAAAAGGGGCAGACTGTCCTTGGTGAGGCGGTTTCGGGAGTATGTATCAAGACTGATGAGAATAATGAAATCATGGTACACTCTGATGTGGTTCTTACAGCCTATCTAAACCCTGAAAACAAGCGTGGAGTAGTGGATGAAAATGGGCTGTACTGGCATAAAACAGGTGATTTGGGAAGGATAGTGGATGGGAAACTATTCTACTTGGGTAGAAAAGATGTATTTGTAAGAGGAAAAAAGGGAGATATTTTCTCAAATAACTTGGAACAGGAGACCATAAGAAGGTTTTCAGGTATAAGAAAAGCTGCAGTTTTTTATCACGAGGGGAAGAACTTTCTCTTTGTGGAGGGAAGCTGTGAGGAAGAGGCTTTGCGATACCTTGTGAAAGAATGGGATATAGGAGAAGATACAGTTATTACCTTTCTATCTAAAATCCCTTGCGACGCTAAGCATCATAGTAAAATCAATTATAACAAGCTAAAACGAATGGTTGAAAAAAGATATTATAGAAATAAATAAAGAAAGGCAAAGCCGAGATAAAAAGCCGAGATAAAAAGTCAAGATACAAAGCCAAGATACAAAGCCGAGATAAAAAGCCGAGATAAAAAGCCAAGATAAAAAGCCGAGATACAAAGCCAAGATACAAAGCCAAGTTACAAAGCCAAGTTACAAAGCCAAGATATAAAGCCAAGATATAAAGCAAAAATAATAAATAAAAGTAAAAGCGAAAATTAAAGACAAGAAGAGAAGATATAAGGAAAAGACAATGGGAAATAAAGTTGCAGAGATTTTGATTAAAAACCATGAGAAATGGAAGGAACATCAATATATTTTTGAAAAAGTGGAGGGCGAATTTGTCCCTCACACCTATGGAGATTTCTATGAGGATGTGCTAAGAGCAGCCTCCTATCTTAAAGAAGAGGGGCTTACAGGAAAGAGGATAGCGATATTTGGAGCAAATTCCTACGCCTTTATGGTGGCAGATATAGCTGTGATGGCATATACGGGCTGTTCTGTGATGTTTGCAGCTCAGTGGACTAAGAAAGAGCTTTTACACATAATGAAAACGGTGGATGTGGATGCCGTACTCTATGATTCATCAAAAGAGGAGGTCTTCTTGGATTTTGATGCCACGAATAGGGAAATAAAGCTTATTTCATTTACAAAACTTCTTGAAAATGAGAAGAAAAGCAGGCCTGCTCCTTATCCGGTGAATGATGGAGTCTGCTCACGAATCGTATTTTCTTCGGGAACTACAGGGGTACCCAAGGCGGTCATGCTCTCTCAGAAGAATATGTTTGTGAACCTGGAAAATCTCTTAAAAAGGGCGTTGATGACAAAGGAGGACTCTGCCTACCTTTTTTTGCCGCTTAGCAATACCTACGGAGGACTTTGCAATTTCATTTATTCCCTATATACAGGTATGAAGATTTATCTTTGCAGTGATAAGAATAAAATAGTGGAGGAACTTCTTGAAGTGAAACCTACCATACTTAGCACAGTACCAATCTTCCTCGAGAAAATCTACCTTGCAAAAAGGGAAAAGGGGATTTCTGCTAAGACCTTGCTAGGAGGCAGGGCAAGGATAGTATTTTGCGGTGGTGCGATTCTAGAGCCTCATATTCGTGAAATGATGGCAGAGGAGGGAATAATCCTGCTAAATGCCTACGGTCTTTCTGAAACAGCCTCACTTATCAGCGTGGAATATCCGGGGGAACAGGAGGTAGGCTCTGTGGGGACGGTATTTGAAAATCAAAATGTAAGAATAGATGAGGATGATGAAAACGGAGTCGGTGAAATCCTTGTAAAAGGTGAAAATATTTTCATTGGTTATTATGGGAGAGAGGACTATTACAGGAAGTTTTTTACTAAAGACGGATACTTTAGAACGGGGGATATGGGGTATCTAAGAGGAAATAAGCTGTTCTTTACAGGAAGGAAAAAGAGGGTCATCATAGGGAAGAATGCGAGAAACATCTACCCTGAGGAGATTGAGGCTGTTATATTAGAGGTGACTAAGGCTGAGAACTGCAAGGTATTTGAAAGGGATGAGAAGATATGTGCTGCTATATATACCAACATAGAGGCTGATGCTAAAGCTTTGCTAACAGTTATCAATGAAAACCTGCCAAAGTACTGCCACTTGGCTGAATGCGAGATAGTAAGGAATCATTTGGATAGGAAGTGGAAGTAGTTATTTTTAATGGAAAATAATTGCATAAAAAATAAAATATGATATAATACTCTTATCGAAGTCAAATAACCTGTTTGAAGGGAGACACTATGATTATAGAGGTAAGAGCAGAAAACTGCTATGCGTTCAGAGATGAAATTACATTTTCAATGAAGGCAGACATGAGAAGCAAGAAGTTTAGCTCAAATGTTCATAAAGAAAATAAATTCAACATACTTAAAACAGTTGGAATATATGGACCTAACAATGCAGGTAAAACTTGCCTTATAAAGTGTATTAGAGCCATTAGAGGCATACTTTTAGATGAACAGAATGAACTGATGACCAATATATTTACTGGTAATAGCGTATGTGAACTGGGGATGACATTTATGTCAACAGGCAGAAAGTTTGCATACGACTTTAAGTATGATGTACAGAACAAAGAATATATATATGAAAAGTTCTCTGAGATTAAAAAAGATGAATATGATAATGAAAAAGAAGTTTGCTGGCTAAAAAAAGATAGCCTAAGCGGTGAGTATAAGTGCATCGATGAAAATTTACAAGGGATGTTTTCTGTTATTTCAAAGAATAATTTATTATACAACTTAATTGATGTAAGTAAATTCGAGAAAATGGCTGAAATGAAATCTCATTTAATTGGATTGGCAAAAAAAATCGAAGTTGTAAATATGAATAATATCCCTATGAAACACACGATTGAGTTGATGAAAAATAAGAATAGTCTACAAAACAAAATCGTGGCTTTTATAAAGAATGCAGACTTATATTTAGATAACTTTGAGTACGTAGAAATGGATAACATTGAGACAGAATTTGAGGGAAGTAACGACAAGCCTGAAGAGGAAGTCCTTGATGTCGTTGAGAATTTAATGGATCAGATAAGGCTGGTGTCTACATACAAGGGAGTTAGGGTGCCAAGTTTATTATTTGATTCTACAGGTACAAAGAAAATCGCTGCTCTTGCGAGCTATGTGATTGAAGCTCTTGAGCAAGGTAAGATTTTAGTTATAGATGAACTGGACAGCAGCATTCATTTTAAGCTTACAAGGGCTATTGTAGCAATGTTTAATAATGAATTGAATGAGAGTGCCCAGATGATATTTACAGTTCATGATATTAATCTAATGGATTGCAAAAGAATGTTTCGTAAAGAGCAGATTTGGTTCGTACATAAAGATGAAGAGGGGGTATATGTATACTCGCTAGCCGATTTTACAGCAGAGGATGGAATAAGAGATACAACTGATATCATAGAAAAATACAAAAAGGGTGTGCTAGGTGCACTACCTGATCCGGAACTGATTAATTCACTACTGAGTATTAAGGGTAATGTAAAGGTGGGTGATTTCGATGTCAAATAGACGCCCCGGCCTATACAATAAACATAGAGTATGTATCATTTGCGAGGGAAATTGATGGAATTGCAAATGAAATAATTATATTTGGTAATCCCTGTACAATGCAAATAATACTGAAACATTGGACTGATGAAATGCTTACATCTCAGGCAAAACAAGTCAATGCACCTATAATAGAGGAGCATACAAAAGTAAAAGGATATAAAGGAAAGGAAAACCAGATTAAAGAGATTATGAACTGCATTACTCCTAAAAACTACAGTGCTATGCGTGAGAGGGTAAAGCTACTGAACCAAAATGATTCAATTATTGGCAATAGCAATTTTAGCAAGATTATCGAATGGTTTGAAAGCGAAAATTGTGAATGGATTGATAAGATAAATGAAATGTTAGAAAATGAATAGTGTTATGAGGTATAGATAAAGAAAGCTACAAATATAAATAACCTCAAGAAGAGAGGTATCAGATGTTTAACATAGAGGAAGAACTTAAGAAGCTGCCCACAAAGCCCGGAGTCTACATTATGCACAATGAGCTCGATGAAATCATCTATGTGGGCAAGGCGATAAGCCTTAAAAATAGAGTCCGTCAGTATTTTCAGAGCATTAACAGACATTCTCCCAAGATAAAGAGGATGGTTGAAAATATAGACCATTTTGAATACATAATAACTGATTCTGAGCTTGAAGCCCTGGTACTGGAGTGTAACCTGATTAAGGAGCACCGCCCTAAGTACAATACCATGATGAAGGATGATAAGAGCTACCCTTATATCAAGGTGACAGTGGATGAGGAGTATCCAAGGGTTATGTTTACCAGAAAGAGGGGGAAGGATAAGGCTAAGTATTTTGGCCCATATCCTGCCCATATTAGCGAGACTTTGGAGCTCATTCACAAGATATATAAGATAAGAACCTGCAGGAGAAATCTGCCCAAAGACATAGGAAAGGAGCGCCCTTGCCTCAACTATCAGATAGGCAGGTGTGACGGAGTCTGTCAGGGCTATGTGGAGCCAAGCGAGTACAGAAAGAGGATAGATGAGGTAATCAAGTTCTTAAATGGGGATTACGAGCCTATCTTGAAAATGATTACCGACAAGATGATGGAAGCCTCTGAAAAGCTTGAATTTGAAGAAGCTGCCAACTACAGGGATATGCTAACCCATGTAAAGAGATTTAGCGACAGGCAGAAGATAAACTCCAATGAAAATGTAGACGACAGAGATGTGCTGGCTCTTGCAAAGTCCGGGAAAGAAGCCGTGATGCAGGTGTTTTTCATAAGGGGAGGCAGGCTTATAGGCCGCGAACATTTCTCCTTAGATGAGGTTGGAGATGATGAAAAGGGGGCCATTTATACAGACTTTATAAAGCAGTATTACACCGGAACTCCTTTCATACCCAAGGACATTATGCTTGCGGATGAGCCGGAGGAGAAGGAGCTTTTGTCAGAATGGCTAGCGACCAAAAGGGGAAGCAAGGTAAATATACTGGTGCCTAAAAGAGGTGAAAAGGCAGGGCTTACGGAGCTTGCTTACAAAAATGCTGCCATGGTACTTAATCAGGACAGCGAGAGGAATAAGAGGGAGCAGGCAAGGACTCTTGGCGCAGTAAAGGAGCTTCGCGACCTGCTTGGCATCTCAAATGATATAAAGAGGATAGAATCCTACGATATATCCAACACCAGTGGCTATGAAAATGTTGGCTCTATGGTAGTATTTGAAGACGGCAAGCCTAAGAAGAATGACTATAGGAAGTTTAAAATCAAGGGAGTAGTGGGCCCTAATGACTATGCCTCTATGGAAGAAGTCCTTACAAGGAGATTTGAGCATGGCTTAAAGGAAAAGGAAGAGCTTAAAATCCTTGAGAAGGCAGGAAGCAGGAAAGAGGGCAAATTCTCAAACTTCCCTGACATTATCCTTATGGATGGTGGAAGGGGGCAGATAAATATTTGCCTAAAGGTGCTTGAAAAGCTGGGCATAGACATAGCCGTAGCAGGTCTTGTAAAGGACGACAGGCATAGAACAAGGGGAATATATTATAACAATGTAGAGCAGCCTATAGACACACATGGGGAACTATTCAAGCTCATTACAAGGATACAGGATGAAACTCATAGATTTGCGATAGAGTATCACAAGCTATTAAGAGGAAAGAATCAGGTTCATTCCGTGCTGGATGACATAAAGGGCATAGGCAAGGTAAGAAGAAAGGCTCTTATGAAGCATTTTGCCTCTCTGGATGATATAAAGAAGGCGACTGAGGAAGAACTAGCCGCTGTGGAAGGCATGAATGAAGGGGCAGCTAGGGCAGTGTGGGAGTTTTTTAGGAATTAGGGAAGCCGTTCCATACGTTATGAGTTGTTGAAGAAGTAAATCGTTAAGAGAATAAAAATAAAAAGATATTCTACAGGTTAATTGCTTGTAGAGTGTCTTTTTTTACGTTAAAAGGTCCAAGACTCTTTAGTTGACAAATCCGTAGTATTGTATATAATAAACTCATAATACACCAACTCGTAACTCAGCAATCTGCATAAGTAAGGAGGTCACTATGTTTTATTGTAGGGAAGAAGAACTCCGCACCATGAACAACCGCTATAAAAAGGGCCGGTTTGAGTGTGTTGTCATTTATGGGAGGCGACGCGTAGGTAAAACCGCCCTGATCAACGAATTTTGCAAAGGAAAACCTACCGTCTATTTTTCCGCCCTAAACGCATCCTCTCAGGAAAATCTAGAAGCGCTCTCCAAGGCGATTTATACCTGTCAGAACTCGGACAGCACCAGTGCTCCTACCTATCGGAGCTATGAGGACGCACTGGAGGCTATTACCGGGATGGCGATGGAGAAACGGTTGGTATTTGTCATTGATGAATACCCATATCTTGCGAAAGCGGAAAAGTCGATTTCCTCCAGGCTCCAGCATATCATTGATCATAGCTGGCAGGACAGCAGGATTTATCTCATACTGTGTGGCTCCTCTATGAGCTTTATGGAATACCAGGTGCTGGGGTATGAAAGCCCTCTGTATGGGCGGCGCACGGCGCAGTTTAAGATTCAGGCGCTGACCTACCGGGAGATTACTGAGTTTCATCGCGAACTGAAAGCCGCCGACCAGGCGCTTTTATATGGCGTGACTGGCGGCATTCCGCACTATATCAATAAACTGGATGTGGAAAGCAATTTGGACGAAGCTCTTTTGGATAACCTGTTCAGCACCTCCAGTTACCTGTTTGAGGAGCCGGAAAATTTGTTAAAGCAGGAACTGCGAGAGCCGGCCATCTACAACTCTGTCATTTCAGCGATTGCCGCAGGAGCCAGCCACTCCAACGAGATTTCCACAAAGGTCGGATTGGAATCCGGAGTATGTGCGAAGTACTTGAAGGTATTGCTGGATTTAGGAATTTTGAAAAAAGAAACGCCGATTACGGAGAAGTCTGGCAAGAAAACGATCTATGTCATTGACGATAACTTTTTCCGTTTTTGGTATCGTTTCGTTCCCCGGAATATGTCTGTAATCAGCGCCGGGCGGATGCGTCTTGTCTATGAACAGGCGGTGAAACACTTTTACCCTGATTATATGGGACTGGTATTTGAAAAAATGTGCCAGGAATATTTGCTTCGCTATGCGAAAGACCTACCGATTCTGCTGAGTAATGTGGGACAGTGGTGGGGAACGGATTCCAAGACCCGTAAGGAGGTACAGATTGACATTGTGGGGGTGCCGGTAGATGGAAACGAGTATCTGATTGGTTCCTGTAAATATCGGAATGAGAAGATTGGAATTGAGGAATTGGAACTGCTACGCAGATATGCGGCAGTATTTCGCCAGAACGGAATCTTCCACTATTATATTTTTTCCAAGGGGGGCTTTACGCCGGCACTGTTGGAGGCAGAAATGCAGGGAGAAGTTACACTGCTGACACTTGAGGACCTCTATAGGTAAGTGATATATTTTCAAGGAGGTTATGGCCCATATCCACAATCACATAATCTGGCACACTGTCAAAAAGTAAGTTCCACTCTTAGCCTAGATATAAATATTGAGGCCAAGATGTGGAACTTACTTTTTCAATTCACCCCTTGAAAATCCAGCACTAAATTCCAAACAAATCAGAATGTGTTCCGATACGAACAAGATACAACTCATCATCATTAATACGATATATTAGGAGCCAATCCGGTAAAATGTGACATTCCCTACATCCTTCATAGTTCCCACTTAGCTTATGGTCTTTATATTTTTTTTCAAGAAATTCAGGTATTCGCAAAATATCAATCACTATCTGCAGTAATTGTAGATTATATCCTCTTTTATTACATACTTTATAATCTCGTTTAAATTTAGTAGATACATTAAGTTTTAGCATACTCTTACTCCCCTAAAATTCCATTCAAAAATTCTGTTGTACTCCCTTCAAAATGCTCTCCTACTCCTTCTTTTATCATATTATCTACTTCTTCAATAGCTTCTAAGGTTTCTTTATTTGGCTCATAATTTGGATAAAGACTAATCCCATACATTTCACCTAAATTTTCCAAAATATTTATGACATAAATCATCTTATCAGACGGTAATTTATCAATCATATCTTTAGCAATTTCCTGATAACTCATTTTGTACTCTCCCTTCATATACCAATATTTTTTATCAAAACTTAAATCAAATATCAAACAAACTATAATTATTATACACTATTTAATGTAAATGGGGAAGTTTTTTAGATATAAAAATGCTGCCTCGCAGTGTTATTTGAAAAAGTAACTTCCGTACCGTAGCTAAAATAAAAAATTTAAACTTAGGCGTGGAAGTTACTTTTGCAATTCACCATCTTTTTACATTTTAAATGAAAGTCTTGACTTATTTAATTATTAAGTAAGCGAAAAAATAAGAACTGATATGGGATAGAGAGTTAAGCTTCTTATTGGTTAAAAATAAGCATTGACTTTAGTATATACTTTAATATATATTTAATAAAAAGGAGGTTGATGGATATGATGACAGCCAAAATATTTGAAAATGGTGGAAGTCAGGCAGTTAGGCTGCCAAAGGAATATAGATTTGATGCCAATGAAGTATCAATCAATAAAATCGGGAATATAGTTTTGCTTTCTCCCAAGTCAGATAAGTGGGAGTCTGTATTGCAGGCCATTGATATGTTTTCGGAAGATTATATGGCTGAAGGCAGGGCAGATCAGAGAGCTCATGAGAGGGAAGAGTTATGAGATATATGCTTGATACCAACATTTGCATATATGCCATAAAGCATAAGCCAAGAGAAGTTATTGAAAGACTGAAAGAGCATAATCCAAGTGAAATATGCATATCTTCAGTAACTTACGCTGAGCTTATACATGGAGTAGAAAAAAGTAAAGCAGTTGACAAAAACCGTATCGCTCTTACATTGTTGCTTACAGATATAGAAATATTGCCCTTTGATATCAGTGCGGCAGAAGGGTATGGAGAGATACGTGCGGAATTAGAGAGAAAAGGTACACCTATAGGCCCATTGGATATGATGATAGCAGGGCATGCCAGGTCTCTTGGCTATACTGTTGTCACTAATAATATTAAAGAATTTGAGAGGATAGATGGGCTAAGATTAGAGAACTGGGTGGATAGCTAGTAATAAGGTAGTATAAATATTCCCATAGTATTACACAGACAAAGGAAAAAACTATGAAAATCAAACTAATAGCAGCAGTAGATCAAAACTTCGCCATTGGCAACTCAGGGAACCTCCTGTTTAAAATCCCTGAAGACCTAAAGCTTTTTAAAAGACTAACCACAGGGCACATTGTCCTCATGGGTAGAAAAACCTTTGAATCCCTTGGCTGTAAACCCCTGCCTGACAGGGTGAATATCGTAATTTCCACAACCAAGAAGTATGAAAATGACGGGGTGATTACCTTCGAGAGTCTTACGACAGCTGTAGAATATTCTAAGCAAAAATTCCCTGATAAAGACCTATACGTCGTAGGTGGGGGACGGGTCTATGAGGAGAGCCTAAAATATGCGGATGAGGTTATTTTAACCAGGTATGACAGGTCGTATGAGGATGTTGACACCTATTTTCCGGCAGTTCCTGAGACTGAATTTAGGGAAGAAAAGACATTGCTTGAAGGGAGTTTTGAAGACTGTAAATATAGAACCATTGTTTTACATAGAGTTATATAATAGATAAAAAGCTTAGAACTGGAATTGAAGTAAGCCCTAATTTTATGCTCCCTTTTCTACCCGTATTCTAACCATAATGTTAACAAAATTGGTCAGAATAGTTAGAATATGAGTAGAATACAAAAGGGTGAGTTGAATGGAGTTTAGAGAGAATGAAGCTATTGAGTTGAAAGCTATTTTAAATTTAGTAGATACATTAAGTTTTAGCATACTCTTACTCCCCTAAAATTCCATTCAAAAAATCTGTTGTACTCCCTTCAAAATGCTCTCCTACTCCTTCTTTTATCATATTATCTACTTCTTCAATAGCTTCTAAGGTTTCTTTATTCGGCTCATAATTTGGATAAAGACTAATCCCATACATTTCACCTAAATTTTCCAAAATATTTATGACATAAATCATCTTATCAGCTGGTAATTTATCAATCATATCTTTAGCAATTTCCTGATAACTCATTTTGTACTCTCCCTTCACATACCAATATTTTTTATCAAAATTTATATTAAATATTAAACAAACTATAATTATTATACACTATTTAAAGTAAACGGGAAAGGTTTATAGACAGTGTGCGGGGCTTACAGATGAGGTTATTTTAACTGTGTATGGCAAAGTGTATGAGGAAGCTGATACCTATTTTCCGGATGAAATTAAGAAGGAATTTAGGGAAACTGAGACTATCCTAGCGGACAGCTTTGATGGCGCAGGATTTAAGACCTGTGTTTATACAAAAATCATATAATGAGAATACCTAAATAATATCCCCGCAAATCCGATATATGAATTAAGACAATATCGTATGATGGGAGGTGTGATATGAAGATACAAGGGAATTTGATTAATAACTACAGCTATAGAAAGTCGGATAAATCCAAAAAACCGCTAAAAAGCGAAGAGAATAAAATTATTTCTGAAGGTGAAAGCACTAAGGAAGATGAAAAGGCAGAGGCAGCAAGGATAAAAAAGGAAGAACTTGCGGCTGCGGCAGAAGAATTAAAAAAGGCCGCAGAAGAGGCTAAAGAGCAGGCAGACGCAAAGGGCAAGGAAGCAAGGAGATTTGGAGCTGTCTTAGAGATATTTAGAAGGATATCAAGGGGAGATAAGGTTTCGCCAAAAGACGAGAGTGCCCTTATGGAATACGACATGAAGCTCTATCTTTCCGCAAAGAACGCTGCACAGCTTGCTGCAAGTAAGAAGACTAAAAAATATAAGAAATCTCTCATTGAGGAGCTTGAAAAAGCAGATAAAGAAAAGGAACTTAAGAAGGCAGAAGATACTGAAAAAGATAAGACTTCGGGAGAAGATTCTAAGGTAGAAGGTACTGAAAAATCAAATTCAGGAACAAAAGAGCGCTTAGGCGTAAGTATTGATGTAAGTGTATAATGACATAAGTGTAAAGTATTTCTTCTCCTAATCATGTAATAATGTGGGTATCAAAAGTATTTGACAGCAATTGATACAGGATTGCTACAGCGTAGCTTTAGTAAGCCTTGCAGTTTGGATGAGCAAATTGTTGTATATAATAGCTTTATAAATAAACATCGTTGTAAACCATTGATATAGTGGATTACAACGATGTTTGTGTTCTAACAAGTGTTCTTTGACTGATTACTGTAATGTAGCCAATATCATCTCAGCCCCAATGAGTACAGCTCCGGTTTCTGCGCTGTGTTCAGGCTCGCTAATCTTTACATTTTCATTTCTTGACTTAAAAGCCTTTATAAATCTCTCCCTAACAGGGAGGAGTTTGGTTAAGATGCTACCGCTTAGCATAAGCTCAGGGTGCTTGCGTTCTAAGCCCTTTATAACGGCCTCGGCTAAGGAGCAAAGCTCAGAGACTGCCTTGTCGCAGATGTCCATAGATGCCTTATCGCCCTTTGCCATTCCCTCTGCAATGAGTGGTGCAAGGGCTGCAATGTCATTCTTACCTGTGTTTTCGGAGTAGACATAGGCAATAAGCTCGGGGATTGAAGATATATTAAGCCTTTCATACACTAGTTCAGTAAGTACGCTTTTCTCACTTCGTCCGTCATTTTCCCTAACTACCTGGCTAAGTATGTCACGGCCTATGGCATAGCCTGAGCCGACATCATCTATGAGATAGCCCCAGCCGCCACTTCTTAGGCTGTGCCCTTTTTGGTCTATGCCGTTACATATAGAGCCTGTGCCTGATATGAGTACAGCACCTGCTCTTCCGGAAAGACCGCCCTTAAGTGCCGTTATATCATCTCCAACTATGACAAGCTTTCCACTGTAACCGTTCCCACTAAATGCTTTTCTTATGTTTTCTACTATTTCGGGATTGCTTGTACCTGCTGTTCCCACTACTATCATTTCGCAAGGCTTAAGTCCGCTTTCAAGCCCTTCTAAGAAGTTTAACATACTAATAACGGCTTCATTAAGGCTGCCTGAGGCTATGTTTTTTACATTTAAGGGACCTGTTTTAAAGGTCCTTTTTTCTTTGTTAAGTATATCACAAGGAGAATCAAGGCTGTCAAAGAACCTTACCTCAAGGTTTGTCTTGCTGCCTCCTCCATCTATTCCGACTATGTATCTGATAATCTGGGCCCCCTTTCTATCTTGTAATCTTACCCATAATGACAGGGTGGATGGCTCCTGTTGCCCTTGGTGCGTTGTTACAGCATCCGTATAGGCAGTCATTTGCAAGGAGGGCAAAGGCTACAGCCTCTTTCGCATCTCCGCTAAGCCCCAAGTCCTCATTGGTTATAACCTCGGTGTCAGGGAGGTATTTTCTTATATAATTCATCAGAGTGTGGTTGTTGGCACCCCCTCCACCTACTATCAGCCTATCGGGTGTCAGTTTGCAATGATTCTTTATAGAATAATATATGGTAAAAGCCGTATAATCAGTGATTGTAGCAAGCAGGTCTTTATCTGCCACCGAAAGCCTTTCACCCTCTTTTATTAACCTATCCAAAAACTTTGAGCCATATCTCTCACGCCCGCTGTTCTTTGGAGGGTGTGCCCTTATATAGTCATCATTTTCTATAATAAAGTCAAGTAATTCCTTGTTGGACTCGCCTTTTTCCGCAAGTTTCCCGCCCTCATCATACTTTAGCCCTCCGCCTGTGATACGACTTATACAGCCATCTATTAACATATTTCCGGGGCCTGTATCAAAGGCAAAGACTTCGTCAAGGCTGCCTCCTTTTTTAAGTATAGTGATATTGCCGATTCCGCCTATATTTTGGAGGGCTACATTCCTTTTACTGTCGCTATAGAGGACAAATTCGGTATAAGGCACAAGAGGTGCACCGGTTCCGCCTGCAGCCACATCCCTCACCCTAAAATCGCTTACAACCACAGTATCAAGCCTTTCAGCTATGGGAGAGGCATCCCCTATCTGTAAGGTAGAATTGAAGTGCTTACCTAGAAAATCAACCTTTACAGGCTCATGCCAGACAGTCTGGCCATGACTTCCTACAAAGGCTATTTCTTTTTTATCTATTCCGGCTTTTTTGATGACTTCCTCGCAGGCATCAGCGCTAAGCTTGCCGATTAACATATTCATCCTGCAGACCTCTTCCATATTTGTCTGCTTTCCATCTGCAAGGGAGAGGATATGAGCTCTAACTTCTTCGCTAAAGGGAAGAGTGATAAAGCTTACAAGGCTTACCTTGGTGCTAAGGCCTGCACCGCTTATTTTTACAAGGGCAGCGTCTATGCCGTCTACGCTGGTGCCGCTCATAAGCCCGATGGCATATTTAGTTTCATCTGCATTTTTAATGTCAAATATCGTATTTTCCATTGAGCTAGCCCCTTAAGAAATCCTTGTAAATGCCTGGAGTTGAATCCTCTATTAGGGTTGCCCCGCACACATTTTTATAAAAGTCAGCTGGCCCTACAGAGCCAATGATGGCATAGCCGTAGCCCTCTTCCCTAAGAGACTCAAGTGACCTAAGAAGAAGTGCGGCACCTATGCCTTTTCCCTGCTCGCTATCAAGTACACGGGTAGGGCCGAAGAAGTCCTTGGCAGTGGCGTTGTAGCAGGCATAGCCCACTATTTCACTGCCTCTTGTTGCTATGAAACAGGAGACAGGGCTTTTCCCAAAGCAACTTTCACATTCCCCTGCGGCATAGTCGCTTGAATATTCGCTAACCCATTTTACTATCCGTCTTAAGTCAGGAGTCATTGCCCTCCTTATTTCCACCCCTGCTTCCTTACATCTCTTGTAGATAGGCGCAGAATCAGGTAAATCATAGAGCTTTACAAGCATATCAGACATATTGTTCCTCCTTGTGTAATATATAGCTTTTAAAAGATAATAATTCTCTCGTGGAAAAGCCACATTCAATTTTGTATACTTCCCACACTTGTATCATAAAATATACTCTTTGCAAGTGCTTAAAAATGTTTCACTATCTTTCCTAAATATCTCCATCAGTTCTTCTATATCGGTGTTTTCTTTGGTAAAAAGCTCAGTTCCCGTAAGCAAAGTGAAGAAGCTGTGAGTGTTTCCCTTTTCCTTTGGCAGGAGCTTAAAGTCATCTCCGTATAGCCGCCTTATAGTATATAGTATCCTAAATCCTGTTTCTACAGGCCTAAACTCGTGATAGTCAGTGATATGAAGCAAAACTCCCTCACATAGTTCACCCTTGTATTTTGAAAATGTAGGGGTGAAAAATGCAGGAGTAAAGATGACTGAAGGGAGTTTCAGGCAGTTTAATTCCTTTACCAGCTCCTCTGCCTTTATGAAAGGAGAGCCAAACTGTAGGAAAGGCAGGGTAGTTCCCCGTCCTTCCGAGATGTTGGTTCCTTCAAGCAGGCAAAGCCCCGCATAAGCTAGTGTAGTATCAAAGTTTGGTATATTCGGGCTTGGAGGCATGAAGGTAAGACCTGTCTCGGGAAAGAGCATATTTCTGTTCCAGTTTAATACCTCCAAGATATGTAGATTGTCTTTAAGCCCTATTTCGCTATCAAACAGCCTTGCAACCTCGCCCACAGTCAGTCCGTATCTTTGTGGGAGGGAGAAACAGCCTACATAGCTAAAGTACTCCTCCTTTAGGATATTTCCTTCCACCTTGCCTGATAGAGGATTTACCCTGTCCAAAATGAGTAGGGGAAGACCTGCTTTTTTACAGTCATTCATCACATTTTTAAGTAGTGATATATAGGTGTAAAACCTGCTTCCAACATCCTGAATGTCATAGACAATGATATCAAGCCTCTCTATTACTTCTTTAGGAAGATTTTTCCTATCTTTCTTGTAGAGACTGGTTATAGGCAGCCCGGTAAGCCTGTCTGTGCCATCGCTTACAACCTCGCCTGCAGGGATATTTCCCCAGATTCCGTGTTCCGGTGCAAGGAGTGTCTCTATATGGTAGCCTAGCCTCTTAAATACAGAGGTATCATGCTCTAAGTTTACAGTTACACCGGCAGAGCTTGTTATAAGCCCTATTCTCTTACCTTTTAGTAGTTTATGAGCATCTTCAAGGTGGTCTATTCCATTTAATACTCTCATTTACTCTTTCCTCAGTATATCAGAAATTCGTCCGTAATTAGAGTTTAGAAGCTTCTCAGCCTCGCCCGCATCCACAGCGCAGAGTATCATAACTATAGCAGTCTTTGCGGAAAAACCACATTTTTCAAGGCAGTTAAGAGCATTCTCTCTATCGGTGCCCGTAGCAGCCATAACTATCCTTATGCATCTTTCCACAAGCTTGTTATTTGTGGCTTTGACGTCCACCATGAGGTTGCCGTAGACCTTGCCTAGCTTAATCATGGTTGCGGTGGAGAGCATGTTTAATATCATCTTCTGAGCAGTACCGCTCTTTAGCCTTGTTGAGCCCGTCACAACCTCTCCTCCAAGCTTAGGAGCAATGCCTATGTCGGATAGTTTATCTATCTCGCTGTCCTTAGCGCAGGTTACTGATATTACCTTGGCGCCAAGAGATTTGGCATACTCCATAGCCCCTATGACATAAGGAGTTCTTCCGCTTGCGGCTATTCCACAGAGTATGTCCTTAGCTGTAAAATGTCTCTCCTTTAAGTCTTTGACAGCCAGTTCCCTGCTGTCCTCGGCGTGTTCGACAGCCTTAAACAGAGCATCATTTCCACCCGCCATAAACGCATCTATGACTGTAGAATCTGCACTAAAGGTAGGGAGACATTCCACTGCGTCAAGTATACCCAGTCTTCCTGAAGTACCGCAGCCACAGTATATGAGTCGTCCACCGCCTCTGATAGCCTCTGTGATGAGGTCTACAGCCTTTACGATGTTTGGAATTTCCTTCTCCACAGCAAGAGCAACCTTGGCATCCTCGCCGTTCATAAGCCTTATAATCCCCTCTGTGCTTTCCTCATCAATGTGCATTGTAAGCGGATTTCTTTGTTCTGTATAGATTTCGTCCAAATTTATATTATCTTTCATATTCATTATCCCTTCACAGCCCCTACAGTCAATCCCTTTACAAAGTATTTCTGTAAAAACGGATATATTATAATTATTGGTAAAGTTGAAGTTATAATTACGGCAGTCTTTATAGCTATACCAATGGTGCTCTTGTCCGCAGAGCCTGCTCCGTCACCCACCATAAGGGTTCCGTTTACTATATTTCTAAGTAAGAGCATTACAGGATACTGGTCGCTCTTTAGGTATATGAGGGAGTTAAACCAGTCATTCCAGAAAAATACCGCATAGTAGAGGGCTATGGTTGCAACAACAGGCTTTGAAAGCGGAATGACTACTCTCCTTAGTATCCCCCAGTAGCCCAGTCCGTCTATAAGTGCGGCCTCTTCAAGCTCGTGCGGAAATGACTGAAATGAATTAACCATAATTATAAGGTTGAACTGGTTGATGGCAAAAGGAAGCAGCATGGCAAACCTTGTGCCGGCAAGGTGAAGTGAGCTTACAAGGAGGTAGTTAGGTATCATACCGCCAGTAAAGAACATTGAAAATACCACAAGCTTTATGAAAAACTTATGTCCTCTAAGGTCAACCTTTGAGAGTGGATAAGCAAACATAATGGTCATAAACATAGATATGGAAGTACCAAGGATGGTGTAAAAAAATGTATTTCCATAAGCCCTGAAGAAGTTAGGATATTCAAATATCTGCCTGTAGGCATCTACATTGAAGTCTACAGGGAGCAAATAAACCTGATTATTAAGTATTGCCTTGGTGCCGGAAAGTGACAGGGCAAGCATATATATGAAAGGTATCACGCAGATAATAACCACCAAGACCATTATTACATAGATGGCAAAGTTAAATACCTTACTGGTAAAGCTTTGAGGCTTTTTTGATTTTACGATTTCTTTTTCTTTCATCATCTTTTTTCTCTCTTAATATAAAGAATTTCCGGTAATCTTGCTGCTAAGCTTATTGGCGCCTGACACCAGTACAAGACCGATAATACCGCCAAAAAGACCTATGGCTGTCGCGAGGGAGTAGTTCTGGTTCATAAGACCGGTTCTGTAAACAAGGGTGTCTATGATGTCGCTCACACCTGAGTTGGATGGGGTGTACATAAGAAGAATCTTCTCATAGCCAAGGCTTAGAAGTCTTCCTATGTTAAGGATTAGCATAACCATGATGGTTGGAAGAATGGAATGAATAGTTATATACCATATCTTCTGAAGCTTACCCGCACCGTCTATCTCCGCAGCCTCATAGAGGTCACTGCTTATGCCTGTAATGGCAGAGAGGTAGATAATGGCTGTCCAGCCGGTATACTGCCAAGCCTCTGAAATTATATAAAGAGGTCTAAAGAATGCAGGTTCATTCATAAAATAAATCGGCTCCATACCTTGTGATTTAAGTATCTCATTTAATATACCTGAGCTTGGAGAAAGTATTTCATTCATTATAGCTATTACTACAACTGTAGAAATAAATCTTGGCATGTAAGAAACTGTCTGTACAAATTTCTTAAAGGTCTTATTAGTAATTTCATTAGCCAGTATTGCGAAAATAATTGGCAATGGAAAGTTAATTACTAAGTTTGTAAGAGAGATGACAAGGGTATTCTTAAATGCCTGCCAAAAGCTTGGATCTTTTAAGAATCTCTGAAAATACCTTAGAGTCCAGGTAGTTCCAAACATACCCTTACCCGGCTGATATCTTCTAAAGGCAAGTACATTGCCCGCCATAGGTACATACTTAAATACAATGAAGTAGATGAGGGGGATAAGGAGCATAAGATACAATGCGCCATATCTCTTCAAATATCTTTTTAACGGTGTTTTCCTAATTTCAGCTGATTTATTTTCTTTCATACCTGTTATCCTTTTAAAATTGTGGCTGCTTTTTTAAGCAGCCACATAAAATGTAAAATATCCCAAATTATTTTTTAAGGTTGTCGTTATACATCTTGCAGTATTCTTCGATTCCGAGATCCTTCATTTCTTTTACATAAGCATCCCAGTCGCTATCTACGCTCTTTTTGCCTGTGATAAATGCATCTGCCCATACCTCAAACTTGTCAGCAAGAGGGGTGGAGAGTGAAGCGGCATCCTCTGCAGTCACATCATCAAAAGCAGGAGCAGGTGGTACGGACTGAATTGCATCAGGCATTGCAGCAACTTCCTCGTTTATCTTTTTGAAGTTGTCATCATACTTTGTAAGCTCTAAGTCAAGGAGCCATACCTGTTGGGTTCCGTTTGCACCACAACCGTAATCAACCTGCATCTGCTTGAAGATGCCGTTAGGAGCCTTCTGTATTTCTTCGTTATAAACTATCTTGTCGCCTTCCATCTTGTAGGTAACGCCTTCAACACCTAAGCACCATACTTTAGCGTTTTCCTCTGAATAGAACATTTCATCAATCTTTCTTACAACCTGCTCGAAGTCAGCTCTCTTGGTTGTGCTGGTTGGGAACATGATTCCGCCCACTGTTCTTGAACGAGGCTGTGTGTGAGCACCGCTTGGTCCTTCAAGAGGAGCGTACATCTGGAGCTTGAAGCCTTTGATATTGGATGCTGCGGCAACTCCGCCTATCTGGTCATAATATGCCCAAGAAGCTATTGAAGTTCCGTCTGCGAGGCATTTTGCCCACTTGTCACCATCGATAGGATCTGCCATTTCAGGATCTAAGAGACCTTCTTTATATAGCTTTGCAAAGAAAGCAAAGTACTCTTTGCACTTGTCATCTATAGCACCTGTGAAGTATTCTTTCTTGTCATAGTCATAGCTTAAGGTATATGAGCCTGAAGAGCTGTTCTTGCCTACGCTTATGCCAAATGAAGGCATGGTAAATCTGTAAAGAACTCTAGGTCCTGCAAGTATGGTAAGAGGATATGACTTAGGATTCTCTTCCTTGTATGCTTTTAAGATCTTGTAGAGGTCATCAAAGGTCTTAGGTGCGGAAAATCCCTTTTTCTCAAGGAAGTCTTCTCTAAGAAGAAGTCCACCGTCATAGAAAGGCTTATCATAAAGAGCAGGCATATAGTAGAGCTTGCCGTCTTTGAGCTTAAGTCGTTCTATATCATCTTTTAATCCTAACTTCTCAACCCAAGCATTATAGTTAGGTGTCCACTCTGAGTAATCACTGATTGGAACTATGGCACCGTTTAATGCCAAAGAGGCATTCTCACCAACGCTTGACTGATAAAGGATAACATCAGGTGCATTGTCTGCTGTGTTAAGTGCAAGTGAAACCTTGGTCTGATAGTCGGCGATTGGAATAGCCTCTACATTAAGCTTAACATTGGTGTTCTTCTGAACTGTCTCAAAGGTAAGCCAGTCCTGCTTATAAGGCAGGGTTGCGTTGTCGGGCATATACATGCTGATCTCGATAGGCTTGTCATCTGCCTTTGTTTGCGAAGCAGCGCTTGAAGCCTTTGATGCGGTGCTTGTAGTGGAAGCTGTAGAAGCCTTACCTGCTGAGCCGCTGTCTGTACCTGTCTTGCTGCCACCGCAGGCAGTAAGCATTGTAACCGCTGATGCTAAAGCTATAAAGCCTGCCATCAATCTCTGCGATTTCTTTTTCATAATTTTCCTCCTCCGAAAAAATATTTTTTGATTTACAGAGTTTAGTGAAATAATATTTCACAAGTTGCCAACATGGTATCATCAATCTTGGTAGATGTCAACTATTATCTTTGAGAAATTAGGAGTAATTTTAGTGAAATTTTTAGATTAGTCGTGCTGTAATTGAATTGGAGTATAGCTTTTATTTTCTGATATTTGGATAAAAATACCGTAAAATATTGTATTGAATTCCTTTGAGTTTCATCTCTTGTAATAATATTTCGGATAAAATTAATTTTGATGAAATTTTACTTTATTATTTTACCTGTTTCCTGTATAATGATGTAGATGATAAGTATTTTATCTGCTATTTATAAAGGAGAGCCAAGTAATGGATATGAACGATAAGAACTTCCTTGCCGGACAGGTGATGATGGTAGGATTTACAGGAGTTGATGAAATCTCAGAGGATTTTATAAGTTTTATAGAAGAATATAAGGTAGGCAATGTCATTCTTTTTAGCGAAAATATATACAGTAAAGAACAGCTAAAGAGGCTTTGTGGCAAGATTCAAGAGGTTGTAAAGAAGGCTACGGGCTATCCTGCGCTCATTTCCATAGACCAGGAGGGTGGTATGGTGTCAAGACTTTCTCCTGACTTGCCTTCTGCACCAGGAGCAATGGCGATTGGAAGAACGGGAGAGCCCCACTACGCCTATGAGGCAGGGCTTATAACTGCAAAAGAACTAAGGATGTGCGGGGTGAATTTTGACCTTGCACCATCTTGTGATATCAATAACAACAAGCTAAACCCTGTGATAGGTGTCCGCTCTTATGGGGATGATGCAGCTACTGTATACGCTTTTGCTAAGAAGATGGCAAGTGGACTAAAAGACGGAGGAGTTATTCCCTGCATCAAGCATTTTCCAGGGCATGGCGATACTGACAGCGATTCACATCTGATACTGCCTTCAATCAGTAAAAGCCTTGAAGAGCTTGAAAGAGAGGAGATTTTACCTTTTGCAAGAATGATAGAGGATGGTATTGATTGCGTCATGACCTCCCACATTATATTTAAGGCACTTGATAAGGACTATCCCTGCACTATGTCAAAGGCGGTTCTAACAGGCCTTCTTAGGGAAAAGCTTGGCTTTAGAGGAATAATAGCTACAGACTGTCTTGAAATGGGGGCAATCAAGGAAAACTACGGCTCGGTAGAGGGAGGACTTAAGACTCTTATGGCAGGGGCTGACCTGCTTACAGTATCTCACGACTATACTGTGGCAAGGGATATACTTGATGCAGTTATCGAAAACGTCGATGTGGACAGGCTTAAGGCATCTGCTAAGAAGATAATTTGCTTAAAAGAAAAGTATGGAATCGGCAGTGAGGCGGACATAGAAGAGGAAGAAATATCAAGATTTAGGACTGTATTTAATGAGCTTCGTTTTAAGTGTATAGATGTCCGTAATAAAGCAGAGGGCAAAAGCCTAACGGTAAATGATGAGACCATAATCCTGGGCTGTCCGTCTTACAGAGTTACTCTTGTGTCAGGCAAGCCTCTTGAACTCGACTTTGCTGAGTACCTGGGTAAGAAGTTAAATCTGCCTTTCATAAAGGTTCCTCTTGAGCCTACAAAAGAGGAGTGTGAGGAGATACTATCAAAGCTTGATAAATACTTGGATGTGATTATGGGAAGCTACAATGCACATCTTTTTGCTGCTCAGGCTGACTTTGTAAAAGCACTTGAAGAGAAGGTTTGCGGTAGGAATGGAGTACTCACCCTTGCAGCTCTTCGCAACCCTTACGACCTGGAGCTAGTAAGTGATAGGTCAAACAAGGTTGCCCTGTATGAGTACAGCGTGGACATGTTTGATGCATTGGCAAGTTTCCTGAAAGGCGGCGAGAATGAATAGTGACAGCAATCCGTTGTTGAAAATAAAGGCAATATTTAATGACTTTACGCCTGTTGAGCAAAAGGTCGCAGAGTTCATCCTTGAGAATCCTTCCAAGGTACCGGCAATGTCTATAAAAGAACTGGCTGTGGCAAGTAAGTCAAGTGATGCGTCTGTGATGAGATTTTGTAAAGCTCTCGGATTCTCAGGCTATAGAAGCTTTATAGTAGGCCTCACACTTGCAATCGCTGACAATGAAGAGGACACCGGCCTTTATACCGATATAAGGCCTGGAGATTCAGTTAAGAGCGTTGTAAGAAATATATTTAGAAATGAAAGACAGGCACTTACAGATACTGAGAATATACTTAAGACTACAGAAGTAGAAAAGGCTGTTGCCATTCTTGGCTCCAGTGAGGCTGTGCATTTCTTTGGGATAGGAGCCTCAGGTCTTGTCTGCCTTGACGCGGTTCAGAAGTTTAGAAGAATTGGGGTAAGCTCTTATGCTCATACTGACTTTCACGACCAGCTTACGAGCGCCGCCCTGCTTGGAAGTAAGGATGCCTGCGTCCTCTTTACCTACTCAGGTAAGACAAAGGAGATTCAGCTAATACTTAAGCTCTTAAAGGCTCAGAACTGTAAAATCATAGCTGTAACCCAGCTAAGAAAGACCAATCTCTTAAAGGGTGCAGATGTATACCTAAATGTCTTAACAAGAGAGGTGACTATGAGAAGTGGGGCAACCAGCTCACGTATAGCCATGCTTAGTATTGTAGACATCCTGCTCTCCTGCGTACTTAGTACGGATTATGATAAATACGAAAAGAAGCTGCTTAAGACATACGAGGCCTTACATACAGGGGATACAATCATGTCTGAAAATGAGATTATGAAACTAAACAGTTAAAGCTAAGAATAATTGACTAAGCTCCACAGTTTGTGCTAACATACATTGAAATCTCTGTGAGGGATTGCGCTGCGGCAGATATGAGATGAAGCCTGTGCAGCCTGCTACAGGAGCCAAATCCTGCAAAGTAAGGCTATTCCTGTGTAATAGGAGATTTTTTGGCACGACTTGATATAGGCAATTTACCATAAGGGGATGTATAAATGGACGAAAAACAAATTCTTTGCGTTAGCAATGCGTATTTACATAAATATTATCTGGGAAGCTCATTTGCAAAGCTTCCTACAGCAATCAAAGAAGAGCTTCAGGTAGCCTGTGTGCTCTTTACGGAAAAGGCAGGAGGAATACTCACACTTTCCTTTGATGATGATAAGAACCTCTACATTCACACTGCAAGCAATGATGATGACTATTCTTATGATGAGATTCACAGCGGTATGCTTCTTAGCAGGTTTCAAAAGGAAAAAGAAGAGTTGCTTACAGGCATTGAAAGGTATTATAATGAGCTTGTTAAAGGAGAAGTATGAAAGGCTTTAAGATAGGAGATGTTGAACTAAACGGAAGACTGGTGCTAGGTCCTATGGCGGGGGTGACAGACCTCCCCTTTAGAGTGCTTTGCAAGGAAAACGGAGTAGCACTTACTTATACAGAGATGGTTAGCGCCAAGGGCTTCAAGTATAAGAATAAGAATACAGAAGAGCTTATAACGGTAGATGAGAGAGAACGGCCTACAAGTCTTCAGATATTTGGCTCAGATGCAGATATTATGGGCGAGATGGCGGCTGCAATTAACGACAGAAACTTCGATATCCTGGATGTAAATATGGGCTGTCCCGTACCCAAGGTGGTAAATAACGGCGAAGGCTCGGCACTTATGGAAACTCCTGAAAAGATAGCTGAGATTATTAAAAGTCTAAAGAAAAATTCTAAAAAACCAGTCACAATAAAGATAAGGGCAGGCTTTACGGTAGCCAATAAAAATGCTGTCGAGGTAGCAAAGATAGCAGAAGCGGCAGGAGTGGATGCAATAGCTGTACATGGCCGCACCAGGTCACAGTACTACAGCGGTAAGGCTGACTGGGAGATAATCAGGGCAGTGAAAGAGGCTGTAAGCATACCGATTATAGGAAATGGTGATGTGGTTACAGAGCTTGATGCAAAAAGGATGCTTGAAGAAACCGGTTGTGACGGCATTATGATAGCAAGGGGAGCAAGGGGCAATCCTTGGATATTTAACAGAATAAATGCTTATCTTGAAAGAGGAGAAATTCTCCCACCTCCTACGGCAGATGAATTCCTTTCTATGATACTCAGGCAGGCAACCTGGATGATAGAGTATAAGGGGCTCTACACGGGAGTAAGAGAGATGAGAAAGCATATAGCCTGGTTTACGGCAGGCTACCCTAATTCCACCAAGCTTAGAGGAGAGGTAAACAAGCTTGAAACCTATGAGGACTTACAGAGACTTATGGAAAATTATGTAGACAGTATTCGCACTTCACGAGCGTTTGAAAGGTAAAATATGGTAATCAAAAAAGTAGAACTTGAGAAAGTAATCGGTGTAACGAGTAAAATCCCTGATATGCCTTATCCCGAGTTTGCATTTGCTGGGAAATCAAATGTAGGCAAATCATCTTTAATCAACGCACTTATGAACAGAAAAGCCCTTGCCAGGGTGTCTGCTCAGCCGGGAAAAACACAGACGATAAATTATTATAATGTAAATGATAAAATATATCTTGTAGATTTGCCCGGATACGGTTATACTAAGGTAGCGGTAGAAGTTAAAGCTAAATGGGGTAAGATGGTTGAGAAGTACTTGAGACAGTCTAAAATGCTAAAACATGTTTTTTTATTAATTGATAGTAGACATAAGCCATCTGATAACGATATAATGATGTATGAATGGATTGTTAGTCAGGGGGTGACCCCCATTATAGTTGCGACTAAGACAGATAAGCTTAAAAGAAGTCAGATAAAAGGGCAGATGGAGCTCATTATGAAAACCCTTAACCTGACATCTAAAGAGCAGCTGCTTCCGTTTTCGTCTGAAACTAAGGTTGGAGTAAATGAACTCTGGGAAATCATTGAAGGGATTTATCCAGAACAAGAGAGTTGAAAAGGAGTGCATATACATCATCACTCTTTTTGCTCCACTCAGCACAAATTTTCTCAGCAATATTTTCAGCAGGTACCGACATACTAAGGCTTAGCAGATTAGTACGGTACTCATTTATGTTAAGATTTACAATGTAGTCACCGTTTCCAGCTGACTTATAGTTGGCGGTTGCGGAAATGTCGCTTTTGATTGTTTTAAAATTATCACTTAAGTAGGATTTAATTTCGTTTTTAATGGAATGATTTATATCATTACTAAGCAATTCAAGTGTACGCTTGCCTTCTTCAGTAGACTTAAAAAAAGAGCTGTTCATGGTATTTTCTGATACAATTAGCCCCGTCTCAGAAAGCTCTGAAAGTGCAGTCTGAAGGTTGAAATAAGTCGCATAACCCTTTTGTAGCATAAATTCTGATATTCTTGCATTTGTAAGAGGGTAGTTAGATGAATTCAGCATATACAGAATCATAAGTTTATATAGAGTCATAGCATTGCTTGCCATATAATTAAACCTCCTAAGTGTTATTTAAAATAAGTGTAGTCTGAACATTTTACCTGATAAGCATAGACTTCTCAAGGTCATTAAAGCTGCTAAAAACATGATAACAGTGGTTCGGGCTTTTGTCCAGTTCCTTAAATCCCCCACAATCAACAATATTTATTTTAAAGGAGAATTTAAATGGATTATTCAAAAATGAAAATCTTAGAACTTCGTGAATTAGCTAAAAGTAAAGGTGTAAAAAGTACAACAACGCTTAACAAGGCAGGACTTGTAGCGGCACTTGAAGCACTAGAGAGTGCAGGCACGCAGCCTGTAACGAGGGAGCCTCAAAGAGTGTCTGAGGTAAAAACCCTTTACACCGACAGAAGTACAACTAATACCGGAGTACAGTATGCTAACCGTCCTCAGATGAGGCAGCCAGAGCATATTCAGCGTAACAACTTCCAGAGCAGACCTAATTATACACAGAATAACAATCAGTATTCTAATCAGTCACAGAATCAGGGACAGTATAATAATCAGGGACAGTATAACAATCAGGCGCAGTATAATAATCAGGGACAGTATAATAATCAGGGACAGTATAACAACCAGAGCCAGTATAACAACCAGAACCAGTATAATAACCAGGGGCAGTATAGTAACCAGAACCAGTATAATAATCAGTATAACAATCAGGGACAGTATAACAACCAGAGTCAGTATAGCAGTCAGGGGCAGAATAATAACCAGTACAATAATCAGTATAACAATCAGGGACAATCTAACAATCAGAGCCATCAGCCTACCCGCCCTGTTCGTTCCCTCACAAGTGAGGAAGTAAAGCAGAATATGATAGCTGCGGTACATGCAATAACCAGCAATAAGGAGATGGCAGCAAGCATCCAGCATCAGTTCCTGGCACTCGGAACCAACGGTGACATCGCAGGGCTTGATTCAGGTGAGACAAAGACAGGTATCTTAGAGATAATGCCTGAAGGCTTTGGATTTATAAGATGTGACAACTATCTTCCCGGCGAAAATGACGTATATGTATCTCCCGCTCAGATAAGGAGATTTAACCTTAAGACAGGTGATATCATAGTTGGAAATACCAGGGTGAAGAATAACTCAGAGAAATTTGCAGCCCTTTTCTATATTAGGACTGTTAATGGCAAGTACATCAAGGAATCACTTGAGCGCCCTAAGTTCGAGGATCTTGTGCCTATCTTCCCTAACAGAAGAATCCGCCTTGAAACTCCGAATGACAATGTGATATCTATGCGTATGGTAGACCTTATTGCACCTATAGGCAAGGGACAAAGAGGTATGATAGTATCCCAGCCAAAGGCGGGTAAGACTACCCTTCTTAAGCAGATAGCAAAAGCGGTAACCGAGAACAATCCTGAGATGCACGTTATCATCCTCCTTATCGATGAGCGTCCTGAGGAAGTAACTGACATGAAGGATTCGATATCAGGGGACAAGGTTGAGATTATCTACTCTACCTTTGATGAGGCTCCTGAGAACCATAAGCGTGTGGCTGAAATGGTTATAGAGCGTGCTAAACGTCTTGTAGAGTATAAGAAGGATGTAATAATACTTCTTGATAGTATCACAAGACTGGCAAGGGCTTACAACCTTATAGTATCACCTAGTGGTAGAACACTTTCAGGTGGTCTTGACCCTGCTGCACTTCACATGCCTAAGCGTTTCTTTGGTGCTGCAAGAAATATGCGTGAGGGAGGAAGCCTTACCATACTTGCTACAGCCCTTGTAGATACAGGAAGCAGGATGGATGACGTGGTATTTGAGGAATTTAAGGGTACAGGTAATATGGAGCTCGTGCTAGATAGAGGACTATCCGAGAAGAGAATCTTCCCTGCTATCGACCTTGCTAAGTCAAGTACCAGAAGAGATGACTTACTATTTAACCGTAAGGAAGCAGAGGCAAACCATATAATTAAGCGTACTCTATCGTCAAAGACAGTTGAAGATGGTACCGAGAATATACTCAAGATATTTAAGAAGTTTAATACCAATGAAGAGGCGGTAAACTTCATCAATAGGCAGTTTGGAGATATTAAGCTGATTAAATAAAGGACAGCGTGACTTTATGGAGATTATTAGCAGTAAAGATAATAAAAGGATTAAGTACATACGAAGTCTTTTAGAAAAGGGCGGCATAAGGAAGAAGAACCATAGCTTTGTGGTAGAGGGAATAAAGTTAGTGGATGAGGCCTTGGAGTATGGGAATGTTCTTGATATCATCGTCTCTGAATCCCTCTATCACGAGATAGTTTCGGGTGATTTAGCAAGGAATGGCTTGCTTAGTGACAATGGTAAACATATAATAAAGCAGGTAAAGCAAGGGACTTCGCTTACAGTTGTTTCAGATGCTGTATTTAAGTCAGTGTCTGAAACAATAACTCCTCAGGGTGTTATTGCTGTGGTAGATATGCCTGAGTCTGGGCTTTTGGAAGGAGACTACCTTAAAAAAGCCTATGAAAAATCCGGTAAGATAAAGCTCCTGGTTCTTGAAGACACAGCAGACCCTGGGAATATGGGGACCATTATGCGTACAGCAGAGGCAGCGGGAGTGACTGGAGTAATTATGGGAAAGGGAACGGTAGACGTCTTTAACCCTAAGGTAGTACGTTCGACTATGGGCAGCATCTTTAGGCTGCCTTTTGCCTATGTGGATGACTTAAAAGCCGTTATCCTCGGGCTTAAGAGAGATGGAATAAGCTTCTATGCAACTCACCTAAAGGGCAAGGAGAGCTACAGGGATATCTCATACAGTGATAAAGCAGGGATTCTTATAGGCAATGAGGCGAGAGGGCTAAGTGATAAGATAGCCAATCTCGCTGACACATATGTAATCATACCTATGCAGGGCAAGGTAGAGTCATTAAATGCAGCAGTGGCAGCGGCCCTTATGATGTATGAGGTGTGAAATTAATAAAATGTTAAGATTTGTCGGGATGTAACCGAAATGTAACCGAAATGTAACCTTTGTGTGATATAATGCTTCTGTATACTGGTGTGTTTTAGACTGCCTTTCAGAATGGAATGTGGTGGTAAAATATACTTTGGTAATAATAATTCAAATGAAGAAGAGGTTGAGTATGAAGAACAAGAAAAAGAACGTGTTCCTAGCCGGACTTATGGTCTTAATGATGATTGTAAGCTTGTTAAGTGGAATGAATCTAAGTGTTGCAAAGGCTGCTGCTGTGCCAAATCCTGGGCAGTGGTTAAAATTTACACTGATTAAGGAGTGGGAAGTTGAACCAGGAGATGATGCTAAGGCAGAATTTTTGCTGCTTGCAAAACAGGAAGGTGACGAAGTTGGTAAAACGTTAATTAATCTTTCGCTTAAAGATAAAGCTAATAATTATTACCAAATTGATGAATCTGCTGATAAAAGAACTTGGACGGTTGAAGTTTTTACAAATAAAACTTTTAAGAATAAAGAAAAACCTGTAGATTTTACTATTGAAGAGGTGGCTTCAAAGTATTACAACTCGGCACCAGCAGGTCCACAGAAAGTTACAGATGGTGCGGAAATTAAATTCACTAACACCAGAATCAGGAAGAAGTTAACTATAGAGAAGAAATGGAATGAAGGTGCTGAAAAAACCGGAACCAAACCAACACTTACCGCTAATGGAAAAGATGCTGGAGAAGTCTTATTGTATAAGGGCAATGACTGGACACATGGGATAATGGTTCCTGTATACGATTTTGCCGGCAAACCTATAGAATATGTAGTAACTGAGAGCAAAATTGGTGATAAGAATACTAAAAATAGTCAGACCGTTACATTAGTTGATGAAAAAAATGAAGCTGTTGATAAAACAGTTACCCTTACTGATGACAATGTTAACAAGGGAGATATCCAGGTAACTAAGACTTGGGTAGGCGCAGTAGGTGAGTCTAAGTTTGGACTTTTCAAAAAAGGTGGCACAGACAAGCTAAATTATACAGTAAATGTTGAGAATGCAGGAACTCCTGATAAATCTACAGTAAAGGTTGAGAATGTACCTCTTGCTGATGAATTGGGCAATGCTGTTCAGTATGAAATTAATGAGCTTGATGCTAATAATAAAATAGTTGCAAGTGGAGATGCAGTAACCTTAAACAACAGAAATTACAGAGTGTCATACGATGAGAAGGGTAACATTACCAACACTGAGATTATAAATGGTGGGAATGTAGTACCTGTTATACCTTCTACTCCTGTAGTGCCTGAAACAACACCTTTAGTACCTGTTACAACTCCAACAGTACCAGAGACAACTCCTGTTGTGACAGTACCTGACGATACAATTCCACAGGGTGATGTTAATACCTCTAACGAAAATAAGAAGACAACTCCATCAGATGAAAACACTGATGACAATGATGGCGTAGTTGATGTAGATGAAGATAAGGTTCCTGAAGGAGCTGCTAAGGTTAAAAAGGACACTTCAAAAGAAGTTCCTGTAAATGTTGATGAGGATTCTACCCCTAAAGGAACTGCTAACCTCCCTAAGACAGGTGGAACAGTAGGTGGGCTCTTATCAATCCTTGGTATGGGACTCGTAGCCTTAGGACTTGCAATTAGAAAAAGAAAGTAATAGTTTAAATACTTACTAGTTGCTTTGTAAAAACGTGATATCCGCTGTACATTTTAGTGTGTACAGCGGGTATTTTTTCGTCTATATAACTTAATTTAAAATTCAAGTTCTATTCGATAATTGAATATTTAAATCAATATAAATCTGATAAAATTAAATTGAATAATTAGCTTAGATGAAATGAAAAAGTAGGTTACACACTAAGGTTTAAATATTTAATTTAAGCCCAAAATCCATATTAAAATGGACTTTATTTTTTAAATAACAATAATTGTATCCGAATAATGACATAGTTGACATTATAGGATAAATCATATAAAATATTGTTAGAGGTGATATATGAAATTTGAAGTTAATTTTTATGAAAAAGATAATGGCGAACAACCCGCGAGGGAATTTATTCTGTCATTAGATAAAAAAATGATTGCGAAAATGCTTGATACGATTAAATTATTACAAGATAATGGATATCAACTTAGAGAACCATATTCAAAGCACATTGATGATGGAATATTTGAGCTGAGGGCTAAAGTTGGATCAAATATTTCAAGAGTTCTCTATTTTTTCTATGTTGGGGAAAATATTATTTTAACAAATGGCTTTATAAAGAAAACACAAAAAACTCCAAGGAGTGAGATAGAAAAAGCTAAGAAATATCGTTTAGATTATATTCAGAGTAAGGAGAATTAGTATGAGTACAAGGTTTGATGATTTTTTGGATGAACAGCTTAAAGACCCTGAAATTCGTGTAGAATACGAAGCCCTGCAACCAGAGCATGCTATTATCCAGACTATGATTGATGCGAGGCATAAGTCTGGGATCACTCAGAAGGAATTGTCAAAGCGTACGGGTATAGCACAGGGAGATATAAGTAAATTAGAAAATGGAAATGCAAATCCATCTATTAGGACTTTACAACGTCTTGCAAAAGGCATGGGAATGGTTTTAAAAATAGAATTTCTTTCAGAAAATGCGGTCTGAGCCTTTGAATTGCAATGGTTGTGGTATCATTGATAGTACATTCGCCATTATATTTTAGCAAAAATATAATTTTACCACCTAATTTTAAACCAAGCTATTTTCTGATTTTAAAGTTACATAGCTCTTTTAAAAATATTGAAGTGTGATATACCGGTTAAAAGGAGAATTAAGTGATGGAATTAGCAAAATCAAAGTTTTATACAGAGGAAGATTACTATAGTTTGCCTGAAAATATTCGTGCTGAGTTGATAGATGGTGAGCTGATTTATAATCAGGCTGCTCCATCCAGAAAACATCAGACTATACTTATGGAAGTTGCGGGTACAATCCGAGATTATATTAAGACCAAAGCAGGCTCTTGCCATGTATATCCTGCACCATTCGCTGTCAAGCTATGGGAAGATAGAAATACCATAGTTGAACCCGATATTAGTGTTATCTGTGATGAAGATAAACTTACAGATAGAGGCTGCACCAGTGCACCTGATTGGATTATAGAAATTGTATCCCCCGGTAATCCCGGTAATGACTATGTATTAAAGCTTAACCTATATGCAGATGCAGGAGTAAGAGAATATTGGATAGTAGATCCTGCCAAATCAAGTGTTTTTGTGTACTTCCTTGAAGAGTCAAATTTTAAGGCTGAAGCATACACTTTTAATGATAAAATTAAAGTAAATATTTATGAGGATTTATATATAGATTTTAAGGGATTTATAGACTAAAGCTAGGAAAAAGAAAAGGACTTCTGATTACAGTATATAATCAAAAGTCCTTTTTAAGTTTAATGGCTTTACTCTTCAGTTATCCTGTTAAAGAGTATTTCCTGTTTTTCTTTATAATGATGTGTCTCTTCAAGCATCATATCCTTAACCTTCATAAGTCTTATCTGAGTACTTCTTTCGTTCTCATCAAGCTTCATGGTTATCATCTTGATATTAGCCTGTAAGGTAGGTATCATAACGTATTCAAGAGCATTAACACGCCTTCTGGTCTTTTCAATTTCAGCAGCCATAAGCGAGCAGGATTTCTCAACCTCTGCGAGGGTGATAAGATCCTTCTGAATATTTGAAAGAGAGAGGACGGCAGTGTCAAGGTCGCTTGAGGTAAAGGCAAAACCGTATGAGTAGATATCTCCCTCGTCACTGGTTCTTGTCTTTGTTTCAAACTGAGGTATATTAACACTCATTACATTACGGGTGCTTACCTCAACTGTCAGCTCCTGCTTAGGTGCCATAAAGGCAACTCTTACAGTTTCATCTGACATAGTAGAGCGGGCTATAACAAAGTTCTTATTTGCATTCTTAAGGTCTTCTTCAACCTTTTCACGCAGAGCTTTGTTTTTTCTAACAAGGTCAAGGAACTCACGCATAAGCTCATCACGCTTGTCCTTTAGGAGCTTATGTCCTCTGGTAGCAGTAATGAGTTTACCTTTAAGCCTCGTAAGCTCCATTCTTGTTGCATTAACAGTTGCCAAATTTTCACCTCCCTTGATAATTGATTAGTTTAAGTGCTACGCATAAACGCACGCTACTCATAGCTTACACTGGCGTGTAAGCTATTTCGTATCGTTACCCATCATAACCTTGCGAATAAGTCTGTAAGCAAGCTTACACTTATTCGCAAGTGTTATGATGTCGTTTATGCGTTATCTACTTCTTATCGTAGTACTTATCAAGGTACTCGTCACGAATTCTCTTCAGCTCACTTCTAGGAAGGATACGAAGGAGATCCCAGCCGATGTTTAAGGTTTCTTCGATGCTTCTGTCTGTTCTAAAGCCCTGTGATACATAGGTAGCTTCAAATTCATCTGCAAACTTAGCATAGAGCTTGTCTATATCTGAAAGAGCTGCCTCACCGAGGATGACCATAAGCTCCTTAGCATCCTTACCACGAGCATAAGCTGAGAAGAGCTGGTTCATGGTATTTGCATGGTCTGCTCTGGTCTTGCCCTCACCGATACCCTTATCCTTAAGACGGGAAAGAGATGGGAGAACGTTGATAGGTGGCTCAATCTTCTTACGATAAAGATCACGGGAAAGAATAATCTGTCCCTCTGTAATATATCCTGTAAGGTCAGGAATTGGATGAGTCTTGTCATCCTCAGGCATGGTAAGAATAGGAATCATTGTGATAGATCCGTTCTTTCCATTCTGACGGCCTGCACGCTCATACATAGTAGCAAGGTCAGTATACATGTAACCAGGATATCCACGACGTCCTGGAACTTCCTTACGAGCTGCTGATATCTCACGAAGAGCATCCGCATAGTTGGTAATATCTGTAAGGATAACAAGTACGTGCATTCCCTTTTCAAAAGCAAGGAACTCAGCTGTGGTAAGTGCCATCTTAGGGGTAGCAATACGCTCTACAGCAGGGTCATTTGCAAGGTTCATAAAGAGAACAGCCCTGTCAATAGCTCCTGTTTCCTTGAATGACTCTACAAAGTAGTTAGACTCTTCAAAGGTGATACCCATAGCTGCAAATACAACCGCAAATGGCTCATCTGTTCCTACAACCTTTGCCTGACGTGCAATCTGTGCAGCAAGCTCAGCGTGTGGAAGACCTGAACCTGAGAATATAGGGAGCTTCTGTCCACGTACAAGTGTATTAAGTCCGTCAATAGCGGATACACCAGTCTGAATGAACTCTTCAGGGTAGCTTCTTGCAGCTGGGTTCATAGGAAGACCTGCTACGTCACGTCTTTCCTCAGGAAGGATTTCCGGACCGCCATCGATAGGACGTCCAAGACCGTCAAAGACACGAGAGAGCATATCCTCAGATACACCAATCTCCATGCTTCTTCCAAGGAAACGCACCTTAGAGCTCTCAAGGTTGATACCTGTTGAAGACTCGAAAAGCTGTACGAGAGCATTACCGTCGTCTATCTCAAGTACCCTGCACCTACGCCTGCTGCCATCAGCAAGCTCAATTTCACCGAGTTCATCGTATGCGACATCAGTTACGCCGCGTACGAGCATAAGAGGACCGGCAACCTCTTGTATTGTTCTATATTCTTTTGCCATTAGAAGTCTACCTCCTGTACTACATCATCTGCTTCTTTAGCAAGGGCTGCTTCGATTTCCTTAAATCTTTCATCCACCTTCTCCTCAGCAGTATATTTAAAACGACCGATAGGCTCACGAACTTCCATAGCTATAAGCTTATTGATATTTGCGCCCTTATCAAGAGCCTCAAGACAAATATCATAGAAAGTAAGTATAAGTTTCATAAGCATAAACTGTTTATGAAGAGAAGTATAGGTATCTTCCTCCATAAATGCGTTCTGCTGGAGTAAATCCTCTCTTACAGACCTTGCAACTTCCATCTTAAGACGGTCAGGAGCAGAGAGAGCATCTTCACCAACGAGCTGAACCATTTCCTTAAGAGCTGACTCGTCCTGAAGGATAGCCATTACTCTGTTCTTGCAAGGAACCCAGTCCTCACTGATATTTTTAGCAAACCAAGGGTCCATTGAGTTATAAAGAGAATAACTCTCAAGCCAGTTGATTGCAGGGAAGTGACGCTGATAAGCAAGGTTAGCATCAAGTCTCCAGAATACCTTTACGATACGTAAAGTTGCCTGAGTAACCGGCTCGGAAATATCACCACCGGCAGGGGAAACCGCACCGATAACAGAAAGACTTCCTTCTTTGTCCTCTTCACCAAGAACCTTTACTCTACCTGCACGCTCATAGAACTGTGCAAGACGGGAACCAAGGTAAGCTGGGTAACCCTCTTCACCAGGCATTTCTTCAAGACGTCCTGACATCTCACGAAGAGCCTCTGCCCAACGGGAAGTAGAGTCCGCCATAAGAGCTACTGAGTATCCCATATCTCTAAAGTACTCAGCTATGGTAATACCTGTATATACACTTGCCTCACGAGCCGCAACCGGCATATCTGAGGTATTTGCAATAAGAACTGTTCTCTCCATAAGAGAGTGGCCTGTCTTAGGATCGATAAGCTCAGGGAACTCGTTAAGAACGTCAGTCATCTCATTTCCACGCTCACCGCAACCGATATAAACCACGATGTCAGCCTCTGCCCACTTAGCAAGCTGATGCTGAACTACTGTCTTACCTGAACCAAAAGGTCCCGGAACTGCAGCAACACCACCCTTAGCGATAGGGAAGAGGGTATCAACTATTCTCTGTCCTGTGATAAGCGGCATATCAGGAGAAAGCTTCTGCTTGTAAGGACGCTCCTTACGTACAGGCCATTTCTGCATAAGGCCGACTTCTTTAGTCTCACCGTTTGCAGTCTTTACCTTGGCCACCATATCTGTAATCTTGTAGTCACCTTCATTTATCTCAGTGATTTCACCCTCTACGCCCTGTGGAACGAGAATTTTGTGAGATACTACCTGAGTTTCCTGAACTGTTCCGATTATATCACCGTGTGTAACCTTGTCGCCTACCTTTTTAGCAGGTACAAAATGCCACACCTTTTCACGCTTAAGTGCAGGAACTTCAACACCACGGCTGAGGAGGTTTCCTCCTGTTACCTTCATGATATCGTCAAGAGGGCGCTGAATTCCGTCGTAAATACTTCCGATAAGACCAGGTCCTAACTCAACGCTCATAGGGTGTCCTGTTGACTCAACAGGTGCTCCCGGAGCAAGACCGGAGGTCTCTTCGTAAACCTGTATAGAAGCTTCATCACCGTGCATTTCGATGATTTCTCCTATAAGACGCTGCTCACTTACACGAACAACGTCGAACATATTTGCTCCGCCCATACCTCTAGCTATAACAAGAGGTCCGGCGATTTTTTTGATTGTTCCTGTATTCATTATTATGCTCCTTAGTTATTAAAGATGATATCTGAACCAACTGCCTGTTCCACAGACTTCTTAACTAACTCTATTCCCTTTCCGGTATTGCCGGAAACTCCTGGAATGAGTATGATCGCAGGAAGCAGCTCTTCCCTATAATGATCAATCAAGTCGCTTAATTTCTCAGCAAGAGCCTCTGTCATGTAGATGATGGAGTAGTCCATATCTGCAAGCTCGCGAAGCTTCTTGGCTGCTTCAGCCTGGTCGGTAAAAGGGAAGGTGTCAAAACCAAGAGCACCGAAACCATAGATACTATCTATGTCTCCCATAACTGCTATTCTAGACATACGTTTCCCTTACCCTTTCCCTGAGAGAATCATCGGAGAGGTTATTAACCTTGCCTGAGAGTATAATTCTCACAGATTTTATTTCATTTTCCCTTGCAAGTATATAAGCAGCAAGAGGTCCGATTGAAAACGGATTATGACGCTGTGGACGAATTTTTGCAATTATCAGATTATCACACCACCGTTCAAATGCTGAAGGGGATTTCTTAATCTCAGGAACTGCATCCAAATAGGCTGTGTGAGAAAGATATTCGTAAATTGCATCAAGGCTTTCTGTAGCAGCTTTTGCAAGTCTGTCTACATTAAGAGAATCACATGGAGCAAGTGCCTTTTCAAGGAAAGAGATATCCTTACCTATCATGCAGGCTCTTATTGCAGTCTTAATGTCTGCAGCTGCCACTGTGAGTTCTCCGTACAATTCAAGTATTTCATTACCTGATTTTTTGCCGGACTCATATATTTTAGTAAGTGCAGCCTTGTCGATAATGATATCGCAAAGCCCACCATCGCCTGTGTGTAAAAGAGTATCAAGGGCTTCCGCAGCGACCTTCTGCATATCAGATGGAAGTGAGGAAAATTCCCTCTGTCCAAGCGCCTTACGGATGATTTCGGGATCTATAGAGCACTGATCCTTAGCAAAGTAAATGTCATCACGGTCTATCTGCTCAGCGGCAGACTTAACTGCAGCCTTAAGGTTGTGATAATCATTTGCGTAGAGAAATACATCGAAGACGTGTGGATCGGAAACAAGCTCAGAAATGAACTTCCAAGTCTTATCCCTCTCGTTCTTTAGTATGGTGGATAAAGACATCGATTCATCTATGTCCCAACCATGGTCTGATAACAGGCGAAGGCATTCATCATAGCTTTTAGCGGCGAGAAGAGATTCGAGAACCGAGCTGGTTAAAAGACGAAGCTCAGCACTGCGGATTCTCGCGACCGCATAAACATATTCTTCTGACATATTACCTCCAGGTTTTTTCATGGTTAAAACAAGAGTTTCTGAATTTTATCCTGTACTGACTCTATATGTGTCTCAAAAAGTGAGGTTATAGAGCAGTTCTGGTCTATACCTTCATAAAGAAGTACAAAACCGCCGTCTATAGGACGGGTTTCTTTAGATACAGTGAGCTTTCCGCCCTTAGCAACCGCAACCACGTTAAGCTTTGTCTCAAAGTCAGCAGGAAGTCTTGAAAGATCCTTTGCATTGAAGATGATTGTACCTTCAGCAGGGTTTACATTCTTTTCTGCTAATTTTAATATCTTTTCAAAATATACGTCATCAGGAAGAGCATAGATTAAATTCTTAGCTTCTTCTATTACTTCACCTATCAGTTTTTGCTTTTCCTCAAGAATCAGACGGCGCTTTCTAAGAGCAGCAGCTGATTCAGCAGTGGATTTGCTGGCAGACAGGCGAACAGAAACATCGTGATTTATTTTCGCGACAGCTTCTGCGGCTTCTTTTTCAGCACCGGCGAGTATGCCTGAAGCCTCAGCGTTTGCCTTATCAATGATAGCGGCTACGCTTTTATCAGCATCAGCTTTGATTTCGCTGGTGATTTTTTCTAATCCTGTCATGTTGCCTCCTTGTTATTATTTTTACGAAATGATGACATTACAAGCTGTATGTCATAGGATGTTCTTTCACATTTTACTTTGAAAGAACGGCTAAATTTCTAAATTCGTACTTAAGAAGATATTTAGCGGAAGTTAGAAATTCATTCCATTAACACCGATGAGTGCAAGGAAGGAAACAAGAAGTGCTAAGATCGCATAAGTCTCAACCATTGAAGGGAAGATCATTGACTTACCGAACTGGTCAGGGCGCTTTGCTGCAAGTGCGATAGAAGCAACAGCAGCCTTAGCCTGGAATACAGCAGATACATAGCCTGCAATAGCTATAGGCATACAAGCTGCAAAATAAGCAAGTCCCTTAACAAGTGAAATCTCCTGAACATTACCACCGATTACTCCAAGGTTAAGGAGTGCGATGAAGGCAATGAGAAGACCATAAATACCCTGTGTACCAGGAAGAAGCTGTAATACAAGAACACGACCGAACTGGCTAGGATCATCAGTAACAACACCTGCTGCAGCCTGACCTGCAATACCAACACCCTTAGCTGAACCGGCACCTGCAACACCTGCTGCTAGTGCAGCACCAAGAACTGCAAAGAAAAGACCTAAACCTGACATAAAAATTACCTCCAAATTTTAATTAGTTTGTTTTTATTTTTCTTTAACTACAAAATATTTTGTATTTTCGGTGAAAGGGACAAATTCCTTTCCGCCACCGTTATAGAACTTACCAAAGAACTCAACGTACTCAAGACGGTTGGTATGTACATAAGCACCAAGCGCATTGATTAGAATGTTAATGGTATGTCCTACGACAAATATTACTATGAAGAATATAAGTCCAAATAAGCTTCCGCCCGGCATAACTGCGATTGTGTTAAATACCTGAGAAATAACACCTGTAGCAAGACCGAGAGCAAGAAGTCTTGAGTAGGAGAGTACGTCACTTAAATATCCGCTTATGCCGTAAAGTGCATAAAGACCTTTAAGAAGCCTCTTAAGAGGATTGGTCGACTCTCTGCCTCCCATTACGAGTATTCCCAACGCTCCGACAATGGCACATACTGTGAAGAGTGTGACAACTGCCTGTGGGAAGTTAATGCTGAACTTGAACATATTTTGAATCATTTCTGTAGTAAGTAACAGCCCCAAAAGACCGCCAAAGAAAAGATACCAGCATATTACGTCAAATACAGCTTCAATTATCTTACCCTGTTTCAAATAGGTATAAAGTGCAATTCCGAGTCCAAAGAGAAGATGGACTATACCGATAATGAATGCTATACCAAGTAAGGTTACCGGATCCTTAATAGGATCGAGTAAATAAGGTAAGTTAACTTCTTTTCCTAAGAAAGTTCCTGTAAATTTAGGTATTGCATCTCCGAAGAAACTTCCGAAGATAAACCCCCAAATCGTTGTACCTATACCACAACCTAAGAACATCTGCATCATTCTCTTTGTACCTTCTTCAAGTCTGCCCTTGAATTTAGTCAGTACAAACAGAGTAGCAAATACCATTATCAGACCATAAGCGGCATCTGAAAGCATAAGGCCGTAAAGTCCATAATAGAATAAAGAAGCAATGAAGGTTGGATCAACCTCACCCTTTCCGGGAAGTGCATAACCTGCAACAACTCCCTCAATAGGGGAAGCATAAGCGTTGTTTGATAATTTAACAGGTACATCCTCATCGTCAGAAGGATTGCTGTATTCAACAACACAGTCAAACTTAGAAGTGATGGCACTATCAAGAGTTTTGACCTCTCTTTCCGGTATATAACCGGTGATGCAAAATACTCTCTTAGACTGGAAAAGTCCACCGATAACGCCGTATTTGTCGGCTCTCATTGTGAAGTAGTCGACCATGAAAGTAATTTCACTTCTTCTTGATGCAAGCTCTACAATCTTATTTGTAGAAGTCTTAATGATTTCTTCCTGTTTTGCCAGCTCCTTGGCAATACTCTTTTCCTGCTCCGCAGGAACCACACCGGGAAGAGCGGGTCTTGCAAAGCTTAAGGCACGCAGGGCATCCTCTGTTTCCTTTGCATCGGTGTTGTGACAGATAATGAGGACACAGGTTTGTTCCTCGTTACTGCTAATGATGGAGATATCTACTTTCTGTACATTTGGTGCCTTTTCGGCAAACGCAAGCTGCAAAGAGCTCTGGTCATAAGCAGCAGGAAATGTTCCGATGAATGCTCTGGTATGTTTAGTACCTTTGTAATCAAGCGGAAGCTCAAATCCAAGCCACGGAGCAAGAGTTTCTCTTTGATTTAGAAGCTTTGGTATCTCGGCTTCAGCTTCGGCCTTGCTTTTGTTAAGGCTGTTCAGGTCGTAGACCACATCCATAATCTCGTCACGCTTAGTTACAAGTGCCTCATAGTCAGAACAGCTCATCTTGTCTCTGCCTGCAAATGAATCCATCATTCCGGATTTTACAGGTGCTTCTCTGTCAAGGACTGATAATGCCTGAGTAGCAAGAATTGCATTTTTCTCAAATGTAGTCTTGGCAGAGGATGTATCAGTTTGCTTAAAGAAGGTGTCTGCTTCGCCGTCTTTGCCGGTAAAGATTTCTTTGCCTGCATCTGTATTTATCTGAATTACGCCAAGTCTTTGAAGGCTCTCGAGAATTCTCTTTCTATCCTTTTTTAGGGCAGCTATGAACACGCGTTTCATAGGTAGTACGGACATGTTTTAACTCCTCCTTTCTTGTTATTTTTTAATGCTTTTAGCAGAGATGTATACCGGAGAAATTAGAATAGCATCTCAGTAACATTTCCTGCCACTTCCCGTTTCTTGCTTTCTGCCTTGGCACGAAGTGCCTTAACTTCTTCAGAGCTTTCGCCCTCTGCCTTTTGCAGGTAGCTTTCATTAGCTTTGCTAAGTTCAGCAAGCTTAGCTTCTGCGTCGGCTTTAGCAGCAGAAATCTTTGCGGAAACAACTTCTTTTGCTTCAGAATGGGCTCTTGAAATAATTTCAGCAGCCTGTTCTTTTGCTTCACGTTCGCTTGTTTCGGCCTGTTTTTCGGCCTCGCGAATAACGCTGATTGAATCAGTTGACAATAATCATCACCGCCTCTCGGGTATTATAGTATAGGATTTTTCTATCAAAAACCTATCTTATATTTTATCGCAATACTTAGGTATAGTCAATCGAGATTAGTGATTTTGTTCAGATTTTCGCCAGAAAATATAAAAAAAAATAACAAAATCATCTTCAAATTAATTCTATTACTATTGCTATACGAAATATTGTGAAAAAAATATCATTTTAGAAACTTATTTTTTGTGACTGCGAAAGTTAAAATGCTATTTTTAGCTAACCGCAGGCACGTAAATTATATCGGCATAAATCACATAAATAATAATATTGTCAGAATAAATTCTTTTAAATCTGCTTGTATATATTATAAACTTGGGGTATCATTCCTAAGTGCCATAGTTAATATGACATATAAGAAAGTATGTGAAGCAAAATCTATGTTAAAATGGAAACAAAATAATCGAGGAGGGAAATATGGTAAAGCACATTGTTTTATGGAAACTGAAAGAAGAACTAAGTAAAGAAGAGAAAGACAAGGTAAAAAAGGAGATTAAAGAAGGTCTTTTAGGACTTAAAGGTAAGATTAAAGAGATAGTAGAAATCAAGGTAAATACCGAAGGAATGGAAGGCTCGACAGTTGATGTACTGCTTGATACGGTATTTGAAAATGAAGAGGCACTTAAAACCTATGCTGCTCATCCTGACCATGTAGCTGTAGGTATGGCGAAAATCAAGCCATTTATGGCTGAGAGAATCTGCTATGATTATGAGTTCTAAACATCGGATATAAGCATTATATATAGATAAGCCTGTTCTTAAAATGCGGGCACGTAAAGCCTCTGGATGACAGGGTTTAGATAATACTAACAATATGAGAGAGAGGAAATTTGTAAATGCCGGAAAAAAGTTCAAGAGAAAGACTTGAGAGCAGGCTTGGCTTTATACTTATAAGCGCAGGCTGTGCAATCGGTATCGGAAATGTTTGGAAGTTCCCTTATCTTGCCGGGCAGAACGGAGGAGGAATATTTGTACTGATTTACTTGTTCTTCCTTGCAGTTCTTGGCATCCCTGTTATGACAATGGAATTCTCTATGGGAAGGGCGAGTAGGAAGAGTCCTATTCATCTGTATAAGAGGATAGCACCTCGGGGCAGCAAATGGAACCTGCACGGCATTGTATGTATGGCAGGTAACTATATACTTATGATGTTCTATACCACAGTTGCAGGTTGGATGCTTAAGTATTTTGTGTCAATGGCAAGAGGCGATTTTGAAGGACTTGATAAAGACGGGGCCACGGGACTCTTTGGAGGCATGCTTAGCTCTCCTTCAATACAGGTAGGCTATATGGCTGTTGTAGTAATAGTCGGCTTCTTCATCAATTCCCTGGGGCTTCAAAAAGGACTTGAGAAGGTAAGTAAATGGATGATGTCAAGTCTTCTTATTATAATGGTAATCCTTGCTATAAACAGTGTCCTAATGAAGGGAAGTGCAGAAGGACTTAGCTTTTACCTATTACCCAATGTGGCTAAGGTAAGTGAAATAGGGTGGTCAAAGGTTATAGTATCAGCTATGAATCAGGCATTTTTCACCCTCAGTATAGGAATAGGCTCTATGGCTATATTTGGCAGCTACATAGGCAATGAGAGAAGCCTTATGGGAGAATCTGTTCACATTGCGGTACTGGATACCTTTGTGGCAATCGTATCCGGACTTATCATCTTCCCTGCCTGCTTCACCTACGGAGTACAGCCTGACAGCGGTCCAAGCCTCATCTTCATAACCCTTCCAAATATATTTAACAATATGCCTCTTGGCAGGGTTTGGGGCAGTCTTTTCTTTGTGTTTATGAGCTTTGCAGCCTTTTCTACAGTGCTTGCGGTATTTGAAACCATTCTTGCCTGCACTATGGACATTACAGGCTGGAGCAGGAAGAAGGCCAGTGTAGTAAACTGTATAGCGGTTTTCATGCTTTCTCTTCCTTGTGCCCTTGGGTTTAATGTACTTAGCTTTATAGAGCCGCTTGGCAAAGGAACAAGCTTCTTAGATCTTGAAGACTTCCTTGTAAGCAACCTTATCCTCCCTATTGGTTCATTTATATTTGTCATCTTTTGCATCAGTAAGAGAGGCTGGGGGTGGGACAACTTCGTTAAAGAGGCCAACAAAGGAAAGGGGCTTAAGGTTCAGTCCTGGATGAGAGGCTATATGACCTATGTCCTTCCTGTAATAGTTATGGCTCTTATTTTACTTGGATTATTTTATAAGTGATAAAAATAAAGCAGGCATCAATTGTAGGTGCCTGCTCTTTTTGAAAGATGAAGTTCTAACTAAAAATTAATGATCTTTAATCTAAACAATACTTATGGAATCTTCATAAAGTTCATGAGGAGAAATGTCCTGGCCACCATTCCATTCTACGGTGTGATTTGCAACTCTGACAGAATTAAAATTGTTTAAATCCTTCAATTCACCATACCATTCACCGGTAATATAAGGTTTAACATCAAATAGTTTTTGTTCTCCAGTTTCATACACAAGTAAAAGTCTATAGTTATCTTTTGGAGTAACGCTTATTAATTTAGGTTGTAACATATATACTCCTTTCATCTTAATGGGTCAATCATAAAACTTCTCTCGCCGTTACTAAGTAATTGCCAATTAGCATAAAGTTCATCATTATGTATTTCTAACCAAGCCAGAACAAGTTTTAATTTTTTGTTTGGTATTTGTCCTTCCAAAACATCTCCATTAAGACTTACAACAACTTCATCATTTTGATATTCAGCGTGAATATGTGGAAGATTATGTTTACCACCAATTTCTCTGTACATCCTGATGACTATACCGTAAAACATTGATATTGTTGGCATTATTTACCTCTTTCTTCTATATTTCTATTTTGATTATATCATCATCAGAAGTTCAATGCAATTATAAACTGTCTCAGGAAGAAATAATTAAAATAAAAAAAGGAAGCATTTCTGCTTCCTATTGGTACAGGGGATGAGGGAATCGAACCCCCGCTAAAGGTTTTGGAGACCCTTGTCATACCATTTGACCAATCCCCTAAGTCAACGTATCAATTATAAACACATATATAAGAAATGTCAAGAGGGAAAATTTTCCGCATAGACTAAGCCTGTGAAGGGGATTAGAGTCTGCTATCTGCTCATTTTCTATAGATTTATCGGATAACTACATTTGTTCATAGGCTACACTGCATATTATACGATATACAGGAAATATCACAATGTCTCCTGTAGTCTTATTACTATAGTCTAAGGATATTTCTTGAGTAATTGAGGATAACTTTGTTGACAACCCTGATGTTTTACAATACTATTGAAATGAACTTTATTCGGAGGTGATAAGTCATGATTTTGGATAAGATAAGAATAACTGCCCTGCTTTGCCTAACCTTGTTTTTAACATCCTGCGGTGGGAGCTCAGCCAATTCATATTATAAAACAGGCAATAAGCTGATGGAAAAACAGCAATATGAAGAAGCTCTTGAAGCCTACGAGGAGGCTATAGGAAAGAGCTCTGACAGGGCGGAATTCTATATAGCGGCAGGCTTTGCCGAAATAGGTCTTGAGGAGTACGAGGCAGCTATCAATTATTTTGACAAGGGCTATTCGCCAAAAGACAATCAGATAGTAAGAGAGAATAACAAATCCCTGTACAGGGGCAAGGGTATTGCCTATCTTAAGCTTGGAAAATATAACGAAGCCTTAGCTCAGTTTGCCAGTGCGGCTGCAATCAAAGAAGCTTCTTCACTTGATAATGACATCAAAAAATACATCGCGCTTACAGATATAAAGCTTGGTGAGTATCAGGCTGCTGCGGATATATATGAAGAGATGCTAAATGTGAAAAAGCCTGATGTAAGCCTGTATAGTCAGCTTGCAGAGGTTTATGCTGCAATGGGAGATGCTGTCAAGGCAGTGACAAACTATGATTATGCGATTGAGAGAGATGCATCTAACTTTAGCGCGTATTTTGGAAAATATGAAGTCCTTGTTGCAAAGGGCGAAAATGAGAAGGCTGCGGAAGTGCTTAACAGGGCAGCGGGTATTAAGATAACAGATGCTCTAAGTGGCTACAATGCGGGCATTTTAGAATATTTGAGGGGCAATAACGACAAGGCAAAAGAATATTTAAATACAGCCTATACAAAGGGAATACTCGAAAGCTCTTATTATCTGGCAAAAATTGCGATGGATGAGGGAGACTACCAAGGAGCAAGGGAGCTATTTGAAAAATATGCACAAGATAAGGGCAGGGTGACTCTTTCGGGCTGGTATGACGGCATGGCTGACTGTCTTATGAAAGAAGAGAAATATCAGGAAGCCTTAGCCTGTGTAGCAAAAGGCTTGGCTCTAGAGGATATATCAGCGATGAAGCAGCTTATGCAAAAGAAGGTAGTGCTTAATGAAAAACTGACTGATTATAACAAGGCTTATGAAGCAGCCTTAGAGTATGGCAAGCTATATCCTGAAGACAAGGAAATGGCACGTGAAATCACCTTCCTTTCAACAAGGAAGTCAAAGTAGGAGAATATATGATACAAACCTCAGAAATAAAAGAAAAATTCATCCTTGTAGGTGTAGAAACCGGTAAGGACAGAATGGAAGAAAGCCTTACAGAGCTTGAAGAACTGCTTGAAACAGCAGGTGGAGAGACAGTCGGCAGGGTGATACAGAATCTTGAGTCCATCAACAAGGCTACTTATGTAGGAAAGGGAAAGGTGGAAGAGATAAGGGAACTTGCAGAGGAGCTTGGCGCAGACGGGATAGTCTGCGATGATGAGCTCTCGCCTGCTCAGCTATCCAACCTAAAAGATGAACTGGATATAAAGGTGCTTGATAGAACTCTGGTTATCCTTGATATATTTGCGGCTCACGCTCAGACCAGTGAGGGTAAGCTTCAGGTAGAGCTTGCTCAGTTAAAGTACCGCTCCTCAAGGCTTACAGGACTAGGGAAGAACCTTTCAAGACTTGGAGGAGGTATAGGTACAAGAGGTCCCGGTGAATCAAAGCTTGAGTCTGACAGGAGAGCGATAAGAGAGAGGGTAAGCCAGCTAAGAAGTGAGATAGAAAAGGTTGAAAGCTCAAGAGAAACACTTAGAAAACACAGGATGTCTGACGGAATACCTGTGATAGCCATAGTGGGGTATACCAATGCAGGGAAATCAACCTTTCTTAACAAGATTACAGATGCAGGCATACTTGCGGAAGACAAGCTGTTTGCAACCCTTGACCCTACCACCAGAAGCCTCAAAATCCCTGATGGAGAGGAGGTATTATTTACCGATACCGTAGGCTTCATCAGTAAACTTCCTCACAATCTGGTAGATGCCTTTAAGAGCACACTGGAAGAGGCAAAGTACGCAGACCTGATTCTCCATGTGGCAGATGCTTCAAATCCTGAGGTGGACGAGCAGATGAAGGTAGTGTATAGGACTCTTGAAGAACTAAAAGTCACCGGAAAGCCTGTTGTTACATTCTTAAACAAGCAGGATAAGCTTGAAGAAGAAAGGATAATAAAGGATATCAAAGCGGATGCAGTTGTAAAGGGCTCAGCTAAGACAGGTGAAGGAATTGATGAACTTTTAAGTAAGATTACAGAGATACTTAGGGAGGGCAAGGTGCTTATTGATACAGTTCTTTCCTATGCAGATACCTCTAAAATATCTGTAATCAGAAAGAAAGGCCAGCTCTTAGCGGAGGAGTATGAGGGCGATGGCATCAAAGTAAAGGCTTACGTACCTAAGGCTGTGGCAGGTCAGCTAGGGCTATTATAGGAGACTTAGATAGTGGCTTAGCTGCCATTTAACCGCCACAGAACTTAGAAAAAGCATGGTTATTTTTCCAGGTTATATTAACTATAACAAATCGTAAGTTTTGTTGACAGTGGCAAGATGCGGTGCTAGACTGTGAAACAGATAAAATTCTATCCACAGCCATATCATTTTGCAGAAGACTATGCAGGGCTTACAGGCAAGTAAACTGCATAAGCAGGTAAACTGCAAAAACAGGACGGTTTCCTGTGTAAAATCAGATAATATTCGGAGGAAAATATGGAAAAGGCAAATTTAGACTGGGCCAATATCGGCTTTGGCTATATGAAAACAGATAAAAGATATGTATCAAACTATAAAAACGGTGCTTGGGATCAAGGAGAGCTTACTTCTGATGACCAGATAGTGATGAGTGAATGCGCAGGAGTGCTTCAGTATGCGCAGACCTGCTTTGAGGGGCTGAAAGCCTATACTACAGAGGATGGAAGGATAGTTACCTTCAGACCTGACTTAAATGGTGAAAGATTTGAGGCATCCTGCAGGAGGATGGAAATCCCTGTATTTACCAAGGATAGATTTGTAGATGCCGTGTTAAAGACAGTTAAGGCGAATGAAGCCTATGTACCTCCATATGGCCATGGTGCAACACTTTATGTAAGGCCCTATGCCTTTGGAATCAGTCCTGTCATTGGAGTAAAGCCTGCTGATGAGTATCAGTTTAGAGTATTTACTACACCTGTAGGTCCTTACTTTAAGGGCGGTACAAAGGGAATATCCATAAAGGTAAGTGATTTTGACAGAGCCGCTCCGAGGGGAACAGGTGACATCAAAGCAGGACTTAACTATGCAATGAGCCTTCATCCTATTGTAGTAGCACACAATGAAGGCTATGCAGAAAACATGTACCTTGATGCAGCAACCAGAACCAAGGTTGAGGAGACTGGAGGAGCTAACTTCCTCTTTGTAACAAAGGATGGAACTGTGGTTACGCCTAAGTCAAGCACAATTCTTCCTTCTATTACAAGGCGTTCCCTTATCCATGTTGCAGAGCATATGCTTGGACTAAAGGTAGAGGAAAGAGAAGTATATCTTAGTGAGGTAAAAGACTTTACAGAATGCGGTCTTTGTGGAACTGCAGCTGTAATAAGTCCTGTCGCAAGAGTGGTAGACCACGGCAAAGAGATAGCCTTTAAGTACGGTGCAGAAGAAATGGGGCCTGTTATTAAGAAGCTTTATGATACCCTTACAGGCATCCAGCTTGGAAGAATACCTGCTCCTGAGGGATGGATATATGAGATAAAATGATATACCGTTGATAGCCGGATATATAGTGAAGGCAATCTAAGACCTTGCCATGTTTATTAGCTAAGGTTAAATGTTACAAGTGTCAATGCCGCTTGTATCTGTATAATAATACTATAAGTAAATGAAGAGTTGATGAAACGTTAACGAAAAGATACCATGTCTATGATGTGGTATCTTTTTATTATACAGGCGTACTATAAGTTTCCGTCCTGGTTTTACTACTATACTTACATGTTCTGTTATTTCATAGTGATAGTTATATCGTAAAAGATCCTGATCTATTCTTTGATAATATTTTGACAATTATATAATTATTACAGCAAAATATGAAAAAGATTAATAAATTACACAATTGACAGCAAAATGCTTTAAGAGTATTATTATACCAAAGCATAGCTTTGAATTTGCGAAGCGATTACCAAAACGTGCAAGGAGGATGTATATGAGTATCAAAAATGTAGTAGTTGCAGGTGGCGGAGTACTTGGAAGCCAGATTGCTTTTCAGACAGCATACAGAGGCTTCAATGTAACCCTATGGCTTAGAAGTGCAGAGTCAATTGAAAGAACCAAGCCAAAGATTGAGCGTTTGCGTGGTATTTATCTAACTGAGCTTGAAGCTGCAAAGGCTAAAGCAGGCGTAAAAGGAGCGATGGTTTCAAGAGGGCTGATTCCTGATATTGAAAATGCTACCGCAGAGAGTATAGAAGAGTTAAAGAATAAGGTGGAAGAGGCTTATAAGAACCTGAAGTATGAAACTGACTTGGCAAAAGCAGTGAAGGATTGCGACTTAGTTATTGAATCGATGGCTGAAAATCCTGAGGCTAAGGTGGATTTCTATACCAAGTTAAATGCAGTACTTGAGGATAAAACGATTGTTGCTACCAACTCATCAACAATGATTCCAAGCCAGTTTAGGCACTGCTTTACCAAACCTGAAAAGTATCTTGCCATTCATTTTGCAAACAATATATGGAAGAGCAATACTGCGGAGATTATGGGACATGACGGAACCGATAAGGCAGCTTACGATGCGGTAGCTAAATTTGCAGAGGACATAGCAATGGTTCCACTTAAGCTTCAAAAAGAGCAGCCAGGGTATATACTTAACTCGATGCTGGTTCCTTTCCTTAAGTCAGGCGAGATGCTTTTAGCCAAGGAAGTAGCTGATCCTGCTACCATAGACCTCACCTGGAGACTCGGAACAGGTTCTCCTCTAGGACCTTTCCAGATATTAGACATTGTAGGACTTACTACTGCGTACAATATAAACATGATGGATCCGCTTGCTACTTCAGACCCTGATTCTATTCCTGCCAAGATAGGAGTTATCCTTAAGAAATACATAGATGAGGGTAAGACCGGTATAAATGCAGGAGAGGGCTTCTATAAGTATAAATAGTGTGTCAGTTTTTTAATCCATATCATAGTATGTCATTAAATGATTTTGACACCACATAATTTAATAACCAGATACCATGTCAATGATGATGTGGTATCTTTTTTGTAGAACAGTAATTAATTTTTGGCCTATTAAAGTACATTCGGCATATTTAACCTAAATACAAATACAATTTAATTTCAAAAACTAAAAACTTGAACTTTCTCTTGATTCAGAAGGATTCTAATTTGTTTTATAAATAAACATGTTAAAAATAAAAATTGCACAAAACTCTATTCAAAAACTGAATAATGTTGTATAATTCCATCTAAGAATATGAAAACATGTGGAACACAGGAAGGCAAAGGTAAGAAATGGCTAGCATTAGAGATGTGGCTGTCAGAGCCGGGGTAGGTATTGGCACTGTGTCTAGGACATTGAATAACAGCGGATATGTATCCGAGGAAACAAGGCTTAGGATAATGAAAGCTGTTGAAGAAATAGGGTATAAACCTAGTGCGATAGCAACCAATATGGTAAAGAAGCGTACCGGTATCATTGGAGTCATGGTTCCTAACCAGGAACATCCATTTTTTGCAAAAATAATGAAGCACATGGAAATTGAGCTTTATAAACAAGGCTATAAATGCCTTATATGCAATACCCTCGATATAGTAAACAGGCAGAAGTCATTCATTGATATGCTTGATAGCAGGGCGGTAGACGGTATTATTTCCTGTGTAGATGAATTGCCGGATTTTAGCAATCATTCAAGAGGCGCCATAGTTAGCTTTGATAGGAACTCAGAGGCCGGAGTTCCCATAGTTAGGTCAGAGCACGAAATGGGAGGAAGACTTGTGGCTGAGCTTTTCATAAAGAAAGGCTGCAAGAGAGTGTGCCAGTTCACAGCCGGTCTCGATAAAAAAAGAACAGCCAATATAAGGCATGAAGTAATGAAAGAGGTCTTGGAGGAAGCGGGGGTGGAGGTTATCTCCATTATAACAGCCTGGGATGCACTTAGCTATAGCTACAACAAAGACATGGTGCATAAATACTGGGATATTATCGAGAATGTTGACGGGATAATGACAACAGATATAGGAGCGCTTAGCTGTCTTTCTGTTGCGCAGCAAAAGGGACTTAGTATTCCTGATGATTTATGCATTGTGGCCTATGACGGGACTGAAATCACCGAACTGTCATATCCTGAGCTTACGGTTGTACAGCAGGATTGTGCAGAGATAGCTAGAAAATGTGTAGAGAACGTATTAAAGATGGTTGATGGGGAGAAAGTGCCTGAGCTCGAACTTATACCTGTCAAACTAATAGAACGCGGAACAACATAATCCGTTCCACGTATTTCCATATAAAGACAAGAGTCAACTCCTTGTCTTTTTTTATACACAAATAAATTGTATAAAATGATATAAAAATTAAAACAATGCACACAATTAATAGATGAACAATAAATATCATTAATGGATTAATGAAAAAATAATAAAAACATATTGACATTTTTGGGTATTTTGACTATGATAAAATTATGAAAAGGTTTCCACAACAAAAGAAAAGGAGAGAGGGAATGGAAAAAAGTCCAAAAGAAGAAGCTTCTAATTCTGTTAAAAAAAGACGTAAGACCTCAAAAGAGAGAGCAGCTGACTTCAAAAATGTACTGAAAGCATGGCAATTGTACATATTGCTGCTTCCTGCTCTAATATGGGCGGTAGTATTTGCCTATTATCCTATGTATGGACTTATTATTGCCTTTAAGGAATATAAGGGAAGACTGGGAATTGTTGGTAGCCCTTGGGCTAATCCGATTTTCAAATATTTTACACAGTTTTTTAGTACTTCAATAGCGGTGAACGCTATAAAGAACACAGTACTTATAAGTTTGGAAAGTCTTATTATTGCCTTTCCTATACCTATTATATTTGCACTTCTTTTAAACCAGATTCAGAGAGATAAGGTTAAAAAGACCATACAGACAATCAGCTACGCACCTTACTTTATGTCAAACGTAGTTATTGTAAGTATTATAACTGTATTCTTTTCTGCAAATGGAGTAGTAAATAATCTTATCAAGAGTGCAGGAGGTAAGGAAACTTTATTTACATCACTCCCTGAATGGTTCAGGACACTCTTTATAGGCTCAAATATATGGCAGACTATGGGCTTTAACGCAGTTATTTTTATTGCAGCACTTACTGCAATTAGTCCTGATTTTTACGAGGCTGCCAAGATAGATGGGGCATCAAGATTTCAAAGAATTCTTTTCATAGATATACCAATGATATTGCCTACAATTATCCTGATGTTAATACTTCAGGTTGGTAACATAATGAATGTAGGTTATGAAAAAGCTTTTCTTATGCAGAATGGTTCTAACACAATTGTGAGCGAACTTATTTCAACCTATGTGTATAAGGTCGGCTTGCAGACTGCACAGTACAGTTTTGCAACTGCGGTTGGTTTGTTTAACTCAGTTGTAAACTTTATCATTTTGGTTTTAGCTAATAAAATAGCTAAAAAGGTGAGCAGTATAAGTATATTCTAAGAGAGGAGAGCTAAAATGAGTACTGTTAAGACAAGAATGAAGATGTCTACAGGTGAGAGAGTGTTCGGAATAGTGAATGCTATTATTATGATTACAATCTGCCTGGTTATTATTTATCCTATTTACTATGTTGTAATTGCATCTATGACAGATCCGGTTATAGTAAACTCAGGAAAGCCTTTGTTATTCATTGAAAAGCTGTATCTAAAAGGTTATGAAACCACATTAAAGTATAAACCGCTTTGGACTGCATATGGAAATACAATTCTCTATACTGTTGTTGGCTCGATTACTTCGTTGATAACGACGATTCCTGCCGGATATGCATTGTCCAGAAAGGACTTACCGGGAAGAAGGGGACTTATCTTTGTATTTACATTTACAATGTTTTTTAGTGGTGGAATTATACCTCTATATCTTACCATAAAGAACCTTGGCATATACAACAGTATCTGGGCAATGGTGCTGCCTGTGGCGGTATCTGCTTATAACCTCATTGTATGCCGCTCATTCTTTGAAGCAGGTATACCTGGAGAACTTCTTGAAGCAGCAAAAGTAGATGGCTGCTCTGACTTTAGATTCTTTTTTGAAATAGCCATACCTATTTCCACAACTATAATTGCAGTTATGTGTCTCTTTTACGCTACTGCAATGTGGAATCAGTTCTTTAATGCACTGATGTACCTGCAGGATGATGACAAAATGCCACTTCAGGTCGTGCTTCGTAACCTAGTGCTCATGAATCAGGCAAATCAGATGGGTTCATCAGGTGATGCGATGGTTACCAAGCAAAAACTGGCGGAACAGCTTAAATACTGTATAGTAGTGGCTTCAGCAGTTCCACTGCTTGCAGCTTATCCTTTCTTACAGAAATACTTCGCAAAGGGTGTAACAATTGGTGCAGTAAAGGGTTAAGAAAACGCTGTATATTTAGCCCGTATCGGGTTCAAGTATAAAACTATATTTAGTAGAGTAAAAAGGAGAGAAGAATGAAAGGAAAAAAATTATTATCAATGTTAACCTGTATGACACTTGTAGTAAGCTTGTTATCAGGTTGTGGTGGCAACGCTGACAGTAAAAAGGACTCAGGAAGTGCCGCTAAGAGTGCTGCTTCGGGAAGTACAGCATCAGGAAGCACAGCGTCAGGTGAGCTTACAGCTGAAGAAAAGGAAGCTGTAGATGCAGGTATCATCAACTTGGATGGGACTCTGCCTATAATCAAGGATCCTAAGGCCTTTGAAGAAAAATATGGCAAGATATCTATGCTTCTTGTTAACTCTGCAGATAGAGTAGTTGCTCCGGGCGAGCTTGCGATGGTTAAAAAGTGGGCTGAGGATACAGGTGTAGAATTTGACTGGAAGCCTATTCCTGGTGAGGGAGCACAGGAGAAGATAAACCTTATGTTAGCTTCAGGTGATGACCTTCCGGATGTGTTCTGGAATTTTGGTGATGGTAAGTCCGGCAATATTGTAGTTCAGTATGCAGACCAGGATATTTTCATTCCTACTGAGAATCTTATAAACAACTATATGCCTAGTGTAAAGAAGATACTTGACGCTCATCCTACTTACTGGACAGAGATTAAGGCTCCTGATGGGCATACTTACGGGTTCCCTTATATAGAGGAAATGTATGGACTTGTACTTACAGGTGGACCTCTTCTTATTAACAAGAACTGGCTTGATAAGGTGGGTAAAAAGGTACCTACTACCGTTGATGAGTGGGTAGACTGCCTCAAGGCTTTTAGAGATGGTGGCGATCTTAATGGCAATGGTAAGGCTGATGAGATTCCTATGGCTACTTGGTTTGGTGCAAATGATACCTTCGGTTCTTACAACATGTTCTATCGTTTTACGGGTGCATTTGGTCAGGCAGACTCATACTGTGGTGGTAATGCTTATGCCGACCACTTAAGACTTATAGACGGTAAGGTTACATTTACTGCTATGGATCCTGCATTTAAGGATACAGCAGCCTTCTTCAATATGTTAAATAAGGAGAAGCTTATTTGGAATGGCTCTTTTGAATCAGATGCAAGTGCAGCTTATCAGTCATCTCTCATCAAGGAAGATGTAGCAAGGATAGGATGCTTTGGTACCTGGACAGATCAGGAAATAAGCAATCTTGACGTACATGATGAGTATGTGGCTGTTCCTAGACTTAAGGGAACAAAGGGCAGCACAGGCTTTGAAAATAATTATTCAGAGCTTCAGGACTCTTCTGATACAGCGATTACAACAAGTTGTAAATTCCCACACGTAGTTGCGAGATTTGTTGATTATATGGTAGGAGATCCTGCAATATCCATTCAGTCTAACTGGGGAGCAGAAGGCTACAACTACAAGAAAGATGATAAGGGAGTTCTTAGAACACCTCTTGATGATAAGGGAAGATATGTTGCTCAGACAGAGTATAAAAACTTCGGTGAGGCTCGTGTAAATTCAACACCTTGCCGTGGCTCTATGGTTGTTCTTAATGAGTACTATGATAAAGTAGCAGGATATGCTTATGATGCTGTTCAGCTCCTTGAGAATCAGAAGGTAAACGGTAAAGAGGAAATAATGAAGGAATACGAGACTATTCCAAGAGTACTGATGACTACCGAAGAGCTTTCGAGACTTGCACAGATTCAGCCTACTATCTCAGATATAGTTGACAGATATATCAACCAGTGGGTAACTGGCGGTGTTACTGATGATAATTGGAATTCATATCTTGAAGAACTTAAGGCTGCAGGTGTAGAAGAACTTGTAAGCATCTACCAGACAGCTGTAGACAGAACAAGCAAGTAGTGTCAGACTGATGTAAAATATCATTATTGTAATCATTAAGGGTTGTCAGGTAAAACTTGTCTGATAACCCTTTTTTAAGAAAGGAATATCTATGGGAAAGGATTTTAGACCGAAAGTTCATTTTACTGCACCAAAAAACTGGATTAATGATCCGAATGGAATGGTATATCTAAACGGTGAGTATCACCTCTTTTACCAACATTATCCTGATGCAGCCAACTGGGGACCTATGCACTGGGGGCATGCGGTGACGAGGGACTTGATACACTGGGAACATAAGCCCATAGCGCTATATCCTGATGAACTGGGCTATATTTTCTCTGGTTCCACAGTCTATGATAAGGAGAATATATCCGGCTTTGGAAAAGAGGGAAAGCCTCCTTTGGTTGCGGTTTATACAAATCACTCTCTTGAAGGAGAGGAGGTTCAGAGTATAGCATACAGCACAGACTACGAGCACTTTGAAAAATACTATGGGAATCCGGTCGTGGTAAATGATGAGAAAAATGATTTCAGAGACCCTAAGGTATTTTACAATCCTATAATGAAGGGATATAGCTTTGTGGTTGCAGGCGGAGAAGAAGTGGATTTTTACTTTAGCCGCAATCTGAAAGATTGGAGGAAAACAGGCTCCTTTAAGGCAGGAGTTAATGGCTTTGGCGGTATCTGTGAATGCCCTGATTGTTTTCCGATAGAGACGGAAGCAGGCACTAAGTGGGTGCTTATAGTCAGTATTATTGTTCCAAAAGATAAAAAGGGGAAACCATTGGCAGAAGGCGGGCACTTTATGAGCCACGTGACTCAGTATTATATCGGGGACTTTGATGGTTCTACATTTGTAGATACTGAAAAGTTTAAAGAGCCTTTGATGCTTGACTTTGGAACTGATAATTATGCGCCTGTAACCTTCCAGAATCTAGAAGAAAAGGTGACTATGGGGTGGGCTGATAACTGGGCCTATGCAAATGAAACTCCTAGCACTGAATTTAGGGGTAAGATGACATTAGCCAGAAAGGTAGAAATGGTTAAGACAACAGAAGGTTTGAGGCTTAGATCTATTCCTCAGGGTATTGACAGGTACAAAACTTCAAGGCGTGAGATAGGGAAAGACTTCAGACTTGGCACGGATTGCTTTGGTCTTTTGCTGGAAGGTAAAGGTAAAGCAAGGCTTTGTAATGAAAGTGGAGAAGAGATAATAGTTGAGATTGCTGATAACGAAATTATCCTTGATAGATCAAATGCAGGATTGAAAGAGTTTAATAGTGTTTTTGCTAGCGAAGAATACAGTATATTAAGGGCAAGAAGATTAGACTGTACGAATAATAAGACTGAAATAATATTTGATACAGCTTTCATTGAAGTCTTTGCTGACGGTGGTCTCATACCTATGTCAGCCTCTGTATATCCTAATAATCCTTATGAAAAGATAGTGATTGATGGTGATTTAAGGGCAGAGTTTTACGAGATTTGTTAATATTAATCCATATGCATTTCGATAATATTTGACGCTTGTATTATTAAATGAAAATTAAATAAGAGAAGGATTAAAAGATACCATGTCACTGATGATGTGGTATCTTTTTTGCGCTAACAATTTTAATTCATTTTTTTGTTAGAGAGTAGATTGTAAGTTTTATTATTTTTCTAAAATAGGTATTGAAGGCATAAAAACGGATGGATAGGTCTTTGTAGTGTGATATTTATAACGAATATAAAAAATATTTAAAAAACTTCTTGACAGAAACGTATCAATGTGATACTGTATTAAGTACATAATACAACAAGACAAAAATACAGCTGTAAAAATAGAAAGGAGGTTCCGGATGGCTTGGGTATTGGATGAAGGATTACCTATCTATCCTCAGCTTATGAACGAAATAAGGCGAAGGATAGTTACTGAGGTGTACAAGGCAGGAGATAGAATACCCTCAGTGCGAGAGCTTGCTGCAGAAGCTGAGGTAAATGCAAATACAATGCAGAAGGCACTAAGTGAACTTGAAAGGGAGGAACTCCTAGTTACTATGAGAAGTACAGGAAGAACAGTTACTGAAGATGTGGAGAAGATTAAGAGCACCAAAAAGGCTATGGCCGAGAGTGAGATATCAAGGTGTATGATCTATATGAAGGAACTTGGCTACAGCATGGAAGAGATACAAAGCTTAATAGCCGAATACAAGGCTTAAGAGAAAGGAATGTAAAATGGGAAATATAATAGAGTGTAAGTCACTTACAAAGAGATATGGAAGAAAGGTTGCTCTTAATGAAATCAACCTAAACTTTGAAGAGGGTAGGATAGTAGGCCTCTTAGGACCTAACGGAAGCGGCAAAACTACTTTAATTAAGCTTCTAAACGACCTCCTCACTCCTACCTCAGGAGAACTAAGAATAGATGGGGATTTACCGGGAATACACACAAAGTCAGTGGTTTCATATCTTCCTGATAAGGACTACCTTGGAGATGAAATGAGTTTTAATGAGTGTACAAAGCTTTTTGCAGATTTTTATGCTGACTTTGACAGGGAAAAAGCACTTTCAATGCTTGCAAGCTTAAACATAGACCCAAATCAGAAGTTTAAGTTCCTTTCAAAGGGAAATAGAGAAAAGGCACAGCTCATCCTCGTTATGAGCAGGGCTGCAAAGGTATATGTACTTGATGAGCCTATAGCAGGCGTGGATCCTGCCGCAAGAGACTATATCCTTAGAACAATACTAAATAACATCAATCCTGGTGCAACTGTAATTATAGCTACCCACCTTATATCTGAGATAGAGAAAATCCTTGATGATGTAGTATTTATCAAGGAGGGAAATATAGTACTAAGTGACAGTGCAGAGAATATAAGGGAAAAAGAAGGAAAATCCATAGACGGATTATTTAGGGAGGTATTCGCATGTTAGGCAAATTAATTAAAAATGAATTCAGAAATATAGGAAGATTACTTTTATTAATCAATATTATCATTCTTGGTATGCACCTGCTTTCAATAGTATTTGAGAGTGTTTACAATTCGGGAGTGTTGAGTGGAACTGTATTCCAGACGATGTTTGGAGCGTTTGGAGCAATATACATCTTTTCTATAATAGCGGTAAATATCATCATATTTATAATTTTTGCCGTAAGGTTTTACAGAAAAGTCTACTCTGTTGAAGGCTATCTCACTCATACTCTTCCTGTGAAGAAGTCGTCCATTTACATAGCAATCCTTACTTCTTCAAGTGTTGGTGCACTTATAACCGCAGTAGTAAGCCTAGTTTATCCTCTTACCAGAATTGGAAATGAGTTTATTCTTGCAAATAAGGTTGAGTTAAGTGATTTAGTTCATCTATTTACAATGAAGAACATAACAGGGTACACAGCCTTCCTTCTGGCAGTAGGAGCTATTCTTTCGGTAATTTCGGCCTTCGCCCTCATCTTTCTCTGTATATCCATCGGACAGAACTGGAAGGCTCATCCTATACTTGGCTCTATACTTGCATACTGGGGAATTACAACAGCATTGCAGATAGCCGGAGTGATAGTGCTTGTATCTCTTGCAAACTCAGAACTTGCACAAACAATATTTGGCGTAGACAGACTTCCGGGAGATGTGATAAACGCCCTGTCATACTGTGGAATAGCAGCAGAGGTTATCGGAATAGCAATTATGTCTGCTGGCAGTGTATTTGTAATGAAGAGAAAACTTGATTTACAGTAAATGCTTCTCACATAATAGCAAAAGCCCTCTATGCTGCTTTCGCATAGGGGGCTTTGAACTCTAATAAACTATTTTTATTTATATCTTTTCATCTTCCTTGATATCAAGCAAGTCTTCCATCATTTTTACATATTCGTCTGTCTTATCACGGCTGCCTGCTTCTGCAAATATTCTAAGAACAGGCTCTGTACCGGAGAATCGTGCTATAATCCAGGAACCATCCTTAAATAATACCTTAAGCCCATCTGCATAATAAGCTTTTTCTATATTTTCGTATGCAGGTATTTTTTCTTCTTCAAAAAGCATTTTAACTAAATTAGCCTTTTTTTCAGGAGTGAATCTGTAGTCATTTTCGCTAAAATAAAAGGTGCCAAACATTTCTTCAAGTTCTTTAGCCAAGGTATGAATGCTCTTCTTTGTCACACATATCATCTCAATGAGCAACGCAGCTGCATATATACCGTCTTTTCCACCTATATGTCCCTTTACGGTAAGTCCGCCACTTGATTCGCCACCTATTATGGCATCGTACTTTCTCATGTTTTCAGATATATACTTAAAGCCTACATTGGATTCTATACATTTTTCACCGTATTTTTCAGCGATTTTATCAAGCATATGTGTGGTGGCGATGTTTCTTACCACAGCACCCTTCCAATGCTTGAACTCCAGAAGATAGTAGTACAAGAGGCAAAGCAGGGTATTAGGATGAATGAAATTGCCTAGCTCATCAATTATTCCTATGCGGTCTGCATCGCCGTCTGTAGCTACTCCAAGATTGTACTGCTTTTGTAGTACAAGGTCCATAAGCCTGTGGAGGGAAGCTGAAGCAGGGCTTGGAAGCCTTCCGCCAAAGAGAGTGTCGTGCTGTCCGTTTATTATAGTGGTTTCACATCTTACGCTTGAAAGCAATGTTATAAGCGCACTTTCAGAAACTCCATACATAGGGTCTATAGCTATTCTTAAATGGGCATTTCTTATGGCATCCACATTTAACGAATTTAAGATGGAATCAATATAATCATTGAAAGGATGGATTTTTTCAAACAAATTACTGTGCTCGACTTCATAAAACTTCCTGGTATTATTTAGCTCTTCCTCTGAAACGTTGTTTGCAATTTCAGATAATCTGTCAGTTGTTTCTAAGGGAGCATCATTACCGTCTGAAGTAAATATCTTTATGCCATTGTAAATGGCAGGATTGTGGCTTGCAGTTATGGCAACTCCAAAATCGGCTCCCATTAGCTTGGTAGCAAACATAATGAGAGGGGTAGGTGAAGAGCCGTCAATGAATAAAGACTTAATATTGTGGCTTGCCAAAGCCTCTATGAACCAAAAGCAGGCTTCCTTAGACAAGAATCTTCTATCATAACCTATAACTACTTTTTTTACTTCCTTCATAGAACTTAAGGCATGCGCTACTCTATGTATATTTTCTCTTGTAAACTTATCACCTATTATTTCGCGCCAACCGCCTGTTCCAAACTGAATCATTTTCCATCCTCCTTGTATATTATTACTAAAGTTTTGATTTATGTATGTAATTAATTTATATCAGAAAGATATTGATTTTCAAGAGATTGCAGAATTTTAAACAAAAATGCAAATTTAAATACTTGTTAGATAAATAATATTCTGATAAGCTGAAAATATAAAAAATGCACAAACGGAGGAAGAAAAATGAAAAAAATTTTTACATCTTTAATGAGCCTTGCACTCGTTGCTTCGCTCACAGCTTGCTCAGGTGGATCTACAGCAAAGACTAGCCAGACAGCTTCAGGCAGTTCCGGCTCAGGTAACTCAATCACCGTTTATTCACCTCACCCTGCAGAAACCATCAACCTGTTAGTTCAGGAATTTGAAAACAAGACCGGAATTAAGGTGGATATAGTTGCAGCAGGTACAGGAGAACTCCTTAAAAGAGTTGAATCAGAAAAAGACAATCCTTTAGGTGATGTGCTCTGGGGCGGAGGAGCAGAGTCTTTACAGGCTTATGCGCAATACTTTGAGCCTTACAAGTCAAGCGAGTTAGAAAATATCGATCCTAAGTACTATGCAAAAGACAATACCTGGACAGGAGAGAGTCCTCTTCCGATGGTTCTTCTTTATAACACCAACCTTGTATCTGATGAGAATGCCATAACCTCTTGGAAGGATATACTTAAGCCTGAATTTAAGGGCAAGATAGCTATGGCAGATCCTGCAAAGAGTGGTTCAGCTTATACAATTCTTGTTACCATGCTTACAGCATACAAGGCAGAGAATGACGGCTGGGATTTTATCAAAAAATTCTATAGCAATCTTGACGGCAAGATTTTGTCAAGTTCATCAGGTGTATACAAGGGAGTTGCAGACGGAGAATACGCTGTAGGACTTACACTTGAAAAAGAGGCTATAAAGTATGTAAATGCAGGCTCACCGGTTAAGATGGTTTATCCAAGTGAAGGAACATCTGCAGTTCCTGATGGTGTAGCTATTATTAAGGGTTCAAAGAATATTGAAAATGCAAAGAAATTCGTAGACTTTGCCTTAAGCAAGGAAACACAGTCCATTATGAGCACTCAGCTTAGCAGAAGATCTATAAGAAATGACGTTGAAGCACCTAAGGGACTTGGACCTTTATCAGACATTAAGCTTGTTGACTACGACTTTGACTGGGCATCTGCCAACAAAGAAGACGTGCTTAATAAGTGGAAAGACGTACTTATTGGAAAGTAAATATAATTAGCTTTTTATTATATGAGATAATTTAAGCTGCTGTAGGATGTCTGACAAGATATTTTACGGCAGCAATTTTAAAGAGGAGAAATGCATGAGTACAACTGTTAAAATTGAAGACGTAACTAAAAAGTATGGAGATTTCACGGCCATTGATAAAATGAATTTTACCATAAAGGATGGTGAATTCTTTACACTTCTTGGGCCTTCAGGCTGCGGCAAGACCACCCTCCTTAGGATGATAGCGGGCTTTAATACCATAGAAGCGGGCAATATATATTTTAACGATAAGATTATCAATAAAACCCCTGCGAATAAACGTGATATAGGAATGGTATTTCAGAACTATGCTATTTTCCCTCATCTTAGCATTTATGAGAATGTTGAGTATGGACTTAAACTAAGAGGAATACCAAAGGCAGAGAGAGAAAAACAGATAGAAGAAGTTCTTAAAATAGTCCGCATAGAGAATCTTAAGGACAGAATGCCTGATAAGCTCTCAGGTGGTCAGCAGCAGAGAGTTGCTCTTGCAAGAGCTATTGTAATCAAACCTAAAATCCTACTTATGGATGAACCTCTGTCCAATCTGGATGCAAAGCTTCGTGTGGAGATGCGTACCGTAATTAAAAAAATACAGAGACAGCTTAATATTACAACTGTCTATGTAACACACGATCAGGAAGAGGCTCTTGCTATCAGCGACAGGATTGCGGTTATGAACAAGGGTTATATTATGCAGCTTGATACTCCAACCAGAATATATCAGAAGCCTGCCAATACCTTTGTTGCAGATTTTATTGGTATATCTAATATTCTAGAAGCAGAGGTAAAGGGCGAGAATGCACTTAGAATAGATGGTTATGAATTTAATGCAAACTTTAAGGCAGGTGACGGTAAGGTTAAGGTATCCGTTAGGCCTGAACATGTAAGAATCTCTGAAGATTTAAGCAGAGGAATAGTGGGAAATATAATTCTGTCTACATTTTTAGGCGATTATGTATACTACGAGATACAGCTTGATAACGGAGAGATTATAGAAGCCCATGAATATGCTGAGAACACACAGAATATAAGAGAAGAAGGAAGGGTAGCAGTTACCTTTGATACAGATAACATCTCTATATTTGACATAAGTGGGGAGGCAAGACTAAATGGATAAAGGGATAAAATTTGATTTTTGGTTTATATGCCGCATCGTTATCTTTGTGCTGTTTGCATTATTCCTTATGTACCCATTTATCACGCTTTTCTCAAAGAGTGTGATTGGCTCTGATGGGAATTTTACCTTAGAGAACTTTGCTACATTTTTTCAGTATGAATATTATTACAGTACCCTGATGAGGTCGCTTACTGTTTCTGTGCTTACTACAGTTTTTGCGGTATTTATCGGTGTGCCACTGGCTTATGCGTTTTCCAGATATAAGATATATGGCTCAAAGATAATAAATGTAATGATAATAATGTCACTTATGTCTCCACCTTTTATAGGTGCATATTCCTGGATTATGTTACTTGGTAGAAACGGAGTAATCACAAAGGGACTCAATGTACTGGGAATTAATTTTCCTTCTATCTATGGATTTTTGGGAATAATCCTGGTATTTACTTTGAAGCTCTACCCATATATCTTCCTCTATGTGGCAGGTGCACTTAACAGCATAGACTCATCACTTGAAGAAGCCAGTGAGAATCTGGGTGCAAGCAGGCTTAGAAGATTATTCACTGTGACATTTCCAGTGATAAAGCCTACCATCTTTGCAGGCGCAATCATGGTGTTTATGTCAAGTCTTGCGGACTTTGGTACTCCGATGCTTATAGGTGAGGGGTATAAGGTTCTTCCGGTTATGGTTTATGAAGAGTACATGAGTGAAACAGGTGGAAATGCTGGCATGGCGAGTGCACTCAGTATTATCATCGTGTTATGCTCTCTTACGGTTCTTTTAATACAGAAATTCATCGTAAGCCGTAAAAACTATACAATGAGCGCGCTAAGACCACCTTCAAAGAAGGATTTGCCTAAGCCTAAGAAAATTGCTTTGTCATTACTCTTGTTTGTCTTTGCGTTTATAACATTTTTACCACAGGTTGTAGTTATTGTGACCTCATTTATCAACACAAATGGACCTGTATTTACGGAAGGCTTTGGACTGGAGAGCTATAAGAGTATTTTCTTTAAGCTTGGACACAATATAGTAAATACTTTTACATTTTCAACTATTGCAATTTTTGTTATAATACTTTTAAGCGTACTTATTGCATTTTTAATAACAAAGAGACGTGGAAAGTCAGCAACAATAATGGACATACTTGTAATGTTCCCATATGTTATTCCGGGTGCGGTGCTTGGTATAAGCTTACTTATAACCTACAATAAAGGACCTATCCTCATAGCAGGAACACCTTTGATTTTGATAATAGCATACATAATAAGAAAGATGCCTTATACGGTAAGGTCTTCAAGTGCTATATTACAGCAGATAGACAGCAGTGTGGAAGAGGCTTCCATAAGCCTTGGAGAAACGCCTATGAAGTCTTTCTTTAAGGTGACTGTAAGGATAATGATGCCGGGTATAGTGAGTGGAGCAATTCTTAGCTGGATAAGCACCATCAATGAATTAAGCTCCAGTATTATGCTTTACACAGGGAAAACAGCTACCATATCAGTTGCCATATATACTGAGGTAGTAAGGGCGAGCTTTGGAACGGCGGCAGCACTTGCAAGTATACTCACAGTAGCGACTTTGCTTTCTTTCGTGCTTTTCAACATAATAAGTAAGGGTAAAGTATCAGTAGTATAGGAGCAAATATGTTTAGAGAAAAAATCCCAAATAAAAGTTTTAGGAGATATATAACGGTTTGGATATTAATCTTTGCCTTTATCATCATAATACTTTTTGGGATTTTTTCTCTTTTATATTCAGGCATTTCCAGTAAAATGTATGGAATGAAGCATATAGAGGAGATTCTCCACATAGCCGGAGCTTTGTTTGAAGACTCCTTAGCAGAGTCGAAAAGTTATCTTGACATGTTAGCTGATGACGAGGATGTGAAAAAGGCGGTTAATGGAGGGAATAGCGGCTCTAAAGTTTTAGGAGATAAAGTCTATGGTGGACTTGGGAATAAGTATAAATACATTGCAGTACATATACTAAGTATAGACGGTAAAAGAAAGTACTCCACTGATGAAATACCTGCAATGTATGATATAGAGAGTTTTGGAGAGTGGGGTGTGCTAAAGAGCGCAAGAGAAGGAAAAGACGATGTTATAATTCCAAATATGTATATGTGGGAAGACGGGAAAACCAATGCATTTTCACTTACCAGAAGAATATATGATAAAAATGAAATCGTAGGCTTCATCATCGTGGACTTTTCAAGAGAATATATTGAGGAGCTATTCAAGGGTTTGGATTCAAGCTACATAGGTATGTTAAAACTTGCGGTTTTCTCGGAAAATGATTCTGAGATATATAATGATACCTACTTTCAGGGGAAAAATGTGAGGATTAATTCTCTTTATTTTGAAAAATATAAAAAGGAAATAGAGAAGACCTATACCTATTCTACATATAAAACTAAAAATGTTATTTTAATGGGGTTTTTGGGAAATGAATATGTGAAGGCAGATACAAAGATGGTGTCTGCAACTGTACTTACAGCCCTTGTGACCACTCTGGCAATTGCCTTTGTGATTGTGAGCATACTTGCGGGAAAAATTGTTGAACCTATTAATATGCTTGCAAAAAAAGTGATGGATATGGATCACAAAACATCTATACCGACAGATGCAAGTAATGAAATAGAAGAAATACAGAATATAGAAAATGCCTTCTATAATTTACTAGGAAGAATAGACAAATACCACAAAGAGGATATTGAAAAAAGAGAGTTGCTTGAGAAAATCGAAGTTAAGGCATTGCAGTCTCAGATAAATCCACATTTTTTGTATAATACCCTAGACTCTATAAAGTGGGAAGCAAAGTTAAATAAGGTGGACAAGATAGCGAAGATAGTTACTGAGTTTGGCAATATACTTAAGGCAAATATGAATTTTAATGAAACTACAGTCTCTGTTGAGGATGAGCTGGGGCTGGTAAAAAGCTACCTTTATATTCAGATGGAGAGATATAAAGACAGATTTGAATTTAAGCTTAATGTGCCGGAAGATATGTATGACTATCATATTCCAAAGCTACTTCTTCAACCAATAGTTGAAAATGCTATTATACATGGAATGGAGCTTATCATAGAAAAAGGAGTTGTAGAAATAACAGGCCGCAAAGAAGGAGATAATCTTATATTCAATGTGAAGGATAACGGAAATAACTTTGTGGGAGACTTTGATAAAATAGTGAATGATATAGACAGCAACAGCATAGGACTTTATAATGTAAATAAAAGAATTAAACTCTATTACGGTGAGGAATATGGGCTTAGTCTTATAAGTGATGACTGTACCAATATTCAAATTAAGATAAAAAAGGATATAAGGGATAATAATGTATAGAATTGTGGTTGTTGAGGATGAGGAAATAGTTAGAAAAGGCCTGGTAATAACTACAGATTGGGAAAGCTATGATTGTCAGGTCATAGGAGAGGCAAAAAACGGTGGAGAAGGTCTTAGCCTTATAACCAAGCTGAAGCCGGACATAGTTATTACTGATATAAGGATGCCTGTAATGGACGGGTTACAAATGATTGAAAAGGTCTATGAGACTTACATGCCTGTTACAATCATGATAACGGCCTTTAATGAATTTGAGTATGCAAAAAGAGGAATAGATTTAAGCGTAAGCGACTACCTCTTAAAGCCTTTTGATGATGGCCAGTTAGATAAGGCACTTAAAAGAGCCATAGAAAAGGTAAATAATAATATTTTACTTTGCAGTGTAAATAAAGAGACGGACAAAGCTGCTCTGATGGAAGAGATAGATAAGAAACTGAGACTTACCGTCAACTCAAAGCATAGCAATATCATTAAAGCAATTGAGTATATCAAAGAAAACTATATGAAGGAGATAAACATACTATCTACCTCAGAGTATTTGAAGGTAAGTGAAAGCTATTTAAGTCATTTATTCAAAAAGGAGACAGGCTATACCTTTGTGGAAATACTTACTCTCACAAGGCTTAAAAAAGCCTGTAAGCTGCTTAAAGACCCACAGACCAGAGTGTCTGAAGTGGCTTATATGGTAGGATATAGAGACCAGAGGTATTTCGGCAATATATTTAAGAAACATTTTGGAGTCACACCCAATTATTATAAGGAGAGAATGTAATGTATAAAAATATGTTATTTGACATGGGAAACGTAATTATGGATTTTTCACCTGATTATATTCTGTCTATGTATACCAAGGATGTTAAGCTTATTAACTACTTGAAGTACAAAATCGTCTACACCCGTGCCTGGGCAGATGCGGATAAGGGAGTGCTAAGTGAGGAAGAGGTATACGAAGAAATCATAAAAGATTTGGAGGAAAAGTATCATCCGCTTGCAAAAGATGTACTTTCAACCTGGTATGTGCATAAGACGGAGAGCAAAGAGATGCTTGAACTTATGAAGGACCTTAAAAATAAGGGATATAAGCTATACCTTTGTTCAAATGCGGCTGAGTCTTTTCATAAATACGAAGATAAGATAGAAGCCTTTAAGATATTGGATGCAAAGATAGTGTCTGCCGATATCAAGGAAGTAAAGCCTGACAGGGCTTTTTTTGACTATGTACTAAACACCTATAACCTAAAGGCAGAGGAATGCTTTTTCATAGATGATTTGGCAAATAATGTAAAAGGTGCCTACGAATGTGGGATAGACGGCTATCAGTATAATGGTAATGCAGGACTTTTAAGGAAGTTTATGGAGAGGGTTGGAATATTGTAGTTGGCAAAACTACAGCTCTCTGCTATAATTAAGGGTGTAAAATCAACCACTAAAGGAGGAAGAGATATGAAAAGTCATAAGTTTTGGGCAATAGCAACCTGTATTTGTTTTATATTAACTATGTATACAGGATATAAACATAAATAAATTAAGCTAAATTTGTAGAAATATCTCAGAAAAAACCGTCAAAATATAAAATATTGACAAAGGTGCTAATCCGTAGTATACTCGCTTTATAAATATTGACGGATTGTTACCGAGAGGGCAAAACCAAATTTTACGGACAAATGATTGTTTGTCTGTGAGGTTTGGCTTTTTTATGTTATAAGGAATTTCTACAAAATCCCTATAACATAAAAAACTCATACAATGGAGAATCGATGTGATTATAGAAGGAATTATTAATAATAATGTTGTCAGCTCAAAAGATGATGAAGGTAAAGAAGTAGTTGTAATGGGTAAGGGGATCGGCTTTGGGAAGAAAAAAGGCGATACTCTAAACGAAGCTGACGCAGACAAAATATTTACTATAGAAGATGAGGAAGTCCTTAGGCGGTTTAAGGACTTGCTCACAGGAATTCCGCTTGAGTATCTTCAGGTATCAAACGAAATTATTTCTTATGCCAAAGAAAGGCTTGATACTGAGCTTCATCCTAATATTTACCTTACGCTTACTGACCACATAAGCTTTGCCATCAGGAGGATAGAAGAGGGACAAGTCTTTCCTATCCCTATGGAAAATGAGATAAGGCGTTTCTACCCTTTAGAATACAGCATTGGAACACAGGCGGTTTCACTTATTTATGAAAGACTTGGTTATAAGCTGCCTGTAGATGAGGCTGCGGCCTTAGCCATACATTTTGTAAATGCAGAATTCAATATCAAGGTAAGAGATACTTGGATAATCACCAAGATGATGGGAGATATCCTTAACCTGCTTCTAGCTGAGTTTGAGGGCTTAAGTAAGGAATGTGTTGAAGTAGACAGCTTTGTGACAGGGCTTAAGCTTCTTAGCTACAGGTTAGTCATGGCATATCCAATTAAGGAAAAGGGAGATGAAAAGCTCCTGAGATTTATAAAAGAAAACTATCCTAAAGAATGGAACATGGCAGTGAAGGTCAGTGATTTTGTTGCAATGGAGTACAAACGAAGATTTACAGAGGAAGAAAAGCTTTATTTTGCAATTCAGTTAAAGAGAATAAACGACTTGTTTAGTTAAATGGTAAAGGCAGGATAAGGTGTCCTGCACTGAAAGGAGAATTTATGTTTTTTAAGAAAAAAGAACTTGAGATTGTATCGCCTGTAAAGGGCAAACTTATAAGTATCAAGGATGTACCTGATATAACCTTTAGTGAGGAAATGGTAGGCAAGGGAGTGGCGGTTATACCTGAGGAGAACGAGCTTTACTCTCCTGTATGTGGGACCGTTACCACCGTATTCCCAACTTCACACGCTATAGGCCTTACCACAAAGGACGGCATAGACATACTTTTACATATAGGACTTGACACCGTAAACCTTAAAGGTGAGGGCTTTGATGTAAAGGTAAAAGAAGGAGATGAGGTTAAGGCTGGTGATTTGCTGGTGGTTGCAGATTTTGAAAAAATCAAGCTTGCTGGCTACAGACTTGAAACTCCTGTTATCATATGCAATCCGGAACAGTGTAAGAAGCTTACATACACTAAGCCTCAAGCTGTAAATAAGGGTGATGTAATCATCAAATACCTTAAATAATCGGAGGAGATTATGAGAGAGTTTAGCGGAAATGTGGTGTCTAACGGAGCTGTTTTTGGTAAGATAGCGGTCTTTGGCGGTGATGAGTACGTGCCTGAAGAGAAGGAGGTTGAGGATACAGACAAAGAACTGGCCAGGCTAAATGCAGCTCTTGATGAAGCAAAATCCGAGCTTGAAGGGCTATATGAAGAGGCTATAGATAAGGTTGGAGAAGAGAATGCACTCATTTTTGACATCCATAAAATGATGCTTGAGGACCTTGATTATACCGAAAATATCCAAAATCTTATAAATGAAGACAGGCTTTGCGCTGAGTATGCGGTCTTTGAGACAGGAAAGGTGTTTTCCAAAACCTTTGCAGACATGGATGATGACTATATGAAGGCAAGGTCAGTGGATGTACTTGATATATCAAACAGGGTCATAAGAAAGCTTACAGGCAAGGCTGAAGCCACGCTTGAAGGTGATGAGGCGGTCATCATTTTGGCTGAGGATCTGACTCCGGGAGAGACTATAAATATGGATAAATCAAAGGTATTGGCCTTTGTTACAAGGAAGGGCTCGTCGAGCTCACACACAGCCATACTTGCAAGAAGTCTCGGTATCCCTGCGCTTGTGAAGGTTGATTTTGGGAGTGTGGCTCTAACTGAACTTGAAGGCAGGGAGGCAGCAGTAGATGCTGTAAATGGCAAACTGTATATAGAGCCTGACTTCAAAGCTAAAGAGGCAATAGACAAGCTTATAAAGGAATTAAACCTTGAAAATGTCCTGCTTTCAGAGCTTAAGGGAAAGGAAAATGTAACTCGTGATGGCAGAAAGATAGAGATATTTGCCAATATCGGAAGTGAAAACGACGTAGACAGAGTTATAGAGAATGATGCAGGAGGAATAGGACTATTTAGAAGTGAATTCCTCTATCTTGGAAGAAGTGAAGCGCCTAGTGAAGAAGAACAGTTTGCAAGTTATAAGGAAGTTGTAGAGAGGCTTGACGGGAAGAAAGTCATTATCAGGACGCTTGATATAGGAGCCGACAAAAAAGCCAGCTATCTTGGGCTTAGCGAAGAAGATAATCCTGCGCTTGGATATAGGGCAATAAGAATCTGCCTTAATAAAAAGGACTTATTTAAGACCCAACTAAGGGCGATATTTAGGGCATCTGCATTAGGAAATGTTGGGATTATGTTTCCTATGATAACCTCGGTGGAAGAAGTAAAGAGGATAAAGATAATTGTTGACGAGGTGAAGGAGGAGCTGATTGCTCAGGGTGTAACTATTGGCAATCCCGAACTTGGTATAATGATAGAGACTCCTGCAGCAGCACTAATCAGCGATGAGCTGGCAAAAGAGGTTGATTTTTTCAGCGTGGGAACCAATGACCTTACCCAGTACACCCTTGCCATAGACAGGCAGAATGAGAATCTGGCAGAGTTTTATAATCCTCACCATAAAGCCATCCTTATGCTTATTAAGATGGCCTGTGACAATGCCCATAAAAACGGGATATGGGTAGGTATTTGTGGTGAACTGGCAGGTGACACAGCACTTACAAGGACTTTTGTGGATATGGGAATAGATGAGCTCTCTGTATCTCCTACAAAGGTGCTTTCGCTTAGAAAAGCAGTAAGAAATATATAAGGAAGGAGGAGAATATGAAGAAGATAAATTATACCGTAGTCGCAGAAGCCGGCATACATGCAAGGCCCGCGGGACTTTTGGTAAAGCAGGCAGCCTCATTTAAGAGTGATATCAAGCTTCTAAATGAGGAAAATGGCAAAGAAGCTGACCTTAAAAGGCTGATGGCGGTTATGGCTCTTGGGGTAAAACAGGGCAACAGAATTGTTGTAACTGTAGAGGGAGAGGATGAAGATGAGGCGTATACAGTACTTGAATCCTTCCTTAAGGAGAACTTTTAATTAAATATTTCTTTGGGTTAATAAAGAAAGGGGAACAAATATTATGATGAAGTATTTGCAAAAATTAGGCCGCTCGTTGATGTTACCTGTTGCCTGCCTTCCTGTAGCGGGAATTCTTATGGGTATAGGTTACGCACTTTCACCACATGTTATGCAGGGTGGTGATATCACAGGAACAGTTGAAATCTTAGGTTTCTTTTTAATCAAAGCAGGTGCAGCCCTCATTGACAATATGTCCTGGCTCTTTGCTATAGGTGTTGCAGTTGGTATGGCTGATGATAAGGACGGTACAGCAGGACTTGCGGGTCTTGTATCCTGGCTTATGATAACTACACTTCTTTCATCAGATGCAATCGCGATAATGACACAGGCCAAAGCAAATGTAGCTTTTGGTAAGATTCAGAATCAGTTCATAGGTATTTTAGCGGGTATTATAGGCTCAGTTTGCTACAACAAGTTTAAGAACACAAAACTTCCTGATGCGCTTGCATTTTTCTCAGGAAAGCGTTCAGTGGCAATAGTTACAGCCATGGTATCAGTAGTGGTATCAGGCATACTCTTCTTTATCTGGCCTGTAATTTACGGTGGGCTCATTGGCTTTGGTAAGTCAATAGTAAGCCTTGGTGCAGTAGGAGCAGGTATCTACGCATTCTTTAACCGTCTCCTCATTCCATTTGGACTTCACCACGCACTTAACTCAGTATTCTGGTTTGATGCGGCTGGTATCAACGACCTTGGTAACTTCTGGGGAAATACCGGTACAGCAGGAACTACAGGTATGTATATGTCAGGCTTCTTCCCTTGTATGATGTTTGGTCTTCCAGCGGCTGCTTTTGCGATGATTCGTTCAGCTAAGCCTGAGAAGAAGAAATATGCAGTGTCACTCTTAAGCGCAGCAGCTATATGTGCATTTATCTGCGGTGTTACAGAACCTTTCGAATTTGCATTTATGTTCCTGGCACCGGGTCTTTACTTAATCTACGCCATCCTTTACGGTGTATTTACGGTAATTACTGTGGCAGTTGGATTTAGAGCAGGCTTTTCATTCTCAGCAGGTCTTACCGACCTTGTATTTAGTTCACAGCTTCCACTTGCACAAAAGACCTGGCTCATCATTCCTTTGGGCATAGCAGCGGCTATCGTATTCTATGCGGTATTTAGATTTGCTATTGTTACATTTAACCTTAAGACACCGGGTAGAGAAGATGATGCTGACAATGCAGAAGAGATGAAGGCAGTTCTTGCAAATGGTGACTTTACAGAGGTTGCAAAGATAATCCTTGAAGGACTTGGTGGAAAGGAAAATGTAACTTCAGTTGATAACTGTATTACAAGACTTAGAATTGAAGTTAGGGACTATACCGCAGTTGATGAGAAGAAGATTAAATCAGCCGGTGTTGCAGGTATTATAAGGCCTAGTAAGACTTCCGTTCAGGTTGTAATCGGACCTAAGGTTCAGTTTGTAGCTGATGAGGTTAACAGACTTATGTAATTGACTTTAGCTATAAATAGTTGTATCATGTTAGACATTACTATAATACCTTTGGATGAACTTGCAGGTATTGTTAGGAAAGCTAATATTATACAAGGAGAAGAGAAATGGAATTATTGAAGGTTTATGATACTGTAAACAAAACTACAGTAGAGCTTGATGAACAGGGGCTTATCGACACTTTAATCGCAGGCAGACAGGTGGATGTATTTCTTAAAGCAGAAAAGACAGATCCTGACGGATATATGACCTGGAATGAAGAGCACTGGACATCAGTTTCTGACAAGAAGTTTGTACGTTATTACTCAATTAATGGACGTCTTTTAGGCGAATATACAGGCCATAATATCTATGACCTAAAGAATGAATTTAAGCCTTATGAGGCGGTTAAGGTAGAGCTTAGCTAAGCAATATATCAAAGCATAATAATAAAAAGAGGCTGTCAAGCAGAGGTTAGATTGACAGTCTCTTTCTTTGGGCTGTGCCCGGTATCTGTATGCCATTTACACAAGTGTGCTTCATGACCTGTCCTTCATTAGCACGTAAGGCTTAGTATCCTGAACACTTACATAGGCAGGTCTTATTATCTTGTCGGTGTTTATAAGCTCCTCAAGCCTGTGTGCACTCCAGCCGGTTATCCTTGCACAGGCAAAGATAGGGGTATAGAGCTCAGGAGGAAGACCAAGCATATGATATACAAGACCGCTGTAGAAGTCGATATTGGCGCTTACTCCCTTGTAGATATGTCTCTCCTCACCAATTATCTTAGGTGCAAGCCTTTCAACCATACTGTAAAGCGCATAGTCAGCATCATTTCCCTTAGATTTTGCAAGCCTTTCCACATAGCCCTTGAAGATATTTGCTCTCGGGTCAGAGATTGAATAAACCGCATGTCCCATACCATAAATAAGCCCCTTTTTATCAAAGGCCTCCTTGTGGAGAAGCTTTCTAAGGTATAAGCCGACCTCTTCTTCGTCTTTAAGGTCTTTCACATTTTTCTTTAGGTCTTCAAACATACCCATAACCTTGATATTTGCACCACCATGCTTAGGACCTTTAAGGGAGCCGAGAGCTGCGGCTATGGCTGAGTATGTATCCGTACCTGAGGATGTTACTACATGTGTAGTAAAGGTAGAGTTGTTACCACCGCCATGCTCCATGTGTAGTACAAGGGCGAGGTCGAGTACGGTAGCCTCTATAGAGGTATATTTTTTATCAGGACGGAGAAGCCTTAGTATATTCTCAGCCGTAGAAAGCGACTTCTCAGGATGATGGATGTACAGGCTCTTTCCATTGTTGTAGTGATTGTGGGCATGGTAGCCATATACCGAAAGCATTGGAAAGACAGCTATGAGGTTGAGGCATTGGCGCATTACATTTGAGAGTGAAATATCGTCAGCAAGAGAGTCATAGGAATAAAGAGTAAGCACACTTCTTGCCAAAGTATTCATCATGTCCTTGCTTGGAGCCTTCATAATGACATCCCTTACGAAATTGCGGGGGAGTGCCCTCTGATGTGCAAGCTCCTTTATAAAGTCAGTAAGCTCTACTTCTGTAGGAAGCTTACCGTAGAGCAGGAGATAGGTCATCTCTTCAAAGCCAAAGCGCTTCTCACCTATAAAGCCGTCAGTAAGCTCGTGTATATCTATACCACGGTAATACAGCTCGCCTTCACAGGGAGTTTTAACTCCGTCTACCATCTTAAAAGAGTTGATGGTTGATATCTTGGTAAGTCCTGCCCTGACCCCGGCACCGTTTATGTCACGGAGCCCGCGCTTAATGTCAAGCTCCTTGTATAAATCTGCATTGATTCTTGAGTTCTCAAGACAAACTTCGGTAAGTCTTTCTATTCCCGGTGTAATACTTAGTTTATAAGCCAATAGACTACCTCCTTTTCCCCAATTCTGTATAACATAATAGTAAATAGAACAGCAAAACGCTTGTAGCAAGTGTATGTGTGATGATAAATTTTCATCATTATACACGAAAACGCCAACTATGTATATGAAAATGAATTTGATATAACTAAAATCTATAACAAAGTATTGATTTAATGTATTTGTAATATCAAAACTTTTAGTATAGAATAAGTCACACAGAAAGCAAATGAAAAATAAAAAAGAGGTTTGTAAGGATTGAAAGAGTAAAGCTCTAACAATCCAGTATCTGTGAAAGCCGATTAAAGCGGCAAAACTTAAAGAAAAGAGGAGAAAATATATGAAGAAGAATGGTGTTAAAAAATTAGGTGCTTTAGTTCTTTCAGGAATTCTAGCAGTATCACTTGTAGGTTGTGGAGCAGCAGGTGGTGCCAAGAGTGATGATAAGGAAATATCTATCGGTGTAACCCCTGTTCCTCATCAGGAGATAGTTAAGGGTGCTGTAGTACCTATCCTTGAGAAAGAAGGATACAAGGTAAAGGTAGTAGAGTTTAACGACTATGTTCAGCCAAACACAGCTGTTCAGGAGGGCGAGCTTGATGCCAACTACTATCAGACAACCAGATATATGGAGAATGATAACAAGGAAAGAAAGCTCAATCTGGTATCAATAGCAGAGATTCACCTTGAGCCTATGGGACTTTACTCAAAGAAAATCAAGGATATCAAGGAGTTAAAGGATGGCGCAACTATAGCTATACCAAATGATGGTTCAAATGAGTCAAGAGCACTTGCTCTCTTAGCTGATAACGGGCTTATCAAGCTTAAGGAGACAGAAGACCTTTATAACCTTACAAGCATTGAAGAGAACTCTCATAACTTCAAGTTCTCAGAGGTTGAAGCAGCGAGCCTCCCTGTTACCTTAAGTGATGTGGATGCAGCCGTAATCAACGGTAACTATGCGCTTGGTGCAGGCCTTAATCCTAAGAGTGACTCCCTCATCCTTGAAAGCACAGACTCAGCATCTATCAAGCAGTACTTCAATGACTTAGTAGTAAAGAGCGGAAACGAGAACTTAGAGAAGATTCAGGCTCTTAAGAAGGCGTTTACTTCTGATGACGTAAAGAAGTTTATTGAAGAGAAGTATCAGGGTTCAGTAATCCCTGCATTCTAAAAATAAATAAAACCCATATCGGGTACATATGAAGATAGGTTATGCTTTCACCGTATACTATTCCTAATGGAAGGGGTAAGTAGGGAAGGTGTGACCTATCTATATGATTTTTTATTATGAATACTGTACAAGGGTTTTTAGAAGCAAAGAGATGTCAATCCTGTATCACGTATTGATACGAGATTTTGACGGCTTTGTCATATTGTTATGCTATATAAGAGAGATGGAGAGAAAATGATAACAGTTGAACATTTGGAGAAAAACTACGGGGAAGTGAAGGTGCTTAGTGATGTGAGCCTCAACATCGAAGATGGCACAGTCTACGGCATAATAGGGCATAGTGGAGCAGGTAAATCTACCCTTCTTCGCTGTCTTAACGGTCTTGAGAAATTCAGCTCGGGAAGCGTACAGGTTCTTGGCAGAAAAATAGAGGAGCTTGATACTGCAAAGATTAACAGCCTAAGAAAAGAAGTCAGCATGATATTTCAGAACTTCAACCTTCTTTCACGTAAAAATGTGTATGAAAATGTGGCTCTGCCTCTGGTATTTGAGGGGAAGAAGGAAAAATCTCCTGAGGTAAGGGAGAGAGTTACTAAGATGCTGGAGCTCGTGGGTCTCTCTGATAAAACCTATAAGAGGCCTTCAGAACTTTCAGGTGGACAGAAGCAGAGAGTAGCCATAGCAAGGGCACTAATCCTTAATCCCAAGGTACTTCTATGTGATGAGGCAACCTCAGCCCTAGACCCAATGACAACCAGGGAAATCCTTGATTTACTTAAGCATATAAATAAAGAGCTTGGAATTACCATCATAGTTGTAACTCATCAGATGGACGTAGTTAAGCAGATCTGTGAGAGAGTAGCCTTCCTTAAAGACGGTAAGATGGTGGCAGAGGGAAGGCCTGAGGATATTTTCATTAATCCTGACAAGAATGTGAAGGCATTTCTTGGAGAAAACCTTGATATGCTTCCAAGTGGCGGCATAAATATGCATATTTTCTTTGACAATGAAACTGCTGATAAGCCTGTGATTGCTATGATGGCAAAGGAACTTGGAGTGGAAGCCTCTATTATATGGGCTAGGCTTGACGATTTTAGGGGAACTGTGCTTGGAAGTCTTACTGTTCAGATAAAGGAAGAGGAGAAGGACAAGGTCTTTGCCTTCCTTAAAGAACAGGGTGTGAAATGGGAGGTAATCTGATGTTAGATATTATACTTAAAGCCTGTGGAGAGACACTTTACATGAGTTTCTTTGCCACATTGTTTGCTGTGATTTTAGGCTTCATACCGGCGGGCATCCTTACCTTAACTGCCAGCGATGGGCTTAAGCCCAATAAGGTAGTGTACGGTGTACTGGATTTTGTTGTAAATGTATTTAGAAGTTTTCCTTTCATCATACTTATGGTTATTCTGATACCCATAACAAGGTTTATAGCTGGGAAGGCGATAGGAACAACGGCTGCAATTGTACCTCTTACTATAGCCACCATACCTTTTGTAGCAAGAGTAATAGAAACAGCCATGAGAAGCGTAGATAAGGGAGTTATTGAGGCTGCAAAGAGTATGGGAGCGACTGATATGCAGATAGTGACCAAGGTAATCATAAAGGAAGCAATCCCAGGTATAATCTCTGGAATTATCTTAACATCCATATCAGTAGTAGGATACTCTGCTATGGGAGGAGCCCTTGGTGCCGGTGGACTTGGTGACGTGGCTATCCGCTATGGCTATCAGGCTTGGAATATAAATTATCTTGTTATTACAAGTTTGATTTTGGTTATATTCGTACAGATTATCCAGTTTGCAGGTAATAAGATATATAACAAACTTTCATAGCAGAAGATTTGCTTTAGCATAATAAAGCACTATACAATTCCTGTAAGTTATAGTAGAATAAATCTCAACCTGTTGTTGTATGAACAAAGGGTTGAGATATTTTTATGATATGGCAGGAAAATGATATGGAGATGAATATGAATTTTAAGAGGAAATTACCTGTACCAAAAGAACTTAAGGAAGAATATCCTATTACAGAGGAAATGGGAGAGATAGTTAAGAAGAGGGATAAGGCTGTAAGTGACATAATCACAGGAGAAGATGACAGGATGCTTCTTGTGATAGGACCTTGTTCAGCTGACCACGAAGATCCTGTTATAGACTATATATCAAGACTTGCCAAAGTTCAGGAAAAGGTAAAGGACAAGATATTTATCGTGCCAAGAATATATACCAACAAGCCTAGGACGGTCGGCACAGGCTATAAGGGCATGCTCCACCAGCCTGATCCTGAGAAGGGTGAAGATATGCTAAAAGGTGTAATAGCTATCAGAAATCTTCACATAAGGGCAATTCGGGATACGGGCTTTACCTGTGCAGATGAGATGCTTTATCCTGAAAATCACAGATATCTTTCGGATGTATTAAACTATGTTGCAATCGGTGCAAGGAGTGTGGAGAATCAGGGACACAGGCTTACAGCCTCAGGTATAGAAGGAGCAGTAGGAATGAAGAATCCTACCGGAGGCGATTTAACAGTCATGATGAACTCTGTGGTAGCTGCACATAGTGCACATACATTTCTGTATAGAGGCTGGGAGGTAGAGTCAACAGGCAATCCTCTTGCTCATACCATACTCCGTGGTGCGGTAGACAAGTATGGTAGAAACATACCTAACTATCACTATGAAGACCTTCAGGAAGTAATAAGGCTCTATGCAGAGCGTGACCTTGCAAACCCTGCAATAGTGGTAGATACCAATCATTCCAACTCTGGAAAGCAGTTTATGGAGCAGATTCGTATAAGCAAGGACGTACTTCACAGTAGAAATGTATCAGCGGACATAAGGAAGATAGTAAAGGGACTAATGATAGAGAGCTATATTGAAGATGGCAGCCAGAAAGAAAATGAACATGTCTACGGCAAGTCTATTACTGATCCTTGTTTAGGCTGGGAAAAAACCGAAAAACTTATTTATGAATTAGCAGATATGTGGTAGAATACACTACAAATGTAGAAAGCATGAAAATCTTTAAGAGCGGGAGCGTGGTGAGGTTTTCATGCTTTTTACACGCAAACAATATGAGAGCGTAGTCATTTTGCAAGGTAAGATGGGCATATAACTTTCACGTAAACCACATGAATGTGCAGGCAGCTACTTCGCAAAATGAGCATATACACAGAAAAAAGTGGAGTTTAAGTTTAATATGAATATTGTTCCAAGAAAAATTTCGCACTTATTACTTCTTATTACGGTCATGGTTTTAGCCTCCTGCGGTAAGCAGAAAGACAAAATAGAAGGGAACGGTATATTAGAGACTAAAAGCAAAGAGATGAGCAGCCAAAGTAAAGCTTCAGATTTAGAAAAAAGTGAAGCTTCAGAAAGTGAAATATTTGCGCTTGATACTGCTATAACTCTTAAGGTTTATGGAAGTAAAAGAGTGGAGGTACTAAAGAAGCTTGAGGATAAAATTAACGAACTTGATGATATGCTTAGTACAGGCAAAGAAACCAGTGAGGTATCAAGGCTTAACAGGAGTGGGGAGGCAGTGCTGTCTCCGACTATGGCTAATCTTATAAAGAGGTCTAAAGCTATCTATAATAAGACAGACGGACTCTTTGACATAACCATATACCCGCTTATGGAACTGTGGGGATTTTCTACCAAGAACTACAAAGTCCCATCAGGAAAAGAAATATCAGAGAAACTTAAGCTTGTTGGCTTCGATAAAATTGACTTTAACGAAGAAACAAGGAAAATATCATTTAAGAATAAAGGCATGGAGATAGACTTTGGTGGAATAGGTAAGGGATATATTACTGATGAACTGGTTAAAATATTGACCGATGAGAAGGTTGAATCAGCCATCATCAACTTAGGGGGCAATGTATTCGGATTTCGTAAAAAGCCTGATGGCTCACTTTGGAATATCGCAATAAGGGATCCTAATGAGCCTGATAAGTACATGGCAGCAATTAGGCTTGAAGATAGTGCTGTTATTACCTCAGGAGGCTATGAGAGATATTTTGAAGAAAATGGGATTATATATCACCACATCCTGGACCCGAGGACTGGCAAGCCAAGCGATAGCGGGCTAAAGTCAGTCAGCATAATAAGTAAAGACGGGACCTTGGCAGATGCACTTTCTACAAGCCTCTTTATAATGGGTGAGGAGAAGGCGATAGGATACTGGAAGGAAAACGGCAATGATTTTGACATTCTGCTTATGACAAAGGATAACAGGCTCCTTGTAAGTGAGGGAATTAAAGATAAGATTATATCAGACAATTACAAGATAGAGGTAATAAACAAATAAATTAGTTGAAAATAGTGTGAAATAGTCTGTAAATTTATAAAAATTTTTTGTGAAAAAATGCAGATTTTTAAGCTATTTACCAAAAACCTTGCTAAATATTTAAATTTAGGTTATAGTCTATACAGAGAAAGTGCTATTATAACTTTGGAGGATGAAAGTGAGTAAATACGAGAAGAGTGCTGTCTTTGATTTCATACTTGTCATAGTTTTGTTTATTTTTATGGGTGTTGTCGTATTTATGAAAGTAGACAACTCAATTTATAAGACTAGAGATGAAAGGAGTCTTGAGGATTTTTCAACCTCTTGGCATACAGATAAGGGCAAAGAAGTATCCTTAGAAGATGTAGGTGAAAAGGCCCAAAGGAACACTTTGGGTGAACTTGAGATCAATCTTTATCATACTTTCCCTGCATATTTAGTGAGTGATACAATACTTAACTTTAGAACAAAAAATATAAAATTTCAGGTTAGTATTGGCGATAAAATAATATATAATTTTATGCCTGATGACCAACAGGTTCTCTCCAGGGGTAATGGAAGTACTTTTCACAGAATTGATATAAAGACGGATGATGCCGGTAAAGAGATAGGGCTGAAGATTTTTCCTATCTATAAAGATAGAAGCAGCCGCATAACAAGCATGTATTTGGGAAGAACCTGGGACTACTTTGGGAAGGTACTGGATGAGAATTTTTGGAGTTTCCAGTTTAGTATAATAACAATTCTGATTGGAGTAATACTTGTAACTATTTCATTTCTATCAAAGCTTGATAGCGGACATAATGAAAGAAATAGGATGTTAGGTGTGTTTACGGTATGTATGGGATTGTGGGTGATGTGCGAGACACTGATGCCGCAGTTTATGTTTGGACATTCTTCTCAGTTTAATGAGATAAACCACTTGTTGCTTATTTTCATGCCTTATTTTTTCATAAGCTATGTCTATCAGGATTTGGAATACAGTAGAGATTATATTTTAAAGATTTCATTTGTATTAACTGTAATTGAGCTTATTTTGATTAGCGGACTAAGCATTATGGGAGTAATGGATTCACACGAGTCGCTGTTTATAGTTCATATCGGTATTGCGATTACGATTTTACTGATATTACTTGCGATTTATGACAACGTTACGTATTGTAAAAAGAATAAAATCAAGGGTCATACTGTAACCCTGGTTGTTACACTTGGAGTATTTTTAATAAGTATAATATGGGATATGATTAGTTATTACAAGAGTTACAGCATCAGAGATGGAGGCTCTCTAATGAGAACTGCTATTCTTATTGGTGTTGTGATACTTGCAGTAGATTCACTTTGCAAATTATTTGAAGGAATTAAAGAAACAGAGTTATCCAACAAGGTATTTGAAATCAAATACAAAGATTCACTTACAGGACTTGCCAATAGAAATGCGTATGAGTTAAAAGAAAAAGAAATACAGAAAAAACTTGATAAAGGCGAGATTGATGAGCTTCTTATATGCAAGTTCGATATGAATGACCTAAGGAAAATAAATGATAATTACGGACATTCTTATGGTGACCGCCACATCATAAAATGTGCCGAGATTATAAATCAATCATTTGGGAAAAGCGGATATACTTTCAGAGTAGACTGTGATGAGTTTGCGGTCTTTGTAATTGGAGATGGTGTTGAGTATATCTACGAGAGAGGGATTCTAAGACTAAAGGAACTTGAAAGAGAGTTCAATAGGACTCCGAATCTCCTTGCCCCACTTCATATCGGTTACGGTCATGTGATTTACAACAGTGATACATTTGGAACTGTTGAAAAAGCTGTGAGTGGAGCTGATAAGAAGATGTACGAATGTAAAGATATGATAAAGAAAGGAGCAATAGTCTAATGGAAATTAGGGATAGATTTGAAAAATTATCAGCCAAGCTTTATGGGAGGCCAATAAGACAGTGTACGGAGGCAGAGCTTTTTCATACATTGCTGGTACTTACAAAGGAGCTGATAGCTGATAAGAAGCAGATAACGGGAGAAAGGAAGCTCTACTACATTTCTGCGGAATTTCTTATAGGCAAACTGCTTAGCAACAATCTTATAAATTTAGGTGTATATGATGAAATAGACAGTATATTAAAGGAATCAGGCAAGAGCCTCTCTATGATAGAGAATATCGAGCCTGAGCCATCGCTTGGAAATGGTGGACTTGGAAGACTTGCTGCATGCTTTCTTGACTCGATTGCGAGTCTTGGACTGAATGGCTGCGGTGTTGGTCTTTTGTACCACTTTGGCTTATTTAAGCAGTCATTTCACGATCACCTTCAGTGCGCAAATAAAAATGAGTGGATTACCGACAAGTCATGGCTTACAAAGACTGATTTAAGCTTCGATGTTAAATTCGGTGACAGAACAGTTAGATCTACAATGTACGATATAGATGTAGTTGGATACGAGAATGGAATCGGAAAGCTTCATCTATTCGATGTGAATTCCGTGGATGAGAGCATTGTAGGAAATGGTATTGACTTTGACAAAAACAACATAGAGAAAAACCTAACCCTTTTCCTCTATCCTGATGATTCAGACGAGGCGGGACATCTTCTTCGTATCTATCAGCAGTACTTTATGGTAAGTAATGCCGCAAGACTCATTATAAAGGATATGAAGGATGCGGGACATGATTTACATGACCTTAATAAGTACGCTGTAGTTCAGATTAATGATACACATCCTACTATGGTTATCCCTGAACTTATCAGAATTCTTACTCAGGAAGAGTATTTTACAATGGATGATGCGATTGAAGTGGTAAGCAAGACCTGCGCTTATACCAACCATACCATCCTTGCTGAGGCACTTGAAAAATGGCCTCTAAGATACCTTGAAAAGGTAGTTCCTGTACTTGTGCCTATTATCAAGGAGCTTAACAACAGAATAAGAAAAGTAAATCCTGATCCTGTTATTCAGATAATAGATGATGAGAACAGGGTACACATGGCTCATATTGACATCCACTATGGTTTCTCAACCAATGGTGTTGCAGCCATCCACACAGATATTCTTAAGGATTCCGAGCTTAATCATTTCTACAAGCTCTATCCTGAGAGATTTAACAACAAGACCAATGGTATTACCTTTAGAAGATGGCTGCTTTCCTGTAACCATGGGCTTGCGAGGCTCTTAGATGAGACAATCGGCACAGGCTATAGAAAGGATGCCTCTGAACTTAAGAAGCTCTTAGAACATAAGGAAGACCAGAACTTCCTTGACAAGCTTGATGAAGTTAAGAAAGCCAACAAACAGGCGCTTGCAGACTATGTAAAGAAGATGGAGGGAGTGAATATTGATCCTAACTCTGTATTTGATGTGCAGGTAAAGCGTCTTCACGAGTATAAGCGTCAGCAGATGAATGCACTCTACATCATACACAAGTACCTTGAGATCAAGGCAGGTAAAAAGCCTGAGACTCCTGTTACCTGCATCTTCGGTGCAAAGGCAGCCCCTGCTTATGTGATAGCTAAGGACATCATCCACCTCATCCTTGTACTTGCTGAGATAATTAACAAGGATCCTGAGGTTAGCCCATATCTTAAGGTGGTTATGGTTTCAAACTACAATGTAAGCTATGCAGAGAAGATTATTCCTGCCTGCGATATATCTGAGCAGATTTCTCTCGCGTCCAAGGAGGCAAGTGGAACTTCTAACATGAAGTTTATGCTTAACGGTGCTATTACTCTTGGAACAGATGACGGTGCCAATGTAGAGATACACGACTTTGTAGGAGATGATAACATCTACATCTTTGGTGCGAAGTCTGATGAGGTAATTGAGCACTATAAGAAGGCTGATTATGTGTCTCGTGACATTTACAATAAGTCAAAGGTGGTAAAAGATGCAGTTGACTTCATCGTAAGTGATACGGTTACAAAGGTTGGTAACAAAGAGAACCTTGAAAGACTTTATAATGACCTTATAAATAAGGACTGGTTTATGGCTCTTCTTGACCTTGAGGCTTATATTGAGAAGAAGGACGAGATACTTAAGGATTATGCTGACAGAGAAAAATGGAAGAGAATGGTTGTTGTAAATATGGCAAATGCCGGTTTCTTCTCGTCTGACAGAACAATAGAAGAATATAATAGAGATATCTGGAAACTGAGATAGTTTCAGGTAGCATATAACCGGGTGCCAAAAGCTTGAAGACTGTTTTACCTTGTTAAAATGGATTTCAGATTTTGGCACCTGTCTTATAAACTATGCTAAATATAGGAGAAAGGATAATTTATGAGAAGTTGCGGAGTACTTTTACCGGTTAGTTCATTGCCTTCCGAATACGGTATTGGCTGTTTTTCAAAAGAGGCGTATGAATTTGTGGATAAGCTTTTTGAGGCAGGACAGGGCTACTGGCAGATACTGCCACTTGGACCAACAAGCTATGGAGACAGTCCATATCAGTCATTCTCTACCTATGCAGGCAATCCTTACTTTGTAGACCTTGTAGAACTTAAGAATTTGGGTCTTATCAAAGAAGCTGAGCTTAAGAAGCTTAACTTTGGGAAGAATGCTCACTATGTAGACTATGCGAAGGTATATAATTCAAGATTTAAGGCACTCAAGATAGCTTTTGAGAATGCCAAGAAGCTTCTTAAAGCTGGTAAACTTAAGATAGAAGGTGCGGAGAGCTTTGAAGCATTTAAGAAGGCGAACAGCCTTTGGCTGCCTGACTATTCGCTTTTTATGGCTATTAAGGACTCGCTTGGCGGTATAGCTTGGAATGAGTGGGAGGAAGGACTTAGACTTCGTGGGGCTGCTACACTTAAGAAGTACAAGGATAAGCTTGCTGATGAAGTTGAATTCTACGCATTTATACAGTGGATGTTTGACATACAATGGAAGAAGCTTAAAAAGTATGCAAATGAAAGGGGAATTAAGATAATAGGTGATGTGCCTATCTATGTTGCCTTTGACTCTGCCGATGCTTGGGCAAGTCCTGAACTTTTCCAGTTTGATGAGAATTTCATACCTACTGCGGTTGCAGGCTGCCCTCCTGATGCTTTCTCAGCGACAGGACAGCTCTGGGGCAATCCTCTTTATGACTGGGATTATCACAAGAAGACGGGCTACGAATGGTGGATGAAGCGTATGGCGAGGGCATTTGACCTTTACGATACTGTAAGAATAGACCATTTTAGAGGCTTTGATACCTATTATTCCATTCCTTATGGAAGAAAAGATGCAGTTGTGGGTAAATGGAAGAAGGGCGCGGGCTTTGCACTCTTTGCAAGGATGAAGGAAGTGCTTGGAGAGATGGATGTGATAGCTGAAGACCTTGGCTACCTCACACCTTCTGTAATAAAGCTTGTGAAGCGTACAGGGTATCCGGGAATGAAGGTCATCCACTTTGCGTTTTACGGTGGAGCTGAAACTACCTACCTCCCACATAACCATGTAGCAAATTCAGTTGTATATACAGGAACTCACGATAATGACACCACTCTTGGCTGGTACCGTTCTTTAACCAAGAAGGTAAGAGATTACACGAGAGAGTATCTTAATATCCGGACTGAGGATGAAAAGGAAATTGTATGGGATGTTATAAGAAGTGCTTATATGAGTGTGGGTAATCTTGCCATTATCCCTATGCAGGACTTCCTCTGCCTTGGAAGTGAAGCCAGAATCAATACTCCGTCTACGCTAGGTGGTAACTGGGAGTGGAGAATGGGCAAGAAGGACTTTACTGCAAAGCTTGCAAAGAGAATGAAAAAGCTTGCCATAACCTATGGCAGAGCAGCGGATGAGACTAAAGTTAAGTAAGGAGAATGAATGAATCCATTCACAATGTTAAAGTATAAATCACAGCTAGAGGGCAATCACCCAAAGGCTGCAGAATTTGTAAAAAGAGTTATATTGACCGGACTTCCCGAAGGCACTATAGTAGAGGTGTCCATAACCAAACCGGGTGAAGAAACCAAGACTACCAATGTTAAAGTGACCAGGGAAGACATCGAGCTTTTTGATGAAGCAAGGAAGAGTAAGGGAAAATAAAACTATTTAGCTCTACATTAAAGGGGAGAGAGACCTAAGTCTTTTTCCTCTTTTTCTTGTATTTTTTAATGAACTGTGATATTATTAATTTGTTATTTGATTCTGGTTTTTAATTGACTAATTCTTGGATTTCGTTTCAGAAATCAAAATTCACACAAGATTATGCAATGTCAGGGATATTTTCGTGGCTTATTTTTTGTACCCAAGATTCAGCACCTTCCTAAATATTTTTTATTTAGGGTAACTTATTGTTTAATGATTAAAAAAGAGGTAAAATGAAAGAGAAAGACATAACAGAAAAGAAATTATCGACCTCATGACTTGGATATAAAGCATCCTGAGGAAGTATTAGATTTGCTAGATGCGGTACTACATGATGACAGATTTAAAATAATGAAAAGTGAAATTGTCCGAATCAAAACAGAAGGGAGAGAGGTTGATATGTGTGAATTTTTAGATGAACTTGAGAAAAGAGGGATGGAAAAAGGAATAGAACAAGGAATAGAACAAGGAATGGAGAAAGGTGAAGAACAAGCTACATTCCGCATAGCAAAGAATTTTAAGGACAGTAAGGTAGATGTAGAGATTATAGTGAAGGCAACAGGACTTACAAAGGAGCAGGTAGAAGCACTGTAATAAGTGATTTTTATTTTCCAAATCAAATATTTGTGATATACTATTATGGCATCAAATTAAGTGGAGGTGTTTATGGCTATAGAGAAGGAAGAGAACTTACCTTACATGGTGATTCCCGTTGATATGGAAGACGGAACCCAGATAGAATGTGAAGTACTTGCTATCTTTCCGGTAGGGGGCAAGCAGTATATTGCCCTTATTGACAAAGACAATGACGACAGCGATATATGGCTGTATAGATTTGTCCCGGTTGGAGATGAAGAATTCAACATAGAAGATATCGAGGACGATAAGGAATTTGAGTTGGTAGAGGATGCCTTTAACAAGATGGTAGAGTCTGCGGAGATAGATGCAGTAATAGACGAAAAAGAATAAAATAGGCAATTCCCAGAGGGATTGCTAAGATAGACAGGAGATAAGAAAATGAAACAGGTAAGAACAAGGTACGCACCAAGTCCAACAGGAAGAATGCACGTAGGTAATTTAAGAACTGCTCTTTATGAGTTCCTCATAGCAAAGCATGCAGGAGGCTCATTTTTACTTAGAATAGAAGATACAGATAGGGAAAGATTTGTACCGGGAGCCCTTGATATCATTTACAAGACAATGAAGGAGACAGGTCTTAAGCATGATGAAGGTCCTGATATTGGCGGTGACTGTGGCCCTTATGTGCAGAGTGAGAGACAGGCTACGGGAATATATCTAAAGTATGCCAAAGAACTTATAGAAAAGGGAGAGGCTTATTACTGCTTCTGCGACAAGGAAAGGCTTGAAAGTCTCAAGCAGACTATAGACGGGAAAGAGGTCATGGTCTATGACAAGCACTGCCTTAACCTTCCTAAGGAAGAAATAGAGAGAAATCTTGCTGAGGGCAAGCCTTACGTCATCAGACAGAATATTCCAAGAGAGGGAACTACCACATTTAAGGATGAGGTTTATGGAGAGATAACAGCTCCAAACTCAGAGCTTGACGACCAGATTCTTATTAAGTCTGATGGCTATCCTACCTACAATTTCGCCAATGTAGTAGATGACCACCTTATGGGAATCACCCATGTAGTCCGTGGCAATGAGTATCTTTCATCTACACCTAAGTACAACAGGCTCTACGAAGCATTTGGCTGGGAAATCCCTACTTACATCCACTGCCCGCTTATTACCAATGAAGAACATCAGAAGCTCTCAAAGCGCAGTGGACACAGCTCCTATGAAGACCTTATTGAGCAGGGCTTTGTACCTGAGGCAGTTGTAAACTTCATAGCACTTCTTGGCTGGAGTGCTGAGAGCGGAACTGAGATATTTGACCTTGAAGGTCTTATCAGAGAGTTTGATTATACCAGAATTAATAAGTCGCCTGCTGTATTTGACATGGTTAAGCTTCGTTGGATGAATGGTGAGTACCTTAAGGCTATGGACTTTGACAAGTTCTTTGAAATGGCTCTTCCATACATCAAAGAGGTGATTACAAAAGACCTAGACCTTAAGAAAATAGCTGAGCTTGTGAAGACAAGAATCGAAGTATTGCCTGACCTTAAGGAGCATATTGACTTCTTTGAGGAACTTCCTGATTACGATATAGCTATGTACACTCACAAGAAAATGAAGACAACCTCTGAGAGCTCGCTTGTAGTTCTTCGTGACCTTCTCCCACTACTTGAGGCAAGTAATGATTATTCAAGAGAGGGAGTTGAGGCTGTACTTATGGGCTACATCCAGGATAAAGGCATCAAGAACGGACAGGGACTTTGGCCGATAAGAACCGCTGTTTCAGGCAAACAGATGACACCTGGCGGGGCTTACGAGATAATGGAGATTCTTGGCAAGGAAGAAAGCCTAAGAAGAGTTAGAATAGGTATAGAAAAGCTAAATAAGGCAGTAGAGGGCTAATTTAGGAGGAAGTGTGGAGTACAGTAAGCCACAGTTAGAAGCAGTAAGACACGTAGATGGCCCTATGATGGTGCTTGCAGGGCCGGGCTCAGGAAAAACAGCAGTAATTACTGGAAGGGTGCGCTACCTTTTGGAAGAGATGAAGATTGCCCCTCAGACCATCCTTGTTATAACCTTCACAAAGGCAGCTGCTACAGAGATGAGGGAGCGCTTTGTAAAACTAATGGGAGAGTCAAAGGGAGTACAGTTTGCCACCTTTCATTCGATATTTTTTATGATACTCAGGGTGTCCTACGGTTACGGAGTAGACCGGATAATTAGTGAGGAAATGACGAGGAATTTCCTAAAAGAAAAAATAAGGACACTGGACCTTGAAGAAGGGGATGAAAAGGATTTTATCAAAAATGTAATTGGAGAGATAAGCAGGGTAAAATCAGAGGGAGTGGATATAGAAAACTATTATTCCATAAGCTGCCCGGAGGAAGCATTTAGGGATATATTCAGGTCTTATGAGGCTTTTATGAAAGAGAGAGGGCTGATTGACTTTGATGATATGATGATACTCTGTGACAAGCTTTTTAGTGATTATCCTCATATCCTTGAGGCTTGGCAGAGCAAGTTTACATACATCCTCATAGATGAATTTCAGGATGTATCCAGGCTTCAGTTTGAGCTTGTAAGCAAGATGGCAAAGCCCCTTAACAACATTTTTATAGTGGGAGATGACGACCAGAGTATATACCGCTTCAGAGGCGCAAAGCCTGAGATTATGCTGGGCTTTGAGAAGATATATCCAAATTGCAAAAAGGTTATATTAAATGAAAACTACCGTTCTACAGAAGCCATTCTTAACTTCGCAGGGAGCGTAATACATAAAAATAAACAGCGTTTCGACAAGAAAATAGTGGCTGCAAAGGGAGAGTCGGGAAGCCTCCCTGTGATAAAGAGCTTTTCTGATAGAAGAACTGAGGATACTGCCATAGTAAAGGATATAATAAAGTCTCACGAGGCTGGAATACCATTTTCTGAAATGGCCATTGTATATAGGACAAATGTTGCGGCAAGGCCTGTAGTTACAAAGCTTATAGAGTATAATATTCCGTTCATCATGAAGGAGATGGCTCCAAGCATTTACAACCATTTTATAGCTAAAAATATAATGGACTACCTTGAAATAGCTAACGGAGACAGGTCAAGGAGCAGATTCTTAAATATAATGAACCGCCCAAACCGCTATCTGACAAGAGAAAGCCTTGCTGATGCAGTAACCCTAAACAGAGATAAGGTTGAATATGTGAGCTTTATCAGGTGGACTGATGCCTATAAGGGGAGGAACTGGATGGCTGAAAGAATCAATACACTTCAGTTTCATCTTGCAAAGCTAGCCGAACTTTCTCCCTTTGGCGCGATTCACTACATAAGAAAGGCTATTGGCTATGACAGGTTCTTGACGGAATACGCAGATGAAAGACATATAGATGCTGAAGAGCTCTTTGACATACTGGAGGAAATAGAGGAGGCTGCAAAGCCTTATTCCACCCTCAAAGAATGGAAGGAGAGCATAGAAGAGTTCAATAAGAAGCAAAAGGAAGAGTTTGAAAAGAATAAGAATTCCGACAGAGATGCCGTAGTAATCTCAACAATGCATGGCTGTAAGGGATTGGAGTTTGAGAAGGTATACATCCCTGAGGCTGTGGAAGGCATTATCCCATACAAAAAAGCCATCAGGCAGTCGGATATAGAAGAGGAGAGAAGGCTCTTCTATGTAGCTATTACCAGAGCCAAGAAGGAGCTTATGATTACCTATCCGAAGAGTCTCTATGGAAAGGACAAGGAGGTTTCACCGTTTTTAAGAGAGTATCTGAGGTAGAGGGTAGCTTGTCGGTTATAACTGACAGATTTTGAAATAAGACAAAAGTTTCGATTATAATCGATAGCATTGCAAGCGATGGATAAAGTAAATAAAAATTGACAAAATACCTCTTTATGTTTAATATTATTGACATAAGGAGGTTTTGTTATGGCTAAAAAATCAGTAGTGTTATTGCCTGAAACTGAAAATATACTTGCTCAGATGGGAGAGCAGATAAAATTAGCAAGACTGCGAAGAAGAATATCAGCTACGCTGGTTGCAGAAAGAGCAGGAATAAGCAGGGCAACCCTTGTCGCTATAGAAAAAGGAGCACCATCAGTAGCCATAGGCTGTTATGCGGCTGTACTCCACGCACTAAACTATATGGACAGGGACTTGTTGCTGGTAGCCAAAGATGATGAACTTGGAAGAAAACTACAGGACTTGGGACTTATGGTAAATAAGAGAGTGAGGAAGGGATAAGAGTTTTCTCTTATCCCAGCGATACATCAAGAATCATCATGGTCACAAAGCCCACCGCAAAAAGCACTGTGCCAATGTTGGAATGCTTTCCTTCTGACATCTCAGGAATCAGCTCTTCAACCACTACGTACATCATTGCCCCGGCTGCAAAGCTTAGGAAATATGGGAGCAAAGGCACGACCTGTGAAGCACAGAGAATAGTTAGGACTGAACCTATAGGCTCTACAAGTCCTGATAAAACTCCGTAAAGAAAGGTCTTCCACTTTGGCATGCCCTCAGCTCTAAGAGGCATAGATACAATGGCACCCTCAGGAAAATTCTGAATGGCAATACCTATTGCAAGAGCCAGGGCGCCAAAGTAAGTGATGGTACTGTTGCCATTAAGCCAGCCTGCATAGACTACACCTACTGCCATACCCTCAGGGATGTTGTGGAGTGTAACGGCAAGAACCAGCTTAAGAGAACGGCTGAGACGGCTTCCTTTAGGGCCCTCTTCTGTAAGGTCAAGGTGCATGTGAGGGGTAATTTCATCTAAAAGAAGTAAGAAACCAACGCCTATGAGAAAGCCTACGGCAGCAGGGATAAATGCAAACTTTCCAAAAGACTCCGACTGCTCAAGGGCAGGTACCAGCAGACTCCAAAAAGATGCTGCCACCATCACCCCTGCGGCAAACCCTGTCAGAGCCTTTTGTAGCTTTTCGCTCATATTTTCTTTTAGGACAAATACCATAGCAGCACCAAGGGATGTGCCGAGGAAGGGTATCAGTATTCCTATCACCGTGTTTATATACATATAATTTCTCCTTAGCTGAAAAGGGTTTGGTTTAATGCATTTATATTTTACACAATTTAATTGTAAAGGAAGTTTGAGGAAATTTCAAGATTAATTTTTAACTGATTGCAAAAGCTGATATTATCATTTCATTATTAAAACACTTATTTGGAATTATTCGAAACAGTTAATTTATCGCAGATTGTGTAATGAGAGATATTTTTTGTAAATTCTGATTGCAATATCCTGAAAATGTGGTAAAATATATATATTATATTTTGAGAGGTTTCAAGGGGATGAGAAGTGAAGTATTAATTGAAAGTAAATGGGACTCAGAGTTTCAATCATTACGCAATAGCAAAATAAAGAAAAAACACAAGCATTTGTTTTAAGCGCGCTTAAAATGGGTGCTTTTTGCGTTTAAAAGCTTCTTTAACACAAACAATGTTGTAACTAGAAATTTTAACTAGAAGTTTTTTAGAATGACATAAAGTGTCCATCTCAAATGATACAATGTAGATATCAAAGTGAGAGGGCAAGAAGATGGAAGAATATAAAGGTGATAAAGTAATGCGTACCTTACAGATGTACGCAAAGTTAATGGACGGGCATGTTATATACAAGGGAACAGAGGCTGCCTTTTATGGCGTAAATGAGAGGAGTATCCAAAGGGATATAGACGATATCAGAAACTTTCTGGATGTGGATTCTGAGAGAACAGGTATAGAAAACTCTATTGTTTATGACAGGATAGAAAAGGGCTATAAGCTAGAGACTTTATATAAGATTAGACTAAGCAATAGCGAAGTCTTGGCTCTTTGCAAGATACTGCTAGATAGTAGGGCATTTACTAAGGTTAAAATGGTAGAAATGCTAAACAAGCTGATTACCTGTTGTGTACCTGAAACCAATCAGAAGCTTGTGCAGGACTTGATCCGTAATGAAGAATTTCACTATGTAGAGCCTCGTCACAAGTCGGATTTCATGGATAGAATGTGGCTTCTAGGTCAGGCAATAAGGGAAAATAAATATATTGAGATTGATTATTGCCGGTCTAAGGATAAGAAGGTGGTTAAGCGGAAAGTAAAGCCAGTAGCTATAATGTTTTCGGAGTACTATTTTTACCTAACTGCATTTATAGAAGATGAAGAAGTGAGGAAGAACTTTGATGTAATCAATGACTCATTTCCAACAATATACCGCATAGACAGAATAAAAGATATGAAAGTTTGTGCTGAGAAATTCCATATCCCTTACAGTAGCAGATTTGAGGAGGGTGAGTTTAGAAAACGAATCCAATTTATGACTGGTGGCAGACTAACAAAGGTCAAGTTTAAGTACAAAGGAACTGATATAGATGCAATACTTGACAGATTGCCAACAGCTAAGGTGCTTGATGAGGATAATGGGGTTTATACAGTTCAGGCTGAGGTATTTGGAAAGGGAATTGAGATGTGGCTTAGGAGTCAGGGAGAGAATGTTGAGGTTGTGGAATAGGAGGAGATTATGAATAAGGTTTCATTAAAGTCAGATATTAAAGATAGCAAGAATAAGGTGACTATGAAAGTTTATGATTCAGTAGTAGCTGTTGACATTAACAAGGGGAAGAGTGTGAGAGAATTAAAGATGAGAAAAATTATGACAGGTATAACTTCTGTAATTATTAAGGTGCCAGAAAAGAACAAGCAATTATTTATTAAGAATATATCTACAAAAAGAGAAAACTGGAATAATTGTTAGAAGGGGTTTAAGCTCATAATTAGATTTGAGCATATATATATATGATGAATAGGAGGAGTATAGATATATGAGATGTTGTTATTTAGTATCGTGAAGTATTTTGTTGCAATGATACATAGTCTATATTACAAGTATGATATTTGTAATGTATATTAGTGAGAGGGCGGAATACAAATGAGAAGTAAACTGATTTTTAATGAAAAACGATTCTGGTATTTGTTTTGTTTTGGTAATGGAAAAGTTATGAAAGAAAAGTGCTTGCCTGATAGTTCTTAATGAAGGGGTTTAGCTAGATATAAGTAGATAATACATTTAATATTATTGATTGACAAAAGGAGGTTCGGAATGGATATACCTAGTAAGATAGAGGAACTAATTAAAGAGAGAGAAAGAAAATTGCCTTTAGTTTCTGAGATGAAGGGGAAAATAGCTCAAGCCAAGCAAGTTATTGAGAAACTTGAAACGATTTGTGAAGAAGCTGGGTTAGACCAATCAGACAAATTCAGGGATTTATTTGAACAAAACCCGGATATTGCTGAAGATTTAAGACTAATAAATACTAAACAATTTAATGGTGCGTATGATGAGGCGGTGTCTCTGCTTAACAAATTAGAAGATCGTTTTTCCCGTAAAGAAATACACATTAGCTTTGTAGGTCGTGCAAGACAAGGGAAAAGTCTTGTAATGCAAAGTATTAGCGGACTTTCGGGAGATATTATTCCTGCTTCAGACGGTGCAGATTGTACTGGTACAAAATCTGTAATAATAAATAAAGATGTAACCGAGGTTACTGCTGAGATAAATTTTTATAACCGAGCAGAGTATTTGGAAATTGTTAATAAATATATGAAAGATATCTTTGAAGACAAAAACAAACTTTTGTCAGTAGAAGAAATCTCAAAGTTACCCGTAGTGGACTTGCGTAATCAGATTGATACAACAAGTGCTAAAAAATTAGCTTTATTTGAACAGTTGGTAAAATATATTGAACATAGCGAGGAACTGATACCACTACTTGGAATGAAGAAGAATGTCCCGGCAATGGATATCGAGAAATATGTAGCGCAATACAGTTGTAAAGATAAAGCGCAAAAGTACTTTAGTTATTTGGCTGTTAAAGTAGCAAATATAATGTGTAAGTTTCCTTGTGAACAATCTGGGAAAATAATGCTTGTAGATACTATTGGCTTAGGTGATACTGCTATTGATATACGTGAACGAATGCTAGAGACTGTTGGAAAAGATAGCGATGCAATTATTTTAATGACACGACCAGACTCTAAAGGACAAAAATTAGAACAAGATGATATAGATATAGTACAGTCAATATCGGATAAAATGACTGCAGATTATACTAAACAGTTGTTGTTTTGGATTTTAAATAAGGTTAGTAGTGGTGTTGGAAAGAATGTTGATGGACTTGCAGAAATACAAAAAAGAATTAAGGGTATTACTGAAGACGATATAACCGCAGACTGCATGATAATTGATTGTTTTGATAGGAAAGATGTTGAAGAAAATATGCTAATCCCAATATTGAATAGACTTTCTACCGGACTGCCAATCACTGATGAGCTGATGATTAATGAGGCTGCTGATCAAATAAAAGTCTTATATCAAGAGTATCATAACATTGCAGACAAAGTTGGCAAGGCAGTTCTAGCAACGATTGATCTAGATACTAAAAGAGAATTTAGAAGTGAAATTAATAAGACTTACAACAGAATGACCAATAGTATAAGAAATCTATATCTTTCTGAGCCTTACGGCAAATTAAGGAAAAATGCTTGTGAAGTTTTGAAAAAAGCTGCGGAACAAAAGTTGCTAAATATATTCAAGAATATTCCTGAAAAGGAAGAAATACTAGATTATCTTAATAATGGAACCATTAATCAGCATAATGCATATGAAAGATTAACTGATAGGATTAGACTTAACATAATTAATGACTTTTTAGAATTAAATGTAGTTTTGCATGAGTTAGTTGTTCAAATGAAAAATAATATAATTCATTGTCTAGCAGATGAGAATGAAGGTGGGTTAAAGTATATAATTACAGAATCTGTTGAAAACGTTGATGAATGGTTACAAGAATTGATAAGCAAGTTTAATAGTGAGAATAAATATGAACTTATTAGTGAGGCTTTAGAGCAGCTTTTAAAATTTGATTTACGAATGGAGAGCTTTTTGATTTATAGGGTACGTGGGAATTTAGACACTATAGATATTAGTTTATCGGAACAGCCTCCTGAAATAAGAGGAAGTCTTGCTGAAAAGGATATAATAGCATCTGATATAGTTTCATGGTTAGAGCATAACCTTGAAACTGTATACAAAAATATTAAAGAGGATTTTAAAACACTTTATAATTATCCAAACACTGCTTTATGGGCAGTTGTTAAGGATTTTTATGATAGGATAGTGTATGCAAGCAAAGGTGATTTTACAGTTGAAAGAGCATGGGAGTACTTTTATGAAGATAATATATCTTTTATTTGGAAGGATAAATATGGTGAATATCAAGCAAAGAAATCTGTTAGTCAATATTGGGACGAATTAATTAATGAAATTCGCAAGTATGATAATAAAAAACAGTTTTGCTTTATGAGCAAGGAGGTATAAAATGGGTAGTGTTGAAGCTTTGAAAGTACAAGTTATGATGGTAGGTGGTCGTCGATGTGGTAAAACCAGTGTTTTGGCAGCGATGAAGGATAATTTTGAAACGCAGTTTGCAGATACAAATTTAACCATTGCAATTGATGATTTTGATACATTGGAAATTTTAACTGCAAAAATTAATGAAATTAATGACTATTTTTTGGGTGATAAAAGTAGAAATATAATACCAGATAGCAATCCTACGGATGATATGATGAAGTACACTTATTCTATAAGAATAGCTGGTAAAAAGGGAAAGATTCAGGTGGAGTTCATCGATTATCCTGGAGAATGGTTGACTGATAAAGTTCATCACGAAGAACTTAGGAATCTGATGACAGAAACTCAAGTGATTGTTGTGGTTATAGATACCCCGCATCTAATGGAAGAAGATGGACAATATAATGAATATCGTAATTTTTGCTACCAAACAACAGAAATGTTAAAAACGGCATTAGATGATGGTGAAGAAGGTGAAAAGCTAATATTGTTTGTACCTCTAAAATGTGAAAGATATTTAAATGATGGGAAAATGGATCAGGTTAGAAAAAGGACAGAGGAAGCTTATGCAAATTTAATAAATTATTTTAACCGAAATAAAAAGAAATATGAGGTTGCTGTAACACCTATATTTACATTGGGGAGTGTGATATTTAGCCATTTTGGAAGAGATAAGCAGACAAGAGAAATCAAAATTAATAATTATAAGACACCAGAGGAAGCGGTATATATTTTCTCTGATATAAATGTAAAAAAACCATCACCTAAATATTGTGAGCAACCAGTGGTATACTTGTTGGCTTATTTATTTAAAATGGCTGAGCAGAAAAAAAATAAGGATTTTTCTCAAGGAACATTCCTCGATAAAGTGGGGATTTTCATTTCAGAGAAATTTTTAAATTTTGCATCTGCTAGTGATTATGATGAACAAAAAAAATGTGTTTTAAAAAGACTTAAAAAAGAAGACGATGGATACCATATTATACAAAATACATTGAAGTTTTAAGATGGAGGTGATTAAGTATTATGATTACTTTATACTATTACTGCTCATATGATGGTTCACCAATAGGATTTAATCTAGGTAAAATAGAACTACAGGAACAAATTCCTGTAGTTCAGGAGTTATCAGACAAGAATATAGATACATTTATTAGAGGTTGCTTTGAAACTGGAATATTAAGAAGTGCATTTGGTAAAATAAATAATCTCAATTCAAATAATGAATATTTTTTGCTAAAGAGGAAATTGGTTTGTAAGAAGGATAATTGCAATTATTATATGAATATTGCAATTGTAACAGATGAGTGGAATCAGTTTTGCTCTTTTATGAAGGGTAGTGATGAGGACAATAGGCTTGCTGAAATTGTCTTGAATAGTATGGTTATTTCAAACAATAAAGAATTTGGTTACAGCATTAAGACAGATAAAATAATGGAACTTCTTTCAGTAGGCTATGAAAAAATATGTGAATGTAATATGCAAATGCTTAGGCGAGTTGAAAATGAAGATGCTTTTTTTGTTATATTATCAACTCAAAATCCGGATATTAGTCTTTTGAGGTCTAAACTATGTGTTGCACAGAATAGTGGTAGACAAATAATAGACATTACTGGACAATCGGGAAGGATAATTTCTTTCGGAAAAAAAAAGACAGCCAGCATACGGAATCATATAGTAATTATGCTGGCGGTGATAATTATGATTGTTCTAGGAATTGCAATTCTAAAATAAACGATGAATGTATACTAAAGAGAGCTATAAAAAAAATAATAGAATGATAAATGATGATGACTAAGAAAACTAATTTCTTATATCTACAAGTTATTTGAATCGATCATTATTATGAAGGAGCATAAATATAAGGAGAGGTTCTACATATGCCTACATTTATCCCACCCTACTTGGGTGAAGAAATAAAAAGCAATGCAGAAAAAAAGATGTATAATGTATTGCAAGAGCTAGACTTGAAATATGCTTATATATTACACTCGCTGGGGCTTCCAAAGCACAATCACAAAGCTTACGGAGAGATCGATTTTGTCATTGTTTGTGAATATGGAGTAGCCTGCCTTGAAATAAAGGGTGGCAGAGTAGAGTGTAGAGATGGGAACTGGTATTTTATAGATAGGTATGGAATAGAAAGAACAAAGCATGAAGGACCATTTGCACAAGTTGTGGGGAATATGTATAGTCTTGACAAGATATTAAAGGACAAATTCCATAATAGCAATAGACTTAGTAATATCGCAATGGCCTGCGGCGTTGTATTTCCTGACATTAGATTTGAGTATAACGGTCAGGAATGTATTCCAGAAATAACTTTTGACAAATCAACCTCAGATATTACCGAGTATATCAAAAATATTTTCGGATATTGGGAAAAGATAAAGTATAAAGACAAGGCCAAACTTTCGATACAAGATATCAAGAATATTGTTAATTTTCTTAGAGGAGATTTTGTATTTGTTCCTATGCTCTCAGACAGATTAAATGATGTGGAGAGAAAACTTGTAAGATTGACATATGAGCAGACACAGCTTGTGCAAGCATTATCTATGAATGCACATCTTATGATAGAGGGGAAGGCTGGAACTGGAAAGACTCTTTTGGCGACAGATTATGCGAAGAAAAGAGCTGAAGAAGGCAAAAAAGTACTATATTTGACATTTAACAAGAACCTTTCCAATAATGTAAACGCTCAGATTGGAGGAATTGAAAATCTTAAGGTGATAAACATTCATGCTCTTTTTGGCGAATATGTACAAGTGGATAATGAAAAATTAAACGCTAATCCCAATAAGTATTTTTCGGAAGAGTTGCCTGAAGAAGTTTTGGATTATTTATCAGTACTTTCTGATTCTGAGATTGATCAGCTTAATTATGATGTGCTTGTAATGGATGAAGGACAGGATATTCTAAAACCATCCTATTTATATCCTTTAGATACTGTTTTGAAGGGAGGCTTTGATAAAGGATACTGGGCTATATTTTACGATTCAGACCAAAACATTTACAATCCAGAATATGATGCTGGAATGGAGATAATTAATGGCTTTCACTCAGCTCATTTTAAGCTTAGGATTAATTGTAGAAATACAATTCAAATAGGGACATATAGTTCTTTGCTAAGTGGAATTAAGTTGGATGAATTCATTAGGGAGAATGGTGAGGAAGTTATAAAACTTAGTTATAAGACCGTTGAAGAATGCAAAAAAAAGATTGATGATATACTTGAAGAATTTAAAAAAGAAAATGTAAGTTTAAGAGATGTTGTCTTTCTCGCACCTCACAGGTATAAAAACTCTATTTTGTCAGAAATGGAAATAGAAGTAAATGAATTGGGAAAACCGGAAATTGATAAAAATATCCCGTACTTTTCAACTATTCAAGGCTTCAAAGGTCTAGATTCGAAAATTGTAATCTTGGTAGATATTGAAACTATTAAACCTGAGAATTATTCTAGGTTCATTTATATCGCAGGGACAAGGGCGAGGACTTTGCTTTATGTAGTGGCTTCTGATGAGTTTTGGAACATAAAAAAATAGGAGGATAAAGTTGAGACTTCTAAAATGGATTGATAAAATTACTAAAAACCATAAAAAAGAAAAAGGAGTAAAGAAACGTTTTACTTTAACTACGAAAGGATATAGAGAGTTTAAGGACTTGAAAGATGTGACAGGGATTGATTTAGACAATATGGAAATAATTGATTTGACTAAAGAAGATGTAGGTGAGAGTAAATAATTGGCGCTCTGCAAACTACTGATTCTAAAGATGCTATTATAGGACTGTAGCTGAAATCTCAGCCACAGTCCTTTTTCAATCTACGCAATTGACAACCCACCCCCTTCCCTTATACAATAGCCTTAGAAAAGAGGTAACCATATGCAAAACACCAACACCGACTATGGTCTTAATGAAGTAGAATTTGCCATATTTTGTATAGAAAATGTTGCAGCTGTGCTTAATAAGGATGCTGTCATGACTTATGATGCATTAAAGAATTCAGGGATTTTACACGAATACATCTTTGCTTGTTATGATGTGCTCCACACACAGGGGAAGGAGTATATTGTAAATGACATAATAGAGCTTATGAAGAGAAAAGGGGTAGAATTATGATTTTATATCATGGCTCATATCTTGAGGTATCTAAGCCGGACTTAGAGCATTCGAGGCTGAATGTTGACTTCGGAAAGGGCTTTTATACCACGCCAATTCTCGAACAAGCTGAGAATTGGTGTAAAAAGGTAAGAAGTGAAGGTAAGGAAGGAATTGTGTCGGTATATGAATTTAGCGAAGAGGCTTTTGAGAGCTTAAAGACCTTGAAATTTGATTCATATTCGGAAGAATGGCTGGATTTTGTAGTAAACTGCAGACTTAGTAAAGATAAGTCTGATTATGATATCGTTATTGGTGGTGTAGCCAATGATAAAGTATTCAATACCATTGAATTGTTTTTTGATGGACTTATTGAGAAAAAAGAGGCTATTAATCGTCTGCGTTATGAGAAACCGAACTTGCAGATTTGTTTTCGTTCGGAAGAATCGCTCAAATATCTCCATTTTGAAAGGAGTGAAATAATATGCTAGCACACCCAATCCTTTTACAGAAAAAATACGCAAGAATTGTAGTAGCCTATGCAAAAGAGCGTAATAAAACAGTTGAAGAAGCCTTAGATTATTTTTATCACTCTATAGTTTACACACTTATGAGCCAAGGAATCTCAGATATGCATTGTATGAGCGATGCCTACCTGGTCGAAGAACTTATTTTAAGGGAAACTGCCCCTCCCCACAATCTTAGAAAAGAATAAACATTATGAAACCAACTAATATACTCACTTACCTTGATGAAACTGCCACAAGCTACCCCGACAAGCCATCCTTTATAGGTGAAGCTTCCGCCTTGACCTTTTTGGAGCTTAAATCGAAAACCGAAGCTATAGGAAGTTTCATAGCTGATAAAAATATCTATAACGAGCCTATACTTGTCTTTATGGAGAAGTCCCCTGAGGAGGTTTCTGCCCTTTTGGGAGTAGTCCGCTCGGGGAATTTTTATGTGGCGCTAGACCTTGATATGCCTGAGACAAGGCTTGATGCCATCATAGATATAACTAAAGCAAAGCTTATGATAGTTGACGAACATACTAGGGAAAAGGCTAAAAACCTTGGATTTAGTGGAGATATTTGTAGCTTTGAGGAAGCTCTAAGCAGGCAAACTAATGCCATGTTATTGCTAGATATAAGCCATAAGGCAAAAGAGATAGACACTATTTACCTGGTATTTACCTCAGGTTCTACAGGGGTGCCAAAGGGAGTGGTGGCAAGCCATAGGAATGTGATTGACTATATAGAGGGGCTTGGCAAAGTCTTAGAGTGTGATGAGGATACTGTATTTGGCAATCAGGCGCCGCTCTATCTTGATGCAAGCCTAAAGGATGTCTATACCACGCTAAAATACGGGGCGACTACATATTTTATTCCTAAGAAGCTATTTATGTCTCCGGTTATGCTCATAGAATACCTTAATGAACATAAGATAAACACTATCTGCTTTGTATCCTCTGCCTTTACCATATTTACCAAGCTATCAGCCTTTGACATAGCAAAGCCTGAGTACCTAAAGGTTGTTGCCTTTGGCGGCGAAGTATTGCTGATTGGCCATTTGAAACAGTGGATGAAAGCCTGCCCTGGGGCAAGATTTATCAATCTGTACGGTGCAACTGAGTGTACAGGTATGAGCAGTTATTATGTGGTTTATGATGTGGAGAAACTGGAAAACGGTATACCTATCGGGAAACCGCTTCCCGATACGGAGATTTTTCTAATGGATGAGGAAGGTAACCCTATAGCAAATCCGCATCCTGGTGCGGGAATTTTTTCTAAGGATGAAGAAGACAGCCATATAGCAAAACCTGATGATACGGAGATTTTTGGGCATAGCAAAATAGATTTATCAATAGGAAAACGGCTTCCTAATGTTGAGACTTTTCTCATCGATAAAGAATACAGCCACATAGTAAAACAGTCTGCTGAAATGGAGAATTTAAGGCATAAAGGCAAAATCTGCATAGGTGGAACAGGGCTTTCTTCAGGCTACTACAAAGATGAGGAGAGGACAAAGGAGAAATTTGTGAACTACCAATTAACAGATGGTAGGTCTATACTCCTTTACAAGACAGGCGACATAGGCTACTTTGGAGAGGATGGAGAGCTTTATTTTGCAGGAAGAGGGGACAATCAGATAAAGCACAGAGGCTATAGGATTGAACTTGAAGAGATAGAAGCCTGTGGAGGTGCATTTGAGGGAGTTGACAGAGGATGCTGTATTTATAACCCTGAAAAGGAGGTTATAACATTTTTCTACGAGGGTAGAATAGAAGAAGCCAAGGTAAAGGAAAATTTTAGAAATAGACTTGCCTCCTATATGGTTCCTGGCAAGGTGGTTAAGCTTGATAAGCTTCCGCTTATGGCAGGTGGTAAGATAGACAGGAAGGCTTTATCAAAACTCATTTAAAAATATTCGCTAAAGTGTTATAGTTATATTTTAAAAGTAAATGGGGAAGCTATAGCAATCCCATATCACAGGTTATTTAAGGAGAGCCTTTATGAATAAGACTGAATTACTTGACATTTTGCAGGACATCCACCCGGAGGTTGATTATGAAAAGGAGAAAAGCCTCATAGATAGCGGGATATTTGACTCATTTGACATAGTGACTCTCATATCGGAAATCGCTGAAGAATTCGATATAAAGGTGCCTGCCAATGAGATTACACCCGACAACTTTAACTCACTTGAAGCGATTATTACACTTTTAGTGGAATTGGAGTAGAGATGCTATTCGTATCTTATGGATTTATAGCCTTTTTAATAGCTTTCATTATCTGCTATTATACTGTATTTAAGCGGTTTCAGTGGCAGTTTTTGCTCTTTGCAGGCCTTTCATTTTACTTCTATGCCGGCAAAGTCTATCTCATATATATGGCTCTGGTTACTGCCGGAGTCTGGTTTGCGAGCCTTAAAATAGACGATATCTATGTGAATATATCTAAAAGAAATTCAGAGGTAAAAGCGGAGGAAAAGCACCGATTCACTGCCTCAGGTAAGGGGGAAAAATGGCTCTACTTCGGTCTTATTTTCAGCCTTGGAACCCTCATAGTGGTAAAATATGCTGACTTTGTCATTGCCAATATTAACATAGTATCAAATGCACTTACAGGCGGTGGAGGATTTAAGTTTCTTAACCTCATTTTACCTATGGGAATTTCTTTCTACACCTTTAAGAGCATCGGCTATCTTGTGGATGTATACCGCAAGAAATACAGGGCTGAGAAAAATTTCTTTAAGTTCGCCCTTTACATATCATTTTTCCCGCAACTAATCCAAGGCCCTATAAGCAGGTTTGACCATATCTCTGAGTCACTTTTTACAAGGCATAGCTACAATCACAAAGACTTTATCAGAGGGCTTTACAGGCTGTTATGGGGTTATTTTAAGAAAATGGTAATCGCAGACCGCATCTTACCTGCAGTTCTTACCATTGTTTCTGACTCTGAGACCTATAACGGAGTCTTCGCCCTTATGGGAATCATGTTTTATGCACTGCAGATATATGCAGACTTTTCAGGCGGAATAGACATCACCATAGCCATAGCGGAAATGCTTGGAATCAAGGTGGAGGAGAACTTCATCAGACCGTATTTTTCAAAAAATGTTAAGGAATACTGGCGCCGTTGGCACATAACCATGGGGGCTTGGTTTAGGGACTATGTATTCTATCCACTTTCCGTATCGACTTTTATGCTGAAGCTGTCAAAGTTCTCCAGAAAGCACCTTGGGAAAAGCATAGGAAAGCGTGTGCCTGTCTACATTTCAGCACTTATGGTCTGGTTCCTCACAGGACTTTGGCATGGAGCAGGCTGGAACTTTGTAGTATGGGGGCTCCTAAATGGACTTTGCATACTGATATCTGACGAGCTTAAGCCTGTCTTTGCGGCTTTTCACAAACTTATTCCGATAAAGCAGCTACCTTTTAGAGCTTACGATGCATTTTCAGCCATCCGCACCGTATTTATAATGAGCAGTATCAGAATGCTTGATTGCTACGGCGATGTAGGAGTGACTTTTAAGGCATTTTTTAGTATATTTTGGGTAAATAACTGGGGAAAGGCGGTAGTTACCGACCTTGGAATAACTACAGCTGATTACCTCGTTTTAGCTGTGGGAGTAGTTATTTTATTTGTGGTAAGTCTTGCCTCAAGAACTACTGACATAAGAGACAGGATATTAGCTAAAGATGAGATTATCTGGTACCCTGTGCTTGCCCTGCTTTTTGTAACGATTCTGATTTTTGGAGTCTATGGTATAGGCTATGACAGCTCACAGTTCATATACAACAGGTTTTAGGAGGAGGAATGAAGAGGAAAATATATATAATTTCTACCATTTGCATCACCCTTGCCATTCTTTTTTTCGTTCAGAGACTGCTTATGCCTAAGTATGTGGAGGACAATCCTGAAGGTGCGCTTATCAGTGAGTATTATGACGTAGAGAAAGACCACGACCTGCTCTTTGTAGGAGACTGCGAAGTCTATGAAAGCTTTTCGCCAGAGGTTTTGAGGAAGGAATATGGCATCAAGTCCTATATAAGGGGAAGTGCCAACCAGCTTATATGGCAGTCTTACTATCTTCTTGAAGAAATGCTTAAGTATGAGAAGCCAAAGACCGTAGTTTACAATGTGCTTGCTATGAAGTACGCTAGGGCTCAAAAGGAGAGCTACAACCGCATGACTCTTGACGGTATGAGGTGGTCTGCTTCTAAGGTAGAGGCAGTCAAGGCTTCTATGCTTCCTGAGGAGAAATTTATCACCTATGTCTTTCCTCTGCTTCGTTTCCACTCACGCTGGAGTGAGCTTACGAGTCAGGACTTTAAGTACATTTTCACTAAGCCAAAGGTGTCTGAGGACGGCTACCTTGTGAATAAAGGGGTACATCCTGTGGATAAGATTCCTGTAGGGAAGCCTCTTTCCGACTACAGACTGCCTGACATATCTTACGAGTATCTTGACAAGATGGTGAAGCTATGTAAGGAAAACAATGTAGAGCTCATCCTTATGAAGGCACCAATTCTTTATCCTTACTGGTACAAAGAGTGGGATGAGCAGATTAGGAATTATGCAGGGGAAAATGACTTAAAGTACATCAATTTTCTTGATAAACAAGATGAGGTGGGGATTGATTATTCCAAGGATACCTATGACGGAGGGCTTCATCTAAATCTCTATGGGGCAGAGAAAATGAGCAGGTATTTTGGGAAGTTGTTGAGGGAGAATTTTAAGTAAATAATTAAGGGAGTTTAAGGTATGGATGAATTACTTAATGAATTAAAAGCTGCTTACGGTGAAGGAGCAGAATTTAGAGAAGGGCAAAGAGAGGCGATAGAATATGCTGTAAATGGAAAAAGAGTACTTGTAGTACAGAAAACCGGATGGGGAAAAAGTTTGGTATATTTTCTTGCTACAAAAATACTAAAGAAAAAGAAAAATGGAATAACGCTTATTATAAGCCCTTTGCTTGCATTAATGAACAATCAAATTGAGTCTGCTAAAAAGATTGGGGTACGAGTTAAAACAATCAATTCTGAAAATGTTGATTATTGGAATCAAATAATGTCTGATATAGAAAATGGCTCGGTTGATGCTTTAATTATATCGCCTGAAAGACTGTCCAATCAGCAATTTAAAGAGTTTATGCTGGAGAAGATGGCAAAGAAAATAATGCTTTTTGTTGTCGATGAAGCTCATTGTATTTCTGACTGGGGACATGATTTCAGGCCTGATTACAGGAGGATTGTAGATATTCTTAGTATTTTACCGGTTAATATTTCTGTTATAGCCACAACTGCAACTGCTAATAACAGAGTGGTAAATGATATAAAAGAGCAGCTTGGTGACAGCTTACAAATAAGTCGTGGCAGTCTTATGAGGGAATCCCTATCTTTACAGGTTGTAAAACTGCCATCAAAAGAAGCAAGGATGGTGTGGATACTGCAGAATATTAATGATATCCCGGGAACAGGTGTTATATATTGTCTTACTGTAAATGACTGCAAGCTGCTTGACAATTGGTTGAAGAAAAATGGAGTAAAAAGTGAAAGCTACTATGCCGCCTTGGATATAGAGAAAAAACACGAGATTATAGAATCATTTATGAATAATCAAATAAAGGTTATGATAGCAACAGTAGCCTTTGGAATGGGCTTTGATAAACCGGATATTAGCTTTGTTATACATTTTCAAAAACCTGGTAATATAGTGGCATATTATCAGCAGATAGGACGTGCAGGAAGAGGAATTGACAATGCCTATGCAATATTGCTATGTGGTGGTGAAGATGATGAAATAAATAATTATTTCATTAACTCTGCATTTCCAACTGAAAAGCTTATGACAGCAGTTGTTGAAACAGTTAAGAATAATCCGGGGATTAAAATCAGGGAGATGGAAACCCATATAAATATGAAAAGGGGTAAAATCGAAGCCTGCGTTAAATACCTGTTAGTAAATGGAGATATTTATGTTGAAAAAGGTAAATATTATAAGTCTGCAAGAGAATGGAAGCCTAATCTGGAAAAGAGTGAACGAATAACGGAAATAAGAAAAAATGAGCTTTTGAAGATGGAAGAGTTCTTGAGACAGAATAACTGTTATATGGAATTTATAGCAAAAGAATTAGACGATATCACAGCAAAGAAATGCGGGAAATGCTCTAACTGTAAGGGACATATGCTTATAGAAACTGAATTATCTAAAGATTTGATATTGGAAGCTCAGAAATTTATTAAGGATGACTTTAATGTTATCGAAGCAAGAAAAAAGTGGCCTGATGGAATCAGGGTTAATGGTGTAAATAAGATATCTGACGAATATAGGTGTGAAGAAGGCTTGGTATTAAGCAATTATGGGGATTCGGGCTGGGGCATATCAGTCTCTGAAGGTAAATATAAAAATGATTATTTTGATGACAGCCTTGTAGAAGCCTCTGTAGCATTACTTGAAAAATTTGCTAAAAATAATAACATACAATGGGTAACAAGTGTACCTTCTTTAAGGCACCCTGAATTAGTAAAGTCTTTTGCAAAGAGGCTTTCAGAGCGGCTGGAGCTTTCATACTATGAGGTGATAGAGAAGATAACAAATAATGTATGTCAGAAAGAGTTAAATACAAGCTATCTTCAATATAACAATGCCAATAGCTCATTTGAAGTAAGAAAGTGTCCTGATGGAAATATTCTACTGGTTGACGATATGGTTGACTCAAGGTGGACTTTTACAGTATGCGGGTATAAACTAAGGGAAAAGGGCAGTGGAAAGGTATTTCCTTTTGCATTGGCAAATAGTGCAGGCAAAGAGGAGGGATGAAATGCAATTCTCAGATAATGAAATGACTGCAATACTGTTATGCAGTTACATAGGTATAAACAAAAATGATGATGTAAAGCCTTTTTCTACGGGTGAGTGGAATACATTTTTAGATAGAATAATTGATATGAAGTTAGAACCCGGGTTAATTCTAAATGAAGAAAATGAACTGTTAAACCAGCTCGGGTACGAAGCTAATGAGAGAGAACGTATTAAGAAGCTTGTATCAAGAGGAGGAGCGGTAGCCCTAGAGCTTGATTCTTTGATGAATAAAGGGATACAAGTAGTAACTTTATTCAATAAAAACTATCCGATATTATTAAAACAAAAATTGGAGAGAAAAACGCCGCAAGTACTGTTTTATTCGGGTGATATAGAACTTGCTAAGAAAATGGGAATTGCAGTTGTAGGCTCTCGTAATGTAGATGAAGCAGGAATAGATTTTGCTAAAAAACTTGTTGCCAAAGCAACTGTGGAAAAACTTATAATATATTCAGGCGGTGCGAGAGGCGTTGATTCGATATCTGAGAACACTGCGATAGAAAATAATGGGGGAGTAGTATCATTTATTGCAGATTCATTAAGTACGAAGATAAAGAAGAAAGACGTGGTTACGAACCTTATAAATAAAAGACTGCTGCTCATTTCTGATGTAAAACCGGAAATGGGATTCAGTGTTGCCAGAGCTATGAATAGGAATAAATATATTTATATTTCTGCTTATTGTGGTGCTTTTGTTGTATCCTCAGATTATAACAAAGGTGGCACTTGGGCAGGGGCGATAGAGAATTTAAGACATAACTGGACAAAAACCTTTGTTTGGAATCATAAGGAATATATGGGTAATTCAGGTCTTATTGAAAAGGGAGGAATTCCCTATGAGATAAGTGAAAAAAAGATAAGCGATTTAATGAAGAGCACGGGAAATACTATCAGCAGAGAAATTAAAAGAGAAGACAGTTATGAGCAGATGGATATTTTTAGACTGGATACAATGGCGGTTGGAGAAAGCGCCAATAACACATATAGATAAATGTAGTAAATAAACAGTCACATCACAGTTTTCCTTTTTTATTGAATAACCCCCCGCTTCATGTTATACTGAAATCACCAATATTTCTTACAAAAAGGAGCAAAAGCATGGAAGGTATGTACAGTGTACCATTGTCGGAACTCATCGAGAAAATGAACCTTGATAATCTGACACCGGGAATAGATACAGAGAACATTTTGATTAAACATATAGACGTAAACCGTCCGGCACTTCAGCTCGCAGGTTTCTTTGATTACTTTGATTCAGAGCGTATCCAGGTAATTGGAAATGTAGAGCATGCCTACCTTAAGAGGATGGACGAGGATGAAGGAGTTAGGGTTCTGGCCAAGCTTATGGACTACAAGATTCCCTGCCTCATCTTCTGTAGGGGAATAGAAGTCCCTGAGAAGCTTCTTGAGGTGGCAGTAGAAAAGGGAGTTCCTGTACTTTGGACAGATAAGGCAACCTCTGCTTTCATGGCTGAGGCCATCCGTTATATGCGCCATCAGCTTGCTCCAAGGATATCTATCCATGGTGTATTTGTAGATATCTATGGCGAGGGAGTCCTCATTATGGGAGAGAGCGGCATAGGTAAGAGCGAGGCGGCTCTTGAGCTTATCAAGCGTGGACACCGCCTTGTATCCGATGATGTAGTGGAGATTAAAAAGATAAGTGAGGATACCCTTGTAGGTACCGCCCCTGAGATAACCAAGCATCTTATAGAGCTTAGAGGTATAGGAATCATTGATGTTAGAACCCTTTTCGGTTTTGCAAGTGTCAAGAACTTCCAGAATATCGACCTTATAGTAAAGCTTATGGAGTGGAATAAGGACTATGAGTTTGACAGACTTGGACTTGAGGAGCAGTATACAGAGATTCTCGGAGTCAACCTCATAAGCCACAGCATACCTATACGTCCGGGTAGAAACCTTGCCATCATCTGTGAGGCAGCGGCAGTTAACAACCGTCAGAAGAAGATGGGTTACAATGCGGCTAAGGAGTTCTATGACAGGGTAACATCTAATATAATGAAAAACAGAGATATTTAGACGATTAAATGATAACATACTGCCATATACCAAAAGAGGCTTCTAATAAGCAAAGCAAAGTCTAATCGTATGGGCAGTTAAATCAGACAGATATTTGAAGGAGAAAACTATGGGTAAATTTTGTTTTGGAGTAGACATTGGCGGTACCTCAGTTAAACTTGGTATGTTTACCATGAAGGGGGATCTAATCAACAAATGGGAAATACCTACCCTGCCTGAGAGCGTGCTTTCAGACGTGGCAAGATCGATAGAAGACCGCTTTAGCGATGAATATACAAAAGAGGACTGTGAGGGTATAGGTATAGATGTGCCCGGACCTGTAACAGAGGATGGCTTCGTTTCACAGTGTGTGAATATGCATTGGGGCAGAACTGATGTAAAGGGAGAGATTGAAAAGCTTACAGGGCTTAGGGCTATGGTAGCTAACGATGCCAATGCTGCAGCTCTTGGGGAGAAGTGGCAGGGAGGCGGTAAGGGACACGAAAGCCTTACCATGGTCACCCTTGGAACAGGAGTAGGCGGTGGTGTTATTATAGGTGGCAAGATAATTGCAGGCTCCAATGGGGCAGCAGGAGAGATAGGCCATATCTGCGTGAATCCAAATGAGGAAGCGTCCTGTAACTGTGGTAAGAAGGGCTGTCTTGAGCAGTATGCATCAGCAACAGGAATAGTCCGCCTTGCCAAGATGGAGATGATAGAAGGCAAGAGCTCTACCATCTTAGCCGATATAGACGGTTTCTCAGCCAAGGACGTACTAGATGCAGCCAAAAAGGGAGATGCCATAGGAGTTGACGTACTTGACAAGCTTGGCTGGTATCTTGCATTTGCCTGTGCAGGCATCGCGCAGATAGTAGACCCTGAAGTATTTGTAATCGGTGGAGGAGTATCCAAGGCCGGTGACATCATCATCAAGGCCATTACAAAGTACTATAATGGATTTGCTATGGATGCTGTTAAAAATAAAGAATTCAGACTTGCAACTCTTGGAAATGACGCAGGCATATACGGCTGTGCAGCTATGATAGCGGGAAAGAAGATTGGATATGAAAAGTAGATTTGTAGAAAGGCTTCAAAACATTTTATGTGGCGAAGCCATATTTTTAAATGAGGACCTGAAAGCCCACACCAGCTTCAAAATCGGCGGGCCTGCGGAAGTTTTTCTTGAAATAACTGACATCAGTGATCTCTTAAAGGTAACCAACCTCTGCAAGGAAGAGGGAGTAGGATTCTTTGTGATAGGAAATGGAAGCAATCTCTTGGTAAATGATGAAGGGGTGGAGGGGGTTATTATCCACCTTACCGGCAAGCTTGCAGGAGCAAGGATAGAAGGAGATGTCATAAGGGCTGGTGCAGGCCTTAGCCTCTCTGCACTTGCGGCCTTTACCGTGGAGGAAGAATATACAGGTCTTGAGTTTGCATCAGGTATACCAGGCTCAGTTGGCGGGGCTGTATATATGAATGCAGGTGCCTATGGCGGCGAAATGAAGGATGTGGTAGCAGGAGTCTATATAATCATAGATGGAGAGCTTAAGTACTTCACCAATGATGAAATGGAATTCTCCTACCGCCACAGTAAGGTATCTAAGCTTAATAATGCAGTCATTGTGGCTGTGGATTTTAAGCTAACCAAGGGCAAGAAAGAAGAGATTCAGGCTAAGATAGACGACTTAAACTCCAGAAGAAGTGAGAAACAGCCCCTGGAATATCCTAGTGCAGGCTCTACTTTTAAGAGACCTGAGACAGGCTATGCTTCACAGCTTATAGAGGAAGCGGGGCTTAAGGGAACCAGAGTAGGAGGAGCAGAGGTCTCAAAGAAACATAGCGGGTTTATTATCAATGTTGATAATGCCACGGCTAGGGATGTAAAAGAGTTAATAGCTTATGTACAGAAGGTAGTAGAAGAAAAAAGCGGTGTGAAGCTCTATCCGGAGGTAAAAATGCTATGATATCGTCAAAACTTGTAATCATCACCGGTATGTCGGGGGCAGGTAAAACTACAGCAATCAAGAGTCTTGAAGATGCAGGATATCTTTGTGTGGACAATCTTCCTGTAGACTTTTTGGTGGACTTTGCAAAGCTTACAAAGGCCAAGGGAGAACACATAGGGACCGCAGTAGGGATAGACATAAGAAGTGGCTCAGGTCTTGATAAGCTTGCGGATATCCTGCCTGAGGTAAAGAATGAGGGGGCTGAAATCCTCTTTATGGAAGCCTCTGATGAGAGCCTTATCAGGCGTTACAAGGAAACAAGGCGTACCCACCCTCTTTCGGGCACAGGAAGGCTTGAGGTGGGCATACAAAGAGAGAGGGAAAGGCTTGATTTCCTAAAGAAGAATGCTGACTACATCATAGATACAAGCAGGCTTCTTACAAGGGAGTTAAGAGCCGAGCTCTATAAAATATTTATAAATGAGGAAAAGTATAATGGTTTTGTGACTACTATACTTTCTTTTGGTTATAAATACGGGATACCGTCAGATGCTGATTTGGTATTTGATGTGAGATTCCTGCCCAATCCTTTTTACATACCTGAACTTAAGGAAAAGACGGGTAATGATAAAGAGGTATATGAATATGTCATGTCAAGTGAGGCTGCAAGGCAGTTCCTCTCCAAGCTTACTGATATGGTGGACTTTTTGCTTCCAAACTACATAGCGGAGGGAAAGAACCAGCTTGTCATTGCCATTGGCTGTACGGGAGGCAAGCACAGGTCTGTAACCCTTGCCAATGCTTTACTTGAGTGGTTTGGAGGAACAAATTATAAGGCCAGGATAGAACATAGGGAGATTTGATATGTCCTTTTCATCAGATGTAAAAGAAGAACTTACGGAGTATATGCCAAAAGCAAGACACTGCCAGATAGCTGAGATTGCAGCTGTTATTGTACTTTGTGGAAGGATAAGAATAACCGAAACAGGTGGTTACAGACTGCTTATTCACACTGAAAATATATATACAGTCAGGAAATTTTATGAGCTTTTAAGAGAGGCCTTTGATATAAGGGGAGAGGTATCAATCAGAAAGAATATCTCTAAGAATTCAATGATGTATACCATACTCGTAAAGGATGAGGCTGCGAAAGAAGTACTTGAGGCTATAAAGCTCCTAAGTAAAGAAGGAAGCTTTAGAGATGATTATTCTCTTGTGTCAAATATGATTGTGCAGAGTATCTGCTGTAAAAAGGCCTTTCTAAGAGGGGCTTTTTTGGCATCGGGTTCAGCCAGTGATCCGGAAAAAAGCTATCATTTTGAAATAGTTGTAGACAGCGAAAGTAAGGCTTTGGAGCTAACAGGGATATTTTCAGAAGTAGGTATAAAGGCAAAGCTTATTAAGAGAAAGAACCATTATCCCGTATATATCAAGGAAAGCTATGAAATCTCAGAGTTTCTTGGGATTACCGAGGCGCACAAGGCTTTGATGAATTTTGAAAACATAAGAATATACAAGGATGTCAAAAACAAGGTAAACCGCAAGGTAAACTGCGAGACTGCCAACATAAGGAAAACCGCTTCGGCAGCGGGAAAGCAGCTTGACGACATCTATTATCTTAAAAATATAAATAAGCTTGAAGACCTGCCTGACGGACTTAGGGAGCTAGCAAAGCTAAGGATGGAATATCCGGATGCCACCCTTAAGGAGTTGGGAGAACTTCTTGATACACCTCTTGGCAAGTCGGGGGTGAATCACAGGCTTAACAAGATCAGCCGTATAGCTGAAGAGAACAGGGTATAGTTATAGTAACAATAGAAAGAAGGGTAAAATGAGCTTCACTCATTTACATTTACATACAGGATATAGTCTTCTTGACGGCTCAAGCAAGATACCTGAGCTAGTTAGAAGAGTCAAGGAACTTGGCATGGATGCCTGTGCCATCACAGACCATGGAGTTATGTACGGAGTTATAGAATTTTACAAGGCCTGCAAGGCTGAGGGTATCAAGCCCATTATCGGCTGTGAGGTATATGTGGCTCCAGGCTCCAGATTTGAAAAGGGGAAGGAAAAGTCAGCCGAGCGGTACAACCATTTGATACTGCTTGCTGAAAATGATACAGGACATAAGAACCTCATGAAGCTTGTATCAAGGGGCTTTACAGAGGGATTTTATTATAAGCCGAGGGTGGATTACGAGCTTTTAAGCGAGTATCACGAGGGCATAATTGCTTCATCCGCCTGTCTTGCCGGCATAGTGCCTACCAAGCTAAGAAATGGGGACTATGAGGGGGCAAAGGAAGAAGCAATGAGGCTTCAGCAAATATTTGGAGAAAACAACTTCTTCCTGGAGCTTCAAGACCATGGACTTTCAGAGCAGAAATTTGTCAATCAGGGACTGATGAGAATATCGTCTGAGACAGGTATTCCTCTTGTAGCCACCAATGACTGCCATTATCTCTATAAAGAGGATGCCGAGGCTCATGACGTACTTATATGTATCCAGACTCAGAAAAATGTATATGATGAAGACAGGATGAAGTATGAGGGTGGACAGTTCTATGTGAAGTCTCCTGAGGAAATGGAAGAGGTATTTCACTACATTCCCGAAGCCATTCACAATACTGAAGAGATAGCAAGACGATGCAATGTAGAGATAGAGTTTGGCAAATACCACCTGCCACTCTATCCTGTGCCTGAGGGCTATACCTCACTTTCATATCTTAATAAACTCTGCGAAGACGGATTTAAGAAGAGGTATGAGGGGGTGGATGCAGATACTGAGGCCTCTCTTCGTGAAAGGCTTAAATACGAGACTGATACCATTGCTAATATGGGCTTTGTGGATTACTTCCTCATAGTGTGGGATTATATCAACTTTGCAAAGGAGAACCACATAGCGGTAGGTCCCGGAAGAGGCTCGGCAGCTGGAAGCATAGTAGCTTACTGTCTTGGCATTACGGGAGTAGACCCTATTAGATACAATCTCCTCTTTGAGCGTTTCTTAAACCCGGAGAGAGTAACCATGCCCGATATAGACGTTGACTTCTGCGTACTTAGAAGACAGGAGGTAATAGACTATGTTACCGAAAAGTACGGCAGGGAAAAGGTAGTACAGATAGTAACCTTTGGTACCATGGCTGCGAAAATGGTTATAAGGGATGTGGGAAGGGCTCTTGACCTGCCTTATAGCTTCTGTGATAAGGTAGCCAAGATGATACCCAATGAACTTAAAATGAATATTGAGAAGGCTTTGTTAATCAATCCTGACCTAAAGAGGCTATATGATGAGGATGAGGAGGCAAAGAAGCTTATAGACCTATCAAGGAGGCTTGAGGGACTTCCAAGGCATACCTCCATCCACGCGGCAGGAGTAGTTATAAGCAAGCGTGAAGTAGACTGCTATGTGCCTGTTTCCACAAGCAGTGACGGTGCTGTTACCACACAGTATACCATGGAAACCATTGAGCAGCTTGGACTCCTTAAGATGGACTTCCTAGGCCTTAGAAACCTTACAGTTATAGAAAAGGCGGTAGAGCTTGTTAACAGAAACAGAAAGAAAGAAGGAAGGGACGAGCTTGACATAGAAAAGATAGACATGGAGGATGAAAATATCTATCTTATGATTAGCGAGGGCAGGACAGAGGGAGTATTCCAGCTTGAAAGCCCCGGTATGACAAGCTTTATGAAGAAGCTTAGGCCTGACAACATAGAAGATATAATTGCGGGAATTTCCCTCTACAGACCAGGCCCTATGGAATTTATTGATGATTATATAAACGGCAAAAGGAATGCTGCCGCCATAGAGTATGACTGTGAAGAGCTGGTCCCAATCCTTAAGTCAACCTATGGCTGTATAGTGTATCAGGAGCAGGTTATGCAGATAGTGCGTGACCTTGCGGGCTACAGCTATGGGCAAAGTGATTTGCTCCGACGTGCTATGTCAAAGAAAAAGGACAGCGTGATGAAAGAGGAGAGAAAAAACTTTGTCTATGGTGATGAGTCTAAGGGAATACCCGGCTGTGTGGCAAATGGTGTGTCTGAGCAGGTTGCCAATAAGATATATGATAAGATGATTGACTTTGCTAAGTATGCCTTTAACCGTTCACACGCCGCCGCCTATGCTTTTATAACCTACCAGACTGCCTACCTCAAGTACTATTATCCTAAGGAATATATGGCGGCCCTTTTAACCAGCGTGATGTCAAATACAGGAAAGGTATCAGAGTACATCCTTTCGGGCAAGGAAATGGGAATAGCCATCCTTCCCCCTGATGTCAATGAGGGAGAGGGTAGTTTTACTGCGGCGAGTGGTGGTATCCGCTATGGCATGTCTGCCATAAAGGGGCTTGGAGAAAATGTAACAGATGCCATAGTAAGGGACAGAGAGGAAAGAGGGCCATATAAGAGCCTTACTGATCTGATAGAGAGGCTCGCCGGCTCGATAAACAAGAAAGGCCTTGAGGCGCTTATCAAGTCAGGTGCACTTGACGGTCTTTCCGGCAGCAGAAGGGAGAAAATGGCTGTATACGAGCAGGTACTAGACTCCATCTCGCACGAGAAGCACAGCAAGATGGCAGGACAGCTAAGTCTTTTTGACATAGCACCAAAGGATGATTTGTCAGCCCTTGAAGTAAAGATGCCTGAGCTTGGCGAGTTTGATGTGGAGACAAAGCTTGCATTTGAAAAAGAAATGCTGGGAGTCTATCTTAGCGGCCACCCTCTTGAGAGTTATCAGGATATGCTAAAGTCTGTATGCAATGCCAGCTCCTTGGACTTTGCGTACGATGAAGAGGAAGGGATGGTAAATGTAGCTCCGGGTAAAGACTACATACTTGGAGGAATCGCAAGTGTGGTAAATATCAAGCTTACAAGGAATAATCAGCGTATGGCTTTCATTACACTTGAGGACTTGGTGGGAAGCGTTGAAGTTATAGTATTTCCAAGAGATTTTGAAAAATACAGGGAACTTATAGAAGAGGGGAGAAAGTACATAATCTCAGGTAAAGCCTCGCTTGAAGAAAATGATGCTGCAAAGTTAATCGCAGGTAAGATTATTCCTTTTGAAGAAGTACCTAGAGAAGTATGGCTGCAGTTTGAGAATAAGGCTGAGCTTGAAAAGGTAGAAGATGAGTTAAACAAAATATTTGAAGGCAATAAAGGAAATGCAAGGGTTATGCTATACTGTAGGGAAGAAAGACAGGTAAAACGAGTAAATACAGTAAGGGGCATTTCTTATGCAGAGGCTGTGATAGATGAGCTAAAGCACAAGCTAGGCTGTGATAATGTAAAAATAGTCGTAAAAATACAGTAGACCTAGAGCTAAACTTTGGTTAATGTTAGTGTATAATTATAATTGGCAATAGCAAAAAAAGAAGGGGTTGCCCCCTTCCCAATCATACAGTTTTATTTTATTATTGATTTGAGAAAAAAATAACATAAAGGAAAAAAACTGTATGACTAATGCTATTGTAAAAGAAAAAAAGATTTCATTCAAGACCTTAGAGAAGAAAATTTTTGAAGAGGCCTGCAAGCTTGCCAGGGAACACACTAAAATCATACTTGAAAACTATGATGATATTCTTTCAAAAGAGAGGGATACTTCTAAATATAGGAATAAAGGAAAGAGAAAGACTTCGATAAGAACCGTATATGGAGATGTCGAGTATGAAAGAAGGGTGTACCAGACAAGGCTTAGAGATGGAACGAAAGCCCATGTTTATCTTCTTGATGAACAAATGGGTATGGAGAAGATAGGCTTAATATCTACTAATCTTGCAGAGAAGATCGCCAATTCAGTTACGGAACTCCCGTACAGGGCATCTGCTGAGATGTTAAGCTCTTCTACAGGACAGACCATAAGTGCGGGAGGCGTGTGGAATATAGCCCAGAAGCTTGGCCAGAGGATAACATCAGAGGAAGACCTTGATGTGAAGAAGATGAAGGCAGGCAGACCTGATGGGAAAAGGGAAATCGGAGTTCTTTTTGAGGAAATGGATGGAGTATGGCTTTCGATGCAGGGCAGAGGGCATAAACGCATGGGTAAAAAGGAGATGAAGGTCTTTACCATGTATGAAGGCTGGGATGCGGAGAAGGAAAAGGAAGGGCGCAGCACTCTAGTGGAGAAAGTGGTGTTTGCAGGCATGGATGGAAGCAGTGGATTCCACAATAAAAGAGAGGCCGTGATACAGAAGAAATATAACCCTGACGAAATAGGCAGGCGTATCTTAAATGGAGATGGTGGAAGCTGGATAAAAGAGCCTTATGATGACGAGGCGGTGTTTCAGCTTGACAGATACCACATTTATCAGGAAATTTTAAGGAAAATAAGCAGTAAAGCTGTACAAAAGGATATACGAAGGCTCTTTGATTCAGAGAAGATTGAAGAAATGTTTGATTATATACGTGAGTATATAAGAGTAAGTAAAAGCGAAGATGAAAGCGATAAAACCAGTAAAAAAGCCGAGGAGCTGTACGCCTACCTTCACAATAACAGAGAAGGGCTGCTACCGTACTACAAGCGGGGAATAAAACTCCCAGAACCTGTAGAAGGCATCATTTATAAAAACATGGGTATACAGGAAACACAAAACTGTACACTGATAACGCTGAGAATGAAGCACAGGCGCATGAGATGGTCAGAATCAGGAGCTGATAACCTTGCGAAGCTTCTGTGCAGGAAAGAAAACAAAGACCTGATAGAGACAGTCGAACGTTACTCTGGGGAATTGATATTTGATGAGAGCCAGAGCGAGATAAAAGAGCCTCTCAGCGCTTCAAAATCACCGTTACGAGACGGTAAAGGGCTTCCATATATGGAAGTAGGCAGAGGAAGTCTTCCACTAACCGGTACACCATTAACAGCAGGTAGAAAGGCATTAAGAAATTTTATACTTGGCAACTAAAGAAAAAATATCTGTTCAGTGCATAATCTGGGCTTGTTTGTGATACAAAAAAATAAAAAAACAATGATAAAAGAAAAAGGTAAGGAAATTTGCCAACGAGTACTTGACACAAACTTGGTTAATCTTTTTGTTGATTGTAAAACCATTTTGTATTAAAATATAGCCCATAGGGCTTTGGTTGTAATTTTTTGCGAAACTGCAGATTTTAATAAATTCATGGAGGTAGACTAAAATGGCAAAGGAAGTAAATACAATAGGAGTACTTACAAGCGGAGGAGATGCACCGGGTATGAATGCCTGCATTAGAGCGGTTGTTCGTGCAGCTCTTGCAGCAGGTAAGAAGGTTAAGGGTATAAGAAGAGGATATGCAGGACTAATTGACGAGGACATAGTTGAAATGGATTCAAAGAGCGTGTCTGATATCATCCAGCGTGGTGGTACAGTGCTTTATACTGCAAGATGTCCTGAGTTTAAGAAGTCTGAGATACAGGATAAGGGAGCTGAAATCTGCAAAAAGCACGGGATTGACGGTATCGTGGTTATAGGTGGTGATGGCTCATTCCAGGGTGCTGGAAGACTTGCTGAAAGAGGAATCAACACCATAGCACTTCCAGGAACAATCGATAATGATATTGCCTGCACAGAGTACACCATAGGCTTTAATACAGCTGTAAACACAGCGATGGAGTGTATCGACAAGGTTAGGGATACCTCTACTTCTCACGAGCGTTGCAACATCATCGAGGTAATGGGAAGAGGAGCAGGCTACATAGCGCTTTGGTGCGGTATAGCCAACGGCTCTGAGGAAATCCTTACATCAGATACCTATGACGGCAACCTTGAGGAGATTATACATAGAATCAAGTATTTAAGAGCAAAGGGCAAGAAGCATTACATCATAATCAATGCTGAAAGCGTAGGTAATTCCAATGAAATGGCTAAGCTGATTGAGATGGCTACAGGTATGGAGACCAGAGCAACAGTACTTGGACATATTCAAAGAGGTGGAAGCCCAACAGCTACAGACAGAGTATATGCTTCTATGTTTGGAGCTAAGGCTGTAGATCTTCTTCTTGAGGGCAAGACAAACAGGGTTATCGGTATGAAGGGCGGTCATTTTGTAGACTATGATATCGCAGAGGCACTTCAGATGACTAAGGAAGCAGACCCTTGGATGATTGAGCTCGGAAGGAGGTTAGTAAGATAATGTCTTTATTTGAAGGAGTTGCAACAGCACTTATAACTCCGTTTTGTCCGGATGGAAGTGTAAATTATGCTAAGCTTGAAGAGCTTATCAACAAGCAGATTGAGGACGGGGTTGACGGACTTGTTATCTGTGGTACAACAGGAGAGTCAGCTACCCTTACCGAAAAGGAGCATATGGACGTCATCCGTGAGTCTGTGAAGTTTGTAAACGGCAGGGTTCCTGTGATTGCCGGAACAGGTTCCAACTGTACCCAGACAGCAATTGAGATGTCTAAGGAGGCTGAAGAATACGGTGCTGACGGACTTCTCCTTGTATCGCCTTACTATAATAAGGCTACGGCAGAGGGACTTTACGAGCATTTTGCAGACACGGCTAACGCTGTTAAAATCCCTGTAATCCTCTATAATATAGCAGGAAGAACAGGCATCAACATCGAGCCTGAGACCATATACAAGCTTGCAAGAGACGTCAAAAACATAGTAGCAGTCAAGGAAGCATCAGGCAATATTTCTCAGATAGCAAAGATAGCGGCGCTTACAAAAGACTTGGACTTTGACATATATTCCGGAAATGATGACCAGGTCATCGCCATTTGTGCTATGGGTGGAAAGGGAGTTATCTCAGTAGCTTCCCACGTCATCCCAAAGCAGATGCACGATATGGTTATGAGCTTTAGAGCAGGCGATACAAAGAAAGCACTCGATATACAGAACAGGTATCTATCACTTATAAATACTCTGTTCATCGATGTGAATCCAATCCCTGTAAAGGAAGCCATGAATCTCTTAGGACACGAGGTAGGAGGCTTTAGAAAACCGCTTACCCCTATGTCTGAAGCCCATAGAGAGATACTAAGAAGCGAAATGATAAATGCAGGATTATTATAATCCGATATCGGAGTTAATAATACAATGATACAAGTGTCAAGTAAATTTGCCACCCACATCATAATAAAATTTAGGAGGTATTTTCATGAAAAAATTAGTTGGAATCGCTGCAGCTATAGGAGGCCTTGCCGTTATAGCAGGTATTTGTTACTTTGTCTACAAGCATTTCTTCTGCTGCTGCTGCGAATGTGACGGAGAAGACTGCGAATGTGATGGAGATTCATGCGAAACAAAAGCTGCCCCTCACTCAAGAGGCTATTTTAACCTCAGAAGAGTACAGGAAGCAGCTAAAGAAGGTGAAGTTTCTGAAACAGAAACAGATATCTAAATCAGATTAAAATGTTCCATTGCCTTGTATATACCATCTTCAAGTAAAGGAGGTGCTACATACGAGGCAATTTTTTTTATGTTTTCATCTCCATTACCCATACAGATGGAATTCGGAAGCCAGGTAAGCATCTCTCTGTCGTTCTCACTGTCACCAAAGCCATAGGCTGAGGAAAGAGGGAGATTAAGATGGCCTAATACCGCCTTGATTGCTGTTGCCTTATTAAAGCCATTTGGAAGGAACTCCACAAAACCGTATCCTGCCCAGCTTACCTTATCATCCTTACTGTTAGTATCAAGAGGCGTATTTGAAGCTGTAAACTTCGCTTCATTAGGCCTTCTGTGTATTATGATAGTCATAAAGTCTTTGATGTCATCAGCCATTTTCATGGCATAATCCCATTGCAAAGGACTAATCATCCCAGAAAATTTGCCCACACTAAGTTCTTCCAGGTTGTCTCTTCTTATCTCCTTTAGAGGGGCAGAGAGGTCCTTTAGAAGAAGCTTAAGCCTGGTAGGGTCGCTATAGCGCTCAAAAGGAAGGACGTGGATGTATTCGTCACCCTCAAAGAAAAGGCCGAGGTCTGAGCCCTCAAACCAGTCTAAGAGCCTGGAAAGCTCACCGGCAGATAGTCTGTGGTCAACAAGGATTTCATCCCTAAAAGAGATATAGGTTCCACCGCCACATATAATGCCGTCAAAGCCAACCTCAAGGAGCTTCTCTGGCAGCATTGACTTACTGCGCCCACTGCAAATAAAGCAGAGGTTTCCCTTTGCCCTTGTCCTTCTAATCGCTTCTGCCGCTGATTCCGGCAGATATTCATTTCTCCCAAGGAGAGTTCCATCAATATCAAAAAATAAAATTTTATTATCCATAATAGATAATTATAGTTATTTCGGAAAGAATTGGCAAGAGGGAAATGTGCTAACTTTCAAGGAAGAAGGAAGAACACCATTAACTGAGATTTATCAAAAATATTTTTTAAAACCATCCTTTTCATACATCCGCCAAGGCTACTAAGTAGAAGGAGGTGGTTAAAAGTGAAATCAAGAGCTTTTGGTAATAAAAGATTTTGCTCTATAAGAGCACCAGCTATGTAAACGTATATCATATAGCTTTAATTGGCTATAGATAGCTAAATGAAGATATGAAACCAATCCCAATGAAAGAAGTGGGAAACAAAAATAATAATAAAGGAGAAAAGATTATGAGTAAAATGGAATTATTGTTTAGGATAAAAGACAAGGATGAATGTTCTAACATGGGAGGTATAGCCATTGATAGCAATGGCACGTTATACTGTGTTAAATCAAAGCAGGGTGATTCGCTGCAGTGCTTATATGTGATAAATAACTATAGATCTGCTGAAATAAAAAAGGAAGTTGTTACGCCATCATATACATATATGTATGGGTGGCTAGGACATGCCAATAGTTTGACTTTAAGTGATGGCTTCCTTTACGTAGGAACTGATAAGAATTATATTATTAAGCTAAATGCCTCAAAATTATCAACCGGCAGATATGATGCAGGGGAAAAAATATTGCTTAAAAAAAAGGTCAAACAGAATGATGGTAAATATAAACTAACTGAGGTAACAGATATTTCAATTAGCTCTATTGCTAATATAAATGGGAGTAAATTTGTACTTCATTTTAGTAAACAGGGTGAAAGTAAAACAAATAGAATATATTTTAATAAAGAAGTTAAATCATATACAGAAAAGACTCCTAAAGGAGATCAAGATCGTAAATATATAGAATATAGTTCAGTAGGGAAGTTTGAATATAAATATCCGGATGATTTAAAGAGCTCCATTGGAGAACATGCCCCTCAGGATGTATATTATAAAAATGGTTATTTATATTTTATACTTGCAGGAAAGGATAAAAAAAGCAAGCAATTTAAGACAAGTTATATCTTAAAATATAAGCTTGGAAATAGCAATTGTCTTGGATACGACTCATTTACAAGTACGGATAAGAACACAATTAAATTTGAAATAGAGAGCATGCATATAGTTGGTAAGAAGTTTGTATTCTCCGTAAATGAGAGCAAGAAAACAATAATAAATGGAAAAGAAAAAATAGTAGAAAATTGGGATGCAATATATATTACCAGAGATTGGGTACTTGCATATCAAAATGACTAAGATTAACTGAGTTGATTAAATGGGTAAGCCTGCCACATCACGTAGCAGGCTTACCCTAGATATTCAAGATGATTACAATGGTCGGAATGGTATTGTAAAGCTACAATGATCAGGTAACTTATAATGGCTGTAATATTTTGTTACCTCCTGTGGAGGTATTCCAAGTGAATACATAAAGCTATTAAGTGATAAATTATAATTACCAAAGTCATGTCTCAAAATATAGTAGTATCTAAATTTAGTAAGGTCATAAGAAAACCTACACAGGCACTCGGTTCTGCAAAATGAGTCATACAACAGCTTGCTATTATCATAAACTGACAGATATTTATCATATTTAATATATTTGTCATCAATATCCTTAGAGGTAACAATAAACTTATAAATATTATAAGCTAGTCGTACATTTGTAGTATTCTCTATATTCTTAAAATATTTATTTCCAACCGTCTTTATTGCACGGCTATCAGAGCCATTTGCAGGGTATATAGGAACCCGTCTGTAACTTCCATACACATTCTTATCTGTAACTGTGAAAGCCCCCGATTTTTCAGCGTAAAGCCTATTCTTCCCGTTCTTAGCCTTCATTTTAACGGTGACTTTGTATTTACCATTTTTAAGGTATTTTGCTGTATTGTTTACTGTAAATATAAATGAGCCCAGATAATCACTCTTATACTGATATGAAGGCTTTAATGTATCTACAAGTTTACCTGATTTGTCATATATATATGCTTTAATATCAGGAGGCGAAGTTATGGCGTCATCATAAGTAAAGTTTGCATTACAGAAGATATTTAGGTATTTATCTGTCTTAGGATTAAATCCTTTTTTATATCCACCAATCACTATAGGAGTAACAAAAAAGTTATCTGCTCTCCAAGGAGCAGGGACTTTTTCGTTCTTGTAGTACAGGTACTTGTTGTCGTTATGAAGTTTTTTATACTTCTTATAATTACTGACATATAACTTGTAAATCCTGTTGATAGACAGCCTTTTCCTCAAACCCTTAAGGAAGTTCTTAGGCAAAATGGCATTGTCATTTATAAACTTCATACGTGAGGCAATGGAATACCCTATTTTATCATCCATATTGCAGTCGTATTCACTGGCCTCTGGATTTCTGTCCTGCAATATTTTTAAGCCTATATACTTTAATGATTTATTCACTTCTACAGTATCATCAAACTCATAAGGAAGCTCATTAAAGTCTGTTTCCAAGTAAATGGGGGTTTCGTCAAGCTTTAATCTGTTTAAAAAGAATGCAAGCCCTTTATCGGAAAGGGAACCGTAAAAATTGGGACCATAGTCATTTGTATATGTACGTTCAAGATCCATATCATCATCAAAATATCCCTCTGCATCCTTATATTTTTTAGTTATTTTCCCAGTTTTAGCAGCCTCCTCTATAAGCTTTAGATACTTTCTTGACGCGCTGTAAACGCCATTTTTCTCAAAGTCCTTATTGTATATAAGGGTATCAAGGTAAGGCATATTGCTGTAGTCAAGCTTCTTTTGCTTTGTCTTAGCTTCTGTAACTTGAGACAAGGTGCTAAAAAACAGGGTAAAGAGTAGTACAAGTGCAATTAGTTTTTTCTTCATATCAATTGTCCTTTCTTAATTATCGAATAGGTCTTCGGATGATGTTTCCAACTTAGTACGTTTCTTTAAGTTATGGTAATAGTTTTTAATATTCTTATACTCGCGACAAAGTGGGAAGTCATCCTGCTCCATATAATTTTTTAGCGTAATATACTGTTCAGGCTCTTCTATAAGTTCGGAAATTTCAATATCAATTGTCATACCTTCCACTTTCGGATCTCCAAAGTAGTCAGAATAGAGGGAAGGAAGTTCATCCTCTTCAACCAATTCAGTAGATAGGAGAAGGCTGTGAGGGATAGAATCATAATCCGGGAATCTATCATAAGCTTCATCAACCAAAAAATTACTATATGCATTAACCCAATTTCTGGTTGGTAATTCATATATTTCGCTAGGCCATTCACAATAATCAAGCTCTGATACAACATCTAAATTTTTATCATATATAATAAAACGATATAAAAATGAGCTTGCAATGTTTAAGTAAGAAACTCCCACATCTCCCTCTTCAAAGTAAAGAACAGGATATATGGTTTTTAAAAACTCCCAATACTCCCTTTCACCTTCCCCTTCTTTTTCAAAACCACTTATTAGTTTTTCTAAAAACGGAAGAAATATAAAACGTTCTATTTTTTGAGGAATCATATCGTAAAGCATGTCAAATGTTCTGTCTGTATAGGAACGATTTCTTAAGTTTTCAAAATAATTTCCTACTTTAACAAGGTTAGTATCATATTCAGACGCAAAGTAAACAGCTGTAAAATATTCTTGAAAAGAACGATGAATAAAATAGTATCGTTCTCCTTCACTATACATAATACACAGATTTTCTGTTAAATCCAACAAAAAAGCACGAGGTAAAATATTTCGATGTTCTGGATCGGCAGTTTTTAAAACCTTTTTCATATACTCTGTAAAATGTAAAGAATCAAACTCAAGGACTTCGTCCATATATGTTCTGGCACAGAATTGTGCAAAATATTTTGCAAATTCTTCTGGAGTAAGCTTAGTATGTAATGGACGCTTAAATGAACCCTTTGAGGCATCATGCAAACGAGCCATAGTTTCATAAGCCTTCGAATAAAAAACATGCATTTTAGCAGGAACCTCTCCAAAAGAAGAATATGTCATAAGCATAATGGTTAATAGGAGAGGGTTGCTGGCAAATTCTTTATGAGTGCTGTAAAGATTCCTGTCTAAAGCTATCATAAAACTAGCTTTGCCTTCTTTGTCCCAAAAGTCCAACTTTCCTATAAGTTCAAGTGCCTGTTCTTTAGTTAGATCCTGTATATCAAAGATTGTAAACTTAGAATAGGAAATGAACATATGAACAGGACGGGAGGTAATAATTATAGTATTGCCAGAATATGCTTTTAGTAGTGACTCTAAATGTTGATTAAAAGTATCTCGTATGGAGGATTGTATTTCATCCAGACCGTCAAGTAAAAGAATAAGACGTTTTTGCTCTAGGGAATCAATAATATCCTCTTTAGAAATACTCAAATCATATTCATTTACAGATTTGAGTATAAAGTCAACTATACTACTATCACTATCTTTGTAATCTTTTAGCGAAAGCAACAGTGGAATGCTTCCCGTAGTTTCGACCTGTTTAGCAGAAGAAAGAAACAAATGTGTCATCAGCATAGATTTTCCAATCCCGCCTAGTCCCTGGATAATAATATACTTTGCTTCCTGCTCTAACTTTTCAACAGTGACACCGCTTATAGATTCTACCGATTCAAATAGCTTATTACGCCTAATGTCATTGCACACATATAAGTCATAAAAAGGGCAAGGTTTTTCAGCAAACAGTAGAGTCTTTTTTGTAGAGTAGTAAACTGAAGCATCATTAAGATACTTTTGGAATGTCTGCGTTATTGGTAAGCGTTTGGGTATATCATTAGGAGATAACTTTAATGGCGTATAAGTATCACATTTCTTATTTCCTTTAACTGTATTTTTCTTTGTGCCAGAGGCTTCAATAATTATATTTGCAAACAATTCCGCAATTTTCTCGTAAGTATTTGATGGATTTATATCATCTATGTCATCCTTAAAAATATTATATAACTGTTTATTTGTATTCTTAGGGAATATTTTGAGGTATTTTATAAATTCTTTAGGATCGACATAAATAGCTATTTTCTTAGAAATACCACTAATTTTAGTGTTTCCATTAAAATAATTTTTATAGCTACTCTCTTTTTTGCTATCAAGTATATTATGTCCATCTTCAATAATGATGGCTTCTAATATGGTTTTAGTAAACGTACAGGTATTTGCGCCAGCTCTTATTACTTGAGATAACTTTTGGGCAAATTCATTAAATTGCATCTAATATCCTCCCGTATCCATTCCTATACTACACTAACCAATTATACCAACTTGATAAATTATAATTTAATTGTATCAAAGAAAAAGGTAGAAAGATTAGTATAAGCTATCTATTTCACATTCTATTATAGCACCCAATTACTAAATTATCTACCCAATAAATATTAATCTCAAAGTCCGAGATGGCCATCAGGACGGCGGGATACATAGAGAATCTATACAGTATTAAAACTGTATAAAAGATGAAGATGTATCCACCGTATTTTACTATGCTCATTTTTGGCTTTGCAATATGGTGTTGTCTTAATATTTTCAGATTTTTTATGTGTTCCGCTTCTTGGGATTCTTTAGAAGAAAGGAGCACATATTATGCAACTTATAGTCAGATATGAAAATAAAAATCAGATAATAAATCTGAACTCAAAGGAAGCTGAAGAACTGATGGAAAGCTTATCATTAAAATATGATAAAAACCTGTCTGAGGAAGAACTGGAACTACTTATTCAGGATGCTTGGGATGAGGGTTTCAATAAACCTGAATACAATAATCTGCACAAGTTTGAAAGGCATAGAGGACTAAGCAGTAAAAGAAGTAGAGAAGAAGATGATGATGTTATCCTCGAACCTCAAATGGATGAGGTAAAAGATCCAACTATATTTTGTAAAGAAGAGATGGAAAGAAACGATAATTGGGAGTATGAAGAAGTGTGCCAGAAAATACGCAGAATTCTAAAGCAAAGTACAGCAGAGATGGTAATTGCTATAGCACTTGATGGGATGTCAGTTGGAGAATATGCAGATTTGACAGGAGATATTGCGAACAATGTCAGCCATCGCTATAGAAGGGCAATAAAAAAACTTAAAGATAATTATTTGAAGACGTCCTTTTAGAGCTTTAGCTAAGGCTATTAAGTAGGAGGTAATATAGATTAAAAATGTACTTCTTGTATCTGTAAACGAAGTATCAAGTTAAAGAAAGGAGATGATAAAGTGACGTTATTTAATTGGTTAGCACTATTTGGGATACCGTCTTTGATAGGAGGATTTTGGTTAAATATACTAAAAAGTATCAAAAATAGTGATAAGCAGACAAAAGCCTTACAGCTAGGCGTGCAAGCACTTTTGAGAGAGAGGCTTTTATATTTATACAGAGAATTCTTTAAACAGGGCTATGTTAATTATTCAGACCGCCAAACAGTTGAGAATATGTATAAACAGTACCATGTGTTGGGAGAAAATGGAGTAATGGATGATATGCATCGAAGGTTTATGAATCTCCCGATAGAAGTTGAAGAAAATTGTAAAATAAATTAAAGAAAGGAAATGCTGAAATGAAAGTATCTAAAAATGTTGAAGAAACTAAGATTGATTGGAGAAGAAAACTAACATCGAGAAAGTTTTGGGTTGCAATTATAGGTTTTTCAACCGCAATGCTGACTGTATTAAATATTAATAGTCTTACGATAGAGCATGTAGCAGCCATTATATCAGCACTTGGAACACTTGTATCTTACATTATTAGTGAAGGCATGACTGATGTAGCTGAACTTAATGGAAATGATAGAAAGATATCCAAAACGTCCTTTTAAGCCATCCGCCAAGGCTACTAAGTAGAAGGAGGTGGTTAAAAGTGAAATCTAGAGCTTTTGGTAATAAAAGATTTTGCTCTATAAGAGCACCAGCTAACTAAAGCTGTATATTACATAGCCTTAATGGGCTATAGATAGCTAAATGAAGATATGAAACCAATCCCAATGAAAGAAGTGGAAACAAAGAATAATGATTAAGGAGAGAAAGATTATGAGTAAAATGGAATTATTATATAGGATAAAAGATAAGAATGATTGTTCTAACATGGGCGGTATAGCCATTGATAGCAACGAAACGTTATACTGTGTTAAATCAAGCACAGATAATGAGAAGCAGTGTTTATACGTAATTAAAAACTATAAGTCAGCTAAAAAAGAAAAAGGTTTTGTAACCCCATCACGAACTCACAATTATGAACGTCTGGGGCATGCTAATAGTTTGACTTTGAGTGGTGACAATCTTTATGTTGCAACTGATGAGAATTACATTGTCAAGCTGCCTACATCAGAGTTACTAAAAAAAGAACATGAGTCTGGCACTAAAATAAATATAGAGCAATTAGACATCAATATTAGTTCAATTGCAACTGCTGTAGGTGACAACTCATTTATAGTACACTTTAGCGGTCAAAATGATAGAAAAACAAGGTATAGAATTTATTTTTCAAGTATTATTTCAGAGTCTATAGAGTATAAAGCGGAGAATATAAAAGTTTTTGGATATCCTGATGAATTAGCAATTGATGTTAATAATACTGAGGCGCAGGATATATTTTATAAAGACGGATATTTATATTTTATACTTGCAGAGAAAAAAAGGGATAAGAAAGATAAAGCGTGGGTATTTAAGTCAAGCTATATCCTAAAATATCATTATGAAAGTTGTACTTTTGTTGGATATGAAGTATTTACAAATAAAAACGCAAAAAAATTTGAAATTGAAAGCATGCATATAGACAGTAACAACAACCTTACATTCTCAGCAAATGAGAATAAAGAAACAGTAGATAAAAAGGATGCGAAAAAGAAAACTATAGTAAATGATTGGGATGCAATATATATAGTTAAAAACTGGGAATTGGCATCTAAAGAAATAACTGCTATTAATAAAAACAATTGAAGATAGCTAAATATTTGAGGCTGCCACATAAGGCAGCCTCTGCTTAGATATTAAATATAACTACATTTCTCTAAATGGCACCACACCGGAATAATCAGGTCCTTTATAATGTTTATAGTACTTTGAAAATTCCTGAGGTGGTATGCCAAGTGCATATATAAACCCCTCTAAAGTATCGTTATAATCAAAGCGGAAGTCTTGGCGCAAAATCTCATAATAACTAAGCCCGCTGAGTATGTATGAAAATCTGCATAAACATTCTGTTCTACAAAATGAGTCATATAATAGCTTATTATTGTTATAAGCTTTATCCGAAAAATACTTTATTCGAACATTGTCACTTACTTCAGTATATTTGGAAGTCTTCAGATATTTATAAATATTGTAAGCCAATCTTGTATGACTGATGTTTCCTATATTCTTAAATTTTTTATTTTTAACCTCATTAATAGCTCTACTGTCAAAGGCATCTGCAGGGTAAATAGGAACTCTTCTATAACTTCCATACACATTCTTATCTGTAACTGTGAAAGCCCCCGATTTTTCAGCGTAGAGCTTATCTTTGCCATTCTTAGCCTTCATTTTAACGGTGACTTTGTATTTACCATTTTTAAGATATTTGGCGGTATTGTTTACTGTAAATATAAATGAGCCAAGATAATTACTCTTATACTGATATGTAGGCTTTAATGTATCCACAAGGTTACCTGATTTGTCATATATGTATGCTTTAATATCAGGGGGTGAAGTTATGGCGTCATCATAAGTAAAGTTTGCATTACAGAAGATATTTAGGTATTTATCTGTCTTGGGATTAAATCCCTTTTTATATCCACCAATCACTATAGGAGTAACAAAAAAGTTGTCAGCTCTCCAAGGAGCAGGGACAATCTCATTCTTGTTGTATAGGTACTTACTGTTGTTATTTTGTTTTTCATATTTTTCGTAATTGCTGATATATAATTTATAAAACCTATTTGCAGATAGCCTTTTACGTAGTCCTGTAAGGTAGTTTTTAGGTAGAATTGCATTATCCTTTATAAACTTAATTTGAGATTGGATGGAATTGCCTATTTCATAATCCATTTTACAGTCGTACTCAGTAGCTTTTGGATTCCTGTCCTGTAGGATTTTTAAGCAGATATAACCCAATGCTGTGTTGATTTTAGTGGTGTCATCCAGCTCATATATAAGTGAATCGAAGTTTGTTTCCAATGGGATAGGATGAAAAGATTTCATTCTATCTAGAAAAAGTGCAAGTGCGCCATCTGACAAAGAACCATAAAAATTAGGACCGTACTTATTGGTATGAGTAATTTCATAGTCAAGATCGCTGTCAACAAAAAGCTCAGCACGCTTAAGCTCAGGAGTTATTTCCTGGGTTTTAGCAGCCTCTTCTAAAAGTTTTAGATATTTTCTCGCTCCACTGAAATATTTAGAGTGTTTATAGTCTTTATTGTATATAAGGGTATCAAGGTAAGGCATCTTGCTGTAGTCAAGCTTCTTTTGCTTTGTCTTAGCTTCTGTAACTTGAGACAAGGTGCTAAAAAACAGGGTAAAGAGTAGTACAAGTGCAATTAGTTTTTTCTTCATATCAATTGTCCTTTCTTAATTATCAAATAGGTCATCGGATGATGTTTCCAACTTAGTACGTTTCTTTAAGTTATGGTAATAGTTTCTGATATTCCTATACTCGCGAAAAAGTGGGAAGTCATCCTGTTCCATATAGTTTTTTAGCATAGTATATTGTTTAGAATTTTCTCTTAGTTTTTTGATATTAATCCCAATCGTAACACCCTCTACGTTAGGTTTTCCAAAATAATCAAAGTAGAGATGAGGTAATTCACTTTCTTCAACCAAAGTGGTATATCGAAGCAAGTCCTTTGGAATAGATTTACAGTCTGGGAACCTTTCATAGGCTTCATCATCCAGAAATTCAATATAGGCGTCAACCCAAACTTTATCTACAAAATTATAAACATCATTAGGCCAATCGTAGTTATAGGGTTCAAATTCAATCGCCAATTGTTTTTCTTTTATGATAAAACGATATAAAAATGAATTTGCTGTGTTGAAGTAGAGTTCATCTGAAGTTACCTCTCCAAAGTAAATAAAAGGGTATAGTTTTTCTAAGAACTCCCAATACTCACCCATGCCCTCTTTTTCAAAGCTACCTAATAAATGTTCTAAGAATGGAAGAAACACAAAGCGTTCTACCTTTTCAGGAATCATGTCGTAAAGCATATCAAATGTTCTGTCGGTGTAGGAGCGATTATTTGCTTTTTCAAAAAAATCACCTACTTTGATAAGTTTGTCATCATATCCGGAAGAAAAGCAAACAGCAGCAAAGTACTCTTGAAAGGAACGATGAATGAAATAATAATGTTCACCTTCCTGGTACATAATACAGAGGTTCTCTGTGAGATCTAACAGGAAATCACGAGATGAGATACTTTGATGCTCAGATTTACCTGTTTTTAAAACCTTTTCCATATATGATGCAAAACTACTGGAATCAAACTCAAGGATTTCATCTTTATATGTCATAGCGCAAAACTTTGCAAAATATTTTGCAAATTCTTCCGGAGTAAGCCCTGTATGAAATGGTCGTTTGAATGAGCCTTTTGAAGCATCATGTAAGCGAGCCATAGTTTCATAAGCCTTTGAGTAAAATACATGCATTTTAGCAGGAACCTCTCCAAAAGAGGAATAAGTCATAAGCATTATGGTTAACAGGAGAGGATTGCTTGCAAACTCACGATGAGTGTTATATAAGTTACTGTCTAAAGCTTCCAGAAAACTATTCTTACCGTCCTTGTCCCAAAAATCTATCTTTCTTATTAACTCAAGAGCTTGCTCCTTGGTAAGATCCTGAATATCAAAGATAGTAAACTTTGAATAGGAAATAAATGAATTCACAGGGCGGGAAGTAATAACTATAGTGTTACCGGGATATGATTTTATTAATACTTCTAAACTCTGGTTAAAGGCATCTCTGCTGGATAGCTGTATTTCATCCAGTCCATCCAGTAAAAGAATAAGACGCTTTTGTCTAAGGAAATCTGTAATTTCCGCCGTTGAAATGTCTGAGTCATATTCATTTACAGATTTGCATATAAAATCAATCATAGTGATTGTGGTATCTTTATAATCTTTTAGCGAAAGCATAAGAGGAATACTATCGGTAGTTTCAACCTGTTTGGCAGAAGATAGAAATAAATGTGTAAGCAGCATTGACTTTCCAATTCCACCCAATCCCTGAATAATAATATATTTTGCTTCTTTTTCCAATTTTTTTATTGTGACATCTCTGATAGCATCCTCTAAATAAAGTAACCTGTTATGACGCTGAATGTCATTGCAGACATATAACTCATAAAAAGGACGTGGCTCTTCAGCATATAGTAAGGTTTTCTTTGTAGAGTAGTAAGTTGAAGCGGAGGTTAAGTATTTTTTGAATGTCTGAGGTTTTGGTGTATGCTCAGATACGCCACTAATGGAAATCTCGACTGGCTCATCAGATTTAAGTTTTTTGCTCTTTGTAAAAGTTTTTTTCTTTGCTCCGGCAGCATCCGTAATAATTTTTGCAAATAGTTCAGCAAGCTTTTCAGGAGCATTTAGTGGCTCAATATTAGGAATATCTTCTTTAAATATCCTGCATAATTGTTCAACCGAAGCATCAGAAAGATCACCAATATAAGCAACAAATTCCATATGCTCAATATGTGCATTTATTTTTTTAGAAATTTTTGTGATTGAGGTATTGCCATTATAATAGGCTCTATAGCTGCTTGGTTGATAACCATTCAGAATATCCAACCCTTTTTCAGTAACGATATTCTCCAACATGGTCTTAGTAAAGCTGCTGGTACTTTCTCCATCACTAATCGCAGAGAACAGCTTTTGTACAAATTCTTTAAATTGCATTCTTATCCTCCCATATACAAGACTATACCACACTAACCCATAATATCAAATCAACTTTGTATAATAAAAGTGAACCTAAAATAACTGGTAGAGAAATGTGATAATTAGTTATTTTATTCCAATAGTTTATTATAGCGTAAAAATAAAATAATTTCCACACAAAAAATTAATCTCAAAGTCCGAGATGGCCATCAGGACGGCGGGATACATAGAGAATCTATACAGTATTAAAACTGTATAAAAGATGAAGATGTATCCACCGTATTTTACTATGCTCATTTTTGGCTTTGCAATATGGTGTTGTCTTAATACTTTCAGATTTTTTATGTGTTCCGCTTCTAGAGATTCTTTAGAAGAAAGGAGCACATATTATGCAACTTATAGTCAGATATGAAAATAAGAATCAGATAATAAATCTGAACTCAAAGGAAGCTGAAGAACTGATGGAAAGCTTATCATTAAAATATGATAAAAACCTGTCTGAGGAAGAACTGGAACTACTTATTCAGGATGCTTGGGATGAGGGTTTCAATAAACCTGAATACAATAATCTGCACAAGTTTGAAAGGCATAGAGGACTAAGCAGTAAAAGAAGTAGAGAAGAAGATGATGATGTTATCCTCGAACCTCAAATGGATGAGGTAAAAGATCCAACTATATTTTGTAAAGAAGAGATGGAAAGAAACGATAATTGGGAGTATGAAGAAGTGTGCCAGAAAATACGCAGAATTCTAAAGCAAAGTACAGCAGAGATGGTAATTGCTATAGCACTTGATGGGATGTCAGTTGGAGAATATGCAGATTTGACAGGAGATATTGCGAACAATGTCAGCCATCGCTATAGAAGGGCAATAAAAAAACTTAAAGATAATTATTTGAAGACGTCCTTTTAGAGCTTTAGCTAAGGCTATTAAGTAGGAGGTAATATAGATTAAAAATGTACTTCTTGTATCTGTAAACGAAGTATCAAGTTAAAGAAAGGAGATGATAAAGTGACGTTATTTAATTGGTTAGCACTATTTGGGATACCGTCTTTGATAGGAGGATTTTGGTTAAATATACTAAAAAGTATCAAAAATAGTGATAAGCAGACAAAAGCCTTACAGCTAGGCGTGCAAGCACTTTTGAGAGAGAGGCTTTTATATTTATACAGAGAATTCTTTAAACAGGGCTATGTTAATTATTCAGACCGCCAAACAGTTGAGAATATGTATAAACAGTACCATGTGTTGGGAGAAAATGGAGTAATGGATGATATGCATCGAAGGTTTATGAATCTCCCGATAGAAGTTGAAGAAAATTGTAAAATAAATTAAAGAAAGCTTCCTGTATACTATAAATAGGTCAAGAGATTGACATAAAAAAATACCTCAAGTAAATTTAGATTATTACTGACCTGCCAGTTGGTAAAATCTAAAAAACACAAGAGGTATCTAAAATGAATATTAAAGGCACAAAGAAAAAAAATCAAGTAGTAACAGCAAATATTTTTGAACAGCAGGAGCTTTTGAAAAAATCGGAGGTGATTAAGGAAAATCTCGCAGCTTCAACCTGGCGTGAGTTGGAAACCAATGGTAAGTTCGATAAAAATAAAAAACTCTCTTTTATCAGCGATGACATGCTTATCTTGGGATGTGATGTAGGCAGCGAAACGCACTATGTGAGAGCAATTGATACCAGAGGACGGGAACTCAGTAAGTCCGCATATTCTTTCAACAATGATTATGAGGGATTCCAGAGTGCAAAAGAATGGGCAGTAAAGATAGCTGCTGAACATGATAAGAGTCAGATAGTACTTGGCTTAGAGCCGACCGGTCACTACTGGTTCTGCCTTGCTACCTGGATGATTGCAAATGGAATCAGTGTTGTTCAGGTAAACCCTTATGCTGTTAAGCAGACAAAGGAGGTTGAAGATAACAGCCAGCTGAAGGATGACAGGAAGGATCCAAAACTGATAGCAAATCTTGTCAAGGATGGCAACTTTGGTATGCCATATCTTCCAGAAAAAATCTATGCTGAACTTCGTAGGTTATCCATGTTCAGAGACCAACTGAATGAAGACAGAATTCGAACAATCAACCGGATGCACAGGGAGATGAAGATATATTTCCCGGAGTATAAGGAAGCATTGGGAAAAGTCGATGGAGCATTTAGCCTTGAACTGCTGAAAGAGGCACCATTTCCGGATGAACTGACCGCACTTGGAGAAGAAGGGATAAGACAGATTTGGCATGCTGCTAAACTTAGAGGACGCGGGTACAGCAGAGCCAGAGAAATCTTACAGTACGCAAAAGCAAGTGTTGGGATTAAGGATGGATCTATTGCAAGCAAGACAGCTGTAAAGTGGTTCGTGCAGAAAATCATGGAACTGGATGTTGAACTTGCTGTTATAGAGAACCAGATCAACCAGAAATGTCATGAGATACCGCATACAGGTAACGTTCTGGAGATATCTGGGATTGGAGAAAATACACTTTCCGGTATTCTTGCAGAGATGGGAGATATTTCAAGATTTGATGATGTTAAGGAAATACAGAAATTAAGCGGATTAGGCCTTGTGGCATGCAGTTCAGGAAAGCATAAGGGAGAAACCAAAATCAGTCATAGAGGACGCAAACGACTCAGATATTGGTTATTCCAGGCAGCAAAGTCAGCAGTGGCCCATGTAGAGGAATTCAAAGAACTCCATATGTATTATACGACACGAGCCGATAATCCGTTGAAAAAGATGCAGTCATTGATTGTGATAGCCTGCAAGCTTCTGAGGATTATCTATACGATTCTGAATACTGGTACGAAATATGCTCCGAAGAAGATGTTGATGGACATCAGACGTCCGGAAAATAAGGAAGCTATTGTAGCGTAAAACAGTCGACAGCAAAATTTATTCCAGAGCCTTGCCGGGTGTCGGATTATTCCGAGATCGGGCAGGGTTCTGGAAGGAAACCCGATAACGATGGAGCGCTACAGGTGCTGCATCATCACAATGACCAGCAAAACGAGTCAGGGTAAGCATCCACGGAATATCCGTACCCTGTGGAGTATGCAGGTCAGTAAAATCAAAAAACAAACAAGAGCTGTAGCTTGCAGTAGTTCTCTCCGTAGGGCATGACCCTGTTAGAAAGCTTAGCAGGCACTCGGTGTATGGACAGGTGGGACGAAGGAAGTTGGGACACGATCCCTTTAGACACGGAAGGTTCACCATCATAGTTAGCAGAGGATTTATAGCCTTTATAAAGCAAAACAATGGGATGCTTTATAAACTACACCCTCTTTTAGCTGTTCAGTATAAAATACAATGACTGTCATACATTTTTTGCTCTGTTTTATGAGGTAAATATTTAAAGAAAAGCCTGAAATTAAATGATTTAGGGCTTGACATTATAGGAAGGAAATGCTGAAATGAAAGTATCTAAAAATGTTGAAGAAACTAAGATTGATTGGAGAAGAAAACTAACATCGAGAAAGTTTTGGGTTGCAATTATAGGTTTTTCAACCGCAATGCTGACTGTATTAAATATTAATAGTCTTACGATAGAGCATGTAGCAGCCATTATATCAGCACTTGGAACACTTGTATCTTACATTATTAGTGAAGGCATGACTGATGTAGCTGAACTTAATGGAAATGATAGAAAGATATCCAAAACGTCCTTTTAAGCCATCCGCCAAGGCTACTAAGTAGAAGGAGGTGGTTAAAAGTGAAATCTAGAGCTTTTGGTAATAAAAGATTTTGCTCTATAAGAGCACCAGCTAACTAAAGCTGTATATTACATAGCCTTAATGGGCTATAGATAGCTAAATGAAGATATGAAACCAATCCCAATGAAAGAAGTGGAAACAAAGAATAATGATTAAGGAGAGAAAGATTATGAGTAAATTTGAATTATTATATAGGATTCCTGATAAGATGGAATGCACAAATATGGGTGGAATATCTATTGATAGCAACGGAACGTTATATTGTATTAAATCAAAACAAGACAAATCAAAGCAGTGCTTGTACGTGATAAACAAAACTGATAAAATTGAAAAAGGTTTTGTAAAACCATCACATACACATATGTATGAAAGATTAGGACATGCCAATAGTCTGACTTTAAGCGGTGGTTTCCTTTATGTAGGAACAGATAAGAATTATATTGTTAAGTTATCTACTACGAAGCTAAAAGGTACTAAGCATGAAGCGGGAACAAAGATAGATATTAACTCAGGTGATGCTGATATCAGCTCAATTGCGGCTATAGGAAACAATCAATTCATAGTGCACTTTAGTGGCCATAACGACGGTCATGCAAGGCAGAGAGTTTACTTTTCTAGCAATATAACAGATAAAGTTGAGTACAGTACTGAGAAAATGAAAACATTTACATATCCGAATACGCTGAAAATTGAAGTTGATAACACTGAGGCGCAGGACATGTTTTATAAAGATGGGTATTTATATTTTATACTTGCAGAAAAAGATGCAAAAACTAAGAGATTTACTAAAAGCCATATACTAAAATATAGATATAGTGATTGTGTTTATGTGGGTCAAGATACGTTTTCCAATTCATCTACAACAAAATTTGAAATTGAAAGTATGCATATTGTTGGCAAGACTTTATTCTTCTCAGCCAACGAAAGCAGTCGAACATCCCAAAACAGGGATGCAATATATATAGTTAAGAATTGGAAGTTGGCTTAATATATCAATCCGTATTAACCGAAATAATTTGGGAAGGCTTCTGTATGAGAATACAAAAGCCTTCCCATTAATAGTTGTGGTTATAACCCTCTATATGGTATCTTAAAGTTTAAAGGATTTGGATCTTTATAATGCTTATAATATTTTGCAATCTCTTGTGGGGGCACTCCGAGGGAGTATAAAAAATTGCCTAAGAATAGATTGTGAAGGTACTCAAAATCTTTTCTGAGGATATAGTAATATCGACCAAACTCAGTTTGGTCATAAGAGAATCTACATAAGCACTCGGTTTTACAAAATGAGTCATATAACAACTTGCTGTTGTCATAGACTGACAAATATTTATCAAAGTCACGCTCTTTAACGTGTACTTTCTTAGAAGTCTTAACAAATTTATAAATATTGTAAGCCAATCTAGTGTTGGTGGTATTTTCTATATTCTTAAAATATCTAGCGCCCAATGTCTTCATTGCACGGCTATCAGAGCCGTTTGCAGGGTATATAGGAACCCTCCTGTAACTTCCATACACATTCCTGTTTGTAACTGTGAAAGCCTCCGATTTTTCAGCGTAGAGCTCATCCTTGCCATTCTTAGCTTTCATTTTAACGATAACCTTGTATTTACCATTTTTAAGGTATTTGGCGGTATTGTTTACAGTAAATATAAATGAGCCCAGATAATTACTCTTATACTGATATGAAGGCTTTAATGTATCCACGAGGTTACCTGATTTGTCATATATGTATGCTTTAATATCAGGAGGTGAAGTTATGGCGTCATCATAGGTAAAGTTTGCATTACAGAAGATGTTTAGGTATTTATCTGTCTTTGGATTAAATCCCCTTTTATATCCACCAATCACTATAGGAGTAACAAAAAAGTTGTCAGTTCTCCAAGGAGCAGGGACTTTTTCATTCTTGTAGTACAGGTACTTGTTGTCGTTATGTAGTTTTTTATACTTCTCGTAATTACTGACATATAACTTGTAAATCCTGTTGATAGACAGCCTTTTCCTCAAATCTTTAAGGAAGTTCTTAGGTAAAATGGCATTGTCATTTATAAACTTCATACGTGATGCAATGGAATATCCTATTTTATTTTCCATGCGTTTATCATATTCATAGGATTTTGGATTTCTGTCCTTTAATATTTTTAGGCATATATATTCTAACGACTTGTTTACTTCTACTGTATCATCAAATTCATAAGGAAGCTCATTAAAGTCTGTTTCCAAGTAAATGGGCGTTTCGTTAAGTTTTAACCTATTCAAAAAGAATGCAAGCCCTTTGTCGGAGAGAGTTCCATAAAAATTGGGACCATAGTCATTTGTATATGTAAGTTCGTAATCCATATCATCATCGAAATATCTTTCTGCCGCCTTGAATTTTTCGGTTATTTTCCCAGTTTTAGCAGCATCCTCTATAAGCTTTAGATACTTTCTTGACGCGCTGTAAACGCCATTTTTCTCAAAGTCTTTATTGTATATAAGCGTATCAAGATAAGGCATATTGCTGTAGTCAAGCTTTTTTTGCTTTGTCTTAGCCTCAGTAGCTTGAGGCAAGGTACTAAAAAACAGGGCAAAGAGTAGTACAAGTGCAATTAGTTTTTTCTTCATAGTAGGCTCCTTTCATAGTCATCAATCAGGCAAAGTAAAATCATAGAGAAGTCACTCGCAGATTGATAAAGCATAAGGTCTTTATTTCATAGTCTATTATAACACCAAATGCTTGTCTTATGTATATACTGTCTACTAAAAAAATAATCATTTGAAAATGTTAAAGAATAGTTATATAATATTGACTAGATTAGCCTAGATGGGCGGAAATTTTCAATAGAATGGAGTGGGGGTTATGGAAATTAAACGTGATAGTTATCTGCAACAGTTGATTTCATATCGTTTTGATGGCTTGGTAAAGGTAATCACAGGCATAAGGAGATGTGGCAAATCCTATCTACTAAAAAATATATATAGAGATTATCTGATTGAGAATGGTGTAAAAGATGAGCAGATTATTACAATTGAGCTTGACCTTGCAAAAGATATTAAATACCGCAATCCGCTTATACTTTCATCGTATTTAAGAGAAAAGGTAGAAAAAAGTAAAGAGGAGTACTATCTCTTTGTTGATGAAATACAAATGTCTGATGAGGTGGCTAACCCGTACAATCCTGACGGTAAAAGGATTACTTTTTATGATGCGCTTAATGATTTGAGAGGTCTATCAAATTTAGATGTATATGTAACCGGAAGCAATTCAAAAATGCTTTCAAGTGACATTCTTACAGAGTTTAGAGGACGAAGTGATGAAATAAGAGTACATCCGCTTAGTTTTGCTGAATATTACTCTGCCGTTGGTGGAGATAAAAATGAAGCTTTTGATGAATATGCCTTCTATGGCGGTATGCCGCTTATTTTGTCAAGACCTAATGATGCCACGAAGATGAACTATCTTAAATCTCTATTCCAAGAAGTATATATTAAGGACATTGTTGAACGAAAGAGAATAGAGAGGCAGGATGTGCTTGAACAAATACTTGACTTGCTGTGCTCGTCTGTTGGCTCATTAACCAATCCAACTAAAATTGCTAATACCTTGAAGTCTAAGCAAGGCTATAGCGTGTCAGCCAATACGATTCGTACATATATAGGACATTTGGAAGATGCCTTCCTTTTTTCGGAAAGCAAGCGTTATGATGTGAAAGGAAAGTCGTACTTTGATTCTCCAAACAAGTATTATAGCGAGGATATAGGCCTTAGGAATGCAAGGATAGGCTTTCGTCAACAGGAAATGACGCATATAATGGAGAACATTATATATAACGAGTTAAATATAAGGCAGTTTCTAGTTGATGTCGGCGTTGTATATCAAAGAGCAGTTAATGACAATGGAAATTCAGTTCGTATTCCGATAGAAATTGATTTTGTGGTAAACTCAGGAGGGAAGCGGACTTATATACAGTCAGCTTATGCGATGCCTGATGATGAAAAAGCAGAGATAGAACTAAGGCCTTTTGCGCTTACAGGTGACTTTTTTCCCAAAATTTTAGTAAGAAAAGATATTGGAAAGCGCTGGTATGATGATAATGGCATCTTGAATATAAATGTTATTGATTTTCTACTGGATAAAGATGTGATTTAACTAGTGAATATCATAGCCTTTTTGGGCTTAAATTTTCAATGACATACTAAAGTACTAAAGGAAAACTTTCTGCTAAACCGGCATTTGTAGGGGTAGACTATAAAGAGATAAAAGTTTTGATAAGATATATAATAACTTAGTAACGATATGCCGATATAATTAGATATAGGAAATTTTGGAAAGGAGTATTTTGTTATGAGGAATACCGGAATTAAAGGGTTCATATCAATTTTACTTTGCTTTGTTATGATTATAGGCTTGTCTGCACCACTTAGAGTAAGTGCGGAGGATGACAAGAAGATAGCTGAGCTTTCAGCCGAATATATAGGGGTTAAGAATGAAAACGGCGATGTACTGGTAGGTACTGCGCTTAGTAAAACAGACTTTAAGTTTACTATGCGCTATGACGGGGAAGAGAAGTTTGTTCCTCTCCCTGAGAGTGAGCTTAGCCATATAAAGCTTTCCCTCAATGCAGTTCCCATTGATGCAAAGAGTGCATTTGAGCTTGCCATAACTTATGACAATACGGCTAAGACAAAGACAGGCGAAGAGCTGGTGTATAAAATCACTATACCTAAAACCAATGAGACCTTTGATAAGATGGAGGCGACTTGGAATGGTGCAAGCAAGTATCATGTTGGAGACGCTATAAAGAAGGGTGAGATTACCCTGAGTGTGGTATATGGGGTGATTACACCTAACGGACGTACACAGACTACAAGGACTATCAGCCATAACCAGTTTTCCATTTCTCCTGAGGCCATAGTGGTTGACGGAAACAACAATATAACTGTAGAGTTTAACGGAAGAAAAACCAATGTTCAAGTCAAGGGCTATGGAGAAAAAGAGCTTGAAGTAATATATTCAGGTGATAAAAACCTTGTAGTAGGGCAGATTGTAGACACTAAGAAGATAAAGGCGAGCATTGTATATACCAACAATGATAAAAAGGCTGTAAAGACCTCTGACCTTTCATTTAACAATCTGGAGGTGAAGGCTCCGGGTGAGAATACTGTCACAGTTACCTACGGCAATCTTAAGGGCAAGTTCGTAGTAAACGGAGTGGCAAAAACCGCTGAGAAGATGTCTGCCAAGTACACAGGGACTGACCTTGTTGTGGGAAGCAAGATTGACCTTTCCAAGATAACCATTGAGCTTACCAACAACGACAAGACAAAAGAAACCATAACAGCGGGCTTTACCATATCTCCGGATACGGTCAAAGAGGTAGGAGCCAATACAATCACTGTCTCCTACAAGGGCTTTAATGATACTGTGGTAGTAAAGGGTACAGAAGTACTTCCTACCAATATAACCGCCACATATAATGGTGGAACGGTGATAGAGGGAAGCAAGATAAGTAAATCGGGCATCTTGGTTACTGCTTATTATCCCGATGGAACCAATAAGACCATATCTGATTTTGACATTTCTACGGAAACAATGAACACAGTTGGGATGCAAGAGGTTATAGTCACTTATAAAAAGCTTACAGCCACCATCTATGTTCCTGTTACAGCGAAAACGGTAACTCAGCTTGAGGCTGTGTACAATGGAGGTGCACTGGAGCAGTACGAGTCATTAGACCGCAAGAAGCTGGTTGTGACTGCTACCTATAATGACGGAAGCAGCAGCAATGTTGAAGACTACACCATAATGTCAACTACCGCAAGTAAGGTGGGAGACAATGTGTTTACGGTAAACTTCGGTGCCAAGACTGCGACCTTCACTGTAGAGGCATTTGCAAGAAGGATTGCAGGCGTGGGAACTCTTGAGTCTACGGTAGGTGGAGGGGACTACAGCTCTACACTTACTGCATTTATACAGGATCAGTTTGTAAGGGAAGATATCAAGCTTGAGACGGAAGATTTGGAGGATGACCTTATAAAGTCTGCCATAAAGAGGGTGAATAGTACTAAGAATTACATTGCCTTTGAAATGGATATCGACAGCTTTCAGTTTGATGAGAACCAGTATCTGATAGCAGAACTTACGATACCTGAGGAGTTTGACCCTGCCAGAGTAGCTGTATACTTCACCCCTGACAGGAGAAGAATAATGGTGCAGCAGACTGGCGGGCTGGTGGCAAACAATCTCTACCGCTTTTATGCCTACAGCTCAGGCACATACGTAATAATGGAAAATAATAACAATGATGTAACCAAGCAGGAGCTTCGCGATACTGAGCAGAGAAAGCCATTTATGGTGGTTTCCATAGATAAGAGCCTTACTGTGGGTACGAAGTCAAAGATAAAGCCTTATGTTTTATTTTCAAAGGATAAGGACGAGGAGTTCACCTATGAGGTTGACAATGAAGACCTTATGACAATCTCAAAGCTTGGAGAAATGACTGCCAAGGCTGTGGGCACAGTAAGTGTTACAGTAAGCGCTAAAAAAGGCGGATATTCGGAGACCTATGACATCAAGATAAGTCCAAAAGAAAAGAAGAGAAAAAAAGCAAATTAGAATAATAGAGGGTTGCATTATAGCAGCCCTCTCAGCTTTTTAAAATTTTTAGTGAAAAATACTTTGGTAACTGCTATAATATGATACGTGTGTCAAAAACTTAGAAATTTTGTTTGGATTTGCTTACATAAAAATTTATATCTTTTGGCACGAAAATAAGAGTAAGCAGCTATTTTGTAAAAAGTAGTTGGATGATGAATATTTATACAAGGACTGCAGTAAGTGACAACAATGTAGTTCTGTATTAATAGATATACAAGATTTTTGAAAGGAAAATATATGTCTGATTTAGTAAAAGAAATAGAAAAGCGTAGAACATTTGCGATTATTTCACATCCCGATGCGGGAAAGACAACACTTACAGAGAAGCTTCTGCTTTACGGAGGGGCTATTAACCTAGCAGGCTCTGTGAAGGCTAGAAAAACCAGCAGACATGCAGTGTCGGACTGGATGGAAATAGAAAAGCAAAGAGGTATATCTGTAACCTCTTCAGTTATGCAGTTTGAGTACGATGGTTATTGTATCAACATCCTTGACACACCGGGACATCAGGACTTCTCAGAGGATACCTACCGTACTCTTATGGCTGCAGATTCTGCGGTCATGGTGGTAGATGCGAGCAAGGGTGTGGAGGCTCAGACTATCAAGCTGTTTAAGGTCTGTGTTATGCGCCACATTCCTATATTTACCTTTGTAAACAAGCTTGACCGTGAGGCTATGGATACCTTCGAGCTTATGGACCAGATAGAGAGCATACTTGGTATCAAGACCTGTCCTATCAACTGGCCTATAGGCTGTGGTAAGAACTTTAAGGGTGTATATGATAGAAATACCGAGACAGTTATGGAGTTTAAGGCTGCCAATGCGGGTGCAAAGGAAGTTGAGACAAGCTATTTTAATATAAAGGATGAGGAAGCAAGGACTTCTCTAGGCAATGATAACTACGAGAAGTTAATGGAGGAGCTTGAGCTTCTGGATGGGGCCTGCCCTGAGTTTGACCAGGATAAGGTAAGCAGGGGTGAATTAAGCCCTGTATTCTTTGGTTCTGCGCTTACTAACTTCGGTGTAGAGACCTTCCTTACGCACTTCCTTAAGATGACCTACATCCCATCTTCAAGGATGACTGACAAGGGTGAACTTGATCCCCGCTCTGATGTGTTCTCAGCCTTTGTATTTAAGATTCAGGCAAACATGAACAAGATGCACAGAGACAGGATTGCATTTATGCGTATCTGCTCCGGCAGGTTTGAAGCAGGAATGGAAGTAAACCATGTGCAGGCAGGCAGGAAAATCCGCCTTTCACAGCCTCAGCAGATGATGGCACAGGAAAGAAAGATAGTGGAAGAGGCCTACGCAGGAGATATAATAGGTATCTTTGATCCGGGCATATTCTCTATAGGAGACACTGTCTGCTCGCCAAATGAGAGTTTTAGATTTGCAGGAATACCTACATTTGCGCCGGAGCATTTTGCAAGAGTCCGCCAGATGGATACCATGAAGCGTAAGCAGTTTGTAAAGGGGATAGAGCAGATAGCCCAAGAGGGTGCTATTCAGATATTCCAGGAGTACAGCCAGGGCTTTGAGGAAATCCTGGTTGGAGCTGTGGGTGAGCTTCAGTTTGATGTGCTTAAGTTTAGGCTGCTACAGGAGTACAATGTGGAGATACGCCTTGAAACACTGCCTTATGAGCATATCCGTTGGATAGAGAATAAGGATGTGGATATGGACAAGCTCTCCCTCACCATGGATACAAAGCGTATCAAGGATATGAAGGGCAGGCCTTTACTTATATTTACCCACCCTTGGAGCATACAGACAGTGCTTGAGCGTAATGAGGGCTTAAAACTGTCAGAATTTGGCAATGCGGAGATGTAAATAATTGCTTCACATCATTTATTAATCATATGATTGCATATGTAAACGAACAATGTTATAATTTGTTTAAGGGAGGCGATTTATATGGTAAATACACTGGTACAATTTAGAGTAGATGAAAATGATAGAACTGAGGCAATAGAGATTTGTAGTAAACTTGGGATAGATTTACAATCATATTTTAGGATTTGTTTAGCTAGGCTAATTAGGGAAAAGGGAATTCCATTTAGTATGAAGATAGAAGAGGTTAAAGAGAACAAAGGGATTTCTGCGATGAAACGTGCAAGTAAGATTGCAAAAGAATATGGAATTTCTGATTTGTCTTTAGACGAAATTAATGAAGCAATAAGAGAGGCAAGAGGTTAAGATGATCTCGAGATAATATCAAATGGTAACTTGACAAATCTCTGATATAGGTCGATAATTTAAATATAATCAAATTTTTGGGAGGAAGAACATGAAGATTACAAATATCAACAACATCGAGAAGTTCTTTCAGCTGGTGGACAAGTGCAGCGGCAAGATAGAGCTTGTAACAAATGAGGGAGACAGATTGAACCTTAAGTCAAAGCTTTCTCAGTATGTATCCTTAGCTAATATTTTCTCATCAGGAACAATACCTGAAATGGAAATAGTTGCATACGAGCCTGAGGATACAAAGAAACTAATTGAATTTATGATGAATGATAATGGCTAAGTAGTTAAAAATGCAATAAAACAAGGAGGGTTTTGCAGTGGATACATTATATTTTTGTTACAAAAATGCTCAGAAATTCATAGGCGACCACGAGGTGGAGAGCATTAAGCCTGCAGTTTTGGATGCAGCAAAGAGACTTAAGGAGAAAACCGGTGACGGAAAGGATTTCCTTGGCTGGATAGATCTCCCTGTCAACTATGATAAGGAAGAGTTTGCAAGAATCAAAAAGGCAGCTGAGAAGATTAGAAATGACTCTGACATCCTTTTTGTAATCGGTATAGGCGGTTCTTACCTTGGAGCAAGAGCAGCCATTGACTTCGTAAAGCATAGCTTCTACAATGACTTACCAAAGGAGAAGCGTAAGGCTCCACAGATTTATTATGTAGGTAATAGCATGAGCGGTGCTTACATTGAGGAACTCATTGACCTTATAGGAGATAAGGATTTCTCTGTAAATGTAATATCAAAATCAGGAACAACTACTGAGGCTGCAGTTGCTTTTAGAGTATTTAGAGAGCTTACAGAGAAGAAATACGGAAAAGAAGGAGCAGCTAAGAGAATATATTCAACCACAGACAAGGCACGTGGTGCTCTTAAGACTCTTTCTGACGAAGAGGGCTATGAGTGCTTCGTCATCCCTGATGATGTAGGCGGACGTTTCTCAGTACTTACTGCTGTGGGACTTCTCCCTATTGCAGCCAGCGGTGCTGATATAGACAAGCTTATGGAGGGTGCTGCCCACCTTAGGGAAATCTGCTTAAACAATGACTTTAGTGAGAATCCTGCACTTCGTTATGCGGCTATAAGAAACATCCTTTACAGAAAGGGAAAGAGTGTTGAAATCCTTGCAAACTATGAGCCAAGCCTGCACTTCATATCAGAGTGGTGGAAACAGCTCTACGGAGAGAGCGAGGGCAAGGACCAGAAGGGTATCTTCCCTGCTTCAGTAGACCTTACTACAGACCTTCATTCAATGGGACAGTTCATTCAGGACGGTTCAAGGCTTATGTATGAGACTGTTCTTGTTGTGGAAAAGCCTAGAAGAGATTTTACACTTAAGAGTGCTGAGAATGATATAGACGGTCTTAACTACCTCTCAGGCAAGACTATGGACTATGTAAATAAGTGCGCTATGAAGGGTACTATTGCGGCTCATGTGGATGGAAATGTGCCTACACTTCTCATCGAAATACCTGAGCAGACAGAGTACCACCTTGGTGAGCTTTTCTACTTCTTTGAATTTGCGGTGGGAGTAAGTGGCTATATGCTTGGCATCAATCCTTTTGACCAGCCGGGTGTAGAATTCTACAAGGCAAATATGTTTAGACTCCTTGGCAAGCCTGGCGCTAAGTAAATAGTACCAATATATTAGAACTGTGTGAGATTGCATGCAAAAATATTCGTAATCCGCTCATTTTTTACAAAAAAATGGCTACTTACTCATATTTTTTGCATGTCAAAAGATAATAAATTCTCTTGCAAGTAAGCCCCAATCGAATTTTTATACTTTTGACACTTGTATCGTAAATAATAATTATTAGACTACCCCTCCTTGACATTTTGGTTAAGGAGGGGTAGAATTTTTAAAATCCATTGAACACAATGTAATTTTGTGATAAATGAGTGAATTATGTAGAAAAAAGTTGCTATCACAGAAAGAAGGCATAATGAAAAAAGAAACCTACAATATAACAGGTATGTCCTGCGCTTCTTGCTCTGCAGCCGTCACAAGGGCTGTAGAGAAGCTGGAAGGTGCAAAGGATGTAAATGTCAACCTTATGCAAAATAAGATGACACTAGAGCTTTCAGACGGACTTACGGATGAAATGGTCATAAAGGCAGTAGAAGATGCAGGCTATGGAGCGAGTGTAAAAAAGGACATCAAGTCTGAGAGTAGTAAAAAGCAGACAGATACTGCTGATGACTATGCAAAAGAGCTTAAGCTAAGGGCGATAGTTTCATTTATCTTCATGGTCCCACTTATGTATTTTGGTATGGGAGGTATGTTTAATGTACCATTTCCAAAGGCATTTATGGGAGACGGAGGGAAGCTTCTCCTTGCGCTTACTGAACTCCTGCTTGTTATTCCGATTATTTTCACCGGAAGAAAGTTCTTTATAAGCGGATTTAAGCATCTCTTTAAGAGAAATCCCAATATGGATACCCTAATTGCGATAGGCTCAGGTACATCATTTTTATACAGCATTTATTCTCTGTATATGATTGCCTACTTTATCTCCATAGGAGATGTGAAGTCATCCATGCCTTTTGGGATGAATCTCTACTTTGATACAGCGGGTACCATACTTACTCTCATTACCCTAGGTAAATACCTTGAAGCAAGGAGTAAGAAGAAGACTACAGAAGCTATAAGCAAGCTTGTAAATCTGATTCCCGACAAGGCAGTTATCTTAAGAGACGGCGTGGAGAGTGAGGTGTTGGTCTCCGAGGTTGTGGCAGGAGATATAGTAGTAGTAAAGGCTGGAGAGACTGTACCTGTGGATGGTGTCATAGTAAACGGCAGTGGTGCTGTGGATGAAGCCATGGTGACAGGAGAGAGTATTCCTGTAGAGAAAAATACAGATGACAGGGTGACTGGAGGAACCATCAGCCGTTCTGGTTATTTCAGTTTTAGGGCCACCAATGTAGGTGAAGATACTGCGCTTTACAAGATTATTTCCCTTGTAGAGGAGGCTGCAGGCTCAAAAGCTCCTATATCAAGACTTGCAGACAAAATCAGCGGAGTGTTTGTGCCTGTGGTGCTTTGTATTTCTTTTCTTACCTTCATCATATGGCTATTTGTAAGGGGAGACTTCTCCTTTGCGCTTAATATGGCGGTTGCAGTCCTTGTCATCTCCTGCCCTTGCGCACTGGGACTTGCCACTCCTGCGGCTATTATGGCTGGTACAGGAAAAGGAGCTGAGAAGGGCATTATTATAAGAAATGTGGTAAGCCTAGAGGTAGCACATAAGATAGACACTGTAGTTCTTGACAAGACAGGTACAATTACTGAAGGAAGGCCTAAGGTAACTGATATTTTTGTAAATGACATTGATGAGACTGAGTTTATTTCGCTTGCGGCTACCCTTGAGAGTGCCAGTTCTCATCCGCTTGCTAATGCGGTTACAGAGTACGCTAAAGCTAAAAACATCGAGATAAAAAGAGCTGAAACCCTTGAAACCATAGAGGGCAGAGGAATAGCAGGAGAGGTAGAAGGACTTGCCTTATATGCAGGAAATGCAGCCTATATGCAGGAGCTTGGCATAACTGATAACAGATTTAAGGCTAAGGCAGATGAGCTTCATAACCTTGGAAAGACGGTTCTCTACTTTGCAAGAGGAAAGGATAAAAAGGAGCTAATCGGCATCATAGCTGTAGCCGACGTTATAAAGGAAGGAAGTAAGGAGGCTGTAAGGGAGCTTAACCAAATAGGCATAGATGTGGTTATGCTTACAGGAGACAATGAGCGCACAGCCCTTGCTATAGGACGTGAAACCGGAGTAAACAGAGTGGTTGCAGAGGTTAAGCCTATCGGCAAAGAAGCAGAGATAAGAAGGCTTAAGGAGAAGGGCAAGACTGTCATGATGGTTGGTGATGGAATAAATGATGCCCCTGCCCTTGCAGGTGCAGATGTGGGAGTAGCCATTGGCACCGGTGCAGATGTAGCGGTGGATACAGCTGACATCATACTTATGCATAGCGATCTAAGAGATGTGCCTTATGCAATCTTGCTAAGTAACGAGGTAGTAAAGAAGATTAAAGAGAATCTGTTCTGGGCATTATTTTACAATGCTCTTTGTATACCTGTGGCGGCAGGAGTATTCTTTGCTGCCTTTGGGCTGAGGCTTAACCCAATGATTGGTGCACTTGCGATGAGCTTTTCATCGGTATTTGTACTATCCAATTCGCTCAGACTAAGGTTTTTCACACCTAAGTACAAGAAGGTTAAGGCAAGAACGCAGATTACACAGAGTCAGCCTAAGCAAAATGAAAAGAAGGCTCAGACAGATGAAACAAAGGATAACAGTTACACAAAGGAGGATATTGTTATGGAGAAAACAATTGATATTGAAGGGATGTCTTGCGCTCACTGCGTAAAGCATGTAACAGAAGCTCTTAATGCCATAGACGGTGTAAAGGCAGAAGTAAGCCTTGAAAACAAGAACGCAAAGGTGAGCCTTTTGAAGGAAGTAAGTGATGATGTGCTGAAAGAAGCAGTTGTAAAGGCTGGTTACGAGGTGAAGGGGATACATTAAAAGTTCTTGATGACAGACTAAAGACCGGTAGCAGAAGATTCTGTCACCGGTCTTTAGTAATGCAATTATCTTTTGTTATCTGAAGATGCCCAGCTTTTTTGATACTGGGAAGGGGTAGTTCTTGTATGTTTCTTGAACTGCCTTATAAATGTTGCAGTACTGTCTATGCCTACAGAAGAAGCTATATCCTGTATTTTAGGAGGATTCTGCCTGCATAGAAGCGTTATGGCATAGTCCATCTTTACAGTAGAAACATAAGATGAAAAGTTTGTTCCCATGTTTTTCTTAAACCAGCTGGAAAGATATACCGGAGTTATGGAAAATGCTTCAGCTACACTGCTTAATGTAAGTGGTTCGCTTAAATGTCCATTAATATACTCTTCCATACGGCTTTTAATGTCGTATTGCTCTTTATCAGCCTTTGAAAAAAGCTTGTAAGAAAGGTCTGATAGATTTTGATACATAAAGTTTGTATTATATGCATCATGGCCATCTGTGAACGTTGGCAGCTCAAGTTTTTTTGCAAGGCAGGCTTTTTCAAATATTGATTGTATTTCAACATAATAATGTCTAAAATCTGATATGCTTATAGGCGCTTCAGGATAAAATATAAGCTCAAGTTCCTTTAATATCATTTCAGGAGCATTATTTCTGGCATACTCAAATAAAAGATTGTGTATATCTACCGGAAGGCGTGATTTCTTTTTTGGTAAATTATTGTCTGTACTATAAGTAAACTGCTTACCATTTATGACAGGAGAAGCAAGCAACGAGTTTTCTGCAAGCTTATACTCAGCATTAAGCCCGCTTATAGCAGTACAGTACTCACGAATACCTGCAAACACCTGAATGTCATTATTTGAATCAGCTGTCTGTGCTTCAATTTCTTTAAGTATTTCTTCTTTATCTTCAGGCTTTGCAATCAAAGAATATGTATATTTATTTACATTAATGAACTTTAGTTCAAATCTATCGACTAGTTTTTTCTCTAGCGCAGACACGAAAGATATGTCCTCATTCCCTGAATTATTTTGAATAACCAAGACAATAACCATATAATATGGGTATTTTTCCTCTAAAGTAGCGAGAGTTTTCTCGTCAGGCTCGGAAGTTGTACTTAATAAATAGTATAATGCTATTCTCTCATTAATCATTCCAGAGTTATTTGTGTCTGAGCTAAGACAGTTAATTTCGTATAAAAGCTCATGAATCTGATTCTCCAGTATCGCTACTTCATTATCTCCGGAACTACCAAACTGAGAAGTAAACTTCTTAAGAGGAAGATAAAGCTTATAGTTTAGAAAAACAAGTAACAATGAACTTGCTAGTAGTATGACGAAGGTTATTCCCATAACTGTATACATGTAGTATAAAGGCGACATAAGCTCGTCGTTATTTACAAGAACAAGGCCTATATATGGGAAAATACTCATTTTAGAGGCAATTGAGTAATACTTTGTGTTATTACAATTAATAAAATCATTTTCAAGGGCAAGCTTAATATCTTTGTCTGAGAGAAATAGTCTGGGATTGGAGATTAGGCTTTTTCCATCTTCATCTACTACATATCCTAAGAAATCACTATCAATGGACTTATGGATGTTTGCAAACTCAGGCAGATATATCGAAGCGGCGATATATCCATGCTTATATAGATTTTTTACATATAATGCATAAAAATTGCTGTAATGATACAGTCCATCTGGCAAGTCTTTGATTGTAGATAGCTTATTATTGTCATTCTTGTTTAGAACTATATGTACAAAGTCATTTTCAGTGTATAAGTGCCCGTTATCCTGTACAACACGTTTTGATGATTTTGTGTATAAGAAGACTGTCTTGGCATACGGAAGGGATTGTCTCAGGAGAGAAAGCTTGGATGCAGCGTTTTCAGCGTTTTTCTCAAAAAAATCCTTGCCAAGCTTATCGGTGAGTGTATATACAAGTGATGAGTCACGTATGCAAAGTGAAAATAGCGCATCCAGACGGTTCATTTCCAGCTGAAAGTCGCTGTTCAACCTGGCAAGCTTTGTACTTGCAAGATGATATCTCTCTTTACTTAGCTGGTGACTGTACACAGCACTTGATACAAAAAACAAAATAGCAATAATTACTGCTATAGATAAATTGAGATAAATTACCCCACTAAGGATACTTTTTCTTGTTCGCATTTTAAATCCCCCATTTGTAACCAACTAAATATTAGCTTGTTCTTAAATATTATCATAATTTATGTGCATATAAAAGTGAAATAGATGAAATATGAGTTATCGTTTTTTAATATAGGTTTCAAAAATTAATATTAATACTAAGAAATGAAATAATAACTAAAAAATAACGATTGATTTGAGTAAAATTGTGCGATATAGTCAAATCAATAAAAGCGAGAAAAGAAGATTGGTTAAAATATTAACAAAAGATATGTATTAAAACAAATTCAAATATAAGATTAATAAAAAGAACAGGAGGAGTTTCGATGAAGAAAAGCTTTTTAAGGAGATGCTTAGACCATAAAGAACTGATTCTTATGTCAATTCCGGGTCTTGTTGCAGTGTTCATTTTTTCATATCTACCTATGTATGGAATACTGATAGCTTTCCAGGACTACAACCCGGTGGGAGGGCTTTTCGGTGCAAATCACTGGGTAGGGTTAAAATACTTCAAACAGTTTTTTGCAAATCCTTACTTATTTCGTCTGATTAAAAACACACTCTTATTAGGAGTATATACACTGTTGTGGAGTTTTCCTGCACCAATAATTTTTGCATTGCTTATGGATCAGCTTACCAATAGTAAGTTTAAGAAGGTTGTTCAGTCAATCTCTTATCTTCCATACTTTATTTCAACTGTCGTTATAGTAGGACTTGTGATTAACTTCTGTGGAGTAGATGGTGTTATCAATACCATAAGAGGATTCTTTGGCGCTAAAGAAATATCGTTTATGACTGACCCAAGATAGTTTAGGACGATTTTTATTGCAAGTAATATATGGCAGGGCTTAGGTTGGGGAGCAATTGTATACCTTGCAGCCTTATCAACAGTAGACCCTCAGCTGCATGAGGCAGCTACTTTGGATGGTGCAAACAGGTGGCAGAGAATCAAATATGTGTCATGGCCTGCTATCATACCAACTACAACTATTATGTTAATACTTGAGAGTGGAAAAATTATCTCGTCTGACTTTACAAAAGTTCTGCTTTTGTACAATGAGTCTACCTATGAAACAGCTGATATTATAGGGACTTATGTATACAGAGAAGGAATCTTAGGCGGAAAGTTCGAGTATACGACAGCGATTGGACTTTTGACATCGATTATATCTTTTGTATTGCTAATTACGGCTAATTTCTTTAGTAAGAAAATTAGCGAAAATAGTTTGTGGTAGGAGGTGCAGGAATGAAAGGAGCTAATAAAAGAAAAATTAAGTTAAGTCTTGGCGACAGAGTATTTAATTTTACCAATGTCTTAATAATGCTAATCATTTCTTTGGTAATGCTCGCACCTATCATACACGTAGTATGTGTATCTGTATCAATAGGCTCAGAAATACAAAAAGGTGGACTCTTCCTATGGCCTAGAGGATTCACAATTGAGGGATATAAAAAGGTGCTTCAGGACAGTTTGATAGTAAGAACCTACTTAAACACAGTTATATATGCAGGATTACATACAATACTTGTAATAGTGTTAACGGCATTTACTGCATATCCGCTTACAATTAAGAGTTTTCCTTTAAGGAAGGGAATTACTATCTTTATAACAATTACTATGTTTTTTAGCGGTGGAGCCATACCTACCTACCTTCTTATGAAGGGGCTGCACCTTATAGACAACCCTGCAGTAATGGTCATACCGTTTGTAGTAACAGCATATAATCTTATATTATTTAGGACATTTTTTGCAGGAATAAACCCTAGTATGCGTGAATCTGCAAGAATAGACGGTGCAGGAGAATTCCTTATCCTTATGAAGATAATAATGCCGCTTTCTAAACCTATTATTGCAGCCATAGCGCTTTTTACGATAGTAGGCAAGTGGAATGACTGGTATTCAGCACTCATTTACCTTAATACACAGGATTATTATCCTGTTCAGATGATACTTAGAAAGATACTTTTTAACAGTACTGCCTTTAATAGCATGGATCCATCCATAATGCAGATGTTCAGAAATAGCACAATTACTCCTCAAAATCTACAAATGGCTACCATAGTAGTCATAATGCTCCCAATAATGTGTATATATCCTTTTATACAGAAATACTTTGCTGCGGGCATTATGGTTGGTGGTGTAAAAGGTTAAGCCGGGGTGAGAGTGTACAATATAATAAACAGGAGGAATTTTCATGAAAAGAAAGAATCTATCAAAAATCGTAGCACTCGGAATGTGTGCGGCAATGCTGCTTTCAGGTTGTGGAGCAGACAAGGGAAAAAGCGGAAGTGCTCAAGCTACTTCCGGGAAGAGCACCAGTGCAGCTTCAACCAATACGGGGGACTCTAAGGAAGCGTTAAAGTTTAAGGTAACTACCATTTACTTTGGCGACAAATCACCAGAGGGCACAGAGATTCAGAAAAAATGGCTTGAGATGTGTGAGAGCAAGATGGGACGTCCGCTTGATATTACCTTTGAGTATATTCATTCTGGAGACTATACAGAAAAATTACAGGTAATAAATGCCGGTGGAGATTTACCTGATATTCTTACCTGCTTTAGCTCTAAGGGAAGCACAAAGCAGATGATAGATGAATATGGTTCTAAGGGATTGTACTTGAATCTGGCAGAGCACTTAGACAAAATGCCTAATTATAAGAGCTTTTTAGACAAAGACCCTAATAGCAAGAAAAATCTCTTCACTCCGGAAGGAGCACTTTATGGTGCGTATAACCTCAGTATAACACATACCGGTTCAGCACATTGCGCAGGCTCAACTTTGATGGCTGTTAAAAACAGTGTGTTGAAGAAGCTTAATCTTCCTATTCCTACTACTTTAGATGAAGTTTATAAGACAGCTAAGGCTATTAAGGAAGCAGGAGTATCAAAGTACCCTATAGTACAGCTTGAAGAGTGGCAGAAGCCGGAAGATGTTGTATTTGATGCATATCATACTAATGCAAAAAGATATTTTGACGGCACAAAATTCCAGTACGGACCACTTTCAGATGATTATAAGCTTGCCCTTCAGTATCTCAATAAAATATATACTGAAGGCCTGATATCTCCTGACTATTTTACATATACCACAGATATGGGGAATGCAGATTTAGAGTCCGGCTCAGCATGCATCTTCCTCTCTTCTTGGGAAGGCTACCCTGGAACATGGGCAACAGAGCGTCCTGCTGATGAATGGGTTGGAGTTCCTATTCCTACCTCAGATAAATATAAGGACAAAGCATGGCAGTTTGAAAGAGAATTTGTCAATGAATATGAATTCAATTCAAGATATGCAACAGTAGTAAATGCGCAGTCACCTGTCGCAGAAGAAATGGTCAAATTCCTTGATATACAGTATGATCAGGATATTATAGACCTCCTTAACTGGGGTATCGAAGGAAAGACATATGAAGTAAAAGATGGCAAAAAACATCTTATAATTGATAAAGAAAAGTTTGCTGAACTTGGTATGCCTGTTTCAGGAAATATGCGTTCAGGTATCTTCCCTCAGCCACAGGATATGGATTTATGGAGAATTGAGATTACCAATCCATCACCTATATACTGGGATAATAAAATAGTGGATGAAAAGCTGGTGGCATTTGCAACCAAGGTAATGAATGCATCCAACATATCACCAACTGATGGAGCGCCTAATCCTTCAATTTCCTCAGATGAGTCAAGCGAATACGCCAATATAATGACACCTGTAGAGACTTATGCACAAGAGCAGAAGGTTAAATTCATTAAGGGCGAACGTTCATTTGACGAGTGGAATAAGTATATAGAAGAGCTTAATAACATGGGCGATATCAATGCTGCATTAGAAATCTACAATAGTAAGCTTAAGTAAAATATAAAAGTGTGTGTAGGAAAAAGTGTGCCTGCACACACTTTTTTAATCCACTAATCACAAACTATTCACAAAACTACACTTTCATTTTACCAAAAAACATGATAGAATTGCAGATACGTTACAGGAATATGGATGTAACACAATAATATGTTTTGAAGTAGAAGAAAGGGAAAATCAGTAATGAAAAAAAGAGTATATTTAATGACTGCTATCAGTGCGGTAGCAATAGCGTTAACTGCTTGTGGAGGCAATTCGGGCAGTAGTAAGAGTGGAAGCACAGGCTCAGCATCCGGTTCAGCGGTTAGCAGTGGTTCGGCTGCTACAGGCTCAGCTGTAGATAACGGCGCTGTGATAGAGTTCAATCCTTCGGATTACATAGAGAAACTCGCTAACTACAAGGGAGTTGAGTACACCAAGGTAGATACAGTTGTAACCGATGCAGAGGTAGAGGAAAAGGTAAAGGAGTTCCTTAAGAACTATCCTGAGAAGATTACCGATAGAGAGATTAAAAAAGGCGATACTGTCAACATAGACTATGAGGGTAAGAAAGACGGAGTAGCCTTTGACGGAGGAACTGCAAAGGGAACTGACCTTAATATCGGCTCAGGGAGCTTCATTCCGGGCTTTGAAGATGGACTCATAGGCAAGAAGCCGGGTGAGACCGTTGACCTTAACCTTACCTTCCCAAAGGACTATCATAGTGAGGAATTAAAGGGTGCGAAGGTAGTATTTACAGTTAAGATTAACTACATTGTAGGAAAAGCTCCTAAGAAGTTAACGGATGAACTGGTTAAGGAAAACACAGAGTTTGCAACAAGTGCAGACTACGAAGAAGATGTAAGAAAGAAGCTTGAAGAGAGCAAGAAAGATGCTGCCAAAGAGAGCATTCAGAGAGAAGTTATAGAAAAGGTAGTTACAGAAAGTGCAGTAAAATCAGTGCCTAAGGAAGCAGAGGACAGATACTATACACAGATTATGAACTACTGGAACAACTTAGCTGCTCAGTATGGACTCAAGTTAGAGGACATCGTTAAGAACCAGTTTAAGCTCACTGAGGAAGAGTTTGATAAAGAAGTAAAGGCTCAGGCAACAAACAGTGCAAAACAGCTTGTAGTTGTTAGAGCAATAGCAGAAGCAGAGAAGCTTGAGGTAACTGATGATGAATATAAGACTGCACTCAATACATACTATGAGAACAGTGGCGCAAAGGGCAGCATAGATATTGCTGCTTATGAGAGCCAGGTAGGTAAGGGCAATCTTATGGATTTGATTCTTCTTGATAAGGTAGGAGCTTATATAGTAAAGAATGGAAAAGAAGTAGCAGCAAAGACCGAAACAAAGACCAAATAATAAAGGTTAAATAAATAGAGGCTGTAGCACTCATGTTTTGTAAGTGTTACAGCCTCTATTTTTAAATTACTTATCCCTCAATTACTGCCAAATGTACCCCTTCTTTGGCATAAGAAGTAGATTCTCTTTGAATGAGCTCAGGTCTAAGAAGGTTGCGGCTTATTGCCATATTATGTGTTAGGATTGAATTAAGAGCGAAAAACCCGGACCTTCCAAGCAGTTCACGCTCCTGGCGTACCGTGGTAAGAGGAGGAGAAAGGAGGGAAGCAAGCGGGATATCGTCTATGCCTACTACACTTATATCACCGGGAACGGACAGCCCCCTTCCCATAAGCTCTGTATATACACCTGATGCAATCACATCATTGCCACAGATGATGGCTGTCGCACCTTTGTTTAAAAAACTGTCTATATGGTCCTCCGCTACCCTTGCAACAAAGTAGGCGTATATGGCTAAGTCATCATCTACTGTAAGTTTTCTCTTATTCATACTGTTATAAAAGCCTTCCATTCTCTGTTCGGTAATAAGAGAATTCTTAGAGCCGTTTAAGAAGGCTATTTTTCTATGTCCCAGACGATAAAGATGTGAAACTATGAGTTCCATTATTTCTGCGCTGTCAGTGCCTACATAGCAGGTGTTGGGATTCTTAGATACATAGTTGTCAAAAAGTACTGTCGGAATAGTAGTAGTCTTAAACTCTTTTAGCCAAGGATCCTCCAGGGCAAAGCCCACACAAAAAGAACCTGTAAAGCCGTTTCTAAACATAAACGAATCATAAGGCTCATTAGACTGAAAAGCAGGAGTAATTGGGAGAAGAGCGACATCAAAGCCTTCCTTTACCGCCTCCTGTCTAAAGCCTGACACTATATCATATCCAAACTGCCCCGAAGACTCATAATCCATATTTTCCATAAATATACATAGCTTTTTGCCACTTCCCGCGTGCTTTAGCTTGATGCTCTTGTACCCCATTGCAATGGCTGTATTTACAATCTTTTGCTTTAAAGTCTCACTTACATCCGGAGCGTTGTTAAGGCCCTTTGAGACTGTTCCCTGTGAAACTCCAAGCTCTTTAGCTATATCCTTGATAGTAACCATATAAAACCTTCCTCAGTGCTTACGAAAATTTACGAAATTAGTATAATATTATTTTGTTTAATTTGCAATAGTAATTAAGAAAAAAGTGTAAAATAATTAAACAAAATGCAGAAATGATATGACAATTAAGAGGCATTAAAAGTTTAAAATAGATTACATGTGCTAAATGCACAAAAAAATATTGACAATCAGCCGAGATAATGATAACATAAGACGAAAATAAGGTTTCGTAAAGTTTCGAAACTTTACGAATATATTTCGTTAATTGGTGAGTCCTTATTTTTCTGTGGCGGCAGGAAAACAGCAGGAATATCATAATACGGAATATATTCTAACATCAAAGGAGGATAATTCAAATGAGAAAGTCAAAAAAATTCTTGTCACTTATGCTTGCAGCGGTGATGGCAGCTTCTCTTGTAGGCTGTGGAAAGTCATCTGACACAAAGACAAGCAGTGCGGCTAAATCAGGAAGCGCAGCTACTTCAACTGCTTCAACAACTTCTGCAGCAAAGTCAGGAAGTGCAGCTTCTACAGATGAAGAGGCAGTAGAGGCTACAATAACAGTATGGAGCCCACAGGAAGATCAGGCTAAGGAGAGCGGAAACTGGCTTGGCACCATGTGCGATAAGTTCGCAGCAGCTCATCCTAACTGGAAGCTTACATTTAAGTATGGTGTTTGCCCTGAGGGTGAGGCAAAGACTCAGGTAACACAGGATCCTAGCGCAGCAGCAGATGTATATATGCTTGCCAATGATAACATCGGTGACCTTGTTGCAGCAAAGGCTATCTCAAAGCTTGGCGGAACCGCACTTGATGCTGTTAAGTCACAGAATACAGATCTTATTGTAAATACAGTTACTTATGAGGGTGGTGTATACGCTGTACCTTTTACATCAAATACCTGGTTTATGTACTACGACAAGAGAGTCTTCTCTGAGGATGATGTAAAGAGCCTTGATAAGATGCTTGAGAAGGGTAAGGTATCTTTCCCACTTAGCAATAGCTGGTACAATGTAGCTTTCTATGCAGGTAACGGTTGTACACTCTTTGGCGGCAACAACGATGCTTCTGCAGGTATTGATTACAGTGGTGAAAAGGCAGTAGCAGCTACAAAGTATCTTGTAAATCTTGTAAAGAACAAGAATTTCTCTAACGATGCTGATGGTTCAGGTATTAAGGGACTTAAGAACGGAAGCGTAAATGCAGTATTTAGTGGTACTTGGGATTATAACAACGTAGCTGATGCCCTTGGTGCTGAAAACGTTGGTATAGTTCAGCTTCCTACAGCTAAGATTGACGGCAAAGAAGTACAGCTTAAGAGCTTTGCAGGATCTAAGGCAATCGGTGTAAACCCTAATACAAAGTATCCACAGGTAGCAGTTGCACTTGCTTCTTTCCTTGGAAGCCCAGAGGCTCAGAAAGAGCACTACAAGACAAGAAATACTATTCCTACAGATAAGTCTCTTCTTGAGGATCCTGAAATCGCTTCTGATGCTCTTGCAACAGCACAGGGTAATACAATTGCCAATACTTCTATCATGCAGCCATTCGTAGCCGGTATGTCTAACTACTGGTCAAATGCTGAGAATATGGGTAAGGCTATCCTCTCAGGTGATGTAACAGAGAAAAACGCAGCAGAAAAGACAGAAGCTTTAAACACTGCATTTAATACAAAATAATAAGATGTGATATAAAGGTTACAGACTGCAGACAGTATCTGCGGTCTGTAGCCGGATATTATTATAGATGCGTGTTCAGAGTAAGGGCACGCATTTATAATAAAAATAAGTTTATGAGGAAGCGGGAAACCATTTACACGAAAATAACAGATGTGTGGGGATAAAACATGGAAGATGTGAAATTCTTTAAGGCACTAGCGAAAGGCGATATTTTCACCAAGCTCTCCCTTGTTATACTGGGACTTGGCAATCTGGTACGCGGGCAGATAATAAAGGGGCTTATGTTCTTGGGACTGGAAGCTGCCTATATTTACTATCTGATTAATACCGGTATCTATGATCTTGGAAGATTTATTACTCTTGGCGGCAATCCTCAGGAGGAAGTATGGAACGAAAAGAAGCAGATATATGAATATACTGCCGGCGACAATACTGTACTTATGCTTCTTTATGGTATATTTGTTATAGTTATTACCCTGTTTTTCATAGTTGTTGTAGTATCTGCGGTGAAGAGTTCTTATGAAGCTGAGCTTAGAAAGAAGGCAGGAAAGAAGCCACTAAGCTTTGTAGAAGATGTAAAGAATCTTTTTGATAAGGACTTACACAAGCTGCTTATGACACCTCCGTTTATCGGAATTGTGTTATTTACCATCATGCCTCTTATTTACATGATAAGCATGGCATTTACAAGCTATTCGGTGAAGGGAGACCATCTGGTACTCTTTAACTGGGTAGGGCTTGACAACTTTAAGGATGTGCTTACACTCGGAAGTGAAGTAGGTAAGTCGTTCTGGGGAGTTTTAATTTGGACAGTCGTGTGGGCGGTGTTTGCTACCACACTTAACTATATACTGGGTATGATTTTAGGTCTCATCATAAACAGAAAAGGTACTAGATTCAAGGGGTTCTGGAGGTTCTGCTTTATATTATCTATAGCAGTGCCACAGTTTGTTTCTCTTATGATAATGAGAACCATGCTTCAGCCAAAGGGTGACGTTAATCTTTTACTTAGGGCACTTGGCATACTTGGTGAGGGTAAGTACCTTCCTTTCTTTGAGAATGCAACCTGGGCAAGAATCACAGTTATCGTAATCAACCTTTGGGTAGGTATTCCATATACGCTTTTACAGGTAACAGGAATCCTGCAGAATATTCCTGAGGAGCTTTATGAGGCTGCAAGGGTGGACGGTGCCAATACGGTGACCATATTCTGGAAGATAACCCTTCCTTACATGCTCTTTGTAACAACACCTTATCTTATCACACAGTTTACAGGTAATATCAATAACTTCAACGTTATCTACCTGCTCTCAGGAGGTGCTCCTGTAGATGTCGGCGACACTGCCGGTAAGACAGACCTTCTTATCACCTGGCTGTATAAGCTTACGGTTGATAAGCAGTACTTTAATACAGGTGCAGTTATAGGTATTATTACCTTCATTATACTTTCCATAGTGGCACTCATAACCTACCACAGGAGTGGATCTTATAAGAATGAGGAGGCGTTCAAATAATGGATAATAAAGTAAAAATGTCATCTTCATATAGGGCTCGTCAGGTAATGACCAATGTATTTGTACATATATTTTTGGCTGTGCTTGCTGCAATATGGGTACTTCCTGTAGTTTGGGTTGTACTTAAGAGTCTTACACCTAAGGGCAGTTCGGGTATATTTCCTGATAAGCTAAGCTTTGAGAACTACACAAAGCTTTTCACTGATACAGCCATACTGAACTTCCCTAAGATGTTTATGAACACCTTTATAATTGCAGTTTTTTCCTGCCTTGTATCGACAGTATTTGTGCTTTGCGTAAGCTACTGTCTTTCAAGACTTCGATTTAAGGCAAGAAAGCCATTTATGAACATGGCTATGATACTCGGGCTCTTTCCGGGAATTATGGCTATTGTGGCTGTGTACTATATCATCAAGTCACTTGGTCTTTCACAGGGACCTATGATTAGGGTTGCTCTTGTACTCATATACTCAGCCAGTTCCGGACTGGGCTTCTACATAGCAAAGGGCTTCTTTGATACAGTGCCTAAGGCACTTGACGAGGCTGCCATGATAGACGGTGCTACCAAATGGGAGGTATTCACCAAGGTAACTATTCCTCTATCAAAGCCTGTTATTGTATTTACAGTACTTACAGCCTTCATATCACCTTGGGTAGACTTTATTGCCGCAAAGGTTATCTGTAGGGCAGAAGCTGATTATTTTACAGTTTCTATCGGACTGTGGCAGATGCTTAGCAAGGAGTATATCATTGACTGGTATACAAGATTTGCAGCAGGAGCAGTGTGCATCTCCATTCCTATAGCTGTCCTCTTCATTTACTTACAGAAGTTCTATGTAAATGGAATGGGTGGAGCCGTAAAGGGCTAATGTAAAAAAGTGAAATGTTTTTCATTTAACGACTAAGATTGATTCTGCCTTTCGTGATATTTAGGCAGAATTACAAAAGCCATGACTTATCATAAGATGATGAGTTGTGGCTTTTTTGTAATTTTTTATAAAAATAAATTAATGCTATTATTTATTTTTACGAAATATCCGATATTAATTATGGTCACCAAAACGACAACAAGCATGGAGGGAAAGTCATGAAGATGAAGAACAACGTAGCTAAAGATGGAAATACCAGGGTAAAGAGTGTAGGTATGACGATAAGCATAATCATTTCGATTTTACTTATCATCACACTGGGAGCAAAGACAGCTGTTGATGCTACAAGAAGCTATAATTCCGCCATAAGTTCAAACAAGGAACTTCAATATGAACGAACAAGGAAGTTAGGGAAGCAGCTTGAGCAGCGGTTTAACTCTGTTTACTACACTGCTAAAACTATCGAAGATGCAGTAGATGCCTTGATGAAGAACACAACCAAGGAAGAAAGAAAAAGAAAGATCATATCTGATATGGTTGAAGAAACCATCGCAAGTAATGCGGATATAGGTGGACTTGGGGTGTTCTTTGAACCAAATGGATTCGACGGTAAAGATGAGCAGAATAAGACATCTGACAATGAAGAAGGACTTATGCAGTCTTATTTTAGCAGGGATGCTGGTGGAAGCTTTAAGGAAAGTAAAATAAAGGGCTACAGGGATTCAAGCTGGTACACCGAGATAATGAAGACAGGTAAAGCACTTATTACACAGCCTTTTAAGGATGGAGATAATATAGTAACTACCTACGGAATACCTATAACCGAGGACGGGAAGCTAATCGGAGCAGTTACAGCAGACATCTATGTTACCGAACTGTCTAAGGAGCTTGCAGAAGACCCTAACAATAGTGAGGACAATTTTACTGTTCTTGTATCTGATGAGGGACTTGTGACCGCACATTCAATGGATGAAAGCTTCATACTTAAAGATATAACTGATGATCCTGAGGTTAAGTCAAGGATTGAAAAGGCACAGCAGAATGAGGAATCCGAACTCGAGAAAGTTTCTGTAACCACAGGGAAAAATTCTTTGATTATATATGTACCGGTAGCTGTAGAAGGAACTTCAGAATACTGGGTATTTGAATCTGTTATAAGCATGAGTAAAATGACAGCGGAGGCAGTCAGGACAGCTGTATTTAGTGTGATTATCAACATAGTGCTTATTATAGTGATTGCATTTGTTATCATGCTCCTTTTAAGAAAGATGGTATCGCTGCCACTTAAGGTTGTAAGCAGTGCACTATCTAAACTTGCTGACTACAACCTCAATCTGGATGCAGAAAGAGCAGAAAATGCTAAGTATGACAAGAGTGGTAATGAGATAGCAGGGCTGATATTAAGTCTTAGGAAGCTCAACCAGAATCTTATCAGTATAGTATCAAATATTAATTCGCATGCACAAAATACCGCTGCTACTGCCGAAGAGCTCACAGCTACGGCACAGTCTACATCAGATGCAGCAGGAGAGGTAGCTACTGCAGTTACCAATATAGCTGACGGAGCAAGCAGCCAGGCAGAAGATACACAGGCAGCAGCTGCCTCAGTAGAGACTGCCAACAGGCTTCTTAGTGGAATGATGGATACACTGGGCGAGCTTGATGAGGCAACTAATACTATTGATAAATGCAAAAATGATGGAAATGAAACACTTAAAGACCTTGTTGAACTTACAGATGAAAACCGTAAGATATCAGATAATGTTAGTGCTGTTATAGTTGAGACAAGTGAGGCAACAGTGAAGATATCAAATGCATCTGAGATGATTCAGTCTATCTCAGACCAGACCAACCTTCTTGCACTTAATGCGGCTATTGAGGCAGCAAGAGCAGGCGAGGCAGGAAAGGGCTTTGCGGTTGTTGCTGATGAAATCAGAAAACTTGCAGAACAGAGTGCAGGCTTTACTGCAGAGATAAGAGCCGTAATTGACGAGCTTAAGACTAAGGCCGAATCAGCAGTAACCATGATGGAGCAGTCAAGCGAAATGGTTGCAAAGCAAAGTGAAAAAGTGGCAGAAACAAGCGAGAAGTTTGAGGAAATATCAAAGGCGGTTGAGAATAGTAAGAACATCGTGGCAGAGATAAATTCATCTTCAAAGACCATTGAGACTGAGAACCAGAACGTAACAAAGATGGTTGAAAACCTCTCAGCAATTGCTGAGGAGAATGCAGCTACATCAGAAGAAGCATCTGCATCAGTGGATACTCAGGTTCAGTCTATAGGAGATATATCTGCTGCAAGTGAAAATCTTGCACATATAGCAACTGAGCTTCAGGATGAAGTAGCTAGATTTACGTTCTAGAGGCTAATAATAGAGGGGATGTCACATCCGATAAAAGTGCATCAGTTAGCTTAATCATAAGCAAAAATTGGTGCAAGGTATTATCATAAATGTGACATCCCCTTAAATATTATCTACTTGAGAGCTAATATAATTTTTGACAGCAGTATAATCTACTTTGGTGGGTGGACTTTTGGTGAGTTTTATCGCATGACTGCTAATAGTGGGAGAATTTATTTTGCATAGGCTGTTTACCGACTAATTATTATTTTTACTTAGTGAAAGCTCTATACTGCTTCCTCTATCAGAACTCTCTACAACCTTTACATCACCGCCATGCCTTACTGCGATTTCCTTTACGAGGGCAAGTCCCAGTCCTGCTCCGCCCATAGAACGGCTTCGGGATTTATCAACTCTGAAAAACGGCTCAAATATTTTATCCCAGTCTTCTTTTGCTATACCGCTTCCGGTGTCTGTGATAATCACCTTTGCAAAGTCCTCGTCCTCAGTAATGGCTATAGACACCTTACCGTCATTTTTGTTGTACTTAATTGCATTTTCGATCAGATTATATATAGCCCTGTACACAAGGGTATCGCTGCCAGTAAGCCTTGCCTCTCCATCGTCTTGAACAAGGCTTATATTCTTTTTTTCAGCCACAGCCACCAGGTCGCAGATGACCTCTTCAGTTATCTCAGAAAGAGAGATACTATCACTCTTGGGAGCTGACTGCAGCTCAGTCATTTCAAGTAGGATGTCAATTACGTGTGAGAGACGGTCGGTCTGGCTTCTTGCCATACCTATGGCTTCTTTATAGTCTGCTTCATCCGGATTTTTATTTTTTTCAAAGACCTCAAACTTTGTACTCATCACCGCAAGAGGAGTTCTAAGCTCGTGAGCGGCATTGGCTGAGAACTGCCTTTGTGTGGCAAAGGTCTCCTCAAGTCTAAGGAGAAGTCTGTTAAAGGCAAGGGTAAGTCTTTCTATCTCTGTAGAATTACTTTTTGATAGTATGGGTTTTTTAAGGTTCTTTGCCTGAATGTCCTCTATCTGCAGGGTAAGCTCCCTCAAAGGATAAAGTGCATAGCCCACTATGAGATACATAAGAAAGCTCACCGTAAGGGTTATAATTAGTGTAATTGCAAGACTTTTTATCCAGAATTCAATCTGCGTGTTTTTAACTGTATCTGCAACTACAGACTTAGGGTTAAGTACTACCTTAATCTCATCAGAATTAGTTGTAGGGATATCGGTATTTGGGAGTATGGCTATAGCTGAATTGCCAATCTCATCCATATAAAGTATGGCAGAACGGCTTATAAAAAAGCAGATTGCAAGGCAGGCGGTAACTACCATAAAGGCTGTCATAAGGGTGAGCTTCCACCTAAGAGAAAGATGCTTTTTCATTCTCCATTCCCTCCTATCACATAGCCTTGGCCTACTCTATTGGTAATAGGGTCTTTACCTAGGGCAGTTCTTATCTTCTTTCTAAGTGCACTTATGTGAACCCTGATTGAGTTGCTAAAGCTATCCACGCTACCGTCCCATACATGCTCTATAAGCTCCTCCTGACTTACAGGGCGCCCCTGGTGGAGGATGAGGTATTCCAGGATTGCAAGTTCCTTCCTTGTAAGTGCAATCTCTTCTCCTTTTGCAAAGGCAGTGCGTGTCTTGGTATTTAAGGATATTTCCCCACATTCAAGGACTATATTGTTTTGAACAGTCCTTCTTCTAGTGAGGCTCCTAACCCTTGCCTCAAGCTCTTCAAAGTGAAAAGGCTTACATAGATAATCATTTGCCCCACTGTCAAGTCCCTCTATTTTATCGTTCAGTCCGCCTCTTGCAGAGAGGATGAGGACATTTGTCTCATTATCATTTTCACGCATATTTTTCAGTATGTCTAAGCCGTCCATCCCCGGCAGATTTAAGTCAAGGATAATAAGGTCATAGCTATCGGTAGAGATTACCTCCACCGCTTCCTCTCCGTCAAAAGCCGTATCTACCTCATAGCCATCAAGCCTAAGTCCCTTTGCAATGGACTCGCACAGAGCCTTTTCATCTTCAACAACCAACAGTCTCACGTTGTCACTTCCTTTACAATTAGTTTAGTTTTGTTTATCATATCATAAGGGAAATAAAATTTCTATTAAGAAGAAAAGTTAAAATCTTTTTTTCTTAACACAAATTTTATACAGACTGTGTTATACTTAAGTTCGTCATTTGTAGCACCGGCACTGAAGAGACTAATCGAATTTGCTCTCCCCCTTTTGCAATCTAAGTGTTCTCCTTGGTACCGTACAGGTGATATGGTGTCAGAAATAAAAAATTCTAACGCAGGTGCAACCGGGCTTTTATGGTTTTGATACTGTATGATGTGGGTACCAAAAGATAATAAATTCTCTTGCAAGCACGCTTGCATCGAATTTTTATTCTTTTGACACTTGTATCATTGTATAAATAAAAAATAGAAAAGAGGTTTATAAAATGGGGAATTTCACATTTAAGACTAACAAAAAGAAGTTAGTGGCTCAGGTGGCTTTACTTGTAGTTTCGATTGCGTTTATAGCATTTGGGGCATACCGCGGAGAGGCTCAAACTGTACTTACCAAAGCAATCAACCTATGTCTTGAGTGCGTGGGTATAGGCTAATTATAGTAAGAAAGGATGGAGCTAAGGTGGAAAAGAAGTTAACTAACAATAAAAATAAGGGCCGGGTTAAAGATTTCCTTAAAAGCAGGACAATGGTACAGATAATAGCAACTCTATTAACTAATATTCATCTTCCTAACTTTTTTAAGGGAACCTTGTATCAGGGTAAAGGGAAAATAGCCTGTGTGCCGGGACTTAACTGCTACTCCTGTCCGGGAGCAACAGGATCCTGTCCTATCGGCTCATTTCAGGCGGTGGTAGGCTCGAGGGACTTTAGCCTTACCTACTATATTACGGGAATTATGATATTTTTCGGTGTTATGCTTGGTAGATTTATCTGTGGATTCCTCTGTCCATTTGGACTGTTTCAGGATTTGCTTCACAAGATACCGTCTAAGAAGTTTAGCACCAAGAAGCTAAAGGCACTGACTTACCTTAAATACATCATTTTGCTGGTAGCAGTCATCATACTTCCTACATTCTTAAATAATGCAGCGGGGATATCTTCACCGTACTTTTGTAAATACATCTGTCCTCAGGGTATACTTGAAGGAGGCATTCCCCTGTCGATAGCAAGTCCTGCCATCAGAGCAACACTTGGCAAGCTCTTCCTTTGGAAGCTTAGCATCCTCATCCTTGTGATTGTGCTAAGTGTGCTTGTGTACCGTCCGTTTTGTAAGTGGATATGCCCTCTTGGAGCCTTTTATGCTCTGTTTAATAAGGTGTCACTCCTCCACTACAATGTAGACTTTAACAAGTGTGTATCCTGTGGAAAATGTGCAAGAACCTGTAAGATGGATGTGGATATAACCAAAAACGATGCCCATATGGAATGCATCCGTTGCGGTGAATGTGTGAAAGTCTGTCCTACCAAGGCTATCAGCGTGAATTGGGGACCTGAGAAGATGAAGATTCTCGAAAGAGCGCGTGAGCTTAATAAAAATAAAACAACAAAAAGTGTGAACTAAGGAGAAGAAAAATGAAGACAAAAAAGACAATTATTCCTGTATTTTTAGTGGCTGCTATGCTTGCAGCATCAATTACAGCCTGTGGCAACAAGGATGCATCATCTGGCACGAAGACAGAGTCGGGCAGTAAGGTAGAAGCCGGAAGCAAGGTCACAGCACAAAAGTTCCCTGCCTTTAAGGGTAAGGACTTTGACGGAAATGATGTAGATGAGAGTTTATTTAGCAAGAACGAGGCGACCCTTGTCAACTTCTGGTTTAATGGTTGCTCTGCCTGTGTAAATGAGATGCCTGCACTTGAAAAATTTAGCAAGAAGCTAAAAGAACAGGGGGCTGAGCTTGTAGGTATCAATGCAGGTACAGCAAGTGATGAAAAAGGGCTTGCAGAGGCGAAGGACATCCTTTCTAAGCAGGGAGTAACCTATAGGAATCTAATTCTTCCTAATGACCACGAGTATGTGAGGACCATATTTACCTTCCCAACGACTGTTATAGTTGACAAGCAGGGAAATATAATCGGCGACCCTATCGTAGGCGCAATCGAGGACGAGAAGAAACAGGCAGAGATACTTAAGGTAATAGAGGAGATAAAGGCAGGAAACGGAGTTACAGCAAAGGTTACATCTGATGACAAGAATGCTCCTGTAGACCCTGCTGCATCACTTTACGAGGAAGAGAACAAGGTTTTTGCTGAAAATGCAGATGTTTGGAATAAGTTATTCTCTAAGATAAAGAAGGATGAAGCTGAGAAAAATGCAGATAAGCCATATGTAGAGTTCCTAACAGAGCAGTTCGAGGCTGCAAAGGCTGACTTTACTGAGGAAGAGAGTAAGGTAATCAAAGAGGGACTTACTAAGATTGCTGAGATTGAGAAGAAGATTGAGGAGTTAAGGAAGAAGTAAAGAAGAAATAAGATAATATAGACTAGCATAATAGTTGGGGCAGGGTTTCTGAGTTGAGTGGAAGCCTTGCCCCAGTTTTAATTGAAAATAGATTTTTTTGAAAATCTATTTTCAATTAAAAAAGTATAATAAATATTTTGACAAGATAATAATACTAGAGTATAATTACTGTACGAAAAACAATACGATTTTTATAACGAAATGAGGTGTTAAAAATGTTGGCAGTAAAGAGTATGGATGTAAGGGATAACTTCAAATCTTTTTGCGATAAGGTTTTTGATGGGGAGACATTGATTGTATCCAGACCAAAGAACCAGAATGTAGTAATGATGTCAGAGTCAGAATATAATAATATAATGAAAGCTAAAAGAAATGCAGAATATCTTACCATGCTAGATAAGTCCATGGCAGAAGCAGAAGCAGGGAAATTTATTATGAAGTCCATAGAAGACTTGGGAGAACTTGAATAATGAATATTGTATTCACACCAACTGCTTGGGAACATTATTTGGAATGGCAGAAAGATGATAAAAAGGTAGTAAAACGAATTAATGACTTAATTAAGAGCATTGATAGGGAAGGAGTTTTACAGGGAATAGGTAAGCCTGAAACTCTTAAGTATAGAAAGCTTCCTGTATACTATAAATAGGTCAAGAGATTGACATAAAAAAATACCTCAAGTAAATTTAGATTATTACTGACCTGCCAGTTGGTAAAATCTAAAAAACACAAGAGGTATCTAAAATGAATATTAAAGGCACAAAGAAAAAAAATCAAGTAGTAACAGCAAATATTTTTGAACAGCAGGAGCTTTTGAAAAAATCGGAGGTGATTAAGGAAAATCTCGCAGCTTCAACCTGGCGTGAGTTGGAAACCAATGGTAAGTTCGATAAAAATAAAAAACTCTCTTTTATCAGCGATGACATGCTTATCTTGGGATGTGATGTAGGCAGCGAAACGCACTATATGAGAGCAATTGATACCAGAGGACGGGAACTCAGTAAGTCCGCACATTCTTTCAACAATAATCAAGAGGGCTTCCGGAGTGCAAAGGAATGGGCAGTGAGGATAGCCGCTGAACATGATAAGAGTCAGATAGTGCTTGGCTTAGAGCCGACCGGTCACTACTGGTTCTGCCTTGCTACATGGATGATTACAAATGGAATCAGTGTTGTTCAGGTAAACCCTTATGCTGTTAAGCAGACAAAGGAGGTTGAAGATAACAGCCAGCTCAAGGATGACAGGAAGGATCCAAAACTGATAGCAAATCTTGTCAAGGATGGCAACTTTGGTATGCCATATCTTCCAGAAAAAATCTATGCGGAGCTTCGTAGGTTATCCATGTTCAGAGACCAACTGAATGAAGACAGAATACGAACAATCAACCGGATGCACAGGGAGATGAAGATATATTACCCGGAGTATAACGAAGCATTGGGAAAAGTCGATGGAGCATTTAGCCTTGAACTGCTGAAAGAGGCACCATTTCCGGATGAACTGACCGCACTTGGAGAAGAAGGGATAAGACAGATTTGGCATGCTGCTAAACTTAGAGGACGCGGGTACAGCAGAGCCAGAGAAATCTTACAGTACGCAAAAGCAAGTGTTGGGATTAAGGATGGATCTATTGCAAGCAAGGCAGCTGTAAAGTGGTTCGTGCAGAAAATCATGGAACTGGATGTTGAACTTGCTGTTATAGAGAACCAGATCAACCAGAAATGTCAGGAGATACCGCATACAGGTAACGTTCTGGAGATATCTGGGATTGGAGAAAATACACTTTCCGGTATTCTTGCAGAGATGGGAGATATTTCAAGATTTGATGATGTTAAGGAAATACAGAAATTAAGCGGATTAGGCCTTGTGGCATGCAGTTCAGGAAAGCATAAGGGAGAAACCAAAATCAGTCATAGAGGACGCAAACGACTCAGATATTGGTTATTCCAGGCAGCAAAGTCAGCAGTGGCCCATGCAGAGGAATTCAAAGAACTCCATATGTATTATACGACACGAGCCGATAATCCGTTGAAAAAGATGCAGTCATTGATTGTGATAGCCTGCAAGCTTCTGAGGATTATCTATACGATTCTGAATACTGGTACGAAATATGCTCCGAAGAAGATGTTGATGGACATCAGACGTCCGGAAAATAAGGAAGCTATTGTAGCGTAAAACAGTCGACAGCAAAATTTATTCCAGAGCCTTGCCGGGTGTCGGATTATTCCGAGATCGGGCAGGGTTCTGGAAGGGAACCCGATAACGATGGAGCGCTACAGGTGCTGCATCATCACAATGACCAGCAAAACGAGTCAGGGTAAGCATCCACGGAATATCCGTACCCTGTGGAGTATGCAGGTCAGTAAAATCAAAAAACAAACAAGAGCTGTAGCTTGCAGTAGTTCTCTCCGTAGGGCATGACCCTGTTAGAAAGCTTAGCAGGCACTCGGTGTATGGACAGGTGGGACGAAGGAAGTTGGGACACGATCCCTTTAGACACGGAAGGTTCACCATCATAGTTAGCAGAGGATTTATAGCCTTTATAAAGCAAAACAATGGGATGCTTTATAAACTACACCCTCTTTTAGCTGTTCAGTATAAAATACAATGACTGTCATACATTTTTTGCTCTGTTTTATGAGGTAAATATTTAAAGAAAAGCCTGAAATTAAATGATTTAGGGCTTGACATTATAGGAAGGTTAGATAGGCTATGGAAAATTGGAAAATATATCGTGAGGATGAGATACCTAAAGATGTTTATATTGGGGATATCTCCTATGTAGAGGATAACAATCCGGTAATAAAACTTGAGAATTGGCATAATGGCAGAATCATAAATTATATTAAATTGGAATTTAAGAATATGTATTCTGTCAGAGTATTTGAGGAAGGCAGAGCATTAAATAAAATTTTTGAAGATATAATGAAATTCAAGCCTGATCGTCGCAAGAATGTAATCTATGAAGTAGAAGATGGGGATTATGCAAAGGAAGTAAGAAAAATAGTCGGAAGAAAACTTATAGGAACAAAGATTTATCAATATGTAATAATGACAGAAAATTTTTTCTTTGAAATTGTGACAGCTTCGGAGCCTGTAATTACTATGATGGAAGAAAAGGCAGAGAAGGAGGCATATTTCTCTTATCGGGAGAATTATAAGTTGAATAAAGTTGATTTAATATTCAAACACCTTGAAGAGCCTGTTTATATGTCAAAGGATGAAAGCCGTTATGAGACAGGCGTAGAAATTACAGAGGGAGAATATTATTATAAATTTCTTCTTGGTGACGGACTTGAGCTTATAGACAAGGAAAACAAAAATATATGTATAGATGATAAAAACTACTGGTCTGTGCTTACCATTGATAAAGACGGAGTAGTAGATAAAGAGATAGAAAGCTCCTCAACACTCCTTGAATACGGCATTTTCCATAAAATGATGGAAGTTGTACCGGATAAAGAAGAATCAAAGATATTTAATGCAGACAAGGACAAACAAGCTGTGTGTATGCTTAGCTTTAATGAAATAAAAGGACTTCACATTGCAACTGTAGCCTGGTATAAGCCTGATGGAGAACTGTATAGATTCACGGAAAATGATTTTGGCAGTTATGAAGAATCGGATGATGATAAGGTTATGTTAAGATTTTGGTTAGATATAACCGAAATAGATGAAACTGACTTTGGGAACTGGACAGTAAGGACTTTTCTGGATGGGGAAATGATAAAAGAAGACAGTATTATTATTTCAGGAAACAGTATGAATAAAATTGATACTAAATGTTAATTATGGGAGGCTGTAGCATTACAAATGAGATACACAAAATACAGTAATTATTTAATGATAAATTTACTATATTTTGTTGTACTTTTACTTATTGCGACAGCCCCTCTTCGTACCTAGGAAAAACCTTTAAAACTTATTATCGAAATAATCATCAGCAATTTACATGCTCCGGGATTATTGACATATGAGGATTTCTCGTAACTATGGTGAGAATTTTCTAAATACTCTGCTTGAATTTGATTAGTAGATAAATTATACTTGGGTAGACAGTTTTAATGTTAATTTCATTAAATTGGAAGGGAGGAAATTAAATGAAAATATCAAGAAATACACATACAGCAAGTAGCAGCTCTTATAGAAGTAGCTCGAAGCCGTCTAAGCCAAGCTCAAGTTCATCAGCAAAGCCAGCGAAATCAAGTGCTGCACCATCAAAACCAGCTAAGTCAAGTTCACCATCAAAACAGGTAAAACCAAGTTTACCTCCATCAAAACCACAGAAGACAAATCCGGTGCCATCAAAACCGGTAAAGAAAAGTACAAATTCGACTTTGTCAAAGACTGTTAAAAAAGACTCAAATTCCTCAAAGCTAATCACCACAGGTTCAGGTAAAACAACCTCACAATCTGTTAATAATGTAAATGTAACAAAAACAGGAAAGGTAAGCAATGATAACAAGAAAGTTTCAGGCGGGGTTAAGCCTGTAGTGCAACCAAATGTGGTTCAAAGTAGCAAAAAGAACCATAAGAAAGATAATAATACAGATAAAAAGAAAAGACCTAATAATGGAAGAGAAAGTAATAATATAGTTCGAGGAAATTATAGTATTACACGAAGTAAGACTTTTAGTAGAGAGAATAATTATATAAAACCTGTTACTAAGAAATTTAATTCACAACGAGTTTTGAATGGTTCGGCAATAAATATACCATCATATATAGTTCCTAAAATAAAGAAGGGAGAAGAAAAATTTCCAGATATAAAAAAAGTTATTAAATTTGGTATTAGAATGTCTAAAACTATTACTAGGTTTGGACAGAAATTTGGGATTAAAAAATCTACTGAGGTAGGTTTTAAAATAGGAAGCAAAGGAGTGCTTACAAATACAGGATTAAAATTGGCGGGTAAAAGTGCTTTGTCAATACTTGGTAAGGGAGTTTTACTGACTGTTGCTATAGAACATAGGCAAAATTATAAAAAATATGATATAATTGATAGATTAAAAAAAGATCAAAAACCTAAAAAAATTGGCAAGATAATATATGAAAAACTTTTCAAAATAGATAAAACGGATACAAAAGCAACTGACAAAAATGAAAAAACAGTAAAAAACGATATTAAAACAAATGAACTGAATTTGAATACTAAAAAATTATCAAAAGTTAATATAGCTCAAATTGATAGAAAGCTCGATTTTTTGTTTGGAAAAGCAATGGGAAGAGAGCACAATATTCATAGGACAAAGTCAATGCAAATCAGCTTGCAACATATAGGAATACATGATAATAAAGCTGGTAGGAACGCATTAATAAATCATTTCGAGAAAGTATTTAATGATCCGACAAGCATAGTGGAAACAAAAATGAAAACCTTTACTTATAATGAGTTACCGGATAAACCGCTAGGACATTATATATCTACAACTCGTGAAAGTTTCTTTATGGGACCGGGTGGAGGAGTATTGTTCGAATCTTTGTGGAAAGGAAACGAACTGGAGTCAGTAATAATAAAAAGGGGGAAATATTAAAATGAATGAAGATATAATTATAAAGAGAATTGATACTTTAATGGAATTGGAAAATAAACTGGGAGGAAGAAAAATGGTGTATTGTGATGAATATCACAATATGTATGCAATAATAAATATAAGAAATTCTTTTGAATTTGGTATAGCATATGCTGACTATGGTATAGATTTAATGTTCGGATTTGATGATAAGAATGATGTCTGCTATATTGGAGCCGGACAGAATTTATTATTAATTGATATCAAAAACAAAGAGATATTATTTAATGAAAAATTGTCCACAGTAATTTTAGATGTAATAAATATTGGAAACGATGTTTATGTATTATGTGATTTAGAATTATTTTGTTATAGTGAGAAAAAAGAAAAATGGAGTACTGCATTCAGAGAGATGGTTACGAATTATGAATTGTTGGATAATGAAAGGCTATGGCTTGATTGTGATGGAAGACAACTAATTATAAATTTACAGGATGGAACTGTGGTGTAGTATGAAATTATTAGATGATTGAGGTATAATATGGAAGTTTGGAAAGAATATCGTAAGGGAGAGATTCCGAAAGGAAACTATAAAGCAAAGGTTATTTGCGGAGATTCAAATTTCTTGATTATAGAGTTAAGAAGCAAAGAGAATAGGCTGATTCTTGATTTTGGAATTACTGAGGCTGTAAGGATATTTGATAGAAGACTTGTAGATTTGGATATGTATGAGAATATTGAAGGACTGAAAGAGGATAATTTCTCAAATGTTATATATGAAGTTGAAGATGGAAAATATCTGAAAGAAGCAAACCGGTATTCAGGTGGGATTTTAGATATTGGGGATGCAAAACAATATACTGTCATTACAGAAAATTTATACATTGATGTAGTTTCTTTTTGGGAGTGCAGGCTTACACTAATGAAGAAATTAAGAAAGCTTCCTGTATACTATAAATAGGTCAAGAGATTGACATAAAAAAATACCTCAAGTAAATTTAGATTATTACTGACCTGCCAGTTGGTAAAATCTAAAAAACACAAGAGGTATCTAAAATGAATATTAAAGGCACAAAGAAAAAAAATCAAGTAGTAACAGCAAATATTTTTGAACAGCAGGAGCTTTTGAAAAAATCGGAGGTGATTAAGGAAAATCTCGCAGCTTCAACCTGGCGTGAGTTGGAAACCAATGGTAAGTTCGATAAAAATAAAAAACTCTCTTTTATCAGCGATGACATGCTTATCTTGGGATGTGATGTAGGCAGCGAAACGCACTATATGAGAGCAATTGATACCAGAGGACGGGAACTCAGTAAGTCCGCACATTCTTTCAACAATAATCAAGAGGGCTTCCGGAGTGCAAAGGAATGGGCAGTGAGGATAGCCGCTGAACATGATAAGAGTCAGATAGTGCTTGGCTTAGAGCCGACCGGTCACTACTGGTTCTGCCTTGCTACATGGATGATTACAAATGGAATCAGTGTTGTTCAGGTAAACCCTTATGCTGTTAAGCAGACAAAGGAGGTTGAAGATAACAGCCAGCTCAAGGATGACAGGAAGGATCCAAAACTGATAGCAAATCTTGTCAAGGATGGCAACTTTGGTATGCCATATCTTCCAGAAAAAATCTATGCTGAACTTCGTAGGTTATCCATGTTCAGAGACCAACTGAATGAAGACAGAATTCGAACAATCAACCGGATGCACAGGGAGATGAAGATATATTTCCCGGAGTATAAGGAAGCATTGGGAAAAGTCGATGGAGCATTTAGCCTTGAACTGCTGAAAGAGGCACCATTTCCGGATGAACTGACCGCACTTGGAGAAGAAGGGATAAGACAGATTTGGCATGCTGCTAAACTTAGAGGACGCGGGTACAGCAGAGCCAGAGAAATCTTACAGTACGCAAAAGCAAGTGTTGGGATTAAGGATGGATCTATTGCAAGCAAGGCAGCTGTAAAGTGGTTCGTGCAGAAAATCATGGAACTGGATGTTGAACTTGCTGTTATAGAGAACCAGATCAACCAGAAATGTCAGGAGATACCGCATACAGGTAACGTTCTGGAGATATCTGGGATTGGAGAAAATACACTTTCCGGTATTCTTGCAGAGATGGGAGATATTTCAAGATTTGATGATGTTAAGGAAATACAGAAATTAAGCGGATTAGGCCTTGTGGCATGCAGTTCAGGAAAGCATAAGGGAGAAACCAAAATCAGTCATAGAGGACGCAAACGACTCAGATATTGGTTATTCCAGGCAGCAAAGTCAGCAGTGGCCCATGCAGAGGAATTCAAAGAACTCCATATGTATTATACGACACGAGCCGATAATCCGTTGAAAAAGATGCAGTCATTGATTGTGATAGCCTGCAAGCTTCTGAGGATTATCTATACGATTCTGAATACTGGTACGAAATATGCTCCGAAGAAGATGTTGATGGACATCAGACGTCCGGAAAATAAGGAAGCTATTGTAGCGTAAAACAGTCGACAGCAAAATTTATTCCAGAGCCTTGCCGGTTTTCGGATTCTTCCGAGATCGGGCAGGGTTCTGGAAGGGAACCCGATAACGATGGAGCGCTACAGGTGCTGCATCATCACAATGACCAGCAAAACGAGTCAGGGTAAGCATCCACGGAATATCCGTACCCTGTGGAGTATGCAGGTCAGTAAAATCAAAAAACAAACAAGAGCTGTAGCTTGCAGTAGTTCTCTCCGTAGGGCATGACCCTGTTAGAAAGCTTAGCAGGCACTCGGTGTATGGACAGGTGGGACGAAGGAAGTTGGGACACGATCCCTTTAGACACGGAAGGTTCACCATCATAGTTAGCAGAGGATTTATAGCCTTTATAAAGCAAAACAATGGGATGCTTTATAAACTACACCCTCTTTTAGCTGTTCAGTATAAAATACAATGACTGTCATACATTTTTTGCTCTGTTTTATGAGGTAAATATTTAAAGAAAAGCCTGAAATTAAATGATTTAGGGCTTGACATTATAGGAAGGTGGGACGAAGGAAGTTGGGATACGATCCCTTTAGATACGGAAGGTTCACCATCATAGTTAACAGAGTATTTATAGCCTTTATAAAGCAAAACAATGGTATGCTTTATAAACCACACCCTCTTTTAGCTGTTCAGTATAAAATACAATGACTGTCATACATTTTTTGCTCTGTTTTACGAGGTAAAAATTTAAAGAAAAGCCTAAAATTCAATGATTTAGGGCTTGACATTATAGGAAGGTTTATAGTAGAAGAATAACAGATGAACATAGGCTTACTTATAATTTAGATAGTAATGATAACTTGATTATATATACCTGCAAGTATCATTATGAAGAATAGGTACATACACGACATAGATTTGAGGATAATATGATTTGTAATGACTTTGAAATAATAGTAATAGGAGCGGGACATGCGGGCTGTGAGGCGGCACTGGCTGCGGCAAGACTTGGTAAAAAGGTGCTGGTTTTTACCGTAAGTGTAGACAGCATTGCCCTCATGCCCTGTAACCCAAACATTGGAGGCACTTCCAAGGGGCATTTGGTAAAAGAAGTAGATGCCCTCGGTGGAGAGATGGGTAAAAATATAGACAAGACCTATATCCAGTCTAAGATGCTTAATAAGTCCAAAGGACCTGCGGTTCACAGCCTTAGGGCGCAGGCGGATAAACAGGCTTATTCTCTTGAGATGAGAAAGGTGATGGAGAATACTCCTAACCTTACCATAAAACAGGCTGAGGTGGCTGAGATTCTGGTTGTAGAGGGTAGGGTAACAGGTGTTAAGACGTATTCAGGTGCGGTATATACTGCTAAGGCGGTTATTCTCTGTACGGGAACTTACCTAAAGGCGCGCTGTATATACGGAGATGTGAGTGAATACACAGGACCTAATGGGCTGTCAGCCTCTACACATTTGACGGATTCCCTGCTTAGCTTAGGTATGAAGCTAAGGAGATTCAAGACGGGAACTCCTGCCAGAGTAGACAAGCGAACCATAGATTTTTCCAAAATGGAAGTGCAAAACGGAGACGAAAAGGTAGTTCCATTTTCATTTTTAAACGAAGGAAAAGATATAAGCAGAGAGCAGATTCCCTGTCATCTAACATATACCAATGAAGAGACTCATAGGATAATCAGGGAGAATATCGAGCGTTCACCTCTCTACGGCGGTGTAATAGAGGGAGTAGGGCCAAGATACTGTCCATCCATAGAGGACAAGGTGATGAGGTTTGCTGACAAAGAGAGGCACCAGATCTTTGTAGAGCCTGAGGGAGAGTACACCAATGAAATGTATGTTGACGGTATGAGTTCATCTATGCCGGAGGATGTACAGGTGGCAATGTACAGGACCATCCCCGGACTTGAGAATGTCCAAATAGTTAGAAATGCCTATGCTATAGAGTATGACTGTGTAGATGCGACCACACTTAAAGAAAGTCTTGAGACAAAGGTGGCGGAGGGCTTGTATGCAGCAGGACAGTTTAATGGAAGCTCAGGCTATGAGGAGGCAGCCGCTCAGGGACTGATAGCAGGTATCAATGCGGTGAGGAAGCTTGATGGCAAAGAGCCGCTTATTCTCAAGCGTTCAGATGCCTATATTGGAGTTCTTATAGATGATTTGGTGACTAAGCACACAGCGGAGCCATACAGGATGATGACTTCAAGAGCAGAGTACAGACTGCTCCTAAGGCAGGACAATGCCGACATAAGACTTACTAAGATAGGCTATGAGGTGGGACTTATATCAAAGGAAAGATATGAAGCCCTGCTTAAGAAAGAGGCTGAAATTGAAGAGGAAATAAAGCGTCTGAAGTCAAAAACCATAGGTGGAAAGAAAGAGGTAAATGATTTCCTTGTATCAAATGGAAGTACGCCTCTTCTTGGTGCAGTTACCCTTGCAGACCTGATAAAGAGACCGGAGCTAAGCTACGAGATTCTGGCTGTAATCGATGATGAAAGACCTGAGCTTTCTGAGGCTGTTGGAGAGCAGGTAAACATCAATATAAAGTATGAGGGCTACATTGAGAGAGAGAACAGACAGGTTGAACAGTTTAAGAAGATGGAAAACCGCCTCATTCCTGAGGATATAGAGTATGAGAATATAGAGAATATTAGGTTAGAAGCAAGGCAGAAGCTTGCCGAAATAAGGCCGCTCTCAGTAGGTCAGGCGAGCCGTATATCGGGAGTGTCGCCATCTGATATAGCGGTGCTCTTAGTATACATAGAACAATTTAAAAGGAGAAAGAAATGGGATTAACAGAGAATGATATCAAAAGAATTAACGAACTCAGTCACAAGTCAAAGGCAGAGGGGCTTACTGATGAAGAAAAGGCTGAGCAGAAGAAACTAAGAGAAGAATATGTTGCAGCAATCAAAGGCAATATCAGAAGTCAGCTTGAAAATACGAAAGTAGTTGATGAAAATGGCAACGAGGTAGACCTTAAGAGGAGAAAAGATGTATAAATATTTGATGTTTGATTTGGATGGAACCTTAGTAGAATCAGGAGATGGCATAGTAGAATCTGCTAAGCACGCTCTTAGCACTATGGGCTGGGAGATGCTTTCTGAGGCTGAATACAAGAAGTTTATAGGACCTCCGCTTTTTGACTCATTTACCAAGTTCTGTGGAATGAACCCTGAGGAGGCTGACAGGGCAATTGAGATATACAGGGAGCATTATGAGTCTGCAGGATATCTTATTGCACCGGTGTATGAAGGGGTCGAGGATATGCTTGATGAGCTAAAGAATAGGGGGCATGTTATGATGGTAGTTACCTCCAAGCCTGCGCCTATAGCTGAGAAGATAATAAGAAAGCATGGTCTTGATAAGTATTTTGTAAGTCTTACAGGGCCGTCTCACGAGGAAAAGACTGTGCACAAGGATGTGATGATAAAGCGAGCCTTTGAAAAGAATGGTATCACTGACCCTAAGTCTGCGGTAATGATAGGGGATAGGATGTTTGACATAGAGGCAGCCAATAAAAACGGTGTTGACTCTATTGCGGTTATGTATGGATATGGCAATAGGGAAGAGTTTGAAAGGTATGGGGCTACGCATATAGTGGAGAGGTGTAGTGACATACTGGATATAGTTCGATAGGTTGTATTAGAAAAATATATAAGAAAGGGGTTTGCATGCCCCTTTTTATTGTGATATATTATACGTTGTCGTATTTTTTAAGTATGGTGTCTGTTTTAATTGCCAAACTACCAGCCCATATTTATATCTAACAAAACAAGGAGGCTAAGATGGAAGAGTTTTTCAAATTGAGGGAAAGAGGAACCAGTGTTAAGGTTGAGACTATGGCAGGTATTACAACCTTTATGACTATGGCGTACATTCTTGCCGTAAATCCAAATGTACTTGGTAAGGCGGGAATGGATCAGGGAGCGGTCTTTACAGCGACAGCGCTTGCTTCTGCAATTGCATCGTTTTGTATGGCCTTATTTGCCAATCTTCCTTTTGTTCTTTCAGCAGGAATGGGACTGAATGCTTATTTTGCGTATTCAGTAGTTTTGGGTATGGGATATACCTGGCAGCAGGCTTTGACAGCAGTATTTGTTGAAGGCCTCGTATTTGTGGTGCTTTCACTAACCAATGTTCGTGAAGCTATATTTAACGCTATACCGAATACGCTCAAGGTAGCTGTGTCTGTAGGTATTGGTCTGTTCATATGTTTTATAGGTCTTCAGAACTCTAAGATAGTAGTTGACGGTGCTACTCTTGTAACCCTCTTTTCTTTCAAGGGCTCGATAGCAGACGGTACCTTTAACTCAGCAGGAGTCTCAGTTATTCTCGCACTTTGCGGTATCTTACTTATGACCTATCTTTTATTTAAGAATGTAAAAGGCTCCATCCTTATCGGAATGGTAGTGCTCTGGGTAGTAGGCATGATTCTTCAGGCTGTAGGCATCTACGTGCCTAATCCTGAGGCAGGTTATTATAGCTTATTCCCATCAGGAATATTTGCACCACCTGCGTCACTTGCACCTACCTTTGGACAGCTTGATTTTTCATTTATAAAGACAGCAGACTTCTTCGTAGTTATGTTTGCTTTCCTTTTCGTAGATGTATTTGATACCCTTGGAACACTTATAGGCTGTGCTTCTAAGGCAAATATGCTCGATGAGAAGGGTGAGCTTAAGGGAATTAAGGGAGCCTTGCTTGCAGACTCAATCGGAACTATAGTTGGTGCAGTACTTGGTACTTCTACAATTACTACATTTGTAGAATCATCATCAGGTATTTCAGAGGGCGGAAGAACAGGCCTCACATCAATAGTGTCAGGACTTCTCTTCTTAGTTGCACTTTTCTTTTCACCTGTATTCCTTGCAATACCTTCATTTGCTACAGCACCTGCTCTTATAGTAGTTGGTTTCCTTATGCTTCAGCAGGTAACGAAGATTGACTGGAATTCAGACCTTCTCGAGGCAGTTCCTGCTTATATCTGCATCTTCGCTATGCCATTTATGTACTCTATCTCAGAAGGTATCGCTTTCGGCGTTATCTCATATGTAGTACTTAACCTTGTTGGCGGAAGAGCTAAGAAGATTACACCTCTTATGTATATACTTGCAGTGCTCTTTATAGCTAAGTATGTATTGTTGTAATATACTAACATCATAGTAACAAACCTCCGTGAAGTCAGAAATTGACTTTTCGGAGGTTTTTTGTTGTTACTTAGCAGCGCACGTTTCTAATGGGTTAAACTGCATTAAGGTAACCATTGCCTAAGGGAATGTTGAACGCGAGGAAGTTAATGGAATTAATGGATACAATGGAAATGAGTGGAACTAGAAACTGAATTTCTAGCGTAATGTGAGTTCCTCAAGAGATATCAGGGAAGGTGGTATACAGTAGATGTGTGATAAAAGAGCATATTTTATTTACAAATAATAAAAATATTAAAAAATATTTAGCAAGAATATGGCTAGATTTTCAAGGTAAGTGCAACACTTTGTAAAAATAGTAAATGCAACACTATTGCTAGATAAAATGATAAAATTATATCAATAAAATCTGACTGAATTTAATCAAATTTGGTTTGATTTTATTGCTTTTGGCGAAAAAAGGGTATAGCAAACAGACCTGAAACTACATCTTTCAGGTTAAATGCAACGGTTTTTAGTGTTGCGTTTACTTTGAAAAATTTTACCAATATCTACTTATAAACCTTATATTTGGGCTAATCGATTATATTTCACTTACACGAAATCTGTCAAGGCTAAAGTGAATGGGCTTTCAGCCCAGCCTTGACTAGAATTTCGTAAGTGAAATTTATTATAAATTAAGCCCAATATAACCATAAATAAAACCTACACAATAGCCTTATATTTCCTTGATTTATCAATTAGAGTGGCTCTATGTATTATATTTAATAATTTTGAAACTGAGCTAATGATATACTTCAAAGTAAATGCAACAGAGGTACCTGTCAGAGTAAGTGCAACACCATGTTGCATTTAAGTTGAAAAACTACTTAGCAAGAATATGTAAAGATAAAAAAATAATTAATCTTGACAAAATAAAAAAAAATATATATAATCGCACATGAAAAGCAAAATTATATTTAACATTTTGCGAAATATTATTATAATGAATGGAAAGTTGAAGGTATGTGCGAGATTTTAAGCTTTAATAAAAGTAGAATGATCCCTAAATGGATTGTATTGCAACTGCTAGAAGCATGCAATTTACGTTGTGATATGTGCTATGAGTGGGGTAAAAATGGAGCATATAGAAATAAGACAAAATTAAATTCTTTAGAATTTGACATAGTTAAGAAAATTATTGAACAGTGTGCTATTGCAAAGCCATATTATGAGCTATTTGGAGGTGAACCGCTTCTTTATAATCGAATATTTGATGTAATTGAATGTATAAAGAAAAACGGAAGCCGTGTTGATATTGCAACAAATGGCACATTGTTAGAGAAGCATGCAAATGAATTGCTTGAATCTGGAATAACAAGGATTTGGGTTTCATTAGATGGAGATAAAAGAATTAATGATTTACAACGTGGAATAGGGACATATGATAAAGCAATAAGTGGAATTAAGAGAATTCTAGCATTGCGCAAAAATGATATACCTAAAATTGGAATTACTACAGTTGTCACTCCTACAAACTATTTTAATATTAGAGAGTTTTACTTGTCATTCATCAAAGAATGTAGAATAGATCATGTCAGCTTTGAGTTTCAAAATTTTGCAACATATGAGTGCTATAGCAAATACAGTAAGTTTTTAAATGAGAACTTTAATATAACAGAAACGAATTCTGCAAGAGGATTTGTCAGAGATATAAGTGACTTTGATGACATTGATTGTGATAAACTCGCTTGTGATATGAATGATATTAAAAATTTTAGTCAGAAGAGTGGTATAAAATTTTTTAATAATCCATCAACAATAGATGCCAATAATTACAGAAATTATTTCAAAGCAAATTGGAACGATATGCTTGATAAAAGGAATAAATGTCCTTTTGTATATTTGCATGCAGAAGTGTCAGCATCGGGTGATGTGATTATGTGCCATACTCTTCAGGATTTAAATTTTGGCAACGTAAATAAAGAAGATTTTTTAGATATTTGGAACAATAAACATTGTGCAAAATATAGAAGATTGTTAAGAAAAGAGATGATGCCTATGTGCATTGCTTGTTCAAGATATTATACTCAAACTGAAGGACACAGTTAAATCACTTTTGGTAAGTATAACGTATTAATGGAAGGGGTTTTATGAATAATTGCATAGAGGTGAAGCATTTAACCAAAAGATTCGAATACTATAAAAAAGAAGATGGTGTAAAAGGCTCGCTTAAAAATTTTTTCAAAAGAGAAAAATTAATTAAGGAGTCTGTGAATAATATATCATTCAACATTAAAGAGGGAGAATTTGTTGGCTTTGTTGGGCCTAATGGTGCAGGTAAAACAACAACATTAAAAATGCTTTCTGGTATTTTGTATCCAACGACAGGGGAGATTAATGTACTTGGATATATACCATGGGAAAGAAATAACGAGTTTAAAAGACAGTTTTCAATAATAATGGGACAAAAGAATCAGCTTTGGTGGGACTTACCGGCAAAAGAGTCGCTTTACTTAAACAAGTGTATATATGGAATTGATGATGAAGAATATAAAGAGACTATTAAAATGTTAGCTGATTTAATGGAAGTATCGAATATAATGGATGTACAAGTTAGACGACTTTCCTTAGGAGAAAGAATGAAACTTGAAATAATTGCAGCATTGCTCCATAAGCCAAAAGTTATTTTCTTAGATGAACCCACTATAGGGCTTGATATGATATCTCAAAAAAAAATAAGAAATTTTTTGAGATATTATAATCAAGAGTATCAGGCAACTATATTATTAACAAGCCATTATATGAAAGATATTGAAGACTTGTGTTCGAGAATAATAGTAATAAATGAAGGAGAAGTAGTATATGACGGGAAAAGTGAGGATATAAATTCAATATATTATGACAAAAAAATAATAACCCTTAAGTTCTCAAGTGCTGTAGATAAAGAAATACTTGAACAATTTGGAATTATTAGAAAATATGATGAATGTGAAGCTGAAATAGAAGTTAATAAAGATGATGTTAAAAGATTGTTGCAGAAAGTTACAGACACCATGCCTATCAAAGATTTTGGCTTATCTGATATTCCGCTTGAAGAAGGGTTAGAAAGGATTTATGAAAGACAATAAAAATATAAAGCAAATTGAGGTATGAGATGTATAAAAATACTATAAAAAAATATCGTTCTATTTTTATACTAGGATTTGAAAATGCACTCGAATATAGGGGGAATTATTTAATAAATTTAATTAGTATAGTCTTTCCTATAATGATGCAGTATTTTGTTTGGTCAGCAGTGTTCGCAGGTAAGGGACAGGGGGATAGGATGTTTGGGTTAACTTATGCGGAAGCCCTTATTTACACATTGTGTGCTGGCTTTATATCTAAATTGATTGGCACAGATTGCCATCACCAAATATCCCAGGATATAAAAAATGGAACGTTAAATAATTTTTTGGTACAACCTGTAAAATATATAATTTATCAGATAATGCGTTCATTTGGTGAAAAAATATTAGAACTTATAGTAGTATTTGTAGTTTTAATTATATTTATAGTTGGAGTAGCCCCTAATTTAGGATTAATTATACAACCTTTTGCAATCATAGCTTTTTTAATAGTTTTAATTCCAGCTTTCATACTGAATTTTTTGATATTTTTGAGTGTAAGTATGTTAGCATTCTGGATAGTAGAAGTGGGGAGGCTATATGGCATTATAGATATATTGGTTGCAATAGTAAGTGGAGCTATTTTTCCGTTAAGTATATTTGGAGAAAAAACTAGTTCTTTATTTGAAATTCTACCATTTACTTATACAACATATTTTCTAACCAATACTCTAAATGGAACTGTAACAATAGATAGTCTGGGAAGAGGAGTTTTGGTACAAGTATTATGGATAGGCATATTTTTTATAATATGCAGTGCAACTTGGAATGTAGGATTAAAAAGATATACAGCAGTAGGAGGCTGAGATTGAGGTTATAGTAGTATGTAAAGACAATTTTTAACAGGAGTTAGAGGAAAAAAATAATATGTTAAAAAATGTTAGAATGTATTTTCGATTATATTTTGTATTTTTAAGGAATTGCTTACAGGCACAGATGGAGTATAGGATTAATTTTTTATTTTCCATATTAGCAGAATGTGGCTGGATTTGTTCTCATTTGTTATATTTGCTGGTATTATATACTTCAGATATTTCTATAGGGGGCATAGGGAAAGAAAGTTTGTTTTTATTTGTAGGAACATATTTAGTTATTACGGGTATATATATGAGTATGTTCTTTACAAACTTTTATAATATCCCAGAATACTTGCGAACGGGACAGCTAGATTTATTTATTACAAAGCCTATTTCACTACAATTTATAGTAACACTTAGATACGTGGAATTCGGATATCCTATTGCAGATTTTATTACAGGTATTGTACTTATTGTTATAGGATGGCAAAAAATGGGTGTAGCAATATCGTTTGCAAATATTATAGGATTTATAATATTTATGTTGCTGGGAGTGATTTGGGTATATGTGTTACAGCTGGTGCCTGCAATTTTATCTTTTTGGACAGTTAAAGCATCAGGTGTATACAATATAGGCTATGCTATACATGATATGAATAAGATGCCAAAAGCAGTTTATGGTAAGCTTATTCAGAGAATAGGAACTTATATTTATCCAATATTTCCAATGGCAAATTATGGAACTTTGTTTGTAACAGGCGAGTTGGCTATATACGAATTAATATGGGGAATTATTGGACCTATTATATTCTTCACTATGATAAAGTTTGTTTGGGAAATTGCTGTGAAAAAATATGTGAGTGCAAGTACATGATAAAGGATTGATACAAGCTTAATTATAAAGAAATATATAAAATTAAAATATTATAATTTATGGAGGATTAATAAATGGAAACTATTGTTAGTAAAATTATTGATTTAGTTTGGCAGGTTAAAGAAGGTAAAATTGACAAAAATGAATTAAACAGGGATTCAAGTCTCATTAATGATGCGGGACTAGATTCATTACAATTAATAAATTTTATTTTATTAGTTGAAGATGAATATAATATTGAAATTGACTTTGACAGTTTTGATTATAAATTACTAGAGAAAATTGAAGCTTTTTGTGAATTTATTGAAATCCAGATAAAAAAAGATTAGAAATGTGAGAGATTAAAGATGGATAAGCTTATAGTTGGAGATTTTGAAGGAGAAAGGTTTTGGCAGGATGATAGAATAGTCAGATTGCCAAATATATCAAGTACTGAAAGCAAAAATATAGTCCTTGCAATGGATGAATTACAGGCTATATTTTCTTGTAATGATAGTAACATTAATAGCTATTTGTTCACTAGATTTAAAATGAATGCTACTCATAGAGATTATTTACATGATATTGGGTTTAAATTTAATAATTTATATTGCTCAGTTAATAATGGCTTTAACTATGATAAATCTTCTTATAAATGTTTATATGAAGATAATGATGGCAAAGAAGAAATTAAAGGTCTTAACTTAGATCCATTCGTTATAAATGAATATGCTGATGATATAAAATGCAAACTATTATGTAAAGGAGAGTTTTCATCACATAAGCTGGTTAAAGAAGTGAATTCCAAAAAATATTCTTCAATTATGCGTGAAAGGATAGATTGTAAAAATATTGCGAAGTATGCAAGTTCTGCTGATGAAATAGAGAAAATTGTTTTAGAAAATAATAAGAATAACCTGAAAAGTATAATAAAAGAAAATTATGGAGTTTCAGGTAAAGGTAATATTTGTGTGGAATATGGACCTATTTCAAAGAGAATTGTAGAACAGATTCGATCAAAAGAAAGAAAAGGGCAGCTTGTAGAGCTTATAGTGGAGCCATTACTAGATAAATATTATGATTTTTCTTGCCAGTTTTATATAGATAAATTTGGTACCATAGATATTATGTCTACACAAAAAGTGCTAAATAATGGCTTGTCTTATGGCGGTTCTGTATCCATAGAGAGTGATATATTAAAACTCTTGGACAGAAATCAGTATTATAAAAAAATTGAAGAAATTGGAAAACAAATGTATTCTGATGGGTATATAGGGGACGTTTGCATAGATTCTATGATACTTAGAAATGGCAATATTGTTGAAATTGTAGAAATTAATGCACGAAAATCAATGAGTCTTTTAAAACATTATGTGGATATATTTTTACAAAAATATTATCTTCAAGGAATGTTGGCTCAATTTGATTTTATAGGGGGATTTGAGCAGATAGATTATGATAATTTACTAAGTGGATTGGATGGAATAGGACTACTGTTCACTCCGATGAATAATAGAGGAATAATTATTCTTTCTGAGAGGACAATGTTTATTAACAAAAGTGCAGGTCGTAAATATAGAGGTAGGGTGTACTGTGTTATTTGTGCAGATTCATTTAAACATATTTGCGAAACTTATGATAAGTTTAAATTATATATGAAAGACAGTGGTTTCAAATTAGTATAATAGCAGATAGGAGGGATTTATATAGTTGCAATATTATCAAGTGGGATTGGATTAGGAACTTATATCCCAGCAATGATTTTATATAATCGATTACGTAGAGATGTAAAAGATATAACTTTTGAAGTTGTAGAGAATCTGTTCCATACAGATAAAATGAAAAGGATTACTGAAAACCGATTAGCGTACCAAAAGGATATTAGAATTGCCCAGATTTCATCACGTATGAATATTGCTGGTAATATAGTCAACTTCGATGATGAAAAGGTAAATAATTTATTACAAGTATGGAAAAACAGAAAAATTAATACGTTTATAGTATTTTCAGGGAATTGGGGATCAGTATTAAAGAAGTATAGAGATTATATTTGTAGAGAAGTTGTAAAAGTTTGTATACACATGGATTGCGATATTGCACCATCGTGGAAAAATTTTAATATGGATTGTGACGCTGCCTTTTGGATAGTTGGAAACAACGAACATATAATTGATAGTTATATTGCATTAGAAGACATCTGTCCAACCCCATTTAATCAAAGAGAAAATAGACTAGTAATGCATGGTGGAGGTTGGGGAATTGGCCTAGAAAATGGGATTATTAATACTATATGTGAAAAAGGTTTTAATTTAGATGTAATATCCTTAAGAAATATAGATATGTTAAATGGGAAAATCAGATGTTTTTATACCAACGATTGGCAACCTTGGGGAATTGAAGAAAAGGTATTTCCGCCATTATATTATAATTCATGTAACATGAATCTTAAGAACATACATTACATAAATGAATTAGTTAAAAGCTCAATTGGTATTATATCAAAACCAGGTGGGGGCACATTGATGGATTCGTTCAATACTGCTACTCCAATAATTTTTACTACTGCAATAGCAAAGCATGAGGAAGCTAATGCTGATTATTGGTGTAAAAATGGTTTTGGATTAACATTTAGCGAATGGCAGAGGAATAATTTTTCAATAGAAATATTAGAGGAATGCCATAAAAATTTATATAAGAGTAGAATCAATACAGAGAATATTTATTATAAAATAAAGGATTATCTAAAATTAGATAGTAATGTATAATGCATAGGAGACAAAAATTATGGATTGTAGTATTAAACAAAAAATTGATCCGCAATATTTTGAAGCACTTAAAAAAACACTTAAAAATATTTCGGAAGTTAAAAAAGGGAAAAGATGCGAAAAGGGCTTTCATTTAGAGATGCCATCTCTTGTTGGAATTAAGCTAACAAATAGATGCAACTTACGTTGCAAGCATTGTTATGAATGGAGTGAACTTGGATATTGCCAGTTTATGGATGAAATTAAGCAAAATGAAGAGCTTGATATTCAAGTTCTACGAAAAGTTCTAGCTGAAACAAGTGATATTAAATCAGGTTTATATTTATGGGGTGGAGAGCCTCTGTGCTATAGTAAATTCGATGAACTTGCAGATTTGATTAGTGGAGAAAATAGGATTTGTGCAATATGTACAAATGCATTGCTTATAGAAAATAATCTGAACTCATTGATTAAAATTGGAAAAAACTTAGAATTAGTAATTGCAATGGAAGGATTTAAAGAAGATAACGATAAAATTAGAGGGAATGGAGTATTTAACAAAATTTGTGCTGCGATTGATTTGTTACTTAAAAAGAGGGCAGAAAAGGAATTTTTAGGTAAAATTACAATTCATACTGTAATAAATCATACTAACTACAATAGATTGTTTGAGTATGCGCAATATGTACAGAGTTTATCTGTTGATTCTTTGATTTTATGCTTTCCCTGGTACATATCAGATGAATCATCAGAGCTTATGGAAAAGTATATTAATACTAGATTTCTTTGGTTACCTGAACTAAGCAAGGCTGAAAATAGAAGTTGGGATTCTTTCAAATATGGATTGCCAGAAGAGTACGGAACAACTATCAGAAGCGAATTGAAAAGGATAGATAATTATAATTGGAAGTTTAATATTAGATATTTTCCTAAAATAAAGGAAGATGAGATATATCCATTCTTATCTGGAAAGAATATTTATCTCCAAAATAGAACATCGTGTAATTCGATATCTATGAGAGCTGACATCATGCCAGACGCCTCAATATCGGTTTGTAAACATTTTAAAGAGTTTAATATAGGCAATTTAAAAGAAAAAAGCCTTAAAGAAATATGGAACAGCGAAGCATTTAATAAGGCGCGTTGTATTATAGATGAGCAACTTATGCCTATATGTGCTCAATGTAATAACTTGTATTTACATGGTGAAACATAAAAAAACAGAGCTTGAGATTATTTAGAGTAGAAGGATGATAAATGAAAATGATACTACCATATGAAAGCCCAGTGATAAGTCAGAATCCCATTGATGCAATGGAAATGTCTGTTATTGCTGCACATAATGCATATTACACCTTGGTCGATAATTATTGGGAAACCTTCGCATTTCAATTCTGTGATAAGGGTAATCATTATTATGATGCTCATATATCAAATAATGTAAAAATTTTTGAAAGCAAATTCATAGAGTGTAACAATAAAATCTCAGAGACTTTAATAGAGAGTATTAATAAATATTACTATATTATAGTCGAAATTGACTGGAGTAAAATAAAATACTTTAAAATATCGGAATTTTTTCTTCATCCTATTACTGTTTACGGGTTTAACATAGAAGAAAGATTATTTTATATTGCAGATTTTTCATCTATTGGAACTTATAATAAAATAGAGGTTTCGTTTGATGATATAGAAATAGCTTATGATTCAGCAGTATGTAGGACACGTAACTATTCTATATTATTAAAAAAATTTAAGCCTAGCAATAATAAGCAGATAAACTTTCTAAAAATAAAAGAAGAAATAAATCTGTTCTTAGATGATAAATGTTCAGATGATAATCATTGTATCTGGAATAAAACTTTAATACCGAGAGTTTTTGACGGAAATTATTATGAACTTGCTCCAGAGGCTATATACTATGGTAAAAATGTACTTGAAAATACGCTTGTACATACCATTAATTGTAAAAATAATATCAAATATATATATGAAAAAAAAGCTATATATTTGATATACGCTCTTGTTCGTCTATTTTATATAAGAATTTGTTATATAAAAGATAATGAAGCTGAATTAGTACAAGATATTAGCAATAGAATTGCAAATTTGCATCAAGATGTCTGCGATTTGCTTAAGTATACAGAGCCTATTTTAATGTTCAGTTTAAAATATGAGGTTAAAAAGGATATTGCTACTTTAGACAGAATCATTCTTAAAACTAAGGTAGTAAATGGGAGATATTTGCAACTTCTACAAGAGTTAAACAATATATTAAATCTTGTTATATAAATTAGGGCTTTACATGTTATGGTAATGAGTAGTCATGGGAGAGAAAATGATATGAGGATAGGGATATTAGGGACTGGCAACATTGCAAGAATTTTGGCTATGACAATAAAAAAAGTAAAAGTTTTAGAACTTTATGCTGTTTCATCTCGTAATAATTTTAGAGCAAAGGCTTTTGCAAGATATTTCAACATACCTAAAGCATATGGAAGCTATGAAGAGATGGTGCGTGATGAAAATGTTGAACTTGTGTATATTGCAACACCACATTCACATCATTTTGAGCATATAAAACTATGTATATCTCATAAGAAAGCAGTATTATGTGAAAAGGCATTTACATCCAGTTTTGAGGAAGCTGAAGAAATAAAAAGATTAGCAGCTAAAAATAAAATATATGTTGCAGAAGCAATGTGGACTAGATATATGCCTTCACGACATATAATTAAAGATATAATTTCTTCTGAAGTTATCGGTAAAATAAGTATGGTTACAGTAAATCTTTCTTACGATGTAGATGAAGTAGAAAGAATACAACGACCTGAACTTGCAGGAGGAGCATTATTGGATCTCGGTGTATATGGGCTAAATTTTATTACCATGTATTGTGGAAAAGACATTGATAAAATATCAGTGACAGCAACTAAAACAGAAACAGGAGTAGACGGCAAGGAATGTATAGTGGTTGTTTTTAAAAATGGAATTATGGCAGTCTCTGTTCATGGAATATATGGTCGCTCTGATAGATGTGGAGTATTTTATGGTGAAAAAGGCTATATAGTAGTTGAAAATATAAATAATCCTAGTTCAATAAATGTATTTGACGATTCCGATAAACTAATAAAACATATAGATGTGCCAAAGCAAATAAGCGGTTATGAATATGAACTCTTAGAAACAGTAGAATGTATTAAAAATGGATTACTTGAAAGCAAATCTATGCCACTTGATGAGAGTGTATATATAATGAAACTTATTAGTAACATAAAAAGTAAATTCTAGTTCTGTAAAGGAAGTACATATAGCCATTATGTTGCAATTATTTGTGTTTGTCTGGAGAGTAGCAAAGAGCAGAAGTGGATATTGATTTACCTCACACAGTTGATATAAATACAGCAATGACAAAAGAAAGACTGATAAACAGTGGCTTATATGATTTAACCACAGCATATCAGTCTGTGCACGTCAACTATTGAAAGCACTGTATATGAGAACCATACGTGCAGTGTTGTGAGAGGACGGCGGTTAGCCACCGCCTCCTGCTCGATTATTAGGAAATCCCATCGAATTCCGATAAAATAAAAGCTTTCATATTTTTTACCATTCCTTTCGCTTCGCTCAAGGCACAAACAAGTTATGAAAAAATGTTGTGCCTCTCCTCGCTTTGTCTTATAATATCTATATAGGATAGCAATATACTACAGAGCACGGGAGGAGGAGTGGCGAATTTATTTTCGACCCCGTATATTTATATGTGCCGTCATCCTTACAAGCACAAACAAGTGGGACATTGAGCCCGGACTCTTATCATTGGTAATAAACCATGTTTATTCAGTCGCAGGATGACAGTCAATGTTGCTATCCTTTTTTTATAAAGGTGGTGATACTTATGATGAAGTTAAAATACTCCATCTGCTGTGGGCTTGATGTCCACAAAAATGTTATCGTTGCAACCATCGTAATCACAAATGCTGATGGAATCTCTGAGTACAAGCAAAAATCATTTTCTACTTTCAACTCAGATATTAGAAAATTTCACAGCTGGCTAATCGAGAATAATTGTTATCATGTATGTATGGAATCCACTGGGAAATATTGGATTCCTATTTTTAATTATCTCGAGAATGACATAGAAGTCTGCCTTACCCATCCTAAATATGTCAAAGCCATCAAGGGAAAGAAAACTGATAAAAAAGACTCCAAATGGATTGCTGACCTCTACAAATTCGACCTTGTCAGATGCTCGTTCATTCCCCCTAAAGACTTCAGACAGCTGCGTGAAATCGCAAGATACCGTTTCAAACTGGTATGTATGAAATCTTCTGAGAAAAACCGCATACAAAACTGCATGACTGTTTCCAATGTCGGCATTGCCAGTGTACTGTCTGATCCTTTTGGCAAAACAGCCACAGAAATCATGTCGTATCTTCTTACACATACTTCTGATTCCATTGATGAAAAAGCTGTCCGCAGACTCATTAAAAAAGGGGCAAAAGCTAAATCCGATGAAATCATTGAGGCAATCAGGGGGTATAACATAGAATCTGATCAGGCTAAAAAGCTTGAACTTGCCCGAAGCCATCTGGAGTATCTTGATAGCATGATTACTCAATCTGAAGTTGAGCTTTATGTAAGGATGAAGCCTTACTACAAGTTCGTTGAACTTGTTTCTACAATGCCTGGGATGACCGAACTAAGTTCAACAATCGTTCTTGCTGAAACAGGCGTAGATATGAGCATCTTTGATGACGCAAAGCACCTGTGCTCATGGTGTGGGCTTTCACCTACTAACAATGAGTCAGCCGGTAAAAAGAAGTCTGTGCGGATTTCAAAAGCAGGAGATTACTTAAAGCCTATGATGGTGCAATGTGCACTTGCAGCAATCAAGAGCAAAAAGCAGCCTTATTTTGCAATCAAATATGGTCGAGTTAAAAAACGCCGTGGTCATAAGAAAGCAATCATTGCCATAGCACGAATGATGATAGTTTGCATTTATCACATAGTTTCAGAAGAAAAACCGTTTAATCCTATTGATTATGAAGAACTTATGTCTCCTAAAAATCATATAGAACGTGTGATTCTAAATGAAAACAATGTCTTTGCTTATCTTGAAAGCCTTGGTTATGATAGCTCAAAGTTAGTAAAACGCAACGATAACTAACATTTATTATTTATATAGTTACCAATTTTAGGGATCTTGCGACCCCTTATATAAGTGCGCCCAAAAATATAAGTTATTTTTCACTCTTATACTTTGACACAGCTACTGTTATTGATAAAACTAAGAAAATGGCTATATCCCGAAATAAAAATCATGTTTGGGGAAATATGAGTAATGAAGAACTTCTTAGGAGTGCAAATCTTATTCTGACAGATCCTGAAACAAAGCGTGAAGGTATTACACTGGCTGCCATTCTTTTATTTGGAAAAGACAACTCTATTATGTCTGTTCTTCCGCAGCACAAAACAGATGCAATATTCAGAGTTGAAAACAAGGATAGATATGACGATAGAGATGTTGTTATAACAAATCTGATTGATAGCTATGACAGACTTATAGAATTTGGGCAGAAGCATTTGAACGATTTATTTGTTTTAGATGGAATTGTAAATGTTAATGCAAGAGATAGGATTCTTAGAGAGATAGTTTCCAATACACTGGCTCATAGAGATTTTTCAAGTGGATTTCCTGCAAAAATGATTATTGATGATGAAAAGATTACGGTTGAAAATAGTAACTTAGCTCATGGAATGGGGGCATTAGATTTACAAAAGTTTGAACCGTTTCCTAAAAATCCTACCATATCTAAAGTATTCAGAGAAATAGGTCTTGCGGATGAACTTGGCTCAGGAATGAGAAATACCTATAAGTACACACAGCTTTATTCAGGACAAAATCCGTTATTTGAAGAAGGAGATATATTTAGAACAATTATTCCTCTAAAGAAGATAGCGACGCAAAAGGTTGGGGGCGACAATGTCGCTCAAGATGTCGCTCAGGGTGTCGTTCACGATAAGATAGCCCTCGCAGAGTTTATTAAAGAAAAAGTGAGAAGCAATGATAGGGTTACAAGAAAGGCTATTGCAGATGAAGCTGGAGTTAGTGTAAAGACTATCGAAAGAGCTATAAAAGAGATAGATAATCTGAATTATGTAGGTAGTGGTAATAATGGACATTGGGAACTTGATGAGTAAAAGTAAGTTGCAAAACAAAGATTTATATAAATAACTAAAACTTCCCACACCAAAATTTGGACTCGCACCCTGAAAATTCAATATTTCAACAAAAAAATGCTTTATGCAACCTTCATAAGAGCTGTCTGCGTATATTCAGGGAGACCAAGATAAAAATCAATGATAAAACCTTCCAGCTGTTTATCTGTTACATGAAAATGCTTATGGAGACTATTGATCATTACCTCAGATTATTATGATACAAAAGTAGGAAAAAGAAAAGCCCTTACCCCTCAAGATTGAGGGGCAGGGAAGCTGATGTGCCGAAGGCACTTTTTTATGGTGAATTCTACCTAATTCCGGTTAAATAAAAAAGGCTCCCAAAAGGGAACCTTTAATTCGAGGCGACAACCGGATTTGAACCGGTGATCAGGGTGTTGCAGACCCACGCCTTACCGCTTGGCTATGTCGCCTGATTACATAATGATGTTTTTTAGCTATGCTAAAAGAAGTAATTAAATCCTAGACTCAAACTTGCCTTTGCTCATCTAATCAAGAATTTAATGTAAGCTCCCCAAGTAGGGCTCGAACCTACAACATCACGGTTAACAGCCGTGCGCTCTACCATTGAGCTATTGAGGAATCTCGACTGCCATAACAGTATAGCACTATGGCAGCTAATTTTCAAGTAGAAATTGTATTTTTTAATATTTTAGGACATATTGCAAAAATAAGCTAAATTATCTGGCAATTTTTCGCAAGTGACACTCATAGGGGAATTGTAATAACTATCCTTATAACAGAGCCACCCTTAGGATGGAGTAGTCTTTATGATAGAGCAGTCTCTGTAAGAGAGCAGCCTTTTTTCTATATCCAAGTTATATCACACTTATCTGGCAGGATCTCATTGTCTCAAGAGCTGCTTCGTGCTTCTCAGGAGTAACCCCGGCACAGCAGGAAGAATCAACTGATATAGGTATCTCAGGGAGGTAAGCCTTGATGAGGAGTGCGTTTGATACAACGCAAATATCTGTGCAAAGTCCTACCATTTCAATTGCAATCTCTTCTTTATGCGCCATTTCAGCTACTTTTTCGGCGAGTTTTACGGAGCCGAAGGTACCCTTTTCGTATACATTTTCGGAAGGGATGAGAGAGCTTATCTCAGGTCTTATGTCCCATCCTTTACTGCCACGGATGCAGTGCTCCACAGGAAGATGCCTTCCTTCAGAGGTACTTAGATAATTGGCCTCGTGGGTGTCCTTTGTGGCAAATACATTCTCAGAGGGATATTCTTTTATCTTGTTAATTACATTTTGAACTATGTTCTCTGCCTCGGCACTGCCAAGAGAGCCGTCAATAAAGTCATTTTGCATATCAATTACGAGTAGTATTTTTCTCATAAAACCTCCTTAGTGTAGAAGACAGTAGTAACCCAATCAGTAACTAAATTTATTGTCGTTAGGCTTGATTGTGAAGAGTGTTTTGATTGTGGAACTGATAAATCACAGAGATTATACCACGATAACAATCACCTATTCAAGATAGAAGTTTCGAAAGGAGAGAATGTTTAAGATAGTATTTTCGCATTTTAAATGCTATAATCATAGTGGATAAGAAGGCATTCTTGTCTGCAATATATTTGGTATGAGATTCCACAAAGTGAGATACAGCTTAGCTTAAATCAACTTGTCTTACGCCAAGCACTGTATGAGGTGAATAAAGACACATATGTTAAAATCATTGTCGAAGGAAAGGATTGGGAGTACTTATTATGAGTAAGGAAGCAAGAGAATTAAAGGATTATTACTTAACCAAAGAATTTGAAGATAAATACAATTATGAGGGAAGCCTTGGTGCCGAAGTCTGTGAGAGAGGTACTGTTATAAGGCTTTGGTCTCCTATTGCTGAAAGCGTGGACCTTAGGTTATATGACAATGGAAGTACGGGTGAGGCAGAAACCATCATACCTATGAAGCTTTGTGAGAGAGGAGTATGGGAATACTCTGTAAATGAGAACCTGAGTGGGAAATACTATGACTTTGCTCTTAAGATAAAGGGAAAGGTGAGAATTTCCACAGACCCTTATGCGAAAGCCTGTGGAGTAAATGGAAAGAGAAGTATGATAATAGACCTGAACACTACTAATCCTAATGGCTGGGAAGAGGATAAGGCTCCTTTAAAGGGGGCAGAAGACATCATCTATGAACTCCATGTCAAAGAGTTCTCCTATGATGAAAATGCCGGTTTCCCTGAAAATGTAAGAGGAAAGTACAAGGCATTTACAGTGGATAATACTACCCTAAGAAATGAGGGTAAGCTTCCTACGGGGCTTAACTACATAAAAGAGCTTGGTGTGAGTCACATCCAGCTTTTGCCTGTGTATGACTTTGCCTCTGTAGATGAAGCAGGGGGCAAGGATAGCTTCAACTGGGGATACGATCCTCTTAATTATAATGTACCTGAAGGCTCATACGCTAGCGATGCTGCAAGGGGAGAGGTGCGCATCAGGGAATTTAAGGAAATGATACAGGCTATACACAAAAAGGGGCTTAGGGTGATTATGGATGTGGTCTACAATCACACCTTTAGTCTCGATAATGCACTTCAGAACTCAATGCCTTATTACCACTACAGGCTTGATGCAAAAGGTGAGCTATCAGATGGTTCAGCCTGTGGCAATGACATCGCCTCAGAAATGCCTATGACAGAGAAGTACATCATTGATTCTGTGCTTTACTGGTGCGAGGAATACCACATAGACGGCTTTCGCTTTGACTTGATGGGACTCCTCACAGTTGATTTGATGAACAAGGTGCAAAAGGCATTGGATGAGACATACGGACGAGGAGAAAAGCTGATATACGGTGAGCCTTGGACAGCTGCTAAGACCTATATGGAAAAGGGAGCTAAAGGGGCAGTTAAGGACAATGTGAACCTTTTAGACGAGAACATAGGAATATTTTCAGATGATATAAGAGACTCTATAAAGGGGCATGTCTTCTATGAGGAGGTGGCAGGCTTTGTAAACGGCAACCTAAAGCAGACAGACAAGATTGAGGCCGGTCTTACCTCATTTGGCTTGTCACCAAACCACATAATCAGCTATGTATCCTGCCACGATAACCACACGCTTTGGGATAAGCTCACCATTACAACTGGGGATGAGGCTGAGAGGAGGAAGCAGAATAAACTCTCTGCGGCCATATATATGAGCTGTCAGGGAAGAGTCTTCATATACTCAGGTGAAGAGTATCTTAGAACCAAAAATGGAGAGCATAATACCTTCAATATGCCTATAGGGCTAAATAAAATGGACTGGGAGCTTACTGAGAAGAACAAAGACCTGGTGAGCTTTTATAAGGAGCTTATAGGACTTAGAAAGGAAATGACAGGACTTTGCGACAAGTCAAAGACAGCAAAGGAAAATATAACTACATTTGTAAAAGAAGAGGGGCTTCTTGGTGTAAAGGTAGCAAACAAGGAGACAAGCCTTGTTAAACCGGTGTATAAAGAGGCACTTATCATATTCAACGCAAACAAGGAAGAAAAGACGATTACACTGCCTGAAGGGAAATATAAATTGCTTATAAATACTGTTAAGAAAAATAATGAACGAGACGATATATTAGTATCAGATAAGATAAAAATAAACGGGATAACTGCGCTTTTTCTTGGGAAGATGTAGAGGACGGCGGATAGAAGTATAAGACGGGAGCCTGCTTAAATGCTGGTCCTAAGCTTTCAGGAAACAGGAATTACTGAGAAAGAGATAATATAGATTAGCGTAAAAGCCGCTGCCAATGGTAAAGGAGGACCTTATGTGGAAGAGATATAAGTATATGATACTCAGCTTCTTTTTTGTGGTGGGTATTTTTGTGGTGGGAGTGAAACTGCCGGATTTTGTAAGTGCTACAGGGACAGATAAGACTGATAAAGTAAGAGGCTCTCTATCAATGTCCTTTTATAATGGCAGCACCAGATTATATAATGAGAATAGTCAAATTATAGACATGAGTGAAGCAATCCGAGCAGAAATCGAGTTTTATGTAAAATTTAATGGGTCTTCTGATCCAACAGAACATATAGGTGCAGATGACTATGTTGAATTTTTTGTCGGTAATAAGCTTAGGTTTGCAGGAGATGACAGGAGTAAATCAAGTCTTAGTCTCCCTGCATATGACAACGTAACAGGTAAAAAAATCTGTGATGTGACATATACAGTTGACAATACGACTGGTGAGATAAAAGCAAGGTTTGATTTTAAAAACGCTGATCCTGATCTTCTCATAAAAAAAGGGGGTTATGTCAAATCAATATTAAATTTTGAAGTTGATCCTAGTAAAATTGACTTTGTAAATATAACCAATGAGACAGTCCGCTTATACGATAAGAACTATAAAGTATCAGGAGTAAAGAAAGACATAAATCTAGAATATGAAGGTGTACTTGATCCTAAGGAAGGAGTAATCAATTGGACAGCTACTATAGATGCGAAGAACCTAAGTATAGGGCCTAACGCTGCCTTTGACCTTACAGGATATAAAACCGTACTCAAAGTGAATGGAGATTGGAACACTACATATACTCACGGGAGCTTTGTGCCGGGAAGTTTTACGGTTAATGGAGTACCTAAAGCTGATGCTGACATTGCTGTTGTTGCGGCTCAAGCCTACGAGCAATATACGTATTCAATAATAGCAGCGGATCAGGCAGGGGATAAGATAGGTAAATTGGTGATAACCTTTAAGACAAAGGTTGATTTCAATATATCTTCAAGTACTGGTAGGAGTTATGATGGTAATGCGGCTATTTATGAGCCTGATTTTAGAAATGGTATAGATAAGCAATCCAATGTTAATGTTAAAAGGTTTGGTAGTAAATCTAGCGTTGATTTAGAAAGGCCTAAAAGTATAGCTTGGGTTATTGAAATTAATGAGGCAAATTATTCTGACCTGGGTAATGTCATAATTAAGGATATCTTAGGTAAAGATACCCTTGATAGGATGTCGCAGAATTTTGAAAAGGCATACTTTGTACCTGGCGATACATACATCGGAAAAGATTCATGGAATCCGCCTGCCGGTGCAGTTTCGGTATATCCATCTATATCTGGAAATGAGTACACATTTACCATACCTAATGTGGATAAACACTTAAAACTTGTAATTGTAACAAGTGTTAATCAGATGCTTGATAATGACTTTCTTACCTTTGAAAATGAAGCATATTACTACTGGGGAACTTCAACAGATTACAAGTTTAAGGCAAAGGCTGTTAAAAGTGTTGGTAAATTTGGATTAATTAAAAGTATAAGGCTGGAAGTAGAAGATCCATTGTATCCTGAAACAACAGTTTTGAAAGATGTGGGTGCCGGTGGTTTTGAAGTGGATTGGGTTCTGCAAGTTAAGAAGAATACAATGGATAGCACAGGAAGTTATTATATATACGATACTTTTATTCATGACACTTCAGTGAATGCGGATAGAAAATATCTAACCACTACAAATGGTTTTAGTATAAGAGAATATGGAAACCACTCAAATACAACACTTAGAAGTGGAATTGATTTCCAAAAGATAATGCCTGATAACAAAGATAATAGGCATCAGAGGCTTTCTGATCCTGCTAATCCTATCCATGATAATACTGCTGGAACAGATGGTAAAGTATATGAAATAGTTTATTCAGGAAGAGTAGTAGGATACTTAGTTGAGATAAAACTGAAAAATGGTGAGGATAATATCGCAAAAATTAAAGGTAGAATATCTGATCCAAGAACCATATTTAGCGAAAATAGTAGTTTTGATTCTGCTAAAGTTTATAATTATATGATACTTACCAGAGCCAATGAACGGGTGCAGGAAAAAAGTGCGCAGTACACATATTATCCTAAAATGTTAAAAAAAGATACCCTTACAAGTGCAGCTGCAATTAGATTCTTAAACAATCCAAACGCAGATGATGTAAATTATGATCTTTCTAGTAAAAGAGGTAATATTGTTTACAGAGATAATATGGTTAAGGATGCTACCGGATATAACAGTGATACTAAGTCGATTATATATCGCTTAAGTGTCAACGCATCAGGAGTTAAAGATGAATTTGGAGACTTTGGCAAGTTTGTTGTAAAAGACAGTTTGAAGGGTGGATTTAAGCTCACGCCTATTATTAAAGGCAGTTCACCTGCGGATGATAAGTATTTTCTTATATATAAAGGTTCGTCAGATTCTAACCTTGATTCATCAGTAGGGATTGTTAAGGCTGAAGGAAACTATCTATCAGATGCACAGTTAAGTGCTAATAATATAGTATCTACCCCAACGGATGTTGGGGGAAATAGGGTGGGTTATGAGTTTAAGTTTGATAAGATTGATGGCCCTTATGTTATCTTGTTCAAGGCAGATATGACGGATAAAACACCAACCTCTGAGTTTTTTAATGAGCACAAGGTTTATCAAAATGAGGCCACAATGGAACTTGAGGGAAAGATGGAGACTCTGAAGCTTAAACAATTCACTGGAAGTATAGGAACTGCAATTGATAACAGAATTTTTAATAAGACTGCACAAAAAAGTCAAGTATCACGTGAGGAGCCTGTAACGTGGATTATAGACTACATGCCACTTAAGAAGTATGCTCCAGGGGATAATACCAAGGTTAGATTAGTAGATACATTGGATCCGAGCAAGCCATTGCAGAATAGAGACAGAGCTGTGCTAAGAAAGGAAAAGGGAACCAACAACCTTATCTTTGAAGGTGATAATTATAAGATAGTAAAAGGAACATTTATCAGGGATAAGTACGAAAGTGGTATGACTTTTTCGGCAGAGGAAGAGATTACAGATGGTCTTGATCAGATATTTACATATGATTCAACAAAAGGTGAACTTAGTATAAATATTCCTGATAAGAACTCGGGCTATAGGATATCATATAAAACAGATTTTACAAAAAACATGCCTAGAGGAACAGAGTTTAACAATTCAATTGATTTATATGAGGACTCAACAAAAGTAAACGGTAACCGTTCCCGTGGATATACTGTAAAAGTTTCATCTGATGCCCAGGCACGTGCTTATGGAACCATTTATGATTTACCTTATGAAAGACTTTTTATAACGAAAACGAATGCTGAGGGTGCCAAATTGTCCGGAGCAAAGTTTAAGATTAAAAAGATTACAACAGGAGCTACTTCAGAGGAAGAAAAGATTTCTGAACCTACAGACGCTGAAGGACATACAAAGTTTGAAGAGTTGACTTCAGGAGAGTATCTGCTTACAGAGGAGACTCCACCAGCAGGATACGCAAAAGGAGAAACGCCGTATAAGATTAAGGTTGTAGAACTTGAGTATGGCTTTAAGACTAGCATAGCTGAAGATTATGGCGACAAGATAAAACTTGTTGACAATAATATTACAGTAATAAATGAACCGGCCAAGGAGGAACCTAATAAGCCTGGTGGAAGTGGTGAGACCCCAGGCGGTGGCGAAAACCCTAATCCTGCTCCTCCTCAAACTCCAAATACCGAAGAGCCAAAGCTGGCTCCAAAGGGAGATGAAGAGCCTAAGAAACCTGACAAGCCTGAGAATCCTAAAAAGGACAAGCCTTCAGACAAGGGGGGCAAGGATAAGCCTTCTGACCCTGATGAGCCAGGCCCAAATAAGGACAAGCCTTCAGTGCCTACTTATCCTTTAGATAACACTCCTGACCCTAATCTTCCAAACAGCCCAAAGGAGATAGATGTCATTTATCGTGATGGTACTCCTATAGGAAGATTCATAAAGAGAGACAGGGAAGATGGCAAAAAGGAATATGTTCTTAAGAGAGATGGAACTCCTCTAACCAGGTTTAAGAAAATTAATAAGGCAGAGCTTCCAAAGACGGGTGGTGTGGATAATATCTATTACTATCTGTTTGGTGCCGGATTTGCCCTTGTATCAGGAATGATATCAGGGATAATGGCAAGAAGACGCTACACAGTGCGAAAGAGAACTAACAATAAGTAATTAAATGAATATCCCATCCGGATGTGCAGATAAAGCATACTTCGGACGGGATTTTTTCAGGTTGCGTATTATTTAGATTTAGATTATAATTATGGAAAGAAGGGATTAGGGGGAAGTATTATTGAATACAGAAATAAAAAACGCAGTGAATGCCGCAGGAAATATGGCTCAGTATGATGCCAGAGTTAAGAGAATACTTGGTGAGAAGCACATATTGGCTCATATTTTGGCAAAAACAGTCGATGAATTTAAAGGGATGGATCCTAATGATATAGTGACATACATCGAAGGAGAGCCTAAGATAGGTATCGTACCGTTAGAACCTGGACTAACCAATATAGAAAAAACAGATGAGTCAGGACAAAGAGTTAAAGGCTTGAACTCTGAGAACATGGAAGCAAACGAAGGTTTGATTAGGTTTGACATTATATTTTATGTACGCTTAAAGAATGGGCTTTCACAGATTATAGTGAATGTTGAGGCTCAAAAGGATGAACCTGTCTCATATAAGATACTAAATAGAGCAATTTTCTACGTGAGTAGGCTTATATCGTCACAAAAGGAAAGAGATTTTGTAAATACTAACTATGACGATATAAAGCAGGTATTCAGCATCTGGGTATGTATGAATATGAGCAATAATAGTTTAAGTCATTTTCACCTTAAAAAAGATGAGATGTTAGAGCCATACGACTGGAAGGGCAATACTGATTTATTAAACATCGTGATGATTGGAGTGACAAATGAGCTTCCTGAACATGATGAAAAGTATGAGTTACATCGATTGATAGGAGCTTTATTGTCAGACAGATTAAGAGAAAATGAGAAACTTGATATCATAGAAAAGGAATATAAGATTCCTCTTAGCAACGATTTTAGAAAGGAAGTGGATACTATGTGTAACTTAAGCCAGGGAATAGTGGATAGGGTAACAGCAGAAGTAACAGCAGAAGTAACAGCAGAAGTAACGGCAAAGAATTTGATAGACTTTATTATCAATATGTATAAAAATAAATTCTCATTGGAACAAATCTCACTTGCAACGAAAAAGAGCGTTGATGAAGTGAAAAAAATTATTGAGGAGCAAGAGGCGGTTTTAGTATAGAGCTAATAAAGGAAGTGGATACTATGTGTAACTTAAGTCAGGGAATAGTGGATAGGGTAACAGCGGAAGTAACAGCAGAAGTAACAGCAAAGAATCTGATAGACTTTATTATGAACATGTACAATAATAAATTCTCATTGGAACAAATTTCACTTGCAACGAAAAAGAGCGTTGATGAAGTGAAAAAAATTATTGAGGAGAAAGAGGCGGTTTTAGTATAGAAATACAATAAAGTAAACCAAACATAACATAAGAGCCTGGAAACCACATATTTCCAGACTCTTATTTTTAGGCTCTAATGTCATAAGGCTTTTCTGCTTTTGACACAAACTTACCACATATAGCAATTACATACAAAAAAGATATGCATTGCGTCGGGTATTTTCTACTTGCATATTATGCCTCAAGCGTACTAAAATAAGCTGATGAATTGCTAATCACAAACACAGTCAAAGGAGACAGAATATGTGGAAGAAACAAAGGAAAGGACTGCTTAGCTTTTTGCTTATAACAGGAATCCTGTTGTCAGGATTTAGCACTCCAAGTTATGTTAAGGCAGAAGGCGGCAAAGACAAGACAGACTTAGTAAAGAATGAAACTACCACGCGCGTAGAGTTCAGACAGAATGGCACAGTCCTTAGTAATGAAAGCACAGATAAAATCGACATGTCAAAAGATATTCAGGTTGACATCGCATTTGATGCAGTGCTTAGTACTGACAAGCCTGAAAATGAACGTATTGCGAAAAATGATTACATTGTGTTTGATTTGGGAGACAAGTTAAAGTTTGCTTCTCCTAAAGAAGCGCTTAACGAGTTAACATTGCCTGTACTTGACGCAGCTACTAAGCTTAAAATAGCTGATGTTATCTACACAAGGGATGCAGGAACAGGTAATATAAAGGCAAAGTTTGACTTTACAAACATTGATCCCGAACTTCTTACTAAAGAAGGCGGTAAGGTACAGTCTACCTTGTTAATCAAGCCTGACCCTGAAAAGATTACCTATGACAGCTCCAATGTAGCTACAGTGAGGCTGTTTAATAAGACTTATGAAATAGGTAAACTTGATACTGAGGTTGTATTAACCAAAACAGGCGTACTTGATGCTAAAAACAGCAAGATAGACTGGACTATTTCAGCCGAAAGATATGTAAAAGGGACCAATCCTAAGCAGTATCTTAGCTTAGAGGGATATACACTTACTGACAACCTCTTTAATGATATTGTGGATGAGTACATAGACGGAAGCCTTAAGATAAACAATAAAGCAGTTACCCCTGAGGTAACCACAGCTGCCGACAATGCAAACAAAAAGAGCATTAGCTACAAGATTAAGGCAGAAGATTTAAGTGCAGCAAACAAAGGGACTGCAACATTTACGCTTAGTTCCAGAGTAGAGTTTGATGGCTTCCCTAACGGCGCAAAGGAAAAGACATACACGAATTCTGCTTCATTAACCAAGGATGGCGAATCTTACACGGCGTCAGCGCCTGTAGAGGTTAAAAAGTTCGGTCAGAAGACAGTTGTTAAGACAGATGATAACAACAAGATTGTATGGAGAATCTTAATCAATGAACCAAAGTATAATCTTGGTACTGTTACCATAAAGGATGAGCTTTCATCAGATACACTTTCACGAAAAGAGCAGACATTTAGTAAGGCATATTTTTACAGATTAAATGCTGACGGAACTAGGGGAGCTGAGACTGCAGCCACGTACACCAACGATGGCAAGACCTATACATTCACTATTCCTGATGTAAAGGAAGTGGTTGAACTCATCGTAGAATCCAATATCGAAAACGACATCTACGGAGGCAATTTCAGCAATGATGCCTTTGTATACTGGAACAATGAGAGCAAATACAAGGTAAAGCTTCATGAAGACCTTTATACCAACTCCAATGGAGTTGATAATGGCGAAATCACCAAGGAAGCTGACTACAAGGTGCTTGATACAGCTAAGTCAGACTTTAGGGACAAGCCTGATGATGAGAATAAGAAAAGAGTGGGCTATGAGCCTGTTTGGACAGTAAAGTTTAACAAGAGCAAGCTTACAGGAACGGATGCGTACTATGTATATGACACATTCATCTTTGATACAGATGTGGAAGTAGGCAGAAATGCCATGACTTCTGCAAATGGATTCTCCATAAGAAAGCACGGCGATACAGCTCCTGCAACACTTGCAAGTGGAGTAGAGTTCTCCAAAATTTTACCTAATAGAAACAGACACCAGAAGCTCTTAAATGCTGACGCTCCGCTAATATCTAATTCACCGGGTCTTACAGGCAGCGTATATGATGTATATAAGGATAATAAGCTTGTTGGACATATTCTTGAGCTTAAGCTTGTTGCCGGAGTGGACAATGAGGCTAAGTTTAAGTCAAGAATAATGGATAGAAACATACTTCTTAACAATGAGTACGGTGGTATAACTGATGGTGCATTTAACTCAGTAGTTCTTACCAAGAACGGCGAGGCTGTTGAAGAGAAGAATGCAGGATACAGATACAATGCTAAGATGATTGAGAAGCATATGCTTTCAAAGACAGCGGCAAAGAGCTTCTTATCAAACTTTAATGCAGATGCAGTAAACAGCGATGTCTTTGATGACAATACAGCAATGGCAAAGGACAACAGAGAAAGCGCTTATGATAAAGAATCAAAATCCATAGTATACAGAATCAGCGTAAATGCGGAAGATATTAAGGATGTACAAGGCGAGCTTGGCAAGTTCTTTGTAAATGACAATCTTGAAGCGGGCTTTAAGTTTGCGCCTATCATTGAAGATAAGACAAATCCTGCAAACAACAAATATTTTCTTATCTACAAGGGAACTCCTGCTACAGATGTTACCAGATTTGATGCGACTGTAAAGGCTACAGGTTCATATCTTTCAGAGGCTGAGCTTACGGCTAATAACATCTCTGTAGAATTTAGTGGAAATGCAGACGATAAGACCTCTGCTAAGTTTACATTTAATAGACTCAACGGCCCTTATGTTATATTTGTAAAGGCTGAGATGGCAGATAAGACTTCAAACAGCCCATTCTTCAACAGATTAAGCACAACCGGCAATACCGTAGAGATGGGTATTGAAAACTTTGGTGACAGGCTTTACCGTGTTGTAAAGGCTGATGTTGATGAAACTGTGCTTAAGAAAGAGCTTGACACTACTGTTGGTGACGAGAAGGGTTACATCAAGTGGAATCTTTCTTACAAGCCTTATAAGACATACGAGGCTGGTGACGAGACAAAGATACAGATAGAAGATAAGCTCACAGGTAACATCGCACTCAGAAAAGAGCAGGGAACTGACAAGCTTGTATTTGATGGAGATAACTACAAGATTTGGAAGGGAAGATTTGACGACAAGGGCAATTTCACGGACGCTGTGGAGATTACAGAAGGCCTTGACAAGATATTTACATATAACCAGACAGAAGGAAAGCTCATTGCCAATATTCCTGACAAGAATACCTCTTACAAGATTTCTTATATTACGGACTACACTGATAGTACCAGAGTAGGCGATGCTGTTGGCAATGAAGCTGCACTCATCGAGAACTCTGTACGAAAGGGTGATAGCAGGACTGTAACTCATACAGTGACAGCTGTTGCATCAGGTACAATCAATGACAAGAAATATGACCGCCTCGAGGTAGTAAAGACAAACACAAGTGGAGATAAGCTATCAGGTGCAGGTTTCAGACTTAAGAGACTTGCAGAGGCAGGAATGACTGAAAAGGACATGGGTCTTAAGACTACTGCCACAGAAGGCTCTATAAGATTTGAAGAGCTTACAGCAGGAAATTATACCTTGACTGAAGAGGTTGCACCTACAGGATATGTAAACAACAATCTTGCAATCAGCCTAAAGGTAACAAAGCTTGAAAGCGGATTTAAGGTTGAATTAGTTGGAGATTATACAGGTATTGCTAAGATAGAGCAGAATGTGCTTACTATCGTGAATAAGAAGCCTGGCGAAGATACTCCTGTTAATCCGCCAAGCCCTGTAATACCTCCGGTTCCTGTTAATCCAACCGTACCGGTATATCCACCAAGCCCTGAGAATCCGGTGACACCGGTCAATCCACCAAGTCCTGAGAACCCAACCAATCCTGTGAATCCACCAAGTCCTGAGGATCCGGGCAAGCCAAGTAAGCCTGGCAAGACTGTGGATGTCGACAAGGATAAGACTCCTAAGGGCGATAACCCTGCAGATGGTGGCAAGAAGACACCTACAAAGCCTGGCAACAAGCCTAACAAGGATAATGGCATCAAGGTTATTGATGACAGGACTCCACGGGGAGATAACAAGCAGAGACTTCCTAGAACAGGCGGTACTAACACAGGCCTGTACTATGGTGTAGGAGCAGGCCTATTGCTGTTAGCAGGTTTTGCAGTTATTAGAAGCAAAAAGAAAGAGCAGTAATTAGAATAAAGGACTAGATATTTGGATATATACCCCCACTCCTTATGCCAAAGAGGTATGAGAGGGTGGGGGTTTTGTATTTACAAATGGAGATGGACATATCGGAATAAATATACTACAATGTGGTTATTAGATGCAGTTTAACTAACTGTACAAAGTATAATTTATAGCAATATTAGAATGAATATGTGGGTAAGGCGTTAAAATTAAATACAGCAGTAGGAGATTAGTGTGAAAGAAAGTATAGGAAAGCCATAGATTGGCGCACTTAACTAAGCTGTCTAAGGCAGGCAACTTTTTGAAGTGTTATTGAGTTAGAAAATTCGATTAAGAAGCTACTGGCTCATCAGGAGGAAGTAGTCCCTCTCGTTGCAATAGTTTCTTGGCTTGCTTGATAGCTTTTGCCTTTTGTTTTTCAATAAGAGCTTCAGGCACATCGATTTTATAAAGGTCGCTCGGATTCCACTGCTCGCCAGTAGACAGCATTTGGTAGATGGCAGTAAGAATCATACGGGCAATAGCGATAATGGCTCTTTTCTTGCCACGACGTTTAACAAGAGATTCATATTTCTTTTTGTAGTAAGGAGATTGGTCAGATTTTACGGCTGCATGAGCACACTGTACTAATGCAGGTTTGAGGTAGACTCCGGCACGTGTAATCCGAACAGATTTCTTCTTACCAGCAGATTCATTGCTGCCAGGTGTTAAACCAGCCCAACAGCATAAACGTTTGGAACTTGAGAACTGAGACATATCCGTACCGATTTCGGAGATGATAGTTATTGCACTATCACATTTGACACCCGGAATGGTACAGAGGAACTGGACAGCATTTTCAAAATCAGGATTAGAAGAAATCATATTTTCTATCATTTTATCAACATCTTTGATTTCTGCTGTGATATAATCCATATGTGCGCGGACGAGGCGCATACGGTATTTTTGGGCATCAGTCATCTGATATCCTTCGACGGATTCTATAACAGCATCTTCTTTGGATTTGAGGCTCCGAAGAAGCTTAGATGCGATTTCTTCGTGGTTAATGGATGTACCCGATTGTTCAAGTCGATAGTCGATAATGGACGTGGACGACTTCCCAAAGATATCGGAAACAACAGAATCTAATGCAACATTACAAACAGTAAGAGCATTCTGGTATCGATTCTTTTCACTTGAACGGCAGGAAACAAGCTTGCAACGATAGCGAGTGTATTCCCTGAGAATACGGACTATCTTACAAGGGATATAGCTGCCTTTGACAAGTCCGAGACGGAATAAATCCCCAATCCATTTAGAATCTTTGGTATCATCTTTGTTGCCTTTCACAGCCTTTACCCACTTGGGATTGGCAATGACAACATTGATCTCATCTTCCAGAAGATTAAAGACAGGAACCCAGTATTTGCCTGTGGATTCCATACAAACATCATGGCAGTCATTGTCAAGAAGCCATTGCTTGAATTCAAGAATTGAATTGTTAAAGGTGGAAAAGCGTTTCTTTTGGTAAGATGGTTCAATGCCACCGGTGGTTTTGACGATTGTGGCAACGAGAAAAGATTTGTGAACATCGACACCACAACAGATTTGGTAAGTAACTTTCATAGTCAGACTCCTTTCGTAAATGATAAGAAGCCATTGACTGAACTGCCACACAATTAAACTAAGGCGCTTAAACAATTCTTAGTGTACGGATTCGTAATACCACTCATTTGTGCTTGAAAAGGCAGAACTTACACTGATTATTATGCTGTCTAAAACGAAGAAAGTTATTACAACTCCTCCTCACGTGCTTTGTAGTATAGCTTCTTGCAAACCATTTTAAAGCAAAACGTAGAGAGTTGAAACACTTTCATTACTATTTGTGCCGCCAGCCGAAGGCGGCGGAATGGAGATTATTATGTATAAGGGATTTAAAATGAAACTATATCCGGGGATGGAAAAGGAATATGAAGACCGTCATAGCAAGCTATGGGATGAGATGAAGGAGATGATACACGAACATGGAGGCAGAAATTATACCATTTTCCTAGATTCTGAGACAAATACGTTGTTTGGTTATATCGAGATTGAGGATGAAGAAAAGTGGAAGAATGGTGCGGATACTGCGATAAACCGCAAGTGGTGGCACTATATGTCAGATATAATGGAAACTAATGAAGATGAGAGTCCGGTTTGCGTAGATTTGAAACCGGTATTTCACTTAGATTAAAAGAAATACTGGTAATTAGCACATATTAAAATTTGGATGCTATCTGTACTTTGAAAGCTTGAAGTAAATTAGATAAATAAATGGGTAGCAGGTTCAACTGCTACCCGTTACTGTAATAATGTATAATTTAGGGCAATAGTGAGCAAATGGAAATTCTCTTGTCAACTTGCCGGTTAAGAGAATTTACTTCACCAGATATTTCAAATAGCCATAGCCCTTCTCGTCCATCTCATCATAAGGAATGAACTCAAGTGAAGCACCGTTTATACAGTATCTCTGACCGCCCATTTCCTTAGGACCATCGTTAAATACATGTCCCAGATGAGCATCACCGCTCCTACTCCTTACTTCTGTTCTATGCATAAAATGACTGTTATCCTCGAAGTACTTGACTACATCCTTAGATATAGGCTTTGAAAAACTTGGCCAGCCACAGCCTGATTCGAACTTGTCGGTAGAAGAAAAAAGTGGCTCTTTTGTGGTTATGTCTACATAGATGCCACGCTTAAAGTTGTCGTGGTATTCATGTGAAAATGCTCTTTCAGTGGCACTATTCTGTGTCACATCATATTGAATGTCAGTAAGATTTTTCTTCAATTCTTCATCTGACGGTTTGATGTATCTTGAAGAGTCTATTACTGGCTCCTCATCCTTATCAAGCGGCTTATCGGCAAGCGAGAGGTCTATGTGACAGTATCCACCCGGATTCTTCTCGAGATAATCCTGATGATACTCTTCCGCGTCATAAAACTGCTTGAGAGGTTCTACTTCTATGGCTATAGGCTTATCGTGCTTTGTCTGCTCTTTTGCCAGTATATTCTCTATAATGGTTTTATCTGCTTCATCAGTATAATAAATCCCGGTTCTATACTGTGTACCTACATCATTTCCCTGCTTATTTACGCTGACAGGATTTACCACTCTTAAGTAATGAGCCAGTATATCCTCAAGGCTTATAATGTCAGGATTGTAAACCACTTTTACGGTCTCAGCATGACCGCTGGTCTTAAGGTCGTAGTAGGACGGATTTTCTGTCTTTCCGTTGGCATAACCGCTTACAGCGTCTTCAACACCATTTAATTTCTGCATATAGGCTTCAAGCCCCCAGAAACAACCGCCCGCAAGGTGGATAACCTTTACCTTAGTTTTATCATAGTTTTTCATTTTGTTATTTCCTTTCTTAGGGCCGCCTGCATCATTACTTTGTCTACCTGCTTGTAAATCGGCATTTTTATTAACGAAATTTATCGCAAAATACAAGATTGCAGCTACAAGAAGTACCGGTACAAACAATAATAATTTAAACTTACGCATAGATATCTCCTTTGTAACTAATTATCTTCAGGTAAACAAGCTTTAATATCGTCTTCCAAAGAAGAATGACATAACAGCAATTACAACAACTGCTCCAAAGACAGATGGAATAATTGCCATACCTGCAAGACGAGGTCCCCAGCTTCCAAGTAGTGCCTGTCCTACAGCGGAACCTATAAGACCTGCTATTATATTTTTTATCCAACCCATTGAATGGTCTTTGTTTGTAATAAGACTGCCAAGCCATCCGATAAATGCACCAACTATTAATGACCAGATCATAATGATACCTCCAATATATTTGTATTTTAAGGGTAAAACAGTGGATATTTTCATCAAGTGTTAAGAAATATTCAGTGATTGTAATGCCCTCAATATCTATATAGAATAAACAGATGTTAGAAACTTGTCAAGTTTATTAACGTACATTAATAATATATCGACATTTATTAAAAAAACCTTTAATAAATCTTTAAAAAAGTTGTTGACAAATATGTCGAAACTGTGGTATCATACTATCCGTTGCCCCACAAAAGACTACTTGATATAAACTAAAAAATCTAGTATACAAGCGGTTTGTAAGGCAAAGAACCTTGATAACTAAATAGTGAGACAATCTTGAAAATTCAAACGAACGCGTATAAGTAGTAATACTTGTACACCTTTAAAAAACAGTAAAATTATCGACTTTAGCCGGTCGATAACGGAATGAGCAAAGATTAAAGTCAGCTCATTTTGAACGAGGCAAACACTTTTTATGAGAGTTTGATCCTGGCTCAGGATGAACGCTGGCGGCGTGCCTAACACATGCAAGTCGAACGGAGATTACGGACGGAAGTTTTCGGATGGAAGACTGTAATTCTTAGTGGCGGACGGGTGAGTAACGCGTGGGCAACCTGCCCTATACAGGGGGATAGCAGCTGGAAACGGCTGGTAAGACCGCATAAGTCGGCGAGACCGCATGGTTTTGTCGGGAAATGAGCAATCAGGTATAGGATGGGCCCGCGTCCGATTAGCCAGTTGGCAGGGTAAAAGCCTACCAAAGCAACGATCGGTAGCCGGACTGAGAGGTCGGACGGCCACATTGGGACTGAGACACGGCCCAAACTCCTACGGGAGGCAGCAGTGGGGGATATTGCACAATGGAGGAAACTCTGATGCAGCGACGCCGCGTGAGTGAAGAAGTATTTCGGTATGTAAAGCTCTATCAGCAGGGAAGATGATGACGGTACCTGACTAAGAAGCCCCGGCTAACTACGTGCCAGCAGCCGCGGTAATACGTAGGGGGCAAGCGTTATCCGGATTTACTGGGTGTAAAGGGAGCGCAGGCGGTTTGGCAAGTTGAGAGTGGAAGCAGGGGGCTCAACCCCTTGACTGCTCCCAAAACTGTTAAACTTGAGTATGGGAGAGGCAGGCGGAATTCCTAGTGTAGCGGTGAAATGCTTAGATATTAGGAAGAACACCGGTGGCGAAGGCGGCCTGCTGGACCAAAACTGACGCTGAGGCTCGAAAGCGTGGGTAGCAAACAGGATTAGATACCCTGGTAGTCCACGCTGTAAACGATGAATACTAGGTGCTGGGAGGCATAAGCCTTTCGGTGCCGTCGCAAACGCATTAAGTATTCCACCTGGGGAGTACGTTCGCAAGAATGAAACTCAAAGGAATTGACGGGGACCCGCACAAGCGGTGGAGCATGTGGTTTAATTCGACGCAACGCGAAGAACCTTACCCGGTCTTGAGATCCTCCTGAATACAGGGTAATGCCTGTAGTCCTTCGGGACAGGAGAGACAGGTGGTGCATGGTTGTCGTCAGCTCGTGTCGTGAGATGTTGGGTTAAGTCCCGCAACGAGCGCAACCCCTATTTTTAGTAGCCAGCGGTTAGGCCGGGCACTCTAGAAAGACTGCCGAGGATAACTCGGAGGAAGGCGGGGATGACGTCAAATCATCATGCCCCTTATGACCGGGGCTACACACGTGCTACAATGGCAGTTACAGAGGGAAGCGAAGGCGTGAGCCGGAGCAAATCCCAGAAAGGCTGCCTCAGTTCGGATTGTAGTCTGCAACTCGACTACATGAAGCTGGAATCGCTAGTAATCGCGAATCAGAATGTCGCGGTGAATACGTTCCCGGGTCTTGTACACACCGCCCGTCACACCATGGGAGTCGGAAATGCCCGAAGTCAGTGGCCTAACCGCAAGGGAGGAGCTGCCGAAGGCAGGTCTGGTGACTGGGGTGAAGTCGTAACAAGGTAGCCGTATCGGAAGGTGCGGCTGGATCACCTCCTTTCTAAGGAAGAAGAAGTAGAGATTGTTTCACTGTTTAGGTATCAAGCGAGCAACTTTGTAGCTGAGCGAGAGAAAATGTGAAAGCTTGCTTTCAGACATTTTCGAGAGCGAAGATACAAGCTCGAGCCAAACTCTAGCGAGGACGAACGAAGTGAGTTCGAGCTAGTTTGGATCGAAAGTTGCGAGATGAAGTACCCAAATACGTCTGGTGGCGATGCGTCTAGGGGTCACACCCGTTCTCATCCCGAACACGAAGGTTAAGGCCTAGGCGGCCGATGGTACTGCACTGGAGACGGTGTGGGAGAGTAGGTGGCTGCCAGACATTGTTTTCTCAACGAGCTTAAGGCGAAGCCGTGAAGCGAGTCTAGAAAACAAGTCGTTCTTTTGAGCGAAGCGCGAAAGAACTTCCTCTAATAAACTCTACACTCTTCGAGTAAGAGCGAAGCTCGAACGAAAGTAAGTTGCTTCAGTGGTAGCGATAAAAGAGTTGAGTGTTAAACTAATTTAATATCCAAACTTCAATTAGTGATTTGATGTAATCAATAACTAGATAATAGTTATCAGTTGGTTGTATCAAATGACTGATTGAAAAGTCAGTAAAATGTACCTTGAAAACTGCATACCGAACAAATATTTATGCAAGTATAGCTTTTGATGATTTATTCATTAAGGGATATACAGCTAGATATGATACAACATCGAGAAATTGAATTTCTGATTAGTACAAGTTGAAAAACAAGTGCGGTTTAGAATTCAATAAAACAATGTATTTATTAAAAAGATTTAATACTGATACGCTAGTCAGTGTTAAATTAAAGAGAACCATAATGAGTTATCTAAAATACCGTTGAGATGGGTCACTCGCAGAAATGCTTCGCATTTCACGCTCGTGATAGGCGTTTCGTAGAAACGCCTCCTCCACGGTACACACCGTCGTCTGCAAGCGAGCTTGCGCCGCCGGCGATGTACCGTGTAGCATTCCCATCTCAACTAAGGTCAAGTTACAAAGGGCGCAGGGCGGATGCCTTGGCACCAGGAGCCGAAGAAGGACGTGATAAGCTGCGAAAAGCTGCGGGGAGGAGCAAATATCCTTTGATCCGCAGGTATCCGAATGGGGAAACCCGGCAGAAAGAACTTCTGTCACCGTATGATGAATCCATAGTCATACGGAGGGAACCCGGCGAACTGAAACATCTAAGTAGCCGGAGGAAGAGGAAGAAACATCGAATCCCTAAGTAGTGGCGAGCGAAAGGGGACGAAGCCCAAACCAAGGATTTATCCTTGGGGTTGAGGACCACGTACGAAGAAGCAGTAGGTAGCAGAACGGTTTTGGGAAAGCCGGCCATAGAGAGTGAAAGCCTCGTATGCGAAACAGACTGTGATTCAGTGGTATCCGGAGTACTACGGGACACGAGAAACCCCGTAGGAAGCAGGGGGGACCACCCCCCAAGGCGAAATACTACCTGGTGACCGATAGAGTATAGTACCGTGAGGGAAAGGTGAAAAGAACCCCGGGAGGGGAGTGAAAGAGAACCTGAAACCCTGTGTCTACAAGCTGCGGAAGAGCGACTAACGCTCGACCGTGTACTTTTTGTAGAACGGTCCGGCGAGTTGCCGTTGCTGGCAGGTTAAGTACTTAAGGTACGGAGCCGAAGGGAAACCAAGTCTTAATAGGGCGGTAAGTCAGTAACGGCAGACCCGAAACCGGGTGACCTACCCATGGCCAGGATGAAGTCTGCGTAAAAGTGGATGGAGGTCCGAACACACGTCTGTTGAAAAAGGCGGTGATGAGCTGTGGGTAGCGGAGAAATTCCAATCGAACTCGGAGATAGCTGGTTCTCCCAGAAATAGCTTTAGGGCTAGCCTCGGTATAGTCTAATGGAGGTAGAGCACTGAATCGCTGCGGGGGCGTCAAAGTCTACCAATGCGTATCAAACTCCGAATGCCATATAGATGTTTACCGGGAGTCAGACTGTATGAGATAAGTCGGACAGTCAAAAGGGAAACAGCCCAGACCATCTGCTAAGGTCCCAAAGTGTATGTTAAGTGGTAAAGGATGTGGGGTTTCGAAGACAACTAGGATGTTGGCTCAGAAGCAGCCATTCATTCAAAGAGTGCGTAATAGCTCACTAGTCGAGAGGTCCTGCGCCGAAAATGTCCGGGGCTGAAACATAACACCGAAGCAATGGAATATACCGTAAGGTATGTTGGTAGGGGAGCATTGATAACACGAAGAAGCGGTACCGTAAGGAGCCGTGGAGAGTTATCAAGAGAGAATGCCGGAATGAGTAGCGAGATGAAGGTGAGAATCCTTCAGGCCGTATATCCAAGGTTTCCAGGGTAAAGCTGATCTTCCCTGGGGAAGTCGGGACCTAAGCTCAGGCTGAGAAGCGTAGGCGATGGACAACTGGTTGATATTCCAGTACCTCTGGCTATCAGAAATGTGGGGACACGGAGATTCAGGGAGTGCCTGTAAAGGATTCAGGTGCAAGCATGGTTTATGCCGGGCAGGCAAATCCGTCCGGGTAAGTGGACTGTGTGATGCGGACCGAAATATAAGTAGGGAAGCTCCTGGGAGAGCCGTCGAGAAAAGCCGCTATTGTGTAGTCAGAGCCCGTACCGTAAACCGACACAGGTGGATGGGGAGAGTATCCCAAGGCCGGCGGGAGAAGCATTGTTAAGGAACTCGGCAAAATGGCCCCGTAAGTTCGCGATAAGGGGTGCCTGTAGAGATACAGGCCGCAGAGAATAGGCTCAAGCAACTGTTTAGCAAAAACACAGGTCTATGCGAAACCGTAAGGTGATGTATATGGGCTGACGCCTGCCCGGTGCTGGAAGGTTACGGGGAGTGCTTAGGAGTAATCCGAAGGTACGAACTTAAGCCCCAGTAAACGGCGGCCGTAACTATAACGGTCCTAAGGTAGCGAAATTCCTTGTCGGGTAAGTTCCGACCCGCACGAAAGGCGTAATGATTTGAGCGCTGCCTCAAAAATGCACCCGGTGACATTGAAGTACCAGTGAAGATGCTGGATACCTGCCCCAAGACGGAAAGACCCCATGGAGCTTTACTCCATCTTGGTACTGGGATTAGATATATGATGTACAGGATAGGTGGGAGACTAAGAAGCAGGGACGCCAGTTTCTGCGGAGTCAATGTTGGGATACCACCCTTCGTGTATCTGGTTTCTAACCTTTGCCCGTTATCCGGGCAGGGGACAATGCCAGGAGGGGAGTTTGACTGGGGCGGTCGCCTCCGAAAGTGTATCGGAGGCGCTCAAAGGTTCCCTCAGAATGGTTGGAAACCATTCGCAGAGTGTAAAGGCAGAAGGGAGCTTGACTGCGACACCGACGGGTGGAGCAGGTACGAAAGTAGGACTTAGTGATCCGGTGGTATGTAAGTGGGAATGCCATCGCTCAACGGATAAAAGCTACCCTGGGGATAACAGGCTTATCACTCCCAAGAGTTCACATCGACGGAGTGGTTTGGCACCTCGATGTCGGCTCATCGCATCCTGGGGCTGTAGTAGGTCCCAAGGGTTGGGCTGTTCGCCCATTAAAGCGGTACGCGAGCTGGGTTCAGAACGTCGTGAGACAGTTCGGTCCCTATCTGGCGCAGGCGCAGGATATTTGAGGAGAGCCGTCCTTAGTACGAGAGGACCGGGATGGACGAACCGCTGGTAGACCAGTTGCAGTGCCAGCTGCACGGCTGGGAAGCCAAGTTTGGCAGGGATAAACGCTGAAGGCATCTAAGCGTGAAGCCCCCTCCAAGATAAGATATCCCATAGCGTAGGCTAATAAGACCCCTTAGAGAGTATGAGGTTGATAGGTCAGTGGTGTAAGCGGAGTAATCCGTGTGCCTTCTGATACTAATAGGTCGAAGGCTTGACCAAAGTAAAGGAAAGATGTTGATTCGGTTGCAGTTTTGAAGATATATGAAAAAGGGGCTGTCACATTAACAAAATAAAGAATGTTAGTGTGCAGCTCCTTTTTTTATTTGACAGGATATTTCTCCGAAATTACCTGTCAAATCTATCGTAATTGTTAATAATCTGTATGAAATTATCTATCTAGACCTGCTTTAGTGGAACAATAGCTAGAGTCTTACCTAAAGGGGCAAGAACCTTTAATAAAGTGTTTATCTGCGGATTAGTTGTACCCTTTTCCATCCTGGCTATAATAGGCTGCTTAACTCCGCTTAACTCCTCAAGCTTCTTCTGACTTATCCCTTGTTCAGTCCTAGCCTTTATCAACTCTCCGATAAGCGCCACTCTTAAATCGCTTTCAGCTATTTCATCGGGAGTCAAAAAAGTATCTATAAATTCCAATGAATCACATCCAATGGCATCTGTTTTACGAGCTTTAATATCGTCAATATTTTTTTTTGCCTTTTCTATGGCATCAAGACACTCTTTATTTCTTTTCATTTTTAAAATTCCTTTCAATATAATCATGCATAAGGCTTTTTGCTTTTTCAATTTCACCTATTGGAGTTTTCTGAGTCTTCTTAATATAGTGAGATAGCAGAATAAATTGACTGCCATCATAAGCAAAAAACAGAATTCTATTGCGAATAGGGCGCAACTCCCATATTTCCCCTCCCTCCCCACCAACTATAATACTTTAAAGTTATTAAACTGTCAAGTACTTTAAAGTTACTAAACAAGATACTTTATTAAAATTAACAAAATCACACTTATATTTGATGAATATTTTAAATTGTGCTATTATAGTTGTGGTTGTATTGATTTAGTTACCATAGAATGATTTAAGTATCGAAAGATGATGTGTTCTCATATAAGTGGCTTTCATTATATAAGTTTAATTTATGCGCTTATATCAGAGAATATAGTAGAATCTTGTGTTTTGAACAAATAACAATGGAGGAGATTGACATGAAGAAAAATTTAGCTTTATTATTATGTGCGGGTTTATCACTAACACTCTTTGCCTGCGGTGGAAATAACTCAAAGTCAAGTTCTGCTGCAAACACTACTTCTGTAGAAAATAACAGTAAGACATCAAAAGGAACAGCTTCCCCAAGTGCTTCATCTACGGGAAATAATAGTTCGGATAAAATAAACGGTAGTAATAGTACAGGAAGCGAAAGTTCAGGTACAGCAAGTAATGGCTCTGATACAGGGAGTACATCTGAAAATGATATTTCTGGTGTCAAACTAACTGAGCTCTTAGACAAAATATGTAAAGATACCAAGGTTCCTATGAATGAAATCTTTGAACTAAATAAAGAGAATTTTGAAATTTACAGTTTTATCAAGTGGACAGATGGGATAGAGGCAGCCTGCTCAGAGGGGCAGATATCTACTGATGCACATTCTCTGGTGCTTATAAGGGCAAATGGAGCAGATACCAAGACTATGGCTCTTGACATAGCTGCTAAGGCTGACCCTAGAAAATGGATATGCGTAGGAGCAGAGGTAGGGAAGGTATTGTACACAGATAAATACGTTCTTATGGTTATGACCTACAAAGATGCGTACGAAGGTATCAATTCAAACTTTGAAAAGCTGGTAGGTGTAAAAGTTCAGACAATAGATATGAAAAAGTCCGGCAATTTGGAATAATAGAGAGGAAGTTAAATGGAACTAAAGAAAACAAAGCAGCCTATTATGGGGATTGCGGCTCTTCTGATTATTCTCTACCACCTATTTCCGGTTTCAAGAAGCAGTGATGTGGTTAGCGGTGTAATCAGGTTCATAGTGATGACAGGCTATATTGGAGTTGATATTTTCTTTTTTATGACAGGTTATATGGCTTATTATTCTGATACCGGCAACTATTTTAGTTATATAAAAAGGAAGTTCCTGCATATATATCCTATATTTATTTTTTGTTGCATTCTCTATGTAATAATGGGTAAACTTAGTATAACAAAGGCGGTTCTCACAGTTTTTGGAATTGAGTTTATCTTAAATGGCGGTGGCTCGATGATTTGGTTCATTCCTGCCATTATGATATTTTATCTTGCCGTGCCATTTTATCTAAAACTTGTTAGAAAGATGAATAATCTAAAACTGCTTATAATCAGCCTTGCTATCTGGTCAGGAATAATGCTTGCACTTGAAAACTTCACTGATAATCACAGCTTAAACATTTTTTTATGCAGGCTTCCTATTATTTTACTTGGCCTTTTTTTAGCAGGATACGAGGGAAAATGGAGGGTAAATATAAAAGCTGGTGTTGGAGTTGTGCTGCTTGTTGCGGGTATTGCATTGAATTATAACTTTGGATATATGATAAAGCTGGCCTTTCCTATAAGCGATATATTCTATGTGACAGCAATCCCTTATGTGATGGGGATTATCCTTTGTGCAGATACCTTATTTACCAGGATGAAATCCTATATTTTTAGTGCTCTGGGTAAGGTGTCTCTGGAGCTATACTGTTTACAAATGGTATTTGGAAGCCTGATATTTGGAAGAGCCATTCGCTATGTAAATAGCAGTCTCGTGGCATTTTTTATAGTATTTGCCATTATTTTCATCTTATCAAAACTAATCCATACTGACAATAAAAGTGCATTTTCATTTACAAAGCACTGAAATTCTGATAAAATAATAAGATACCGGTGCCAAAAGTATTTGGCACCCTATGATACAGCAGTGTAACTGTTTTGCCCGCAGTTTACCTCGATAATATTTGTAATCAGCTTATTTTTACAATGGCTGCTTACTCATATTTTGGGCTCATATTGCACTATAGTAACTATACACATATAAGATTAAGGAGGCATAGTCATGATTAAAATAAAAACAGATACCCACACTCATACCCTGGCATCCGGTCACGCCTACTCCACCATAGAGGAGAATCTTAAGGCGGCAAAAGAACAAGGGCTTGAGTTAGTTGGAATTACCGACCACTTCAGCTCTTTTTTTGTGCCTTCAACAGACTTTGCCTGCTTTGGATTTTTTATAAATAAAAAGGCTCTGCCTGAGGTATGGCATGGGGTTAGGCTCCTCTTTGGTGCAGAGGTGGATATAGTAGACCTTAAGGGGAATTTATTTGGACACGACCTTTACATCCCATATCCAAATAAAAACGGAGTTAAGCTAACCTATGAAGAGGGGATATTAAACCGCCTTGACTACCTCATTGCAAGTGTTCACTTTAAGGATTTTGCAGTAGGCTCTACCGTGGTAGAAAATACAGAGCTCTACATCAAAGCACTTGAGCATGAAAATGTGAAAATACTTGGACATATTGGGCGTTCAGGTCTTGAATTTGACATTGACGAGGTTGTAAAAGCCGCTAAGTCCTTGAATAAGATGATAGAGATAAATGAGGCTTCTTTTGGACATGGTGAAGCCGTACAGGAGAGATGTCTTAAGATTGCCCTTGCCTGTGCTAAGTATGGCACTAAAATTGCAGTAAACAGTGATGCTCACAGTTCTTTCGAGATAGGAAAGTTTCCGAACACCGAGAACTTTCTTGATGAAATAGACTTCCCTGTTGAACTGATTGGAAATAGGGATGCAGAGACGTTTTTGAGCATGATAGGAATTTAGTATTGAAGATATACTAGGCTTTTACTATGAGTGGAGGTACTTGACATTGCTTTAGAATATTCCTGAATTATAAAAAGGGGGTTTAGACTACCGATGTAGAACAATATATTTAATTCAATTTTATTAGCTCGTTATTAATTTGTTAACAGGAGAATGTATGAAAGATAGAAAATTTAAGACTAATAGGGAGTTAGTTTGGCATTTTCTAAGGGGGAGTAAGGCATATTTTATAATTGCCATAGTCTGTATTTCCCTTATGAATCTGCTGGCGCTAATAGTACCAAGAGTAATCAGCTATACTGTTGATACCTTGATTACAGGTAAGGAGAGTGACCTGCCTGCATTTATTGTGGATGCTATAGAGAGCATAGGCGGATCTGCTTATATTAGGGAGCATCTCTATCTGATAGCAGTATTTCTGATGGTAATAGGGGCTTTATCTGCCCTGTGTAACTATCTATACAGATATTACAATAACAAGGGTGCGGAAACTTTGGTGGAAACGATGAGAAATGAGATATTTGCACATATTGCAAGGCTTCCATTCTCATGGCACACAAAGAACCAGACAGGAGATATAATCCAGCGCTGTACCTCTGATGTAGATGCAGTTAAAAACTTTGTTTCAGGACAGCTTACGGAAGTTTTTAGAGTAGTTTTGATGGTTGCATTTTCGCTTTATTTTATGTTTACCATCAATGTAAAGCTGGCTCTGATTGCAGTTATTCTTATACCAATAAACATAGCTTATTCTGCATACGGTCATAAAAGAATGGGCAAAATCTTTGAAGAGGCAGATGTGGAAGAGGGTAAGCTGTCTGCCGTAGTACAGGAAAATCTGACAGGAGTCAGAGTTGTGAGGGCTTTTGGAAGGGAGCTTTTTGAAAAGGAAAGATTTGAAAAGCAGAACCATGATTACTGGAAGATGTGGATAAGATTGGACTGGGTACTGGCATGGTTCTGGTCTATAGGTACACTTTTACTAAACCTTCAGACTATGATAGTGGTTGTGCTAGGTGCAGTATACGCAGTTAGGGGGGAAATGCTTGCAGGTGAATATATTGCATTTTTCTCGTATAATATCATGCTTGCTTGGCCTATAAGGCTTCTTGGAAGACTGATATCAGGCCTTAGCCGCAGTGAAATAGCAACAGATAGAATAAGGTACATTATGGATTCTGAGCCTGAGAAGGACGAGGGCAAGAAGCTTAAGCCCGATATGACGGGAGACATAGTATTTAACAATGTGAGCTTTGCTTACGATGAAAGTAAGGAGATTGTTAAGGATGTGTCATTTAGGATAAAGGGAGGTACCACAGTAGGCATACTTGGAGGTACAGGCTCAGGCAAGTCTACCCTTATGCACCTTCTAAACAGGCTTTATGAGCTTCCTAAGGAGAATGGAAGCATTACTATCTCAGGAGTTGATATAAAGGATATTGAAGTAGGTTATCTTCGTGAAAATGTAGGAATGGTGCTTCAAGAGCCTTATCTTTTCTCGAGGACCTTGGCTGAGAATATAGCTCTTGGCGGGGGAAATGCAGAGATAGAAGATATAAAGGAGGCGGCAGGTACAGCAAGCCTCTTAGAGACGATAGAGAGCTTCAAGGAAGGCTTTGAGACTACAGTAGGAGAAAGAGGAGTTACCCTTTCAGGGGGACAGAAGCAAAGAACAGCCATAGCTCGTATGCTTATAGGGAAATCTCCTATCATGGTATTTGATGATTCTCTTTCTGCTGTGGATGCGGAAACTGATGCCAAGATAAGAAAGGGGCTTATGGAAAAGGGAAAGAATAGTACGGTAATCATTATTTCCCATAGAATCACTACCCTGATGGCAGCTGACAATATTCTTGTTCTTGACAAGGGAAGACTGGTAGAATCAGGTACTCATGACGAACTTATTAAGAATACCGGTATTTACAGAAAAATCTATGATATACAGTCTGTAGCCCTTAACTATGAAGAGTAGGAGGAAGTATGCAGGATAAAACGACGATAAAATTCCTGCCCTGGTTTGGCATACCAAAGCTTTGGCCATATTTCAGGGCATATAGAAAAGACATGATAATAATGTTTGTGACTGGGGCTATTGCAACCCTTGGTGAAATAGTTTTTCCTCTATTTAATCAGTTTGCAATAAATAATTTCATAGGAAAGAAAGAATTAGACGGTCTTGGAAGATTCATAGTCCTATACCTGATTGCCATAGCCATACAGATATCAATGGATTTTGTTTCGGCCTATGTAGCTTCAAACATAGAAATAAGTGTTGCTAGAGACCTCAGGAATTCAAGCTTTAATCACTTGCAAACCCTTTCGTTTTCGTACTTTAACCAGAATAATGTAGGCTATATACATGCAAGGGTAATGAGTGATACGGCAAGAATAGGCTCGATTGCAGCTTGGTACTTCTTTGACCTATTGTGGTCTACAACCTATGTAGTAGGTGCTTTTGTGGTAATGTTTAGCTTAAATGCAAAGCTTGCCCTTTTGATAGCGGCCATTGTGCCTGTTGCAGCTATAATAGTAGCTGTATTCCAAAAGAATATCATCCATCTTAACAGGGAAGTAAGGGAGATAAACTCTACAATTACGGGCAATTTCAATGAGGGAATAACCGGCGCAAAGGAGATAAAGACACTTGTTGCTGAGGAGAGAATGAAGGAGAATTTTAACAGGGATTCTCTTAATATGAAGAGGAAATCTGTAAGAGCTGCTCATTTTTCAGCACTTTCAACTTCCCTTGTTTCTCTAGTAGGCTCGCTCATAATTGCCGTAGTACTTATGCAGGCAAGTGTGCTAACCATCGAGGGAGTTATGCTAATCGGTACTCTGTCTGTATTTATGTCCTATGTACAGGGGATAATAGACCCGATTAGAAACATTACCCTTACCTTTGCAGACCTAATTGCATCTTCTGTAAATATTGAGAGATTTACGGGGCTTATGGCAACAGAGTCTGATGTGGCAGACAGCAGGGAGGTTGTAGAGAAATACGGAGATATATTCAATCCTAAAAAGGAAAACTGGGAAGAACTTCATGGTGATATTGAATTTAAGGATGTGACTTTTAAGTATCCTGACGGAGATGAGTATGTGCTTGAGCACTTCAACCTAAAGGTGCCTCAGGGAACCAATGTAGCCATAGTAGGAGAGACGGGGGCAGGTAAATCTACCCTTGTGAATCTGGTCTGCCGCTTCTTTGAGCCTACAAAGGGGCAGGTGCTTATAGACGGAAAGGATGCAAAGGAGCGTTCAGGACAGTGGCTTCACTCAAACATAGGTTATGTACTCCAGTCGCCTCATCTTTTCTCAGGAACAATAAGGGAGAACTTAAAGTATGGCAAGCCTGACGCTACAGATGAAGAGATAATGGCTGCCCTTGAATTAGTTTCTGCTACAGCGGTAGTAGAGAAGATGGAAAAAGGGCTTGACAGTGAGGTTGGAGAGGGCGGTGACCTGCTTTCTACTGGCGAAAAGCAACTCATATCATTTGCAAGAGCGATAATTGCAAAGCCGAAGATTCTGGTTTTAGATGAGGCAACATCTTCGATTGATACAGTCACAGAGAAGATAATTCAGGATGCCATAGAAAAGGTAATCACAGGCAGGACTTCATTTGTAATCGCGCACAGGCTCTCAACCATAGTAAATGCAGATGTAATCCTTGTGGTAAAGGACGGAAAGATTATAGAACAGGGAAGACATAAGGACCTTATGAGACAGAAGGGCTATTACTTTGGACTATTTACCAGACAGTTTGAGAACAGTGTGGTGGATGAGATGGAGTAAAATGGCTGCGCCTCATATTTTTGGCGGAATAAAACGACAATAAGCCGTTTACAAGCAAGCTTGTAACGGCTTTTATCGTTTTATTCCTTGTATTTTATATGATATTCCTTATGCCTTCGCATATCCTTCTGGCTACAAGAGGGTTATTCATTGTATAGAGATGAATTCCTTCTATGTCGCTTACAAGGAGATCGATGATTTGGCTTAGTGCATAGGACATTCCTGCATCAAAAAGTGCTTCTTTGTTATCTTCGTATCTGTGGATGATTTTCTCAAAGCGGGCAGGGAAGGCAACACCGCACATCGTTATCATTCTCTTTATCTGAGCAGCATTGATTACAGGCATTATACCGGGTATTACAGGGACATTGATATCTGCAACCCTGCAGTATTCCTGAAAGCGTAGGAAGATATCGTTGTCAAAGAACAACTGGGATAAAAGCACTTCTGCTCCGGCATTCACCTTTGTCTTTAAGTGCCTTATTTCATTTATCACACCGCCTGATTCAGGATGGCATTCAGGATAGCAGGCACCTAAGAAACAGAAATCCCATTTTTCCTTCATATAAGCGATGAGGTCTGAGGCGTGTGAAAAGTCATTTTTTTCAGGGAAATTTGGATTTTTATCGCCTCTTAGTGCAAGTACATTTTCAAGTCCTGCCTCAGAGAGTACCTTAGCAAATTCATCAATCTCAGCCTTATTGTAGTGGAGGGAGGTAAGATGAACAACAGGCTCTACATGGTACTCGTGCTTTATCTTCTTTGCCAGTTCTATGGTGCGGTTGCAGTTTGAACTGCCACCGGCACCAAAGGTTACACTTATATAATCGGGCTCAAGTTCACAAAGAACAGCCAGAGTCTCATCTATGTTACTTAGCTCGCTATCCTTTTTAGGTGGAAATATTTCAAAGGATAGAACCTTTTTATCTTTTTTATCTTTGTAAACCTGGGAAACTTTCATGCATTATGCCTCATTCCTAATTATTTTTGCTGCTGCCACCATGTTCTTCAGGCTTGCTTCTGTCTCAGGAATTCCTCTGGTCTTTAATCCGCAGTCAGGATTTACCCAGAGCTTATCCCTGTCAATCTTAGTAAGCATTGTATGAAGGGTAGCAACAATTTCCTCTACAGAAGGTACTCTAGGTGAGTGAATATCATATACACCAGGACCTACCTCTGTTTCAAAGTTATGTTCTTTTAATGATGTAAGTATCTGTAAGTCTGAGCGGGAAGCCTCGAAGGTGATAACGTCCGCATCCATATTGTCAATAGCAGGGATAATGTCTGTGAACTCGCTATAGCACATATGTGTATGAATCTGAGTTTCAGGTCTTACGCCACTATGTGTGAGACGGAAAGCAGGTATAGCAAAGTCAAGATATTCCTTCTGCCAGTCAGATTTTCTAAGTGGAAGCTTCTCTCTAAGAGCTGCCTCGTCAATCTGAATGATCTTGATTCCGTTTTTCTCCAAGTCAAGAACCTCATCTCTGATTGCAAGTGCTATCTGAGAAATGGACTCCTTGATTGATATATCCTCTCTTGGGAATGACCAGTTAAGTATGGTAACAGGTCCTGTAAGCATTCCCTTCATGATTCTCTTTGTAAGTGACTGAGCATATACAGACCATTCTACTGTGATAGCTTTCTTTCTGTATACATCGCCCCAGATTACAGGTGGCTTAACACATCTTGTACCATAAGACTGTACCCAAGCCTTCTCTGTGAAGAGGAAGCCGCCAAGAGCCTCACCAAAGTACTCAACCATGTCGTTACGCTCAAATTCTCCATGAACAAGAACATCTATATCGATGTCTTCCTGGAATTTTACACAGTCAGCAATCTGCTTTTTGTTAAACTCTTTGTATTCAGCCTCTGTAATTTCGCCCTTTCTAAAAGCTGAACGGTTTGCCTTTACCTCTCTGGTCTGTGGGAAAGAACCGATGGTAGTTGTTGGGAATTCAGGAAGACCAAACTCCTTTTTCTGTAATGCCTGACGAGTCTTACGCTCAGGGCTTCTTGTATAATCACTGTCTGTAACCTGAGAAAGTCTCTTGTGAACCTCTTCGCTATAGCAGTCTCTCTCTCCTGCAAAAAGCTTAGCATTTGCCTGATAAGCTGCTTCGTTCTTATAGTCAGCATTTTCTGCAAGAGCCTTAAGCTCATTAAGCTCTACAAGCTTTTCTTCAGCAAATGCAAAGTATGAAAGGTAGTTTGCTGATAACTTGGTCTCGTGCTTTGTTGTATAAGGAACGTGTAAGAGTGAACAGGAGGTAGATAAAACGCAGTTTATGCCCTTTTCCTGTAATTTAGCAAGGCTCTGCAAAGTCTTCTCGTAGTTATTTCTCCAGATGTTCTTTCCATTTACAAGTCCTGCAAATAAAAGCTTATCCTGTGGGAAACCATACTTTTCAACAAGAGCGAAAGTCTCTTTTCCCTCTACGAAATCAAGACCGATTCCGTCAAATGGAAGCTTAATTAAGTCGCTGTAAATGTCTCTTACGTCTCCAAAATATGTCTGAGCTAATACCTTAACATTGTTCTTTGAAGAAAGAAGAGCTGAATAAATCTTATTAAATAATGCGATATCTTCACTATCTGTATCTCTTACAAGAGCAGGCTCATCAAACTGTACCCAGCTTATTCCAGCTTCTTCAGCCTTCTTAAGGTAGCTCTGATATGCACTGATTAAAGCATCAACAAAATCATTTGAAGATTTTTTGCCTGTAAAGCGGCATAATTTAAGCAAGGTGTAAGCACCGATTACTATGGACTTAGTCTCTACATTAAGAGCCTTTGCCTCGTTATAATGCTCAAATGGCTTGTTGCCTAAAAGCCTTATTTCTGTATCATCCTCAACCTCAGGCACAATGTAGTGATAGTTAGTGTTAAACCATTTTCTCATTGCAAGAGCCTTTACATCTCCTGACTCTCCCTGATAACCACGAGCCATAGCAAAATAGGTATCAAGCTCAGATAGGTTAAGCTCCTTATAACGCTTAGGAACTATGCCAAATAATATTGCGGTATCAAGCAAGATATCGTAGAATGAAAAATCATTACTTGAGATAAAGTCAATTCCTGCCTCTTTCTGAGTATTCCAGTGAATTTTTCTAAGCTCCTTACCTTTGGTTAAGAGCTCGTCTGCTGTGATTTCTTTCTTAAAATATTTTTCGCTAGCGAACTTTAATTCGCGTAAAGTACCGATTCTAGGAAATCCGATTACTGATGTTTTCATACTGTCCTCCAACTCATATTCATAATTTATCTGTAAAACTAGGTCTATTATAAGGGGTGTTGGCTTCTTTGTATAATACATATAAACATAGGAATGTTATAGAAATTATTTATATCAATTTAAAATGCAATCTTTTTAACTATTGCAGAATTTAATGATACAAGTGTTAAAAGCACAAAAAATCGATTGGGGATTGCTTGCAAGAGAATATATTATCTTTTGACGCTGCATCATTTAACAAGAAGGTATCTTGCTTTACAGGATTCACCGCCTGAGGCTGACCGCGCAAGCGACATCAGCTTATCAGCCACAGTGCTACCTCTCGCAGAGTTTTATTTGATAGGAAATTTTGGAGAATTTCCTATCAAATAAAAAAGACAGCTTCTCTGACAGAAATATTTATCAGAGAAACTGCCTTAATATAAGGTAAAACATTGAGTAACAAAATTTTAATTTACAATATTTTCACTATATTTAATTCCTTATCAAGCAGCAATAAATCCGCATAAGCACCCGGTTTTATTACACCTGCTTTGTCGCCAAGACCTATACTCTTTGCAGGGTTGGTGGAAGCCATTTTAACTGCTGACTTAAGAGGAATGCCTAATTCAACCACATTCTTAAAGCAGGTAAAAAGGTCAGTACAGGAGCCTGCAATAGTACCATTTTCAAGGGTAGCCTTGTTTCCTGTCTTATTTACCTTCTGTCCTCCAAGAGAATAGGTACCATCCTCCATACCTGTAGCCTCCATAGAATCACTTATAAGGATGATTCTATCCTCACCAAAGAGACGGAAGGTGCTCCTTATCATGCAAGGATGGATATGCACCTTATCACAGATGAGCTCAGCCATAACTCCGGTATTTTCAAAGGCTGCTCCTACTATGCCCGGTTCTCTGTGATTGAAGGCAGGCATTGCGTTAAAGAGGTGGGTTACATGGTTGGCCCCATTCTTAAATGCCGCATCTGCCTGCTCATAGTTGGCATCAGAATGACCAACTGAGATGGAAACTTCATTTGCAAGCTCTTTAATGAAGAGGTTAGCACCCTCAGTCTCAGGAGCAAGGGTTACAAGGCGGATATTGCCTCCGCTTACTTCATTGAGCCTTCTAAAGACTTCGACATCAGAATTCATTATATATTTAGGATTCTGAGCTCCCATCTTTTTAGGAGAAATGAAAGGTCCTTCCATATTGATACCAAGCGCCCTTGCGTGCTTTTTCTCAGGCGTAAAATCTTTGATTGTGGCAAATATACCTGTAAGGCGTTCCTCTGAAAGAGTCATTGAGGTTGGGCAAAATGCTGTTACACCTTTACTTTTCTCAAACTCAGCTATCTTGTAGAGCCCGTCAAGGTCAGCATCGCAGAAGTCATGTCCTACTGCACCGTGCGTATGTACATCCACAAGTCCCGGTATTACATAAAGCCCATCAGCGTCAATGACTTCGCAGTCCTCAGGTGCCTTATCGGTAATGAACTCACCTTCCACATAGATGTCTCTTTTTTCAAAGTCACCATTTTCGTTATATACTAAACCATTTTTAATTATCATGATATTCTCCGTATTGCTTTGCCAATATTAACTTTTTATACGATATTATTCAAAAAGAAGTTTATGACAAGCTATATAAATCTATTCATTACTTACCAATATGCTTTGCAATAAGAGCATAAGCAGCCTCATCAGCAACTATAGTTACATTGCTGTGGAACTGGAGGGCAGAAGCAGGAACCTCAGGAGTTACAGGACCGTAAAGTGCCTTACAGAGCGCATCTGCTTTCTTCTCGCCAGAAGCAATAAGTAAAATGTGCTTAGCAGAGAATATGCTTCCTACACCCATAGAATAAGCAAACTTAGGTACCTCATCGATGGAATTAAAAAGCCTTGAGTTAGCATTTATTGTACTCTCTGTAAGGCTTACCTTATGAGTTCCCTTTGCAAAAGAAGAGTCAGGCTCGTTGAAACCTATATGTCCGTTTTCGCCAAGTCCAAGCAGCTGCAAATCAATAGGACCACGGCTTCTAATAACCTCATCATATCTTGCACATTCCTTAGCCTCATCAGTCTCCATTCCGTTTGGAAGGAAGACATTTTCCATATTTATATTTACATGGTTAAAAAGGTTATCCCTCATAAAATAAGCATAACTCTGATTGTGGTCAGCAGAAAGCCCCACATACTCATCAAGATTTATTGAAGTGATTTCAGAAAAATCTAAATCACCCTTCTTATAGCCTTCTACAAGTAACTTATAAGCCCCAATTGGTGATGAACCTGTAGCAAGACCAAGCACTGAATCAGGCTTCATTACAACCTGAGCAGCTATTATGTTTGCAGCCTTTCTACTCATTTCCTCATAGTTTTTAGTAACAATTACCCTCATAAAACCCTCCTAATTATAAAATAAATGATGCAAGTGACAAGGTAAGAATATATAAGAATATAATCAACTTTTATTACCTGCATCATCTTAGTTTTTATGTCCTATAGCATAAACTTTGAAATATCCTTATACGTAGATAAGTATACCCCTTTGCAGTTATAAAAGCAATCTAAATCAGCGCCTACTCATCATTTAATATAGAACTGATTATTTCCTCTGTCTGCATACCTCTTGAACCTTTAACTACGATAGCATCACCTTTTGTTAAGAGGGATTTAAGATAATTAGAGGCTTCTACATTGGTAGAAAAATGCTTTGTGACAGGATTGGTATCAAGGCTTTCAGAGTTTAGAGCAAGTCCTATCTGCTCACTGTCTTTGCCGACTGTTATCAGGTAATCAATTCTACCTTCAGGGTTTTCTTCGTTGTGGGTTTTTATATATTCGCCGACTTTGTAATGTTCACTCTCAGCGTATTCACCAAGCTCAAGTACATCAGCAAATACTACAAACCGCCTGTGTATAGGCTCTTTGCCGCCACGCATTTCCCCAATAATCTGAACAGAAGCCTTCATAGAGTCAGGGCTTGCATTATAGGTATCATCAATTATGGTAATGCCGTTTGTCTTGATAATGTTTCCTCTACCTGAAAGTGGTTCATACGCGGCAAGTCCAAGCTTTGACACTGAAGGAGAGATGCCAAGCTTTAGTGCCACAGCAGTTGCAGCCAGTGCATTTCTTACATTATGAAGTCCCAGAGTTTTTAGATGAATCTGCTCAGTGAGAGGCTTACCGTCTTCATCCTTATAATTTGCCACAAAATCGGTGCCACTGTCGGATATAGTGATGGATGAAGCGTAAAAATCAGCCTCTTTACTTATACCGTAGGTCACAACGTGCTTGACCTTAGCAGGCCTGAATTCGCTATTTTCAGGTACCACCTTAGAAAGGAGCTCATCGTCAGCATTTACAAATAGTACACTATCCTCCGTAAAACAATCTGTAATGTGGAGCTTTTCTTTTAGGATATTTTCCTTTGAGCCTAGATTGCCGATATGGGCAGTGCCTACATTGGTAAATATTGCATGGGTTGGCCTGCCTGCATCTGCAAGTTTTTCCATTTCGTGGAATTCACTTATGCCCATTTCTATAATGGCGGCCTCATTACAAGGTTCGAGTCCAAACAAGGTTAAGGGAAGTCCTATGGTAGAGTTGGCATTTCCCTTAGTCTTGTGGACATTAATCGAGGAGAGGGCAGCTGCCACCATTTCCTTTGTGGTGGTCTTGCCGACACTTCCGGTTATTCCAATGAAAGGGATATTAAATTTCTCGCGAAACCAACGGCCTGTGTCAAGGAGGGCGGCTTCAGTATCGTCTACCTCGATGGCCGCGGCATCTCCGATATCAGCAGGAAGTTCGTGCCCCTTTTTTATAAAGAAAGCCTTAGCACCATCCTTTACCACCTGAGGGATGAATTTGTGGGCGTCTACCCTTTCTCCGATTATAGGCACAAAAAGTGCATTCTTAAAGGGAAGGCTGTGGGTTTCCCTGGAATTTGTAAAGAAGCCGTTTATTTCGGTGTCGCCGTTTCCGTTTAACAGTTTTCCGTTAGCGGCCTTTAATATGTCATTTACGGTAACTTGCATAAATACTCCTTATCTAGATTGTAATGCTGCCACTAAAGACAGTTTCACAAGGGCCTGTCATAAATATGTGGTCTGTATTTCTATCGTATTTTATAATCAAATCTCCTCCAAGGAGATGAACCCTCACCTCATCATCAGCAAGACCATTCAACATAGCGGCGTAGGCCGAGGCACAGGCACCGGTACCACAGGCAAGGGTTTCGCCTGAACCACGCTCCCAGACACGCATTTCAATTTCATTCCTGCTTATTACCTTTATAAATTCGGTGTTGGTACGATTTGGAAATATTTTGTTAAATTCAAACTTTGGGCCTATAACAGGTAAATCAAGGCTCTTTGTGTCATCTACAAAGGTGACTGCGTGAGGATTTCCCATTGAAATGCAGGTGAGGTACCAGTCTTTGCCGTCTACATTTACAGCCTCATTTATAAACTTATCCTTATCAGATATGACAGGGATTTCGCTAGGGGTAAGGATTGGTCTTCCCATATCTACAGTTGCAGAGGCTACCTTACCATCTTTAACCGTGAGCTTTAGTATTCTAATGCAGTTTTCGGGAATAATTCCTGCTGCCTCTTCTTCCTTAGTACGGACTCCGGTTTCAATGCGGACTTCCTCATTTTTTGTGAGGCCAAAGTCATATACATATTTTCCTACACAGCGGATGCCGTTGCCACACATTTCAGCCTCAGAGCCGTCTGCGTTAAATATCCTCATCCTAAAATCAGCCACAGTAGAAGGGCAGATAAGGATGATGCCGTCACTGCCGATTCCCGTATGCCTGTCTGAGAGTTTAATAGATACTTCAGCAGGATTTTCAAGTTCATTTTTAGTGCAGTCGATGTAGAGATAGTCGTTTTTACAACCATGCATCTTTGTAAAGTTAATTTTTTTCTGATTATCTACCATAATTCCTCCGCTGGTTTTATTGTTATATTTTTATTTATTTGATATACTTTAAATGTTGTCGCACTCCCAATCTGACAGCAGAAGGGAGGTGATTGCTTGCTACAAATAATTCTACAGATAATTGTCTCCGTTACGGCAGATTTGGCTAGCTACCTTATTTGCAAATGGCTAGACGGAGATAAAAGCGACAATTAGCCTAGTACTAAAGTTTACTCAACTATAAAGAGAAGAACCCCTAAGATGTCGCAGCTCTTAGGGGTTCGTTTTTGCTTGCTTAATTCTACAAATAACTAGCTAGGAATAATTATAAAATAATTCCATTAATTTGTCAAACCATAAAAAAATGAGTCTTATTTTATAAGAAAATATAAAGAAGTATTCATATTGAAAACTAATAAAAACTATGATATTCTTAAGTAGAACTTATTATAAAGGCTCTAAGCAACTATTGACAAGGCTTTGACATGAATAAACGGAGGATGACATGGTTTCAATTGGTGAAGTATTATCGGCTAAAACTTATCCGGGCAGAGGAATTGTTGTGGGAAAAAGTAAGGACGGCAAAAAGGCAATGACTGCTTACTTTATTATGGGAAGAAGTGAAAACAGCAGGAATAGGATATTTGTGGAAGAGGGCGAGGGAATTAGGACAGAGGCCTTCGATGAAACCAAGCTTTCAGACCCAAGTCTTATCATATATTCACCTGTCAAGGTAATTGAAAAGAAAACCATAATTACCAATGGAGACCAGACGGATACAGTTTATGATTATATGACAGCAGGCAAATGTTTCAATTCGGCCCTTATGAGCAGGGAATTTGAGCCGGATGCGCCAAACTACACACCTAGAATATCAGCCTTAGTAGATGTAAGTGAAAAGTCACTTCACTTAAGGATGAGTATACTTAAGAGTGATGACGGCAATCCTGACTGTTGCAACAGATATTTTTATGATTATAGTAGTCTTCCAGCGGGTGAAGGTAGATTCATTCACACCTATAAAGAAGACATAGAGCCTCTTCCAAGCTTTGAAGGTGAACCTGCTAAGGTAAGTCTTTGTGGAAGTATAGATGAATTTACTGAGAGTATTTGGAAGAGCCTAAATGAAGCTAATAAAGTGTCATTGTTTACAAGGTTTATAGATATAGAAACCGGAGAATATGAGACTAGAATAGTAAATAAGAATCAGGCTAATTAGCATAAGTACAAAGAAAAAATCTTGTATAATCAAGCGAGTAATTTGATAGATAACCTGACTTAGCTGTAATCGGTATGTAGATGGAGCTAAATATTAGGCAGATATTGATAGATATAGGTGAAAATTATAAGGAGAGTGCATTATGAATGAAATGGAGCTAAAGTACGGCTGTAATCCTAATCAGAAGCCAAGCAGAATATTTATGGAAAATGGAGCAGAGCTTCCTGTTAAGGTGCTTTGTGGAAAGCCGGGATATATCAACTTTTTAGATGCATTTAACGGAATTCAGCTTGTAATGGAACTTAAGAAGGCTACAGGACTTCCTGCTGCAACCAGCTTTAAGCATGTATCTCCTGCAGGAGCTGCAATAGGAAAGCCTCTTACTGAGGATTTGAAAAAGGTTTACAGAGTAGAGGATATGGGTGAGATGAGTCTCTTAGCCTGTGCTTACGCAAGGGCAAGGGGAGCTGACAGAATGTCTTCTTTCGGTGATTTCATAGCGCTTTCTGATGTATGTGATGCTGATACCGCAATGATAATCAAAAAAGAAGTTTCAGACGGTATCATAGCACCTGGATATACAGCAGAAGCCCTTGAGATACTAAAGCAGAAGAAAAAAGGAAATTATAATATTATAGAAATAGATGAAAACTACAAGCCTGAACCTATAGAGAAAAAGCAGGTCTTTGGAATAACATTTGAGCAGGGCAGGAATGAATTTAAGATAGATGATGAGCTTTTTAAGAACATAGTAAGTGAGAATAAAAATCTTCCTAAAGAAGCTCTCGATGATCTCATTGTTGCTATGATTACACTTAAATACACTCAATCAAACTCCGTCTGCTATGCAAAAGACGGACAGGCTATAGGTATAGGAGCAGGGCAGCAGAGCCGTATTCACTGTACTAGGCTTGCCGGAAGTAAGGCTGATGTATGGTGGCTTAGACAGGCGCCACAGACTCTTAATCTTAAGTTTCGTGAAGGACTGGGAAGAGCTGATGTGGACAATGCCATTGACCTTTATGTAGGGGATGAGAGCGAGGACCTCTTAAGAGACGGTGTATGGGGGAATTTCTTTGAGGTAAAGCCTCCTGTATTTACAAGGGAGGAAAAGAGAGAGTGGCTTAATAAAAATGAAAATGTAGCCCTTGCATCTGATGCATTCTTCCCATTTGGAGATAATATTGAGAGGGCCCATAAGAGTGGAGTGAAGTATATTGCCGAACCTGGCGGCTCAGTAAGAGATGACAGCGTAATAGAAACGTGCAATAAGTACGATATGGTACTTTGCTTTACCGGAATGAGACTTTTCCACCATTAAACGTGAGAGTTAGCGAAAACTCTGAAGTATAGTACTAAAATAAATTCTTATGTAAATAAGTTTGTGCGGAATTTTTATACTTATGATATTTATGCTATAAAAAACTGCCCAGTCAGCCTATAAACACAAAAGCAGTTAGAAATGCTGTGTTGTAGCCGGATTGTGGCAGTTTGTTTTGCTTCACCCGTAATTCACTTCTATTCTTTTAATCGCTGATAAGCTTCTCAAGAATTTCCTGAATAGCCCTGCTAGCTCATTCATTTAACTAAACCTAATGTTAGAACTTAGACTTGCAAAGCAGCAACTGCATCTTTAGAAAGCCCTGTATACCTCATTATAAGCTCAGCGGATAGCCCCTCTTCAAGCATGGTTTTGGCAATCTTTAGTTTTTCATTTTTAGCACCGCGTTTTTCGCTTTCCCTCTTTTCATCACTAATAAGCTTCTCAAGAATCTCATTCATAGTCCTACTACCTCCTTCGCTTGATTTTAATCTTGACTTTAGTTCACTAGTTACAGGAAACTCATCACTGTTGTAAGCATCATTCTCAGTAAAAAGCTTCATTAGCCTTGCAGGCTTAGAACCATCATAATTAACAGTATTAACAAATATCTCAGTAAGACCATCCTCAATCACCTGACCTGTTTCCCTAACTACCTTGTCTATGTGGTAGAGAGGAAGTCCACCGTTAAATATATCAAATTTAGATATAAATACAATACAGACATCAGGTATAAACTCAAACTTTTTACCTGTTTCGGATATGTTAGTGGTTAATACAGCAGCGTTGTAGCGAACTCTTTTTAGATGATTATCATCATCTGCCTTTTGCACCTCAATGTTAATCTGCCTTCCATCACCTGTTACACACTTAGCATCTAATATCACAGAACGCCCGGTTAGATTCTTTCCCTGCCATTGAGGAATAGCATCTAAAACAGTCAGCTCATCATCTTCAAGGATGACTCTTAAAATCTCCTCGCAGAACTCTCTGTGTTCTGCCATCTTGCAAAACATCAAATCATCAATGGGATTCAGCAACTTTACATACTTTTCAAATTTCTTATCAGCCCGCATATAGTCCTTTCTTTCATTGGATTTGCTATAATGCCTCCATGGCTATTATAGCAGATGAAGTTAAAATATTAAATAGATTTTCCTGCTAAGTAAGACTTAGATACTCAGGATACGCTAAAGTCTAAGGTAGCTACAATAATCAGAACTGCTTAATGCTAGATATCGGGGAACTGAACACTTTTTGCTGTGATTATTGGGGAGAAAAGGCGCAATCAGTATAGACAGATATCAAATACATATTTCACACAAATCATTATAGCTAAGAAATACTGCTTAGTGACTATTGTAATTCACCACGACAAGAAGTATTATATATGAAATCCAAATAAAAAACAACGGCAAAATGCACAAAGTTTCAGAGAAAAAGTGTACAAAATAACCAAAAAGCAAGTGTAGAGTGTACACATACAACAAAAATAGAAGACTTAGATAAGAATAAATCTAAACTTAAACCTAAACCTAAACTCTGCATCCCACAGCATAGAATAATAAATTCTAAGCGAGCGCATCAGGCGTAGCGAAGCGGATGCCGTAGCGAGTCTGAAATTTATTATTCTAGGCGTAACTAGGGTGGCAAACATAAAATCATTGCACAAAGTGAAAGTATCAGAGGTAATGAAGCATATAGCGTAGCTAGTCTGAAATTTATTATTCTAGGCGTGACTTATTTGTGCTGAATGTGATATACTGATACAGGTTTTAAGCAAAACAACAAAGTTTCACAATATAATTTTAGGAGAAATTAATGTATTACAAGATTAGAAATACCTTAGAAGCAATAAGAGCAGAAGAAATATTTGATGGAGAAGAATGCTATGTAGCAGTAGTTAGTCCCGAAGAGTGGACAAGAGATAAAGAAAAATTTAATATGGGAATCGACCTCGAGTTCGAGATAGAAAACCTATTTATGACAAAAGCAGAAGTCAATTATGACTCGCTGACGGGAAGCTTTATTATACCGGATAGGTCAGACTTACTTGAAAGCAGCAATAGATTTGCCTTTGCCCTTGATGAAAGAGGAATTGTATTTATAGACCATGACGGCTACGCTGCCTCGCTCGTAAAAAGAATTGCAGCCACTAAAAAATGGCGCTACCCGGGACTTGAAAGATTCATATACGATTTCCTGGAGACAATAATTAGCGGCGACTTAAATATGCTTGAAAGATACGAGGATGAAATTACTATTATAGAAGACAGGATACTTGAGGGGAATCTTACTGGCGAACTTGAAAGAAATAACGAAATTAGAGGGGAACTTCTGAAACTAAAAATGTACTATGAACAGCTGATTGACCTGGGACAGGAGCTTGCAGAAAATGAAAACGACTTCTTCATGTCAGATAACCTGCGATTCTTTGAGCTTTTCACAGCCAGGGTCACAAGACTCCAAGGCTTAGTGTCTACTCTTAAAGAATATACCATGCAGGTTAGAGAACTTTACCAGTCAGAGCTTTCAGTAAAGCAAAACCGCATAATGACAGTATTAACAGTGGTTACGACCATTATTATGCCACTGACTCTTGTTACAGGCTGGTATGGAATGAACTTTAAGTACATGCCGGAGCTGGATTCGCCACTTGCATATCCCATTGTAATTGGAGTGGTTATACTTATGGCAGTAAGTGGAATAATATATTTCAAGAAGAAAAAATGGCTATAAATGGCTAAGCTAATGAAAAATCACAAAACTATCGAAATCCGGTAGAATAAATGATATAATGATACAGGTGTCAAAAGTATAAAATTCGCTTGGGGCTAACTTGAGGGAGAATTTATTATCTTTTGACGCACAAGATATGGTGAAATAGCATTTTTGTAAAAAACTTAGCTTTTGAAAGGAAAATTAAAATGATTCAGGCAAGCAACATTACTTTGAGACTTGGTAAAAAGGCACTTTTTGAAGATGTAAATATCAAGTTTACAGAAGGCAACTGTTATGGACTTATTGGAGCAAATGGAACAGGTAAATCTACCTTCCTTAGGATATTATCGGGGCAGTTAGAGCCTACCACAGGCGAAGTTATTATAACTCCGGGGCAGAGACTTTCATTTCTGCAGCAGGATCATTTTAAGTATGACGCATATCCTGTACTTGATACAGTAATCATGGGAAATAAAAGACTTTATGACATAATGAAGGAAAAAGAAGCAATCTATGCTAAAGAAGACTTTACAGATGAAGACGGTATAAGAGCAAGTGAACTGGAGGGAGAATTCGCTACAATGAATGGCTGGGAGGCAGAATCTGATGCGGCTACCCTTCTTAACGGACTTGGCATAGATACAGAGTATCATTATATGATGATGAGCGAGATAGAGGCATCTAAAAAGGTTAAGATTCTTCTTGCGCAGGCACTCTTTGGCAACCCTGATATCCTCCTCCTTGACGAGCCTACCAACCACCTTGACATGGATGCAATAGGCTGGCTTGAGGAGTTCCTTATCAACTTTGAAAATACCGTAATTGTAGTTTCACACGACCGTTATTTCCTTAACAAGGTATGTACACATACAGCGGACATTGACTATGGCAAGATTCAGCTTTACGCAGGAAACTATGACTTCTGGTATGAGTCCAGCCAGCTTATGATTCGTCAGCAGAAGGAAGCAAATAAAAAGAAAGAAGAAAAAATCAAAGAACTTCAGGAATTTATACAGAGATTCTCTGCTAACGCAAGTAAGTCTAAGCAGGCTACAAGTAGAAAGAGGGCTTTGGAGAAGATTGAGCTTGATGACATTAAGCCATCCAGCCGTAAATATCCTTATATAGATTTCCGTCCTGCAAGAGAGATTGGTAATGAAGTACTTACAGTTAGCGGAATATCTAAGACAGTTGACGGCGTAAAGGTACTTGACAATATCTCCTTTGTTGTAGGAAGGGAAGACAAGATAGCCTTCGTAGGCCCAAATGTAAAAGCTATATCCACTTTATTTAAGATACTTGCAGGAGAAATGGAACCTGATGAGGGTGATTATAAGTGGGGAGTAACCACTACTCAGGGCTATTTCCCTAAGGACAATACGGAGCTTTTCAAGGGAAATGAGAATATTACTGAGTTCCTCTTGCCATTTTCACCTGAAAAAGATGCAACCTATGTAAGAAACTTCCTAGGGCGTATGCTTTTCCCGGGAGATGCAGGTATAAAGCAGGTTAAGGTTCTCTCCGGTGGTGAGAGAGTTAGAGTTCTTCTTTCTAAGATGATGATAATGGCTACAAATGTCCTCATCCTTGATGAGCCTACCAACCACCTTGATATGGAAGCCATTACCTCATTAAATAACGCAGTAATCAAGTTCCCGGGAGTTGTACTCTTTACCTCTCAGGACCACCAGTTCATACAGACTATTGCAAACAGAATTATAGAAATTACACCACACGGCCTCATTGATAAGGTAAGTACCTATGATGAGTATCTTGAAAATGATGAGATGGCAAGAAAGCGCCAGATTATGACTATTTCAGAAGAAGAGCTTGCTGAAAATGAGGGTAGTGAAGAAGAGTAAACGGGGGTAGCAATGCTATGAAGTATGATTTTGTCTCGATTATTGACAGAAAAGGAAAAGATGCGCTGGCTGTAGACCTGATTCCAATGTTTTTGGAAGGAGAGAATCCTGTTAAGGTAAGAGAAGGCTTTGATATGATACCTATGTGGGTTGCGGATATGAATTTCCCTGTACTTCCCACTATTACGGATGCGATTATAGAGAGGGCAAAGCATCCTACCTTTGGCTATTTTGAGATAAGGGATGAGTATTATGACAGCATAATCAGATGGCAGTATATAAGAAACGGTGTAAAGGGAATTAAGAAAGAATACATAGGATATGAAAATGGAGTCCTGGGAGGGGTTGCGACTGCGCTCCATGTATTCTGCTCACAGGGTGATAGCGTACTCGTGCATGCCCCTACCTATATAGGCTTCACCAATGTGCTGAAAAATAACGGTTATAACATTGTCCACAGCTACCTTAAAAAGGATGAAGAGGGCATCTGGCGTATGGACTTTGAGGATATGGAAAGAAAGATAGTTGAAAATAATATTCATACAGCCATTTTCTGTTCACCTCATAATCCTTCCGGCCGTGTCTGGGAAAAATGGGAGCTTGAGAAGGTAATGGAGCTTTATAAGAAGCATGATGTAATGGTTATTTCAGATGAAATCTGGTCGGATATCATACTTAGCGGATATAAGCACATACCTACCCAGACCATATCTGAGGATGCAAAGAACCGTACAGTTGCATTTTACGCGCCGTCAAAGACATTTAACCTTGCAGGACTTACAGGCAGCTATCATATCATTTATAATGACAGAATCAGACATAGAATTGAGAAAGAAGCCTCTCTTGGGCATTACAATTCGATAAATGTACTTTCAATGCATTCACTTATAGGAGCTTACAAGGATGAGGGCTATGAGTGGGTGGATGAGCTTAGAGAGGTAATAGGAGAAAATGTTAACTTTGCCTGTGACTATATAGAAACTAAGTTTAAAGGAGTGAAGGTTGCGAGACCTCAGGGTACATACATGCTCTTTATAGACTGTGAAGAATGGTGCAAAGAGAAGGGTAAGACCCTTTACGAGCTGCTTAGAATGGGATTTGAAGCAGGGGTAATCTGGCAGGACGGTAAAGCCTTTAATGGAGAGTGGAGCATAAGGATGAACCTTGCTTCACCAAAATCAAGGATAGTGGAAGCCTTTGAACGCTTAGATAAATATGTATTCAATTTTTAATGTTAGTATGAAGCTATAAAATAAATTCTCTTGCAAGCAAGCCTACAAGAGAATTTATTTTTTTAAACATTAAAATTTCCATCGAATCTAACTCCATAGATATGCGGATATCGCTTTTGTGTCCTGTAACACTTATATAAAATAAATATAAATATCTGAATTTATTGTGTTTTTTTATCTTTCTTTTAACTAAACAGCATTTATTGTATACTATTTAGGTTAGAAAATGCTTTATTGAGGAGGTAGTATTGTGGATACAACTGTATGTAAAGAGGGACAAGAAATTTGGGAGGATTACGAAGAAAAGCGTAAAGCAGGCTTTATAAAGGCTATGGAGTTTAAGAAAAAGGGTGGGAAGATAGCTGGCTGCCTTTGCGCTTACACACCTGTTGAAATCCTTGAGGCCGCGGGGATGGCGTCAATTGGGCTTTGCGGTACAAGCCAGGAGACTATTCCTGACGCTGAAAGGGTGTTGCCTAAGACTATATGCCCGCTGATAAAGTCAACCTATGGCTTTGCACTTACTAAGAAATGTCCTTATACATATTTTTCAGACATTATAATAGGTGAAACTACCTGTGATGGCAAGAAAAAGATGTATGAGCTTTTGGGAGAGATTAAGGATGTACATATTCTTCATCTTCCTCAGGGAAAAGATGTACCCTATGCAAAGAAGATGTGGTATGAAGAATGTGTAAGGATGAAAGAAGCGCTTGAAGAAAAATTTGGAATCACTATCACGGATGAAGCCTTAAGAAACGCGGTAAAAAAGAGAAATTATGCAAGGAAACTTATGTGCGAGCTATATGCTATGCAAAAGGCGGAGCCTCCTATGATGAAGGGAATCGATATGATGCTTAGCATCCAGAAGGAAACCTTTGCTATGAGTGTGGATGACTATATAGCTGATATGGAAAAACTGATAGCTGATGCAAAAAAAGCCTACTTAGAGGAAGGAGAGAGGCCGGTATCAGCTGATGCCAAGAGAATTCTTCTTACAGGCTGTCCAAGTGGAGGTCTTATTGAAAAGGTTGTAATGACAATTGAGTCGCTTGGTGGAGTTGTAGTCTGTCGAAATGACTGTTCGGGAGAGAGAAGCCAGAGCTTTTTAATAGATGAAAATGCAGAGAATATCCTAGAAGCCATAAGCGATAGATATTTAAAAATCGATTGCTCTGTAATGACACCAAATACAGGAAGATATGAAGATACCTTAAACATGATTGAAAAGTACAAGGTAGACGGAGTCATTGATATAGTGTTAACCGGCTGCCATACCTTCAATATAGAAACACATACGATGTCAAAGGTAATGAAGGAAAATGATATTCCTTATATGAAGCTTGAAACTGACTATGCCCTAGCTGATAAGGGGCAGATTGACACCAGAATAGGCGCATTTATAGAGATGCTTTAAGGATTATTGCGAGTCATTTATTGAATATTTCAATAAATGACTCTTTTAATAATAAACAAAAATTAGCCAGATAAGCAGGGTGGTGGTACAATTAAATTGTGCTGTTAAGACAAAAAGGGGGACTTATGAGGTGTCAGAAAAAGATATAATAAACAAACAAACTACTGCCGGTTTAACAAAGGACGAACTTTGGGAAATTGAAGAAAATAATAAGAGCAGACATCAAAAGATACTTGACTTCATCATATCTTTTTTTCCTATAGTATGTTTTGCTATAGCAGTTCTTGAGTATATATTGGTACCTGACAAATATCCAAATGCAAATCCTAAGAGATACCTGATTTTACTTTCACTTCCTATAGCTGTATACGTATGTAGGCTTATTCATGCGATTTTGCTCTATAAAAAAGGGAATAGAAAGAAATTTGCAAAAGTAAGATTCAAGGCACCATTTCTGTCTGCAATTTTCTTATTTTTAGCTCTTTTTGATGTGCTTACATTGAAAACAGGAATACTTTTATATCCATTTATACCTTGGGTAAATGACATTATCAATGCTGCAATTTTAGACAAGGACCAGCTTATAGTATGTACCTTATTTACCCTAAGATTGTTATTTACCGGATATATTTGTGGCGTTGTACTTGGGATTATAACCGGAGTAGCAAGTGGTTATAGTGAAAAGGTAAGATACTGGATAAGTCCTATAGTAAAGGTGCTTGGACCTATACCTACAGCTACCTGGATTCCACTTATTATGATACTTGCAAGCTCACTTATGGCAGGCTCAGTCTTTATAGTGGGTCTTGGAACCTGGTTTGCTGTAACAATAGCAACTACCTCAGGAATATCAAATGTGGACAAATCCTACTACGAAGTTGCCAAAACCCTCGGCTCTTCTAACCGACAGCTTGTATTTAACATAGCCATCCCACATGCCATGCCCAATATTTTACAGGGAATGACACAGGGAATGAGCTCAGCCTGTATTTCACTTATGATAGCCGAGATGCTTGGTGTAGAGGCGGGACTTGGCTGGTACATAACCTGGGCAAAGGCTTGGGCAGCCTACAACAAGATGTTTGCGGCAATAGTAATTATCTGTATAGTATTCAATATAGTAACAAGAGTACTGGATAGAATTAAGAACTATATTCTCCGTTGGCAGATAGGAGTAGTGAAATAATGAGTGAAGCAATAGAATTAAAACTTAAAGATGTTTCAAAAAGCTTTTCAAGGGTAGATTCCACAGAAGTTACCAACGCAGTAACAGATGTAAATGTTAGCATGTATAATGGTGAGTTTGTAAGCCTTGTGGGAACTTCAGGCTGTGGAAAGTCAACTATCTTAAGAATGATAGCGGGTCTTATAGCTCCTACTACAGGCGAACTTACGATAAATGGAACTAAAATAACATCACCGGGGCCCGATATCGGTATGGTTTTTCAAAAGCCTACACTATTTCCCTGGCTTACAGTCGAGGACAATGTAGCCTTCAGCCTGAAGATGCAGGGAAAGCTAAAAGAGGGTATGGAAGATGTTCAGAGACTTATAAAGGTAATAGGCCTTGAGAAATTTAAGAAAGATTATCCGGGACAGCTTTCAGGGGGAATGGCGCAAAGAGTAGCTCTTGCAAGGGCAATGATAAGTAAACCTGGGATTCTTCTTATGGATGAACCTCTCGGAGCCTTAGATGCATTTACCAGGATGAATATGCAAAATGAGATACTAGACATGTGGCAGGTAAATAAGCAGTTAGTTGTCATGGTGACACATGACATAGATGAGGCAATTCATATGAGCAGCAGGATATTAGTAATGGAAGCTCATCCGGGAAGAATACGCGAGGAAATAAAGATAGATATGGATTATCCTCGTAACCGAAGCAGTTCTTCATTTGTGGAGTACCGTAATCATATACTTGATTTACTGCACTTCGCTTAGATATAGGTGTCATAGACACCGTGAATAAAAAATAAAGGAGGAAAAAAATGAAGAAGGTATTAAGTATTGCACTTTGTGCAGTGGTAGCATTTTCGGTGGTTGGATGCGGGGCTAAGAGTAGTTCAGACAGCGCTAAAACATCATCAAAGACAGAGGTCTCAGCAAGTCAGGCTGCTTCTAAGTCCTCTGCGGCATCTACAGCTTCTGCTAAAAGCTCTGTGGCGTCTGCTGTAAACACAGCTGATGAAGAGGCTTGGAAGAAGGAGCCTGCCTACGGTAAAACTCTTAAGTTCCTTACAGGAGATGGATGTACTTCAGCAGTTAACGTAGCACAGGAGCTTGGATACTATAAGGAGCAGGGGCTTACAGTTGAAGGCTTTAAGGGCGACTCTGATGTGGAAGCAATAGGGACCAATCAGGTTCAGATAGCCATCGGCCACATTGCTAAGTCTATGGTTCCTGCAACAAACGGCGTAAACCTTTGCTTTGTTGGCGGTGCGCACTTACTCACAGGCTGCAAAGCCATGTATGTGCTTGATGAGAGCAACTATAAGAGCTATGATGACCTAAAGGGTAAGTCAATTTCCGCGCCAAGCGGCATAGGAACAGCCGACTACAATATCTCTGCAAGACTTTTTATAGAGGCAGGTATTGACCCTCTTAAGGACTTAAAGATAGTACAGGTAGAAAAAGATGCCTGTGTAGCAGCCATGAAGAGTGGCGAGATAGCAGCAGCTCTTCTTCCTGAGTCATATGGCTATCCTCTTGTTAAGCAGGGACTGCTTCGCAAGGTAGAGTCTGCTGACGGTAACAGCAGAAACGAGCTTTGCTGTATAGTTATGATGAACAAAGACTTCATAAAAGAGAATCCTATTACCTCAGCTAAGATGGCTTCAGCAGTTAAAAAGGCACTTAAGTGGATGGGAGACAATCCTGAGGACTGCACAAAGCTGCTTATGAAGATAGGTCTTAACGGAAGTGATTATGATATGAACCTTGAATTAAATAAGCTTATGCAGTTTGGTAAGCAGACAGATGATTATACAACTGAGCAGATGAAGAGCATAGTTGACGGTTATATAAATGCTAAGCTAATTACTGCTACAACTGATGCAGATGCAGTATACAAGAGCATTTGGAACCCTATTGGAAGCGCTGAATAAGACCCCTTAAATTTGGCCTTGTGCCTTTTGCACACCTTTTATGGGAGAAGCCTTCGGAAACCGTTCTATCCAATATGCATTCTCCCAAATAAAAAACTGCCATACTTGAAGAGGTTTCAAGTATGGCAGTTTTTTTATTCGATAGGAAATTACACCGAAATTACCTGTCAAACATAAATCTATCTAGTAGAATCCTTCCTTATATCAGACTCTATTTTATCACAGCCTGCCCGGTATTCCAGCTTGAGTAAGTGGCCTTTGACTTTACATAAGACATAGCTTTGCTTACAGCAGGTATGCTTATAATAATCATTGTAGCTACAGCCTCAGGAACTATGTAGGTTGCGTTATATCCAAGTGAATATACTACGGCAGGTGTGCCCTCAGGTGCATAATTGCCAAAGAAAACAACCCCTGAAATGACTGCAAAGATATATCTTCCCAGTACTCCCACTATGTAGCCCTTGAGTAAGCCGTGCTTCTTCTCGTAGAATATACCTGAAAGGCCGAGAGCTCCAAAGGCAAGTGGATAGTCAGTAATAAGCTGGAGAGGGCTGTAGAAGACCGGGTCAGCCAAGAACTGAAGCAGTCCGTAGGCAAAACCTGTCATAAGACCTGCCTTTAGCCCATACCAATAGCCTATCAGCACGATAAAAAGCATGCTAAAGAGAGTAATAGAGCCACCCATTGGAAGTCTGCTAAATTTGATTTCAGCGGTTACTATAGCCAGTGCCATAGCCACGGCTGAAAAGACCAGCTGGGTGGTAGCCATAGCTCTTACCTTGCCTGCTGTCTTAGGCCTTAAGACGATGGCAATCGCAACCAGCAAAGCTATGAGGATTCCTACGGTTATAAGCCCGTATGGTGTCAGTTTGAATACATTTTCACCCCAGTCATTTACACTTGGTGTTGCTAAAAAAGACATAAAAAAACCTCCTTCACAGTCTGGCGTAAGGAGATTATCTTTGCTTCCTTACGCCGGTATTATCCGGTTCAAGTATTAAGGGTCTGAAGCTTTGCTTCATCTCAGCCTAAGGCTCCCCTAGCAGACACAATTATACTACTGCAATTTTTATTTGTCAAATGAAAATTACTATCAATTAAGTCGAGAAATTAAGAATCAATATCATTTATCAGATAATTTTGCAAAATGTTTTTAAAAACATTCACAATTTGATTGCAAATAAATTATGTAAATGTTAGAATACCGATTAAGGCTTGTCAGAGGCGGTAAGACATAGAATAAGCGTAAAGGACTGACAAAGGCCTAAAATATAGAAAACGGAGGGATAAGAAATGGTAGAAGATAGGTATTCAGAGTTAGGAAAAAATATCAAGGGTTCAAAGACTGAGAAGAATCTTATGGATGCCTTTGCAGGTGAGTCACAGGCTAGAAACAAGTATACATATTTCGCATCTAAGGCAAGAAAAGATGGATATGTTCAGATAGCTGAAATATTTGAGGAAACAGCAGGAAATGAAAGGGAGCATGCAGAAATCTGGTATAAGATACTTGCCGGAATCGGCTTTACCGATGAGAACCTTGAGACTGCTGCCGAAGGTGAGGCTTATGAGTGGAAAGAGATGTACCCTACCTTTGCTAAGGAAGCAAGAGAAGAAGGCTTTACAGGAATTGCAAAGCTTTTTGAGATGGTAGCAGACATCGAGAAGGAGCATGAGGAGAGATACCGTAAGCTCCTTGCCAACATGAAGGGCGACCTTGTATTCTCATCAGATGGTGATACTATCTGGCAGTGCATGAACTGCGGACATATCGTAGTTGGACCAAAGGCTCCTAAGGTATGTCCTGTATGCAATCATCCACAGGCATATTTTGAGAGAAAGGCAAACAATTATTAATTAAAAGCAGTAGCAGGAATGCTTCCTGCAGACTGATTATGAAAGACCTCGGAACATATTGTTCCGGGGTTTTTCGCGGTTATGGGAATCTTTAGCAATCTACAAACTGAGGGACTATATATTAGAGTGGTACACACACTTTGTGATTGTATATTTTAGCTATTTGTGATAGTATACTAAGGATAGGCGTTTTTATTTTAAACGCAGACTCCGACAGGGGAGAATAATAAAGTGGGTAGGGTTAAACATGGCTGATATTAAAAAATATATTTTAGACGGTTACCGTTTTGATGATTCGGATTCTTATGAGCAGGCAAGAAGAGAGCTTGCAAGGATAGCAGATATCAAGTCTGAAAGAAATCTTAGAGAAGAAGAAAGCCTTAGAGAAGTATACGATACTTTGGTGGAGAGTGAAGAATTTGAAACACCTGTTGGAATAGGATTTCTTAGGGAAGCACAGAAGAGGCTTGTGAAGAATCCTGAACAGAGAAAGACTATGAAGGCTATTCCTTTCCATGCCGTTGTTCGTGAAGTATATGTAAATAATGGCCTGGCTGAACCAACCTATGTGGACGCAGAGGTGGAGGCAGTGCCTGATACTAAAGAAGCGATAGATACAGAAGCACAAAATCAGGTAAGTACCGCAGAGGAAGAGAAGAATCTTAGTATTATTAACTCTCTTAGGGCTAAGATAAGAAATTATAGAATCATAATTGCTTTTTTGATTATTATGGTAATAGTTCCTTTTGGGGTTTTATTTTACGATAAAGTGATTAACCCAAACCTTGCAGAAGAATCTCTTGTCAATGAGTATGCTTCTTGGAAAGAAGAGCTCACAAAGAAGGAGCAGGAGCTTAACGAACGTGAACAGATACTTGATGATATGCGTATAGAAAATCAAAAGTAGATTAAATTTGGAGAATAAAAGATGGAAAAAGCCAAGATTCTTGTAGTTGATGATGAGAGCAGGATGCGTAAACTGGTTAGTGATTTTTTGCATCACGAAGGATATGCGGTTGTAGAGGCAGAAGACGGAGAGAAGGCGGTAGATATCTTCTTTGAACGGGGAGATATTGCTTTAATTATCCTGGATGTAATGATGCCTAAAATGGATGGCTGGCAGGTATGCAGGGAAATAAGGAGGCATTCGGAAGTGCCTATAATTATGCTTACAGCCAAGTCAGATGAAAAGGATGAACTCCAGGGCTTTGAGCTGGGAGTTGATGAGTATATATCAAAGCCTTTTAGCCCTAAGATACTTATGGCAAGAGTAGAGGCTATATTAAGGAGGGCAGGTGCAACAGGTGATGACAGCTTTGAAGTTGGAGGCATCAAGATAGACAAGGCCTCACACGAGGTTATAATAGATGGAAAGCCCGTGGACCTTAGTGTGAAGGAATTTGAACTGCTTCTTTATTTTATGACCAACAGGGGGATTGCTTTATCGAGGGAAAAGATACTTAACAACGTATGGAACTATGACTACTTTGGAGATGCGAGAACAATAGATACACATGTTAAGAAGCTTAGGGCAAAGATGGGGTCTAAGGGGGATTTGATTAAAACGATTTGGGGAATCGGGTATAAGTTTGAGGCCTAGTGCCCTGTAAGAGGTTTAAATGAAACATTCCATTAAAGTGCGTCTAATAATAATTTTAATTACTCTTTTAAGTGCAACCATATTGTTTAGCTGGGTTATAAATAAAGTATTTCTTGAAAAATACTATGAAAGCTATAAGATAAACAGGCTGGGAGACACTTACACCAAGGTAAATTCAAAGTACGATGCGGATAATATATCTGCTCTAAGCCTTGGTTATGAGCAGCTTGCGTCCAAACAGAATGTATCTTTATACATATTTAACGGATTTAGCTATTCTGGAGGAATCATACTTCAGACTTTATTTCCGACAAATATGAATGAGATACAAAACAGAAGACTGCAAAGCGATATTATAGAGTATTATAAAAAAACTCTTCCAAATGAAGAAGAGGTTAAAAGCGAGAAAGAGGCTACAAGGCTATTAGTCAAGACAGATAAATATAGTATATACAGGCATTTTGATACAAGACTTGAGGTCAACTATATCGAACTATATGGCATTCTTGATGCGGGAGACAAGATATTTATAAGAAGCAACTATGACAACATTACCGAAAGCGCAATGATATCAAGTACCTTCTTTGCTTATGTGGGCGTGGTTTCAATATTAATAGGCTCAATTATTATGTATGTCGTAGGTGTTGAATTTACCAAGCCGATACTTAAGCTGTCTCAGATGACCAGAGATATAAGCAATCTTAACTTTGATGTGCATTATAATGGAAAGAGACAGGATGAAGTTGGTGAGCTTGGACATAGTATCAATGTGCTCTCTGAAAAGCTCGAGGATACCATATCCTCACTTAAATCCGCCAATAATAAACTGAAAAAGGACATAAAGCAGAAAGAAAAAGTGGAAGAGATGAGGCAGGAATTTCTTTCCAATGTAACTCACGAACTTAAAACTCCTATAGCCCTTATACAGGGGTATGCTGAAGGACTTAAAGACAATATTCAGGGGGATGAGGAAAGCAGGCAGTTTTACTGTGAAGTAATAATGGATGAAGCTGCCAAGATGAACAACATGGTAAAGAGGCTTCTAAGCCTTAGTGAGCTTGAGTTTGGAGACAGCAAGGTTCAGTTTGACAGATTTGACATAATAACTGTCCTTAATTCGGTTGTGGGTTCTATGAATATGGTCTACAAACAAAAAAATGTGATTTCAAAGATGTCAGATATTAAATCCTGCTACGTATGGGCCGATGAATACTTAGTAGAAGAAGTTATAACTAATTATATAAGTAATGCGCTAAATCATGTCGAAGAAGATAGTAATGGCGAAAAAATAATATCTATCTGTGTTAAGAAAAGCAATTCTATAGTACGAATCTCTGTATTTAATACAGGACAGCCCATACCGGAAGAGGCAATTGAGAGGATATGGGACAAGTTTTATAAAGTCGATAAGGCTAGAACCAGAGAATATGGGGGCAACGGCATAGGGCTCTCCATAGTGAAGGCAATTATGAATTCGCTTAACAGGGAATGTGGAGTGAAGAACTGGGATAACGGAGTGGAATTTTGGTTCGAACTGGATACTAAGGCTTAAAGGAGAATGTAAATAATGAAGAAGAAGTTTGTGTTGCTTGTGCTTACAGCTGTAATGGCGATTAATCTGTCTGCCTGTGATACGGGAGATACCGGGCTTTCAGAAAGTGAACTAAATGAGGTGGCAGAATATGCAGCCAAAATGGTGCTAAAGCACACAAGGAACTATAAGCCTACATTGCAGGAAGAGCTTGAGATTAAAGAGAACCCCAATGTTGTAAAAGAAGACTTTGGTAAGGCTGATGAAGACAGCGATGAGGATAATAATGAAAAGAATAATTCTAATACCTCTTCATCAATTGAAAATAATGCCGATATAAATAATGATAAGAATAGTTCCGGAGATAACAGTAGTACATCTGCGATCAATGAAACCGATGAAAATAGCGATACTGCAGCTACTTTGAACGATGTCTATAAGTCAGACGGATTCGAAGTAGTATATGGCGGTGCGGGAGAATATTCAAGATATCCAAAGAATGAAGGATATTTTTCTCTTGTTGCGGCTGACAATATGAAGCTGTATGTTGTAGAATTTTCAATAAGAAATAAGACAGATAAGAAAAAGAAGTTTTCACAGAATGATGGAGTAACTTATAACCTGACTTTTGACGGAAGCAATTATATCAAGCCAAGTCTTACTCTTCTTGAAAATGACATGCAGACAATTGAAGTGGCTATAGCAGGTGGTAAATCTTCAAAAGGTGTCATTGTTTTCAATGTACCAAAGGCTGCTGACAGAAACAAAGCAAAGTTAAAAGTTTCAAACGGAAACAAGTCCTATACCCTCAATGTGGCCCAGTAAGGATGAGATTTTATATCAAAATTACCCTTTACCTAAGCGGGCTTTGAATGGTATAATATAAGGACTGTAACCATGAGTTTTAACATTCCGGATATTTATTATACATTATGGACAAAATTGTGGGAGGTTATTATGGATACTGGAATTTTACTTCAGAGTGGAACAAACGAGTTGGAAGTGCTCGAATTTAACATTGGTGCCAATCACTATGGAATCAATGTTGCTAAGGTAAAGGAAATCATGCCTTATGCAGAGCCTACACCAATTCCAAATGCACACGACACAATCGAAGGCATATTTATGCCAAGAGATACAATAGTTACAATAGTGGATCTTGCAAAAAGCCTTATGATACCACCATCACCTGATAAAACAAAGGATATGTACATCGTAACCAATTTTAATAACCTTAATATTGGTTTCCACGTACATGGCGTTCAGGGAATACACAGACTTACCTGGTCTGATATAACAAAGCCTGATGAAACAATCAATGATGCTGAGAGAAGCGTAGCTACCGGTATCATTAAGTTTGACAGCAGACTTATAGTTGTACTGGATTTTGAGAAGATTGTATCTACAATCAACCCTGAAACAGGTATAAAGGCTCAGGATATTGACAGATTGGGAGTAAGAACCAGAAATAATTCTCCTATTCTTATAGCAGAGGATTCACCTATGCTTGAGAAGATGATAATAGACTGTCTGACAAAGGCAGGCTATGTAAATATCACAGCAACTGCTAATGGTGAGGAAGCCTGGAACACATTGCTTCGCTATAAGAACGAAGGTGACCCTACAGAGCAGTGCCATTGCATAATTACTGATATTGAAATGCCAATGATGGATGGTCACAGGCTTACTAAGCTTGTTAAGGATGACAATGAACTTAAGAAGATTCCTCTCATCATATTCTCATCACTTATTAATGATGAGATGAGACGCAAGGGCGAGTCCCTTGGTGCCGATGCTCAGCTTACAAAGCCTGAAATCGGACAACTTGTTGAAGCAATTGACAGATTAGTTTTAAGCTAGATTATAAAAATAACTAAAATTAAAGCCAACAATGCTTTAGGATGGAGGAGAGATTGGATAAGGATAATGAATCTTACCTAGATGAACTGCTTGAGACTATTGGGCAGGAACCTCCATATGAAACTAACAGGAGGAAAAAAGCGACTGCAAGAGCCAAAAAGAGTAAGATGTCATCCGCTGATGTAACTATCGATTCTTTGGATGAAGAATTTAATCTTGATGACCTGGATGATTCATTTCTTGATGATGTGGACCTGGATGAACTCATTAGTCTTACCAATGCTGATTCGGGTAAATCAGGTCAAAAGGCGGCAGAAGTTAATCTGACTGATAGTGAAAAGGCTGATAATTTAGATAATGTTGAAACTGCTACAGGCGAGGTAGAGGATACTCAGGCAGTTAAAGAAGACAGCACCTTAGGTGAAATGCCTGAAGAAGGTACATATACAGATGTAGGAGAGGCTCCTGTAGCTAAAGCCCCATCCGACTTTGATGAAGAACCTGCTTTAAGAGGCTTAGATGATGTGGCTGATGAAAATCAGGCTTCAAGTGAAGAAGATGTAGAAACTGCTGAAGAAATAGGCGATGAGATTGGCTCTGAACTTGGTGTAGAGTTAGGAGAAGAAATCGGTACCGAGACAGGCAGTGATGTAGGTGAAGAGATAGGAACTGAAATCGGTGAGGAGATTGGAACCGAGATAGGTACTGAAATTGGAGACGAAACAGGCACCGGGATTGGGGCTGAAGCTGAGCCTTATGATAGCGGTGCTGAAGGTATTGTACCTGATGGTGCATCAGGTGATACGAAGCCTGATGATGCTTACAGTGAGTCAGATAAAGCGTCTGCACCGGATATAAATGCGCTTGATGACATAGGTGCACCGGAGGTTTTATCTGATAAAGAAATAGCCTCCAATAAGTCCTCTAAGAAAGGTAAGACAGGAAAGAAGGGCGGAGATAAAAAGGGATTATTCTCAGTTATTTTTCAAAAGCTCTTTGCCAATGTTCCACTTACTGAAGAAGAGATTGCAGCAATCCCTACTCCTGAACAGGAAGAGGCCGCAAAGAAGGAAAAAGAAGCCGAGGCTGCCAAGAAGAAAGAAGATAAAAAGGCGGCTGCAGAGGCAGACAAGAAGAAAAAAGCAGAAGAAGCCAAGAAAAAGGCTGCTGACAACAAGGCAAAGAAGGCTGCCAAGGATGCAGCAAAGAAGGCTGCCAAGAAGGAAGCAGAGCTTAAAAGGCTTAGGGCAGAGGCTCTTGAACAGCCTGAAGGCAAGATAAATAAGGCAGGTGCCACCATTATTCTTCTATTCTTTGTAGTGGCAGCCGCAGTTGTAATAATTGGAACCAATATCTTCTCTTACGATATAAGCATAGCCGATGCCACCCATAAGTTTGGCAACCACAAGTACACAGAGGCTTATGAGGGTATCAGGGGACTTGATATCAAAGAGAAGGATATGCTTATACATGACAAGATTTATACTGTTATGTTCGTTAACAAACAGCTAAACTCATATAACAACTTCTTTGCTATGGGTGATTACTCATCTGCACTTGACTCTTTGATTAAGGGACTTTCAAGATATGATAAGTATATAGCTCTTGCAAGACAGTTAGGTATACATACAGACCTTGATTATGTGAGAAAACAGATAATGGCAGAGCTTCAAAGCGTATACGGAGTAGACGAGAGAGAAGCGCTTGAACTTATGGATATGACTGACAGACAGGACTACAGTGAGAGAATATATGCTATTGTCTCAAAGCTTGATACCAAGGCTATTGAAGCTGAGAAGGACAAAGATGAACTGGTGCCATAGGCAAAATCACAGGTGGAGGACTTAGGTCTTTCACCTTTTTTATGGAGGGATTATGGGAAGTGTGACAAATGACTGGCTGCCTGTTGTGGAGGCAGAAACAAAAAAAGAATATTATAGAAATCTCTATGCTTTTTTGAAGGATGAATATAGCCACCACATTATTTACCCAAAGTCTGATGATATTTTTAATGCTCTTCATCTAACTCCTTTAAGTCAGGTAAAGGTGGTAATACTGGGGCAGGATCCTTACCACGAGCCGGGACAGGCTGAGGGGCTGTCTTTTTCAGTACCAAAGGGAGAGAAAATCCCTCCATCCCTCCAAAATATATACAAGGAGTTACAGGCTGAGCTTGGTCTTAACATACCTGAAACAGGCTCTCTTAGAAAGTGGGCGAGGCAGGGAGTACTGCTCCTTAATACTTTATTAACGGTGAGGGCTCACGAGGCATTTTCACATAAAGGAAGGGGATGGGAGTACTTTACCGATGCACTTATAAGAGCGGTTAACAAAGAAGACAGACCTATAGTCTATCTCCTTTGGGGAAAGGCTGCAAGAGACAAAAAAGAGATGCTAAGTAATCCTAAGCATCTCATACTGGAATCAGCTCACCCAAGCCCATTGTCAGCCCATAGAGGCTTTATGGGCAATGGTCATTTTAAAAGAGCCAATGAATTTCTTACTGCACACGGTGCAGAACCTATAGACTGGCAGTTAGAGGATTAGAGTAGGGTAATACCACACAAATCTGCATTTTCCACAGTGTCAGGAGTCCATACTGAGGATTGAACTTCCCCAATATGGGCTTTTTTTAGGTAGAACATACAGATTCGTGACTGACCTATACCTCCGCCTACTGTATAAGGAAGCTCTTTATTAAGTATAGCTTTTTGAAAAGGAAGCTCTGCCCTGTCCATACAGCCTGCGATTTGAAGCTGTTCCTTAAGGCGGAGTTCGTCTACCCTGACACCCATTGAAGAAAGCTCAAGGGCTATATCAAGCAGAGGGTAATATACAATGATGTCTCCATTTAGCTGCCAGTCATCATAGTCGGGAGCCCTGCCATCGTGCCTTTCTCCGGAGTTTAGGGCGCCTCCTATCTGGCTTATAAATACAGCACCGTGAGCCTTTGCGGCCTTGTACTCCCTTTCCTTTGGAGTAAGGGTAGGATATTCATCCTCTAGCTGCTGGGAACTTACAAAGCAAATCTGCTCAGGAAGCTCTGGCTTAATGTAGTTATATTTTCTTGCCATGTGCATCTCTGTGCTTTTAAGCGCCTCGTACACAGACATAACAGTCTTTTTAAGAGTGTGTTCGTTCCTCTCTTCTTTGTTGATGATTTTCTCCCAATCCCACTGGTCTACAAAGATAGAATGAATGTTGTCTGTATCCTCATCCCTTCTTATTGCGTTCATATCTGTATACAGACCTTCACCCGAATGAAAGCCGTACCTTTTAAGAGCGTATCTCTTCCATTTAGCAAGGGAGTGCACTATCTCAAGAGGCTCTGCATCAGGCTGTTCCTTTAGGTCAAAGGCTACAGGCCTTTCCACACCGTTTAAGTTGTCGTTAAGACCGGTTTCAGGCCTTACAAAAAGTGGTGCAGATACTCTGGTGAGGTTTAGCTGTTTAGCCAGTTCACGCTCAAAATAGTCCTTTACAGACTTTATGGCAACCTCGGTTTCTCTGATGCTTAGCGCAGGAGAGTAACCCTCAGGAAATATTTCGTTTTTCATAGTTGGCCTCCATTAGATATATAATAATCCCATATTATCACTGTAAAATATGGATAACACGGGATTATTATATGCTATTTATGCTAAGTTATCAAGTGCAGATAGGCTTATATACCCATAATCCGTCTTCGTCTTCTAAGCCATCCGCCTTGCAGATAATATATCGTAAATACAAAAGAAGTAAGAAACCAGGTCACAGGATATACAGTAAGCACAGTTCCTATATGGTGGTTAGTAGGAACAACAAAGAATATCCAAAGAATCCTAAGCCCACATATGCCTGCGGCTGTGATTAAGGTAGGTATAAGAGAATCTCCTGTAGCCCTTATAGCGCCTGCAAGTACCTCTATCCCTACAAAGAAAATATAAAACTGGCAGTAATGCCTAAACATATACACGCCAATATCTATAACGGACTGCTCGTTGGTAAAAAAGTGCAATATATGCTCACAGCCGATATAAAAGACTAAACTAAGAAACACAGCAGAAGCAGAGGTAAAGATATAAGTAATCCTCACACTCTTTTTGATACGGTCAAAGTTCCCTGCTCCAAAGTTCTGTCCTACAAAGGTAGTAACCGACACACCGAAGGCACCTATTACCATCCAGTAAAAATTATCGTTTGTGGTAAATACTGTCCAGGCCGCAACTGTATCAGTACCAAAGCTGTTTACTGAGGACTGAACTATCATATTTGACAGGGAGTACATTACTGACTGAAAGCCTGTAGGAAGGCCTATCTTAAGCATTGCGATAAGCTCATCTTTATGAAAGCCGATTTTCTTTATATCTAACTTGTAGCTAAACTCAGCCCTCATAAGCATAATAATTACAACCAAGGCACTTACTACCTGAGCTAGGAGGGTTGCAAGGGCTGCACCGAAGATGCCCATCTTAAATACAGCCACAAAGAGGATGTCAAGCACTACATTTACTACTGTACAGACTATGAGTACGTAGAGCGGGCTTTTAGAGTCGCCTACAGCCCTTAGGATGCTTGAACCCATATTGTATACAAGCACAGGGATAGAGCCCAGAAAATACACCCTCAAATAAGTTGTTGAGAGATCTATTATATCAGATGGTGTATTCATAATATGCAGTATCATAGGAGAAAATATTATTCCAACTATCATTATAACCACACCGCTTACAAGGGAAAGAGCAATAGAAGTGTGGACAGAGTCGCTAAGATTCTTTCCCTTATTTGCACCGTAGAACTGAGATATGATTACTGCTGCTCCTGCTGAAAGCCCTACAAAAAAACCAATCAATATGTTTATTATATAAGTAGTTGCTCCTATTGCGGCAAGCGCTTCTTTATTTACATATTTTCCCACAATGACAGCGTCAGTCGTGCTGTAGAGCTGCTGTAAAAACGACCCAAGCAGGATGGGAAAGAAAAACATCAGTATATTCCTGCTTATTGAGCCTGTAAGTATCGAGTTTGTGCTCTGCGTCTGTTTATCCATTGACAGTTCCATTCGTCTTAAAATTATTTTCTATTTTCTTCATAACCATTATAAATGCAGGTATGAGGAAGATGTTCGCTGCTATCCAGGCAGTAGCGTTGGAATAATATATTGCATCTACTCCAAACCAAACTATACCTATGAAAGCTACTGCACATCTTGCTATCATTTCCATTATGCCCGCAAGCATAGCAAAGAGGCTGTGCCCAAGTCCCTGTATGGCATATCTTAGTACCATCAAAAGCCCAAGAGGGAAGTAAAACGAAGCATTTGCAAAGAGGAACTTATCCACGTAGCTAAGGAGTTCAACCTGGTCAGCATTTACAAAGAGAAGGGCTACATACTTGCCTGCCAATATGATGGCAAAGAATGCAAATACAGTGTATACGCCCATTGCAATTATTCCCTGTTTCATACCCTTATGTATGCGGTCAAGCTTTCTTGCGCCAAGATTCTGCCCGCAGAAGGTAGCCATAGCAGTTCCTATTGTATCATAAGGCTGAGTAAAGAGAAGAGAAACCTTGTTTCCGGCTGTAATCGCGGCTACATATACTGAGCCAAGGCCATTTACGGCTGTCTGTATTACAGTTGAGCCGATTGCAGTGATGGAGTACTGAAGCCCCATAGGAAGCCCCATTAACAGCAGTTTATTCGACAGCTTTGTATTAAACGTCCAGTCACCTTTATTCATTTTTAATATAGTATACTTTTTCTTTATAAATAAAAAGCATAGTATACAAGATACAAACTGAGATATATCTGTTGCAAATGCCGCCCCGAATACTCCCATTTTAAATACAAGGACAAACAGTAGGTCCAGGGCAATATTTACAAAGGATGAGAATATCAAAAAATACAAAGGAGTCTTGGAATCGCCTAGGGCCCTCATTATACCGGAAAGCAGGTTATAAAACATAATCCCAAGGATACCTGCAAAAATAGTTCCTATGTACTCATAAGACCCCTGAAAGATATCATCTGGTGTATTCATTAACCTAAGCATTGACTTTGTTAGAGTCACAGTAAGAACTGTCATAATGGAGCCTACTACAAGGGAGAGCCAGGCGGCATTGGTAACAAGCCTCCTAAGCCTGTCAAAGTCTTTTGCACCAAAGGCCTGAGACACAGGTATCATAAAGCCGCTGCTGACACCTATAATGAAGCCAAGCACAAGAAAGTTGATGGCACCGGTACCACCAACGGCAGCAAGCGCCTTTACGCCTACGTATTTACCTACTATAATGGAGTCAGCCATATTGTACATCTGCTGAAAGAGATTTCCAAAAAGCATAGGCACAGCAAAACTAAGTATAGCTTTAATAGGGCTTCCTTTAGTTAAGTCTTTAATCATAGCTGCCTCCTGGTTGAGAAATTAATTTTATCAGTATTAGTAATAATAATACAAATAAGTATTTTTTTCAATGAGTAAGTTAGTTTATTTAGTTGATTTATAAGGGGTAGTATTGATATAATGAAGATAGATTATAAACTCTTACTAAATAGTAAGTAGTTATATATAAGGTATACTTAAAAATGAGGAGGGAGAATGGACTTACAAAAGATAGAAGACTGGATACAGGCCATGGGGGGAACAAAGTGGATTATAGCACAGGTGCTTAGCCTGATTGGATATACTCTGATGGTGATAACAGGCTACATCAAAAAAGAAAAGAAAATGCTTAGAACTCAGGATGTACAGCTTCTATTCATTATAGCAATGGGAGTTTTACTTAACGCATTTTCAGGTATTATAATCAACACGGTTCAGATTATTAAAAATGAGATTTACCTTAGAGGAAAGCTTAATAAATATACTAAGGCCGCCATAGTAGGACTCGGTATAGTGATGACGCTTATCTTTAACAATGGTGGTATAGCGGGCTGGCTGCCGGCGGTAAACCTCTTCATCTTTACCTATTTTTTAGGTATGGGTGGTGCAATTGGAATCAAAATTCTTATTTTCATTACGACCTGTGGATGGGGAGTATATGATTTTTCCATAAAGAATTATGTAGGATTTATCTTTGATATCCTCACAATCATCAGTTGTATAATAGGAATTATAAGACTTAAAAAAGATGGTGGCTCTAGAAGTGACAGCGTTGTAGAAAAATGTTAGTTGATGAAACAGTAATTATTAACCTCAAATCATTTTTAGTGCAGTAGATGAGATAATATTGCTTAGAATGATTGGGATTAACACATTAAAGGAGGAATTATGAGTAAAGTAGGTATTGTAATGGGAAGCGACAGTGACCTTTCTGTAATGAAGGCGGCTATGGAGACCTTGGAGAAGTTCGGAATTGAGTATGATGTGACAGTCATATCTGCGCACAGAATGCCTGACATTTTCTTTGAGTATGCAAAGAGCGCTGAAAGCAAATATGATGTTCTTATAGCAGGAGCAGGCGGAGCTGCACATCTTCCAGGTATGGCAGCGGCTATAACTCCTATCCCTGTAATCGGTGTACCTATCCTTACCAAGAGCCTTGGCGGCGTGGACTCACTTTATTCTATAGTTCAGATGCCTGCAGGCATACCTGTTGCTACAGTTGCCATCAACGGAGCAAAGAATGCGGCTATACTTGCAGCTAAGATCATTTCCGTTAGAGAGCCTGAAGTAAGGCAGAAGATAAAGGACTTTGCTGAGGGACTTAAAGATGAGGTGCTTGCAAAGAAAACCAAGATTGAAAAGGTAGGCTACAAGACTTATCTTGAAGAAATGAATTAAGAAAGAGAGAATATATAATGGATTACAAAACTTCGGGAGTAGATATAGAAGCGGGCTACAAGTCAGTTGAGCTTATGAAAAAATATGTGGCTGAGACTATGAGAGGTGAGGTGCTTGGTGGAATTGGAGGCTTTTCAGGAGCATTTTCACTTAAAGCGATTAAAGATATGGAAGACCCTATACTTCTTTCGGGCACGGATGGAGTAGGAACCAAGATTAAGCTCGCCTTTGAGCTTGATAAACACGATACTATCGGCATTGACTGTGTGGCAATGTGCGTAAATGACGTGGTTTGTGCAGGTGGAGAGCCTCTTTTTTTCCTTGACTATATAGCCTGTGGGAAAAATGAACCTGAAAAAATAGCATCTATAGTAAAGGGAGTAGCTAAGGGCTGTAAGCTCTCGGGTGCAGCCCTTGTAGGAGGTGAAACTGCAGAGCATCCTGGGCTTATGCCGGAGGATGAGTATGACCTTGCAGGCTTTGCCGTAGGCGTATGTGACAAAAAAGACCTTATAGACGGGAAAGACCTAAAAGAGGGAGATGTGATTATAGGAATCGCCTCCTCAGGAGTCCACAGCAACGGCTTTTCACTTGTTAGAAGTGTATTTAAGATGGAAAAGGAAAGCCTTTGTACATACTATGATGAGCTTGGAAAAACACTTGGAGAAGCGCTGCTTGAGCCAACTATTATATACGTTAAAGCATTAAAAGAAGTAAAAGAAGCAGGAGTTAAGATTAAGGCCTGCAGCCATATTACAGGTGGCGGCTTCTATGAGAATGTTCCACGTATGCTTAAGGAAGGAACTCATGCTGTTATCCGTAAGGATTCTTACGAGGTGCCTGCTATATTTAAGATGCTTGCCAAAGAAGGCAATGTAGATGAGCAGGTTATGTACAATACCTTCAATATGGGTGTCGGCATGATGGTAGTAGTAGATAAAAACGATGTAGATAAGACAATATCAGCCATAGCTAGGGCAGGCGAAAAGGCCTTTGTAATTGGTGAAATCAAAGAGGGAGAAAAGGGCGTAACCCTTGTATAATTATGAAAAAAGCAGCGGTTTTAGTATCGGGTGGAGGAACCAATCTTCAAGCTATAATAGATGCCAAGGCTTCGGGGCTTATTAGAAATGCAGAGATTTCCCTTGTTATCAGCAACAATCCTTCTGCTTATGCGCTTACCAGGGCAAAAAACGCAGGAATAAAAGCAAGCTGCATATCTCCGTCTGAGTTTGACAGCAGGGAGGCTTTTAATAAGGCTCTTACAGATGCGCTTATAGAGGCGGAGGTAGATTTGGTTGTACTTGCAGGCTTCCTTGTTATCATCCCCCGCGAAATGGTAGAAAAGTTTAGAAATAGGATAATAAATGTACATCCCTCTCTTATTCCATCATTTTGTGGAACGGGCTGCTATGGGCTAAAGGTACACGAAAAGGCCCTCTCGCGCGGAGTAAAGATAACGGGGGCCACAGTGCATTTTGTAGATGAGGGAACAGATACAGGACCTATTATTCTTCAAAAGGCTGTGGAAGTAAAAGATGGTGATACAGCAGAAACCTTGCAAAAAAGGGTAATGGAAGAGGCTGAGTGGAAGATACTCCCGGAAGCCATTGAACTTGTAGCAAGCGGACAGGTAAAGGTCGTAGACGGCAAGACAGTGAGAGTGTAAGGTATAATTATTTTTAGAGTTCATGGATAGAACAACAGAGAGGATACAATGCCGCATAGATAGTGGTGTCCTCTCTGTGCAACTTTTGATAGAAATCTATAAAAAGGAGGCCATTATGAATGTACTAATAGTCGGAAGTGGTGGACGCGAACACGCCATAGCCTGTAAGGTAGCCGAAAGCAAGAGAGCAGATAAAATCTACGCTGCGCCAGGCAATGCAGGCATAGCTGAAGTGGCTGAGTGTGTGGATATTTCAGTGATGGATTTCCCTAAACTAATCGAATTTGCCAAAGAAAAAAATATAGACTTTGTCATAGTGGGTCCTGACGATCCGCTTGTGGCTGGTGCAGTAGATGAATTCGAAAAGGCAGGCTTTAAGACATTTGGACCTCGTGCAAATGCGGCTATTATTGAAGGCTCTAAAGCATTTTCCAAGGACTTGATGAAAAAATACAACATTCCTACAGCAGGCTATGAGGTATTTACTTCTGCGGATAAAGCAATAGAATACCTTAAAAAGGCTGACTATCCTATAGTCCTTAAGGCAGACGGCCTAGCCCTTGGTAAGGGTGTGCTTATATGTACAACGGGAGAAGAAGCCATAGAAGGCGTGAAGACCATAATGGAAGACAAGAAGTTTGGTAGTGCGGGAAACACCTTAGTTATAGAAGACTTTATGACCGGACCTGAGGTATCTGTACTTTGCTTCTGTGACGGAGAGACCATCAAGCCTATGACTTCTGCCATGGATCACAAGAGGGCAAAGGACGGAGATGAGGGCTTAAATACAGGTGGAATGGGCAATATTTCTCCAAGTCCTTTTTATACCAAAGAAGTTGAAGACTTCTGTGTGAAAAACATATACGAGCCTACAATGGCGGCTATGAAAAGTGAGGGCAGGCCTTTTAAGGGAGTTCTTTTTGTAGGACTTATGCTTACCCCGGGTGGAGTTAAGGTACTTGAATACAATGCAAGATTTGGAGATCCTGAGACACAGGTAGTTCTTCCAAGGATGAAGTCAGATATCCTTGATATAATGGAGGCCTGTGTAGAGGGAAGGCTTGATAAAGCAGAGCTTGTCTTTGATGACAATGCTGCAGTCTGTGTAGTGCTTGCATCTGAGGGCTATCCTCTAGACTATGAAAAGGGTAAAGAAGTAACCATCAAAGAAGGCTTTGGTAAAGATGGACTCTATCTCTACCACGCAGGTACAAAGCTTCAAAATGGCAAGATTGTTACTGCAGGCGGCAGGGTTTTTGGAGTGACAGCTACAGGAAAAGACCTAAAAGAAGCAAGAGACAGGGCGTATAAGGCTACTGAACTTGTGGAATTTGAGAATAAATATATGCGTACTGATATAGGTAAAAAAGCTATAGAGGGATAAAAAATTGTAAATAACTTGACTTTTTTTTGCCACCTTTGTAAAGTAGTCTATAGAAAGAGTAAGATTAAAATATTTATAGATTTGGAGAAGTTATGTTTAAGAATAGTTTAGCAAAGGGCATATTATCAGCAGTTATAATGGGTACAGTGTTAACAAGCGTACCTCTTTATGGTAATGGCCTTCATAATTCAAAGATTGTATATGCAGCAACAAAGAAGGTGGCAACCTGTACAGTAGATAAGCTTAAGGTAAGAACCGATTCAGGAACAGAGTTTGCACAGCTAAGCTCTGACGGCACCATGGTCTATCTTTTGTTAAATGACAAGGCAGATGTCCTTGGAGAGAAAAAGGATAAGAGTGGAGTGGTATGGTATAAGGTCAGATTCTTATCTAATGGTAAAAGTGTAACCGGCTTTGTAAGAAGCGACTTTGTCAAGGTTTCAAGTGAAAATGCAAGTACTCCATCTGACAATGGAAAGACAAATACCAGGAAAACTGCAGGTAAGACTAAGAAGTCATCAAGCATAAAGGAGACCTCAAAGTATTCCTATAAAGGAGAGGTAAAGACCAAGGGACTTAGGCTTAGAACGGGAGTAGGTACGGATAAGCCTCAGTACAAGATAGGCACTGCTGGAGTCGTGCTTCCTAACGGACAGGTGCTTAACATTACCGGAGAGAAGAATGACGCTAAGAAGATAAGGTGGTATAAGATAAGCACTAAGGTTAACGGCAAGACGGTTAAGGGCTATGTGCTTAGTGAGTTTGTTAAGCTTTCAGTTGATAAGAAGGCACCGGCTTATGCAAAGGTAACAGCTAAAAAGGGTGCAGTTATAAAGACAAAGGCTACTGCAAAGGGTAACGAATTTAAGGATAGCAAGGGGAAGAAAGTAGTCCTTGCCAAGAACGATATCGTAAGCATCTTCCATGAGATTACCCTTAGTGATGTGAAGTATTATAAAGTAAGCTTTGTAATTAGTGGCAAGACCTATACAGGCTACCTGGTTGCATCGCAGGTTAAGCTAATCGGAATAGTCAAAGACACGCCTAAGGCTGATGATACTGATAATACCGGAGATAATAACGATGGCTCTGATGATAATTCAGATGATAATGCTAATAATGATGATAACGATGATGGCAACAGTGGTGGTGTTATAAATAACAACAACGGGAAATTTGTGACACAGAGGGCGTATATTACTTCTGATAAGGTTGAGCTTTATAACGAAGCTGACTATAAGGCTGATATCCTAAAAGAGAGTGAAACCGGAATTCCTTACAAGTTAAATATGAACCAGGAGGTTATTGCCAGAAAACAGTATATTGTGGGCAATGAAAAGTGGTATCTGATAACATATATAGTTAATGACAGTACCGGAAAACAAGTAATTGGAGCCGGCTTTGTACCTGAAAAATATATTAAACTAAGCGGAGAGCCTGTAGATGATTCTACAGGCTCTAGTAATAAGAAGAAAATAAGCGACAAAGCTTTTGAAAAAGAATTGGCGGCTGAAGGCTTTCCTGAGGACTATAAGCCTTTTTTAAGAGTGCTTCACAGGGTACATCCATACTGGCATTTTGAAGCAAGGCACTTGGGGCTTGACTGGGAATACGCAGTATCCAGGGAAAGTGTGGTAGGACTAAATCTCTTGCAGAATTCCAGTAACTATGCCTGGAAATCTATGGAAGCAAAGGCCTATGACTGGGCGAATGACGCCTTCATAGCCTATGACGGAAGTACCTGGGTCACAGCTTCAAACAAGGCTGTAAGGTATTATATGGATCCAAGGAACTTCCTCAATGAGGACTATATTTATCAGTTTGAGCTTCTTACATACAAGCCTGAACATCATACTGAGGAGGGGATTTCGGCTATTCTTGGAGGTCCTCCTATGAAAGATACCACCTACGATTATATTGCTTCAGATGGAACGAACAAGACCATAAGCTACGCAGAGACCTTCCTTCTTGCAGGGGTGTACTCAGGCGTAAGTCCTTACCACCTTGCGAGTAGAGTAAAGCAGGAGGTAGCAGGTGCGGGAAGGTTCTCATCAAGTGTTACAGGCACAGTGCCGGGATATGAGGGCTATTATAACTTTTATAACATAGGAGCTTACAACAACACTGCTCCCGGTGGGGCTGTGGCTAGCGGACTAAAGTTTGCGGCAAACGGAAGTGCTTCTAAGGCAGTCATTGGCAACAAGAGCTTTAACGACTATATCAAGATACCTTGGAACAACAGATACAGCGCAATCCTTGGCGGAGCTGCGTTTATAGGCAACAACTACATACTAAGGGGGCAGAATACGCCTTATCTTGAGAAGTTTAACTTTACAGAGAAAAATACATTTTCGCACCAATATATGTCAGCGGTGTTTTCGCCCAGCTCAGAGTCTATGATTACCAAGAGAGCTTATGCTGAGTTAAAGGATGAGCCTTTGGTATTTTCCATTCCTGTCTTTCAAAATATGCCTCCTGTTATCAGTGAGAGGCCTGTGGACATACCTAGTCCTAACAACTGGCTTTCCTCCCTGCAGGTTACAGGATATCAGCTTACACCTGCATTCAGGCCCGATACCACAGAAGGGTATGGCCTTGTGGTTGGCAAGGATGTAGACGTGATTGAGGTGACAGGAAAGACAGCTAACAAGAAGGCGGTAGTGAATGGATTCGGGCAGATGAAACTTACTCCGGGAGGAGTAAATGTTATTAGCATTAGTGTGACCGCAGAGGATGGAAGTGTAAGAACGTACAAGATAAATGTGGCAAAGGAGGGATAAGGGGTGAAAAAAAATATTATAATCATATTTGTATTGGTATTCTCCCTTTTGCTTGGTGGCGAAAAGGCATTTGCTTCAAGTGCCAGTGTAGTGCTAAAGGGTGCAAATAAAACAATAGTCGGTGAAAAATTTGATGTTACCTTGGAGATTGATTCTGAGGAAAGCCTAAGCGGAGTAGAAACTTACCTTTCCTACGATGACAGTATGGCTGAGTTTCTCTCAGCAGATGAGGGGATAGCAGGAGGAAAAGGACTGCTAAGGGTTAATATAAAGAATTTTGAAGATGTGGACGGGAAGCTTAAGTATAAGATGACTTTCCTTGCTAAGCTCTCGGGGAACTTTACCATGACATTTTCTGATGATGTACATTTGTATGCGGTTAATCCTGATAATGAAATATCTGTAGCTACCAATGACCTGGAGATGCGTATAAAGAATCCTAGGAAGGCATCCTCAGACAGCAGCCTAATAGGGATAAAGGTGGCTGGAGGAGTGCTTACGCCTAAGTTTAGCCCTAGTGTACTTGACTATAAGGTAAATGTCGGTGGAGGCGTGGACGATATTACCGTAGGTGTGACTACTGCAGATAAAGGGGCTAATTACAGTTTGGTAAAGGACTATGGTGACAAGCTTAGGTCTGGAGAGAATAATATATATATTATAGTAAAGGCGGAAGACGGCAGTAAGACTAACTACAACATTGTTGTTATCAAGGAGAATGAGGCTTCTGAGGAGACAAAGGATACTGCAAAGGATACAAAGAGCAGTGCAAAGCAGGAGGAAGAGCCTCCTATAGAAACCTCGTCAGATACAGGAAGTAAAGGAAGCACAGAAGAAGAACATGAATACGTGCCTGATGCACCGGGAGAAGAGGCCACGGAGGAAACTGATAATAATGATAGCAAACAGATGGTCATTTATGTTATAATAAGTGCCATAGTTATTTTAGGCATCATGCTTATGCTAGGGCTGGTGCTTTATATGAAAAATAAAAGAAATGAAGAAGATGAGGAATAACTCCTCATGGAGGTAAAATGCAGGATAAATTTACGAATAATGCAGTAACTGCCATTGAAGCAGCTAACTCAGCAGCTATTTCGTTATCACAAAACTATGTTGGCTCCGAGCATCTTTTGATAGGACTTTTGTCGGTAGACGGAGTGGCAAAGAAGGTGCTTGAGGAAAACGGAGTTTCATACGACAGATTTATGGAGCTTGTCAACAAGCTATTGACACAGGGAAATGTGGTGGTTGGTTCTACCGAGTCTATGACACCCCGCGCAAAGAGGATAATATCTCTGGCTGCAACAGAGGCTTATAGGCTTAATTCCGGTAAGATTGGTACAGAACATATACTTATGGCTCTGCTTAAGGAGGGTGACAGCATTGGAGTAAGGCTGTTAACCACAATGGGAGTGAACCTTCAAAAGGTCTATCTGGATATACTGACTGCCATAGGGATGGACATTTCACAGGCTAGAAGCGACTATTCAAACTTTAAGAATGCTAACAACAATACAGGAAGCAATGCCAAATCCAATACACCTATTCTTGACCAGTATTCAAAAGACCTTACAGAATACGCAAGAAGTGGAAAGCTTGATCCCGTTATAGGCAGGGATGTAGAGGTTCAGAGAGTCATACAGATACTTAGCAGGCGCACCAAGAACAATCCTTGTATCATAGGAGAGCCCGGTGTAGGAAAGACAGCCATAGTTGAAGCTATTGCTGAAAGGATAGTGGAAGGAAGCGTGCCTGATACAATCAGAGGAAAAAGGGTAGTAACCATTGATTTGTCAGCCATGGTAGCCGGTACGAAGTATAGAGGCGAGTTCGAAGAGAGAATCAAAAGGACTTTGGATGAAGTTATAAAAAGTGGAAATGTACTTCTTTTTATAGATGAGCTTCATACTATCATAGGAGCCGGAGGAGCAGAAGGTACACTCGATGCATCAAACATCCTTAAGCCTTCTTTAGCAAGGGGAGAGCTTCAGCTAATAGGAGCTACCACAAGGGAAGAGTATAGAAAACGCATAGAAAAGGATAGTGCCCTTGAGAGAAGATTCCAGCCTGTAGTTGTAGAGGAGCCTTCAGAGGAAGAATCCGTGCTTATACTAAAGGGACTTCGTGAAAAATACGAGGATCATCATAAGGTAAGGATAACGGATGAAGCCATTGAGGCGGCTGTGAAGCTCTCTGCAAGATATATCAATGACAGATTTCTTCCTGATAAGGCAGTTGACCTTATGGATGAGGCGGCCTCTAAGGCAAGGCTCTCGGTATTTACTACAAAGCCTGAAAGTGCAGAGCTTGAAAGGAAGATAATAAAGCTTGAGGAAGAAAAAGAGAACGCCATTAAAAGTGAGACTTATGATAAGGCGAGCCTAATAAAGAAGGAGCAGAACAAGCTAAGGATGAAGCTTAGTGAGTTAAAGCTTGCTGAAGAGCAGAAAAAGCAGCAGAAGGTGCATGTCATAGGCGAAGAAGAGATAGCAGAGGTTGTGGCTGACTGGACCAAAATCCCTGTAAATAAGCTAAAACAGGCAGAAACAGACAGGCTTATAAGGCTTGAATCTGTTCTTCACGAGAGAGTTATAGGTCAGGATGAAGCAGTTGTTGCCGTAGCAAAGGCAATAAGGAGGGGCAGGGTAGGCTTTAATGCTGAAGGAAGGCCTATAGGCTCATTCCTCTTCTTAGGCCCAACAGGTGTAGGTAAGACTGAGCTAAGCAAGGCACTTGCAGAGGCAATGTTTGGCAGTGAAGAGTCTATGATTCGAATAGATATGTCTGAATATATGGAAAAACACAGTGTATCCAAGATGATAGGCTCACCTCCGGGATATATAGGACATGATGAAGGAGGACAGCTTTCAGAGAAGGTACGAAGGAATCCTTACTCAGTCATACTTTTGGATGAGATAGAAAAGGCGCACCCTGACGTATTTAACATACTTCTTCAGGTGTTAGACGATGGTAGAATAACTGATTCCCAAGGAAGGGTAGTTAACTTTAAGAATACAGTTATCATTATGACATCAAATGTAGGAGCACAGAGAATAATAACTCCAAAGAAGCTTGGATTTAAGACTGATGAGAATAAAGAGACTGATTACAAGCTTATGAAGGAAGGAGTTATGGAAGAAGTAAAGAAGCTTTTTAAGCCGGAATTCATCAATAGAATAGATGAGATTATAGTATTCCATCCTCTTACTGAAAAAGAGCTTAAGAAGATAGTTAAGATTATGCTTAAAGGACTGGCAGGAAGGGCAAAGGAGCAGATGGGACTTAAGCTTAAGTTCACGGAGACTGCGGTTAAGCACCTTGCCAATATCGAGAAGGAAGCAAACTACGGTGCAAGGCCTCTGGCTAGGAAGATAAAGACAGAAGTAGAGGATTTGCTTGCTACTGAAGTACTATTAGGGCATATCAAAGAAGGAAATGAAGTTAAAATTGGTTGTAAAGATGGGAAAATTGAGGTAAACTTATCTAAGAAGTAATAATGAATATTAACAAAGGAGACCAAAATGGCAATAGTAGAAGAACTAATCCGTAAATCAAATGAAGGCATTGATTTTGGTAACTATAAGCTTGGCAGTAAGGCAAAGCTTGAAGGATTCTCATTTGAAGGAGATGTATATAAGATTAAGACTTTCAAGGAGATAACCAAACTTGAAAGAAACGGGCTTTTTGCCTACGAATCAGTTCCGGGTACTGCGGTTTTTAACTACAAGCGTAGTGAAAACGGCGTAAGCTTCCTTGTTGAGGGCGAGTCTGATGCACAGATTACCCTTGAGCTTGGGGAAGAAAAGGAATATGAGATTGAGATTGACGGTGTAAACTCAGGCAGGATTAAAACTAACCTTGGCGGTAAGCTTACTATAAATGTAGAAACAAAAGAAGATACTGCTAAGAAGGTAGTTGTAAAAGAGGCATAATGGCAAAGAGTAAAACAGTATTTTTTTGCGGGGAATGTGGCTATGAGTCGGCTAAGTGGCTCGGCCAGTGCCCTGTCTGCAAGGCTTGGAACGCTTTTTCGGAAGCTCCGGCCATAAAGAAAGGAGGCAGCAGCCTGAAACCGGGCGTGGCTGCCTCTTTGCCGATTAAGATAAAGGATGTATCACTTGAAAGCGATGAGCGTGTAACTACGGGAATATCAGAGCTTGACAGGGTACTGGGAGGCGGTATAGTAAAGGGCTCCCTCGTCCTTGTAGGAGGAGATCCCGGCATAGGTAAGTCAACCCTGCTTTTGCAGATGTGCGCCAAGCTTTCTGACAAAAACGTATCCGTACTCTACGTATCGGGAGAGGAGTCTGAGAGGCAGATTGCCATAAGAAGTGAGAGGCTTGGCAGACAGTCTTCTGACATGCTCCTTTATTGTGAGACAGATATAGAAAAGATAGAAGCGGCTATAGAAAATGGCAAGCCTGAGGTTGTCATAGTGGATTCGATTCAGACTATGTATTCATCTAAGGCTGACTCTGCTGCGGGCAGCATATCTCAGGTAAGGGAGGTAACCTCTACCCTGCTTCGCATATCAAAAGGCCTTGGAGTGTCCGTTTTCATTGTAGGCCATGTGACCAAGGAGGGTACTGTGGCAGGACCTAGGACTCTTGAACACATGGTGGATACCGTACTTTATTTTGAAGGTGAAGATGTAGCCTCATACAGAATACTTCGTGCAGTCAAGAACCGCTTTGGCTCGACCAATGAGGTGGGAGTATTTGACATGGGGCAGACCGGGCTTAGAGAGGTAGCAAACCCATCAGAATATATGCTAAAAGGTATGCCTGAAAATGCACCGGGCTCTGTGGTTGCCTGCACTATGGAGGGCAGCAGGCCAATCCTTGTTGAGGTACAGGCTCTCGTCTGCCAGACCAATTTTAACTTTCCAAAGAGAACCACAGCGGGAGCAGATTATAACAGGGTAAATATCTTGATAGCCGTACTTGAGAAGAGGCTGGGGCTTAATCTTGGTAACTGTGATGCCTATGTAAATGTTGCAGGAGGGCTTAAGATAAATGAGCCTGCTCTTGACCTTGCCATAGTGGCTGCCCTTATATCAAGCTATAGAAACAGAGAAAGTAAGGGAAAGATTATAGCTTTTGGAGAGGTAGGACTTACAGGAGAAGTAAGAGGGGTAAATCTTGCGAGGCTAAGACTTGAAGAAATAGCCAAGTTTGGTGAGAACCTCGTCATCATACCAAAGGTAAACTATACAAAGGACCTGCCTTTTAAGGTATTACCGGTAAGTAATGTAAGGGAGTTAATGGATATAATATAATGGGTAAAACGCTGATTATAACTGAGAAACCATCGGTAGCAGGAGAGTATGCGGACATACTTGGAGTCCCAAAGAGGGGACAGGGGGCATATAGCAGTAATGAATACATAATTACCTGGTGTGTAGGGCATCTTATAGAAATGTGCTATCCCGGGGATTATGATGAGAAATACAACAAATGGAAGCTTGATGACCTGCCGTTTCTGCCAAAGACCTATAAGTATGCCGTCATTCCAAGTGTAAAGAAGCAGTATGATGTGGTGCATAACCTTATGAATTCTACAGAAGTAGACACCATCCTCTATGCAGGCGACAGCGGGCGTGAGGGAGAGGTCATCATCAGGCTTATCAGAAACTTCGGTGGAGTAAGAGAAGGAATAGAAGAAAGAAGAGTATGGATAGACTCCTTTACCGAAGATGAGATAAAGCGTGGCATGAGGGAAGCAAAGCCTATATCTGCCTATGACAACCTCGCCGGAGCTGGCATTATGAGAGGGATAGAAGACTATGCCATGGGCATCAATTTCTCAAGAGCCTTATCAGTCAAGTATGGCTCCCTCTTAAACAATAAGGCAGGTACTAAGAAGTACTCTGCCATAGCCATAGGCAGGGTTATGACCTGTGTGCTTGGTATGGTGGTGCGCAGGGAAAGAGAGATAAGGAACTTCGTTCAGACGAATTTTTATAAGATATCAGGAAGCTTTGGTGCTGAGGGTGCAAGTTTTTTAGGGGAGTGGAAGTCAGGCAAGGCAAGTAAATACTTTGAAAGCCCTCTGCTTTACAATGAAAAGGGATTTAAGAAGGAAGAAGATGCTAAAAAGCTGATAGCTGAACTAGACTATTCTACAGCTGTAGTTTTGAAGAAGGATAAGACCAGTGAAAAGAAGAAAGCACCTTTGTTATTTAATCTGGCTGAACTTCAGGCAGAATGTACCAAGAGATTTCATATAAGCCCCGATGCCACTCTTAAAGCAGTTCAGGAGCTTTATGAAGGGAAGCTTACCACATATCCAAGAACTGATGCGAGGGTGATAACAAAGGCGGTAGCAGGGGAGATAACCAAGAATCTAAGCGGTCTCTATGCATACAAGCCTGTAAGTGAATTTGTGCTTAAAATAAGGGATGAAGGGCTATACAAGGGACTTGAGAAGACGCAGTATGTGGATGATAAGAAGGTTACAGACCACTATGCCATCATTCCTACAGGGAATCTAAAAGAAATTGCTAAGCAGAGTGAATTAAACCAGAAAATTTACGATATAATAGTTAGGAGGTTTTTAGCAATTTTCTATCCTCCTGCAATTTATGATAAAGTCAGTCTTGTGACCGGAATTAAGCATAAAGAAGGAGATTTTACCGAGGAATTTTATTCTTATGTGAAGGTGCTTAAAGAAAAAGGCTATCTCGAAGTAGTGGGTTTTCCGTCTAAAGAAAAGGATAAGAAGGACGAGAGCTCTGATACAGGGGATGCAGCCGATGAGGTTTCAGATAACGAGGCTTTATTAAATCTTCTATCATCACTTACAAAGGGAAGTCCTCTTTCCGTTAATAAGCTTGAAACTAAAGAAGGAAAGACAACTCCGCCAAAGCGCTATACCTCAGGCTCTATGATACTTGCCATGGAAAACGCCGGCCAGCTCATAGAAGATGAAGAGCTTAGGGCAACCATCAAGGGAGCGGGTATAGGTACTTCTGCTACAAGGGCAGGGATCATAGAAAAGCTTGTAAAAATAGGCTATCTTGCTCTGAATAAAAAGACGCAGATACTTACACCTATGCTTTTTGGGGAAATGGTGTATGAGGTTGCAGATATGGCCATACCTGCTATGCTAAATCCTGAAATGACAGCAAGCTGGGAAAAGGGGTTGTCGGGAGTAGAGGCCGGGGAGATAAGCACTGATAAATACGAAGAAACACTTAATACCTATGTAAGAAAGTACATTGACAATATAAAAGTTAAAGACCTGAGCAGAGAACTCGGTAACAGGCTTGAAACTATAAAGAAATTGCAAAAATAACAAAATTATCATGAGTCCAAATTGCCGCGGCATAAAGCCTATGGCTTGATTGCGGAATTTACAAGCAGCTTTGTGAGTAATTTGGATAACAAATAGAGGGGCAGGATATGATAAAGAGCTTAACAAAGGTTATTTTTACAATTACTATCTTTATGTTTATTACTATTACCGGAGGCAGTTATTTTAACAGCATAGGTTCACTTGCAGCTGAAATAAATCCGGATACTGACTACAGTGCCGGGGAAAGTCCGGCTGAAAATGAGCAGATTAAAGTCGAAATAAGCGAAGAAAGTAAGGAAGACAATAAAAATACTGAAGAAATAGTAAAAGAGGACAAGGAAGAAAACCTGATAGACGACAAGGACATAAGGGATATAAGACCAAGTGAGACCGCTTATATGAGCATAAAGCTTATCAGGAAAAACAGCAAGTCTAAAAATACAGCTAAGTTTATTTTGGACTTTAACCTTGGAGATGAAGTGGTAAACGGGGTGGAAGAGCTTGCACTCGCAGATGTCTTATATATCGAAGACCTTGATTTTACACTTCCCTTGGAGAAACAAAATGAGCTGAAGATTGAATTTGAACTTGCGGGGCTTAAGAATAAAAAATATAATTATTATATTAGTTCTCGTAACAATTTGAAATATGATGGATATTTTGAAATAAGCTCATTAGAATCTGATAATGAATCAAAGTCCGGAGTTGTATTCAGAGGTATTCCTAAGAAAAAAGTTTTTGCAGGAACTAAGGTAGTACTTAGGATGCAATCTGATGATGTTGACAGTTCACTGATATTTAACGGCAAGAAGATAGAGCCTGATAAGACAGGTAAAGGTAAGAGAAAATTTGAAATTGTGGTATCAAAGAACGGAAGCTATAAATATAGCGTAAAATCAAATGATGAGATAACCGAAGGTATATTAAAAGTAGATTTTTTTAAGAATCATAAAAATAAACTGGATATACCTCTTAGTTATCAGAGTCCCGATTATCCTGAGGGCTGTGAAAGCTATGCTTCTGTAGCTGTCTTAAAGCACTTTGGATTTAAGATAAAAGAATCGGAATTCATATCAAAATATCTGGATATGATAAATCTGTGGGATAAGAGAGTCACTAAGATTAAAAATTTATTTGATAAATACTATCTGGGTGATCCTTCAAATAAAAAGCAGCAGGGCTATCTTGCCAATCCACCGGTTTTGGTTAAGGCTGTGAATAAGTATTTTAAGAAGAACAAATCAAAAAAATATGTTGCAGTAGACACTACCGGGAAAACACTTAAGAAACTTCTGGAAGAGGAAGTATTAAATAATAATCCCGTCATAGTATGGCTCACCATAGACAATAAAGAACCTCATACTGCCAAAGTAAGAGGGGTTCCGTACGTATTCCCAAGCCATACAATGGTTATATCCGGATATGATAGGAAGAAGGAGCTTCTTTATCTAACGGACAGCATTTCGGGATATAGGTCGGTAAGCTATGATACAGCTAATGAATTATATAAACTTACAGGAAAGAAGAGCTTTATCCTACAAGAAAAGAAATAGAAGGGAGTTTATATGGAGAATATAAAAATCACCGAACTTTTTGACCTTACTAAAACTATGGCATCAGACTATTTGGACTCCTTTACCTATCCGTTTGAAGCACTAAAAGGAATAAGTGAGCTCATAGTGCGACTGGGAGAAAGCCTTGATAGCAGTGTTTATGAAAAAAGAGGAGAAGACGTCTGGGTGGCTAAGTCTGCAAAAGTTGCTCCTACAGCCTTCCTTGGAGGTCCTTGCATCATAGGTGAACATACCGAGGTAAGGCATTGTGCCTTTATAAGAGGAAGTGCGCTGGTAGGCAATGGCTGTGTGGTAGGTAACTCTGTTGAACTTAAAAATGTGATAATATTTGATGATGTCCAGGTACCACATTATAATTATGTGGGAGATTCCATTCTAGGTTATCATTCTCACATGGGAGCAGGCTCCATCACAAGCAATGTGAAGGCTGATAAGACAAATGTAGTCATTAAGTCTGAGACTGGCAGCATTGAGACGGGACTTAAAAAGGTAGGAGCCTTCCTCGGCGACTACGCAGAAATAGGCTGCAATAGCGTGCTTAATCCCGGAACTGTGATAGGAAGAAATTCTAACGTCTACCCTCTTTCGATGGTGAGAGGAGTAGTTCCGGCGAACAGTATATACAAGAAAAAAGGAGAGATTGTGGCTAAAAATGCGTGATTTAAGTCTTAATGAATTTTCAGAGAAGCTTTTTAGCAAGGAGGCTGTACCAGGAGGCGGAGGAGCATCAGCCCTTGTTGGTGCCCTAGCCGTGTCTCTTGGTGCAATGGCGGCAAACCTTACTATAGGTAAGGAAAAGTATGCCAAATATTCAGATGAACTAAATGCTAACCTTAAAAAAGCAGAAAAGCTTAGACTCCGCCTCCTTGAGCTTATAGAAGAGGACGCCGCAGGCTTTGGAGAGATAAACAAAGCCTATAAAGTAAAGCCAAGGGATGAAGAACTAATAGAAAAAGCCCTTGTAAGCGCCGCAACCCCTCCTCTTAAGATGATGGAGGCAATTAAAGAGGTAATTGACATTCTTATTATTTTTTCAGATAAAACAAGCGTACTTGTGGTAAGTGACGTGGGAGTAGGTGCTAAGTTTGCGGAGGCAGCCCTTAAGTCAGCTTATCTGAATGTAGTGGTCAATGCAGCGCTTATGAAGGATGAAAAGACAGCCACAGAAATTGAAGAAAAGGCTGAGAGGCTGCTTCATTATGCTAAAAAAGCCGATGAAGTATATGAGAATATCGTAAAGCAGTTAAAGGATAAATAAAACAACTGAAAAAATATCCAATAAAAGCACCAATTGTTGCAAAAATTTTGTCAAAAATATTGCTGTTTAGTTTGATGATTTTTTAGAGCCTTTAGTGTATAATCACACTAGGGAAAGTTTTAAAAATTTCTCGTTTGATTTCAAATTATTCACTCTTTAAGTCTTATTTATTTTAAATTGACTGTAAATAAGTCTAAAGCAGGGAATGGTTTGTAAGCATAAAAGAACAATATAACACAAAGAAAGAGGTACAACAGAATGGCAAAGATTGATTTAACACAGTATGGCATTACAGGAACAACAGAGATCGTTCACAACCCTTCTTATGATGAGCTCTTCAAAGAAGAGACCAAGGAGAGTCTTACAGGTTATGAAAAGGGACAGGTAACAGAGCTTGGCGCTGTTAACGTAATGACAGGTATTTACACAGGTCGTTCTCCTCAGGATAAGTTCATCGTTATGGATGAGAATTCTAAGGATACTGTATGGTGGACAACACCTGAGTATAAGAATGACAACCACCCTGCTTCAAAGGAAGCTTGGGATGAAGTTAAGAAGCTTGCTCAGGAAGAGCTTTCTAACAAGCGTCTTTTCGTAGTTGATGCATTCTGTGGTGCTAACAAAGATACAAGAATGGCAGTTCGTTTCATCGTTGAGGTTGCTTGGCAGGCTCACTTTGTAACCAACATGTTCATTAAGCCAACCGCAGAAGAGCTTGAGAACTTCAAGCCTGATTTCATCGTTTACAATGCTTCTAAGGCTAAGGTTGAGAACTATAAGGAGTTAGGCCTTAACTCTGAGACAGCTGTAGTATTCAACATCACAAGCCGTGAGCAGGTTATTCTCAATACCTGGTATGGCGGAGAGATGAAGAAGGGTATGTTCTCTATGATGAACTACTATCTTCCACTTAAGGGTATGGCTTCAATGCACTGCTCTGCTAATACAGATATGGACGGAAAGCATACAGCTATCTTCTTTGGTCTTTCAGGAACAGGTAAGACCACACTTTCAACAGATCCTAAGCGTCTCCTTATCGGTGATGATGAGCACGGCTGGGATGACAATGGAGTATTTAACTTCGAGGGTGGTTGCTACGCTAAGGTTATTAACCTTGACAAGGAATCTGAGCCTGATATCTACAATGCTATAAGAAGAGATGCTCTTCTTGAAAACGTAACTGTAGATGCAAGTGGCAAGATTGACTTTAAGGATGGAAGCACAACAGAGAATACTCGTGTATCTTATCCTATCGACCACATTGAGAAGATTGTACGCCCTGTATCAGCTGCTCCTGCTGCAGAGAACGTTATCTTCCTTTCAGCAGATGCTTTTGGAGTACTTCCTCCTGTATCTATCCTTACACCTGAGCAGACACAGTATTACTTCCTTTCAGGATTTACTGCTAAGCTTGCAGGTACAGAGCGTGGTATCACAGAGCCTACACCTACCTTCTCAGCTTGCTTCGGACAGGCTTTCCTTGAGCTTCACCCAACAAAGTATGCTGAAGAGCTCGTTAAGAAGATGAAGAAGAGCGGAGCTAAGGCTTATCTCGTAAATACAGGCTGGAACGGAACAGGCAAGAGAATATCCATCAAGGATACACGTGGTATCATCGATGCCATCCTTAATGGTGATGTAAACAAGGCTGCTACAAAGAAGATTCCTTACTTTGATTTTGAAGTTCCTACAGAGCTTCCAGGTGTTGATACACATATTCTTGACCCTAGAGATACTTATGCAAATGCTTCTGAGTGGGATGAGAAGGCAAAAGATCTTGCTGGAAGATTCATCAAGAACTTTGCCAAGTATGAGAACAACGAGGCTGGTAAGGCACTTGTTGCAGCAGGTCCTAAGCTTTAATTAGAAACTAAATAATATATACAGTAGCTTTATCCTCTCCTCGGGGTGACCAGGGAGGGGATATTTTTTTGCCCTGTTAGTGTTGAATATTTTCACGAAAAAGGTATAATTAAATAGTTATATGTTGTTTAATTGTTCGTGCTTGATTGGAGGTATTTATGAAAAAAAAGCTAATGGGACTTGCCTTTGGGGGCGCATTTTTAGTGGCTTCTCTCGGAGTATTCGGCTTAGTAAAGGCAGAAACCACCTCAGAAGATATTACGCCTAATCTCAATGTGGTAAGAAGCATAGAGGACAAGGATCAGGTCAATATGTATAAGGCGGTTATTGACGAAAAGGGATATCAGAACATAACCTTGAACTTTGATGCGGCCAAAAAGGATGAGGTAAATAACGGCTGGACACTCAAGGTATATGATGAAAATAAGGAAGAGCTATACCAGGTGTCTGGGATAAAAACTCAGTTTACCAGCGCGAACTTTGCCTTCGCCAAGGGGAAAACCGTGTACATTTCTGTTGAAAGCGGTATCAAATCTTCTATGTTTATGCCCAAAGGAGTGGAATATAACTTAAACTTCCACACCTATGCAGACAGTGACTATGAAACTGAGAATAATAATAAGTACGTTGATGCCAACGAGATACCTACAGGAGGCGCTGTCAAAGGAAGTATCTTAAATAAGGATGATGAGGATTATTTTGTATATCAGATACCAGAGAGTGGCTATACCAAGGTTTCATTTGAAATACTTGATTTTGTTCCTAGTAAGATCTTGGGCGGCTGGAATCTGGAGATATATGATAAAAATAAAAGCCTTGTATACAAGGAGGCAGGCATCACAAATGACGTAACACTTCCTGAGCTGCCTCTGGCAAAGGGACAGAAAATATACATAAGAATCCATCCTAAGCTTGCCGTAAGTACCTTTGCACCGGTAGAGGTTGAATACAAGTTGAAGGTAAATACCGTAAAGAGTGGTAAATGGGAAGCCGAGAATAACGGAAGCTTCAAAAAGGCAAATAAGTTTAGCGGAACTAAGTATGCCAATATTATAAACAGCTCTGATGAAGACTACTTCACCTTTAAGGCAGCAAAGACCGGCAAATACAAGCTAAGCATAGATACAGGCGACAATGTAAAACATGTTTACAAGGTAGAGGTTTTTGTAAATAATAAGTCAAAGAAAGCTGTATCCAAGGTTACTATGAGTGACAAAAGTTATACATTTAAGGCTAAAAAAGGTCAGAATGTATGGGTTAGGATATATGGAATTTCTGGCAACAGCCCTATAGGCAATAAGTATTCTCTTAAGTATAAGTTTGTTAAAAAATAATATCTAATGTAGCCAAGCCCCAATTGATTTGATACTTTTGGGGCTTGATTAAAATAAGAATTATACTGATTATATTAGGAGGTAACTATGGATTTTCTAAAACTGGCAAGAGAGAGATATTCCTGTAGACAGTTAAGTGATAAGAAGGTTGAAAAGGAGAAGCTTGATAAAATCATCGAAGCCGGCATACTTGCTCCAACTGCAACCAATGCGCAGCCTTACAAGATATGGCTTATAGAAAGCACTGAGGCTAAGGAAAAGCTTGCAAAGGCAAACAGATATCAGTTTGGAGCAGAAGTATTCTTCGTGGTTGGTGCCAAAGAGGATGAGGCCTGGGTAAGGAAGTTTGATAACCACAACTTTGCCGAGGTAGATGCCACCATAGTAGCTACACATATGATGCTTGAGATAACTGAGCTTGGACTGGGTACTACCTGGGTAGGACATTTTGATGCGCCTTTACTTAAGGAGGAATTTCCTGAGATGAAGGGATACGAGCTGATAGCCATCTTCCCTGTAGGCTATCCTGCTGCTGAGGCTAAGCCTTCCGAGAGACATACAGTAAGGAGGGCGGTGGAAGAAGCAGTAATGGTTCGGTAGATGTTTTAATTGTGACAATTTTGTGATAATTTAAAAAACTACTTGCAAAAATATATAAAAGAGGTTATTATATGATTATAGTTTAGCACTCACATAGAAAGAGTGCTAATAATATGAATTCATAATGATTTAATATAAAGGAGGAACTAAGATGAAATTAGTACCATTAGGCGACAGAGTTGTATTAAAGCAGATAGCGGCAGAAGAGACCACAAAGTCAGGTATTATATTACCTGATCAGGCTCAGGAGAAGCCACAGCAGGCTGAAGTTGTTGCTGTAGGTCCTGGCGGAGTAATAGACGGTAAAGAAGTAAGTATGCAGGTTAAAAAGGGACAGAAAGTTATTTATTCTAAATATGCAGGAACCAATGTAAAGCTTGAGAATGAAGAGTATATCATAGTTAAGCAGTCAGACATTCTTGCAGTTGTTGAATAAGTAAAAACAATCTGATTACGAATATTTTATATATATGTAAGGAGAAAGAAAATGGCAAAAGAGATTAAATTTGGTACAGAGGCTAGAAAAGCACTTGAAGCTGGTGTTAATCAGCTTGCAGATACAGTTAGCGTAACTTTGGGACCTAAGGGAAGAAACGTAGTTCTTGACAAGAGCTATGGCGCACCACTTATTACCAATGACGGTGTTACAATTGCAAAAGAGATAGAGCTTCCTGATGAGTTTGAAAATATGGGAGCACAGCTTGTAAAGGAAGCTGCAACTAAGACCAACGATGTAGCAGGTGATGGTACAACTACAGCTACAGTTCTTGCTCAGGCTATGATAAATGAAGGTATGAAGAACCTCGCTGCGGGAGCTAACCCTATCATCCTTAGAAAAGGTATGAAGAAGGCTACTGAGTGTGCAGTAAAGGCTATTTCAAAGATGAGCTCTCCAGTAAAGGGAAAGGATCACGTACAGAGAATAGCTGCTATATCAGCAGGTGATGATGAAGTAGGAACACTTGTTGCAGATGCTATGGAAAAGGTAAGCAAGGACGGTGTTATCACTGTTGAAGAGAGCAAGACTATGAAGACTGAGCTTGACCTTGTAGAAGGTATGCAGTTTGACAGAGGTTATGTATCAGCATATATGTGCACAGATATGGATAAGATGGAAGCAGTTCTTGACAATCCATACATCCTTATCACAGATAAGAAGCTAAGCAACATTCAGGATATACTTCCACTTCTTGAGCAGATTGTACAGCAGGGAGCAAGACTCCTTATAATCGCTGAGGATGTTGAAGGTGAGGCTCTTACAACACTTGTAATCAACAAGCTTCGTGGTACCTTCAATGTAGTTGCAGTTAAGGCTCCTGGATATGGCGACAGAAGAAAAGAAATGCTTCAGGATATCGCTGTACTTACAGGCGGACAGGTAATTTCAAGCGAGGTAGGACTTGAGCTTAAGGATGCTACACTTGAGCAGCTTGGACGTGCTAAGAGCGTAAAGGTTCAGAAGGAAAATACAATTATAGTTGATGGCGAGGGCGATTCAGAGGCTATTAAGTCAAGAGTTGCTCAGATAAGAAGCCAGATAGAAGAAACAACCTCTGATTTTGACAGAGAGAAGCTTCAGGAAAGACTTGCTAAGCTTGCAGGCGGTGTTGCAGTTATCCGTGTAGGTGCGGCTACAGAAGCTGAAATGAAAGAGAATAAACTCCGTATGGAAGATGCTCTTGCAGCTACCAAGGCTGCTATAGAAGAAGGAATAATCGCAGGTGGTGGTTCAGCTTATATCCACGCTTCAAAGGATGTAGAGAAGCTTGCTGCTTCACTTGAAGGAGATGAGAAGACAGGTGCTAAGGTAGTTCTTAAGGCACTTGAGGCTCCACTATTTAAGATAGCTGCCAATGCAGGACTTGAAGGAGCAGTTATCATCAGCAAGGTAAAAGAAGGCAAGGCAGGATTTGGTTTTGATGCACTTAAAGAAGACTATGTAGACCTTGTAAAGGCTGGTATCCTTGACCCTGTAAAGGTAACAAGAAGTGCACTCCAGAACGCTACAAGCGTAGCTTCCACACTTCTTACCACAGAAAGCCTTGTGGCAGACATCAAAGAAGCTGCCCCAGCAGCCCCAGCAGGAATGGGCGCCCCAGGCATGGGAATGATGTAATGATACAAGAATAGAGAGAGAAAGCCCCCACCACAAGCTCGCTTGAGGGTGGGGGCTTTTTCTCTCGTTGTAGGACTGCGAGAGTGCGAAGCACGAAGCAGTCCGTGTATCATTAATGATACTACTGGTTTACCTTCACACTCTTAGGCAGCAAATCAAGATTCTTAATCATATCCGTATCGCAGGTCAGTTTCTTAAGTTTCTTAAGCTTTAATAGCTTAGATACATCAGTCACATAATTTCCGGAAATGTTAAGTTCCTCAAGTAAAGGCATCTTATCTACAAAGTCAAGATTTTCTATATAGGTATTTGCCAGGTTAAGCTTCTTAAGATTAGGGAAATGAGAGAGAAACTTATTGGCATATACACCAAACTTATCAGTGCCTCCCTTGTCTACATCATTGTTATAAATCTCAGTTCCTGATAGATCAAGCTCCTTAAGGACTTTATTATCCCTTAAGCTCTTTACAGAGAGTATAATGTAGTTAATGCCTGAACCATCTGATTTCGGAGAGAAGCTAACTATTTTTGTTACCTGAGGCAGTGAGAATACATCTGTATAATCTCCATAGTGGGCAATGCTTCCGTATCCAAAGTTTATTGTTTTAAGCTTAGGAAGCTTTGCCAGATACTGTGCCATATCCGGCTTAATTAACCAGTCGTAGTCATAGAGAGTAAGCTCTTCGAGGTTATTCATACCTGCAACAGGTTTAAAAGAGTAAGATTCGTTACCTATTTCTTCTATCTCAAGCCTCTTTATTGATGACATACCCGCTATTATACTTAGATCCCTGGCTCTTATATCCACATCGCTAAGAGCGGTGAGCTTGCTAAGATTAGGAAAAGTTATATTATAATTCCATATACCGGATATACTTAGCTTCTTAAGACTCTTTAATGTAGCAAGAGCGCTTACGTCAGTCAAATCTCCACAGCTATCAAGCGTAAGCGAAGTAAGTGATATACAGTTTTTTAAGCCATTAAGCTTAATAACAGGGCAACTGTCTATACTAATACTCTTTAAGTATGGCATATTTTTAACAAAATCAAGAGTCTTTAAGTCTTTTACATTCTTAAAAGCCAGGCTTTCAATCTGTGGTATACCGCTAAATACATTGAAATGTTCAAAGGTTGTATCATAACCGTTAATTGAAAGGGACTTAAGCTTTGTAAGTGAGGTAATACCCGCCAAATCCCAGGTGTCTTTTTCTGCAAAGTCAAGAGAAAGTATCTCAACATTAGGAAATGAAGAAAGGAAGGACAAATCCTTTATAGCATCTCCCTTTTTAAGACTCGTAAAGTTAAGCATTTTAAGGTTCTTATAAGTCTTTAATGCGGATATACTCTTTTCTATGTCGTACAAGCTCGTCGTGCCGAGACCATAGATGTTGCTTACGTTTAAGGCAGGCATATGTGTTAAGTATTCGGAAGAAGTACCTGTATAATAGTGAAGCTTTTTAAGGTTTTTAAAGTCCGTAGTATTATAGCTCTCACCTGCAGGCACTATATCGCCCTCATTGCTAAAATCCAAAGACTCAAGCTCTGTAAATACCTGAAAATCTTCTTCTGTTATGTTTTTAGTGCCTGCAATTTTTAGCTTAACAGGCTTATCCGGAGCACCGTAGTTAGCTGTGTTCTTTGCATATGTAAATATCCAAGGAGTGCTGTCATTTTTCTCAGAAGTAATCGGAACAGCCTCTCTATCTACCTTTAGGTATTTAATGGATTCATAATCAGCCTTTTTAATATCGGAAAGAGGCTTTTTAAATGCGGCTTCGACAAAGTCTATCACTGCCTTGCTTTCAGGCTTTGTCCTATATGTGACAAAAGGCGAAGCAGCTGTTTCTTCCGACTCTGCTGTCGAGCCATTATCACTATATACATCATAGCTTGATGTACTTCTTAGAATCTGTGGAACAAAGATGATGAAAACTGCGCCAATTATACAGAAAATGACTGCTAGAGGCGCAGCGGCACTTGGAGCTGTTTTCCTGTTATAATCAGAACTCCTTCCGGTGTCACCTATATGAAGCTCTTTGATATTGAAAGTCTGGTTGATATTAGGTTTCTCCTCTTCAAGTAAGAACTTGGTGCCACAATAAGGACAGGTAGTGAATTTCCCCATCTGATCTTCCTTGATATCGAGATTTCCCTGACACTGAGGACATTTCATGCTGATGATTTTCATTGTTCTTCTCCCCTTATGAAAATAGTTAACGACATTAAATAAAGTATACCTTTGTCTCGTTTAATATTATACAGCAAATGGTATAAATATTAAAGAGGCAATATATTTTTTTAAGAATTCGTAAGAATTTCTAAATGATTTCTCCAATACTAAGCAAAAATAGCATCTTGAAATAAACGAAAAATTGTAGTAGAATAAAGAGACGGTGTCCTAAGATTTAGGAACTTTAATTTATGATAAGCTTTTAAGGAGGAATTTTTAATGATTTCAGCAGGCGATTTCAGGAATGGCCTTACAGTCGAGATTGACAACAGTGTTTTCCAGATTATTGAGTTTCAGCATGTTAAACCGGGAAAAGGTGCAGCTTTTGTTCGTACCAAACTTAGAGACATAAAGAATGGTGGTGTTAAAGAGACTACATTCCGCCCTACTGAGAAATTCCCTCAGGCAAGAATAGACAGAAAGAACATGCAGTATATGTACGCTGACGGAGATATGTACAACTTCATGGACAATGAAACCTATGAGCAGTTTGCGCTTACCTCTGAGCAGGTTGGTGACGCACTTAAGTTTGTTAAGGAGAATGAGACAGTATCAATGCTCTCACACAACGGTGTGGTATTCTCAATTGAGCCACCTATGTTTGTAGAGCTTGAGATTACTGATACTGAACCGGGCTTTAAGGGTGATACAGCTACAGGTGCTACAAAGCCTGCAGTGGTTGAGACCGGAGCTACAGTCTATGTACCTCTTTTTGTAAATCAGGGTGACAAGATCCAGATTGATACAAGAACAGGCGAATATCTTAAGAGAGTATAAAATTACCGAGCTGTCACAGTTTTGTGCCGGCTCTTTTTATAATTTTAGAGTTAAATATATAAAGGTTTTTAATAATTATTAGCTTTACAAAAAGTAAGGGATTTACTAATGGAGCAGAACTGTGACGGTGTGCTTTTGCGGTATGCTATAAGAGGTGAATACTGCAAAGTGGGATTCTATCGTAAATATTATTAAAGGGAGACATTATGTATAAAGCGGTTTTATTTGATATGGACGGGCTTATTATAGACACTGAAAAGCATTATCAGAAGGCTTGGATACAGGCAGCAAGAGAACTGGGCTTTAACATGACAGAGAAGGAACAGCTTTATCTTAGAAGCTGCAACAAAGAATACGCTGAGCCTATCATGCAGGACTTTTTTGGTCCAACCTTTGACTATGACAAGGTAAGGGACAGACGCAAAGAAATCATGGAAGAGGAGCTTAATAAGCATGGAATTAAGAAGAAGCCTTATGTAGATGAAATACTGGCGTATCTTAAAGAAAATGGCATAAAGAGGGCTTTGGTAACCGCAACTCCAGAGGACAGAGCAAGAAAATACCTAAAAGAAGTAGGGCTTTTAGAACGCTTTGACAAGATTATCTGTGCTGACATGGTAAAGAAAGGAAAGCCTGATCCTGATATCTACCTCTATGCCTGCTCTCAGATAGAAGAGAAGCGTAAGGACTGTCTCGCGCTAGAGGACTCTCCAAACGGAGTCCGCTCTGCACACGGTGCGGAAGTGGATGTGATTATGGTTCCGGACCTCTCAGAGCCTGATGAAGAGCTGAGTAAAATCATTGTAATGAGGGCAGAAACTCTAAATGACGTAATCACATTTTTACAGGGGTTAAAGAAATAATCCCAAATACCTAAAAACCACCCGAAGCCGTACAGTACAAAAACCTAAAAGCAAGGTTCCTATACGGACGTCCCGGGTGGTGTCTTATTGTCAGGTAATTTCTCAAAATATCTTATCCAATAAAATTCCACGAGAAATCTTTCAGTGGCGGTATGAATATGCTGAATATGAGAACCGCCAAAGCTATTTTTATCTCATCAAGTGTAACTTCTGGGCCAGTCTTATGATTGAATGTCCCTTAGGGAAATTATGCAGTTCTTTCTTGCTTACTCCCTTTAATAGTATTTCAAATACAAAGAAAGTAAACATGCCAAGAGGCAGGGATAAGAGGAGTCCCAGGTAGTACCTTCCTGTAAACTTAAGCACCAGGTTATAGATAAAGTATACAACTACTCCCATTATTCCTGAGGCAACAGTAGGGATGACAAAGGTTCTAAATAACTCAATCCTTATTCTAAGCTGCAATCTTATAACAAGCGTACAAAGAACTATAACTATCGCAGGCATAAGCATACCGCCAAGAACAAGTGCAAATATATTTAGACTCGTGTACATAAGCAGGATGTATGTAAATACGATGACAACAAGCATTGCAATTAGGTTGATAACTACAGGTATCATCATACTGTATATACTCTGAATTATAGTACAGAATAGGATGGATACAGTATAAAGAGCAATTGTTGCGGCTCCGACTGTCATGACCTTCCCTATGACAGGATCTGTATCTCCAAAAAGTAACCTTATAATAGGACCTCCAAGTATGGCAAGACCGATGGTTGCAGGAATTGCGATGATTAGGTTGAACTTAAGTGCCATTCTTACCTTTTTGCCTACTTCCTTTTTGGTGCTAAGCACATTACCCCTAACCAAAGAAGGGATGGAAGCAGTTGTAATGGCACTGGTGATACCCATTACTATGTTGCAAAGAAGAAGGAATTTACCCTCATATATGCCGTAAAGCGCAGTATAGGTCTCCTTTGCAACCCCCTTGTGATTGAGGATGTTATTAAACAAGGTCATTGAAATAAGGCCGTTGCTTCTTACAAGTATCTGGCTAAGCATCACAGGCACTGAGGTTGCAAGTATTACCTTTATTAGATAAGGCATGGCCTCCGGCTCACCTTGGTCTCTTTTTCTCTGCCTTTTAAGTATAGGCATATTGACAAAGAGCAGGAAAGAGATGAACATAAGGCCTGCAAATGCACCTGCAAAGGTACCGGTCACACCTCCCGCTGCCCCATACGCTGCTATATTCATAGAGGCAGAGTGGGCTTTTGCAAATGCAAAGGCTGCCCATACACTTATAATGCCATTTACCACCTGTTCAAAAAGCTGCGATATTGCAGTAGGAACCATGGTCCCCTTGCCTTGGAAAAATCCTCTCACTACACCTAAAACCGCAGAAACCAATACTGTTGGAGCCAGTGCCCTCAGAGGTATCTGGATAGCCGGATTGGCAAACATATGGGTAGATATAAAGCCTGCCCCAAAGTAAACTCCGGCTGACAAAATACCGCCTGAGGTTAGGGCAACTATCAAAGCACCAAGAAGAAGTTTAAGCGAGTTGGTGTATTCTTTCTTAGCCGTTCTTTCGGATACCAGCTTTGACACAGCCATAGGCATGCCGTATGAGGAAATGATGAAGCAAAAGTTATATATTTCAAAGGCATAGCCGTAATAACCTATTCCTTCATTTCCAAGTATCCTTGCCATCGGAACCCTGTATACCAGGCCAATGATGCGGACAAGTATAGAGGTTGCGGCCAGTATGCTTCCCTGAATGAGGAAATTATCAGTTTGTCTTTTATTTTGTGAATTCATTGTCTATCTCGTTTCTCAATATTGATTGCACTTACCATTGTACATTTTTTTTGTTAGGATATCAACTTTTTTTAACTTTGACTTTATTCTGACTTAAAAATATCCGATAAAAACAAATATATGACTTATTTTTGGGTTATGATATAGTAAAATGAAAGAAATCTGTATGGATATTTGAAGAAGGAGAGATAAATGAGACTTAAAAAGGCAGTAATAACCGCAGTATTAGGCATAGGGCTCTCTACAATGAGCTTTGCAGGATTAGATAAGGGGCTTGCCTATGCGGGTACTACAGAAGTAGTATACAAGGCATTTGACGACAAGGTGAGTTTTAGTGACAAATACTTCATTTACCAGTGGGGAATGGAGAATAGAGGAGATTTTAAATACAACGAGCAGATTGGAGGCAAGCTTGTCAAGCAGCCTGTTACAAGCGTTAAGGCTGTAAGCGGTATAGACATAAGCCTTCCTGAGGCTCGTGCAAAGTACAGCGGTGGAAGGCGTGAAACCATAGTTGCTATCATTGATACGGGAGTAGATTACCGCCACGAAGACCTGCAAAATGTACTCTGGGTAAATAAAGGAGAGATACCGGGCAATGGCATAGATGATGATGGTAACGGCTATGTGGACGATGTAAACGGCTGGAATTTTTATGATGATAACAATATCATCTACAATGGCAAGGATGATGCACACGGAACACATATAGCAGGAACCATAGTTGCCAATAACAACACTAAGGGAGTAGCAGGAATAGCTGGTAGTAGTACGGTGAAAATCATGGTACTTAAGGCGCTTGGTGGCGATGACGAGTCAGGCTCTACCTCGGGTATAATTGATGCCATAAAGTATGCAGAGAGCATGGGAGCTACGATATGTAACTTCAGCTTTGGTACTGATAAGCCTGATAGATACCTTGAGGAAGCCATAAAAGACTCTGATATGCTCTTTGTGGTAGCAGCAGGTAACGGCGATGAAAATACAGGCATAGGCTATAACATAGACACGAGACCTATATATCCTGCATCCTACAGGTATAAGAACATAATAACAGTTGCCAACCTTCAGGCAGATGGTAATCTTCACATTAGCTCAAATTACAGCAACAACCATGTAGACCTTGCGGCACCGGGAGCAAGGATACTTAGTACAATAGATACAGCAAGCTTTAATGCTGGCTATGCATCCGGGAAGATGTCCTCACCTTATGCATATATGACAGGTACGTCAATGGCTGCCCCTTATGTAGTGGGAACTGCGGCGCTTCTTTACTCTGATTTTCCGGGTATTACCCTAAGTCAGGTAAGACAGTCAATACTAAGTGGAGTTAAGGTACTTCCTGAGCTTGAGGGAAAGGTATCTACAGGAGGCATGTTAAATGCAGACGGGGCCTACGCCTATGCACTGAGCAATTACCAGTCTTTTGTAACTGAGAATAAAAGGGTAGAAGAGAAGAAGGCGGAAGAAGCAAGAGAGATTGAAGAGGCTAAGAAGGCTGAGGAGGCAAGAAAGCTTGAAGAAGCTAAGAAGACTGAAGAACTAAGGAAGTCTGAGGAAGCTAAGAAGAACGATGAAGCAAGGAAAGCAGAGGAGCTTAAGAAGGCTTTAAAGAAGACTTCAAAGGGTAAGGCTCCCGTTATCTTCCTTTCTCTTACAAAAGATGGCAAGGTTCTTGTCAAGATAAGTGATAAGGATAAGGATGTATCTCTGGTCAGATACGCTAGGGGCAAAAAAGGAGATTCATACTTTACCAAGAGTAAGAAGGGAACCAAGCTAAGGCTTAATAAAAAGAATGAGAAAGCACTGAAACTAAAAAAGGGCGTATATACCTTCTACGCTATAGATAAAAAAGGGAATAGAACCATCCATACGGTGGTTATAAGGTGATGCCTATTCCCAAGTAAAAATCTTTGATTTATCAATGTATCTGGCTGATCGGTCTATGAGAAAACCGGTCAGCTTTTTATTATCTTCAACACCATAAGAATAGACTCCGTCTTCAAGCACATAGGGATAGCTTAGTATGGCAGAGTTTTCACGCCTCTTTCGCATTTTTGAGAGAAAGTCCTTTGAAGTCCTAAAGCCGCCTATGCTTATATCCCTTAGGCAGTTAGGAGCAATCTCACTAAATACCCTCTCAAGCATATCACCGTATAAGTCCTCGTAATCAGGGACTTTAAGTACAGGGTCAAAGCAGAGTCTAAGGCTTAGTCCAAGCTTAGAGGCTTCTTTCACAGCCTTAAGCCTGGTTGTAAAATCAGGAGTTTTATGCTCGTATTTAGTAGCAATCAAAGCGGGGGATAAGGTCCAGGCGAAGATGAAGTTAGCAGGCACATCAAGACCTTCATCCATATATTTCTTTATGATTCCTATATTGGCGCTCTTTGTACGGCACTCTACAGTCAGATTCTTATGGAAGGCGCTAAACTTTATAAACTCTTTTACAAAGCCTGTAAAACCTTCTAGGGCAAGGAGGTCGGTATCGTATGAAATGCAGATATATACAGGATGTTCCTTTAGTAGGCTCTCAAGTTCGTTAAATACATCATCAATATTTACAAAGATTACGATGTTGGCTGAAGGGTACATTCCGGATAGATAGCAGTATTCACAGTCATAGTAGCAGTTCATTATAAGAGAAGTGTAGTAAAAATGCTCATTGCCAAAATCTTCACAAACAGGGGCGCCCTCATAGATTAGCCTGCCCTCCTTCTTTGCAAGGATAAGGGAGGGAGAATTCTTTGCTAAGAGGAGATTCTGTCCTGAAGGGGTGAAGACATCCTTGTAATGCCTTATGGAAATGATAGTGCTGCTCTTAAAGTTAGAAAGAATATTCTCAGTCGCAGAGTAGTTCTTTATTTTATCTTCCACATATATATGTGAAAATGGCTTATTAAGACAGTCTTTGCCTGAGCACATTGATAAACTCCTTTCTGAGCTGTTTTTTGTTAGCACCTTCCCCTATATTCTCCTTAATTTCCTGCATTAGCTCCGTGGCAGATATACCTGTTAGAAAAGCATACTTAAATAACCCCTTAAGGATAAGGGTTTCAGAGGAGGTAAAGCCAAATTCATTAAGAAAGTCATTATAAAAAGGGCTTTTCATCAAGGCTTCAAATTCATCTGTTAAACTGGTGGATTTTATATCGTTTTGAGCCTTAATTACCTCTTTTACATATTCAACAAGTGCATTAATGCTTTGCGTATTTTCTCCTGCATAGGTGGATACTTGGGCATTCAGGGCTTCAAAGACAAAGATATTCTCATAACTTACATCCCTTTTCAAACCATCATATAGGTCATAGACCTCATCTGATACAATTTCTCCCTCTTTGCAGAGGGATTTAGCGTAAAGGGCGGGAAATAAGAAAGAAGATTTATCTTCCTTTGAGATTTTGTTTATAAACCTTAGAACTACCTTCTCATCGTAAGCTAAAGGAGGGTTTATCACAAGTATAATCCCTCCGTCTATCCTAAGAGTATCCACTATAATATCAGACATTTTCGGATAATTCCTCCCAACGCTCAAGAAGAGCATTTATACGCTCATCATTTGCTTCTTTATGCTTGTGTACTTCCATAAGTTTCCCTACATTTGCGGCAATCTCAGGGTTGGCAAGCTCTTCGTCAAGCTTTGCGTTAGCCTCCTCAAGCTTTGCGACCTCATCTTCAATCCTCTTTAGTTCATTTTGTATTTTCCTAAGCTCCTTCTGCTCCTCTTTTTTAGTCTGCCAGCTCTGCTTATTAGCAGAAGACGCCAAAGGCTGGTCCTCCTTAGGGACTTCGTCAAGAAGGGCAGCCTCGAGAGTTTCCTTTTTCTCAAGGTAATAGTCATAGTTTCCTATGTAGTTGATGAGCCTTTTTCCTGTTAAATCAAGGATACGGGTGGCAGTTTTATTGATAAAATACCTGTCGTGGCTTACAAAGAGAACAGTTCCCTCGTAGTTATTCAGTGCATCCTCAAGAATCTCCTTGGAGGTGATGTCAAGGTGGTTGGTAGGCTCGTCAAGGAGGAGAAAGTTAGCCTCTGAAAGCATAAGCTTAGCGAGGGACACACGGCCCTTTTCGCCGCCTGAAAGCGAGCCTACAAGCTTAAATACATCATCTTTAGTAAAAAGGAAGCTTGCAAGTACATTTCTTATTTCAGTATTGGTCAAATAAGGATAGTCATCGGATATTTCATCAAACAGGGATTTGTCATAGTGCAGCACCTGATGTTCCTGGTCATAATAGCCTATCTCAACATTTGCGCCAAGGGTTATCTTACCTGTATCGCAAGGAGTGATTCCGTTTATTATCTTAAGGAGAGTTGTCTTTCCAGTACCGTTACCGCCAATAATAGCAACTCTTTCGCCTTTTTTTATTTCAAAATTCAGATTCTCAAAAAGGGTTTCCTCAAAGGACTTACTTAAATTCTCTACAGTTAGCACATCCTTTCCACTCTCCTTATGAGGCTTTAGACTTATGTTCATTGAGGCATCAAGCTCAAGAGGCTTATCGATTCTTTCGATTTTATCAAGCATCTTCTCGCGGCTTTCAGCCCTTTTTATAGACTTCTCACGGTTAAAGGAGCGAAGCTTTTCTATGACCGCCTCCTGATGGGATATTTCCTTTTGCTGATTAAGATAAGCCTTTAGTTCAGCCTCTCTTAGAGCCTTTTTCTTAGTAGCATAATCCGAATAATTTCCCATAAAGGTAGTGGCCCTGCAGTTATTTAACTCGATTATCTTGGTAGCAACTCCATCAAGGAAATATCTATCGTGCGCAACTATCAAAACTGCTCCATTAAAGTTCTTAAGATAGGTCTCAAGCCAGCCAATAGCCTTCATGTCAAGATGGTTGGTAGGCTCGTCAAGCAGGATGAGGTCAGGCTTTGACAGCAAGAGCCTTGCCAGATATACCCTTGTCTTCTGACCTCCCGATAGAGTATTTACCTTTCGTGTAAAATCATCCTCTTCAAAGCCCAGCCCCTTTAGTATACCTGTGATTTCACTCTTATATGCATAACCGTTCTTAAGCTCAAACTCATGTGTAACCCTTGAATAATCCTCGTATACAGCGTCAAGAGCCTCTTCGTCCGCCTGCTTCATCTTTATCTCAAGAGCCCTCATCTTATCTGAAAGCTCTAGGATATCTTTTTTTACCTCAAGGAGTACATCGAAAATGGTAAGTTCGGTATTTATCTCCTGATGCTGCGCAAGATAGCCTACACTGGCACCTTTTGAAAGAAATACATCTCCGCTATCGGCAGACATTTCGCCCATGATTATTTTTAAGAGGGTAGACTTGCCCGCCCCGTTAATGCCGACTATTGCGGCTTTTTCGTGTTCATTTATATGAAAACTGACCTCTTTAAGTACAGGTCCTGTGACAAATTCCTTTGATATGTTATTGCAGGATAATACCATATTGTCCTCCTATTTTTATGAGAAACCAGTCGTTTTCTCATGTTTTGGCTATCAGAGAATGAAAATCCCTGAACTTATATTCTACTACAGAATAGCGTGTCAGCGCAAGAGGGCTGAATTTCTATGCTAGTGCCTATGCATGTATATAAATGATGTAGGTGTCAAAAGTATTTGACACCGATTAATACAGGATTGCTACAGCGCAGCTTTAGCAATCCTTGCAAAAATTTTTTGTACTCTAAGATTCACAAAATATATTATAAGTCATTAGATTATCTTGATTATAATACGGGTTTATCTTATGATTAGTTATAAAAAAAATGCTCCAGCTTCCCTCCTTGTCCGCGAAGGTCGGGTGATAAGAGAATATTTGCTCTCTCGTGGTTGCTGTTTCGTGGATAGTAGGTGAATATGTGTGCTTAGGATGATATAATATAGATAAGGATTATTAGGAGAAAATATGCTTACAGTTGAACTTAAATCTAAGGATAAAATGCCGCTTTATGAGCAGCTCTACCTAAAGATTAGGGGGCTTATAACTGAGGGGGAACTGGCTGAGGGAGAGAAGCTTCCATCAGAGAGGGGGCTTGCGGCCAACCTTCAGATAAGCAGGAACACAGTTACCCTTGCCTATGAACAGCTCTACGCTGAAGGGTATGTGGAAGTCCGCCCTCAAAGCGGTTATTATGTGAATAAAATAGACAGGATAAACAGTGAAAAAAAAGAGGAATTTACCGATATAAAAAATGAGAGTGTCAATCCTGAACCAGAGTATGAATATGATTTTTCACCTTTTTCACTGTGTAAGGAGAGCTTCCCTTACAGGATGTGGGACAGACTCTATAGACAGTGTATGCGTGACAGGGGAGAGGAACTCTTTAACCTTGGTGAGAGACAGGGGGATATGAAGCTAAGAGTGGCTATAGCTAAGTATCTTTTTGGCTACAGGGGACTAAGCGTGAAGCCTGAAAATATGATAATAGGTGCAGGAACGGGCTATCTCTTGCAACTTTTAGAGCATTTGATAGATGAGAAAAGCATAATAGCAATGGAAAACCCTACCTACATGCAGGCTTATAGGATATTTTCATCATTAAACAGGAAGGTTTATCCTATAAACCTTGATGAGAACGGACTTAAGGTGGAAGAGCTTAAACGTTCAGAGGCAAAGGCGGTCTATCTGACTCCTTCGCACCAGTTCCCAACTGGGGTTGTAATGCCTATAAAGAGGAGGAAAGAAATCCTTGGATGGGCATCAGGAGAAGACAGGTATATAATAGAGGATGACCACGATAGTGAGTTTAGATACAAGGGACTGCCTATCCCCCCTCTGAAGGCGATAGATACGGAGAATAAGGTGGTTTATCTGGGTACATTTTCAAGGACTATCGCCCCTGCCATAAGGATAGGCTTCATGGTGCTTCCTGACGGACTGCTTAAGGTGTACAGGAAAAAGCTTGCCTTCCTAGCCTGTACGGTACCAAGGATTGACCAGGCTGTGCTTACGGAGTTTATCCTTGGAGGGCATTATGAAAGGCATATCAACAAAGCCAGAAAGATATATAAGTCAAGACATGATAAGCTGATTTCCTCGCTCAAAGTCTTTGGCGACAAGGTAAAGATAATGGGCGGCAATGCGGGTATGCACCTTATGGTTAAATTTAAGCTTGATATGTCCGAAGAAGAAGTTGTAAGCAGAGGAGAAAAAAGTGGGATAAAGCTTGTAGGACTATCAAAGCACAGGATAGGGGAAAACCCTGAAGGCGGTGAGGCTTACATATTGATAGGCTATGGGAATATAAGTGAGGATAGGATAGAAGAGGGAATCAAAATACTTGCCAAAAATCTCATTTCATAGTATACCTATGTATATAATCCCGTCTTTGACAGCTTTTTAAGAAAAAAAGCCTTGTAATTCGCTATAGAAGCGAGTTACAGGGCTTTTAGAAAATTTACATATGCACGTTACACTATCTATTTTTTTGTTTGTGAAAAAATATTCCTCATTTTTTTTATTGGAACTATCTGTTTAGATGTACAGAATCCAAATGCATCGTGCAGTGCATCTGTGAGTTCTGTTCTGGTGTAAATGGGCTGATAACCTTTACCCTCGTACTTTATGAAATCCATTTCCTGAAGGGTAGGAAGTATCTGGTCTATGGTATATTTATTATTAAGTTTCTTTTCAAGATACCTGTATACAATAAGTGAAATAAAACAGGTTATGAAATGGGCTAGTATCCTGTCTTTCCTGTTTAAATATACAGGACGTGCTTCAAAATCAGTTTTCATTATTCTAAAGCATTCTTCAATCTCCCAACGTCGCTTGTTTGCCCTGACTATACTACCTATGTTGTCATTAAGGTTGGTGCATACAGCGTAGAAACCATCATATTTTTCTTCATTTTCAATATATGACTGGTCTATGCTGTTTATGGATACATCTGCAATCTCACCGTACTTTGTTGTATGGTCGGTTTTTATAAATCGTTTAGGATCATTTTGTTTTTTTCTTTCTATCGAAGAACGTCCTTTTTCAATCATTTTCGCAGCTCTTTCAATCTGTCCTCTACGTACATGGCGCTGGAAATCACGGTATTTTAAGGAGTATGAAACAATGAGCTTCTGTTCGATTATTTGTTTTCTGTCGCCACTGTCTGTATGGACTATACCTTCCTCTTTAATCCAACGCGATCTGTAGAAAATCTTGTCTCTATCCTTTTCACTGTCTAATTCTGATATTCTATATTTTTTGCCGCTTCTATCACCATCGAGAAGCCATCCGTCATCAGCCATACACCACTCTTGTAAGAAGTCTTTAAGTATTTTGATAGGCTGTGTTGTTATATACCCGCGCATGCCGTTTTCGCTGTTGTAGGAATTAAATACCCGGTTTGTTGCAGATGACAGTCCTGAATCTGTACAGACAACAAACTTGGACATATCAAATCCAGAAAGCATCTTCTTTTCAAGCGGAATCATAGTGGTCTGTTCATTGCGGTTTCCGGGATAAATGCAAAAGGATATAGGAATACCATCGCTATCCATAAACAGCCCCATTCCTACTATAGGGAGTGGGCGGTTTTCCTTACTTTTGCCAAACTGCTTATCATCCTCTTCATTGTCGATTTCAAAGTAGAAATTTGTACAGTCATAATAGATTACTTGAGTATTTCGTTTTTGCACTGCAGTGCTGTTTTTAAAAATGCGGCTCTGAATATAATCAGCCTCTTCAGCTATCACTGATAATGAGCGGTAAACATCATGCAGTTCAAAAGAGGGCTGTTCAATAAAACGCTTTGACTCTTCAAAGCTATTCCTTTTTGATGACGGGAAAAGTATTCTGCTGTATATAAGACGTGAAAGTACGTCATTCAGGTCGTACTCGAATGGGTGTCTCGCAGAGATTGCACGGCAAATCTTATGCATGCCTAATTCATAATAAATATCCTGAAGGAAAAGATATCCGCCATTAAACCTATGCTGTTCATTACTAACAAGGTCATTAGCGGCACAGAGCTCAATATTAAATGTTGCGGAATCTTCTTTTTCAACTTCATTCATAATACGCACCTGTTCTTTAGCCCAGGCTTTTGCATCTTTCACGCCATACATCTCGCAGATTTGTTTTTCTGAACCGAAGGTTTTAACAATCTGAGTTTTGTTTTTCCCATTGATTCTAACTGTTTTAACAGCACGATAGGTAATTGAATATTTTCCGGTAGTCCATCCTAATCTCATAGTATTATCCTCCAATACTATTATAACGTATCGGAGTGGAACGTGCAAGCATAAATTTAAGATTTGACAAAAAAAATAAGCCATATCTGGCTTTGATGAACCTCATAACGGATTAGGTTGTCAAACTCCCGACTATCAAAGCACAGGATAGGGGAAAAACCTGAAGGCGGTGAGGCTTACATATTGATAGGCTATGGGAATATAAGTGAGGATAGGATAGAAGAGGGAATCAAAATACTTGCCAAAAATCTCATTTCATAGTATACCTATGTATATAATGATGTAGTCATAATGAGTTTTGATACCTATTGATACAGGCCTGCAACTGCCGCACTTAGCAAGGCCCTCGCAAAAATATTAGGCACTTGTATCTTTACATTTGAGTTTTAAATAATTTTATAGTATAATAACGCACAAGTTAAAAACCCTAAGGGGTATGTTTGTTTTATGCTTGAAAGGAGCAAAATAATGGCTAAAAGACCGGTAGTACTTTTAATAATGGATGGATTTGGAATTAATGAAAGAGAAGACTATAATGCAATAGCACAGGCGAAGAAGCCTAATTTAGATGCGATTATGAAGACTTATCCTTGGAAAAAGGGATATGCAAGCGGCCTGGCTGTAGGTCTTCCTGACGGACAGATGGGTAACTCTGAGGTAGGACATATGAATATGGGTGCAGGAAGAATCATATATCAGGAGCTTACCAGAATCACAAAAGAGATAGAGGACGGAGATTTCTTTAAGAATGAGGCACTTCTATCAGCAGTTAAAAACTGTAAGGAGAAAAACAGCGCTCTTCACTTGATGGGACTTCTCTCTGATGGTGGAGTACACAGCCATATTACTCATATGTACGGACTTTTGGAGCTTGCTAAAAAGGAAGGCCTTGATAAGGTTTATCTCCACTGCTTCCTGGACGGAAGGGACACACCTCCTAAGAGTGGCCGTGACTTCGTAGCAGATGCTGTAGCTAAGATGAATGAGCTTGGCGTAGGCAAGGTGGCTACCGTAATGGGACGCTACTATGCTATGGACAGGGATAACCGTTGGGACAGAGTGGAGCTTGCATATAAGGCTATGGTATACGGTGAAGGTAATACAGCCACAGACCCTGTGGCTGCCATAGAAAGCTCATACGGCGGTGATGTAACCGATGAGTTCGTTGTACCTACTGTAATTGAGAGAGACGGCGCACCTGTTGCTACTATCAAAAATGATGACAGCATCATCTTCTTCAACTTCCGTCCTGACAGGGCAAGAGAGATATCAAAGGCCTTCTGTAATGATGATTTTGACGGGTTTGAGAGAAGAGGTGGGAGGATTAAGACTAAGTTTGTCTGCTTTACAGACTATGATTCAAATATGCTTAACAAGACAGTTGCTTTCAACAAGATAGACGTTAAGAACACCTTCGGGGAGTATCTCTCAAAGCTTGGCAAAACACAGCTTCGTACCGCAGAGACTGAGAAGTATGCACACGTTACCTTCTTCTTTAATGGCGGCGTAGAGGAGCCGTTCCCCGGAGAAGACAGAATCCTTGTAAAGTCACCTAAGGTTGCAACCTATGACTTACAGCCTGAAATGAGCATATTTGAGGTATGTGACGGACTTGTAAATGCTATAAAGAGTGGAAAGTATGACGCGATTATCTGTAACTTCGCAAACCCTGATATGGTTGGACATACAGGAGTCATGGAAGCAGCGGTGAAGGCTATAGAGGCAGTTGATACCTGCGTAGGAAGAGTGGTAGAGGCTGTTAAAGAAGTTGACGGTGCTATGTTCATCTGCGCTGACCACGGAAATGCCGAGCAGATGATTGACTACGAGACAGGAGAGCCTTGGACTGCCCACACAACCAACCCTGTGCCTTTCATCCTTGTGAATGCGGGAGAAGAGTATGGTCTTGCAGAGGATGGCAAGCTCTGCGACATCATCCCTACACTCCTTGAGCTTATGGGGCTTCCACAGCCTGCTGAAATGACTGGAAAGTCGCTTTTAATTAAAAAATAAATCTTATAAAAAATAGTTATGGAAAAGTACAGTGTAGTATTGTTAAAAGAATGCAAAATAGAAAACTATGTATCTGAAGATGATGCAAAAATCTTTGAAGAGAGCATTGTTTTGTGTGAGCTTGAAGATGATTTTTTTGAAGAAACATCACCAGAAGAACTGTTAGAATATTTTGCAAAGAAAATATCAGCCAATAAGTATACGAATGCTTACGGAGAAGAAGTCTCTGTTGAAGTTGTTGCCGTAATTGATTATTTTAACTTATTTGAAAATGTAGAATTTGATAATTTTACGGAAATATACTGCAGGCATTTCATAGAGAAAAAATCGATGGTGGTGGCTGATGTTATAGAAAAATATTATCCTGACTTTTCCATAACGAAATGAAATAGCATATTATACAAAAATTGCTATAACTGATTAGTATCTGTGCAAAAAGAAATAACTTAGGCTTTTATTTCTGATTGCACAGATATTTTTTATTTAAAAAAGTTTCCGAGTGTTCACTATTCTTTCCCGCTAAAATTAAGATTGCTGTTTTATGGTAAAAACTACCAAAGATATACGAAAAAAGCGAAATAAATCTAGCATGGTTTTATGATGAAAAATAATGACATAAAGAATAAAATGTGTTAAGATTATGCTTGAAGTGTCGAGTTAGGTCGACATTTTGAAGGTAAGTGTAAATTTTTCTGAGAGGACTCTAATTATCTGGTCCTACAGAGTAACAACAGGAGGAAAATACAATGGCAAGAAAGTGGGTATATCTATTCACTGAAGGAAAAGCTGAGATGCGTGAGCTTCTTGGTGGTAAAGGTGCAAACCTTGCAGAAATGACAAATATCGGACTTCCGGTACCTCAGGGCTTTACTGTAACAACAGAAGCCTGCACTCAGTACTATGAAGACGGTAAGAAGATTAATGATGAGATCCGTGGTCAGATAGACGAGCATATCGTAAAGCTCGAAGCAATCACAGGTAAGAAATTTGGAGATCATGAAAATCCACTTCTTGTTTCAGTTCGTTCAGGTGCCAGAGCCTCAATGCCAGGTATGATGGACACAATTCTTAACCTTGGTCTTAATGAGGACGTTGTACATGTTATCGCTGAGAAGTCAGGAAACCCTCGTTGGGCTTGGGACTGCTATAGAAGATTTATTCAGATGTACTCTGACGTAGTTATGGAAGTTGGTAAGAAGTACTTTGAAGAGCTTATAGACAAGATGAAGGAAGAAAAGGGAGTTACTCAGGACGTTGACCTTACAGCTGAGGATCTTGAGAAGCTTGCAGGACAGTTCAAGGAAGAGTACAAGTCAAAGATTGGTAAGGACTTCCCTACCGATCCAAAGGAACAGCTTTACGGAGCAATCCAGGCAGTATTCCGTTCTTGGGACAACCCTCGTGCCAACGTTTACCGTCGTGACAACGATATCCCTTATTCATGGGGAACAGCTGTTAACGTACAGTCTATGGCATTTGGTAACATGGGTGATGACTGCGGTACAGGTGTTGCATTTACAAGAGACCCTGCTACAGGCGCTAAGGGACTTTTCGGAGAATTCCTTACCAATGCACAGGGAGAGGACGTAGTTGCAGGCGTTCGTACACCTATGCACATTGATGAGATGGCTAATAAGTTCCCAGAGGCTTTCAAGGAGTTCAATGAAGTTTGCTCTACACTTGAGAAGCACTATAGAGATATGCAGGATATGGAGTTTACAGTTGAACATGGTAAGCTTTATATGCTTCAGACCAGAAATGGTAAGAGAACAGCTCAGGCTGCTCTTAAGATAGCTTGTGACCTCGTTGACGAGGGTATGAGAACTGAGGAAGAGGCTGTTGCAATGATTGACCCTCGTAACCTTGATACTCTCCTTCACCCACAGTTTGATGCTAAGGCACTTAAGGCTGCTACACCACTTGGCAAGGGACTTGGAGCTTCTCCTGGTGCAGCTTGCGGTAAGGCAGTATTTACAGCAGATGACGCTGTAGCTTGGGCAGGACGTGGTGAGAAGGTGGTTCTCGTTCGTCTTGAGACCTCTCCTGAGGATATTTCAGGTATGAAGTCTGCACAGGGTATCCTCACAGTTCGTGGCGGTATGACATCTCACGCAGCCGTAGTTGCCCGTGGTATGGGTACCTGCTGTGTATCCGGTTGTGGTGACATCGTTATGGACGAGGCTAACAAGAAGTTCACTCTTGGCGGCAAGACCTTCCACGAGGGAGATGAAATCTCTATCGATGGTACCACAGGTAATATCTATGAAGGCTTAATCCCTACAGTTGATGCTACTATCGCAGGTGAGTTCGGTAGAATCATGGCTTGGGCAGACAAGTATAGAAGACTTAGAGTTAGAACAAATGCAGATACACCTACAGATGCTAAGAAGGCTCGTGAGCTTGGTGCAGAAGGTATCGGTCTTTGCCGTACAGAGCACATGTTCTTCGAAGCTGACAGAATTGCAGCATTCAGAGAGATGATTTGTTCAGACACAGTAGAAGGAAGAGAAGCAGCTCTTGAGAAGATTCTTCCATATCAGCAGGGAGACTTCGAGCAGCTTTATGAGGCACTTGAGGGAACACCTGTTACTATCCGTTTCCTTGACCCACCTCTTCACGAGTTCGTTCCTACAACAGAGGAAGAGATTCAGAAGCTTGCAGATGCACAGGGCAAGAGCGTTCAGGCTATCAAGGATATAATCACAGGACTTCACGAGTTCAACCCTATGATGGGACACAGAGGACTTCGTCTTGCAGTTACCTATCCTGAGATTGCTAAGATGCAGACAAAGGCTGTTATCCGTGCAGCTATCAATGTACAGAAGAAGCATCCTGACTGGAAGGTAGTTCCAGAGATTATGATTCCTCTTACAAGTGAAGTAAAAGAGCTTAAGTTTGTTAAGAAGATAGTAGTAGAGACCGCAGATGCTGAGATTAAGGCAGCTGGTGCAGACCTTCACTATGAGGTTGGTACTATGATAGAGATTCCTCGTGCTTGCCTCACTGCTGATGAGATCGCTAAGGAAGCTGACTTCTTCTGCTTCGGTACTAACGACCTTACACAGATGACATTTGGTTTCTCTCGTGATGATGCCGGTAAGTTCCTTAACGCTTACTATGACACCAAGATATTCGAGAATGACCCATTTGCAAAGCTTGACCAGAACGGTGTAGGAAAGCTTATGGAAATGGCTATCAAGCTTGGCAGACCTGTTAATCCAAAGCTTCACATCGGTATCTGCGGCGAGCACGGTGGAGATCCATCATCTGTTGAGTTCTGCCACAAGATCGGTCTTGACTATGTATCCTGCTCACCATTTAGAGTACCAGTGGCAAGACTTGCAGCAGCACAGGCTGCTATCGCTGAGAAGAAGGCGAAATAATAGATAAGTATATAGAGTATGGAGAGCTTCTGCTCTCTGTACTTTTTTTTGTTTGATAGAAAATCTCATTGAAATCTTCTATAAAGCTCAGGTGGAAAAAATAATAGATTTTCTTGTAAGAAAGTCTGGTAGATTTTTATGTTTTTGACACTCATATACTGTAAATTCTAATTTATAGAGTTGTTATATAAATTAACCTAAGTGACGCTCCGAATGATAACATTTCAGACTCGCTCCGGCATCCGCTTCGCTCCGCCTAATGCGCTCGCTTAGAATTTATCATTCGGAGCTGGCACCTTAAGTTTATACAAATTACAACTCAAATGCCAAATTAAAGACAGCCACTCACCTGCCCCCTTTGTGGCTAATGTGTTTGTTTGTAGTCATTCGTCAATCAAACAGCCGGAACTAATAATGCCTAAGCGAGCGCATCAGGTTTTTCGTCAACAAAGCCATATTACAACAGCATCTTACAGAAAAACCGTAGCGAGTCTGGACATTTATTAGTGAAGGCGTGCCTTAGTCAGATACACAACCACATCAGCCCCACAAATTAGAATTTCTCATAGGTGTTAGTTGTCCTTAGAAGAGGTGATGGCCATCAGTCGCTTATTGTATACAAAGTGTACGTAGAAACAATCTTGATATTAGAATTAGTGATTATGTAATATCTGTGTTGAACTAGTGTTGGAGAAAAAATACATTATAACACTGCAGAGATGATATAACACTTGCCTTCCTGCTGTGTAACCACATAGGGAGTTAGAATGATTAAAAATATTGAGCCAAACAATACAAGCCTTGAATGTGATGGAAATGAGAAAATAACGTATACATCAAAAGATGAATCTCTGCTTGAATCAGCTAGGTTATTATCTAAACAAGCACATAGTAATCAGGTTGATAAGGCAGGGGTTGATTATTTTACAGGCCATATTCAAACCGTTGTTAATTCAGTTCACACACATAAGGAGAAGATAGTAGCCTATCTCCATGATACAGTAGAAGATACAGAAGTAACTATAGAGATGATATACGAAGAATTTGGCAAAGAAATAGGAGATGCAGTTAAAGCAATCACAAAGCCAAAAAAACTTGATTACACTAAGTATATCGAAGGAATCAAAGCCAACGAACTGGCTAGAGCAGTAAAAATAGCTGACTTAAAGCACAATATGGACTTGACGAGGCTTAAGGAGGTTAGGGAAAAGGATATAAAGAGGGTAGAGAAGTATAGGAAGGCGCTTGGGGTGCTGGAGGGGGGAGGAGTGAGAATATATCTAGGATGATAACTTAATGCTGATAATAATACTAAATTGTATTAAAGATAAAGCTGAACATCTGTAGTGATTACGGTGTGTTCAGCTTTTAATAAAAATGGTTAATTGCAAAATGTTACAAAAGGTTGATGAGAATGAAGAGATAACTCAAAATATAACTAAAATAATGGTGATTTGGGGTAGATTTTTTGTGAATAAATGATATAATAGGGAGTGGTTCTACGATAAAATAATTGAAATTATATTGTAGCGTAAATTAGGAGATGAAATTAGGATTTTAATATGCTTTAATTGACTTTGGTGAATATGAGGTGTATTGAACTAGGATTTATCATTCACACAGATGTAGATGGGGAAAAGATTGCTCACTAATGTCTGGTGTGTAAAGGTTATAAGATAGCGATTAGCTGTTCATAAGTATATGAACATTGAGATGCAATTATTTTCTGCTTCAAGGAAAAAAGCCGTTATAACATACCGCAATATAACCGCAGCTTTTGCCTACAGTACGCTACAAAAGGTAATTGAATCGCAGCCTGGGATTGATTTAACTAATCTCCTAATTCATTCAGACCAAAGCAGTCAGTACACTTCTAAAGAGTAAACTGAATTTTGCAAAAAACTTATAATAGCAAGGAGTATGAGTAAAGCAGGTTATCCATACGATAATGCTCCAATGAAAAGGTAATTCAATATGCTAAAAACAGACCTAATTCATCAGTATTGTTATCATATTGAAAAAGAGCTTATGCCATCATTGAGGAATTTGCCTATGTTCATTATAACTCTGTCAGACCACATGCTTATAATAAATATAAAACGCCTTAAGAGGCTAGTTATGGGGTTAAATAACCCCGTAACAAAATTTAGGTAATGGTGTTACAAAAATGCTTGACCGCAATATAATTATTACACTAGGGGGTACGCTTATGGCTTTTAAGACACGAAAAACAGAGGAATTTTTTTACTCATCACCACAAGAAATGTATCAAGATAATAAACTAAAAAAGATAATGGGTCCTTTAGATTATCAGGCAACCATGTTAGAGGAATACAACAAAAATATGGATAAAAAAACAGTTGCCCTAGAACTACCAACTGGAAGTGGAAAAACATTAGTAGGATTACTAATAGGTGAATATAGAAGGCGTAAAAACAAAGAAAAGATATTGTTTTTGTGCCCAACAAATCAATTGGTGAATCAAGTAGTTGAACAATCAAACATGAAATATGGATTGAAAGCGGTTTCTTTTTGTGGTAAGCAGAAAGATTATTTACCAACAGATAAAAATAGATTTCTTATGGCAGATGCAATTGGGGTTACAACATATAGTTCCTTTTTTGCACGGCATTCTTTTTTTGATGATGTGGATGTCATAATAATGGATGATGTCCATTCCTGTGAAGACTATATTATATCGAACTGGACTGTTCAGATAGATAGTAAAAGTACAACTTTTAGTGAAGTTTTAGAACTGGTAAAACCATATATTAGTGAAACGGATTACCAATATTTGCTAGAGGATGAGTATAGTTCTGATGTTGCAGCATGGTGTAATATGTTGCCAATGCCTTTAGTATTAGATAGACTTAATGAATTTCAAGAAATTTTGAGACAAGGCATGGAAAAGGGAAACTCAAATTATTACGCGTATCAGAATATATCAGAAAATTTGAAAGAATGTAATATATATTTTGCAAATAGAAAAATTCTCATACGCCCTTGGGTAGCACCAACTATGTTTTTTGATGCATTTGTTAATGCGAAGCAGAGAATATTGATGTCTGCAACATTAGGAAAAAGTGGTGAGCTGGAACGAATCACAGGCATTGAGAAAATTTTTAAATTACCAATAGTGAATGACTGGGATAAAAAAGGACTGGGAAGAAAGTTTTTTACCTTTCCAGATTTATCATTGGGAGCAGATGAGCACGAAAATGTAATTAAACAACTCCAGAATTTGTGCAAGAAAAGTGTCTTTCTTGTTCCAGATATAAAATCAGTAGATAAAATTAAAAAAATTTTTGAAGAGAATCTTGAGAGTACAAAAATTTTTGAGGCAGAGGACATAGAAAAATCGAAAAACCTATTTGTAGATATTCCAGAGGCAACGGTTATTTTGGCAAATCGTTTTGATGGCATGGATTTTTCCGATGATGAGAGCAGATTGTTATTCATTTTGAATTTACCGAAAACTACCAATTTGCAGGAAAAATTTTTGATTACAAGAATGGGAGCATCAAAACTATATGCAGAAAGAATACGAACGAGGATAATTCAGGCTGTAGGGAGATGTTCAAGAAATGCTAGTGATTATTCTATTGTTTGTGTAATGGGGGATACTATTCAGAATGATCTGACTAAGAAGGAAAAGATTAAGCTGTTTGCACCAGAGTTGAGGGCAGAAATTCAATTTGGTTTAGATAACTCCCTGGACTATTCAACTGTAAACGATGTGTTAGAACAGGCTAAAGATTTCTTAAATCGAACTGCTGAATGGCAAAAAGCTGAAGAGTATATTGTTGATTTGAGGCAAGAATATTGGAATGAAAAAAACACGACAGAGGAGCAAATTAATAAAAAATTACATGAGTCAGCAATCCTGGAAGTGAAATTTCAATGTTCAATATGGAAAAAAGATTATAAATCAGCATTTGACTATGCCAGCAGTATTGTTGGAAATCTAAATGCACCTGTGTTAAATGGATATAAATGCTTTTGGAATTATATGGCGGGATGTATGGCTTATTACTTGTTTCAAAATGGGGAAAAAGAGTATAAGACACAAGGAGTACAATTTTTATCTGATGCATTAAAAGAAAATATAAGTATAAGATGGCTTTCAGGATTACAAGAAAAACTATTTTCTGTTAAAAGTGAAGATGTTAAAGATGCAGACTTTTTCTTTGATTGTATTGAAAGAATAGAAAGTGTTTTTTCATCTATACCAACGCTACAAAAAATGGAGGAAAAAATCAAGAGCATTTTAAATAATTTGAAATCACTTGATGGAAACAAATTTGAAATAGGACATAAAGAATTTGGTGAATTGCTAGGATTTATTTCAGAAAACCCTAACAGTACTGGTGCACCGGATCCATACTGGATAATTAATGAAAACAATTTAGTTGTTTCAGAAGATAAAATCTATGAGGAAAAAGAACCGGTGAAAAAGGTTCCAATATCAGATGTCAGTGAAGCCGGAAGGCATCGAGCTTGGATTGTTGAACATGAGAGAAGAATAACAAAAAGTGCTAATATATATACAGTTTTAATTACCAACTCAACTGGTATTGATGATGATGCACGCATATATGCTGAAGATATATATTATGTAAATAGAAATGAGTATGTTGATTGGGCTGTTAAATCACTTAATGTCATTCGGAGAGTATGGAATACATTTTCGGATATAGGAGAGAGTGAATGGAGAGAAGCAGTTCACAAAGAGTTCATAATTGCAGGTATAACGCCTAAAGATTATTTGAATTTTGTGTGCAGTAAAAAACTAAAAGATATATAGTTTATCCTGAATTCGTGAAGTTAAAAATTTTAGTATGTTAAACTTTTTCTGTAAATAGCTATTAAGCAATAGGTCTTCTATGATAAAATATAAATCATAGGAGGCCTTTATTATGGCAAAAAGAGAAAAGAAACCAGCACACAAAGTTGTAATGACTGAAGGTAAAAGAAACATCATCCAACAGCTGCTTCAGGAGTATGATATCTAAACAGCTGAAGACATTCAGGATGCACTTAAAGACCTATTAGGTGGAACCATTAAAGAAATGAGGAAGCCGAATTGGATGAACATCTTGGATATGGTAAATCTGAGCGATATGATAGTGATGATTATAGGAATGGTTACAAGCCTAAGACGGTTAAAAGTAGCTATGGTCAGTTTAACATAGAAGTACCACAGGACCGTAATTCTACTTTTGAACCTCAGATTGTCAAAAAGCGTCAAAAGGAATGACAACAAGACAGATTCCAGAGACAATAGAGGATATATACGGCTTTGAAATGTCAGAAAGTTTCATTTCAGATGTAACAGATAAAATCCTTACTCAGATTGATGATTGGCAGAACAGACCGCTAGACGAAGTTTACCCAATTCTCTACATTGATGCCATTCATTATTAGGTTCGTGATAATGGTGTTATAAAAAAGCTTGCTGCTTATGTTATCTTAGGAATAAGTACTGAAGGAAAAAAGGAAGTACTTACAATACAGGTAGGTGACAATGAAAGTTCAAAATACTGGCTGTCAGTACTGAATGAACTTAAAAACAGAGGAGTAAAAGACATCCTTGTTATCTTTGCAGATGGACTCACAGGTATAAAGGAAGCTATAGTAGCAGTCTTTCCTAAGACAGAATATCAAAGGTATATAGTTCATCAGGTACGTAATACATTGAAATATGTACCGGATAAAGATAGAAAAGCCTTTGCAACAGATCTAAAGACTATTTACCAGGCTCCGGATGAGAAGAAAGCTCTTGTAGTATTGGAACATGTGACAGAAAAATGGACGCCAAAATATCCTAACGCAATGAAACGCTGGAAAGATAACTGGGATGTTATTTCCCCAATTTTTAAGTTTTCTTCCAATGTCAGGAAAGTCATTTACTCCACCAATGCTATAGAATCACTTAATTCCACCTATCGTAAGCTAAACCGTCAGAGAAGCGTATTTCCAAGCGATACAGCACTTCTTAAGGCTTTGTATTTAGCCACATTTGAAGCAACTAAAAAATGGACTACAACAATACGAAACTGGGCACAGGTGTACGGAGAGTCAAGTATCTTGTATGAAGGACGACAGCCTGAATAAAATAAAAAATAATGGGTGGTAAATGCCACCTCTTATTGACATACCATTTTTTAACTGTTATATATAAAACAAGGATGAAAGTCCCACCAGAGAGATTTTCATCCTTTATTATCATAGAAGATTCTTGTTTACAGACTTTTATTCATAGTCCCATATTTATCTCCCATTTATCCTCCAAAAATTGTATTTAATTTCTACACATTTCTACGGAATCAACACAGTATCTATCTGAGATATTTTCAGATATTTTATCTCTGCTTGCAAAAATACTATAACTATAATCAGCTTCTTCACTATCATTCGTAAGTTTCATATCAAATTTAATACATAGCCTATCACTCTCAAAATTCTCATAGTAATAAAGATTATCTTCATTTAACTCATATCCCTTATCCTCAATAATAAGATGAATTTTCTGTTCACTTCCTTTTAATAAATTCAAATAACACTCTACAGATTGAGTACACTGCTTTATTATATTACACACTAAATATCCTGATGTCGGATCTTCCTCATCTTCTGCACACAGCATTACTTTAAAATTTCTAATACTTATTTTTTTAATCAATTCTTCACTAATATTTTTTAAATTTAAAGTAAAAACATATATGTTATCGGCTTCAAAAGGGTCTATTTCTCCTGCTAATTTGAATGTATTATCTAAAAATTCATATTTTGAGTTATAAGGTTCAACTTTTATATAGTGCTTATTTATATCTATTAAAGGAGCTTTCTTATCTTTATTAAATTTTTCTGCATTTTCCATTTTTTCTTGCATTTTTTCTTGCACATTTTTAACTGATACTATGTTTTTTTCAATATTTGCAACTTCTTCACTTACTCTACCAACTTGTTGCAAGATATACTTTTCACCAATACTTATCTGCTTACTAATATATTTTTTATATCCTTCCACAAAAATTTTGAATCTCTGAAATAATACTTCCTTATTACTTTCATCAAAGTATTCTTCATCGTCTAATTCCTTAACATATCTTTCAAAATCATTTCTAATATGATCCTTATTACTAGTATCATCAATACTAATGGCTTCTCTGCAAACTTTCTCCACCAACATCTTTAATTCTATATTTACTTCTTCAACTTTTTCCCCTTCCAAGGCTTTGCCCATAAGATCGTCTTTTATAAATTTATCTTCAAGCGATTTATTTAGCTTGTTTATAAAATCATCAGAATATCTATTAATTATTTTTTTAAAACTTTCAATAAAAAATTTGTACATTTCTTTGTCCTTTCTACCACTAATCTATAAAATTGTAATATTTTCAGCTAATAGTACTCTATATATCCATATTTTCTTCTTTTCTTTATTTGCTATACTTCTCTAAGTAATCTTTTAAACACAAAAAAACGCCTACCCTGATTTGCATCAAAACAAGTGCCTAACTCGTACTTCATTTAAGCCTTAAAAAAATTAAATTATACGCATAGCGTGTCGTGAATAATTATTTCGCCTCTCATTTTACTTGTAAAGCCCCTTTCGGTAATTTACCCAAATTTCTTACTTCCTATATATCTATTATACAAAATCCGGATTAAATTGCAACATTCAAAACGGTTTAGTTAATATTCCCTGTTTATTGTTAAAAATGTATAAATATCCATTATTTTTTCATTGAGACATTTATTATCTCATATCTTTATAAGCTATTTCTTATAGGGTAATAAACATTTTTGAAGATACAATCCAAAAAAGTTCGGTGACGTGAAAACAAGCATTAATTTAGTATAAGTAGATTTTTAAAAAATGCGGATGAATTTTAAAAATAACTTAAATACATACCTGAATCCGTGAAGTTTAAAAATTTAACCTTTACGAATATGCCCATGCTACCGTGGCTTATTAAAAGTTTTATATTTTATTACAATTCACCTGTAAGGTGAAGCCATATAATGATATAATATCCCTGTAAATCAATGGTTTCGGGAGAAAAATATCATGAATCATAACCGTCATATTACACTTGATAACAGTAACATAATTGTTAAATATACAAACGAGCGAATCATCCCTACAAGTGGCCTAGCGGTCGTAGGAGCACTGCTTGGCAAAAGCAATTTCACCAAAAAACTTAACCATATAGATGTGACCAAGAACCGTTCACAGCACCAGATTAAGAATGGAGATATTATCCTGGTGCACTTCACGACGGTATGGTACCTGTGGACATTGATGTTACGCCTATGGGCAATTCAAAGACTTTAAAGCAGGGTGTTTCAAGAACCTATAAGGGCTTTGACGGATATGCACCAATGATGGCATACATTGGTACCGAAGGCTATGCAGTGAATTTTGAACTTCGTGAAGGAAAGCGGCACTGCCAGAACGGTACAGTGGAGTTCCTTCACGAGACAATAAGCCTGTGTAAGAAGCTTACTGATAAGCCTCTTTTGGTAAGGCTTGATTCAGGTAATGATTCCATTGATAATGTAGCTGTTCTGATAGATACCGGATGCAGCTTTATTATCAAAAGGAATCTTCGGAAGGAAAGCAAGGAAGAATGGTTTCAAATGGCAAAAACGTACTGCAAGGATATAACAACCCCTAGAGAATGGAAAACTGTTTACATTGGAAGTGACTGGAAAGAGGTTACAAGTAAACGCTTTGAGAAAGACTTTACCCTTCGTGCAGGTTATGAAATAACTGAGTGGACAATTGATAAAAAAGGTCAATTCCTCCTTCCTGCCGATACAGAGGTTGAAACCTGGTGGACAAATCTCGGTAAAAGTGACCATGAAATCATTAAACTCTATCACGGACATGGTGAGTGCGAACAGTACCACAGCGAGGTAAAGAGTGACATGGACGTGGAAAGGCTTCCGCCAGGGAAGTTTGAAACCAATGCACTTGTGCTGGAGCTTACCGTTATAGCTTACAACATACTATGAAGTCTTGCGGAAAGTTCTTTTTTGATGCTTGAAAATCACCGAGCGGGAATTGGTCTTCTAGGCAAGGTTTACACTAGGAGATGAATAACAAAGATTTGAACCCTAGATGGTTTCAAATTATAGACTGATACAAACCAAACTGATGTATAATGTTGAAAAGTGATAAGACATAAGTTATAATATGTTATGTTGATTTTTTGCGTATTTGAGGTGAGATGGATGAATAAAATTATGGAAGACAAATGGATAAATACAGATGAAGCAGCAGAATATCTTGGTGTAAAGGCTACTACAGTTCGTGAATGGATAAAAAAAGAAAATGGAATACCTACACATAAAATAGGTCGTTGTTGGAAGTTTAAAAAAGATGAACTTGATGAGTGGGTCAAAAGTGGAAAAAGTGCAGAATAAAGGAAGTATTAGAAATGAGAAAAAAATTTACCTGTGTTGACCTGTTTTCAGGTGCTGGTGGATTATCAAGAGGATTTTTAGATGCTGGATATGATGTTGTATTAGGTGTTGATTTTGACGATGCAGCATTAAAAACTTTCAAAGCAAATCATGGTAGTGCAGAAGCCATGAAATTAGATTTGTTTGACCACAGTAATATAGATAAAATTATTAAGTTTTTGGACGAGAAAAATATAAAGCTTGATGTTTTGGTGGGTGGGCCTCCTTGTCAGGGATTTTCTATTGCCGGACCAAGGGATACGAATGACAAAAGAAATTCATTGTATCTTGCTATGGTAAAACTCGCAGATAGATTAAAACCACAGGCTGTTGTATTGGAGAATGTTCCTGGAATGATTCAGACTAATGGTGGCATTGGTGCAAAACGAATTGTCCAAGATTTTGCAGAAATTGGATATAAAATGACGCCAAAACTTTTATATGCTCCAGATTATGGAATTCCACAAATAAGAAAAAGAGTTTTCTTTGTTGGTTTAAGAGATTCAAATGAGGAGTTTGAATTTCCGTTAGCAACATGTGATAAGGACAATTATGTTACATGTGTTGATGCAATAGATGATTTACCAAGTTTGCAAACTGAGGCTGGGGAGATAATTTATGGTGATGAAATACAAGATTACAGAACCCCAGCTAGAACAGAATATCAAAATCTTATGAGAAAGAATACTAAGTTGGTACAAAATCATATCGGGAGTATACCGATTGAAAAGACAAAAAAAATGATTTCTCTTGTTCCTGAAGGAAAAAATTATAAGGCATTACCAGAAGAATATAGAGGGTTATATAAGTACCACGAAGCGTTGACACGATACCATAGTCAGAAACCATCACTGACGATTAATACAGGACATAGATCACATTTTCATTATCTGTATAACAGAATTCCTACAGTTAGGGAGAGCGCCAGATTGCAGAGTTTTCCAGATGATTTTATCTTTTATGGAAACAAATCTCAACAGTATAAACAAGTTGGAAATGCGGTTCCTCCTATGCTGGGACAGGTGATTGCGACAAAATTAATAGAATATTTGCAAGGTGATGATAGATGAAGTATAGAATGATTGACCTATTTGCCGGATGCGGTGGACTTACTGAGGGCTTCATGCAGACGGGAGATTATGCTGAAGTGGCTGCCGTGGAATGGCTCAAGCCTCAAGTGAATACACTTAGAAAAAGATTGAAAGAGAGGTGGGGCGAAAAAGATGCAGATGATCGAGTAATGCATTTTGATATACAAAGAGAAGAAGAACTGTTTCATGGATGGGATGATGAAGAGTTCGGAGTCGGTAAAGGACTGGATTTTTATGCAAGTCAAGTTCCTAAAATAGATTTAATTATTGGTGGACCTCCTTGCCAGGCATATTCGGTTGCAGGACGAGTTAGAGACGAAAATGGAATGAAGGATGATTATCGTAATTATCTTTTTGAACATTATTTGAGTGTTGTTAATAGATATAAACCGAAATTATTCATTTTTGAGAATGTTCCGGGAATATTAAGTGCATCGCCAGATGGTAGACATATAACTGAATTGATAACAAAAGGGTTTGATAGCATAGGTTATCAGATTACTGGTGACTTAAAAAAGGCCATTGTGAATGCAGCAGAATATGGTGTACCACAGAATAGGAACAGAGTAATTATTGTTGGGCTAAATAAAGAATATTATCCGGAACCTCAAAAGGTTCTTGATAAATTTTATGATGAAATTTTAACCCAATATAAGAGTGATCGGTTGTTTACAGTAAGAGAGGCTATAGGAGATTTGCCAAAGCTTATGCCGCTTTTTGATGAGGGGCATCATAAAAAGAGGATATCCCATACAACTCCGGAATGTCCTATCTCTTGGCATGTACCCCGATACAGTAATCTAAGAGATATGGATACCTTTAGAATCTTAGAGGAAGATGTTGAGTCAGGACGAAGAGAATACGACAGTAAAAAAATAAGTGAATTATATGAACAAAAAATTGGTTCCAAATCGCCAATCCATAGGTATCATGTTCTTGAGCCGGATGAACCGAGTACAACAATAATTGCACACCTGTATAAGGACGGGAATAGATTTATACATTATGATTCCGTACAACAAAGAACTATTACTGTTAGAGAAGCCGCAAGATTACAATCATTCCCAGATGATTTTGAATTTGTAGGAAGTAGAGGTAATGCGTACCAAATGATAGGTAATGCAGTACCACCCAGGCTTGCAAAAGCAATAGCTAGTGCGGTAAGAAAACTGCTGGAGGAGATTTAAAATGTATCATTATTTATTTACAAACGATCTTAGGATATCACACCTAAAAGATTCATTGGTTGAAGCTGGAGCGTGTTTCATGAACGATAGTGTTCCGTCAGCTAACGAAGATAAAAATGCAAATAACAACATGAACACGTTAGGCTTTTATTTTAATTTAACAAAAAGTAGTCAGTGTGCTGTGTTATGTGCAAACAATAATGTTAGAACAGTCGTCTTGAATTTTATAAAAAAATTCCAATTTCCTAACCCAAGAACAAAGGAATCATTTGAGTCTGCAATTGCAGATGGAATTCAGTTAGCACCAATGAGGATTATTCTCAGATTGCTGTATATGATGAAAATTCAAGGATTATCAGATGCTTATCTGACTAAGGAGGAAATAGCGGATTTTATCTTCTTTAATTCCGCTGTTGCTAAAACTAATCAAGTGGATTATTTAACTATCATTAAACAGATAGAAGAATATAGAAAAAATAGTTCATTTCCGTCAACTGTAGAGAAAAATGAAGATAACAGACAATGGAAACAGGAGACTCGTCAAGTAAGAGAAATGGTAAAAGTATTAACTTGGTCTGGATGTGTAAAAGAAGATAATGATGGTAGTATTAGATTAGAATCAGATTCTTTAACTTCCAGTAACAAGGCAGACCTGTATGATATTTTGACCTATGAAGATTTTTGGACTCCAGAAGGTGAAGCATTCAATGATATTAAGCTGAGTTATCAAAAGTATATGGATATTGATGATGAAGTGACAAATGATGATCTCAGTGAAGAAGATGATTCATATGTGGAAAGAGAAGATCCCTTTAAGACTGGTTATGAATCATCCTTTTCAAGAAACAGAATCTTGTTTGGAGCACCAGGCACCGGTAAGAGTTTCACTATTAATAGCGACCGCTTAGAACTGTTGGGAGAAGGCAACGAGGAAGACTATGAACGTGTAACCTTCCATCCTGATTATTCTTATGCAAACTTTGTCGGAACATATAAGCCTGTTATGGTTGATGATTCTGCAGAGATTATTTCTTTAGCTTCCGAAAAGGAAGTGTTGGCTATTTTAACTGATGAAACAAAGTCTGCACAAGAAAAGTATGATTTGCTTTATGACAGATTTAAGGGTGATGGACTAACAAGACTTCCGCTTTTGCTTGGGCTCTATACAGACGAAAGTTTCAAAACAAGAAAAGCGGATGGTTCAGATGCGGCTGGCGATAATAGCGTTGAACGTAATCACGGAAGAGCAATCCGGCCATATGTAAATCTATCAAAGCCATCAAAGGGTAAGAAAGATATAGCTTATGAGTATGTTCCGGGTCCTTTCATGCGTATATATGTCAAAGCACTTAAGAACAGCAGAACTGATAATATAAAACCATTCTTGCTAATTATTGAGGAAATCAACCGTGCCAATGTGGCAGCGGTATTCGGAGATATCTTCCAGTTGCTTGATAGAGGTAATGACTTCGTCAGTGAATATCCAATTCAGGCAACAGAGGATATTAAGAAGTATCTAGCAAAAGAACTGGGTGGAAATCCGGATGACTATAACAAAATAAAAATCCCGGATAATATATTTATATGGGCAACTATGAATAGCGCAGACCAAGGTGTGTTCCCTATGGATACTGCTTTTAAGAGAAGATGGGATTTTACATATCTTGGAATCGATGATAATGATGAACAGCTTCGAGGAAAATATGTGACTATCGGTTCGAAGGAACAACAACGTATTGAGTGGAATGAACTTAGAAAAGCAATAAATGAATTCCTTGCAGAATCGAAAATTAATGAAGATAAGCAGTTAGGACCTTACTTTATTTCTAAGAGCATCGTTATACCTAAAGATGGTGGTACTGAGATTGATTCTAAGAAGTTCTGTGATGCATTTAAGAATAAAGTCCTTATGTATTTATTCGATGACGCTGCAAAACAGAAATGCCCAAGTTTATTTGAAGGCAGTGCCAAAGGACAGACAAGATATTCCAAGATTTGCGAAGCATTCGATGAACAAGGAATTGGCATTTTTAATGGATCAATTCAAACATTAGTACAGATTCAAGACTTAGTGACAAATGAATATCAGCTTGATGAAAACGGGAATCCTTTCACTGATTCTGAAGAATAAGGAGGTCTGATTTATGATCTCTGAATTTGTACGAGAACAGAAAAGATATACGCAAAAAGAATTATGTCAGATTTTAAAGTGCAGTGAAGAATATGTGGTTTCGTTAATCAGAAAGCTGAAAGAATTTGGTGTTCTTAAAGCAGTAAAATCTTCTTATGTACAGAAAAATATGGCAGATTTGCTGGAAGAGGATATCGAGGTGGTTGATGTGGAGGTTGGAGAAAACGAATATCTCTATGTCTTTACTTTCGTTGGGGTTATTGTCGCAGTAGGAAGAGTCCTGAAGTGTTATCCGAAGTATCTTCTGAATGTAAAGGAACCCGCGGATGAACTGCGAAAGGTCATTAAGGTTTTGGAAAAATACAATTCCAAAGAGCAGATTGTTCGTATGTTTAATGACAGTAGTGAAAGCAGTTCATTTAATCTGTTGGCTGTGCTACTGTTCCTTCTACAAGATTACTTCGAAAATGGAGTTTATACCAATACGGAGGATATCATTGAGTGTAACGGCTCTGGTGAAATTCTGTGGGATAAAACCATCAACGAAACTTTTACATTGCTGTCAGAAAATCGTCCATATTATACAGAACTTCAAACTCGTAAGAGGGTCACTAATGATTTTGATTATTTCAAGAGACTTCATGAGTGCGTGGTGACAATGGCATCAAAAGAACTCCAGGATGCAGAACTGCTTAACTTATTTGAAATGTCAGGCATTGATCTTACTGATGAAGAATTGGAAGATTTTGGTGATAAAGAATATATCCTATATCGAATTGAAAATGAACTTAACACTCAGTTCAACACAAGGAAACAACTAGTTTTGAAGACAATGTACGCTTATATCGATAGAAGAGGAAGTCTCTGCGATACAGATTGTTTGTCATTATTTGGGACAAATAGTTTCAATCTAGTATGGGAAAAAGTCTGTGCAGACATTATGGATAATCAATTAGATGTTGCACTTGGTGCTTTAAAGCTTCCTGTTCCTTTGAAAGATGGCTATAACAGAAGGCAGAAGCTGATTGAACTAATAGAGAAACCATTATGGACACTTACAGGAAAATGTGCGAAAGATACATTGATTCCAGATTTAATTTCCATTTGCAAAGTCAGTGGCCAATATCAATTCATCATATTTGATGCGAAATATTATAATGCTCATTTGGAAAAGGGAATTGCTCCGACAGATCAACCGGGCATAGAGTCGGTTACCAAGCAGTATCTATATCAATTGGCGTATCAAAAGTTCATAGATGAACATGAATTTGCGTCTGTAAAGAACTGTTTTCTGTTGCCCACAGAAAATAGTGAGATAGAAGATAAAGGAGAAGTTCGAATGCAGATGCTTTCTAGTCTCGGACTTCAAGACGTTAAAACAAGGTTGATTCCTGCAACAATGGCATATGATTTATACCTTTCAGGAAGAAAAATGGATATCGATACTTTGAAATTATAAAATGATTCAGGTAGTGTCAAGTGAGTTATAAAAGAAGTAGTCAAAAAAATATGCTTCAATAAACCCTGAAAATTGCAGATTGTGTGATTGAAACCTTGGGGCGTTGCTCCAAACCCCACAAGGGACTTGTCCCTTAATCCGTTTTGTGGGCTCTGTCCACACCTGTCCTCGCCGGATGGCAGGAAAAGGGTGCAGTAGCCCTTTTCAGCAGAATAGGATAATCCGAGAACCTTATGTCAATAAACTTTCGCGGCATATCCTCACAGGCTGCAATGCTGCCTGTGTTGGTATTCCACGTTTTTATTGACAACGGTTTCGCTCCAGTAAGGAAGAGTGGCAAAAACTGTTATAAATTATGATTTTCAGAGAGGAGTGATTTATGGCAAACGAATTATTGAAATATGTAAAAACAGGTAGTGTCTTTGAAGATGTTTGTAATATTATTGAAACTGCTAGGAGAGTGGCATACTCTGCAGTTGATTTAACGCTTGTTCACAGGAACTGGCTTCTTGGTAAGAGAATAGCTGATGAAGAGCTGAATGGTGAATAAAGAGCTGAATATGGTGCAGAAGTAATTAAAAAATTATCTGAGGACTTAAACGCACAGTATGGAAGGGGATACACTAAAACAAATTTATATAATTTCTATTCTTTTTATAAGATGTATCCAGAGATTTTCCACTCAAAAAGTGGAAAATCTAATGTAAAATTATCATGGACTCATTATAGGGTATTGTTACAGGTTAAAGATGAGATTGCAAGAGAATGGTACGAGAATGAAGCATTAAAGGAAACATGGAGTGTAAAGACACTTCAAAGAAATATTAGCTCGCAATACTACTATAGAATTCTTAAAACGCAAGATAAATCAGCAGTAGAAACTGAAATGAAGGAATTAACTTCCGAATATCAGACAAAGCTTGAATTCATTAAGAACCCTGTTATTGCTGAATTTCTGGGTATGAAAGAGGATACGTCTTTTCTGGAGTCTGACCTAGAGCAATGCATTATAGATAATCTTCAGAAGTTTCTGATGGAACTTGGAAAAGGCTATGCTTTTGTAGCAAGACAGCAGCACATTCATACAGAGAAGGAAGATTATTATATTGATCTTGTTTTCTACAATTATATTTTGAAATGCTTTGTACTTATTGATTTGAAGACAAAGAAAATTACGCATCAGGATATAGGACAGATGGATATGTATATTCGAATGTATGATGATCTCAAACGTGGGGAAGGAGATAATCCAACTCTTGGTATTGTGCTATGTGCGGATACAGATGAAGATATAGCCAAGTATTCAATTCTTCATGGAAACGAGCAGTTATTTGCATCGAAATATAAGTTATATCTTCCAACAGAAGAAGAATTGCGTGCGGAGATTGAAACACAGAAGGAAATGTTTAGTATTCAGGTAGAAAATAAGAAAAATGAAGATTAGGGAATATTAAAATATTGAAACTAGAGAGTACATAAGGGTAAAGTTTTTATAAATACATCATTAGAGAAGAATAAATATACAGCATAGGTTAGTTTACGAAAGTTATGTTCAGGAGACTTATGAAGACGGTGTAAAATATGAAGACATAGTGAAGATGGCACGTATGTGGACACATTATGATGGAATGAGGTAAATTGCCACAAAAACAATACAAATACATCGAAACAGAAATGAATTGGCATTATACTAAACCTGAATCCGTGAAGTTAATTTTTTATTTAAAACCAGCATACAAAATACTGGTTATATACATTGAGAATTTTATTGACAAGTTAAAAAAGAGTATGTGAAGCTTTTTCTGTAAATAGCTATTAAGCAATAGGCCTTCTATGATAGAATATAAATCATAGGAGGCCTTTTATCAGGGCAAAAAGAGCAAAGAACCTAGATTAAAAAGGTTGCAATTTTAAAAGTCATATGAATTAGTATCTACCAAGCGTCCCTTCCCTTGCCTTTCCCCCTCCCACCCTGTATAATATCCATAAGAATAAATCCTGTGGGGTGGGTGATGAAGAAACTGTCTGAGGAGATATTGAAGGGAAATCATGCAAAGGTAGTGTATGAGATAGTAGAGGATATGGTCAAGGGGGAGTTTGCTAAGCTCATTGTTATTCGCTTTTCGAGTTGCGTATTATCTAGATTTAGCTTATAATAATGGAAAGAAGGGGTTAGGGGGAAATTAGTATTGAATACAGAAATAAAAAATGCAGTTAATTCTGCAGGGGATAAGGCACAGTATGATGAGAATGCCAAAAGGCTTTTAGGAAATAAGAGCATACTTGCACATATTCTTACGAGTACAGTTGAAGAATTTAGGGATATGGATCCCGCAGATGTGGAAGGGTACATTGAAGGAGAGCCTTGTATCAGTTCTGTTCCTGTAGAGCCCGGGCTCACAAATATAAGGCAGTGTGGGAAAAGACTAGCAGGACTTAATTCAGAAAGTGCAGATGTTAATGAAGGTGTAGTAAGATTTGACATTGTGTTCTACGTCAGGCTAAAAGACGGAGTATCGCAGATTATAATAAATATTGAAGCACAGAAAGATGCCCCATCAGGATATAGTATCTTAAACAGGGGGATTTTCTATGCCTGCAGGTTGATATCTTCTCAGAAAGAGAGGGACTTTGTAAATACTAACTATGATGATATTAAGTGTGTTTATACCATTTGGATTTGTATGAATATGCCTGAAAACAGCTTGGATTATTATCAGTTGGCCAATAGGAAAGCTTTGGGTTCTAGAACGTGGGAAGGGAAGCTGGATATGATTAATATCGTATTAATTGGTCTTGCGAAAGATTTGCCTATTCATGATGAAAAATATGAGCTTCATCGTTTGTTGGTAGCTTTGATGTCAAAGCAACTTACTACGAGTGAAAAAATAAATATTATTGAAAAGGAATATAAAATTCAAGTAAATGATACTTTGAGAAAGGACGTGAGTGTTATGTGTAACTTAAGCCAGGGAATAGTGGATGAGACGCTTGAAAAAGTTATTTTGAATATGCATAGGTTAGGTTATACCTCGGAACAAATAGCAAAGGCTGTTGAGATGAGTAAAGAAGAAGTTGAGAAAATAATTGAGATAAATAAGCTTACATTAGCATAGAATAAACCAGTTTAACATTTTGTGATTCAATTGTGAGGGAATAAAGTTATGTGTAACTTAAGCCAGGGAATAGTGGATAGGGTAACAGCAGAGGTAACAGCAAAGAATTTGATAGACTTTATTATGAATATGTACAATAATAAATTTTCATTGGAACAAATCTCGCTTGCAACGAAAAAGAGTGTAGATGAAGTAAAAAGAATAATTGAAGAGCAAGAGGCAGTTTTAGTATAGACCTAATAAAGGAAGTGGATACTATGTGTAACTTAAGCCAGGGAATAGTGGATGAGACGCTTGAAGAGGTTGTGATGAATATGTTTAAGAACAAATTCTCATTGGAACAAATTTCTCTTGCTACAAAAAAGAGCATGGATGAAGTAAAAAGAATAATTGAAGAGCGTGAGACAGCTTTAGTGTAATCTGAATCCGTGAAGTTAAAAAACTAACTTTTATGAAAGCGTCTGCAATGCTGTGGTTTCTTGGCTGAAGAATTTTGGCGCATTCAAGGAACAACATATATGATAGGGAAAGTAATTCTATTAGATAGAAACAGGGAGTGTGCCTGTCCAATTTTAGGGACAGGCATTTTGCTACAATAAGCATCGCAAAGAGAACAAGCAGATCAGATTTTATCCACCTTTCAATCCTTGCCTTTCCCCCTCTCACCCTGTATAATATCCATAAGAATAAATCCTGTGGGGTGGGTAATGAAGAAACGAAAACTATTTTGTGAAATTTCTCCATTTACATATGAAATTTCCTTGTGTAAAGAAAGAATCAAGAGAAGAGTAAGGGATTTTAAGAATGTAACTAGATTTGCAAAGGAAAAGAAGACAGAGAAGCTTCCTGTCCTACTTTACGAGCATAAGTCCTTGATGAGGAGAAGACTTGGAGGTGTAAGGCAGGATTTACAGGAGAATAAGGTGGTGAATCTTGGCTTGGCGGCACCTAAGGTTTCAGGGATATTGATTAAGCCTGGTGAGACCTTTTCGTTTTGGAAACTTGTGGGCAATTGTACTGCGAATAAAGGCTACAAAGAGGGGATGACCATTTCTCTTGGAAAGGTTTCGGAAGGAGTTGGCGGTGGAATGTGCCAATTTACCAATCTACTGCACTGGATGGTGCTTCATACACCTCTTACTATCACTGAACACCACCATCATGACGGCTTTGACCTCTTTCCAGACTTTGGGAGACAGGTTCCTTTTGGGACGGGAACTTCCATTTTCTACAATCATATAGACTATAGATTTAGAAATGATACAGACCAGACCTTTCAGATTCTTGTGTATACAACTAAAGAGTACCTCTGTGGAGAGATTCGCTCTGAAAAGGAATTGTACGTGAGCTATCACGTGTATATAAAGGACGAAAAGTTTGTGCGTGAGGGAGAGGACATTTACAGGGTTGGAAAGGTATATAGAAGGTGTAATGACAAAAATACAGGAAGGCTTTTATCTGAGGAGCTATTGAAGGAAAATCATGCTAAGGTGATGTATGAGATTGAAGAGGAAAAGGCTAACGTGGAAAATAGCTAAGCTATTTGTTATTTCTCTTTTCAAGTTGCGTATTACCTAGATTTAGCTTATAATTATGGAAAGAAGGGTTGGGGGAAAGTAATATTGAATACAGAGATAAAAAATGCAGTAAATATCGCTGGAGATAAGGCTCAGTATGATGAGAATGCCAAAAGGCTTTTGGGAAATAAGTGCATACTTGCACATATTCTTACAAGTACAGTTGAAGAATTTAGGGATATGAATCCCGTAGATGTAGAAGGGTATATCGAAGGAGAGCCTTGTATAAGTTCTGTTCCCGTAGAGCCTGGGATTACTAATGCAAAGCAGGATGGAAAAAGGATAGCAGGACTTAATTCAGAAAGTATAGACATAAATGAAGGTACGGTAAGATTTGATATTGTGTTTTATGTGAGACTGAAAGATGGAGTATCACAGATTATAATAAATATTGAAGCACAGAAAGGTATACCATCAGAATATCATATCTTAAACAGGGGAATTTTCTATGCATGTAGGTTAATATCTTCTCAGAAAGAAAGAGACTTTGTAAATACTAATTATGATGATATTAAGCGTGTTTATACCATTTGGATTTGTATGAATATGCCTGAAAACAGTTTGGATTATTATCAATTAGCTAATAGGAAAGTTTTAGGCTCTAAGAAATGGGAAGGAAAGCAGGACATGATTAATATAGTACTAATCGGTCTTGCAAAGGACTTACCTGAACACGATGAGAAGTATGAGTTGCATCGTTTACTGGTAGCATTGGTGTCTAAGAAGCTTACTACAAGTGAAAAACTGGAAATTATTGAAAAAGAATATAAAATTCCAGTAAATGATAATTTGAGAAAGGATGTGAATGTTATGTGTAATTTAAGCCAAGGAATAGTAGATGAAACAAAGATAGAGGTAATGATAAATATTGTTATGAACATGCATAAAAACAAATTTTCACTGGAACAGATTTCTCTTGCAACCAATAAGAGCATTGAAGAAGTTAAAAAAATAATTGAAGAGAATGAACCAGTACTGGCATAATCTAAGAACCAACACAAAGAAAGTACCTCATGTACGATTACAAAAATACTTAGCAAAAAAACAGCAATCAAGGAGCAGGAAAAACCTAAATTTCCCTGCTCCTCTTTTCTGTACTTTTTCTGTTTTTTATGCTATATTTATACTAAAATCAGCCCATTTAGTGACTTTTAGGAGAATAAACCATGGATCACTTCATTTTACATAGCGAATACGCCCCTACAGGAGACCAGCCACAGGCAATAGAAGAGCTTGTTAAAGGCTTTAAGGAAGGCAACCAGTTCCAGACTTTACTTGGGGTTACGGGTTCAGGCAAGACATTTACGATGGCAAATGTCATAGCCAAACTTAACCTGCCCACCCTTGTCATTTCACACAACAAAACCTTGGCGGCTCAGCTCTACGGTGAGTTCAAGGAATTCTTCCCTGAGAACGCAGTAGAATACTTTGTGTCGTACTACGACTATTATCAGCCTGAGGCATACGTGCCTTCATCTGACACCTATATAGAAAAGGATTCCGCCATAAATGATGAGATAGACAAGCTTCGCCACTCCGCTACAGCTGCACTATCTGAGAGAAAAGATGTTGTTGTGGTTTCAAGTGTGAGCTGTATATACGGACTCGGAGACCCTATCGACTACGAGGATATGACTCTTTCCGTGCGACCGGGGCAGGTTAAGGATATGGAAGAGGTTGTAAAGAGGCTAGTGGACATCCAGTACACCAGAAATGATATGGATTTTAAGCGTGGTACCTTTAGAATCCGAGGCGATATTGTTGAAATATTCCCTGTAGCGTCCACAGACAGAGCCATCAGGCTTGAGTTTTTTGGCGATGAGATAGACAGGATATCAGAGGTTGATGTCCTTACAGGAACTGCACTTGCAGAACTCTCCCATGTGGTAGTCTTCCCAGCTTCCCACTATGTAGTTGCCCCTGAAAAAATGAAGGAAGCCCTTGCCAAACTTGAAGATGAACTTGACCTCAGAGTAAAGTATTTTAAGAGTGAGGATAAGCTGATAGAGGCACAGCGTATCAAAGAAAGAACTAATTTTGACATAGAAATGATGAGGGAAACAGGATTTTGCTCCGGTATAGAGAACTACTCAGGCCCTCTTTCGGGAAGACCGCCGGGCAGTATGCCTTTTACCCTTATCGACTATTTTCCAGACGAATTCCTCATTATAGTGGATGAGTCACATATCACGATTCCTCAGATAGGGGGAATGTATGCAGGAGACCGTTCGAGGAAGACCACGCTTGTAGACTATGGCTTCAGACTACCTTCAGCCCTTGACAACAGACCTCTTAATTTTACCGAATTTGAAAATAAAATAGACCGTATGCTCTTCGTATCTGCAACTCCTTCAGAATATGAGGCAAAGCATGAGCTTCTTAGGACTGAGCAGATAATAAGGCCGACAGGACTTGTGGATCCGGAAATCAGTGTAAGACCTACAGCGGGGCAGATTGACGACTTGATAAGCGAGGTAAAAAAGGAAACTGAGAAGAAAAATAAGGTTCTTGTAACCACCCTTACCAAGAAGATGGCAGAAGATCTCACCGACTATATGAGGGAGGCTGGTATAAGGGTAAGATATCTGCACTCCGACATAGATACCCTCGAAAGGTCAGAGATTATAAGGGATATGAGACTTGATGTCTTTGATGTACTGGTTGGTATCAACCTCTTAAGGGAGGGACTTGATATACCTGAGATTACTCTGGTAGCAATCCTTGATGCAGACAAGGAGGGCTTCCTTCGTTCGGAAACTTCCCTAATCCAGACCATAGGCAGGGCTGCAAGAAATGCCGATGGCCACGTAATAATGTATGCAGATACAATCACCTGCTCTATGAACAGGGCTATTACGGAGACAGAGAGAAGACGTGCCATCCAGATGAAGTACAATGAGGAGCATGGAATCATTCCTCAGACGATAAAGAAGAAGGTTCGTGACCTTATCAGCATATCTAAGAAGGTTGAGGAAGACAGCTCCAAGATAATAAAGGATGCTGAATCTATGAGCGAGACTGAGCTTAAGGCTGTTATCAAGGAACTTACCAAGAAGATGAATCAGGCAGCAGTTGAGCTGAACTTCGAACTGGCTGCCAAGCTTAGAGATGAGATTATAGAACTTAAGAAGCATTTGGTTGATTTGACGGCTATGTAAAGTGGGGAAAATGCCTAAAGTAAAGATATGAGTAAGTAATTGTTTTGGAAAAATAATCTTTCTGAGAGACCGAAGAGTGAAGAGGCAATATCATAAACCGCAAAAGATTTCGCGTTTAGGAAAACGAAACTTGGAGTAACATATTAATAGATTATATTACCGCGATTGCAAATTGTGTATATTTAGCTTTCTCTTTTGGTCTCTTATTAATTTAACAATAATTTCTGTAATTTATATTAAATCTCCATTAACAATAAGGGTTAATTATTTATAGTTTTATTAAATACTCCTTGACAAAATATATAAAAAATAGTATAAAAAATAAGGATTAATCAGACAATATAGATAAAAACTATAATTAATATCATTTATAGGAAAAATCTATAAAACAATGATTGATTATACTTAATCAATTCACATTGAAGATAAGTTATATCTATGGTATTTGCTTGAGAATTCATTAATCAGCTGTTTCCGGCCAACTCAGCAAAATTAAATCTTGAATAATATTATGGGTATAATCAGTCTGCTCTAAGTAATCGTTTAAGTAGCAACTTTTATTAATTTTATTCACGATGAGGAGAATCAAAGAGATGAGAAGGACAAAAGTTCTATTAGCCGGAGTTATGGCTATGTCACTTGCAATTAGTTCAGCAGTGGTTCCTGTAAAAGCAGGAGTAATTACAGGTAGTGGGGTAGGACGTTATGTAGCTGCCACGGAAAAATCAGAGATTAGCTTACCTGTATATGGTATGGACAGTGAAAGATTACACTTTACAATAGTTGCAATCACTAAAGACAATAAGTCCCTAGGCAATGTGTTTGAAACTATGATACCTGTTACTAATGGGCAGGTTAATTTGCCTACCATAAATAACAAAATAGTTCCTAATGATATGGATGATAATTATAAGGAAGATTTAGCATCATATAGTGCAGATAACTTGGTCTATATTTTTGACCTTCAAGAATGGTGGAAAGATGATGGTTCAATAGAAGAGAACAGTGTTTATACATCAAATAAATATAATTTTAGTGTTCTTGGTGGAACTAAGCAGAAGGGTAGTTTAAGTTTTAAGCTGGTTAATGGACAGCTTGTTGAGTGGGATAATGACAATGTATCTTTAACCAAAAATATTATTGACAGAGTAGTTATTAGAAGCGCTAAAGAGTATACTAAGACACCAGTTGATTTTCCTGAATTTGATGTTGTATACACTGATGGAAGTAAGGTAGAAGATGGCGTAGCTATCAATATCATGGCTGATAAAAGTGAAGGTGGGGAAAGCAAGGTAGTAAGAGTAAAAGATGGTAAGATTAAGCCTGATTTCAAGCTTAAATCAAATATTTTATGTGCAGTAGGAATTGCAAAAGATACTGTAAATTCTAAGCTTGTTAAAATAATTGAATCAAATTATGATGATATAACTACTGTAAATACTTTCGTAGACGAAAACGGTAAGGCATACATCATGAATGGCATTTTTAACTTTGAGGATAAGACAAAGCCATTTAACAAAATTACAATTGAAAAGAAGACTGAAGCCCCTCTTTACACAGGCCCTGTTGTAGCTATTGGCGTACAGCCAGTAGAAGAGCTTAAGGACATTTCAGATGACAAGACTGCTCTTGGTGAGTCATCAGGAGCAGCAGTAAAAGGCAAGAGAATTGCACCGGGTAAGGATGTAAAGGTTGCTGATATAGCTGTTGTATTTGAGGATGGCACTAAGGTTCATGACGGTGTTACCTTAGACAACTTCCGTATGAAGGACATCTGGGCTGAGCCTGCACACTATAAAGTGAAAGACGGTAAGATATCAGGAATAGTACTTAAGGCAGATGAGCAGTATAAGCTTGGATTTGATGTAACCAATGCTGACTATAATAACTATGAAGTTGTCGGTGCTTACAAGAGTAAGAAGCTTCTTAGAGTATATGCTCGTTATGAAGGCGGCGTACTCTTAAAGTATGATTATGATGAGGGCATAGAAGCACCAGAGAAAGAGATTTCAAAGATTGTAATTAAGAAGACGGATGGCAAGCCTTCCAAGCTTCCTGTATCTACTTCCTGCTTAATGAACCTTATACTTAGCGACCATGGCTATCAGCCACAGGGCGTACTTCCTTTCAGACTTGTAAGACTGGATAATAAAAAATCGACATTAGTGTATAGCAGTAAAGACGGAATTCTCTCCCTTAATGGAGAAGCTGGTGTATGGTATGAGATGAAACTTGATAAGAATCCTCTCTACAAGCTAAAAGATAAGACTGTCTTTAGATTTGTACTCAATAAAGAAGGAAAGTATGTGGCTTTACTTAAGGGGTACAAGAACCCTGATAATCTGGAAGGAGTTGTGACAAGCCATTATGTAGACCTTGTAAGACTTGATGGCAAGATTCCTGTAGGTCCTGCTCTTGACACTGATGAATGTGCTACAGGTGCGAAGTACAGCCTCAAAGACTACAAGATTATCTACAATACAAAGAGGGCATTAGTTAAGGATATACCTGTACAGTTTAAGTCTTCTGCATTTAAGAAGCCGGTTAAGTTTGAAGTTTACAATGCTACAAAGCAGAAGGTTGAGAAGGTTGTTCTTTCAAAGGATGGCAAGCTTTCAGGACTTAAGCTAATAGTTGGAAATGACTACATCATTTCAGCCTTAGATAAAGAATACAGCATGAAGAATGCTTACGTAACTATCAGTAACGACGGTAAGAAGCTTATTACAAGCAAGGCTCCATACGGAGAATTCAAGGGATTTAAGCTTGTAAAGCGTGAGAAAGCGTTGACAGATGAAAAGCTGGCGAACAGAGTGCCTTACAAGCTTCCTGTATATGTACTTGGCAATAACAAGAAGAAGGTAAACAATGTAACACTTAAGTTCATCTCTCCTAGAGAGACATTTGAAGCTAAGGTAGTAGATGGATGGGTAGATCTTTCACTTCTTGAAGATACCAACTATGTTATGGAAGTAGTAAAGGGCAACTACGCTATAGATGCCTTCCCGCTTACAGTGAAGGATAAGTCAGAATTCGGCGCAAAGAAGTATGTATTTAACCACTTAAGCTGTGGAAGTGTTCAGGCACTTTACCTCATTAACAAGAAGCAGGCTCACAAGAACGATACTACTTTGGTAAGCTCTGACGGCACAACCAAGGTAACAGGCTTTAGATTTGGCAATGGTGAGTATGCTCTTTCTTCAAGAGTACTTAAGAATGTTAAGGTACCTGAGCTTAAGGGCAAGAACTACCTTGTACTTGATGTAGACACTGTAAATATGTATAGAGTTGAGCTTTCTCCACTTGCATACGGCAATTTCAAGGTAACTACTACAGTTGCCGGCAAGAAGCCAGTTAAGAATGTGTACTACATTGATGGAGCCAATAAGCTTCAGAAGGTTAAGTTCACACAGAAGGGCGACAAGCTTACCTTCAATATGAACAGCATGGCAAGGTATAACACAGTAATTGAATACAAATAAATCTTGCAAGTAAAGTAATTAAAAGAAAAGTTTAAGCTAAAAGTCTAATGTAGAGCATCTGCATTAGACTTTTGGCGAATCATAAAGATATTGTAGCCAAAAGATGGTAATTATCGTGCAATCAAGACTCAATTAGATACTTATGCTTTGGTACTTGAAGTAACAAATTATATTTGGTGAATGGTATATAAATGTAAATATATTTAGGGAAATGCAATGGCTAGGAGATAATATGAAATCTAACTTGAAGAAAATGTCTGTAATAGCAGCGTTCATCCTCTCAGGCTCGGTCTTTGTGGCAACAGGCTGTGGTGGGCATCCTGCATACAAGCTTAAAGACGGTGAGAGTTCCAAGGTGCGTATTATAGAGAAGGACGGCAAGCTCGTTAAGCTTGAAGTAAATCAGAATGCGGTTACAGAGGTAGCACTTGCAGCTGAAGATAAAGTAGGTGAATCAGGCTGTAAGATTAAAGGCCTTGGTAGGCAAAAGACAGAGGAAGCAATCAAGCCTGAAAACGAGCTTAAAAAGGAAATAGACATTAAGGGAAAGAGCAAAGAAAACAATAAAGAAGACAGTAAAGAAAATAATAAACAAGACACTAATCAAGACAACAAGAAAGGCGACAAGAAAGATAACAAGAAAGAAAATAAGAAAGACAGCAAAAAAGATAATAAATCGGATAACAATAAGAAAAATAAAGATAAGAACAAGCAAAAGGGTAAAAAAACCGAAAAAGGAAATGAGAACAAGTCGGGTAATAAACCTGCCAAAAAGAAAATCTGGGTCCCTGCAGTATACAAGACAGTCAAGCATCCTGCTGTAACAAAGCAGGAAATAACTGTCTACTGGGTATGCCAGTGCGGTCAGGTGTTCTACTCAGATGAGGATTGGCAGGCGCACCGCCCAAAGCCTTGAAACGGCAAACATAGCTTTGCGGAGCAAAGAATAGAGACAAAAGAAGTTGTTGTAAAAAAGGCTTGGACAGAGAAGGTCTTGGTAAAAAAAGGATACTGGAAATACGAATAAAGGAAGGATTATGGGAAAGCAAATTATTAAATCACTTATTCTGGGGGCACTTGCAGGAGTCTTAGTACTTACAGCTAAGCCTGAGATGGTTGTAGCTGATACAAAGACAGATAGTATTGTGATTTCTAAGTCAAAGGTCAAAATGACCATAGGAAATGAGATTACGATAGGTACAAGTGAAAGTGATGACATTACTGTAAATGTATACACTTCTAACAAGAACAAAGAATTTAAAATTAGCACTAAGGATGGTAACAAAGTTAAGATTAAAAAGTCAGGAAAAGTTTTTAAGGTAAAAGCTATAAAGAGTGGCAAAGCAAATCTTAAGCTAACTTTATCAGCCAACAAAAAGGTCTGCAAAACTCTCAAGCTAAATATCAGGAAGAAGAGTGTTGCTGATTTTGGTGAAGTGATAAAGATTACCGCAAAGAACTTTGATAAAGAAGTGCTTCAGGCAAAAGGGATTGTAATTGTTGATTTCACTACTAAGTGGTGTGGTTACTGTCAGTTTTTGGATCCTATTTACAAAGAGGCAGCTAAAATCAGGCAGATATATAAGTTCACCAAGGTTGATGGTGATGAAGACCGAGAGCTTGTTAAAAAGCAAGGAATAGAAGGCTTTCCTACGTTACATCTCTATAAAAATGGTAAATTGGTTAGGGAAGGTGGCTACTGGACGGATATGACAGTGTGGGATTTGCTTGACTGGATAGAACTTCGATAAGAAATCACAGATGGTTCACATTAAATGTAGTGCAATTTGTATTGGGGTCAAATTGGAAAATAGTGTACAGAAATTGATTTAGGTATAGTCCTGTAGTCTGCTATAAAGTGGATTACAGGATTTTTTTGTTGTATATTAATTGACAAAATGTACAAAAAAGAGTATAACAAAGTAAGGAAATAAAGCAATATAGACAAAAAAGCTATAAATAAACCGATTTATAGAAAATATCTATTAATATTTTCTTTATTCTTCTTAATTGTGTTCTGAGACAGTTACCCTCAAACAAATTAAGACAAGAATCACCAAATCAAATATTTTAGTTAAATAAACAAAAATATCACTTATTTAATCCAATGGAGATACTATCACCATATTTCCTTGATTAGATACGTAACCATCACATTATTTATAACGAGGAGGATGCGAGAGATGAGAAGGTCAAAGGTTTTAGTTGCTGGGGTTGTGGCATTTGCAGTTGTCATAAGTACTGCAACGGTTCCCGTAAGTGCGGGGGCGTTTAGTGGGAAAATGATAGAAAACAGGAGGGTGCTTGCAGATAAAGCAGATATGGAATTTGTTTTACCTGTTGAAGGTATGTCGAGTGAGTGGCTCGAAGTTTTTAATCAAACAACAGTGCCGGAAGATACATACGATCAAGATGTGCCTGTAGAAAATGGACAGATAGTAATTGGACCCGATGAAAATGGCCATTTTCTTAAAAATGGAGGAGTATATTATATTTGGCCTAGTTGGGATAATAATAAATATATAGGTGCAAAGACAACTTTATCTGTTAATGACAAGAATGAGAGAAAAGACGCAATAGGCTTTCAGCTTATAGACGGTAAGTTTATTGAATATGACAAAGAAAAAAAGATGTCTCTTGGTAATGAGATTAAAAAAATTGTGGTACATTTAAAGTCTTATGAGAGCGTTGAACTTCCTGAATTTGATGTAGTTTATTCTGATGGAAGTAAGGTTGAAGATGGTGTAACTATAGATATTATGCCAGATAAGGGTGAGAACGATGTAAGAAGTGGCACCCCCAAGGTAAAGGACGGTAAGATTACTCCAAATATGACAATAAATGCCAATACAATGTGTTCGATAGGTTTTGCGAAGGATTCATCTAATTCAAAACTTTTTAAGGTGGTTGGTGCCGATGAAAGCAATGATTTTATAAATGTATTTGTAGATGAAGGTGGCAATGCTTATGTTATGAAAGGCGTTTACAATTATGAAGACAAAAGTATTCCATTTTCAAAAATCACTTTAGAAAAGAAAGCTGGAGATCCATTAGTTGTTCCAGCAGGACCACAAGATTCAACAACAGAAAATATTACAGATGATGAAACTGCTCTTGGTGCAGCTTCGGGTGTGGCGATAAAGCGTAAGAGGATTGCACCTGGCAAGGATGTAAAGATTTCAGATATTGAGGTTATGTTTGAGGATGGCACTAAGGTTCCTGATGGTGTAACAATTGATAACTTCCTTGTTAGTGATATCAATGCCAAACCGGTACATTATATGGTTAACAACGGTAAGATTTCCGGAATTGTGCTGAAGGCTGATAAACAGTATAAATTAGGATTTGATGCCACAAATGCTGATTATAATAATTATGAAATTGTTGGTGCGGATAATAGCAAAAAGTTTCTTGATGTTTATGCACGTTATGAAGGAGGAGTACTATTAAAGTTTGATAATGTGAAGGGCGTTGAAGCACCTGAAAACGAAATTTCAAGGCTGGTTATTAAGAAGACTGATGTAAAGCCTTCAGAGCAAAAAAAATCTAAATCATATTCAGTAAAACTTACCTTAAGTGACCATGGTTATCAGCCACAAAACGTGCTGTCATTCAGACTTGTAAATAAGGATAACGGTAAGTCTACCCCAGTATTCAGTTCTAAGAACGGACTTCTTTCTTTTGAAGGCGATGCTGGAGTTGATTATGAGATTAAGCTTGATAACAATCCTGTATATAAGTTAAAAGATAAACTTATATTTAGATTTATGAAGGATAGCAAGGGCGACTATCAACCAGTGCTTAATGGTTATACTAATCCTGATGATTTGGAGGGGCGTTTAACCTGCCATTATATTGAACTCGAAAGACTGGACGGGAAAATTCCTGTAAGCCAGAAGTCATTAGACCGTGGAGTAAATACTAACGGACAAAAGTATTCATTAAAGGATTTTAAGTCGGTCTTTAATACAAAGACGACTACAGATAAAACACTTACTCTTAAGGTTAAATCAAAAGTTCTTATGAAAGATATTAAGTTTGAGATTTACAACACGTCAAAGCAGAGAGTTGAAAAGATTGTTAGAGCTGAAGATGGTAAACTCACAGGGCTTAAGCTGATTAAAGGGAATGACTACATTATTTCCGTGCTCGATAAAGAATATGGCATGAAGAAGGCTTATGTGACTGTAAGTAATGAGGGCAAGCTAATAATAAAGGGCAGAACTGCAGACGGTGAACTTAATGACTTGATTCTTACAAAACGTAAGAATATGCTTAAGGATGAAAATCTTGCAAACAGGGTTGACTGTAAGCTTCCTGTATATTCGATAGAAAATGCTAAATCAAAGATTAAGGAAGGTGTAGTTCTTAAGTTTGTTTCACCAAGGGAGACAGTAACTGCAAAGGTTAAAAATGGTTTGGTAAGCCTAAATCTCCTTGAGGATACAAATTATGTTGTTGGAGTTGAAAAGGGTAATTATACTATAGACTCAATTCCTTTGACTATAAAGAGTAAGCCTGAATATGGTACTAAAAAGCTTGTATTAAATCACTTAAATAGCGGAAGAGTACAGGCTCTCTACTTAATAAATAAGAAGGATGCACACAAAAATGATACTGTACTTGTGAGTGGAGATGAATCAACTAGTGTTAGGGGATTTAGATTTGGTAAAGGCGAGTATGTGCTTTCTGCAAGGGTGCTCAAGAATGTTAAGGTACCTGAGCTTAAGGGTAAGAAGTATGAAGTAATTGATGTGGATACTATAAATATGTATCGTGTAGAACTTTCTCCTCTAGCAGTTGGTAATTTCAAGATTACAACAACTCTAGCCGGAGATAAAGTAGTTAAGAATGTTTATTATCTTGATGCCAAGAAGAAACTTCACAAGGTTAAGTTTACTAAGAAGGGTGATAAACTCACATTCAACATGAAGAGCATGACCATGTATGACAATGTAATTGAGTACAAATAAAATGTACAAAACATAAAAGTTGAGTATTATAAAGACTAAACTGTAATATAAGTATTAAAGAGCTGGTGTCAAGCAATAAAACGTCATGTAGGGACTAATGGTCAATCCTCTTTTATAAAACTGGCCAATTTCTAATAGCGGATAGTACATTGTCCCTACATGTTGTTGATAGAAAGTAATTGTATATAAGGAGAAGATGGTAATGAGAAGAAAAAGAATGTTATTCGTTGGGTTTATGGCATTTACACTTGCTGTAAGTACGACATTATCCCCTGTAAGTGCAGGGACACTTAGTGGAAATGTGGTTGGTAATCGCAGATTACTTGCTGAGACCACAGAAAAGAAATTTGTTTTAACTGTTGAAGGGATGCAGGATGAATATTTTAATGTTTTTGCTGGCTCCGATGATGATGATTATGATAATTATGTCCCTGTAAAAAATGGGAAGATTGAGATTGGAAATGATGCAAGTGGCATTCCTCTAAAAGATAAAGGGTTATATCTCATCATGTTTAGCGAACGAAATAAAAAATATGTAGATAGAAGGGCAAAGATTTCGGTAAATGATGGAGAAGAGAAAAAAGGAGAAATAGTATTCCAGATTATAGGCGATAAGCTCATTGAATTTGATTTAAAAAAAGGTGTTTCGCTAGGTATCGAGATAAAGAAACTCGTAGTGCACTCGGGTAAAGGGAAGAAAAGTGATTCAAATGGCAATAAAAAAGGGGATAGGATTGAGGCTGGAAAAGATGTAAATGTTGCTGATATTGCGGTAGTGTTTGAGGATGGTACCAATGCTCCAGATGGTATTGTTTTAGACAACTTCCGTATGAAAGATATTTGGGCAGAGCCTGGGCATTATAAGGTAAAAGACGGTAAGATTTCGGGAATTGTTATGAAATCTGACGAGCAATATAAGCTTGGCTTTGATACTTCAAATGCTGACTACAATAACTACGAAGTCGTTGGTGCATATAATAGTAAGAAACTTATGAGAGTTTATGCACGTTATGAAGGTGGAGTACTCTTAAAGTATGATATCGATCAGGGTATTGAAGCGCCAGAAGAAGAACTCCCTAAGATAGTTATTAAGAAAACAGGTGGAAAGCCTTCAGAACCTCCTAAATCTAAATCCAGTATTGCAATACTTACTGTAAGATATAATGGTTCTCAGCTGAATGAGAAACTTCCTTTCAGACTTTTAAGAAAGGATAACGGTAAGTCGAAAACTGTAACTAGCTCAGAAAATGGAGAACTTTCTCTTAACTGTGAGGGAGATGTTGACTACGAGTTGTTACTTGATGAGAATCCTCTTTATAAGCTAAAGGATAAAATTGAGTTCAGATTTATGCTAAATAAAGCAGGTCATTATATGCCTGTGCTTAAGGGTTATACAGATGCCGACGATGGTAAAGCTCTTTTGACTAATTATTATATCGAACTTGAAAAAGTAGACGAAAAGAAACCGGAAGACGGCAAGAAACCGGAAGACGGCAAGAAACCGGAAGACGGCAAGAAACCGGAAGACGGTAAGAAGCCAGAAGACGGCAAGACACCAGAAGATGAGAAGAAACCGGAAGATGGCAAGAAACCGGATGACGGCAAAAAGCCTGAAGACAATATAAAACCTGAAGTGCCATCTTATTCTATTCCTGTGATACCGGTAGTAAATCAGAATGATGGAGAATTGAAAGACATTGCAGACGACAAGACAGCGCTCGGTGAGGCTACAGGTACAGCAGTAAAAGGCAAGAGAATTCCTCATGGTAAGGATGTAAAGGTTGCTGATATCGAAGTGGTATTTGAAGATGGTACCAAGGTTCCTGACGGTGTTACCTTAGATAACTTCCGTATGAAAGACATTTGGGCTGAGCCTGCACACTATAAAGTTAAGGACGGTAAGATATCAGGAATCGTACTTAAGGCAGATGAGCAGTATAAGCTTGGCTTTGATGTGACTAATGCTGACTATAATAACTATGAAGTTGTTGGTGCTTACAAGAGTAAGAAGCTTCTTAGAGTATATGCTCGTTATGAAGGCGGAGTTCTCCTAAAGTATGATTATGATGAAGGTATTGAAGCACCTGAGGAAGAGATTTCAAAGATTGTCATTAAGAAGACAGACGGTAAGCCTTCCAAGCTTCCTGTGTCTACTTCCTGCTTAATGAACCTTATAATAAGTGACCATGGATATCAGCCACAGGGAGTGCTTCCTTTTAGGCTTGTAAGACTGGATAATAACAAATCAACACTGATATATAGTACCAATGATGGTTTACTTTCACTTAATGGAGAAGCTGGTGTATGGTATGAAATGAAACTTGATAAGAATCCTCTCTACAAGCTAAAAGATAAGACTGTATTCAGATTCGTACTCAATAAAGAAGGAAAGTATGTGGCTTTGCTTAAGGGATACAAGAACCCTGATAATCTGGAAGGAGTTGTGACAAGCCATTATGTTGAGCTTATAAGACTAGATGGTAAGATTCCTGTAGGTCCTGCTCTTGACACTGATGAATGTGCTACAGGTGCGAAGTACAGCCTCAAAGACTATAAGATTATCTACAATACAAAGAGGGCAGATGTTAAGGACATTCCTGTTCAGTTTAAGTCAGCTACATTTAAGAAGCCTGTTAAGTTTGAGATATACAATGCTACAAAGCAGAAGGTTGAGAAGGTTGTTCTTTCAAAGGACGGCAAACTTTCAGGACTTAAGTTAATAGTTGGAAATGACTACATCATTTCAGCCTTAGATAAAGAATACAGCATGAAAAATGCTTACGTAACTCTTAGCAATGATGGTAAGAAGCTTATTACAAGCAAGGCTCCATACGGTGAATTCAAGGGATTTAAGCTTAATAAGCGTGAAAAAGCGTTGACAGATGAAAAAATGGCTAACAGAGTGCCTTACAAGCTTCCTGTATATGTACTTGGCAATAACAAGAAGAAGGTTAACAATGTAACACTTAAGTTCATTTCTCCTAGAGAGACATTTGAAGCTAAGGTAGTAGATGGCTGGGTAGACCTTTCACTTCTTGAGGATACTAACTATGTTATGGAAGTAGTAAAGGGCAACTACGCTATAGATGCCTTTCCGCTTACAGTAAAGGATAAGTCAGAATTCGGTGCAAAGAAGTATGTATTTAACCACTTAAGCTGTGGAAGCGTACAGGCACTTTACCTCATTAACAAGAAGCAGGCTCATAAGAATGACACTACTTTGGTAAGCTCTGATGGCACAACCAAGGTAACAGGCTTTAGATTCGGCAACGGTGAGTATGCACTTTCTTCAAGAGTACTTAAGGACGTGAAGGTACCAGAGCTTAAGGGCAAGAAGTACCTTGTACTTGACGTAGATACAGTAAATATGTACAGAGTTGAGCTTTCACCTCTAGCATACGGCAACTTCAAGGTAACTACTACAGTTGCGGGCAAGAAGCCGGTTAAGAATGTGTACTACATTGATGGGACAAATAAGCTCCAGAAGGTTAAGTTCACACAGAAGGGTGACAAGCTTACCTTCAATATGGACAGTATGGCAAGGTATAACACTGTAATCGAATACAAATAAATCTTGCAAGAAAAGTAATTAACAAAGTTTACGCTAAAAGTCTAATGTGGAAAATCTGCATTAGACTTTTGGTGAATAATAGGGTATACTTGGGATATTGCAAAATATACCGATATATTTAATGCAATCGAGTGACTAGAGTTAATATGAAATCTAACTTGAAGAAAATATCTGTAATGGCGGCTTTAGACTAAAGATGTAGTTGTGAAAGAGGCTTGTACAGAGAAGCTCTTGGTAAAAAAAGATACTGGAAATATGAATAACAAATAAAGGAGAAATTATGACAAACAAAATTTTAAAATCACTTATGTTAGGGGCTCTTGCGGGCAGCTTGATATTTACTGCTAAGACAGAGCTTACACAGGCTGACACTAAGGCAGACATTAAGGCTGGCGCTAAGGCGGACGGCATTGTGCTTTCACAGTCTAAGGCTAAACTTAATGTTGGAGATGAGATTACCGTAGGAACAGGTGAAAGTGATGACATAACTGTAACTGTAACTACTTCAAGCAAGAATAAAGGCTTTAAGATCAGTACAAAGGATAGTAAAAAACTCAAAATCAAAAAGTCAGGAAAGGTATACAAGGTTAAGGCGCTAAAGAGCGGTAAAGTGAATCTTAAGCTTACTTTATCAGCCAACAAAAAGGTCAGCAAAACACTTAAGTTAATTATCGCAAAGAAGAGTGTCGGAGCCTTTGGTAAGGTTATAACAGTTACCGGAGATAACTTTGATAAAGAAGTGCTTCAGGAAAAAGGGATAGTCATTGTAGACTTCAGTGCAAAATGGTGTGGTTACTGCAAGCTTTTAGAGCCTCTTTACAAAGAAGCAGCGAGACTTAGACCGACATTTAAGTTTACACAGGTTGATGTAGATAATGATGAGGAGCTTACAATCAGTCAGGGAGTGACAGGCTATCCTAGACTACATATCTACAAAGATGGCAAATTAGTGAGGATTGGCGGTTACTGGATGAATATGACAACAAGTGATTTGATTGACTGGATAGAGAATTAGTAAAATATGATGAAATATGTATAAGAAAACATATAAACATTCGTTCGAATTACCGTTGAAAAATTAATATCTTTCTGCTATGATAAACAAAGATTATAACCCATTATATCATACGAGGAAGAATATGCCAGCAAAGAAAAACACAGTAAATTCAAAGAATTTTATCAGGATACGAGGGGCTAGAGAACATAACCTCAAAGGAATCTGCATAGATATACCAAGGGATAAATTTGTCGTAATGACAGGGCTTTCAGGCTCAGGCAAATCATCTCTTGCGTTTGACACCATTTATGCGGAGGGCCAGAGAAGGTATATGGAGTCCCTCTCTTCTTATGCCCGCCAGTTCTTAGGGCAGATGGAAAAACCGAAGGTAGAGAGCATTGAGGGGCTTTCCCCTGCCATATCCATAGACCAGAAGTCAACCAATAGAAATCCACGTTCTACAGTAGGTACTGTAACTGAGATATACGATTATCTAAGGCTCCTTTATGCAAGAGCCGGAGTACCTCATTGCCCTAATTGTGGGAAAGAAATACACAAGCAGACAGTTGACCAGATGGTTGATGAGATAATGAAACTGCCTGAAGGTACCAAGATTCAGCTTCTTGCCCCTGTAGTAAGGGGAAGGAAGGGTGAACACGTAAAGGTTTTTGAAAGTGCCCTTAAGGCAGGATACGTGAGGGTGATGGTAGACGGTGAGCTTCATCAGCTGTCAGATGAGATTAAGCTTGAGAAGACCAAAAAGCATAATATCGAGATAGTGGTGGACCGTCTTGTGATAAAGCCTGGTATAGAAAGGCGTATGTCAGACTCCATAGAGCAGATAATGAAGCTCTCAGAAGGACTCCTTATTGTGGAAGTGGCAGGGAAGGAGAGACTTAGCTTCTCTTCAAGCTTTTCCTGCCCTGACTGTAATATCAGCCTTGAAGAGCTTGAGCCAAGGACATTTTCATTTAACAATCCTTTCGGCGCCTGTCCTGAGTGCTTTGGACTGGGATACAAGATGGAGTTTGACCCCGACCTTATGATACCTGACAAGAGCCTAAGCCTTGCAGAAGGCTGTATAGTGGTACTTGGATGGCAGTCCTCCAATCAAAAGGGAAGCTTCACCCACTCTACACTTGAAGCCCTTTCTAAGGCGTATAAATTTGACCTCAAAACTCCGTTTGAGAAGCTCTCAAAGGAAGTTCAGGATGTCATCCTCCATGGAACAGGCGGTAAGGTTCTTAAGGTGCATTATAAGGGACAGCGTGGAGAAGGCGTATATGATGTGCCTTTTGAGGGACTTATAAAAAATGTGGAAAGAAGATACAGGGAGACCTTCTCAGAGTCAAGCAAGCAGGAATACGAGAGCTTTATGCGTACCACCCCTTGTAAAGCCTGTGGTGGAAAGCGTCTGAAAGCCACTGCGCTTGCAGTTACTGTGGGAGATAAGAACATTTCCGATGTTACAGAACTCTCCATACTGGATGCCAAGAATTATTTTGAAAATGTAGAGCTTACCCCTACTCAGAGGAAAATCGGCGACCTTGTGCTTAAGGAAATAGTGGCAAGGCTTTCATTTCTTAATGATGTGGGGCTTGACTACCTCACTCTTTCCCGTGCGACAGGTACTCTCTCCGGTGGCGAGGCGCAGAGAATAAGGCTTGCTACCCAGATAGGCTCAGGACTTGTGGGCGTTGCCTACATCCTTGACGAGCCTAGTATAGGTCTTCATCAAAGAGATAATGACAAGCTGCTTGCCTCACTTAAGAACCTTAGAGATATAGGTAATACCCTCATAGTTGTTGAGCATGATGAGGACACGATGCTTGCCGCCGACTTCATAGTAGACATAGGCCCGGGAGCAGGTGAACACGGCGGTGAGATTATAGCTACGGGAACAGCCAAAGAGATAATGAAGTGTAAAAACTCCCTTACAGGAGCTTATCTATCAGGCAGGCTTCAGGTACCCGTTCCAACCGAAAGAAGAAAGCCTACAGGCTATCTTGAAGTAAAGGGTGCAAGGGAGAATAACCTAAAGAATATAGATGTAAAATTCCCTCTTGGGATAATGACTGTGGTTACCGGAGTATCAGGCTCGGGAAAGAGCAGCCTTGTAAATGAGATTCTATACAAATCACTTGCAAAGAAGCTAAATAAGGCAAGGACCATACCGGGGAAGCACGATGCCATTCTTGGAGCAGAGAATCTTGATAAGATAATAGACATAGACCAGTCGCCTATAGGAAGAACGCCCCGCTCCAATCCTGCGACCTACACGGGAGTCTTTGACCTTATCCGCGACCTCTTTGCAGCTACACAGGATGCCAAGGCAAAGGGCTACAGCAAGGGGAGATTTAGCTTTAATGTAAAGGGAGGACGCTGTGAGGCCTGCTCAGGCGATGGTATAGTCAAGATAGAGATGAATTTCCTGCCTGATGTATATGTGCCTTGTGAAGTCTGCGAAGGCAGACGCTACAACAGAGAAACCCTTGAAGTAAAGTACAAAGGCAAGTCCATATATGATGTGCTGAATATGACAGTGGATGAATCTTTGGCATTTTTTGAACACATACCTACAATCAGGAGAAAGATAGAAACGCTTAGTGAGGTGGGACTAGGCTACATCCGCCTTGGACAGCCATCCACCGAGCTCTCAGGAGGAGAAGCCCAGAGAATCAAGCTTGCTACCGAGCTTAGTAAAAGAAGCACGGGAAAGACTATCTATGTGCTTGATGAGCCTACTACAGGACTCCATTTTGCAGATGTACATAAGCTAATCAATATTCTCAGGAAGCTCTCTGATGGAGGCAATACCGTCATAGTAATTGAGCACAACCTTGATGTGATTAAGACAGCAGATTATATCATTGACATAGGACCTGAGGGTGGTGCAAGAGGCGGAAGAGTGATAGCTGAGGGTACTCCTGAGGAGGTTGCAGATAATAAAAACTCATACACCGGTGAATACATAAAGAGGATGTTATCTCGTGAAAAAGACTGGGTAGAAAAAAGAGGGAGAAAGTAGATGAAGTATTTTAGACAATTTGGCGTAATCATGCTTATTACCTGTATAGCGGAGGGCATAAAATATTTTGTGCACCTCCCTATCCCTACAAGTGTGTACGGGCTCTGCCTTATGATGCTCTGTCTTATGACTAAGGTAGTAAAGCTTGGAGCAGTGGAAGATGCAGCGGTATTTCTGATAGAAATAATGCCGGTTATGTTCATTCCTGCGGGAGTCGGACTTCTTGCATCTTTTGATGAACTAAAAGACATGTTGGTACCTGTACTTGTAATTACACCTGTTTCTACAGTAGTAGTAATGGTGATTTCAGGGAAAATAACGCAGTACTTGGTTGAAAGGAAGGAACATGAACGGATTAATAGAAAATAGCACTACTTTTGGTATAGTAGTAAGTATTATTGGTTATCAGATAGGCCTGCTTTTAAGAAAAAAGTTCAAGCTTGCCATTCTTAACCCGCTTCTGATATCCATTATCTTTGTCATAGCAGGGATACTTACTTTCCACATAGACTATGAGGACTACAACAAGAGTGCACAGTATTTAAGCTATCTGCTTACTCCTGCGACTGTGAGCCTTGCCATACCTTTGTACAAGAACCTCACTATCTTAAAGGAGAATGCGGTAGCCATTATGACGGGCATTATATCAGGGATACTATCTAACTTGGTCTGTGTTTTACTCTTTGCGCTTGCCTTTGGGCTGTCGCATAAGGAGTATATAACCCTCCTTCCTAAGTCAATCACCACTGTTATAGGTATGGGAGTTGCGCAAGAATTTGGCGGCATAGTGGCTATTACAGTAGCTGTCATCATTATAACCGGTATACTAGGCAACATTATCGCCATCACTGTATTTAGGATATTTAGGATATACGAACCGATTGCCAGAGGCATATCTCTTGGCGGTGCATCCCATGCCATTGGTACTGCAAAGGCTATGGAAATGGGAGAGATAGAGGGAAGCGTCAGCAGTCTTGCCATGATAGTGAGCGGGATACTTACGCTTATTGGAGTATCCGTATTTGCTAACTTTATCAAGTAAAATAAAAACTACAAAAAGTTAACAGTTTTCTTAAGAATAAATGACATCTATTGAAAAATAAAATGTGTTATGATACTATACTTCATATAAGGTATCAAAACCTTGCAAATATCTTAATCGGAGGAGAATGGGATTATGAAGAATAAGAAATTAGGTGTTTTACTTTTAGCAGCACTTATGATGAGCAATGTAGTTGTTCCACAGCCTGTTGCTACAGTGAAGGCAGCAGAGGCAGATGCGGCAGCAAACAGTGTAGCTCCTGCGGGTACAACAACAGAGCCGGCAGAAGGAAATATCGAGACAGCAGACAAATTCGTGGGTCAGGACGATTTAAACGTGGTATTTTCTCAGAAGACACACCTTGTTCAGGGCAGCGGGGCAGTCAACAATTACTTTAAGTTTACAGTTAACGAGGACTCTTGGGTATTCTTAGGAAGCAGCCTCTCACTTAACAATCACGATGGTGTATCTGTTAAGTATGCACTTTATGCAGATGCAGCCTTTTCAAAAAAGGTTGGAACCTTTGAAGCCGGTTACTGGAAAGATACCAGCAAGCAGCAGCTCACAGCTATACTTAAGAAGGGTACATACTATGTGAGCATCCTTTCAAAGCATGAAAACTATGGTGACTTTGATGGTAATATAAATGTAGTTGGAGTTGCAGTTCCAGTTAAGAATATCGTGAAGACAAGCTACAAGGTAAATAAAGATAAAAAGAGCGCAACAGTTACTTTCTCAACAGCAATGGACGATTTCTTTAAGTATGCTCAGTACCGCTATGGCAAGGTAGGCAGAGACGGTGAGAAAAATGCTAACTACTGGGGATATTTAAACAGTGTTGGCTGGAATAACTCTACTGATAAGAATGCTATCCAGTTAAAGTTAAATGCAGACAATACCGTTAAGTTCAAGGTTAAGAGAAACGGATACTATACAATAAGAGTTACAGATAAAACTACCCCAATGAATTGGACTGATGTAAAGGAAGGAACCAGCTATTCAGCATTCTTTAAGGTTAAGGGTTTAGTTGACAAGAAGGCTCCTGTTGTAAGTGTAGTTAATGGGAGAACCTATAGAGGCAGTGTAAGAATTACTTTTTCCGATAAGGACTCAGGTGTTAAATCAGCTAAGTTAAACGGTAAAACCATTAAGAGTGGTCATATCGCATATTTAAGCGGAAGATATACACTTGTAGTTAAGGATTATGCTGGTAATACGACTAAGGTTAGCTTTAGAGTAAGATAATAAAATAGTTTGCCCTGTTAGGGGTTCAATTTAATAAACAGGGTATAAAGCCGCATAGTTTTATATCCTGTTTATTTTTAGAAAATACTACATTGGAAAATGAAAGGAAGGTAGTGGTATGGGACTTATTAAAGCTTTCACAGGAGCTGTAGGAGGAACACTGGGAGATCAGTGGAAGGAATATTTTTATTGTGATGCGCTTCCTGCTGACGTACTTGTAAGAAAGGGAAGCAAGAGAATAGGTGGAAGATCATCCAATAAGCACGGCAGTGACAATGTGATTACAGATGGCTCAGGTATAGCAGTTGCAGATGGACAGTGTCTTGTTATAGTAAATAACGGAAAGGTATCCGAAATATGTGCCGAGCCTGGTGAATATACCTTTAATTCGGGTGAGTCACCAAGTGTGTTCTCAGGCAGCTTTGGTGAGAGTGTAGGTGCCGTATTTAAGGATATGATAGGCAGATTTACCTATGGAGGACAGGCAGGAAGAGACCAGAGGGTTTACTATTTCAACACAAAGGAACTCACAGACAACAAATTTGGTACACCTAACCCTATTCCTTTCAGAGTGCTTGATGCCAACGTAGGTCTTGACATAGATGTATCTGTACGCTGTTCAGGCGTATACTCATATAAGATTCAAAACCCTATCCTTTTCTATCAGAATGTATGTGGCAACGTCGCTGATGAATTTACAAGAGATGAGATAGATACCCAGCTTAAGACGGAGTTCGTATCTGCTCTCCAGCCTGCCTTTGGTAAGCTTAGTGAGCAGGGAATCAGGCCAAGCGGACTTCCAAGCCACGCTATGGAGCTTGCAGATCTTATGGATGAGGTGCTTTCTAAAAAGTGGAAGGAGCTTAGAGGCCTTGATATTATCTCTGTTGCCCTTAACCCAATCACACTTTCTGAAGAGGATTCTGCAGCAATCAAGAATCTTCAGCTATCAGGTGCGTTTAGAAACCCTACCATGGCAGCTGCTAACCTTGCACAGGCACAGGCTGAGGCTATGAAGACAGCCGCAGGCAACTCAAACGGTGCAATGATGGGCTTTATGGGTATGAACATGGCTAATCAGGCAGGAGGAATGAATGCAAACGCCCTCTATGAGATGGGAGCAGCTCAGGCTCAGGGCAGCGCTTCACAGGCTCAGGGCAGCGCTCCTCAGACTGAGGGTATGCAGTGGTTCTGCCCTAACTGTGGCAATAAAAACAACGGTAACTTCTGTACAAACTGTGGTACCAAACGTCCATAAATATTCGTAACACTCTATGCCACAGATAAGGGAAAGCTATAGAGACTCTGTGGCATAGTAGTGTATAGGCCGTATTTTAATGAATAAGGGAGAAGACAATGGCACTAATGGAATATAAGTGCCCCAACTGCGGAGGCGCAATTAGATTTGATACAACCGCTCAAAAGATGGTGTGTCCATACTGCAACACCGAATTTGACATGGACACCCTACGTGGCTATGATGACATATTAAAGGGAGATACCGAGGGAACCATGAACTGGTCCGCTCCTGAGGGAAAATGGGATGAAGGAGAAAGAGACGGTCTCTCAGTATATACCTGTAATTCCTGTGGAGGTGAGATAGTCGGGGATGAAACTCTTGGAGCGACTTCCTGCCCTTATTGTGGGAACCCTGTAGTAATGACGGGTAAATGGGAAAAGGGACTCCGTCCTGACCTGGTTATCCCGTTTAAGCTTGATAAAAAGCAGGCCAAGGCGAAGTTTTCCCAGTACCTTGGTGGCAAGTTTCTTCTTCCTAAGGTATTCAAGTCTGAGAACCACATTGAAGAAATCAAGGGGCTATATGTACCATTCTGGCTCTATGACGCAGACACTGACAGTAGGCTTAGATTCAAGGCTACAAAGGTAAGAAGCTGGAGTGATAGAAGCTACTACTATACTGAGACAAGCTACTTCGCTGTAATAAGAGGTGGCAGTCTAGAGTTCAAGGCAGTTCCTGCTGATGCATCCGCCAAGATGGATGATGTACTTATGCAGTCAATCGAGCCCTTCGACCTTAAAGATGCTGTAGACTTTCAAACTGCTTATCTTGCAGGCTTCCTTGCAGATAAGTACGATGTTAGCTCTGATGCACAGCTTCAGACAGTCAACTCACGTATAAGAAACTCCGTAGAAGAGGCATTTAGAAATACAGTTACAGGCTATAGCTCAGTTACCAAGGAATGGTCTACCATAAACATAGACAACAAGCTGACAAAATACGCCCTTTACCCGGTATGGGTGCTGACCACGAGATGGCTGGACAAGCCTTACATCTTTGCAATGAATGGACAGACGGGTAAATTTGTTGGCGACCTCCCGGTAGACAAGAGTCTGAGAGCAAAGCTGTTTGCAGGCATAAGCGTTGTAACAGCGATAATTCTCTTTCTTGTGCTATACTTTGTATTTTAGAGGGGAGGGAATGGATAATGATGATAAATAAACTTAGTAAAAAATCCTGCTTTATGGCATTGGCTCTTGTCTTTTTCCTCACACTTATAGGCAGTTTTAGCTTTCTATTCACCTCCGTATATGCAGAGGCTAAGGTTCCAAGGCTGGTTGACAATGCTGATGTCCTTACAGACAGTGAGGAGAAAAGCCTGCTTGCCAAATTAAATGAAATCAGCGAAAGACAGCAGATAGATGTTGCCATTTTGACTGTTAAAGATGAGACAACAGAGAGCGGTATTACTGCCTATGCAGATGACTATTACGATGATAATGGTCTTGGATATGGAAGTGGCAGAGACGGTTTAGTCCTGGTTATGGATTATGGCTCAAGAGCCTGGGCTATCTCAACAAAGGGAAAGGCAATCAGCATATTTACAGATGCAGGACAAAAGTATATGACGGACAAGTTCCTGCCATATCTTAGTGACGGCGATTCATACAAGGGATTTGAGACTTATGCGGATCTTTGCAACCAATTTATTGAGCAGTACAAGACAGGAAGTGCCTATGATGTAGGTAATCTTCCAAAGACTAGAAATCTCACCATCATAATAGGAGGCTCTGTTATTCCTGCACTTCTTCTTGCGTTTGTAGTCTGCTACGGTATGACTTCCCAGCTAAAGACTGTACGTAAGCAGTATACAGCAGATAACTACGAGCTGAACAACAGCTTTTATGTAAACACTGCTGAAGATTTCTTCCTCTATAAGAGGCTTTCAAGAACCAGAAGAGAATCTTCAAGTTCATCGGGAGGAGGAAGCAGTACACATACAAGTAGCTCAGGAAGTACGCATGGTGGCAGCCACGGCTCTTTCTGATTATTGGATAATATTGTAATAAAGTCACTTGATAAATCTTATAAAAATCTCTATGATATTCATAGGGAACTATTAAAGTAAAGGCCACAGAAGTTCGTCTGTGGCTTTTATTAATAAATATGATTTTAGAAGGAAGTTATGGGACATATAGTTTTTGGAATACTGGCACAGGTAGATGCAGGAAAAACTACGCTTTCGGAAAGCCTTCTGCTTTCTGCAGGAGTGCTTAAAAAGGCAGGAAGAGTAGACAAAAAGGATGCCTTTTTAGACAATTACGAGCTTGAAAGAGAAAGAGGAATTACCATTTTCTCTAAGCAGGCTGAGTTTCAGGCCTTTGGTAAGGACTTCACCCTTCTTGATACACCGGGGCATGTGGACTTCTCTGTAGAAATGGAGAGGGTGCTGTCAGTCCTTGATGTGGCCGTACTTGTAATAAGTGCCTCTGCAGGTGTGCAGTCTCAGGTGTCTGCCATTTGGAAGCTTCTTAAGCACTATGATATCCCTGCTTTTATATTTGTAAATAAAATGGACCAGCCTGATACTTCAAAAGAGGAGATACTAATCGAGCTAAAGGAAAAGCTTGATTCCAATATAATTGACTATGCGGATGCTAATAGTGATAAAGCAGGGTATGAGAAATTTTTGGAAGAGGTTTCTCTTACTGATGAGACGGTGCTTGAAGCCTATATGGAGACAGGGAGCGTAGATTTTACAGACATCCAAAATCTTGTAAGAAACCGTAAGTTTTTCCCTGCATTTTTCGGTTCAGCCCTTAAATATGAGGGAGTTGATGAGTTCCTTAAAAGCTTTGCAGCTCTAGTTATTCCACCTGTATACGGTAATGAATTCGCTGCAAGAGTCTTTAAGATAGCAAGGGATGATGCAGGCAACCGCCTCACCTATATGAAGCTTATGGGCGGAAGCCTATCTGTCAGGGAGATGATAGGAGATGAAAAAGTCACAGGAATAAGGATATATTCAGGTGAGAAATATGAAAGCCGTGACAGAGTAGAAGCAGGAGAGGTCTGCGTAGTTACGGGACTGAAAGGTACTAAGGCAGGGAAAGGCCTTGGATGGCTTTCAGGGACTGAGGTAGGAAGCGTGCTTAAGCAGGTAATGAGCTACAAGGTAGAGCTTCCTGAGGATGAGCCTGCCCATGTATTCCTGCCTAAAATCAGGGAAATCTCAGAGGAGATACCCGAACTATCAGTAAAGTATTCTGAAGAAAAGAAGGAAATTACTATATCTCTTATGGGAGAGGTGCAGACCGAGGTTCTTAAACACTTAATAAAAGAAAGATACAATGTGGATATAGGCTTTGGAGAAGGACATACCCTCTACAAGGAGACTATAGCTGAGACAGTGTACGGAGTAGGGCATTTTGAGCCACTGAGGCACTATGCTGAGGTGGAGCTTAGGCTAGAGCCTGCTGAAAGAGGAAGTGGGCTTAGCTTTGCTTCTGAGGTAAGTGAAGATGAGCTTAGCCTTAACTACCAGAGACTGATTCTTAGCCATCTTGAAGAAAAAGAATACAAGGGAGTGCTTACAGGCTCTCCTATTACAGATATGAAGATTACCCTTGTGGCAGGAAGGGCACACCTTAAGCACACTGAGGGTGGAGACTTCAGACAGGCCACCTACAGGGCGGTAAGGCAGGGGCTGATGCAGGCAAGCTCAGTTCTTCTTGAACCTGTGTATGACTTTAAGCTTGAAGTGCCGGAAGAAGCCATAGGCAGGGCGATGACAGACATAGTTAAGATGAATGGAAGTTTCACTTCACCTGAAAATATATCCGGAAAGGCTGTGCTTACCGGCAAGGTACCTGTATCGGAGGTTAAGAACTACGTCCTAGAGCTAAGAGCCTATACAAAGGGAGAGGGAATTCTTACGCTTACTCCGTCTGACTATGAAGTCTGCCACAATGCGGAGGAGGTCATAGAAGCTATAGGATATTATCCTGAAGCAGACATTGAAAATACAGCAGATTCGGTGTTCTGTTCACATGGAGCGGGCTTTGTAGTGCCTTGGAATGAAGTTATTAACTATATGCATCTTCCTTATTTTGGAGATACAAAGGAGGAAGAGAGTGAAGAAGAGGCATTTTTAAGATATGCAAACAGGCTCCCAAGCCAGGTGGGAAGCGATAGAGGAGAGGTCTTCCTTGGAACTGATGAGATAGACAGTATACTTAAGTCTGCGGTCTCTTCCAACAAAAAGAAGGAAGAAGAGTCTGCCAGAAACCGCTGGAAGGGCAGGGGCAGGACAGATGAATGTCCTGAGGTTTCGACTAATACAAAGAGGGTTAAAAGCAGTATAGGTAAGGATGATTACCTCTTGGTAGATGGCTACAATATCATATTTGCCTGGCAGGAGTTAAAAGAGCTTGCAGATATAAATATCGACAGCGCAAGGGACAAGCTCATAGAAAAGCTTGCCAATTACCAGGGCTACAGGGGATGTAAGCTCATCCTTGTATTTGATGCCTACAAGGTAAGAGGTGGCAAAGAAAACGTAATAAAGCAAGGTGACATGTGGATTGTATACACCAAAGAGGCTGAGACTGCTGACCGCTATATAGCAAAGGCGAGCCTGGAGCTTACAGGCAAAGGTCTGGTAAGGGTGGCTACATCTGATGCACTTATTCAGATGATAATATTTGGAAGCGGAGCGGTAAGGACTTCAGCAAGAGAGCTTGAGGCTGAAGTAAAGTATGTGGAAGGACAGATTTCAGAAAAGTTAGAAAAGATGTAGCAAGGGAGAAAGTTATGGATTTAATAGAATACAAGTGCCCCAACTGTGGTGGTGCCATAAGGTTTGACACCGCAGCTCAAAAGATGAAGTGTCCGTATTGTGACACTGAATTTGATATGGATACCCTAAAGGATTATGATAACATCTTAAACGGTGACGAGAAAGAGACTATAAACTGGTCAGCTCCTAAGGGGAGCTGGGAAGAGGGAGAAAGAGACGGGCTTTCCGTGTATTCCTGCAACTCCTGCGGCGGAGAGATAGTGGGAGATGATACCTTGGGTGCAACCTCCTGTCCTTTTTGCGGCAATCCTGTAGTGATGACAGGTAAGTGGGAAAAGGGGCTGCGCCCCGACCTTGTTATACCATTTAAGTTAGATAAGAAGCAGGCTAAGGAGAAGTTTTACAATTTTCTTAAAGGTAAGATATTGCTTCCGAAGATATTTAAGGATGAAAACAACATAGAAGAAATAAAGGGGCTTTATGTGCCTTTTTGGCTCTATGATGCGGCTACCAACAGCAGATTCAGGTTCAAATGCAAGAAGATAAGGTCCTGGAGTGACAGCTCTTATACCTACACAGAGACTAGCAATTATGCTGTTACCAGGGCTGGTGAGTATGCCTTTAGGGCGGTTCCTGCAGATGCATCAGTGAAGATGGATGATACTCTTATGCAGTCCATTGAGCCCTTTGATTTGCGTGAGGCCGTTGACTTTCAGACAGCATACCTTGCCGGATTCCTGGCGGATAAATATGATGTAAGCTCAGATATGCAAAAGACTGTAGTAAATAATAGAATCAGAAATTCGGTAGAGCAGGCATTTAGAAATACAGTCACCGGTTATAACTATGTAACAACTGAGCAAAGCTCTGTAAATATAAATAACACATTAACCAGGTATGCTCTCTATCCGGTGTGGGTATTTACAACCAGGTGGAAAGATAAGCCGTATATCTTTGCAATGAACGGTCAGACAGGCAAGTTTGTAGGCGACCTTCCTCTTGACAAGGTACTTAGGGCAAAGATATTTGTAGGTGCAACTGCCTTACTTACGCTTATATTTACCATAGCACATTTTGTAACACGCTTGTAGGAGGAAAAAGAGTTGGGAAATATTTATAATAATAAAGCACGTGGCTTAGTACGTGGCAGGCTTTGCCTTCTTCTCTTTCTCCTTGCTTTTATCTTCTCTTTGACAGGTCCTTCGAAAATGTCAGGTATGAAGATTCTTGCGGACACAAAGTATAACGCTAAATATCCGAGGCTTGTAGATAAGGCAGATGTACTAACGGATGAGGAAGAGAAAAAGCTGCTTAAAAAGCTAAATAAAATAAGTGAAGAAGAGAAGGTGGATGTAGTCGTCCTCACTGTAGAAAATGAAGCAGGAAAGGATGTTACAGCCTTTGCAGATGATTTCTATGATTACAATAATTATGGCTTTGGCCATAAGGGAGACGGCATTATCCTTGTAGTTGACTATGGCTCAAGAGACTGGGCGTTATCTACAAAAGGTAAGGGCATATATATATTTACCGATGCAGGGCAGAAGTACATATCAGATAAGTTTGTCAAGTATCTCTCAGATGGTGAAGCGTATGAAGGGTTTAAGACCTATGCCAACCTCTGTAAAAAGTTCATCGAGCAGTATAGAACAGGTGCAGCCTATGATGTGGGCAATATGCCTAAGGAAAAAAGTGAAACTCCTACTGAAGATTACAGTCAGAGGAGGAAGGCTGCCAGAATGGTGGATAACGCGAAAGTGCTGTCACTTGAAAATAAAAACATGTTAAATTCAAAGCTTGACTTGGCAAGCTCTGCCAGAAATGCAGATATATCTATTCTGACGCTTAAGAACGAGGTTAATGACAATAACATACTCTCCTACGCAGGGAAATACTATAAGGACAATAACTTTGGACTCGGTGTATCTAGAGACGGGGTGCTGCTTGTAATGGACTTTGGTACAAATACCTGGGCTATATATACAAATGGCAGGGCAGTAAATGCAATTCCTGATGAGGCGAAAGAGTATATGACAAATGACTTCTTGCCTGTCATTAAAGAAGGAGATACTTACACCGGTTTTATACGCTATATTAATTTATGCGACAAAATGCTTGCCAACTATGACAGCGGTTTGACCTATGATGAGGGACTTGTTCCAAAGAAAGAAAAGTTATCAGACGTTGTAAAGGATTCCGTCCTGCCGGCCCTCTTTTTCTCACTCATTATATGTATTATCCTTACCAGACAACTAAAGACAGTAAAGCCTGAACTGCAGGCAAATAACTATGCAAGGCAGGACAGTTTTTGTCTAACTGACGCCGAGGATCTATTCTTGTATAAGACTCTGTCTAAGACAAGAAGAAGCAGGTCGAGCTCGTCAGGTTCATCCAGGGGAGGCAGCAGCACTCATAGAAGCAGCTCCGGAAGTATTCACGGAGGAAGCCACGGAAAGTTCTAAGATATCCTGATACCGTGTTATTCTACAAAATACAGACAGCATAACCGAGCCTCACTGATGATAATAACCAAAATAAGATAATCACAAAAAACTCTGTTGACATTGTAAAATAAATGGGGTATGATAGTTATCAGAGATTAAACCTATAAAACAACTAGGCAATATAGGAATTAAACAATATAACATAAGATTATGAATTTGGGAGGAAAAAAACATGGCAACATACAAGAAAGTTACAGAACTTATAGGAAAGACACCGCTCTTAGAGCTTACTAACTACGAGGCTAAGCATAAGCTTAATGCAACCATACTTGCTAAGCTTGAGTACTTCAATCCAGCGGGCTCAGTAAAGGATAGAATCGCTCTTAGCATGGTTGAGACAGCAGAGAAGGAAGGTAAGCTTAAGCCCGGCTCTGTCATCATAGAGCCAACAAGCGGAAACACAGGTATAGGACTTGCATCAGTAGCAGCATCTAAGGGCTACAGACTTATCATCGTTATGCCTGATACCATGAGCGTAGAGCGTAGAAATATAATTAAGGCTTATGGGGCTGAGCTTGTACTCACAGAGGGAGCACTAGGCATGAAGGGCGCTATAGCAAAGGCTGAAGAGATTGCAAAGGAGACAAAGAACAGCTTTATTCCTGCACAGTTTGATAACCCTGCTAATCCTGAGGTGCATAAAAGAACTACAGGCCCTGAGATCTGGCAGGATACAGATGGCAAGGTGGACATCCTGGTGGCTGGTATAGGTACAGGCGGTACCATTACAGGAGCGGGTGAGTATCTTAAGTCAAAGAATCCTAATGTCAAGGTTGTTGCAGTTGAGCCTACAGGCTCAGCCGTACTTTCAGGCGGTGCTCCGGGACCACATAAGATACAGGGTATAGGTGCAGGATTCGTTCCTAAGACACTTAATACCGGTATTTATGATGAGATTATTCAGGTAGAGAACGAGGAAGCCCTCGATACAGGAAGAGAAATCGCAAAAACTGAGGGAGTTCTTGTAGGTATATCCTCAGGAGCTGCTGTGATTGCAGCAAGAAAGCTTGCCGAAAGACCTGAAAATAAGGGAAAGGTTATAGTAGCGGTGTTACCTGACACAGGAGACAGATACCTCTCAACAGCACTTTTCTCAGAGGCTTAATATAATAAAACAAGTGTCACAGGTATAAAGTTTGATTGATGCCTGCTTGCAAGAGAACTTATTATCCTTTGACACAGACATAATTTAACAATCTGCCTTAAATATGGAAAAACTAAGAGCTTTATTATTTACTATTCTTTCTGCGCTAACAGCGGATTGAAAATGTATCTAATGAAGCTCTTTATTTCTGCGTAATTATTTGCTATAATAAGAAGATGTGAAAAAAGGCTCATTTACTTTATCGTAAGTATAATAGCCGTAAAAAGGTGAGAATATGAATAAAACAGAAGTATCTGAGATACGTAAGCTCTTTGGCAAAGATGGATACCGCATCGATAGCCTGGCAGCCTGCTATGTCAGCATAGAGAAGGAAAAAACCTTTGTGCTAAAAGAGGCTCTTAGCAGTCTCTCAGAGGAGGAGCTGCTTTCGCACTTAAGTATCTTCCATAAGTGCCTGGGAGGAACTCTTGGTAAGAATCTTATAAATATGGAGTTTCCGCTTGAGGCAGAGTTTGGTGAAGGGCAGCAGAAGTTCCTTTTAGAGCTTCGTGACAGCGGACTAAAAGATGAGGAGAAGCTTGAAAAGTTCTTTGACCTTATTATAGCTAACTATCCTAGCAGTGATAAATACTACATAGTTGCAATCCACGGCAACTATGATGTACCAGGGAAAGGAAAAGACGGTGAGACCTTAGAAGATGCCTCTGATGTCATTTACGAGTATATACTCTGTGCCATCTGCCCGGTTAAGCTCTCAAAGGCAGCTTTGGGCTATGACTCAGATGCAAACCGCATAGGTGAAAGAGTGAGAGATTGGGTGGTAGAGGCACCTGACAAAGCTTTTTTATTCCCTGCTTTTAATGACAGAGGACCTGATATTCACAGTCTCCTCTACTATACAAAGAAGGCAGAGGAGCTATACCCTGACTTCGTGGAGGCAGTGTTTGGGACAGTATCACCGCCTTCACCGGTGGCACAGACCGAGACCTTTAACTCTCTTATAACTGAGACTCTTAAGGACGAGGTAAGCCTTGAGATAGTACAGAGAGTGCAGGAAAATATAGCGGAAGTAATAGAGCTAAACAAGGAAATACCTGCTCCTGTTGAGCTTACCTCTTATGAGGTAAAGGAGCTTCTGGAGAAGAGCGGTGTTGAGAGGGAGAAGCTTGAGCATTTTGAAGACACCTTCAATGAGGTAGCCGGAGAGAAGGCTACCATAATAGCCAACAACCTCCCGGTGGTCAAACAGCTTAGTATAAAGGCTCCTGACATCGAGATAAAGGTTAAGCCTGAGAGTGCCTCCCTTGTGAAGCACAAGGTGGTTGACGGAGTTCTATCGATTGTGATTCCTGTAGGTGAAGGAGTAGAAGTAAATGGAATCACGGTAAAGCACGTAGACAATGAAATAGAGTAAACAACCCATAAAGGGAATATATATCTTTGGAGGAGAAAAGTGGATTACAGATACGGTTATAAGAACAAGAAGGAAGAAGCCGGAATGGGAAAGAAAATCAGCCTTTTTCTGTTGGGGATAGTGATAGCCTTCATCCCCCTTATAGTAAGGGCTGCTGAGCATTCTACCAACCTCACACAGTTTCCATGGTTTGGAGGTGGAGATGAAAGTCTTGATGTCTTCCTTATAGTGAAGGGGCAGGCACTTACCATAGTTGCAGTACTTATGCTGTTTGCCCTTGGTGCCAAGCTGTTTTTGGACGGCAAGAAGATAAAGCTGCCTGTGTGGATGTATGCGGTATTTGGATATGCTGCACTTACAACCATTTCAACGCTTGTATCAAAGTACAGAAGCTTTGGATTTCACGGAATGTATGAACAGCACGAGACGCTTTGGGTTATCCTTGCCTACTGTGTTGTACTGATATATGCTTATGTATATGCCAGTGACAGCTATGGTATTAAGTTTGTAAGGGGAGCACTTGCGGTACTGGCAGTAATACATTCTTATATAGGTATTACCCAGCTTATCGGTGAGGATTTCTGGGGAACAAAGCTTGGACGCTACCTTATTATTCCAAGCAGCTTTGAAGGAGCAGAGCAAATCAGAGAGAACCTTAGCTTTACATTTTCAGGCTCAGGTAACCACCAGGTTTACCTTACGCTTTACAACCCTAACTACGTAGGCTCTTATGCAGCTTTAGTATTCCCTATATTCCTTGTGCTTGCTGTATTTTCAAAGAAAATATGGAAGAAGGCTTTCTGGGGAATCATTACCATAATCAACTTCCTTTGCGCTATGGGTTCAGGCTCTAAGACCTTCCTAGGTGCTTTTGCGGTATCCGCTGTATTTGCTATTATTCTCTTCAGGCAGAAGCTTAAGAAGGGATGGCCTATTATGGCTGGTTTTGCCGTTGTCATCATTGCCTCTGCGGCAATATACTTTAACTACATAGGCTTGAACCTTCTTACCTACCTTAAAAATTCTTTAGCAATGCAGAAAAACGATTATCTGCTTGAAAAGGTAGAGCTTAAAAATGACCATGCGGAAATCACCTACAATGGTGTCACATTTTACATAGGCTATGACGCCTCCGGAGAACAGGCAACTGTATACTTCTCAAAGGCAGACGGAAGCAAGATAGACTACCAGACTAGCGATGACGGTTCCCTTGTATACTTAAAGGATGATAAGCTCAAAGACCTTAGCTTCCAGTATATGAAGCCTGCAAGTGATGATGTAAAGGGATATCTCATTAACTGCAATACTCCAAAGGGTTCATTTGCATTTATGAATACCGGAAACGGATACAAGATATATACCGGCGGTGGTAAGCTTGATGATATCTACAATGCTCCTGCGGCCATAATCAAGGATCACGATTCTTTTGCCTCAGGACGTGGATACATATGGTCAAGAACCTTCCCTGTATTCTTCAATCATCTCTTGCTGGGAAGCGGTGCGGACACATTTACCATAGCCTTCCCTCAGAATGATTACATAGGAAGGCTTAATGGTGGCTTTGGCAGTATGATTATCACGAAGCCTCATGACCTTTTCCTTCAGATTGGAGTTCAAAGCGGAGGCCTGGCACTGCTTTGCTTCCTTGCCATTGCTATTATGTATATAGTACAGACCTTTAAGATCTACTGGAAAAGAGACTTAAACGGTGAGACAGAGACTTTTGGAGTCGCTATATCACTGGGCATTATAGGCTATCTCTTTGCGGGAATCTTCAATGACTCCTGTGTTGCCCTTGCACCTCTTTACTGGGTGTTCCTCGGTGTTGGCTATGGAATCAATGCTTATATTGCTAAAAAGGATAATGTGGGAAGTGAAACCAATGAGGGAAAAAATAGTTAACTTTTACGCTAAAAACCAGCAGTTTATAAAGAGGACTCTAATCATCCTATACGACCTTGTGGTCGTATGGGTTGCGGGAGTCCTTGCTTTGCTTTTAAGATTTGACCTTAGCTTTAGCAAGATACCGGTATATTTTACCGAGAATATGCAGAGTGTACTCCTTTTAAATATGATTGCAACAGTTCTCATTTTCACTCTGAATCACCTCTACACAAGCCTTTGGGCTTATGCCGGCGTTGTAGAAATGCAGAGAATCATTATTGCTGTTATTGAGGCTACGGCAGCAGAAGTGGTTATAGCTTTGATAAAAGGACAAAAGGATGAGGCCTTCTTTCTCCCAAGAACCTACCATTTCCTATACTTCTTCATACTTTTACTTCTGACTGCGGGAATTCGTTTTCTCTACAGAACGGTGAGGATGCAGATAACCAGCAGGGCAGCTACAGGAAATGTGCAGACCTCGAGGGTAATGCTTGTTGGTGCAGGAGAGACAGGACATATGGTTATAAGAGATGTACTCTCAAGTGCCAGCGTGATGAAGGAGCTTTGCTGTATCATAGATGATGATAAGAACAAGGTGGGAAGCTATATAAACGGAATCAAGGTGGTCGGAGACAGATACTCCATCCCTGAAAATGTCCAAAAGTACAAGATAAACGAGATAATTATAGCCATACCATCTGCAAGCAGAAAGGAGCTTAGCGAGCTTATAGGTCTTTGTACCGACACGGGCTGCAAGCTAAAAATCACTCCGAGCGTAACTGAGATTATGGAGGGCCACGTATCAGCGACTCTGCTTCGAGATGTGAGCGTAGAGGATTTGCTTGGAAGAGAACCTGTAAGTGTTGAGCTTGACCTAGTTATGGGCTATGTGAAAGACAAGACGGTACTTGTGACAGGCGGAGGCGGCTCCATAGGAAGCGAGCTTTGCAGGCAGATAGCGGGGCATAAGCCAAAACAGCTCATTATAGTAGATATATATGAGAATAATGCCTACGACATAGAGCTGGAGCTTAGACATAACTTCCCTGAGCTTGACCTGGTTGTGCTAATAGCCTCTGTGCGTAACTTGGACAGGCTTGATTCCATTTTTGCAAAATACAGGCCAAATCTTGTCTACCATGCGGCTGCACATAAGCATGTGCCACTTATGGAAAATAGCCCGAATGAGGCTATCAAAAACAATGTTTTAGGCACATACAATACTGTAAAAACTGCCGATAAGTACGGTGTGGACAGATTTGTGCTCATATCTACTGACAAGGCGGTAAATCCAACCAACGTAATGGGGGCAAGCAAGAGAATCTGTGAAATGATAATACAGACCTTTGGCCACCATTCAAAGACAGAGTTTGTGGCAGTAAGGTTTGGTAATGTGCTTGGAAGCAACGGGAGCGTGATTCCTCTCTTTAAGAAGCAGATTGAAGCAGGAGGACCAGTTACAGTTACCCACCCTGACATTATAAGATACTTTATGACTATACCTGAAGCAGTTTCTCTTGTACTTCAGGCAGGAGCCTATGCTAGGGGTGGAGAGATATTTATCCTTGAAATGGGCGAGCCTGTGAAGATTCTTGACCTTGCAAAGAATATAATCAGGCTCTCAGGCTTTGTGCCTGATAAGGACATTAAGATAGAATTCACGGGACTAAGACCTGGAGAGAAGCTATACGAGGAGCTTCTTATGGAGGAAGAGGGGCTTAGGGATACAGATAACAAGCTCATTCACATAGGGCGGGCAATCGATATGGATGAAGAGAAGTTTAAGGCAGAGCTTGAAGAGATTATAAAGCTTGCCTTTAGTGAGCCCTCAGGCGAAAGAATAAGAGAAGAAATAAGGAAAATTGTACCTACATATAAAGGATGAAAAGATGCCAAAGAAATTATTTAAGAAAAGAAGATGGAGAGCAAAGGCTAAATCAGACCATGGTGGAAAAGGAGGGCTTAGTTTTTCCTCTAAAATAGTCTCTACAGACGGAGTTATCTGCCTTGTGCTAGGGATAATCTGTCTGATTATGCTGATTGCAGCGGTTGTCATATCAACTCTTGCCAGAGGAGCAGCTGATATCTATGTGGGAACCATAGGTGTGATTGGATTTGTGATTTCGCTTACCTGCTTTATTATCTCACTAAAAACCATGAATGATGAATATATAGCAGAAACCATACCCAAAATAGCTGTAGGAATCAACTTCCTGGCACTTTTAATCTATCTTGGACTTTATGCTTATGGCTTGTTCATTGGAATGGTATAGAATGTTCACAATTTGTTAAAATTAATTACAAACAGGCTTCATATTTGTACGGTATACTCTAGACATCAGTTAAGGAACAGCAGATAAGTTCCAAGCTGAATACAAATTTGCTAGATTCCCCAATTTGTATAGATTTACTTTTTTCATTTGCAGGTTGGTGACTCCCTGTTTACCAACCACTCCTCTCTTTTTTATAAGGATAGCGTTAGCTGTCCTTATTTTTTTTGGCTTAAAATATTAAGGTCAAAGAAATTGTAAGAATTATTTAATACATATATGATAGAAAGATGATATACTCTAGTATAGGTCGGAATTTTTTCATGTTTAAAACTAATCCGGATAATCAATGAATTTAACAAACACAGGAGTAGATATATGGATACTAAAGCAAAGATTCTGGTAGTAGATGATGATAAAGAAATAGCTGATTTGGTGGAGATTCACCTTGTAAGTGAAGGCTATGTAGTTAGAAAGGCAAATGATGCTGTTACAGGACTTGCTATGCTTAAGGCGGACGAAGATATTTCACTTGCCATATTAGACATCATGATGCCCGGTATGGACGGTCTTTCTATGGTCAAGAAGATTCGTGAAACCAACAATATCCCTATCATTATGCTCTCAGCCAAGTCTACAGACCTAGACAAGATAGTGGGACTCGGCAATGGTGCAGACGACTATGTGACCAAGCCGTTTAATCCGCTTGAACTCACGGCCAGAGTTAAGGCAAACCTTAGAAGATTTACAGAGTTTAACGCAGAGAAAAAGGGTGGCGGTGCCGCAGATGATGAAATCATCGAAGTTGGACCGCTTTATATCAATAAAAGCACAAGAGAAGTAAGGACATACGATAAAGAGGCAAAACTTACTCCTATTGAGTACGACATACTCTGCCTTCTTGCAAGTAATCCGGGAAGGGTATTCTCTACTGATGATATATTTACAAGGGTATGGAATGAGAAGGCATTTGAAGGCAACAACACAGTTATGGTTCACATCAGAAGACTAAGAGAAAAGATAGAGATGGACGCAAGAAATGCTAAAATAATCAAGACAGTATGGGGAGTAGGATACAAGATTGAAAAATAAATTGTTTCGCAGTGTCAGAATAGAAATAGTAACCTATGTAATAATAAGTCTGATACTCTCTTTGATAACGACCCTGCTTATTACTTTTGGATTATTTATGCTGAGAGATTTTATAAAGAGAGATTCACAAAACCTAAACAGCCCGGTACAAAGTGCGGGTACAACTGCATCCGTACAGGGTGATGCCTCTCAAATGGACAATGTAGAGAAGGATATAAGAGTAAATGAAAATATCAAGACTATAAACGGCCGTACTGACGATAATATTCTCAGCCGTTACCAGGAGGATGTAAGGATTAAACTCTCTGAAAGCCGTAGATTTGCGGGCTTTATTGTCATTGAAATGATAGTCTGCTTCATCTTCTTTTTTTCTATATATTTTGTCTTTTTTACAAAGAAGATAGTAGACTATTTTGAACAGATAGACAGGGGGATAGAAGAATTTTCGGAAGGAAACTTCGACATTGAATTCGAGGTAAGAAATGAAGATGAGCTATCCAATATGGCACGTAACCTTAATAGAACAACAGGAGAGATAAACCGTATTCTTGCAAAGGAGAGGGACGAGGAGAAGAGCAGAAAGGAGTTTATTACCTGTATAGCTCATGACCTGCGTACTCCACTGACCTCTGTAATCGGCTATCTCCAGCTGGTTATGGCAAAGGCTCACGCGAGCAGGAGTAATGAGGAGCTTCAGATAAAGAATGAAGAATATGTAAAAATTGCTTATGAGAAGGCAATCAGGCTTCAGGGGCTGATAGAAGAGCTATTTTCATTTACAAAGACAGATTCAACAGAGCTTAGGCTTCATCTTACTGAAATAGATGTGGTAAAGCTAATGGAGCAGCTTGCGGATGAATGTTATCCAAGTCTTCAGGAAGCGGGACTCGCTCTTGAATTTAAGACCTCTGCTGAGGTCATTAAGATAGAAGCAGATGGAGAGCTTATGGCAAGGGCAATAGCGAACCTGCTTACCAACGGCATAAAATATGGTAAAGACGGTAAGAAGATTATCATTGACTTGTACAGAGAAAATGAAAACAGCGATTTACACATTAGAATAATCAACTATGGAAGGCTGATTCCTGAAAAGGATATAGACCATATTTTTGATAAATTTTATAGGGTTGAGGATTCGAGGTCCCTGCAAACCGGAGGGGCAGGGCTAGGGCTTGCTATCACGCAGAATATAGTTAAGCTTCACGGAGGCTGTGTCAATGTAAAAAGTGACCTCTCCGGAACTGTATTTGAAATAGTATTGCCTGCAAAATAGGAGAATAACGGCGTGAAAAAAGGATTGTTTTATGTCTTATCCGTATTATTTCTTTCAATTATTTTAATGACATCAGCAAAGGCAGAGGGTAAGGTAAGAGGGTTATCTGTAGAAAAGAGTGCAGAGACGAGAGGAGTCTCTTCGATTGGAGACATTGATATAGAGTACGGTGTAGCCGGCTATATCCGCGTATCCTCTACGGTAAGAGTTAAAGTAAGTATAAAAAAAGCCAAAGAAGACTTTAATGGAAGTGTATATCTAAAATATTATGCTATTGGGGACAATCCATCTTCTTATAGTGAGGAGATTAGCATAAAAAAAGGAGAGAATGCGGAGGTTTATTTCTATCCTTTTATCAACAACTCTGACCCGAGCTTTAGAGTATCATTTATGGATAGCACCGGAAAAGAACTTGAGAGCTATGAAGATGATATTGATGTGAAAGATGCTGATGGGGCGTCGGAGATAGTTGTTGCGAGTTTTCTTTCAATGGATGCTGACGCAGTCCTACCCGGCAGCGAGAATTTTAGAGTTAAAAGAATATATCTTAAAGAAGATGATGTTACAGGAGATTACCGGGCACTTAGTTCCTTTGACCTTGTGATAAGGCCGGATGATTATGAACATGTCTTTAAGGCGGATACGGTGGATATTCTAAAAGAAAGAGACAGACAGGGCGGTGTGAGTATAAACGAGAGTGAGATGTCTGAGTTTAATATTAAAAGGCTGTATTTGGCAAGGGAAAATCAAAATGACTGGGTATGGAGAGTTGAGAGAGTTCTTGTGCCTGTTCTTGACAACCTGAATATAAAGTCAGGCAAGTATATAGCAATTATAGTCATATATATAATAGTTGTTAGCCCTGTGACATATCTAATATTGGCACGTAGAAAAAAGAGAGTACAATACTGGATATTTGTACCGGTATGGGCAGTTATTTTTACTGTTATCATCTATATGGCGAGCACAGACAGCCGTATAGACGGTATCTACATGAACTATGTATCTGTGCTTGACCTAAGAGAAGACAAAGATAATGAAAATGTTTCGTTCTCAGTAACAAACTCATCCAACACGCCATATACGCTTGAGGTTAACAATGAATATAAGGTGGACAGCCTGTATGGAAGCTTTACTGAGCCAGCAGAAAAAACAGTAAGCAGAACAGTCTATAACATAGAAAATAAGCATGCTGGAACTGATATTAATGTGCTAGAGTCCGCTGCCTTTGATACCTTGTACTTAAGGGCGAGGGGAACACCTAACATAGTTACAAAAAGCGCAGGGAAGTTCTATAGGGACAACACTGTATTAAAGGGAGAATTTACCAATACTCTTGGCACTGACTTAAGTAAGGTATTTGCTGTATATGATGACGAAATCATATATTTGGGTGATGTGCCAAAGAATGAGACCAAGAGCTTTTCAGCAGAAAAAGAAAGTGTTTATCTTAATGATCTGACTGGAGGTCTTCAGGACTCAGTATATCTAAACAGGATATTTGACTTTGCTTATGAGGGAGAAAACCCCAAGCTTCAAGCACTCATGACTTCTGTACTTGATAAAGTCTCCATACTTGGACATAGTAATCCTGCCTTTGTTGCTCTTGCAAATAACCGTCTTAGCGGGGAGTTCTCTTCTGATGTGAACACTGCTAAAGGCTACACACTGGTAGTGCTTCCGGCAGAAAAAACAGTAGACACAGGTGTAGAGTATGATAACTTCGTGAATTCTATAGGTAAACTTCCTATGTACATGTACGATAAGAGCTACAGTTTTTCAAATGATGCACTGGTAAATAGAAACTCTGTTGATATTACCTATGATGTGGATATCAAAAAAAAGGTGAGGGACCTCAGGCTATTTGCCAGATACAAGGAAGAGGTAAACCCTTGCAGGGTATATGCCCTCAACAAGCTGACAGACAGATATGATGTGGTTTTTGAGCCTGATGAGGATTATATAAACAGAATTAAGGAATATGTAAATACCGGTGGGAAATCAGGCTTTAACAAAGGTAATGATCAGGAATGTTATATGGGTGATGCCTATGTAAAGGATGGCAAGCTGACTCTGCGTTATGAGATAGACCAAACTGCCTATGATGAGATATCTTCATTTACCATACCGAATATACCAAAGATATCAATGGAGTATGAATAATGATAGAGATAGATAATTTAGTCAAAAGCTTTGGGAAGACCAAGGCACTGGATGGGATTTCACTGAGAATCGGAGATAGTGAGATATACGGCTTCGTAGGGGCAAACGGCGCAGGCAAAACTACTACCATGAGGATAATATCAGGTCTTATCCCTGCTGATTCCGGGAAGGTAATAATAAACGGACTGGATAGTGTAAAGAATATCAAGCAAATTAAAAGCAAAATAGGCTATGTACCTGATTACTTTGGCGTGTACGATAACCTAAGAGTCACAGAATATATGGAGTTTTTTGCGGCAGCCTATGACTTGACCGGGAGAGAAGTAGAGAAAAGATGCCTTAGGCTTTTGGATGAGCTTGGGCTAGGAGATAAGCCTGACTTCTTTGTCGACGACTTATCAAGGGGGCAGAAGCAGAGACTGGGGCTTGCCCGTGCCCTGGTTCACAATCCTGACATTTTAGTTCTTGATGAGCCTACATCGGGCATGGACCCAAAGGGAAGAATAGAGACAAGGGACATACTAAGAAGGCTCAATGAAGAAGGTAAGACCATCATCATAAGCTCTCATATTTTACACGAAATATCGGAGCTTGTTACCGGACTTGCAGTTATAGAAAAAGGCAAAATTGTTATGAGTGGAAGCATAGAAAGCATTGAAACAAAAATGCACATAGAAAATCCAATCATAATGAAGGTTATAAAAAATGCTGACATTGCAGCTGAAGTTCTTAAAGAAGATGAAGAAGTGCTTAACCTCACAATAACAGAAGATAATGAGTTTTACATAAGCTATGGCGGTTCTGATGAGGATGAGGGATATCTTCTTAAGAGACTTGTGGAAGCTGGTGTTATGATAACTTCTTTTTGCAGGAGAGGACACGACCTTGAATCTGTATTTATCAAGATAATGGAGTAGTTATGGGAAGATATAGAACAAATGCTGTATATACAAAGGAGCTAAAACAGTCTGTTAGAAATATAAAGTTTCCAATAACGGTGGGGCTTTATTGCTTTATAGTGGCTTGCATAGGGCTGTTTACTCTTGTAGCAATCTCGGCTTACGGATATCCTATTTACAGTACATACACGATTAAACAAGACTTTATTACATTCTATTCAGTCTTATTTGGGCTGGAATTCGCGCTGGTTATATTTGTAGTCCCTGCCATAACCGGAGGTGCTATCTCAGGGGAGAGAGACCATGGAACCCTTGATTTGCTGCTTGCCACAAACCTTGGACATTACAGGATAATAATGGGTAAGCTGATATCTGTAGTCAGTAAATTGCTGATTTATGTGATATCAAGCCTGCCTGTCCTTGCTCTTATATTTACTATGGGCGGAGCAGGACTTACAGACCTTATGATGTATATGCTGCTTATATTGCTTACTTCCCTATACATAGGGAGCTTTGGTGTACTTATGTCTGTGATATTTAGAAAAACAAGCACTGCTATGGCCGTAACCTATATATGGATAATGTTCATTGCCCTGGGTACAATCTCGGTAGCCCTAATGAGTAATGCAATAGTGCCTTCAAGCAATAACAGCCTAAGCCCTGTATTACTTCTTAATCCTGTCATCACGCTCTTTTCATTGCTTGATGCCCAGATAGGTTTGCCTGAGATTGTAGGCAGTTACATCAAATTTGAGAACAATACTTCTTTCGTTATGAATAACTGGCTTATGCTAAGCATTTCTGTTCAGTTTGTTGTTACTGTGATAAATGTACTTCTTGCCACCCATTTTTTAAATCCTTTTAGAGGGAGAGCGAAGAAATATGTTTCATAAAATTCTTTGAAAACTCTGTTTTATCGTATATGCTTTCATATTGTGCTGTGTTTAAGTCGTCTATGTAGTTTTGCTCATAGTTTTTAGTAAAGCCCTTATCCGCAAGGTGGTCTACAGCCTTGTTATAAGCTATGGCTGCCTTTACCTCATCATCATATCTTCCGACTATTACAGCGCCTCTTATATTTATCTTTACCACGTATACCGGCTTCGGATATTGCTTTTCCATCCTGACGCCGGTATATCTGTTTATTATCTTTATATTTTCATACCTAAAGTCCAAATCATCCCCATTTACAAATACATAATCCCTGCCTGCAACCGCAAAGTTTCTTATGCCATAGCGGCTTAGTATATTTACCTGCATACCGTAGTCTGCTACAAAGAAATGCCTTCCTCTTCTAAGTATCTTGTGATTGGAATAGTAGAAGAGTTCGTCTGCTGAGAACTTCATTATATCACTGGTAGAGAGGTAGTATTCAAAGTATCTTTTTCTTAAGTATATAGGATTTTTCACATATAGACCGTTATCACGAAAGTTGATTATAGTCACCCATTTTTCAAAATCAAGGGTAGCGGATTCGTCATAGTCCTCTATGGTCTTGCGGTTTTTAGTAGAAGTTAGTGCTATAGCCTCGTTATAAGCGGAATTTGCGCCCTTTTCACTGTCAAAGCTGCCTAGGCTTATATGCTTATTTTTATACGTAAAAGAAGCAACAAAACGTTCATTTCCTTTTGAATCAACTCTTTTATATACTCCCCTTAGTGAATTTTCCACCTAAAAACCTCCTTTAAAAAGAAAATACCCCTTTATAATATTACCATGGTTAAAATTCCATGTCAAATGAAAATAAAAAAATCAATTCTATAGGAAGTACAAATTTATACTAGAATATAGCTATCATTAGTGAGAAAAGCACAAAATTAAAAGATTGTATAAAATGTAACTTCGTCAATATAAACAAAAAAATGGTTTTTTATTGACAAATCCTAACTACACACTTATACTTACGAACATAGTTTATGTAATAATTCTGTAACATATTCGCAACATATACATAATCTATTAACTAGTAAACATTTTCACAGTAGGAGAACCAATATGAAGAAAGAGTTTAAGTGGATAATTTTAAGTATGTTAACTGTCTGCTTATCACTAAATATGTTATCAACAGCGAACTCATATAGTGCTAAAGCAGAAAATAACGAAGTTAATGAAATCGTCGTAGCTGACGGTGAGGCTGATAAGACTCCTTTATCTGACCTTAAGTCAGCAGAGGAGGAGGCAAGGGAGGCAGCAGAAGTAGCAAGGCTTGCAGCAGAGGCTGAAAGACAATCAAGAGAAGCTGCAAGAAAGGCTGAGGAAGAAGCTGCAAGAGTAGCAGCAGAGAATGCAAAGAAGGAAGAAAGGAAGAAGGCTGAAGAAAAGAAAAAGGAAGAAGAAGCTAAGAAAAAGGCCGAGGAAGCAAAGAAGAAAGAAGAGGCTGATAAGAATGCTTACAATATCAAGATGAGTGCAAAGGATAAGGAAAACCTTTACCGCCTTGTACAGTCTGAAGTAGGCTATATGGATGAAAAAAGTAAAATCTATGTTGCGAGCGTGGTACTTAACAGAGTTAAACATAAAAGCTTTCCTAACACAGTCACAGGAGTTGTTCTTGCACACAATGAAAGAACGGGCGTTTACCAGTTCTCACCGGTTAAACCCGGCGGAAGATTCTGGAGATGTAAGGTATCTGACTCAACCAGAAAGGCTGTAGACAAAGTCCTTAAAAATGGTGACTATTCAAATGGAGCAATTGCATTTGTAGCAAAGAGATATACTACCTACAGGGCAGCGTCCTGGTTTGACAATACACTTCATCATTTATTCCACCACAACGGACAGGACTATTACAGATACAGATAATAAATAAAGGACTTACAGCTAGATGCTGTAGGTCCTTATTTTAAAACCTTACAATAATCTTAAGATGAGTGATAAGTGAAGCATTTTATGTTATACTACTACTTAGTTGTATCAGTTTGGCTGAAAGGAAGCAGTTAGACCGTCTTGTGGTAGGATTGCTTACAGGTAAGTTATGGTATCAAATGTTGAAATTCTATATGAAGATGATGATATCATCGTATGTATAAAACCAGCAGGGATGCCCTCTCAGGGAGATAAAAGGGGCAATAAAGACCTTGTAAGGGAATTAAAAAAACATATAGTAGTAGAAGCACTAAAGCATAAAATAAAGCTTGCAGGTGAGCCTTATGTTGCTGTGGTACACCGCCTTGACAGGAATGTAAGGGGTATAATGGTATATGCCAAGACTAAGAGGGCTGCGGCAGGACTCTCAAAGCAGATAAACGGGAATAAGTTTGCTAAAATATATATGGCGGTAGTAAGCTTTGACCCAGATAAGGAAGAGCCTCAGATAGGCGTTAGAAAAAATAAGGTAAGTTACCTCCTGCATGATAAGGTGAAAAATGTATCTACTGTTGTAGATGAGGGGACAAAGGAAGCTGAAAGAGCAGAACTTAATTATGAGGTTGTTAAGGTGACCGGAAACAAAGCCCTTGTCAGGGTGGAGCTAATAACAGGAAGACATCATCAGATTAGACTGCAGATGTCGGATGAATTTAACGGAATAGTTGGTGATACCAAGTACAATGACGATTACAGGAATATAGATGGCTGGTCAGGGCTTTCCCTTGAGGCAGTTATGCTTTCATTTATCCATCCTGTAAGCGGTAAAAAGTTAAGCTTTTCAACATCAGCAATAGGAAAAGAGTTTGGAGAGATTTAATGCAGAAAATTATATATAAACTGATAATAATGATACTCCTCTTTGTGCTGTCAGCGGGGTATTTTATAAGTAATATAAAGGAAACTTCCTACTCGGAGAGGACGGAGACAACAGAGATGTCTGCGGCAAGTTTCCCTACTGTATATATGCTAAGAGGTGGTAAAAAGATTAATCTCCTACATGGCTATGGGCAGGAAATTGATGCGCTTGGAGTAAGGCAGGAAATCACTCCGCTTGAGAACAACAAAAGCATAGACTTTTTAATCAATGACTATAATAACAGCATTGTCAGGGTAGAGTATGAGGTAAAGGATAAGATAGACAATATTGTTATAGCAAACGGAGAAATGAAAACTCCTGAGATAGATGATGAAGGCAAGAGGAAGATGTCTATAAGGCTTGATTCGGAGCTGTCAAAGGATACTGAGTTTGCCCTCAAATTAAGGCTTGTTAATGAGGATGGCAGAAAGTTTATATTCTTTACTACCATTAAGTTTACAAGAGGAGATAAGTTTGCGGATAATTACAGCTTTGCAGAAAAATTTTCGAATGCTGCCCTTAGTAAGGCTGATGAAAAAGCGATAAAGCCGTATCTTGAAACCAATGCAAGTATGGATAATATGAGCTATGCCCGTGTTAACATCCATTCCTCTTATGAGACTGTGACCTGGGGGAAGCTTGTAGTTGAACGTCTTACAGAGCCGGTAGTTACAGTCACCGAGAACTCGGAGAACATCACGGGGCTGGTGTATAAGTACATTGCAAAGACAGCTGGAGAGGTTCCAAATTACTACTCTATAAAGGAATACTACAGGGTAAATAAAGTAGAGAAGGTTACGTATTTACTGGCATTTGAAAGAGATGTGGAAGAAATCTACAACCCTGAAAAGACCTCTGTGGCAAGGAGCCAGCTAAAGTTTGGCATCACAGCTAGTCCTGATGTTGATTTCAAGATGGATGCCAAAAAAGAATATATTGCATTTGAGAGGGAGAGAGACCTCTGGTACTATGAAACGAAAAATAATAAGATGAAGAGAGTTTTTTCGTTTTTTGGTGATGACTTCTTGGATGAAAGAACTTATTATGACAATCATGCTGTCAAGGTGCTTAGAATGGAAGATAACGGAGACTTATACTTCATAGTGTACGGATATATGAACCGAGGCGTATATGAAGGAAGAACAGGCATAGTTCTATATAAGTATCTAAGGGCTGATGACAGGATTGAGGAGCAGGCATATATACCTGTAAGCCTGCCTGCACAGTTCTTTGAAGAGGGGATATCAGACTTCAGCTTTGTAAGTACGGAGCAGTTTTTCTATTTTTCACTCTATGATAAGATATATTCGTACAGTCTGATAAAGAGGAAACTCTCTGTCCTTGCTGAGAATATATCGGGTGGTTCATATCTTGCCCTCTCGGAGAATAACCACATAGTATGGCAGGAAACTACAGATGCCACAAAGGTTAAGAAGCTTATTATTATGGACCTTGAGACCAGAAGAAGAACTGAGATAAATGCGAGTGATAAGACGGTGCTTAGGCTCCTTGGGAAAATCTCAGGTAACTTTGTATACGGCGTAGCCTACAAAAAGGACATTGTAAACGGAAAAGACGGTATCATCAACATTCCTTACAAGAAGCTAATCATATCGGATGTAACTGGTAAAACACTGAAAGACTATGAGAAAAAGAAGATTTACGTAACAGGTATAGACATAGTAAATGATACTATAGAGCTTGAAAGGGTTAAGAAGCAGGGCAGTAAGCTTGTTAGGATAAAGACGGACCACATTCTAAATAATATAGATAAGCCAAACACGGAAGTAATGGTGGTGGATAGAAGAACTGATAAATATTTAACAGAATACTATCTCACCCTGCCTTATGGACTCAAGCTTGAGAAGATTCCTAAGGTAAGCAGCTCTACCTTAAATACCGTTATCACTAGAGACCTTACCATAAGGCTCGGAGAAAATGGAAAGGAAAGTAAGGAGAAATATTTTGCCAACGTGGCAGGAGAGTTTAGTGCTTCTTCCTATAAGGCGGCAGACATGATAAAGGTAGCTGACGAGGGTATGGGCTATGTGCTTGATATTGCAGGAGGCCTTGTCTGGGAACGTGGAAGAGTGAGTGCATCTGCAAAGGCTGAAGATGTGGATGTGGACTATGTATATGAGGAAGATGACAGCGTACATTCTGCGATAAGGCTCTTCCTTACAGCAAAGGGAATATATATTTCTACTGAGGATTTAAATAAAAAGGGAACTATTATGGATATCCTTAGGTCTCAGTCTGAAATATCCCCTATCAATCTGACGGGAGTTGATTTTGACAACATCCTATACTACATAGCCAAAGGCAGCCCTGTGATTGCAATGAAGGATGGAAAGACCGCTGTACTCCTTACTGCCTATACGCCTCAGAAGATTGAGGTTATGAATGCAAAAACAGGTAAAAAGAGCCAGATGGAGCGAAAGGAAGCGGAGAAAATGTTTAAGGCGGCAGGCAATGCCTATATATCCGCTCTTAACTAGGAGGTTAAAAATGTATGATATTATAATTGTAGGTGCCGGTTTTGCAGGCGCTGTCTCTGCAAGAAAGCTTGCAGAGGCCGGTAAAAAGGTACTTGTTATTGAAGAAAGAGACCATGTAGGTGGGAATGCCTTTGACGAGGTTGATGAGCACGGAGTACTTATACACACCTACGGCCCTCATATTTTCCACACTAAAAGTAAGGAGGTCTACGACTTTCTTGGAAGATTCACCAAGTGGCTGCCTTATCATCACAAGGTAGTGGGAAATGTATATGGCAGGTACATTCCGATTCCGTTTAACTTAAACAGCATAAGGTTGGTATATGATAAGAAAAAGGCAGAAAACCTCATAGACAAGCTGATAAGTATCTACGGAAGGGAGGCTGCCATACCTATCCTTAAGCTTCGTGAAAATGAGGATGAGGAGATTAGAGAGCTTGCTGACTATGTGTACGATAATATCTTTGTGAAATACACAGGTAAGCAGTGGGGAGTGAAGCCAAATGAGATAGACCCTGCTGTTACGGCAAGAGTTCCTGTCATCCTCACTGAAAAAGACGGTTATTTCACAGATGAGTACCAGGCAATGCCGGGGGAGGGCTACACTGAGCTTTTTAAGAAAATGCTTGACCACCCTAATATTGACATAAGGCTTCAGACCTCAGCAAAGGACTGCATCAAGCTTGAAGAAGGTAAGATTTTCTTTGAGTGCACTGAGTTTGACGGAGATGTGATATTTACGGGAATGACTGATGAGCTTTTTGACCTCTGCTTTGGTGCCCTGCCTTACAGGTCATTAAGGTTTGACTTCAGCTACCACGATATAGACTCTTTCCAGCCTGAAGCGGTGGTAAACTATACGGTTGATGAAGATTACACGAGGATAACTGAATTTAAGAAGATGACAGGACAGAAGGTAGAGGGAACGACAATAATGAAGGAATATTCCCTTGACTATGCACCTGATACGGAACTTTTGCCTTATTATGCTATCTTAAATGATGAGAATAAGGCCCTTTATGAAAAATACGCAAATCTGGCAAAGGAATATAAGAATCTACATCTCCTTGGAAGGCTTGCAGAGTACAAGTATTACAATATGGATGCAATTACAGAGAAAGCCCTAGAGCTTTGTGAAAGGATGGTATAATGAAAGTATTAAGTGTTGCAATACCCTGCTACAATTCAGCAGAATATATGAGCCACGCTATAGACACCCTGCTTACAGGAGGGGAAGATATAGAAATCATAGTGGTTGACGATGGTTCTACAAAGGACAATACCCTTGAGATAGCCAAGGAATACGAGAAAAAGTTCCCTGGCATAGTAAAGGCTATTCATCAGGAAAACGGTGGACATGGTCAGGCTGTAAATACAGGCTTACTTAACGCTACAGGCGTATTCTTCAAGGTGGTTGACTCTGATGACTGGGTAAATACTGAAGCCCTTGCCAAGGTGATGGACTTTTTGCGCTCTGTAATCAGAGGCAATAAGACTCTAGACATGCTTATCTGTAACTATGTGTATGAGAAGGTAGGCTGTGAACCAAGTACAATGGGATATGCCAACTGCCTCCCTGAGAATCAGTTTTTTACCTGGTCTGATATTGGCAGGATAAGGAATTCTCAGTACATACTTATGCACTCTGTATTCTACAGAACTGCTCTACTTAAGGAGATAGGACTTAAGCTGCCTGAGCATACCTTCTATGTGGACAATATATTTGTGTATTATCCTCTTCCTTTTGTAAAGACTATGTACTATATGGATGTTGACCTTTACAGGTATTTTATAGGAAGAGATGACCAGTCTGTCAATGAAAAGGTGATGATTGGCAGGATAGACCAGCAGATTAAGATAACTAAGATACTCATAGGCTCACATGATTTGTCTAAGATAAAAGAGGGCAAGCTAAAGAAATATATGACGAACTACCTTGCTATGATGATGACTATATGTACTGTATTTCTCATCAAGTCAGGAAAGCCTGAGAACCTGGAAAAGAAGAAGGAAATCTGGAGATATCTTAAGACCAAGAACCCTAAGATGAACCGTATGATAAAGCATACCCTCCTTGGTGCTATCATGGGAATGCCTGGAAAGGGTGGAAGAAAGATTATTATCTGGGGCTATGAGGTGGCTAGGAAGATATTTAAGTTCAACTAAAAGGAAATTAAGAGGATGAAAACCAGAGAAGAAGTGGCAAGCTTTGGGCTTACATTTCCCGATACATATATGGAAATGCCCTTTAAGGATACTAACTGGCAGCTAATCAGAGTAAAAGAAAGCAAAAAAGCCTTCCTTTGGATATATGAAAGAGAAGGCTTCATAAATCTCAATGTAAAAGTCTCTCCCGAGTGGAGGGACTTTTGGAGAAATGCCTTTAAGTCAGTGGTAGCAGGCTGGCATCAAAATAAAGAGCATTGGAATACCATTATCCTAGACGGCTCTATCCCTGATAAGGATATAAAGAACATGATAGCTGAAAGCTATGCCATAATAACAGATTCTCCGACTAAGCGTATATATGAGGCTGTAAAGCAGATACCTAAGGGGAAGGTGGCGACCTACGGCCGTATAGCAGAGCTTGCAGGAGATAGGAAGATGGCAAGGGCAGTAGGCAATGCCCTCCACAAGAACCCTGAACCTGATGTCATCCCCTGCTATAGAGTCGTAAACGCGGAAGGGAAATGCTCAGGCTCCTTTGCTTTCGGCGGTCCTGACGCACAGGCAAAGAGGCTAAGAGAAGACGGGATAGAAGTCGTGAATAATAGGGTGGATTTAGAGAAGTATGGATGGTGAGGTGGATTCAATGATTTATTTTACATCTGATTTGCATTTTTATCATAAAAATGTGATTAAACATGCTAATGGACCATATAGTGACGAAGATGAGATGAACAAGAGTAAACAGGTAAGAGGACTGCCTTTTGATGCGGTACTTCCGCCAGTAACCAAAAGAGAGGACTTTAGAACGGCGTTTACGGCTTTACGTGAAGAAGCTGTCGATGTACCTGAGATGTCTCTTGAAGAGATCAACGCTGAAATATCTGCTGCAAGAGCTGAGCGTAAAAGGGGGTAGTCAGTGAAATTTGGTATTCCACTTCAAAGCATACAGACAGGAAATTGCAACAACTTGTTGCAATTTCAAAGAATACCAATCAAGTAGGGAGATACTATGTCTTTAGTTATTTTTTTAGCGCAAAACTTAGCAAAAATAAATGGTAAAATGTGCGTTGTTGAGCCGGAGAATATGGGAGATTTTTTGTATGATTTCAAAGATAGCTTTGAAAATTACAATTATTACTATAAATTTGAACCATACAGAGAAACATACATTGATAATGAGAATATAAGAATGATAAAAATATTTTCAATCTCTATAACAAGATGGGTAGAAAACTGTAAAATTGAGGAAAGTAAATTGATTGATAAATATAATCTCAGTTTCACTAAAATAAAAAAATATGCAAAAAAAATAACTGAGCTTTGCGACTTTGCGATAAACAATGGGTATGGGCTGCTTGGGAAAGGAGACTAGCTTATTTAGTAACAACAATGGTCTAAGTACCAATTACAGGGAATTGAATTTGTGACACCACTGGTGTCACAAATTAGTTTAACTAATCATCTGCTTATTATGTCAAGCTGCTAAACAATCACAATATCGGATTGGGGGGTTACAATGAAATTTTTCCACATTTCAGATCTTCACATAGGGCTTAAGCTTATGAATAAGGACCTGAGTGAAGACCAGAAGTATATATTAGATGAGATAGTAAAAGAGGTTAGAGATAAAAAGCCGGATGCCATAGTCATAGCAGGGGATGTGTACAACAATTCGGTGCCCTCCTCTGATGCGATAGAGATATTTGATGGCTTCATATCGAAGCTTGTGGCGGTGGCGCCTAAGATGCATATTATGGTTATTAGCGGGAACCACGACAGCGCAGTCCGCATCAATCAGTTCAGGAAGGTGCTTTCAGGCTACAACCTGCACCTTATCGGACTTCCGCCAAAAAGGGCAGATGAATACATTGAAAAAGTGGTACTTGAGGATGAATACGGGAAGGTAAACTTTTATCTTCTCCCTTTTGTGCGTCCGTCTTTTGTAAAAAATGTATTCGGTCTGGATGAAAATGAGAATAATCTCTCCTACAATGAGGCACTCCACAGGCTTATTGAGAGGGAAAACATAGACGAAGATGAAAGAAATGTACTGGTTAGCCATCAGTACTATCTGCCCCTTGGTAAGAATCCTGAGGAAGTAGAGAGGATGGACTCTGAGATTAAGTCGGTAGGAAACATAGACCTTGTAGATGCTGACATTCTTGAGAGATTTGACTATTCAGCCCTAGGTCACATACATAAGCCTTGGAAGCTGATAGGAGACTGCCACAGATACTGTGGTACTCCCCTTGCCTGCTCTGTAAGTGAGGCAGGACAGGAAAAGGGCATAGTTATGGTGGAAATGCTTGAAAAAGGCAGGATAAATACTGAGGTTCTTCCGCTTAAGCCTCTTAGAAACATCAAGGTAGTTAGGGGCAGGCTTGAAGAAGTCTTAATGATGGGATCCGAGGACTATGTGACAGTTATTTTAACTGAGGATGATACTACAGATGTAGACGCAGCTGACAGAATAAGGGAGAGATTTCCAAACCTCTTAGAGATAAGAAGGGAGGCTGCAAAGAAGGTAAACAGTAAGAGCCTTACAGAGATTTCAGACGAACTAAGCGAGATAGATAATTGTAGAGCATTTTTAAGTGAAATGAATGCTGAAGAGGAGAAAATTCTCATCGAGATAATAAACGGCTTAAAGGGGGTGTAGTCTATGAGGCCTAAAAAGTTAGTTATGCAGGCTTTTGGCTCCTATGGCAAAAGGACGGAGATAGACTTTACTAAGCCTGTGCAGAATTTATTTTTAATTACAGGGGATACGGGAGCAGGCAAGACTACCATCTTCGATGCCATTGTCTTTGCCCTCTTTGGAGAGGCAAGCTCCGGCAATAACAAGAAGTCTGGAGAGGAGCTTCAGAGCCAGTTTACAGACTTTGTAAGTGAACCCTTTGTAGAATTTACCTTTACCGAAAGACTTGGAAGTGCTGAGGAAGAATTTAAGGTTAAGAGGATACCAAGGCATAAGAGGCCTTACAAGAGAGGGCGTGAAGGTTTTACTGATGAGAAGGAAAAGGTATCCCTATTCTACTCTGATGGGGAGGAATATTCTCAAAATCTGAAAGAAACCAATGCGAAGATAGAAGAGATAGTGGGGCTTACAAAGAGCCAGTTTATGCAGGTCTCGATGATAGCACAGGGAGAATTTATGGAGGTGCTAAGAGGAGATGATAAGCAGGCCGTGTTTAGAAAACTCTTTGGCACTGAGATATATAAAGAACTGACTGCGCAGTTAAAACTTAGAAGCGATGCTAAGAAGGCTGAGCTTAAGGACTTTAGCTCCAAGTGTGAACTGCTGATTGGTGGGATCAGGCTGCCAGAGTGCGTTATAGGGGATTATTCTGCCCTTAATATGAAGAAGGATGTTGATATTACCGACATTGAAAAGGCGGCAGACGGGCTTAAGTGCCTCTGTGACGAACTTGGTATCATCCTTGAACATAAGGAAAAAGAAGACAAAGAGGCCTTCTTAAAAAGAGATAAGATAAACAGGGAGCTAACTGAGGGAAGGCAGCTTTTGGGCTTCTTTGAAAGTCTTGTTAGGGCTGAGACTGAGGTAAGAGGACTGGAGGCTAAAAAAGAGGATATCCTTAAGAAGGTTAGTCTGGTTAAGGAGATAGAGGCTGCCTATGAAGCACAGTCCCTTTATGCAGGCTTTAAGGAGTCTGAGAAAACCTATCAAAATGCAGTAAACGAACTGGAGATAAACAAAGAAAAGCTGCCTGAACTAATCTCTGCCTTTGAGAATATAAGCTTAGCTGAGAAGAAGGCTAAGGAAGAATTATCTACAGTTGTAGAAAGATTTAATACGGTATCTGAAAAGGTAAGGGCAGCTTTAGAGCAATTTAAGAGCCTTAAAGAGAAGAATAGAGAAAAGGGGATTAAAGAGGCTGAGGGAGAGAAGTTAGCAAGTGCAGTGGAGGAAGCAAAAAAGAGGCTTGTAGAATTTGAGAGCCTTGAAAAATCCTGGACTGAGGCTCTAAAGGAGGTGCCAAGCCTTGAAAAAAGAGGACTGGTGGCTGAGACTAAGGCGAGGACTCTTGCCAAGGTTCTTAGTGAACTAAAGAGCCTGATAGAGGGCTTTGATAGTCTAAAAAATGAAAAAGAAAAGTTAAATACATTAAAGGCAGCCTATGAGGCTGAGCTTATAAGCTTTAAGGATGCTGAGGACGAACTGATTCCTAAGAGGAGGCTATTTTATGAGCTTAGGGCAGGCCTGCTTGCAAGAGACCTCCTTAAGGAGGGAGAGCCTTGCCCTGTGTGTGGTTCCCTCTCTCATCCTTCACCCTGCTTACTTCCTAAGGGACAGGAGGAGATAAGAAAAGAGGATATTGAGAGGCTTGAAGAAAGGGTGTCAAAGCTAAAAGACAGTGTAAACACAAGGCTTTCAGAATATGAAACCTCTAAGACCAGGACGGGTGAGAAGGAAGAGCATTTAAGAGCTGATAAAGAAAAGCTGATTACTCTGGTAAATGAAGAGCTATTTACTGACACCAAGCCTTGTGAAGAAGTAGAGCTTAATGAGCTTAAGGCTGAACTTGAGGCATTTTCAAGGAAGCTTATAAAAGAGCAAGGCGAAGTAAATGCTAAGGTTAAGGAATTAAAGCTTATAGAGGAGAAGCTTTCTACAGCTGAAGAAAAGAAAATCCTTCTTAAAAAAGAAGAAGAAGCTGTAAAGGAAAAAGAAAGTGAGACAGCCAAAGAGGTTGCAGGTCTTTTATCCCTTATAAAGGAGATTGAATCAGGACTCGAATTTAAGAGTAAAGAGGAGGCTGTAGCAGCTAAAAAGACTGAGGATGAAAGAAGGGTAAGGGCTGAGAGTCACGCTAAAGAGGTGGAGGAGAAGAGCGAGGCCTCAAAGAGCTTAAAAGAAAGGACGGAAACCCTTATCGCGAAGCTTGAGACAGACTGCCCTAATCTTCTATATAGCTGTCAGGCTAAGAGGGAAGACTATGAAAAAGCCCTTGTCCGGTTTGGCATCTCTGAGGAAAGGTGGTCCCTCCTTGTAAATGAGTATAAAAAAAGCGATAGGGAGAGATTTCAAAATGAAATAAATGCCTACGAGGGCAATATGAAGGCGGCTCTTGGGATGGTCACAAACCTCAAGGAGGCTGTAAAGGATAAGGAAAAACCTGATACCCAAAGCTTAGAGAAGGACTTTGCTGTGGCGGATGAGGCATATAATCTTCTCCATACAGAGTTGGAAGAGATAAGGGCTGACTACAGGACTGACAGTGAAATCCAAAAGCAGCTTAATGCTTCGCTAAACGGAAGGGGAGAAGCGGCAAGGGAATACGGCATTATAAATAGTCTCTACTCAAGGCTCTCAGGCAATGTGACCGGAGGCAGGATGGATATAGAAACCTTTGTGCAAAGACAGTATCTTGAGAAGATTCTTATCTCTGCCAACAAGAGATTTAGCTCTATGACAGGAGGACAGTTTGAGCTTAGGACTTATGAGATAGAGAAAGCAGGAGTAGGTACTAACAAAGGACTAGACCTTATGGTATACTCATATATAACAGGTAAAAGCAGGGATGTGAGAACCTTGTCAGGCGGAGAGTCATTTCAGGCAGCCCTCTCTCTTGCCCTTGGTATGGCAGACCAGATACAGGCAAGAAGCGGCGCGGTACGTCTTGACATGATGTTTGTGGATGAAGGCTTTGGCACCCTTGATAACAATGCAAGAAATGAGGCTGTGAAAATCCTTAAAAACATGGCAGGAGGCTCAAAGCTTATAGGAATTATTTCTCATGTCAATGAATTAAAGCAGGAAATAGAAGAACAGCTAATAGTGACAAAGGACGAGAATGGAAGTAAGGCCAGGTGGCAGCTAAGCTAAGGAGGTATTATGGGGAAGTATTTGATGGCACTAGACCAGGGGACAACAAGTTCAAGGAGTATACTATTTGACAAGGGTGGAAATATAGTATCCAGTGCGCAAAAGGAGTTTACGCAGATATACCCTGAGCCGGGACTCGTTGAACATAACCCAAGGGAAATCTGGTCATCACAGTTTGCTACAGCTATAGAAGCTATGGCTAATATAGGCGCAGGCTGTGAAGACATTGAAGCAATAGGTATTACCAATCAAAGGGAGACAACTGTGGTCTGGGATAAGGAAACAGGTGAGCCTGTGTACAATGCCATAGTATGGCAGTGCAGGCGTACAGCGCATATGATAGACGAGGTGGTAAGAAAAGGCTATGGAGACTATATCAGAGAAGCTACAGGTCTCATTCCTGATGCGTATTTTTCAGCGAGTAAGATAGCCTGGATACTTGACAATGTAAAGGATGCGAGAGCAAAGGCTAAGGAGGGTAAACTCCTCTTTGGTACAGTTGATACCTGGCTTATCTGGAATCTTACAGGTAAAAAGGTGCATGTGACAGACTTTAGCAATGCTTCAAGAACCCTGCTTTATAATATACATAAACTCGAATGGGATAAGGAAATACTTAAGATATTTGATATACCTGAGAATATGCTCCCTGAGGTAAAGCCAAGTTCCTACGTATATGGAGAGACAAAGTCAAGCCTCTTTGGTGGGAGCATACCTATAGCAGGTGCTGCGGGAGACCAGCAGGCTGCACTTTTTGGACAGTGCTGCTTTGAAAAGGGAGATGTGAAGAATACCTTTGGTACGGGAAGCTTCATCCTTATGAATACGGGAAGTGAGGCAATTAGCTCAAAATCAGGACTTCTTACAACTATAGCAGCCAGTACAGGTGACAAGGCAGAATACGCCCTTGAGGGCAGCGTATTCGTGGCAGGAGCATCTATCCAGTGGCTTAGAGACGGCCTTAGGATGATTAGGACTTCTGCTCAGTCAGAGGACTATGCCTTAGAAGTTGAAGATGCTGACGGAGTATATGTAGTTCCTGCATTTACAGGTATGGGTGCACCTTACTGGAATCAATATGCAAGGGGGACAGTATTTGGTCTTACAAGAGGAACCTCAAAAGAACATCTTATAAGGGCAACCCTCGAGTCCATAGCCTATCAGTCAGCCGATGTATTTAGGGCTATGGAGGAGGATGCGAAAGTTAAGATTAAGGGGCTTAAGGTGGACGGAGGTGCTTCTGCCAACAACTTCCTTATGCAGTTTCAGGCTGATATTATGGATACCTATGTAAGAAGGCCTAAGTGTGTGGAGACAACTGCCCTTGGGGCTGCTTATCTTGCAGGGCTGGCAACAGGCTATTATGAAAACAAAGAAGAGATAAGAAAGAACTGGCAGCTTGGAAGGCTATTTGAGCCTCATATGGAAGAGGGAAGGAGAGAAAGAAAACTAAAAGGCTGGAAGAGGGCTGTAAAATGTACACTTGACTGGGCGAATGAAAAGGATTAAAATGATGTGTTATGACATACAAAAAAGCGGATTATAAATATTATGCAAGGACCTTGCAAAGCAAAGCCTTAGAAATCCTGTATCAATGAATGTCAAATTATTAGAATCGCTGGTGGAAGTTAAATACTTTGCCCAAAATTATGTTATATAAAGGAATAAGAGTATGAAAAAGTTAGGTGTGCTTTCTGTAATCTCAGGATTTTCAGGAGTAGGTAAGGGAACTATAGTTAAGAAACTTGTGGCAGAAGAGGACTATGCACTCTCTATATCAGCTACATCAAGAGCACCAAGAGAAGGTGAAGTTCATGGAAGGGAATATTTCTTTTTGACAAGAGATGAATTCCATAGTATGATAGAGAGCGACGGTCTTATAGAGTGGGCTGAGTATGTGAACAATTTCTATGGTACTCCAAGAGAGTACGTAGAAGAAAGGCTTGCAGAGGGTAAGGATGTTATCCTTGAGATAGAGCCGCAGGGAGCGCTCAAGATCAAAGAAAAGTATCCTGAGGCTGTGCTCATCTTCATAGTTCCACCAAATGCTAAGGAGCTTGAAAACAGGCTTATAGGCAGGGGAACAGAGGAGGCCGACACTATAAAGAAGAGGCTTAAGAGGGCGGCGGAGGAAACAGAGTATATAGATAACTATGAGTACATAGTTGTAAATGATAATCTGGATGATGCCGTAAGAGACATCCACCATATTATTCAGGCGGCTTCGCACAAGAAGGACAGAGCGGGAGGATTTATAGAGGCTTTGACGGATGACCTGAAAAAGAGCTTTTAACTTATAGTAAAGTAATATAGCAAATATAGAAAGGAATAATAATCATTATGATGTTACATCCATCTTATTCAGACCTTATGGAAGTTGCAAACAAAGATGTGGAAGAGGGCGAGAGCAAGTTAGTAAATAGCCGTTACTCCATAGTGCTTGCTACAGCAAGAAGGGCAAGACAGATAATTTCAGGTTCTGAGCCTTATGTTGCAGCGAATGAAAAGAGCAAGCCGTTATCAATTGCCGTTGATGAGCTTTATCACGAGAAGGTAAAGATTGTAGGTGGTGAGGAAGCGGAAGAAGAGGAATAATTAGAGAGTTTTAGTATTTTATGAGGGCCGTTGCAGAAGGAATCATCCGGGATGCGACTGCCCTTTATGTGTATTATGGTTAAAATGAATGGAGGTGATTTTGGTGTACGCTGAGGTTGTGGTAGGAATATCTATAGATAAGCTAGACAGGACATTTTGTTACAGGATACCGGAGAGCTTTGGGAACTCTGATGCCCTCATAGGCACCGAAGTCATAGTTCCATTTGGAAGAGGAAATAGAGAAACTAAGGCCTTTGTGGTTGAAGTAAAAGAAGATACCGACATAGATAAAAGCCTTGTAAAGGATATCTTAAGGAAGTCCGAGACAGGAGTTCAGATAGAGGGTAAGCTGATAAAGCTTGCCTACTGGCTTAAGAGCAACTACGGCGGCGCTGTAAATGAGGCGCTTCGCTCAGTACTTCAGGCACCAAGGAAGATAGAAAGAATAAAGGAGAGGACTGTATCTCTTCTTAAAGATAGAGAAGAGGCAGAAGATATCCTCAGGGAATTTGAAAGAAAAAAATATACGATCAAAGCAAAAATCCTAAGAAGAGCGATAGAGAGCGACTTTAACTATGAGAGGTTTATAAAGGAGGAGAAGGCCACCTCCTCTGCCTTCAATTCGCTGGTAAAAGACGGAATTATAGAGATAAAGGAAGAATTACTATACAGAAAGCCTGTAAAGACAGGAGAGAAGAATTCTGATAAGGTCGAGTTAAATGTCGAGCAAAAAGGGGCGGTTGACAAGGTTGTAGATGACTATAGGAAGGGAATATACGGAAGGTATCTCCTTTTTGGTATTACCGGCAGCGGCAAGACTGAAGTCTATATGGAGATAATGGAGGAGGTCATAAGCCAGGGGAAACAGGTTATCTTCCTGATACCGGAGATAGCGCTTAGTTTTCAGATGGTGGAGAGGCTGTCTGCGAGGTTCGGAGAGAGAATCTCCATTATGAACTCAAGGATGTCGCAGGGAGAGAGATATGACCAGTATTTAAGGGCAAAACACGGAGACATAGATATAATAGTAGGTCCAAGGTCAGCCCTTTTTACCCCATTTGAACATCTTGGACTAATCATAGTGGATGAGGAGCATGAAGGGAGCTACAAGAGCTCTAAAACTCCAAGGTATCACGCAAGAGAAGTGGCACTTTATAGGGCGAAGGAGGAAGGAGCGGCTATAATACTTGGCTCTGCAACTCCAAGCCTTGAAGCTGTGAAGCTGGCTTCCGATAAGGAGATAGAGGTGCTTATGCTGTCAAGTCGTCCAGCAGGGGCCATTCCTCCCGAGATTGAGGTTGCTGACCTTAGAGAAGAGCTAAAAGAGGGCAATAAGTCCATTATCAGCAGGAGGCTTTCAGAGCTTATAAAAGACAGGCTTAATAAGGGTGAGCAGACCATATTGTTTATCAACAGAAGGGGGTATGCAGGCTTTATTTCCTGTAGAAGCTGTGGTGAAGCCATCAAATGTCCTCATTGTGACGTGAGTCTTACCTTTCACAGACCCGACAGGCTGGTCTGCCATTACTGCGGCTACGAGGAAAAAATGCCTGATAAATGCCCAAAGTGTACTTCGCCGTATATAGGTACCTTTGGACTTGGGACGGAAAAGGTAGAGGAAATAGTAAAAAAGGACTTCCCAAATGCCAGGGTGCTTAGGATGGATGGGGACACGACTACAGGGAAAAACGGCCATGAGGCTATACTTGAGAGCTTTAAGAAGGGTGAGGCTGATATCCTCATAGGAACCCAGATGATAGTAAAGGGGCATGACTTTGAGAAGGTAAGTCTGGTTGGCATACTGGCTGCTGACTTATCACTGTTTTTAGGGGATTTTAGAGCAGCGGAGACTACCTACGAACTCCTTGTGCAGGCAGCGGGCAGGGCAGGAAGAGGTAGATATAGGGGGAAGGTGGTCATCCAGACCTACAATCCTGACCACTATGTGATACAGGCTGCGGCAACAGGCAATTATAAGGACTTTTATTCCAAGGAAATAAGATATAGGAAGCTTGGAGAATATCCTCCTGAAACCCATCTCCTTGCAGTTATTCTCTTTGCCGCAAAAGCTGAGGAGGTAAGTAAGGGGGCTGAAATTCTTGCGGGATTTTTAACAGAGAAAAAATCAGAGAGCTTTGTGGTAAATGGGCCGGTATGGGCGTCTATTCCAAAGCTTAGGGATATATACAGAAAGATAATCTACATAAAGTCGCCTGATAGAGATGAACTGGTTAGGCTTAAGAACCTGCTTGAAGACTATGTAAAGGAGAGCTCTGATTTTAGCAAAGTCAGCGTGCAGTTTGACTTTGAGCCACACGGCAATCCATAAACTTTACATAGGCTATAAGATAATGGTATAATAGCGGGTATGATATAGATAAATATAAGAGTTTAAGATAAATGGAGGAGTAATGGCACTTAGAAATATAAGAACGGTTGGAGATGAAATCCTTGCAAAGAGAGCCAGAGAGGTGAAGGAGAATACCCCAAAGATACAGGAGCTGATAGATGATATGCTTGAGACTATGTATGATTCTGACGGAGTAGGTCTTGCAGCCCCTCAGGTGGGTGTGCTAAAGAGGATATTTGTTATTGACTGCTCAGAAGAAAGAAACCAGCCTTTTGTATTTATTAATCCTGAAATCATTGAGACTTCGGGTGAACAGACAGGAGCAGAGGGCTGTCTTAGCGTTCCCGGCAAGGCAGGTATAGTAACCAGACCGAGCCATGTAAAGGTAAAGGCGCTAAATAGGAACTTTGAAGAGTATATAGTTGAGGGAGATGAGCTTTTTGCAAGAGCTCTAATCCATGAAAATGAGCATTTGGACGGACATTTATACACTGAAAAGGTTATTGGCAATGTGTATAATGCCGGAGATGAAGAGGCTGAAAAGGCTGCAGAGATAGCGGCAGGACTTCCTGTCGATGAGGAGAACTAATGAAGATAATATTTATGGGAACACCTGATTTTGCGGCGGCTTCCTTAGAGGCTTTGATAGCATCAAGGCACGAAATACAGGCTGTAGTTACACAGCCTGACAAGCCTAAGGGAAGGAAGGGAGAGCTTACTCCGTCTCCTGTGAAGGTCATTGCCAAGAGAGAAGGGATAAAGGTATATCAGCCACTAAAGGTAAGGGATGAAGAGTTTGTAAAGACTTTAAGAGCTTACAATCCTGACGTGATGGTAGTGGTAGCCTTTGGACAGATTATACCTTTAAGCATACTAAAGATGCCAAAGTTTGGCTGTGTAAATATACATGGCTCACTGCTACCTAAGTACAGAGGAGCTGCTCCTATACAGTGGGCTGTACTTGACGGAGAAAAGGAAACCGGAATTACTACCATCCTTATGGATGAGGGCATTGATACAGGCGATATCCTGCTTAAAAAGACAATTAAAATAGATACGGATGAGACTTCAGGAAGCCTCTTTGACAAGCTTATGGCACTTGGAGCAGAGACTATACTTGAAACCCTTGATGAGCTGGAAAAGGGAAGCCTTACCCCTACAAAGCAGGGTGAAAGCCCTACGGCTTATGCTAAGATGCTTACCAAGGCTATGGGACTTATCGACTTTACAAGGCCAGCTAAAGAACTTGACTGCTTTGTAAGAGGAATGAATCCTTGGCCTAGTGCCTATACCCTGCTTTCAGGCAAGACACTTAAGCTGTGGAAAGTAAGGGCTGTAGAGGGAAGTGGCAAGGCAGGAAGTGTAATAGATATAGACAAGGAGAGCTTTACCATTGCCTGTGGAGAAGGTGCCATAGAGGTGCTTGAGGTACAGCTTGAGGGTAAAAAAAGAATGAGTGCAGGCGATTTCCTAAAGGGAAGCACTCTTAATATAGGACAGGAACTTGGTGTATAATTATGGCTGTTAATGAAAGAGAAGTAGTGCTTGATATGCTCCTCTCCCTAAGGGAGGGTAAGCTTAGCCACACTATACTTAAAGATACTCTTGATAGTTACCTCTATCTTGATAAATCATCAAGGGGATTTATTACAAGGCTTTATGAGGGAAGCATTGAAAAAAGACTGTATCTTGATTTTATTATAGACGGATATTCAAAAACCCCTGTAAAGAAGATGAAGCCTATTATTATGCTTCTCTTAGAAATCTCTGTCTACCAGCTCTTTTTTATGGACAGGGTACCTGACAGTGCCGCTATCAACGAGGCGGTCAAACTGGCGAAGAAAAGAGGCCTTACGGGACTATCGGGCTTTGTAAACGGAGTCCTTAGAAATATAGCAAGAAATAAAGAAAATATAGCATTACCAGATAAAAACAAAGACTTGATCCAATATCTTGAAATAAAGTATTCCACCCCTAAGGCAGTAGTGGAGCACTTTATAAACGATTATGGCAGTGAGAAGACAGAGGAGATATTAGAGGCATTTGAAGAGAAGAGGCCTTTGGTTGCAAGAGCCACAAAGAACAGGGAAGAACTTATTAAAAAGCTTGACGCTGAAGGGGTTAGAGTAAGTACTGATACAATTTTCCCTGAAAGCCTTAAGATACTTGAGTTAGACAGTCTTAGCTACCTTGAGAGCTTTGAAGAGGGAGACTTTGTGCTTCAGGATGAAAGCTCACAGTTCATAGGTAAGATAGTAAGTCTTCCTAAGGGGGCGAGAGTGCTTGACCTCTGTGCTGCGCCTGGTGGGAAAAGCCTGTTGTTTGCAGGGATGGAAGAGGTAGATGAGATAATCTCCTGTGACATCACTGAGAATAAGACAGAGCTTATTGAGGAAAATGTAAGACGGATAGGGGCTTCTAAGATAAAAACAAAGATGAATGATGCCTCTTTGTGCAATCCTGATTTTGTGGATGGATTTGACCTTGTTATCTGCGACCTGCCTTGCTCAGGACTTGGAGTTATGGGTAGAAAAAGGGATATAAAATACAATGTAACAGAGGATAAGATAAGAGAACTTGCCAAAATTCAGAGGACAATCTTAGAAAACGCTGTAAGATATGTAAAAAAGGGCGGAAGGCTTATATATTCCACCTGTACGATGACGAAGGCTGAGAATGAGGAAAATTTCACATTTATTTCAGAATTTAAAGGCTTTTCAGCGGTGGATTTTTCGGATAAAATAAGAGGGTATGTAGATAGATATAAAGACGGCAAAAGACTTGTAAATGAAGCTAAAAAAGGCTTTATAAGGCTGATTCCGGGGGAGCTTGGAACAGATGGATTTTTTGTTTCAGAATATATGAGGGAAGAATAATTTGACAGAAGGAAGAAAAGATATTGTAAGCCTTGATTTTAATGAGCTTCAGTCTCTAATTACGGAGCTTGGAGAACCCAAATTCAGGGCGAAGCAGGTGTATGAGTGGATACATAAAAAGCTGGTAAAAAGCTATGACGAGATGACCAATGTTCCACTTAAACTAAGGAATAAACTTGAGGAAAGACTGCCATTTACTGAGATTACAGAGGTGGCTAGAAAAGACTCAGCCTCAGGAGATACATCCAAGTTTGTATTTAAGCTATATGACGGCTATGTGATTGAAAGCGTACTTATGAAGTACAGATATGGCAATTCAGTCTGTATTTCGTCACAGGTAGGCTGTAGAATGGGCTGTACCTTCTGCGCTTCTACCCTGCTTGGACTTTCAAGGCAGCTTGCACCATCTGAGATGTTATCACAGATTTATACCATTCAGAGAGAAACAGGCGAAAGAGTGAGCAACATAGTTGTGATGGGTACAGGAGAGCCACTTGACAACTTTGACAACCTGCTTAAGTTTTTGGAGATGATTACAGATGAAAATGGCCTAAATATAAGCCAGAGGAATATTACAGTTTCCACCTGTGGACTTGTCCCCAATATAAAGAAGCTGGCAGACAAAAATCTTGCTATTACTCTTGCGATTTCCCTGCATGCGCCTACGGATGAAGACAGAAGAAGGATAATGCCTATAGCTAACAAATACACGATTAAAGAGATACTTGAAGCTACGGACTATTACTTTGAGAAAACAGGTAGGAGAATATCCTACGAATACAGCCTGATAGACGGTGAAAATGATACTCCTGAGAATGCTGAAAAGCTGGCGGCGCTTCTTAAGGGAAAGAACTGCCACGTAAACCTCATACCTATTAACCCTATAAAGGAAAGGGCTTACAAGAGTTCAACTCCAGGAGGAGTGCTTAGATTTAAGAAGATACTTGAAAATAAAGGAATAAATGCTACTATTAGAGAGGAGATGGGACAGGATATAGATGCAGCCTGTGGACAGCTTCGAAAAGAATATATGGAGAATGAGAATAAGTAAGCTGTAATTGCTGTGGGGAAGAAAGGAGTTTAGTTGCAGCATTACTTTATTATACGGTGAAGGCATAATTGTCTTGTGAGTATAGAAGGGAGACACATAGATGAAAACATTTTCTGAATCCAGAGCCGGAAAAAACAGAAGTGTTAATCAGGACAGTTTACTATGTGAAGAAGGGGCAGTCGGTGAACTTTCCAATCTGTTCATTGTGGCAGATGGGATGGGAGGTTACAATGGGGGTGACTTTGCTTCAAGATTCTGTGTAGACAACGTAAAAGATTACATTCTGAAGAATAACGGGGGTTCGATAATATCCACTATAAGGTCAGCTATAACGGCGGCTAATGAGGGGATAAGGGAAAAGACCAAAGCAAACGAAGAGCTAAAGGGTTGTGGTACTACGATTGTACTGGCTACCATTAAGGACGACATTTTATACATTGCAAATGTTGGTGATTCAAGGCTCTATGTGATTCAAAACGGGGCTTTGTCTCAGATAACCGAGGATCATTCGGTAGTTGAAGAGATGATAAAGAGTGGGTTAATAAAGAAAGAAGAAGCAAGGTTTAATCCACATAAGAATAAGGTTACCAGAGCGCTTGGAGTTGAGCCTGATATCGAGGTAGACTTCTTTGAGGTAAAGCTGACAAAGGGAGACCGGATTTTCTTATGCTCAGACGGTGTTTCCAATATGATGGATGAGAGGACGTTGGAGGAAATAGCGGGAGCTGACAAAGAATTATCGGAAATTTGCAAAAAACTAATAGAAACTGCTGTAAACAATGGCGGAAAAGACGACGCAACAGTAGTAATGATAGAGGTGTAAAAATATGTTAAACAAAGGTAGATTAATCGGAGAACGTTATGAAATTATCAGTCTGGTCGGTTCAGGCGGAATGGCTGATGTGTACAAAGCAATGGATACCAGGCTTGGCAGACAGGTAGCCATAAAGGTGCTTAAAGAGGAGTATAGCTCTGATAAGAACTTTGTGTCCAAGTTTAGGGCAGAGGCTCAGGCTGCTGCGGTGCTGTCACATCCTAACATAGTAAATGTCTATGACGTAGGAGAAGATGAGGGCCTTCACTATATCGTAATGGAGCTTGTTGAGGGTATAACTCTTAAGAAGTTTATTGAAAGAAAGGGCAAGCTTGAGCTAAAAGAGGCTGTGGGCATTGCCATTCAGATAGCACAGGGTATGGAGGCAGCGCATGCCAACCATATCATACACAGGGATATCAAGCCTCAGAACATTATTATCTCAAAGGAAGGCAAGGTAAAGGTCACAGACTTTGGTATAGCCAAGGCTGCTACCTCCAATACCATTGCAGCAGGACAGGCAGTAGGCTCGGTTCACTACATCTCTCCTGAGCAGGCAAGAGGTGGATATTCAGATGAGAAGAGTGATATATATTCACTTGGAGTTACCCTTTATGAAATGATATCCGGCAAGATGCCTTTTGCCGCAGATAATACTGTATCAGTAGCTCTTTTACATATCAATGAAGAGGCTGTGCCTCTTAGAGAGCTTGATCCTGAGGTACCTGTAAGCATAGAAAAGATTGTTCAAAAATGTATGCAGAAGAAGCCTGAGCGCAGATATCTCACAGCTACAGAGCTAATTGCCGACCTCAAGAAGGCAATTGCTGAACCGGAAGGAGATTATGTCAACTTTTCTCAGGCGGCAGTTACTGATTCTCCTACTATAAACATATCAGGAGAGGAGCTTGAGACCATTAAAAAGGGCAGATATAATAACACTAACAGGGCAGGTGAACCTGTCAAAAAGCGTGAACCACGCAACATCCGTGAGCTTCCTGAGGATGATGAGGAGACCATTGATCCTAAGATGGAAAAGCTCATCCTTTTTGGAGGAATTGCGGCTATTGTGATTCTTGCTATCGTGGTTATAGTACTTTTGGTAAAGGGCTTCAACCTCTTTGGGGGTAAAGGTGGAGATTCATCGCTTATTTCTAACAGCCAAAGCCAGGCAGCATCACCTTCGTCAATAGCTTCTGAGACTGCATCAAAATCAGCAGTTATAACAGTTCCTGCACTTAAGGGACGTACACGTGCAGAGGCAATTTCCATCCTTTCAGATGCGGGTATTACTAACTACAAGTTTGAATCTGAGAGCTCAAGGGAATTTGAAAAAGAAACAGTCATGGATGTAAAGCCTGCTGAAGGGTCTGAGATTAAGAAGGATGACGAAGTTATTATCACAGTCAGCAAGGGTGAGGATACAAGCAGTGTTCCTGATATAAGAAATGCTACCAAGGACAGTGCAATAGCTACTCTTGAAGGCTTGAAATTTGTGGTTAAAGTAGAAGAGAAGGCAAGCGATACAGTTGATGAAGGAAGCGTTATAGATACGATTCCTGCTATAGGTTCAGCTGCCAAAGAGGGTGATACTATTACAATCCTAGTTAGTACCGGACCTGAAAATAAGCAGACTCTTGTACCAAACGTAGTAGGGAAGAGTGAAGCTGATGCAACCAATGCTCTTAGCAGTGCAGGATTTAAGGCTTCTATAGCGTATAAGGAAGATGACAGCGTCAAAAAGGGACTTGTTATAAGCCAGAGCATACCGGGTGGCAATGAGGCACAGTCCGGAAGCACCATCACACTTAGTATAAGCAAGGGACCTAAACCTGTTTCCTATACTTATTCAGCTTCGCTTACCATAGATGAGAATCCTTTTGCAGAAAGCGGAGAGAGTGGAGACATCGAAGTAAGGATGGATCAGGATGGAAAGACATCCACAGTCTACTCAGGAACACTTAGCTATGACGACTTCCCGCTTCGTATCGAGGACATAATTGGTTCAAGTGACAGTGAAGCAGTCTGCTACCTTATTGTAAATGGTGAGGTATATGATGGCAAGGTATGGCGTATCAAGAATTGGAGTAAGGCTGCGAACTAATGGAAGGCAGAATAATAAAAGCAATTGCGGGCTTCTATTACGTACATAATGGAGAAGAAGCCTATGAATGCAGGGCTAGAGGAATATTTAGGAATAAGGGTATCAAGCCGCTGGTGGGAGACATTGTGGAGATTGAAGTCTTGTCTGATGAGGATAAGAAGGGTAATCTCATAGAGATAAAGGAGAGAAAGTCTTTTCTTATCCGTCCTGCCGTGGCTAACCCTGACCAGGCCCTTATAGTATTTGCAGGGGCTAAGCCTGCACCCAACCTCAATCTTCTTGACAAATTTCTGACGATGATGGAGATAAAGAGGATTCCTGTTGCCATTGCAATAAGCAAGAGTGACCTCGTAGATGAGGCTAAGCTTACAGAACTTAGAGAGATTTACTCTCCTCACTATAAGGTGATTGAAATAAGTGTAAAAGAGGAACTGGGGCTTGATGAGGTAAAGGATTACCTTGGGGGCAAGTTTACAGTGCTTGCAGGGCCTTCAGGAGTGGGCAAGTCCACGCTTACCAACTACCTTGCGCCTGAGGCCAATATGGAGACAGGGGAAATCAGCAGGAAGATAGAGCGTGGCAAACAGACCACAAGACACGCAGAACTCTTTTACATAGGAGAGGGTGGTTATATCTGTGATACACCGGGCTTTGGGAGCCTTGAACTCTTTGATATAGATAAGAGGGAGCTTAAAGACTATTTTCCTGACTTTGAAGACTATGTAAAGGACTGTAAGTTTAACGGCTGTATCCACATAGGAGAAAGAGACTGCGGTGTGAAAACAGCCCTCTCTGAAGGAAAGATATCAGAAAGCAGATATAAGAACTACAAGTTGATTTATGAGGAATTATCAAACAAGAGGGGATACTAATATGGAATACATACTTTCACCTTCAATACTTGGGGCAGACTTTGGTGAGCTTGCCGGGCAGGTAAAGATAACAGAGGAAAACGGTGCTAAATACCTCCACCTTGATGTGATGGACGGTAGCTTTGTGCCAAGCATATCTTTTGGAATGCCTGTGATTAAGAGCCTTAGAAAATACAGTAATCAGGTATTTGATGTACATCTTATGATAGAGAGTCCTGAAAGATATTTAGAGGATTTTAAGGCGGCAGGGGCTGATATTATTACAGTGCATGCAGAGGCTACAAAGCATTTGCACAGGACAGTAACCAAGATAAAGGAACTGGGCCTTAAAGCGGGAGTGTCTATAAATCCCGCCACACCTCTTTCTGCTATCGAGCTTGTACTTTCTGAAGTGGATATGGTGCTTATAATGAGTGTAAACCCGGGCTTTGGAGGTCAGAAGTTCATACCTTTTACCATAGACAAGATAAGGAAGCTAAGAGAAATGGCTCCTGATGTAGACATCGAGGTAGATGGTGGAGTAAATCAGGATAACATAGGGGAGCTTGTAAAGGCCGGAGCCAATGTTCTGGTTGCAGGAACGGCTGTGTTTGGCGGAGATATAGCTACAAATACCAAGAAGATGATTGAGAGGATGTATGAAGAAGGTACTAATTATAACAGGGGGACGAACTGACACAGGACTTGTAAGAGAGGTGTACGAAGAGTATAAGCCTGATGTTGTTATAGCTGCTGACAGGGGAATGATGGCTTCAAGGGAGATTGATATCGTTCCAGACTATGTAGTCGGAGACTTTGACAGCGGTGAGGCAGAGGTAGTCAAGTATTTTAAGTCTCTTTTTGAGACTCAGGGTAAGCCTATAGTCAAGGCGTTTAATCCTGAGAAAGATGAGACTGATACCGAGCTTGCCATATCACTGGCTCTTACCCTGAGTCCCAAGGACATTGTGCTTCTTGGTGCTACCGGGACAAGGCTTGATCATACCTTAGCCAATATTGAGCTTTTGTATAAGCCCCTTGCTGGAGGAGTTAACGCAAGGATAATAGATGAACACAATGTAATAAGCATACATGATAAAGATATAAACATGAAGAGGACAGAGGCTTTCGGGGAGTATTTTTCTCTGATTCCTTTTACTGAAACTGTCAAGGGACTTAGTATAAAGGGGGCCAAGTACGAGCTTGAGAACTTCATTCTAAGTTCAGGAAGCAGTCTCGGTGTAAGTAATGAATTTGAGAAAGACAAGGTTAAAATAAGCTTTTCGTCAGGGATAGTTATCTTGTTTCAGACAGATGACAAGAGGCTGGTGCTTAAAGGAAAGCTGTAAAACGGGGGTATTATGAAGAGGGACTTACAAGATATGATTCACGAGCTCACCTACTATCTTGAGCTCATAATAGCTATAATTATGAGTATTATTATTGCTGTAATGACATTTAAGCTTTTGGCTGTAGCAGTTCCTGACTTTTTTGTAGGAGAGAAAATAGAACTGGGATTTTTCCTTGAAAAGGCAATGATGTTAGCGATTGGTCTTGAGTTCGTAAAGATGCTTTGTAAACATACTCCGAGTACAATCATTGATGTACTCCTCTTTGCCATAGCTAGGCAGATGATAGTTGAGCACACTACTCCTCTTGAAAATCTAATTACCATAGTGGCTTTGGCAGCCCTGTTTGCTACAAGGAAATATCTTCTCTGTAATTTTGATGAGACTGAAAAACGAGTGTACAGAGGAAGTCAGAAGACAAAGATTACCAACCACATGGCAAGAATAAATATTCCTATCGAAGAGGGGGATACTCTTGCTAAGGTGGTTACAACTGTGCTTAACAGGGAAGAGAGAACCATAGCCATAGGTGCCTGTGTATGGTACAATGATTTTGCCCTAAGGATAGACAGCATGAATGGCGACAAGGTAACCAGAGTGGAAGTAATTAAGTCAGTGTAAAGGAAGAAAAATGAATATTCTTGATAATCTAAATCCGGAACAGATGAAAGCAGTGGTACATGAAAATGGCCCACTGCTCATTTTAGCAGGTGCCGGCTCAGGCAAAACCAGAGTGCTTACCAGGCGTATAGCCTATCTTATAAAAGAACATGGGGTAAATCCCTGGAATATACTTGCACTTACATTTACCAATAAGGCTGCAAAGGAAATGCGTGAAAGGGTGGATTCACTCATAGAAGAGGGTGCAGAGAATATATGGGTATCAACCTTTCATTCTGCCTGTGTTAAGATACTTAGAAGATTTATAGACAAGATTGGCTATGACAGGAATTTTAATATATATGATACTGATGATACTAAGGCGGTAGTAAAGCAGGTATTAAAATCCCTCAATATCGACAATAAAAAATTTCCTGAAAAGACCTGTCTTAGCGTCATATCAAATGCTAAAAATGAATTTACAGATGCGGAAGAATTTGCTGCGAATGCAAGCTATTCCGACAATGTCTACGCAAGGGTATATATAGAGTATGAAAAGCGTATGAAGAATAACAATGCCCTGGACTTTGACGATATACTGGTAAAGACTGTGGAGCTCTTTATACAGGATAAGGATACCTTAGAGTATTATCAGAGGAGATTCCGCTATATACTCGTTGACGAGTATCAGGATACCAATGTGGTTCAATTTAAGCTCTTAAAGCTCCTTGCAGCCCACGAGAATGAGAGGGGTGAAATAGAGAACAACCTCTGTGTAGTTGGAGATGATGACCAGTCCATATATAAGTTTAGAGGAGCTGATATAAGGAATATACTTAACTTTGAGAAGATATATCCTCAGGCTTTGGTTATAAAGCTTGAGGAGAATTACCGCTCTACAGGCAATATACTTGAGGCTGCAAACGGTGTTATAAGTAACAATTCAGAACGAAAAGACAAGAGGCTGTGGACGAGTAAAGAGAGCGGTGCTTCCATCTCTTATAAGACCTATGATACAGGGGACAGGGAAGCAGACGGCGTAGCCAATATAGTTATGAGGACTGTAAGTGAGGGAAAGGCAGCTTATTCTGACATTGCTGTACTTTATAGGACCAATGCCCAGTCACGTGCCATAGAAGAGAAGTTTGTATACAATAATATCCCATACAAGCTATATGGAGGAACCAACTTCTACAGCAGAAAAGAAATAAAGGATATACTGGCCTACCTTAAGGCTATAAACAATGTCACAGATGATACTCAGGTAAGAAGAATATTAAATGTGCCTAAAAGAGGGATAGGAAGTACTACAGAAGAAAAAATAGCGGAATATGCAATAGACAAAGAAATCTCATTTTTTGAGGCCTGTATGAGGGTACAAAGCATACCGGGACTTAGCAGGGCTGTGGCCAAGGTAGAGAAATTCGTGGCATTTATAGAAGCAAAGGTAAGGGAGTTTAGACACTGTAAGAGCCTTAAGGAAGAGCTTGAGACTCTGATTGAAGAGATAGGCTATGTGGAAGAGTTAAAGCTTGAAGGAACTGATGAGGCAAAAGGCAGAATCGACAACATAGATGAGCTTATCAACAAGATTGCAGTATATGAAATAGGCCTCGATGACTCCGACGAGAATAGGCTTTCGGGCTTCCTTACAGAGGTATCTCTTTTAACGGATGCTGACAACAAGGACAGCGAAAATGAGAATATGGATAAGGTCACTCTTATGACGCTTCACTCGGCTAAGGGCCTTGAGTTTAAGGTGGTTTTCATAGTGGGCATGGAGGAAGGATTATTTCCGGGCAAAATGTGCATTTACTCAGGTGATGAGAGTGAACTTGAAGAGGAGAGAAGACTCTGCTATGTGGGTATAACCAGAGCTATGGAGAAGCTTTACCTCTCAAATGCAGCCTCCAGAATGCTAAGAGGGGATATACAGTGGAACCCTCCATCAAGATTCATAGGAGAGATTCCTGAACATCTCTTATCTACAGGTGGTGACATTAGCCGTACAAGAAGCTTGAGGAATGAAAGTCTCTATGCAGGAAGCGGCAGCAGGTATTTAGAGAGAAATACCGTATCATTTACCCCTTCAAAGGATAAAAGAAATCTCTTTTCGGGAAATCCATATATCAATAAAGGATTTGGCAGTGAGTCTAAGACCTCTGACAAGGTTGGAGAGGGAGACAGGGTAAGCCACGCTAAGTTTGGAGAAGGAGAAGTCCTTGAACTAAATAAGGAAAATGATGTGGTGACGGTGAGCTTTGATAAAGAAAGCTTTGGCATCAGGAAACTAAAGCTTAGCATGGCAGGTCTTAAAAAAATTAACTGACAATAGTATTATTTTAAAAAATATGCTATACTGATATTATCATAAAGAAAAGGAGCAATATTATGGATAAGAAAATTGAAGAACTATTAAACACAGTGAAGCTTAATGCTCTCATTCACCCTGCAAAGAATGAAGAGACAAAAAAGGACAACCCTTATGTAGTTGCTCTTGTTATTGTAGGTGCCGTAGCGCTTATCGCAGCTATAGCATACGCAGTATATTACTTCTTTGTTCCGGACAAGCTTGTAGATTTTGAAGATGATTTTGATGATGTTTATGGGGATGAAATCTTCGATGAGCACGAAGCAGAAGCAGAAAAGGAAGAGAAGGAGAACGCTGCTAACTAAAGGGCAATGAACAAAAAAGACAAGAAGGAATTCATTGAGGAAGTAGCGAGTAGGATAAGGTCTCTAGATTATATCAAGATTGAGGATATACCGGAGATTGACCTTTATATGGACCAGGTTATTAAGTTTATGGATGACCATTTTGCATCGCTTAAAAGATATGACGGTGACAAGATGCTAACAAAGGCCATGATTAATAACTACACCAAAAACAAGCTGCTTCCTTCCCCTGATAAGAAAAAATATGGCACGGACCATATGCTGCTTCTGATTTTCATTTATTATTTTAAGAATGTATTGTCCATAAAGGATATCAATAGTATTCTTACACCACTTACCGAGAATTTCTTTTCAAAGCAGGATGAAGATGTCTCGTTAAGTGATATTTATGATGAGGTTTTTGAGGTTTGCAAAGGTGCTACAACCGATATTTCGAGATCGGTACTAAAGACGTTTGATAGGGCGAAGGACAGCTTTGAGGATGAAGAAGATGAAGAGAAGAGAAGGTATCTCACCAACTTTGCTTTCATTGCTTCGCTTTGTTTTGATGTGCATGTTAAAAAAACTATCGTTGAAAATATGATAGACAGAGGATTATTAGATTTTAAGGACGGTGCAAATAACGGAAGTAAAAAGGATAGACGATGAGCAAAACTCTTAAGATTTGCATTAGAGTATGTTTTACTATAATAATTATTCTGATGTTGGCTGTACTGGGATTGCTCGCTGTACTTACAATTACCGAGTACAAGCCAGGCAACATAGAGAAGCTCTCCTTAAAGGGACAGGCTTTTGATGAGGCAGGTCTTGCTAAAGAGATTAAGCTCCTTAGCTGGAATGTAGGCTACTGCAACCTTGGTGCTACTGCTGACTTTTTCATGGATGGAGGCACAAAGGTGGTAAGCCAGACTAAGGAAGAGATGAATGTAAACGTAAGTAAGATAACACAAGAATTAAGAGATGAAGGCGCTGATATTACCTTACTTCAGGAAGTAGATAGAAAGTCATACCGCAGCTACAATGTAGATGAAGAAGATGTTATTTCAGGTATGTTTCCGGACAGGCTGTCTTCGTTTGCATATAACCATAAGGCCTTATTTATACCTTATCCTATTCCACCGCTTAGGAATGTGGCAGCAGGGCTTATGTCGCTTAGTGGGCTTAAGGTTGAAAGTGCGGAGAGGATAAGTCTGCCTAGTCCGTTTAAGTGGCCTGGCAGTACCTGCAATCTCAAAAGATGCCTTCTCGCCCTAAGGCTTCCTATAAGCGGAAGTGATAAGAAGCTGGTTGTCATCAATCTTCATCTTGAAGCCTATGATGATGGGGCCGGTAGGGAGGCTCAGAACAAGTATCTTATTGAGACTATAAAAAAAGAGTATGAGGCTGGCAACTATGTAGTAGCCGGAGGAGACTTTAATCAGACATTTTCAGGAGTAGATGTAGGCAAGTACGAAGTAGGTGCCACAGGAGTATGGAAACCGGGTTTGTTTGATACAAAGGAGCTAAGAGATGACTTTAGCCCCTATATGGATGCTTCCACACCGACCTGCCGCTCTCTTGACAGAGCCTATGACAAAAATGACAAAAATTTCCAGTTTTATGTAATAGACGGGTTCATTGTTTCTAAAAATGTGGAGGTCATATCTCATAAAACATTGGGGCTTGGTTTCGAGAATTCAGACCACAACCCTGTGGAAATGGTAATAAAGTTAAAGTGATATTACAAAGCAAGGTTGATGGTTAATACAAAAATATAGACCACAGAAATCATATAGTTTCTGTGGTCTTTTTTTATTTGACAGGAAATTTCTCTGAAATTACCTGTCAAATAAAAATCTCTCCGAGGGATCGCACTGCGGCGGATATGTAGATGTCGCTCACGCGACCCGCCGCAGGCGGTGAATCCTGCGAAGCAGGATTCTTTCTTGCTATCTCACGATATCTCCATAGCACTCAGGTCTTCTGTCTCTCATAAGGCCCCATTCAAGCCTTGCGGAATTTATTTCATCCAGGTCAAAGCTGTGTACAAGCACAGTTTCGCTTGTTCTATCGGCGCTTTCTACCAGCTCTCCCGTCATATCTGTAATAAAAGATGAACCATAGAAGGTAAGGGATGAGGTCTGATTGTTGTTAGCCTCACAAGGGGTAACGTTTTCTGTGCCTATCCTGTTGGCGGCGGCCACAGGGATGATATTGGCAGCAGAATGTCCCTGCATGGTTCTCCTCCAATGTCCACAGCTGTCCGTATTAAGCACAGGCTCAGAGCCGATTGCAGTAGGGTAGAGGATGATTTCTGCTCCGTTAACGGTAAGGCTTCTTGCGGTTTCAGGGAACCACTGGTCCCAGCATATTCCTACACCAACCCTGCCTGCTGTGGTATCAAAGACCTTAAAACCGGTGTTTCCCGGTGTAAAATAGAATTTTTCCTGATAGAAGTGGTCATCAGGTATATGGGTTTTTCTGTATATACCAAGGAAGTTACCGCTATCAAGCATTGCTACAGTGTTGTAGAGTACATTGCCGTCCTTTTCGTATATGCTTATAGGGAGCACTGTACCGGTTTTTCTGCTTACATCAATGAAATGCTTTACTGCCTCATTTTCCATGACAGGCTTTGCAAATTCATAATAATCATATCTTCTTTCCTGACAGAAGTATTGCCTTTCAAAGAGTTCAGGAAGGAGGATGAGTTTAGCACCCTTGTTTACCGCCTCCATTACCAGGTCTTCAGCCTTTTTGATGCTTTCTTCAGGATTTACTGAGCAGCTCATCTGAACTGCAGCCACTGTTAGTTTTCTCATTATTTATCCTTTCTGTTCTTAGCAAGAGGAACCTGTCCTGTAATGCAGTGTATGTTGCCTCCGCCTACGAGTATGCACCTTGACTTGATTGGAACTATGTCTCGTCCGGAGAAAAGCCCCTTAAGCATATCCACTGCTTTACCGTCATTTTCATCACCAAAGGCAGGTACAAGCACATTTCCGTTTGTAATATAGAAGTTTACATAACTTGCGGCAAGCCTCTCGCCAACACTCCTTTCGGCTTCGCCTTCTTCAAAGTCATAGCCTTTTATATCCTCTTTGGTAACGAGTATAGGCCTTTTAGGGATAGGAAGCTTATGAACTCTTAACTTACGTCCCTTGGCATCGCATTCCCTCTCAAGAAGCTTTAAGTCTGCAAGGCTCATCTCATACTGTGGGTCTTTTTCATCATCTGTCCAGGCAAGGACTACTTCTCCGGGCCTTACAAAGGCACAGACGTTATCAACATGTTCATTGGTTTCATCATTATATATGCCGTATGGAAGCCAGATTATCTTCTTTGCTCCAAGATAGGTAAGAAGGACATTTTCTATCTCTGATTTAGTAAGCTTAGGATTCCTGCCATTACTTAGTAGACAGGACTCAGTTACAAGGATGGTACCCTCACCGTCTGAGTGTATGGAACCACCCTCCAGTACGAAGCCTTTATTATGTAAGTCATAGTAATCATAATTATATTTTTTGCAAAATGAGGAGGCAAGGGCATCATCATTATCATAGTTAGGCAAAAGCCCGTCTACATCACCGCCCCAGGCATTAAATACCCAGTCAACTCCTCTTATCTCTGTATCGTTTATAACAAATGTAGGAGAGGTGTCTCTTGCCCAGGCATCATCTGTATCTGCTATTATTACCTCGATATTTCCGCCAGGAGCGAAGTCATCTTCCCTAAAATAATCATAAAGCTCATCCCTATGCGCTTCATCACAGACTAAAAACATTTTCTCGTGTTTGATTATATTTTTTATTATCTTTGCAAATGCAGGCTTAGCTTCTTTGCCACTGTACGGAAAGCTTCCTGCTCTTGTTGGCCACACCATAATAGTTCCAAGATGCGGCTCGTATTCACCAGGCATATAAAATCCGTCTGAAGACGGAGTAGTTGATAGTATCATAATATCTCCTTGGTTAAATCTAATTTCGGGATTATTGTACCATTTACGGATAATTATTACCAGTATAATTAAAAAAAATAAAATAAACGGGTTATTTTTGTGATGTGATTTTGTGGAATTTTAAAAATTATACGCTTAAAAAGTAACAATAAGAATATGTATATTGTGATTTTTAAAAAAGTTTTTATATGAAAATTAAAGGGATACTTGAATATTTAAGGGTTTCAGTGTATATTTATTAATAATGTTCGGAGGCTTGGAGGTGCAAGATGGAACTTAAGAAATTTGACAATAGGATATGGCTGTCATCTCCAACCATGCACGGTGAGGAGCAGGCTTTTGTAAAAGAGGCTTTTGACACAAACTGGGTCACAACCATAGGTAAAAACCTTGACGAACTTGAAAACGGAGTCTGTAGATACCTGGGAGGAGACCTTCACGCCGCAGGACTTGCATCCGGGACCTCGGCACTGCATCTTGCATATAAGCTTGCGGGTGTAGGCGAAGGTGACAGGGTGTTCTGCTCGGATTTAACCTTTGACGCTACGGTAAATCCTGTATCTTATGAAAAGGGAGAACAGGTATTTATAGATAGTGATATAGAAAGCTGGAATATGAGCCCTGTGGCGCTTAGAAAGGCTTTTGAGAAATATCCTGATACAAAGTGCGTAGTAGTGGTTAACCTCTACGGGATGCCTGCAAAGCTTGATGAAATCAGAGCTATCTGCAATGAACACGGCGCCGTTCTTGTAGAAGATGCGGCAGAGTCATTCGGAGCGTCGTACAAGGGAAGAAAGACCGGCACATTTGGACATTACAACGTAATAAGCTTCAACGGAAACAAGATAATAACCACTTCAGGTGGAGGAATGCTTATTTCTGAGGATGCGGCATCTATAGATAAGGCGAAGTTCTTAGCTACCCAGGCCAGGGAACCCTATCCTTGGTACCAGCACGAGGAGCTTGGCTATAATTACAGGCTGTCAAACATTCTTGCCGGTATCGGCAGGGGTCAGCTGCTTCATTTGGATGAGCACAGGGAGAGAAAAAAAGAGATTTATGAGCTATACAAAGAAGGCTTAAAGAATCTGCCTGTGAAGATGAATCCGGTACTTGATGAAGCGGAGCCTAATTATTGGCTGTCCTGTCTCATTATAGATGAAGATGCAATGGCACCTCAGGACAGGAGCAGATTTAGACCGAATTATGCGGGAGACAGGAGCGGAGGAACCAATTCTTTTGCTGTAAGGGAAGCAGGCTTTTTAGATGAAGCCTTAAGCCCTATAGAGCTTAGGAAGAAAGAAAAGTACAAGGAAGTGGACTTTAAGGACAAGCTTTATCTAAAAGAGTCGGGCAAGTCCTCACCTGAGGAGATTAGGGATGTGCTTGCCGCTTACAATGTAGAGAGCCGCCCTATATGGAAGCCTATGCATTTGCAGCCTTATTTTAGAGGCAGGGATTTTATTACAGATAAAGGAAGCATAAGAGAACTTGGAGCTGGCTTTACGGATATAGGCTCGGATATATTTGACAGAGGACTATGTCTGCCTAGTGACATCAAGATGAGACCTAAGGAGCAGGAGGTAGTAATAGAAATAATCAAGAGCTGTTTTGACTAGAGAAATCATCTTACCTCATTGATGAATTTAGACTTGAATAATGAGGATATTAGTAACTTTGAAACCTGATAATAAGTTAGAAGAGGTGATTATTATTATTAGTTATGATGGGTTTTGGAAGGTTTTAAAGGAGAGAGGGATTTCGCAGTACAAATTGATTATGCAGCATGGCGTAAGTAATTCGCAGCTTAACCACATAAGAAAAGGCGGGCATATTACCACCGCAACTATAAACAAATTGTGTAAGCTGCTTGATTGTGAAATAGGTGACATTGTCGCCTATGTGCCTGATGGTGATGAAACCGAAGAAACAGATGAGGATGAAGGGATGCAGTAGCTGCATCTCTTTTTTTACAAGGACTGCGAAAAGCGTAGTTGTGGCAATCCTGTATCAATGGTTGTCAAATACTTTTGACAACCGCATCATCTTATAACATACTATTGAAATATGTATTTCAAAGAGTTATACTATAAGCATTGGATTTAGTGGGTATAGGGTAGCTTGATACCCATATTTAGTAATGATAGAAAAGGATAAAAGATGACAGAAGAAATTTGTTATATGTGCAGAAGACCTGAAAGCAAAGCAGGAAAGCTGCTGCACCTGCCACCCAATATAACTATATGCAACGACTGCCTCCAAAAGACAATCAATGCGTTTAACTCATATCCTATGGCGGATTATTTTAATATGAATGGCTTTACTCCGGATATGTTTAGCGGGGTAAATGGCGGTAATGGTGCTGATGTAAATAATAATGGGTACAATAAGGATGGTGTTGTTGCTACTGCTGACAATGATGGTGACAAACCTGTAGAAGGACAGGATGGAGATAAGAAGGACGATGGAAAGCAAAGTCCTCCTGTGTTTAGCTTTGGTTTCATGCCCGATATGTTTGGCGGACAGAGCAATCTAAAAAAGAAACCTAAGAAAAAGAAGCCTAAGGCAGAAATTGACTTTAACAATATCCCTGCTCCTCATATTATCAAGGAAAAGCTTGATGAATATGTTATAGGACAGGAGCTTGCAAAAAAGCAGATATCAGTTGCAGTATACAACCACTATAAGAGAGTAGCTGCGGAGAAGAACAGAAAAGAAGAAGATATTGAGATAGAGAAGTCCAATATGCTTATGATAGGACCAACCGGAAGTGGTAAGACCTACCTAGTAAGGAATCTTGCAAGACTTCTTCAGGTACCTATAGCAATAACTGATGCTACTACTCTTACGGAAGCAGGCTACATCGGAGATGATGTGGAGAGCGTACTAAGTAAGCTTCTTGCTGATGCTGACAATGATGTGGAGGCTGCAGAGCATGGAATCGTGTTTATCGATGAGATAGATAAGATAGCTAAGAAAAAGAATACTCACAGCAGGGATGTAAGTGGAGAAGCCGTACAGCAGGGACTATTAAAGCTCCTTGAGGGCTCTGAGGTAGAGATACCTGTGGGCGCAACAAGTAAAAATGCAATGGTTCCTATGGCAACAATCAATACAAGAAATATACTTTTTATTTGCGGTGGAGCCTTTCCCGATCTTAGCGATATAGTAAAGGCAAGGTTAAATAAGCAGGCGGCCATAGGCTTTAAGGCTGACCTAAAGGATAAGTATGACAAAGAGGAAAATATCTTAAGCAAGGTGACTACGGATGACCTAAGGAAGTATGGTATGATACCTGAGTTCCTTGGAAGGCTTCCTATTGTATTTGCCGTAGATGAGCTGAATAAGGACATGCTTATCAGAGTGCTGTCAGAACCAAAGAATGCTATACTTAAGCAGTATGAAAAACTTCTTGAACTGGATGAGGTTAAGCTTGAATTTTCTGAAGATGCCAAAGAGATTATAGCTGAGAGGGCGCTTGAGAGAAAGACAGGAGCAAGAGCGCTTAGAGCCATTATAGAAGAGTTTATGCTTGACATTATGTATGAAATACCAAAGGACAACAATATAGGCAAGGTTACTATAACAAGGGACTATATCGAAGGAAAAGGAAGCCCTGTTATAGAGGTTAGAACTTAATTAATCCATTAAATCTGAAAAAAGTTTTAAAAATGTTTGATTTTTGGCAAAATGTAACCGTTATTGCTTATAATAGGGGAATAGGCAGAGGAGGTATTTATGAGCGGCGTAGGCACCAAGAGAATTCATTTTTCCGAAGAATTTAGAACAAGCATAATAGCTATTGACGAATATAACAGCATTGATTTTTGTGGAAAACTTTACAATCCTTTCCTGAAGCAAAGTGTAGAGGTTAAAAGTTTTCAGCATCTTATAAAAGAAATTGATACACTTATGGATGAAATAGGATGTCCAATGAGTGGAATGGAGAAGAGAAGCTTTAAGAAAAGAACTCAGTCCGATGAGAGGGAGACCCGTATATCTGAAAAGGCACAGGTTCCAAGAGGAAAGGCTGCGACATTTGCCATCAGGATTCAGTACCGAAATAACGCAAGCTGGCAGGGAACCGTCAAGTGGATTGAAGGAGAGGCCGAAGAGTGTTTTAGAAGCATGCTAGAGCTTTTTTGGCTCCTTGACAGTGCGCTTGAAAGGGATTAGATATTGTTATAAGTAATGTCTTGTAATTTGTAAAATTATGTGATATACTCATAGAGTTGTTTATATTAATAGATTGGCAAAATCCAATCAACAAAGTGAGGAAGGTGAATAATATGAGAGAAGGTATCCATCCAGAATACCATGAGTGTAAGGTAACATGCAACTGTGGAAATGAGTTCACTACAGGTTCAACAAAGGATTCTATCCACGTTGAAGTTTGTTCAAAGTGTCATCCGTTCTACACAGGACAGCAGAGAGCTGCAGCTGCCCGTGGAGCTATTGATAAGTTCAATCGTAGATACGGAATTAAGCAGGACTAATAAAAACAGAATAAGAACGAGACTGTCGCAGAGACGAAGGCGTCAACATAACATATCGTTATGGAAGGACGGAATCACAAATGCGATGGTCTTATTTTTTTAGGAGGAAGTATGAAGGGTTCGGGGATGAGCGGATTAGCTGTTCTTGAGGGTATATTGGTAAAGAACAGAAGCAAATATGCACTTGCAGTCCGTAAGCCTGATGATGATATTGAGGTTCTGACCGGTAGGGTTGATGATATAACAGAGAAAAATACTGCCTTTTCGCTGCCTTTTATTAGAGGGATAGTAAGCCTTGTGGAGATGATATGGCTGATAGTTAAGAATTTCTCGGTATCAGAGAAATTCTATGACAAAGAAGAAGGTGGAAAGATTGACAGTAGGGAAACTAAGGAGCTTTTAACAGTCATTGCTGTTATTTCGCTTGCTATAGGGCTTTTCTTTGCACTGCCTTACGGCATTTCACTTTCATTTTATAATGTCATAAACTCAGATATTGCCCTTACCTTTATTGAGGGAATAATGAGGCTTGTACTCCTGGTACTATATATATTTGGAATATCGATGCTTCCGGAGATTAAAAGGGTGTATATGTACCTTGGAGCCTTGCATAAAGCAATGAACTGCGTAGATAAGGGGCTGCCTCTTACTCTCAGTAATGTAAAGAAAATGAACAGAAGAAACTATAGGTGTGCAGCTACATTTTTGGCGGTAGTCATAGCGCTTAGCATACTTGTTTTTATGTTTGTAAGAATAGATAATATTGTGCTTAGAATAGTAATCAGGCTTCTTACAGTACCTATTATAGCAGGTCTTACTTATGAAATTATGGAGATTGCGGCAAGGGGGAAAAATAGTCTGGCAGATATACTTAATCTGCCTGCTATGCTCATACAGAGTGTGATTACAGCTGAGCCTGAAGATGAGATGGTGGAAGTAGCCATTGAATCAGTGTCAGTTGTTGCTGAGAGTAAGGAAGAGGTAAAAGAAGAAGCAGACGTCCATGGAGAGCTTTATAAGCCTTTAAGAGTCCAGAAAGCCGGAATCAAGAGAGTAAGCAAGGATAAAGCGCTTAAAACAGGGAAGCCTTCTGTGACAACAAGGGATAAGAAGAGTGCCGGAGCGTCTCAAAAAGCAGGTGGCAAGACTATAGGTGAAGTAAATTCTGAAAAGAAAAACGATACTGATATTAGCCTTGCTGAAAGGGCAAAGCAGTCACTAGATGTTAAAGAAGGAGTTAAGACAGTAAAAATATCTGAGGATGAGGATGATGAGATACTAAATGCTTTAAACCATTTTTTCAATAGCAAGAAGGAAGAGGAAAAAAAGCGTGGAAAGAGGAAAAATGGATAAAGTGGAATATAGCCTAAAAGGGCTGCTTGCAGACGGTTCCAAAATGCTTACACAGGCAGGAATAGATGAGGCAGAGCTTGATGCCAGATATATATTAGAGTATATTACCGGTCTTAACAGTGCACAGTATTTCATACATTCAGAAGATATAATAGAGAAAAATAAGGCAGAGGAATTCTTTAGGCTTATAGAAAGAAGGAGCAAAAGAATCCCTCTTTCTTATGTGATTGGGACAAGAGATTTCTTTGGACTTACCTTTAAGGTAGATGAAAATGTACTGATACCTGAGCAGGAAACCGAGCTTTTGGTGGAAGAGGTAATAAAGTATTCTGAAGGGAAATCCGTTCTTGATATGTGTACAGGGTCAGGCTGTATAGCAATATCTATAGCATTATTTGGTAAGCCATCTAAGGTGGCAGCCTCTGATATTTCTGAAAAAGCCCTTGAAGTGGCAAGAGAAAATGCTAAGAGCCTTAAGTCGGGTGAGATTAGTTTTATACAGGGGGATATGTTTGAAAATGTCACAGATAAGTTTGATATAATAGTATCAAACCCTCCCTACATTGAAACCGGGGAAATAGATGAACTTATGCCGGAAGTAAGGGATTATATACCAAGACTTGCTCTTGATGGAGATATTGATGGGTTAAAATTCTACAGAATTATCAGCAAAGAGGCTGTAAAAAAATTAAATAAAAATGGTAGAATTTTCTACGAAATAGGATATAATCAAAGTAGAGCCGTAGCCTCTATCTTACTTGAAAATGGTTTTACAGATGTAAAGATAATGAAGGATTATTCAGGCTTAGATAGGATAGTTATGGCAAAATTGGACGAAAAACTATAGGAGGCTGCCATGAAATACAGAATAGAGAGAGATTCCATGGGCGAGGTAAATGTTCCGGAGAAGGCTCTGTGGGGAGCGCAGACGGAGCGTTCTCATAATAACTTTAACATAGGTACGGAGACTATGCCCCTTCCTGTAATCAGGGCATTTGCTATACTTAAGAAGGCTGCTGCAGAGGTCAATCTTGAACTTGGAAAACTCCCGCTTGACAAGTGCGAGCTTATAAGAAAGGCCTGCGATGAGATATACAAGGGAAAGCACGATAAAGAATTCCCGCTTAAGGTGTGGCAGACAGGCTCAGGCACACAGAGCAATATGAATGTTAACGAAGTAATAACCGGCAGGGGCAACATGCTTGCAGGCAAGAGGATACTTCATCCTAACGATGATGTAAATATGTCGCAGAGCTCCAATGATACCTTTCCTACAGCTATGCATATAGCAGCGGTAATGGAGATAAAAAGGGTACTCTTACCTGCCATAGAGAAACTCATACTTACATTTGAGAAGCTTGAAAAGGAAAATGATGACATAGTTAAGAGTGGAAGGACTCATCTGCAGGATGCGACTCCAATCAAGTTTTCCCAGGAAATAAGCGGCTGGAGATTTATGCTTATTAACAGCCTTGGACAGATAAAGGCTTCGATGCAGGGAATATACAAGCTTGCTCTTGGCGGGACGGCTGTGGGAACAGGGATAAATGCGCCTAAGAACTTTGACAGACAGGTGGCTAAGAAGATTGCAGAGCTTACAGATGAGCCATTTATAACGGATGAGAATAAGTTCCACGCACTAACCTCAAAGGATGCGCTTGTTACCTGCCACGGTGCAATCAAGGGACTTGCAGCCAACATGATGAAGATAGCCAATGATGTGAGATGGCTCGCATCAGGGCCAAGGCTTGGCCTTTGTGAGATATTCATACCTGAAAATGAACCGGGAAGCTCTATTATGCCGGGCAAGGTAAACCCAACGCAGTGCGAAGCAGTGACCATGGTGGCCGTCCAGGTAATGGGCAATGATGTGGCAGTAGGTATGGCGGCCTCTCAGGGAAATTTTGAGTTAAATGTATTTATGCCTGTGCTCATATACAACTTCTTGCAGTCTGTGAGACTTCTTGGAGATGCAATAGGCTCATTTAACGATAACTGTGCTATGGGGATTAGAGCCAACCGCGAGAAAATGCGTGATAATCTGCACAATTCTCTTATGCTTGTTACCTGCATTTCCCCTTATGTGGGCTATGATAATGCTGCTGCTGTCGCAAAGAAAGCATATAAGGAGGGGATTAGCCTAAAGAAGGCCTGCCTTGACTTAGGCTTTATGGATGAAGAGAGCTTTGATGAGGTATTTAAGCCTGAAGAGCTGGTATGAAATAGATAAGGAATGTAAGAAGCAATCCTGTATTAATGGGTGTCCAATACTTATGACACCCACATCACATGATAAATATGTAAAAAGGAGGAAGTTATGGATTACGGAAAGGTTTCACTTGAAAAGCATGCACAGTGGAAGGGAAAGATAGAGATAAAGGTAAGAGCGGCAGTTGACAATGCAGAGGCACTCAGCCTTGCCTATACGCCGGGAGTAGCCGCTCCTTGTCTTGAGATACAAAAGGATGTAGACAAGTCATATGAGCTTACAAGAAGATGGAATACCGTTGCTGTAGTGACTGATGGAACTGCAGTTTTAGGTCTTGGTGACATTGGCCCTGAGGCAGGTATGCCTGTTATGGAAGGAAAATGTGCACTTTTTAAGGCTTTTGGAGATGTAGATGCCATACCTCTTTGTGTAAGAAGCAAGGATGTGGATGAGATAGTAAGAACCGTTGAACTGCTTGCAGGCTCATTTGGCGGTGTGAACCTTGAGGATATATCTGCACCAAGATGCTTTGAGATAGAGGAGAAGCTTAAGAAGTGTACAGACATTCCTATCTTCCACGATGACCAGCATGGAACAGCGGTTGTTACCCTTGCAGGAGTCTTAAATGCGCTTAAGATTGTTGGAAAGAATATAGAAGATGTTAAGATTGTTACCTCCGGAGCAGGAGCTGCCGGTATTGCTATCATAAAGCTTTTGATGGCAATGGGACTTAAAAATGTAATAATGACAGACAGAAAAGGTGCTATTTATAAGGGAAGAGAAGGTCTGAACCCTATAAAAGAAGAGATGGCAGATATAACAAATTTTAAAATGGAAAAAGGAAGTCTTGAGGAAGTGATAAAAGGTGCCGATATATTTATTGGGGTATCTGCTCCGGGAACTCTTACAGGAGAAATGGTAAGAAGTATGGCAAAAGATGCTGTTATATTCGCCTGTGCCAATCCTGTACCTGAGATATTTCCTGATGAAGCGAAAGAAGCAGGAGCCAGGGTGGTTTCCACCGGACGTTCAGATTTTCCTAACCAGGTAAACAATGTGCTTTGTTTCCCAGGCATCTTTAGGGGAGCTCTTGATGTAAGAGCAAGCGAGATAAATGACGAGATGAAGATTGCGGCGGCAAAAGCTATAGCAGGACTGGTTTCAGATGATGAATTAAATGAAGACTACATTCTACCAAAGGCATTTGATGCCAGGGTAAAGGATGCAGTTGCAAAGGCTGTCTCTGAGGCTGCAAAGAGTACAGGGGTTGCAAGATTGTAGGCATTACGGTTATAATACAAGGATGCAACTGTACTTATATTATTTACATTTAGGAAGGAAAATTGATGTTTGAAAGTATTGAAACCCTCGCAGGAAGGTATAAGGAAGTAACGGATGAATTAGCTTCAGGTGTGGCTGCAGCTGATCCAAATAAGTTTAGAAGTCTTATGAAGGAACAGTCAGACCTACAGCCTATCGTGGAGAAATTCAATGAATATAAGGCAAATAATAAGCAGATAGAGGATTGCCTCAAGATGATATCTGAAGAGAGCGATCCTGAGCTAAAAGAACTTGCAAGAGAAGAGCTTGCCCAGGCGAAGGCTTTGGTGCCTGAATTTGAAAAGGAACTCAAGGTTCTTTTGCTTCCAAAGGATAAGAACGATGATAAGAATGTAATAGTTGAAATCCGTGCGGGTACAGGCGGAGATGAAGCGGCTATATTTGCTTCAGAGCTTTACCGTATGTACTGCAAATACGCAGAGAATAACCACTGGAAGCCTGAGATACTAAGCTTCAATGAAAACGGTCTTGGAGGCTTTAAGGAAGTTACTTTTCTTATCAATGGTAAGGGAGCTTTTTCAAAGCTTAAATACGAAAGCGGAACCCACAGAGTACAGAGAGTTCCGGTGACAGAGTCTAACGGTAAGCTGCAGACATCTGCAGCAACGGTGGCTATATTACCGGAGGCAGAAGAGGTTGACGTAAACATCGACCCTAATGATATCAAGTTTGATGTATTTAGGGCTTCAGGTAACGGTGGACAGTGTGTCAATACCACCGATTCAGCTGTTCGTTTGACACATATTCCTACAGGGATAGTTATATCCTGCCAGGATGAGAAGTCACAGCTTAAGAACAAAGACAAAGCAATGAAGGTACTCCGTTCAAGACTCTATGAGCTTGAATGTGAAAAGGCACATGCCGAAGAGGCTGCCAACAGAAAGAGCCAGGTGGGAAGCGGTGACAGGTCTGAGAAGATTCGTACCTACAATTTCCCACAGGGAAGGGTTACAGACCATAGAATTAAGTTTACGACACATAATATAGATGGGGTTATGGGTGGAGATTTAACAGAAATTATCGAAAATCTTATAGTAGCAGATCAGACTGAAAAACTTGCAGCGATGGGTGAAATGTAAACTATAACTTAGCAAGGGAGTGCGAAGATGATTAGTGAAAGGAAGCAGATTATAGATAATACTTCCTCCATTACTGAATATTTAGGAAATTGGCTTTGGAACGCACTTGATTTGGAAAACACAACACTAAATGCCAGTGAAATGTTAAAGTTTCTAGGTGAATTGTGTAAGTGTGAACGAGCCTATGTATTTGAGATTGATTACAGTAATGAGACGATAAGTAATACTTATGAGTGGTGTGCAAAAGGAATTACGCCACAAATTGAAATGCTCCAGAATGAAAGCATACAAATTGTTGATTTCTGGCTGGACTTATTTAGGCAGAATAAGAATGTAATTATACCTGATGTTGAGGCAATTAAGACTGATGCCCCATCTACTTATGCTGTCCTAAAGCCACAGGATGTAAAGTCACTTGTGGCTGTCCCTATATATTTAGGTAATGATGTGGTAGGCTTCTTAGGTGTGGACAATCCTGAGAAGCTTGATGAGGATGAGACAATTCCTGTACTTAAGAAAATAAGTTCACTTTTTTCATTTATAGTCAAGCACAGAAATGCCGAGAAAAAGATAACTTTTGATAAATACCATGATCCTCTTACATTAGCATATAATAGAGAAGCTTTTGAGGAGGACTTTAAGAAGCTTGACGGATGTAGGCAGTTAGGCATAGTATCGTGTGACCTTTCTGAACTGGAAACAACTAATGATGAGCGTGGATATCAGGAAGGCAATATCTTGTTATGCCGCTTAAACGCTCTTCTTGGTGAGGTATTTGCAGGGTATAAGATATACAGGGTAACAGGTAACCGTTTTCTGGTTGTTTGTCCTAATATAGATAGTGCTTATTTTGACAAGCTGATAAAGAATCTTGAAGGTGAAATAAATAACAAACATATACCGCTAGTCTTTGGTTCTTACTGGTCTAATGAGAATCCTCTCGTGCCGGTAGAGGTAAGGGCTGTTGCGGAAAGTGTACTATACAAGAATAAAGCGATATATTTTAGTAAGCCTGATCCTGTAACGGGAAGAACCCGTGACAGGAGAATGATGAGTTTAGATAACTTCGTAGATCATTTTAATGACAGCAGAAACAGTATGTTGTATAGATTTATTGAAAACAACTACTTTAGTCTGGACGTGTTTTTCAAGGCTCTTGAGCTTGGCGACAGCCACCCCTACTTTGGTGACCTTCAGAAAAATGTCTGGTTTATTTCAGACACTATAAAGGAAAAATGGGGCTTTGAGAACAACATAGTGCATGATCTTCCTGAGGAGTGGAAGCAGTTTATAACACATGAGAAAGATCGTGAATTCTACGAAAAAGATTTTAGTGAATTTATAAAGCAGAAAAGGGACGTATATGACCTTATATACCGTGTTGTAGACAAATATGGCGAGGAGGTCTGGGTACGTTGTGCGGGATACATTAAGTGGGATAAAGAAAGGGAGAAGCCACTGTTTTACAGTGGTAATGTATCGATACTTAGCAATGCCTTTGAAACTTGTCCTATAACTAACTTCCAGAAAGAAAAAGCTGCTGTACGCGACATCAGTAGTATGTTTTTTAAGGGAGACAAGTCTTCCTGCCTGTGCTTCCGCCTAAATGGATTTGGTGAGATTAATGAATTAAGAGGAAGGTCAATCGGTGATAACCTTATAAAGGATATTGCTACAGAGCTTCTTGCAAGCTTTGATGACAGGATCAAGTTTTACAGACTTGATGGATTACGATTTATGGCATTGATTGCAGGCGATGCCGATTATACCCTTGATGAATGCTCAAAGAAAATAAAGAAGATTATATCCAACTCTTATGCTGAGTATAACCTTCCTATCCGTTATCCTTGCGCTGTGGGCATTCTCGGCGAACTAAACACTGATATGTCAGCCATAGAGATTATTACTGATGTAATGAGTGTACTTGACATAGCAAAGCACAAGCCTGAAGAGGATATCATTTATACAGAAAAGACCATGAGTTCGCATCGTGAACAAAAGCAGATGCTGCTTGATATAAGTAAGGACGTAGCAAATGACATGAACAACTTCAGGGTTGTGATGCAGCCGATAGTGTCAGCAGAGACTCACAGACTGATAGGTGGCGAGCTTCTGCTTCGTTGGAGTTACATGGGACAGAATGTATCTCCTATGGTCTTTGTGCCTATACTTGAAGAGAATAACCTTATGTCCACTGTAGGGAAATGGGTGTTTAAGCAGGCGGCAAAGATTAGTAAGAGGATATGTGCCTACATTCCTGAATTTACTTTGGACTTCAATGTCAGCTACTACCAGATAAAGGATGAGACTTTGCTTCCATATATGAAGCAGCTTTTAGAGGACTACGAAATGGATGGCTCACGTCTTGTACTTGAACTTACGGAAACCCATTATCATGATGATCCTATTAAGCTGTTGAAGTTCATTGAAAGCTGTAAGGATATGAATATGATGATGGCAATTGATGACTTTGGAGTGGGATATTCCTCTCTTGAGATGCTCCTTAAATATCCTGCCAATATAGTAAAGCTTGACCGCTCACTTATGAAGAAGATGTCGGATTCGTCTGACAGTAAGGTCTTCATATCTACCATTGTGTCTGCCTGTCATAACTTTGATAAGATGGTATGTGTGGAAGGAGTGGAGACAGAAAAAGAGCTTAATATCGTTACGGAAGCGGGCTGTGATTCCGTGCAGGGCTATTATTTCTACAAACCAATGGAAATCCCTGATGTCTACAAGCTTTTTGCGACAATTTAATAAACAAAAGCTATAATGAACCACTGATTAAGCAGATGTATTCTACATCCTGTGAGGTCGGTGGTTTTTATGTATAAAAAATATCTTTATTTAGGTGATATAAAGGCTTTTAAAATATTGAAAAGTCATAAAAATAAGGTGTAAAAGTTATTGAAAAGTCATAGAATTTATGCAATAATATTATTGAAAAGTCATAAAATTATGGCTTAAAATGCATTGAAAAGTCAGAATGGAGATAAAAATATGTTGATTAGAAAGATTGAAAGCCTGATTAGAGAGCACCTACAAAGCACTTCTAATAAGGTTTTACTTATTGATGGAGCCAGACAGGTAGGAAAAACCTATATTATCCGTTATGTAGGAGAAGAGCTGTATAAAAATTTCATTGAGATCAACATGATTGAAGATTCGCTTAAGGATAGACTTTTTGAAAGAGTAAAAACTGTTGAGGATTTTTATTTTCAAGTCAGTATGCTAGCAGGAAATAAGATGGGACAAAAAGAAGACACTCTTATTTTTATTGATGAGATACAGGCATATCCCGCTCTACTAACCCTGCTTAAGTTCTTATCGCAGGATGGCAGGTTTACATTTATAGCAAGTGGTTCATTGTTAGGAGTTACCTTGTCGCAGACGACTTCCATACCTATGGGTAGCATAAGAAAGGTAAGAATGTTTCCACTTGATTTTGAAGAATTTTTATATGCCAATGGATTTAATGAAATGACCATATCATTTCTGCGTAAAAAATATGAGAATGAAGAGGCACTTGATGAAGCCACTCATAATAAGATTATGGAATTATTTCGTAAATATCTACTGGTAGGAGGACTTCCGGAGGCAGTAAATTCGTATATACAAAACCCCAATATTGTGCTTGTGCGTGAGATTCAAAATGAAATTAGGGAATACTATGCCGCTGATGCTTCAAAGTATGATGGAGAAAATAAGTTAAAAATACGAAGAATATACGATATGCTTCCTTCGAATATGGAAAATAAAAAGAAGCGTATTGTAGCAAAAAACATTGAGAATAAAAAAGGAAAGACATTTAACGATTATAGTGATGAGTTCGAATACTTAATTAGCGCAGGGATTGCACTAAATGTTCAGGCTATATCAAATCCGAGCTTTCCGCTTGTGCAGTCAAGCAGTAAGAATCTGCTAAAGCTATACTTAAATGATGTAGGTATATTAACAAGTGTTCTTTATGGAAATAATATCAGAGCAGTGTTAGATGATGAAAGAAGTATAAATCTTGGCTCGGTTTATGAAACAGTAGTTGCAAGTGAGTTAATAGCACATGGATATAAGCTGTTTTACTATGATAATAGGGACAAGGGAGAAGTAGATTATCTGATTGATGATTATGACAGCCTGTCAGTGGTGCCTGTTGAGGTAAAATCAGGTAAAGACTATACCGTGCATAGTGCTTTAAGTAATTTTACAAAAAATGAAGCTTATAATCTTAAAAAGGCGTATGTATTGTCAAATGAAAGAGAAATTATTAAAAAGGATAAGGTTATATATATGCCGATTTATTATGTAATGTTTTTTGAAAATTTAGCCGGTAGAAGTAATTGGGGTGAATTGAAAAAGTAAGTTCTGCATCTATGCTTCAATATTTAAATTGAAGCTCAGACTGGAACTTACTTTTTCAAATAACAAAAATTAATTTACAGCTACAAAAATGAAGATGCAGAAAGCGGAGATAATTACTTTGTGGATATTTATCATTTTAAGGGCTGCTTTGACAAAAGCAAGATAAAGGTAAACCCTGATGAGGTAACGGATTACAGATTTGTAGATTAGGATCACCATTAGTTTGAAGTGATTTTGAAGTGAGTTTGAAGTGATTTTGAAGTTGACTTTGAAGTGACTTTGAAGTATTATTGAAGTAGTTCAAATAAAGAGGTGACGTTATGTATTTAGATGAGATAATTGGCGATGTGAAGCTTGAAAGTGACAAGTTTGAGAGCAAGGCAATCCTAAATAGAGAGGATGTTATCGGCTGGCTTAAAAGTATTGCAGGATTTGCCAATGCATCCGGAGGAGATTTTTATATTGGAGTGGAGGATAAGACCAATAAGTTGATTGGTTTTGATAGGAAGGGCGCAGATAATGAAAGGAACTACTTCAACAATCAGGTTAATGAACATTTGACACCAAGACCACAAATGAAAATATCCTTCATAGGATATAAAGTAAATGGTAAAGAACGCTTTATAATTAAGATAGCGATTGATGAATCGGCAGCTAAGCCTGTAATATTAAAATATAAAAATATCCCTTCTATTTTTATACGGCGTGACGGATTTACAAACGGTGCAACCTATGAAGAAATAATCGAAATGAGCGTTAAAAGTAAGAAAACCCAGTATGATATATTGGTTTCTGATATAAAATATGAATCAGATAAATTCTTGGATCTTCATAGGTTTTATAAAGAACATAATAAAGGTAAAGTACTAAAAGAAAAGGCGTTACAGTCACTTGGCTTTGTAAATGAGGAAGGGTACCTATTAAATGGTGCAGTCTTATTTATGGATAATTATGATGGTAAGAAAACAGAAGTACAGTGCTCAGTTTTCTCAGGATTTAATAAGGGAAGTGACAGGGTTATTACAATTAACAGGTTTAATGGCAATATTACCTCGACCATTGATTATATCATTGAATTTGTGACCATGAGAATGAATCATAGTATGGTAAAGCTTGATAATACCCATATAAATATAGATGCATTTCCTTTAAGAGCTTTGTTTGAAGGTGTTATAAATGCGGTTGCCCATAGGGACTACTATTTGGATGGCACTCAAATACAGGTTGATATGTTTAAGGATCGTTTGGAATTATCTTCTCCAGGTGGATTTTATAGGGGTGAGAAGCTGGGGAAAACTTATGATTTATCAGGAATTATTTCAAAAAGAAGAAACGAGTTGATTTGTGGAGTATTGGTAGCTTGCAATGTAATGGAGGCAGCAGGCACGGGTTTTGATAAGATTGTGGAGGAGTATGCATCAGCAGATGAAAAACATAAACCATATATTTACTCAAGATCGGATCATTTTACTCTAGTTCTTCCTGATTTGACTTATGATAGAGGTATTGAAAATGATGTTGTGGAAGGTTTGAACTTTGTACCCGTACCTGAAGGAACTGACCTAGATGAAAAGGTACTAAATTTTTGTTATCTTAATGCACATAAGGTATCCGAGATAGCTGAATACTTGGGAGTAAGTGATTCAACCTATTTTAGAAAGAGAGTTCTAGGCAATCTTGAAAAGCACGGCTACCTTATGAAGAGCAAAGTTTCAAGGGCAGCATACTATAAAACGAACCCTGATATGGTTAGCGTTTAGTGAAGGTTTTTCTGCCTCAAAGCCGGCAGAATGGAGGTATTATGAGAGTTAGTTATTATGCAGTTTTTAATTATGACGAATATGACAAAAGCGAAGAAAAATACGGAATATCAATTACATTCCCTGATATTCCGGAGGCAAATACTTGTGCAAGGAACTACGCTGAGGGAGCCAATATGGCACTGGATATACTGCAGCTTTGTCTGATTGATAGTGAAATAGAAGCATATCCCAAGCCGTCTTCTATAGAAAATATTAGGTTAGGCAAAAATGAGAAAGCTGTTCTTATACAATATGATACGGATAAAATTGATATTTCAAAGTTTAAATTTTTTAATGAATAAAGCAACTTAAATAATAAAGAAGTTTACGATAGCATTAGTCATACAGTTATTTTCCATTTCGTTATTTTTTAGCAAATCAATAATAAATAAAATGTACTATTGGAAAGGAGGCAGTCCCTCCTTTTTTGCTATCGCCAATTATAATTATACACTAACCGAAACTACCAATATCAAAAGATGATGTAAACGACTGGATAGCCCTTGACAAGTTGTTATAGGAGTAATAAAAATAAGAAGTAAGCTCTGGATTAAGAGAGACAAGTGGGAACTATCAGCATATTTTATAAAATACAACTTCAAAGTTGTATTTAAAATCTCAACTATTTAAGATGGAATATATGGATTAAACTAAGGCTTATTTTGTAAACTAATGCATATTTTATGAGAATTATGATAGGCGAAGCTGTGGCAATCCTGTACCATAGCGTGCCAAATACTTTTGCCCCTCATGTAAACTTATAATAAGTGAACATAGGCTATAGTGGGCTTTAAACCTGTGGATAAAGTGAGGAAAATGTTGAAAAAATCACTGGAATAGGATATATTCATTTATATAGATAATGCTCATTTGATTATTTTAAAAAGTCTATTTAAATACAACTTTTATACTTTTAAAATTAAATTCCCTTGCTTTACTTAGTAGACAATATTATTATGAAAATAAAGAAATAAAGAGGTGGTTCATTATGTCAAATGTTTTGGATAAGTCCGGAAATGACAGCCTAAAGTATCGTAAACTCTACAACTGGGCGCATACCCTTATTCTTAGCGGAGTGATAAAGGATGGGGAGAAGTTCCCATCGGAGCACGTGCTTGCGAAGAAATTTGGCTATTCAAGACAGACAGTAAGGAATGCGCTAAAGCAGCTTGAACAAGAAGGACTAATTACAAGAGTAAGAGGAAGCGGCACCTTTGTTTCTTACAAAAATGCAGAAAGTGACAAGGAAAAGAAGCATATAGGACTTATTCTTAGCTACTTTTCAGATTATCTCTTCCCGCAAGTGTATGAGGGAATCAGGTCGGTTCTTGAGGAGAAAGGCTATTTCATAGATGTGGCGGTTACCAAAAACAGACTTAATGATGAGGCTATATACTTAGAAGGATTTTTAAAAGCAGGGGTATCGGGGCTTATAATAGAAGGTACCAAGTCAAGCTTTCCAAATCCTAATATAAGACTTTATAAGGAAATAGTGAAAAAGAAAATACCAACAATATTCATACATAACCACTACTCAAATCAGAACTTTAGCAGTATAGAGATGTCGGATGCGGAGGCGGGCTATGAGCTGACCAAACACCTTATAAAGAACGGACATAAGAGGATAGGAGGGATGTTCAAGTATGACGACATCCAGGGTCAGGAGAGGTATAAAGGTTTTATAGGGTGTCTTTCGGACTATGGGGTCAAGTTTGATGATGACTATATCAGATGGTACTCAACTAAGGATATGGCGGAGAAACAAAGAGACAAAATATTTGCAAAAACATTTAGAAAAGCAAAAGATTGTACAGCTATGATAATGTACAATGATGAGATAGCCTACTCTTATCTGGATTTCTTAAAAGATAAGGGGGTATTAGTACCAAGGGACTTATCAATGGTTTCGTTTGATGATGCCAGGCTTGTAGAAAATGAAAGCCTTAAGATTTACTCTGCTGTGCACCCAAAGGCTGAGCTAGGGATGACTGCGGCAAAGAAGTTGATAAAAATGTTGACAGACAGCCATTGGCAGAATAAAAATTACTCCCACAGATTTCCCGTCGTACTTAACGATGGTAATTCTGTAAGGGACATAATAGAAAAATAACAGGAGGGAATAATGATGGAAAAGTTATATTTTGTTGTAGGTTCACAGGATTTATACGGTGATGAGTGCCTTAAGCAGGTGGCAGATGACAGCAAAGAAATGGCTGAATTCTTAAATGAAAAGCTAAAAGGGATAGTAGAGGTAGAACTGCTTCCTACAGTTGAGACTTCAGAGATTTGTATAAATAATCTCCGCAAGGTGTCAAATGATGATGACTGTGTAGGTGTAATCACCTGGATGCATACATTTTCACCTGCGAAAATGTGGATAAAAGGCTTGCAGGAGCTTAGAAAGCCTCTTCTCCACCTTCATACTCAGGCAAATGAAAAGCTTCCTTATGACAGTATAGATATGGACTTTATGAATCTCAATCAGGCTGCACACGGCGATAGAGAGTATGCCTCATTTTAGCAAGAATGGGAATCACACACGAGGTTGCAGCGGGATTTTACAAGCATTCAAATGTAATTGCTAAGATTAAACGTTTTGCAGAGGTATCTAAGGCTATAGCATTTTCAAGGAAACTTAAAGTCGCTTCCTTTGGTAACAATATGAGAGAAGTTGCTGTTACTGACGGCGATAGGGTAGAGAGCCAGATTAAATACGGCTGGGAGTGTAATTATTACGCAATTGGTGATATAGTAGATATAGCAGCTAAGGTGTCAAAAGAAGAAATCGATGCTAAGATGAAGGAATATGCTGACAAATACACTATGGCTACCACAAACACAGAGGCTGTAAGTGAGCAGGCAAAGTATGAGGTAGCTATTGAGAAGTTTTTAGAAAAGAATAAAATTGGAGCCTTTGCAGATACCTTCCAGGATTTACACGGGCTTAAGCAGCTTCCGGGACTTGCTGTACAGAACCTTATGACAAAGGGTGTTGGCTTTGGTCCGGAGGGAGACTACAAGATATCAGCCATGTCAGCTATACTTATGAAGATGGCTGAGGGTAGGGAAGGCGCTACAGGCTTTATTGAGGACTACACCTATGACCTTACAGAGGGAGAGGAGCTTGAGCTTGCTTCTCATATGCTTGAGGTTCCACCAGCATTTGCAGCCACCAAGCCTGAGATACAGGTTCATCCACTTGGAATAGGCGGGAAGGATGATCCTGCAAGACTTGTATTTGATGGTGTTACTGGAGATGGAATTCAGGTAACAATGGTGGATATGGGAGATAGATTTAGAATTATATGTGCAGATATAGAACTTGTAAAACAGCCTAAGCCAATGCCTAAGCTTCCTGTGGCAAGGATTATGTACCGACACAAACCTAATTTTAACATCGGAACTTCAGCCTGGTGCTATGCAGGAGGTGCTCATCACTCGGTGGTATCTACAGCGCTTACAAGGGATGATATAGCTATGTTTGCAAGGCTTACAGGCACAGAACTTATTACAATTGGTGATGACACCACAGAAGCTGATTTACAGAAGTTCTTTATGAAATAAGGAGGCCGTTATGCTAAACGAGCTTAAACAAAGAGTTTACGAAGCCAATATGCTTTTACCAAAATATGGTCTGGTTACCTTTACCTGGGGTAATGTATCTGGCATAGACAGGGAGAAGGGACTTGTGGTTATAAAACCAAGCGGAGTGGAATATGATAAACTAAGACCTGAGGATATGGTTGTAGTTGGCCTCGATGGAGGCAGGGTGGAAGGAGAGCTCAACCCTTCCTCTGACACCAAAACCCACATTGAACTCTACAAGGCTTTTCCAAATATAGGTGGAATAGTGCATACTCATTCTCCTTATGCAGTAGGCTTTGCGCAGGCAGGCGAGGACATACCTTGCATGGGTACCACCCAGTGCGACTATTTCTATGGGAATATACCTTGCATAAGGCATCTTACCAAGGAGGAGATAGATGAGGATTATGAGAAGAATACCGGTCTTGTGATAGTAAAGGCCTTTAATGAAAAGAATATCAATCCTGACTATGTTCCTGCCTGCATCTGTAAGAGCCACGGCCCATTTTCCTGGGGAAAGACACCTTTTGACGCTGTGCATAACGCGGTAGTTATGGAGGAGGTAGCCAAGATGGATATCTTTGCTAAGATAGTAAATCCTAAGGCGGAAAATGCTCCTGCTCATTACCTTGAGAAGCATTTTACAAGAAAACATGGACCAAATGCGTACTATGGGCAGAAGTAAGAAATGGAGAGAATATGGGAAATGAAGCGATTTGCAGTGAGAAGTCTAGGCTTATAAAACAAGGGAGGACATCCCTTGGTATAGAGTTTGGCTCAACCAGGATAAAGGCTGTACTTGTTGATTTTAGCGGAGAGGTTCTGGGTGTTGGTGTCTATGACTGGGAGAACTCTCTTAAGGATGGGATATGGACTTACCCTTTAGAAGAAATCCACGCAGGGCTTAAAAAGTGCTATACTTCTCTAAGAAAAAATGTAGAAGAAAAGTATGGAGTTACCCTGAAAAAAATAGGCTCAATGGGCATAAGTGCCATGATGCATGGACTTATGGCATTTGATAAAGAGGGAATGCTGCTTACACCTTTTAAGACTTGGAGAAATAGCGATACAGAGGATGCTGCGGATGAACTGACCAGGATTTTTAACTTTAATATACCTCTTAGATGGACTATAGCCCACATTTATCAGGCAGTTCTTGATAAGAAGGACTATGTGAAAGAGCTTGAATTTGCTGTAACATTAGCTGGATACATACATTTTAAGCTCACTGGAGAAAGAGTTATAGGTGTAGGAGATGCGGCCGGTATTTTTCCTATTGAAAATGGGAATTATAATGAAAAGATGATTAAAGACTTTGAAAAGCTGGTTCTGGATAAGGGTTACCACGTAAAGCTTATGGAGCTCTTTCCTAAGGTGCTCTCAGCAGGAGATAATGCAGGTAGTTTGACATCTGAGGGAGCAGCATTTCTTGATGAAAGCGGAAACCTGGAGGCAGGAGTACCTCTTTGTCCGCCTGAGGGAGATGCAGGAACGGGAATGGTGGCTACCAACTCGGTAGCTGTAGGTACAGGAAATGTATCTGCAGGCACATCCATTTTTGCCATGCTTGTGCTTGAAAAGGGCTTATCAAAGCTTTACAGAGAGATAGATATGGTGACTACACCAGACGGGTACCCTGTAGCTATGGCACATGCTAATAACTGTACCTCAGACTTAAATGCCTGGGTGAATATATTCAAGGAATTTGCAGAGCTTTTTGGAATAAAGGCAGATATGGGTGAGCTGTATGGCAAATTATATAATGCTTCCTTAAGCGGAGATAAGGACTGTGGGGGACTTCTTTCTTATGGCTATTATTCGGGGGAGGGTATAGTCCACCTGAATGAGGGCAGGCCATTGTTTGCAAGAATGCCTGAGAGTAAGTTTAACCTTGCAAACTTTATGAGATCTCATCTATATGCTTCACTTGGAGCGGTTAAGATTGGGCTTGATATTCTCCTTAAGGATGAAAAGGTTAAGGTGACTAAGATTATGGGGCATGGTGGGCTCTTTAAGACACCTCTGGTTGCACAAAGCTACCTTGCAGCAGCAGTAAATGCTCCTGTTACGGTTATGGATACTGCAGGAGAGGGAGGCCCTTGGGGAATGGCTGTACTTGCGTCTTACCTCATAAATAAGGATAACATGAGCCTTTCTGAGTATCTGGAAAAGATAATATTTAAGGATGCGAAAGGAACTACCATAGAGCCTGATGTTAGAGATGCAGCAGGACTTGAGGCTTATATGGAGAGGTACAAGGCAGGGTTAGAGGTAGAGAAAAGGGCTGTGGAAGTGTTATAAGGATAAATATGAGTCTGTGGCAGGGTGGTTGCATTTGTCACAGGCTCTTGAAATATTGAAAAATCATAAAAATCAGGTGTAAAAGTTATTGAAAAGTCATGAAATTTTGCCTCAAAGGTTATTGAAAAGTCACAAATTCTATGCAATAATGATACTATAAAGTCATGGATAGGCCTTACTCAGTAGCATAAACTCATTTACCCCATGGTAAATGTAAGTTAAAAATATCAAACGGAGGGTATACTATGAAGATTTTTGTGGACACAGCCAATGTAGAGGACATAAGGAAAGCAAATGACATGGGGGTTATTTGCGGAGTTACTACCAATCCTTCTCTTATCGCAAAAGAAGGGAGGGACTTTAGGGAGGTAATTAAAGAGATTGCTTCCATTGTAGACGGACCAATCAGTGGAGAGGTTAAGGCTACAACCACCGATGCGGAAGGCATGATAAAAGAAGGCAGAGAGATAGCTGCTATTCATAAGAACATGGTTGTAAAGATTCCTATGACTGTAGATGGTCTTAAGGCTGTTAAGGTACTTGCTACTGAAGGGATAAAGACCAATGTAACCTTAGTATTTAGCGTAAATCAGGCTATACTTGCAGCCAATGCAGGTGCAACCTATGTGTCACCTTTTGTTGGAAGACTGGATGACATCAATCAGCCGGGTATTGACCTTATCCGCCAGATAGCAGAAGTATTTAGTATATATGGATATGAAACAGAGATAATAGCAGCATCCATCCGCAATCCAATCCATGTTACAGACTGTGCTCTTGCAGGAGCGGACATTGCAACCATACCATATAAGGTAATTGAAGGTATGACAAAGCATCCTCTTACAGACCAGGGGATAGCAAAGTTCCAGGCAGACTATAAGGCTGTATTTGGTGAATAATTGACGAAAAATGAAGGAAATATATTTTGTTAGCACTCAATTAAAAAGAGTGCTAACAAAACCTTGACAAAGCTTTAAATCAGTATTATTATATTAATCGAGCAGTTAATAGCTGTTCGATTTTTAGCTTTTAAACGACTAAATATCAAAAATACAAATAAATATACGAGGTGATATACTATGGGAAATATTGAAAAAGGTTCATTATCAATTACTTCGGAAAATATATTTCCGATTATCAAAAAATGGCTCTACTCCGACCACGATATCTTTTTAAGAGAGTTGGTGTCAAATGCCTGTGATGCTATAACCAAGCTTAAAAAGTTGGATGGAATAGGGGAGTGGAAGGCTCCTGAGGACAATAAATATAGAGTGGATGTAATCACAGACAGCGAAGCAAAGACCATAACTGTCATTGATAACGGTATCGGTATGACTGCTGACGAGGTGAAGAAGTACATCAACCAGATAGCATTTTCAGGTGCTCAGAGCTTCCTTGAGCAGTATAAGGACAAGACAAGTGAGGAGCAGATTATAGGGCACTTTGGACTTGGTTTCTACTCAGCATTTATGGTAGCAAGAAGAGTTACTATAGATACTCTTTCATATAAAGAGGGAGAAAAGCCTGTACACTGGGTATCAGACGAGGGCATAGACTTCACTATGGAAGATGGCGACAGGACGGAGCGTGGTACCAAGATTACACTTTACTTAAATGATGACTGTTACGAATTTGCCAATGAATACAGGGTTAAGGAAATCTTAGAGAAGTACTGTTCTTTTATGCCTGTTGAAATCTACTACACCAATGCAAATGCGCTTAAGGCTGAAAAGACTGAGGTGGTGGATGGCAAGGAGGCAGAGAAGAAGGAAGAGGCTCCAAAGCCAATCAATGATATTCATCCGATTTGGGCTAAGCATCCTAACGAAGTAAGTGAAGAGGACTATAAGGAGTTCTATAGAAAGGTATTTAGAGACTATAAAGAACCGCTTTTCTGGATTCACCTGAATATGGACTATCCTTTCAACCTCAAAGGTATCCTCTACTTCCCTAAGATAAACAACGAGTACGAGGCAGCAGAGGGAACCATTAAGCTCTACAACAACCAGGTATTTATAGCAGATAACATTAAGGAGGTCATCCCTGAGTTTCTGCTTCTCTTAAAGGGTGTAATTGACTGCCCTGACCTGCCTCTGAATGTATCTAGAAGTGCATTGCAGAATGATGGATTTGTTAAGAAGATATCAGACTACATAACCAAGAAGGTGGCTGAGAAGCTTTCAGGGCTTTGCAAGACAGACAGGGAAAATTATGAGAAATACTGGGATGATATCAGTCCTTTCATCAAGTACGGCTGCTTAAAGGATGATAAGTTTGAGGAGAAGATGAAGGAATTCATCCTCTTTAAGGACTTAAACGACAAGTATGTAACCTTTGATGACTATGTAAAGACTATAGAGCCTGAAAAGGTCGAGGAAGAAAAGACTGAAGAGGAACAGAAAGAAGACGGTGCAGAGACTGAGCCGGAGAAGCCTAAGAAGATAATCTACTATGTGACAGATGTGCGTGAGCAGAGCCAGTACATCAACATGTTCAGGGAAAATGGATTAAATGCCGTTATACTTGAACACAGGATAGACCAGCCTTTTATCAATGCTCTTGAGATGAAGAATGATGACCTTAAGTTTGAGCGTATCGACTCCAAGGTAAATGCTTCTGCAAAGAATGAGCTTCCTGAGGAAGAGGTAAAGGCTATGACAGAGAGCCTTTCGGAGCTATTTAAGAAGGCGCTTGATAAGGAGAAGCTTGAGGTTAAGGTTGAAAGCCTTAAGAATGAGAATGTTTCTTCTATGATAACCGTATCAGAAGAAGTACGCAGGATGCAGGATATGATGAAGCAGTATGGTATGGGGGCTATGGGAGATTCTCCTTTTGAGATGGGAGAGGTTCTTGTGCTTAACAGCAACAATGTGCTGGTTAAGTATCTTCTTGACCATAAGGAGGAAGCTGATAATGATAAGGTAAAGCTCTTCTGTGAACAGCTTTACGACCTTGCAGTTATAGCGAACCGCCAGCTTTCCCCTGAGGCTATGACTAAGTTTATAGCAAGGAGTAATGAGGTGCTTAAGCTTTTGGCTGAATAAAATATCTTAAAATAATCATGGCAGTTGATGGGTTATGTTTGTTAATGTGATAGAGGTATATCTCAGTAATGTGGCATAATCTCAGAAGCTGCCATTTTTATTATGAGAAAGTAGAAAAGGAATTATAATAAGGTTAACAGCTTTTATCTATTGATATATGTAGAAGTTGAGTATAAAGATGTGGGTGTCAAAAGTATTTGACACCCATTGATACAGGATTGCTACAGCTGCGCTGTAGCAATCCTTGCAAAAATATTCGTAATCCGCTCATTTTTTTGCAAAAAAAATGGCTACTTACTCATATTTTTTGCGTGTCAAAAGATAATAAATTCTCTTGCAAGCAAGCTTGCATCGAATTTTTATACTTTTGACACTTGTATCACATAAAAAATAAATTGACATAGTGTGTGTAGTGTGTATAATAGGGATATAAGGAGATGATGCTATGAATACAATTAGAAAAAATATCACTTTGCCTGTTACAGCTTATGAAACTATAAATGATTATGCTAAAAAATGCGGCATGTCTTTTTCTGAATTTTTAAGAGATACTGCCTTAAAGGCAATTGCTAAAAGCGAGGATTTGAGCCTATTAGAGTATATCAATGCAAATTGTGCATATGTGGATAAAAACGAACAGGAAGAAATTGAGGCTTTGAATATTGACTTTGATGATTTAAGTGGAAAGGAACTTAACTTAGATGAACTTTTACAAGATTAAGTATTCAAAGTCTGCTGAAAAATTCATCAAGAAAAACAAGGTGATAGGTCTTAGGTTTTTTAAAGCGTTTGAAGAAATGGCGCAGGATAATGGGAATGTTAAATCCTATGATGTGAAGAAGTTCTATTCAAAGACCTACGACGATATCTTCAGACTGCGAATAGGTGGCTACAGGGCTATTTTTCGTATTATAGGGAACGAACTCCTTGTATATGTCTTTGACATAGGTACAAGGGGTGATATCTACAAGAAGCTGGATGTATGATGAATTGAGGAGAAAGCCTATGAATAAAAAGTTAAAATTATAAGCTAGATTCCCGAGATATACACAAAGCTTTTTTAAAATAGTGAAATGTAACACTATTCACATAATGTTGCATTTAAGTTGAAAAACTACAATTTTGGTGTGACAGTACATATATATTGATAAAAACCTTGAAATTTCTTTATATTTGTGATAGAATTTATAGAATAAATTCTTGTGAGGGGATTGACAGGGGAAATGAGAAAGAGTAACATTATTACAGACAGACAGACAGACAGACAGACAGACAGACAGACAGACAGACAGGGGTAATTTAATCATATCTCTGCTTTGTTTTAGTGCGTTAAAAAAATTAAATAAAGATGAACCATGTAAGTTAAGGATTGCTTGAGGAATAATTCTCAGGCAGTCCTTTTGATTTTTAAAAAAATTAAAGGAGAGATTAAACTATGAAACCAAGAATTAAGAAACAAGTCTTTTCACTTGTACTGGCACTAAGCCTCTCGTTTGGAATGACAGAACAGACTGCAAAGCATACACTTGCAGCGACCAAAGGAACAGACAAGCTTTACTCAGCAAAGACAGATAAAATTGACATTTACAAGAAGAACAAGAGTCCAAATGCCAGAAACTACAAGGCGGATTGGAACGAGAAAATCTTCTACACTCTTGAAGATATCAATACTAAGAGCAGTAAAGATGGTCAGATAAAGAAGTACAAGCTTGTAAGAAAAGAGCAGATAAATAAGAAAAATGGCAACCGTATAGAGTATGAAGTATATAAGCACCCAAAGACCGGAAAGATGCACAAAATAACCTCTATAGAGCATAGGAAAAATGACCTTGAGATAACAGATTATTACTATGATGATAAGGGAAAGCCAAACTTTGTATATCAGAGAAAAGACAGCATATATACACCTGTATATGCAAGCTTTGAGTTTACGGGAGACAGATATTTCTTTAATAATGACAGCCTGATTAAGTGGCGTTTTGTAAAGAAGGCAAATGATGTAGAAGAGATCAGCCTTAAGACTGATAAAAATAGAAAAGATGTAAAGCAGTATAGCTATTTGGATATAAATAAGAAAAAGCAGAAGGCTTATGATAAAAAAGAAGTAAGGATGTTGAATGCAGCCTACAACACCTACAATGCCATGCTTAAAAAGTCTAAAAAAAGCATAGTAAAGGGCTATATAGTAGATTCAAAGAGAAATCCTGTGGCAAATGCTACAGTAGAGTTTTTGCACTCAGATAAAGTAATAGGTACAGTAAAGACCAATGCAAACGGCTATTATACTACAGGAGTACTTCCTGTAAAAGACGGCTACACTATAAGGGTATCAGCAGACGGCTATCAGACTACAGAGGGAGCAAAGGCGGTTATAGACAAGAGCGGAGCAGTTATCTGGATAGATGTGATAAGCCTGGTGGCAGTTTCAGAAGCAAGCCATAAGGTAAGCATAAATGTATATGACGGAGAAACTATAAAATATGTTAAGAAAAAGGCAGTAAAGACAGCTCTTTCAGGCGCAGAGGTTATAGCAAGAAAGGGACTTAACAATAAGACAGGAGAGCAGGTAACTACAGGTACTACAGATGCAGATGGAAACCTTGTAATAGAGCTTGTAAGCGGAGTATACACTCTTGAAATAAGGCTTAACGGCTATGCAGTGGGGTATAAGACTGTAGTAGTGGATGAGGATAAGAATGTGTCGGCAGCTTTAACAAAGCCTGTAAAAGACAAGGAGATGAAGGTAGTGCTTTCCTGGGACGGAGAGCAGGATCTTGACTCTTATCTCTTTACACCATACAAGGCAAAGAAGGGTAACATGGCTTATATAGGCGGAAATGCTAAGAAGGATAAGCATGGCAACAGCCTCTACCTTGATGGTAAGAATGGAAATAATGTAGAGATAATAAACATAGCTAATATAAAGAAAGGTAATTATAAGTATTATGTATCGGACTATACCAATAGTATTACAAAGAATTATTCAGCTAAGGATATGGCAGGACTGAATATAAGAGTGGAAGTCTATGATAAGAACGGTCTTGTAGCTGTGTATATTATTCCTTACAATCCAAATGGAGTAATCTGGGAAGTATTTGAGATTAAGAACGGCAAGGTTGTACCTCTTCAGAATACCTATAAGAATGTTAAAGGAAAGAAGTGGTGGATAGAGAAGAAGGAAGTAGGGAAAAAGAAGAAAGAAATAGGGGAAAAGAAGGATGAGATAGAGAAAAAGGAGGAAGAGACAGAGAAAAAGGAGACACAGCTAGGGGAAAATAAGTTGTATAAGACAGGGGATGTGGTTATACCGTTAAAGTATGATTGGGCTGGATCTTTCAGCGAAGGACTTGCTGTAGTGGGAATAGAAGGAAAGTGGGGCTTTATAGATAAGTCAGGAAATGAGGTAGTGCCTTTAAAGTATGGCTATGCAGATGAGTTTAGTGAGGGACTTGCATGTGTGAGTTTAACTAATAAGTATAAAAAAGATAAGTATGGCTTTATAGATAAGTCAGGAAATGAGGTAGTACCATTAAAGTATGATTGGGCTGGATCTTTCAGCGAAGGACTTGCAATGGTGAAGTTAGATGGAAGATGGAGCTTTATAGATAAGTTGGGAAATGAGATATTGCAATTATCGAATGGTGATGGAGAGAACTTCAGTGAGGGACTTGCAATGGTAGGAAGCAGAGGCATAGTTTCCTTTGGGTATTATTTTGATCAGTATGGCTTTGTAGATAGATTAGGAAATGAGGTAGTGCCGTTAGAGTATAGTTCTGCAAGCTCTTTCAGGGAAGGACTTGCGCGTGTGAGCAATTTCGGTAGTCATGGATTCATAGATAAGTCAGGAAATAAGGTGGTGCCACTAAAGTATGATTCTGCTGGGTCTTTCAGCGAAGGACTTGCACCAGTGAAATTAGATGGCAGATGGGGGTTTATAGATATGTCAGGCAATGAAGTGGTGCCATTAAAGTATGATGATGTATGGTCTTTCAGCGAAGGATTTGCACCAGTTAAGTTAAACGACAGATGGGGATTTATAGATAGGTCAGGAAATGAGGTATTGCAGCAATTAGAGTACGATGAGGTATTGCCTTTCAGTGAAGGATTTGCAAGAGTGAGATTAACTGATAAGTATAACGAGGATAAGTATGGCTTTATAGATAAATCGGGAAAGTTGGCAGTACCATTAAAGTATGATTGGGCTGGATCTTTCAGCGAAGGACTTGCAGCAGTTAGCTTAAATGACAAGTGGGGATTTATAAGCAGGTAGTTTAGTATATGGCTTCTAGCTCTACAAGGGGGTTGGAAGCCAAAAAATAATCTTTTAAATTTTGAGATTGGAGAGGAAAGGCATGGGAAATTATCAAGATAAGAATAAAATAGGTGGTAAAATAAATTCTAAAATAGATAATCAGGACTCATTTGCAAGTGTAATTTCTGTTGAGCAGCTAAATGAGTCGGATATTTTTGGATTTGGATGTAAAATCGATGATTTCTGCATAAAGTGCGAGGGTGATGAAGATGTAGAAATTTTCAATAATGAAGATCATATATACATCCAAGTCAAGAGTAGTCAAATTCGAAAAGGAGATTTTGTTAAAATATTAGATAGATTTATAGAAATAGATAGTGATGAGAAAGCAACAAAAAACTATTTTGTTATTGCTACTTTTGAGAAAATAGTTATAGATAATAAAGATATAATAGAACAATTTGATGATTACTATAAAGTATTTATTAATGAGTATGAAACAAATGATAAAAAAAAGCGTGTTCGTAATGAGCTTATTGAACGATTTGGTTTGCAGAAATATAGCGTTATGATAGATAGAATTAGGTTTAAATATAGACCGTTATTTAGGGATGCAAAGGATACTGTAGCAATTTTTTCAAAAACATTGAGATTATATTATAAGTGTCGTGGAATTAGTGAAGACACTATCAATGAATTATTCGCATCACTAAATGCTCTGCTCGGTGTTGCAAGAAGGGAGAGGGGAAGCGTATCAAGAGGAGAATTAGAGAAAATAATAAATAAAGAATTAAGTCATTTTACACCATTTTCTAAGCTGAGTTTACAAATGGGCTATAAAAAAATAGAAAATGGATATATAAAAGATGAAGAAGCTAATTCTAAAATCACAAGTATAAGCCGCGGATTTAGAAAAGCAAAACAAAAATTGTTTGCAGGCTGGAGAAAAGCATATTTTAAGGAATTCCTGTTAAGCTTTTTTATAGGAGCTAAAAGCTGTCCACAATGTGGACACCCTATGATGGCCAATATTAATGGACTTAAAGGAATTGCTTGCCCTGATTGTGGCTTTACCCCATATGTTACTATGCTTGCTTTTTGTGAATGTGGTTATTTTGAAACGATAAAAAATCAACCTGAAATTGATGATGAAGCTCATATTCGATATATTAGAGATTATTTTAATGGCAAAGAAGATAACTTATGCCCAAAATGTGGAAGGTACTTATATGATGATAATTTTGAAGATAGAGTATTTTATGCACCAATACCATATCCATATAGTAAACTTATGTCTGATGATGAGATGTATAAAGACAGTTTATACTAAAATAGAAAATCCACTTTTTTATTACAAATTCTAAAAAAGGAGAAACTAAACCTATGAAAATTATCCCAAAACCTCTAACCTGCCTAGCCCTCTTCCTTACCACAGCCGCCTTCCTGCAAGGCTGTGGAGGCAAATCAGAGCAGGTGGAAAATAGCACAGGCAGCAATTCTAAAATTGAGAGCGTTGCCCAAACCTCAACACAAACCCTAGCTGTTACTTCCACTTCATCCATAACTCCTGCAGAACCTGAAGTAAAAGAGCCGGCTTACAAGCTCTACCCTGTTCTCATAGGTGAGATAGACATCTACGAAGAAAAGGTAAAGCCTGCCAAAAGAAATTTCAAGGCAAAATGGGATGAAAAGATATTCTACGGTCTTGAAAATATAAAAGGCAGGAAAAAGAGCGGTAAGATTAAGAATTATGAAGTCTTTAGAAAAACTTTGATAAACAAGAAAAATAAAAACCACATTGAGTACGAGATTTACAAGAATCCTAAGACAGGAAAGGTAAATAAAATCGTATCCATAGAATATAGGAAAAAGGACCTTGAAATTACTGATTATTACTATACTGACGAAGGTAAGGTGAATTTCATCTATCAGCGGAAAGACAGTATCTATACTCCAACCTACGCTTCACTTGATAAGACAGGCAGCAGATATTATTTTGATAAAGACTGCCTGCTTAAATGGAGATGGGTGGATAAGCCGCTCGATGTAAGGGAAAGAGTCTTAAAGAAGGATAAGAATGATGGGGCAAATATACAGTATCTTTACAAAAAATCCAAGAAAAAAGACAGGAAGAACTACGATAAAAGAGAAATAAAGATGCTGAATGCCGCCTACAATACTTATGAAGCCATGCTTAAAGAAAATGAGTATGGCGGAATTACAGGAAATGTAGTAAATACAAAGGGCAAGGCTCTTAAAGAGGTAAAGATAGAAATATATTTTGGAGCAGACCTTATAGGAGAGATAAAGACCGATAAGAAAGGAAGGTTTGAAACAGGCATTACTCCCAATAGTGAGGGCTACAAGCTTAAAATAACTAAAGAAGGCTTTGCAGATACAGAAGTCGAAAATGTAACAGTAAAAGATACCGACAGCATAGTCCTTATAGACAAGATTATGTTAGTTAAGGCAGGAGAAGGAAAGAAAAAGCTTAAATTCAATGTATTTAACGCAGAAGCCACTAAGTATAATAATCAAAAAGCAGTTAAGAAATACATAGATAAAGTAAAAATCAAAGTAAGAAAAGGTACAGACAACAAAGACGGTGAAATAATTGCAGAGAGTAAGAGTGACAGTAAAGGCAATATAAATCTGAGTCTTGAAAATGGCATTTACACCATAGAATTTGCTAAAAAAGGCTTTGTAAAATCTTATCAGACTATAGCTGTAGAAAAGAAATCTGCTATGAATATCCCTCTTGTAAAGAATATGAAGGAAAACCAGCTGAAGATAGTGCTTACCTGGGAGGGCGATAAGGACATGGACTCCAGTCTTTTTACACCATATCAGGGTAAAGGCGGTGACATGGCTTATGTAGGAGCAGGAACAAAGAAGGATAAGCACGGCAACCGTCTTGTAAATGACGGAAAGAAAGGAAATACAGTAGAAGTAATAACTATAGACAACGCAAAAGCAGGAAATTATAAGTATTATGTATCTGACTACACAAATAGCAGGAAGAAGAAATTTTCATCAAAGGACATGAAAAACATGAAACTGAAAGTTGTAGTATATGATGAAAACGGAGTCGCAGCCTACTATACCTTGCCTTATGATGTAAATGGTGTAATCTGGGAAGTCTTTGAGATTAAAAACGGCAAGCTGATTCCACTCCAGAAGACCTATTCAAATGTAACAGGTAAGAAATGGTGGACTAAGGACAAGACACCGGTGCCTAAGAATCTGAAAGCACATTTGGAGTACGAGAAGATACTTAGGGGGATAATGGCAGATCCTGATATAGCATTCGGTAAATTTGTAGATGGTATGGTTGAATATGATAGTAATGGTAATCCTTATGACTATTTTGATGAACGTAGATTTGCATATCATGATTTTGATGGCGATGGAGTGGATGAACTTATCTGTTTCGCAGCACGCGGTGATGCTGAATTTGGTGGGGTACAGAAGCATTTGATTTACAGCTATAGAAATGGTAAGGTTAGTAAAATATTTGTTAGTCCGGTAATGTACCCACGAGGTGGGGAAGGTGTGGGGTATGACTTTTATTTGCCATACTTGTGGCATGATGATTTTACTGGAGTAAAATATTTCAAAATAACCAATGGAAGAGCAGTTGAAGTGGAGAGCTTTGCTAATTCATCATCTTACCCTATAACACCTGAGCAAAAAAAATATCGCTCCAGCTATGTAACTGATGCTATATTTATAACTGAAGCCAATATAAGTAAATATAGAAATACTTATAATAGTACAGCTTTTAGAAAAGAAGATCATTACTAAACATAATCAAATCTTTAAATAGGTGACAGGCACAGTCAATTGAAAAAATAAAGGAGAAAAAATAATGTTAAACACAATAAAAACAAAAATCTTTGCAGCAATCTTATCCGCAGCCTTACTTATATCAGGAATATCCACTATCCCGGTATATGCAAAAGGACTGAGTAAAGCAGTGAAGAAAGAGTATACGAAGATATTAAAGAAACATATTCTAACGGGAAAAGCACGGGAAGACGATCCGTCTATATATTATTTTCTGATTACAGATGTCAATAATGACGGTAAAAAAGATTTGCTATTATTGAGAAGATGGAGTCTTCTGGTACCTGGTCAGACAGAGGTTTATATTAATAAAAATAACAGGATATCAAAAGCAAAGATTTATTATGTTGATCGATACACAAATAAATATAAAACTAGAACTGAAGATTATATGGATCTGGTTGGATTCGGTATTAAAGTCTTTAAAAACTATATTATGGGAACATTTGCGAGAACATATGAGCAGGCATATGATGATAAATCAGATGTAGAGGAAGCATATGATATTTATAAATCTGATGGAAAAGGGAATATTAAAAGGGTATATTACGGAAATAAATCAGGGATAGCTGATAATGATTTTAAATTTGTAAAAATACATTACGAGGGATATGAAAAGGTTCAAAATGGTAAAATTAAAAAGATCTCAAAAAAAGAGTTTAATAACTTTGCCTCCAAATTTAAAGAGGTAAAGGAGAAATGGCAGTTTCTATCAGAAGAAACTATAAAGAAATATGTAAAGTAACTAAGGATTTTTAATAAAATGATGTGGGTGTCAAAAGTTAATAAATTCTCCCCAAAGCAAGCTGCCTCGAATTTTCATACTTTTGACAGCTGTATCATAAAATCTTTAAATAGGTAACAGGAACAATCAATTGAAAAAAATAAAGGAGCAAATTTATGTTAAACACAATAAAAACAAAAATCTTTGCAGCAATCTTATCCACAGCCATACTTATATCCGGAATATCTACTATCCCGGTATATGCAAAAGGACTGAGTAATGCAGTGAAGAAAGAGTATACGAAGGTATTAAAGAAGTATATTCTAAAAGAGAAGGAAGGTGCACCGATTGTAACCTATCAATTTATGATTACAGATGTCAATAATGACAGCAAAAAAGATTTGTTTTTATGGAAAAGATGGAGTGCTGAGGTACCTGGTGAGATAGAGGTTTATGTTAATAAAAATAACAGGATATCAAAAGCAAAGATTTATTATTTTGATTCAGATACAAATAAATATAAAACTATGGATAATAATGCTATGGATATGTTTGGATCTGGTATTAAAGTCTTTAAAAACTATATTATGGGAACATTTGGGAGAACATATCAGCAGGCATATGATGATAAATCATATGCAGAGGAAGCATATGATATTTATAAATCTGATGGAAAAGGGAATATTAAAAGGGTATATTCCGGAGATAAATTAGGGATAGCTGATAATAATCTTAAATTTGTAAGAATAGATCAAGAGGAATATGAAAAGGTTCAGAATGGTAGAATTAAAAAGATTTCAAAAAAAGAGTTTAATAACTTTGCCTCCAAATTTAAAGAGGTAAAGGAGAAATGGCAGGAACTATCAGAAGAAACTATAAAGAAATATGTAAAGTAACTAAGAATTTTTAATAAAATGATGTGGGTGTCAAAAGTTAATAAATTCTCCCCAAAGCAAGCTGCCCCGAATTTTCATACTTTTGACACCTGTATCATAAAATATCAGGAGAAAAGAAAATGAACAAAGAATTTAAAGGAATAGCTGTTATATTTATGTGTATTGCATTTATCTTATCTTTGAGCCTGGTTTCAGAAAAAGTAAGTGCAAATACGCAGAAAATGAAAATAGGACATAAAGTAGAGATAGGAAACTATGTATACAAATTTACTGATGTAAAAGATGATAATCAGGATAATGTAGATGATTATACATATGAAGCAACTATAGCACAGTATTCTAAGGTTACAAAGAAAACAATCAATTTAGTAAAAAAAGCTACATCAGTTAACATTGTAACCAATGGAAGAGCATTATATTATTCAAAAAATAAAGCAGATAAAAGTGTTATATACAAGATGGATCTTAGAACTAAGAAAATATCTAAGATAATATCAGTTAGTGGAAATAATTATTCGATATTTGGTGGAACAGATAACTACCTGTATTTCGGGCGTTATGCGGGTGGAGGTATTGTTATGGCTTATGAAAATGTATTTATATACAATATGAAAACAAAAAAGCTGGAGAGAAGATTTGATTATCTGGTAGGATATTTTCAGCTTAAAGACAAAAGGATATTGATAAATGAGGCACATTCTGATGCAGATAACTATATTTTAGAACTTACAACAGAATCAGGAAAAAGGATATTTCAAACGGATGCAATTTATGGATTTTTAGCAAACGGAAAGTTATACTACATGCAGACATTTTATAAGAATGGAAACGAGACCTTAAAGTGTTATCAATGTGATTTAAACGGAAAAAATAGAAAAAGGATAAAAGAGAAGACTTTTAATGAATATCAGGAAAAGTATTGGAATATATCTAATATCTTATAATTAAGATAGGAGAAAATAGTAATATGATACAGTGATTGGATTACGTTGGCTTTTGCGCAATTATAATATCCCGATGTTTATTGTTACCTTAAAAACGGTTATAATCGGTATAAGAGCAAAATAATAAATCCAATATCCAAGACTTATGAAAAAAGCCTTAATTTATCAACATCACTATCATACTGAAGAAGAGCTTTATGTTACCGTTGAGGAATTTGGTTGGATTATTTACAAACAATGGAGGCTTATAGATATTAGCTTATCTATAAGTCTTTTGTTGACTTATCAGAGAAGGATTTATGCTGGATAATCCTGTTAATCTTGCATAAACATCACTTTTTTTTACTGAGAAATTAAATTATAGACAAAAAATGCCGATAATGTTATTATGGTTGCGTAATATATACAAAAATAAAGGAGAAAACCTATGAGGAAATTTAAGACAGCATTGGCGATTACTTTATGTGCAGGACTTTGTGTTAGCTCTGTGACTGGAGTTTCTGCTAAGACAATGGCTGATCCATTACTTGACAAGAAGAATCCTGACTACCAGTATCAGTTTGATGAAGTCAACGTAATGAAAGCATGGAAGCTATTAAAAGAAAAAGGTTATTCAAAGGTTAAGGTCGGCGTTATAGACACAGGCGTAGATACTCACCACGAAGACCTCAAGAAGAACTTAAAAGAATATGTTCGTGTTACTAAAGGCGTAGAAAAGAAGGCTGTAGATGATGCAGATATGCACGGAACCCACGTGTCAGGAATAATTGCAGCCACCTATGGCAATGGCAAGGGTGGAGCAGGTGTAGCTACAGGCTATGACAATGACATGGTTGAGCTCTATGTTGCAAGTGTACAGGATGACGATGGTCAGATAAATGATGTAGACCTTATAAGGGCTATAGAGTATATGAAGGAAAAGGGCGTTAAGGTAGTAAACATGAGCCTTGGCGGCTACAGCTATGATGACAACGTTCACAAGGCATTGAGGGCAGCCTATGATGCGGGTATGGTATTTATAGCTGCATCAGGAAATGAAGATACCAATAAGGACAGCTCACCTGCTGTATTTACCGAGGTTTTATCTGTCAATTCATCTGACTACTACAATGAGCCTTCATATTTTTCAAACTATGGTATGTATTCAGATATATCTGCACCAGGCTCGGCAGTGCCTAGTACAATCCCTGGCAACAGATATGTACCATTTTCAGGGACATCAATGGCTTCACCTGTGGTAGCTGGAGTGGCTTCACTTGTGCTCTCTGCTAACAAGGACCTTACTCCAAGACAGGTATACAACATACTTTGTGGTACTGCCAACAGGTCTAAGATGGGAAGCAAATTCTTTGATGACAAAGAGTACGGCTATGGTATTGTAGACGCTTATGCAGCAGTAAAGGCAGCATACGAGATGAAGGAGCATCCTTCAGATAAGGTAGATGGTATCTTTGTAAAGAGCAAGACTCTTACAGTGCCAAAGGGCTATGAGGTAGCTGTGGAAACACTGATATTACCTTATACAAGTACAGCTGATATCACCTGGTCAAGCAGTGATGAAAAAGTGGCTACAGTTGACAAGGATGGCTATGTCAAGGGCTTAGCTGCTGGCCACACGACAGTGACTGCAAAAGCAGGAGACAAGGAAGTAAATGTATCGGTTAATGTTGCAGAAGATACAGCTCCTACCAGCATAGAAATCTTAAAGGCAAAGAAGGTTATCTCTGTAGGTGAAATGGCAGTTACTACTGTTAAGATAACCCCAGAGGATGCATTCGTTACCGAGTACTACGCAACAAGCAGTGACAAGAATGTAGCAGTAGCTTATTCAAACTTAGGCGTAAGAGGAATTAAGCCTGGTAAGGCAACTATTACATTAAGCACAGTGAATGGACTTGAAGAAAAGTACGAGGTTACTGTTAAGCCTGCCGTTTCTGATATCAAGATAACCAAGAAGACAGCTAAGCTTCAGGTAGGCAAGAAGTTCAAGTTTGCTGCCGAAGCGATAAATTCATCAGGCAAGACGGATGTGGCTGAAAAAGGCGTAGAATGGACAGTTACAGATTCAAGATATGCAAAGATTGACAAGAAGACAGGTGAGCTTACAGCCAAGAAGGCAGGTAAAGTCTTTGTTAAGGTCACATCTAAGGGACTTATAGAAGACGGAACTCACAATATGGTCAAGATACTTAAGGTAGACCTTACCGGTAAGGCAAAAGAGATGCCTAAAAAGCCTGCTGATAAAGCATTGAAGAAGTCTAAAAACACAGTTAAGGCAAGCCATATAGTAAGTTCTGAAGCTATGCTCAAGTCAAAGGCAAGTGATTTGATTGATACAGTTTATGCTGACTTTGCTTCAAACCGCACAAAGTATACCCCTGAGGTTTTAGATGCTGTGGTAAAGGTTAAGAAAGAGGCACTTAAGTACATCTTAGATGCAAAATATGATACAGAGCTATTTACTGGCGGTGCTGATGAGGAAACAGAGGAAGATTCACAAGTACCTACAGGCAAGCTCGCAGACTACGCTAACCAGCTTAAGGCACTTTCCGGCTACGACATACTTAAGACAGGACCTAAGTACAACTTTGCTAAGCTTAAAGATGATGTTTACAATACTGTCAAAGAGGCTTATAAGTCTGTAGACAAGAAGGGACTTAATGAATATTATGCTCAGATTGTAGATGCAGCATACTCTAAGGCTTTGGCGGATATTAAGAAGGCTAAGAATGTTATTGAGCTCTCTATTGCGGAAGGCAAAGCCGCTGATGCTCCTGCGCCAAATGACCTTGAGATAAAGGGCATAAGAAATATCAAAGACTATGATGCAGTGTACACAAACAACGACATCAAGGCCATGAAAAAGATACTTAAGAGACAGCTTGATTCTTATGTAAATGGTGCGCTTAAGAAGGCGGGCTATAAGAAAGACCTAAAAGGACTTAAAAAGGATCTTAAGGCCTACAAGAAAGACATTGACAATACCCTCTATGTAGGAGAGATGTTCACAAAGACAGAAAATTATATCAAAAAGATGGTTAAGAAAACAGGTGTTCTGTACGAAAAAGTATCTATAGGAGATATGAATAAGGCTAACGCAGAGATTGATAAAGTTATGTCAGGATTTGATATAAAGAATTACTCCACAAAGGGCTGGGACAAGGTAAAAGCTGCTTATGACGATGCAAGCGATACCTTAAACAGTGCCTGGTACAAGGGTGAGCTTTATAAATTAGGTGACAGGCTTAAGGCAAAGATTAGCAAAGTAAAGACTCTTAAAGAAGAGAAGGCTGCTAAGGCAGCCAAGGCTTCTAAAAAGAGTAATGCACCTGCTAAAAAGACAGGTAAATAAACTTAGCTAATCGGGAATAAAGAGTTTTAACATATGTGGCATATTGTAAAGGCCGGTGGCTGACCTTTGCAATATGCTTATGGTGGTTTATGGGATGGATTGGAGAAGGTGATGAATAAAGAGACATTTAACTTTGATTCGGCTGATGGGAAGCACAAGATTGCAGCCTATATTTATACTGATGAATTAGTTAAGCCTAAGGCTGTGATAGAGCTTTCACATGGCATGTGTGAATATATCGAGCGCTATGAGTGGGTCGCAGACTTCTTTACAGCCAGAGGCTATATATTTGCAGGCAATGACCATTTGGGACATGGTGGTTCATCAAAGCCTTGTGAATACGGTGACTTTGATGAGGAGCATATCGAGCTTGACCTTAAAAAAATGAATGATATCTTAAGGGAAAGATATCCTCTGCTTCCAATCATACTATATGGACATAGTATGGGGAGCTTTTTTGCGAGGTGGTATGCATCAAGGTATCCGGATACTATAGACGGACTGATTTTAAGCGGTACTGCAGGGCCATCGCTTAAGAACAACGCAGGAAGGCTGCTTGCTGCATTTTTAGCCAGAACCCATAAGGAAGGCTATGTTTCTGATTTGCTCATTAAGCTTAGTTTTGGTAAGTTTATAGATGGAATTCCTGATGCCAAGACACCTTGTGACTGGATTACACACGATAGGGAGCTTATAGATAAATACACTAAGGACCCTAAATGTAATTTTAATTTTACTGCAAAAGGATATCATTCCCTTCTTACTGCCCTTACGGTGGTAAGTAGAAAGGAATGGGCAAGGAGCCTGCCAAAGGATATGCCTATCCTTCTTATATCGGGGAAGGAAGACCCTGTAGGCAACTATGGTAAAGGTGTAAGAAAGGTTACTGAAATGTTAAGAAATGCCGATATTAAGGATGTGACCGAATATATCGACCCTACAGGAAGGCATGAATTGCACAATGAAGTAAACAGGGCAGATATTATGAAAGTAGTTGCTAAATGGCTTGATGAAAGATTTAGTTGATTTTGGGAGAAGATATGTCAGAACTTATTGTTAAAGCTGGGGAGACTCTGTTAAGTGCCGGGCAGTCATTTGATAAGCTTTGTATTATGAAGTCCGGTAAGATAAGGGTTTGCTGTGAGGGTGGAAGCTATGAGCTTGGCACGGGGGATGTGGTTGGTATATGCGAAGTGCTCTCGGAAGTGCATATACTATCATACATTGTCGTGGAGGATACAAGCTTTTTTACTTATCCGGTCACGGGTATAGAATCTATAGATTTATTGATTAATTCCAATCCTGATATTGCAAGGATATGTATTCGTTCCTGCTTCAGGCAGATAACAAGAATCATACATTCCTACAGGACTGAGCAGGTAAGGTGCAATACTATCTATGACAACTTAACTGCCTGCTATAATCTCTACCTGCACCTTGCTGAAAAGGCAGGTGTAAAGCTTGAGCCTAACAAGGGAATAGAGCAGCTTGAGGCGTATTATAATATTGAGGATATTGATTATTGGCTGATGGGGTATTATGAAGGCCTTAATAAGATATATGCAGGGAGAAACTTCAAGGCTCTTATAGCTGAGCCGGATGTATCTATAGGAATGATTAAAAAAGGCTGCATTGATGTTAGGAAAGCAGTTCATCTGATAAGCGAAAGGCATCAGTTTATAAGAAAATGCTTAAGGAGCTTTTTTATTGAAAAAGAAGGAGGGCTCTTCTATAAGCTTTTGGAAGTGTATAAGAAGATTTCTTCAGATGTATTTATTAAAAACAGCTTATTAAACAAGATGACTATTATGATAAGTGAGTCAGGCAAGGTCACGCTTAATGCCAATGATGAGCTTGCTATAAAGATAAAAGAGTGCACTGATTCATTCAAAGCCATAAAGCTTGATAATTCTCTTACGGTAGCAATGGAAAAGGAAAATGAAGAAGGTGATTTGATAGAAAAGTTCTATGAGTCACTCGACACCATACTGGACTTTGCTGAGATAGTAGGACCTGAGAGAAGATTTTTTAGGATTAATATAAATAAACTAAAAAAACTAAAGGACAAAAACGCTATAGATGATGAGACTACTGCGCTTAAAAGAGAGATAACAGCTGAGTTTTATCAGATATATTCAGAGGTTTTCTTTAAGAGCCTTAAGAAAGAATTAACTCCCGTAATAAGGATGTTTCTTTACTTTGGATACATTGACGAGATACTTGCGGGAGAAGAGTATACTAAGGCTTTGTACAAGTTCTCTGAAGAGCTTAAGGAAAACGACCCTGCTGTAACCGGAGTATATACCTTCTATGACTGGCTCTTAGCTGTATATAGGGGGGAGAAGAAGCCTTGCCGTAACGAGCTTGAGGTGGATTTCTCTGACTATGTAAGGACACTTAAGTCAACCAAGAAGGTCACCAATTCCGAGGCAGAAAAGCTGATGGAGGACGGAGAAGCTAAGGTATGCTACGAGCTTGACAATATATTTAGGACTGCAAACAAGATAACCTGTGGACGCGTATCCACCTTCTGTCCGGTATTTTATGAAGACAATATCTTAAAAGAGCTGGAAAGCTGCTTGGTAAAGCCGGGTATTATAAGAAAAAATATAAATGCCATTAAGAGCGTGGACTTTTCAGCATTTTATAGGGAAACTCTGCCTATCGGTGACGGTGACCTTATGGCAAAGGAGCATATCCACGTAGAAAAGCTTCCTGACTTCATCCTTATGCCTAATGCAGGAGTAAGAGGTATAATGTGGCAGGAGATAGAAGGAAAGGTAAGAACTACACCTAGCAGGATGTTTATATCTATACTGCATATGGATGACCTTCTAAGTACCATGATCAAGATGACCGGTGAGTTCCGATGGGAGATCTGTAAGAGAGTGCAGGGAGGACGCTGGAACGATGTAACCGATCCTTCGCTTACCAGCTTGTACTGTGATTATATACAGTTTTACCGTAAAAACAGCAACCTGACTCCTGGTGCCAAGGAGAAGATAAAGATTTCACTTCAGCGTTGCCGCAACAGCTTCAAGGATATGTTTGTTCAGGATTACCTCACCTACATCCTATATGAAGGCAAAGGCTCTCCAAGGCTTAACAAGGTTGCAAGACGGATACTCTTTGAATTCTGTCCTCCTGATGAGGAAGGAATAAGGATGCTTGCCAATAATCCAACATATATGGAGCTTGTCAAACAGTGGGAAATTAAGAGAGAGCAAAAGCTGCAAAAATATGAACATCTTGAAAGAAGGCTGCTTAAGGAAACAGGAAGTATACCTTTAAGCCTAAAGATGGAGATTGACTTTGTAAAAGGAAAACAATAAGTAACAGCCGCCTTGTAAATATATATACAAGGCGGCTGTTTTTTATAAGATTATATTACAGCAATTTGGTTGTCCACTGGGACAAATCCCATACATCACTTGCAAGCCCTTCATAGAATTCAGGCTCGTGGCAAACCATTATTATACTTCCCTTATAGGCTATGAGAGCTCTTTTTAGTTCATCCTTGGCATCTACATCCAGGTGGTTGGTAGGCTCGTCAAGTACGAGGATATTGCTTTTTCTGTTAATCAGCTTGCAAAGCCTTACCTTAGCCTGTTCTCCACCGCTTAATACCTTAACCATACTTTCTATGTGTTTGGTGGTAAGGCCGCATTTACTTAAGGCACTTCTAACTTCGTACTGGCTAAAGCCCGGGAACTCTTCCCAGATTTCATTGATACAGGTGTTATTGCCGTTTCCACTCATTTCCTGCTCAAAATACCCAAGCTCCTGTGAATCACCAAGCCTTACCTCTCCCGAAAGAGGCGGAATTAGTCCCATAATGCTCTTAAGCAGGGTGGTCTTTCCTATTCCGTTAGCACCTTCAATAACGACCTTCTGACCTCTCTCCATATAGAGGTTCATAGGCTTACTTAGAGGGCTGTCATAGCCTATCACAAGGTCTTTTGCTTCAAGAATAACCTTGCCGCTGATACCTGCTTCAAGGAAGTTAAATACAGGCTTTGGTTTCTCCCCGGCAAGCTCTATTATATCCATCTTATCAAGCTTTTTCTGCCTTGACATAGCCATGTTTCTGGTGGATACCCTCGCCTTATTTCTTGCCACAAAGTCTTTAAGGTCGGCGATTTCCTTCTGCTGTTTATTGTAGGCAGCTTCCTGTTGAGCTTTCTGCATCTCATAGACTTCAAGGAAGTTGTTGTAGTCACCAACATAACGCTTTAATTCCTGGTTGTTCATGTGGTAGATGATGTTGATTACGCTGTTTAAGAAAGGAATATCATGGCTTATCAGGATGAAAGCATTTTCATATTCCTGTAAATATCTGGTAAGCCAGGCTATATGCTCCCTGTCGAGGTAGTTGGTAGGCTCATCAAGAAGAAGAATATCAGGCTTTTCAAGTAGGAGCTTAGCAAGAAGAACCTTGGTACGCTGGCCTCCTGAAAGCTCTGTCACATCATTGTCAAGTCCTATATCGCTAAGTCCAAGAGCTGCAGCCACTTCCTCCACTTTTGAGTCTATCATATAGAAGTCGTGCATGGTAAGTAAGTCCTGAATGGTGCCGGTTTCTTCCATTAGTTTATTAAGGCTGTCTTCATCGGCTTCACCCATTTCAAGATAGGCAGCGTTTAGCCTTTTTTCAAGGTCAAAAAGATAGTCAAAGGCAGACTTTAAGACGCTTCTTATCGTCATTCCCTTGGTGAGAACAGCGTGCTGGTCCATATAGCCTACATGGCAGTTTTTAGCCCATTCAATCTTACCCTCGTCAGGCATCTGCTTGCCTGTAATTATATTCATAAAGGTAGACTTACCTTCGCCGTTGGCACCAACAAGTCCTATGTGTTCTCCTGCCAAAAGGCGGAAGGATACATCGTTAAATATCGCTCTGTCGCCAAATCCATGTGTCAAATGTTCTACATTTAATATACTCATAATCTAACCTTTCAAATATTAGTCTAATACTATACTTTATGCCCCCATTGATTGTGTTTCCATTCTTAATAAATACGACTTCTATGACCGACTTCAACAAGTACTAGAATCAATTCATTATCTCGAATATCTGCCAAAATGCGATAATCTCCTACTCGGTATCTCCATTGTCCGCTTTTATTCGCTGTAAGTCCTTTTCCGTGCAGGCGAGGATTCTCGCATCCCATAAGGTTTTTCTCAATCCAAGCCTTAATTATCTTTTGTGTTTGTTTATCCAGTTTTTTGAATGATTTATCGAATTTATCGGTTGTAACAATCTGATAAATCATAAGTCAAGCTCTTTCCAAAGCTCGTTTATTGGTCTTGTTTTTAATCTTCCTGCTTGCTTTTTAGCTTCATACTCTTCAAACACTTTCAAATCGTACTCGTCCTCAATTTTTTCAAGCATTGTAATTCTAATAATTTCGGACAATGTGGTATTGTTATGTTTTGCATAGGATTTAAAGATGTTCAATTCTTTTTCTGGAACTCTCAAACTAATTGTAGACATATTTATTCTCCTTTTTTTATATGTAATACAATTGTATTATGATAGTCGTAAAAAGTCAAGAACCAGCAAAACAAAACTAATAACAGCCTATTTGCAAGCCATAAACAATGTGGTATAATATGAGCACTTGGTAAACTTAATTATATTGAATAGGAGAAGGAAGTATGAACGATCAGTATTTGGAAGAGGGCATTAAGTGCCTCGACACAGGCAAAAATAAAGCTATAAGGGCGGGCTTGATAGCCGGAGTGGTATGTAGCTTTATTTTAGTTTTAATCAATCCTGCACTTATAATAACCCCTATTGTGGCTATAGCAATCACGGTGTTTATATTTTCAAGGCTTAAGATTGAATATGAATACATATATGCGGATGGACAGATTGATTTTGACAGAATCAGCGGTAATGCAAGGAGAAAGACCTTGATGAGGGTGGATATTGAAAATGCTGAGGTTATAGCTCCCACCAATTCGGATTCTATAAAGGCATATAACCACAATGACAGAATAAAGGTCAAGGATTTTAGCTCGTATGATAGCAATGTAAGTACATATTCAATGATAGTAAGTAAAAATGGAGAGCTCTATAAGATAATCTTTGAGCCCTCCGAAAGAATGATTAAAAGTATGAAGTACAAGCAGCCAAGAAAGGTTAAGGAGTACTAATCTTTCTGCAAAAACTAATAAAGGCTTCAAGGGCGTCATTAGCCGTATATTCTCTGAGATAGGTAAATCCTATCTCTCTTTTTTGTATTGGGAGAGAAAGAGGTATGGTGGTTAAACTGCCTTCTTTAAGCTCCTTCTTTACAAAGTCTGTTATTACGCAGGCTATTCCAAGACCTATTTTGGCAAATTCTATGAGAAGGTCCATACTGCTGACTTCTAGGATATGCCCTGTAAGCATCTGTCCGGTAGATAGCTCATTGCCCCTTATATACTCATCTATGTAACGCCTGGATACATTGTGCTGGTCAAGTAGCATAAGATTAGCGTATTCAAATGGATTGGAGGCAGCCTCAGGATGCCTTTTTTTGAGATTCTTTAGATAATCGTGAGTGGCTACAAAGCCATCTTCAACCATCCCTATAGGTGCAAATACAAGGTTTTCAAGCCTCCCGCTTTCGCCGACAAGCCCTATATCCACCTTGTGATTCTGTATGAGGTTAAGTGTCTGATAGGTAGATTGGCAGCTTATTGATATTTTGACATGAGGGTGTAACTTGATAAACTTCTCAAGATAAGGCATGAGTACATACTTACAAAGGGTAGTGGAAACACCTATTTTAAGGCTTCCCGTACCCAGCTTTTTGTTTTTCTTAATCGTATCCTCTGCCTGTTTTAGGTGCTTAAAGGCAGCATTTGTCTGCTCGTACAGCATTTTGCCTGAGTCAGTAAGGGTAACTCCCCTTGAGCTTCTTACAAAGAGCTTTGTCTCTAAGTTTTGCTCAAGCCTTGTAACAGCCTTGCTTATAGCAGGCTGGCTTATGTAGAGCTCTTTCGCTGCGTGGGAGATATTCCCCGCCTCTGCAACTGTATTAAATATATGATAAAGTGATAGATTCTGCTCCATGTTATTTTCCATAGCTGTCTCCTTTTTGATGCTTATATCATTGCATAACCACATTTCATAGCAATTATGTTTATTATGTATTTTTATTATACTATATGTCTTGCTATAATACAAGAATACTTATAACCAGAAAGGGGTATATTATGGGAATGACAATGACTCAGAAGATTCTCGCTGACCATGCAGGACTTCCTAAGGTGCAGGCAGGAGAACTCATAGAAGTAGGGCTTGACATGGTGCTTGGCAATGATGTAACTGCACCTGTTGCCATCAAAGAATTGTCAAAATTTAAGGATAATAAGGTATTTGACAAGGATAAGATAGCCCTCGTTCCGGATCATTTTACTCCTAATAAGGATATAAAATCGGCAGAAAACTGCAAATGTATGCGTGATTATGCCATAAGCCATGATATAACCAACTACTTTGAAGTAGGCTGTATGGGCATAGAGCATGCCCTTCTTCCTGAACAGGGAGTGGTTACAGCGGGAGACTGCATTATAGGTGCAGACTCACATACCTGTACTTACGGGGCTTTGGGAGCCTTCTCCACAGGTGTCGGAAGTACTGATATGGCGGCAGGCATGGTTACAGGCAAAGCCTGGTTTAAGGTGCCTTCAGCCATAAAGTTCGTGCTTACAGGTAAGATGAAGAAGTGGGTTAGCGGGAAGGATGTCATACTTCACATTATAGGAAAGATAGGAGTGGACGGTGCTCTTTACAAATCTATGGAATTTAGCGGAGACGGAGTGAAGAACCTGACCATGGACGATAGATTTACCATAGCTAATATGGCGATAGAAGCGGGTGCAAAGAATGGCATCTTCCCTGTGGATGAGATTACCCTAGAGTATATAAAGGAGCATTCCACAAAGCCATACAAGGTATATGAGGCTGATGTGGATGCGCTCTATGATGAGGTCATTGAAATAAATCTCGCTGAACTTGAGCCTACTATTGCATTTCCACACCTCCCTGAGAATACAAGGACTATAGGTGAAACTGGGGAAGTTAAGATAGACCAGGTAGTCATCGGTTCTTGTACCAACGGCAGGATATCAGATATAAGGGTGGCTGCTGAGGTAATGAAGGATAAAAAGGTGGCACCGGGGGTAAGAGCAATTGTCATCCCTGCTACCCAAGAGGTCTACCTTACGGCACTTAAAGAGGGACTGATTACTACCTTTGTACAGGCAGGCTGTATCGTAAGTACCCCTACCTGCGGACCATGTCTTGGAGGACATATGGGAGTGCTTGCAGCAGGTGAGCGCGCAGTATCTACAACCAATAGAAACTTTGTAGGCCGTATGGGACATACTGAAAGTGAGGTCTACCTTGCAAGCCCTGCAGTGGCTGCTGCAAGTGCCATTACAGGTAAAATAAGTTCGCCTGAAGAACTGGGATTATAGGAGGGATTATGGAAGCAAGAGGATATGTTCATAAATATGGTAATGACGTAGATACAGATGTAATCATTCCGGCAAGATACCTAAATACCTCAGACCCAGCCGAGCTTGCGGCAAAATGTATGATAGACATAGATGCAGACTTTGTAAACAAGGTGAAGCCGGGAGATATAATGGTAGCAGGAGATAACTTTGGCTGCGGCTCTTCCAGGGAACATGCACCTATAGCCATCAAGGCATCAGGTATAGCCTGTGTGGTAGCAAAGACATTTGCAAGGATATTCTACAGGAATGCGATAAATATAGGTCTTCCAATCATTGAATGTGCGGAGGCCGCAGAGGCTATCAATAACGGTGATGAGGTGGAGATAGACTTTGACACAGGTATAATCAAAGACCTTACCACAGGAGAGAGCTTTATAGGTCAGGCTTTTCCGGACTTTATAAAGAAGATAATAAAGCAGGGTGGTTTGATAAACTATATAAATGCTGAAAAGTAATAAGCTTTTGGTACAAGTATAAGTGAGATGTTATGAATGAAGTGTTTTATGAATACTTGGTCTAGCCTTGTTAAGTGATTAAGAGAATAAGTGTGCTTAAGGTAAAAAAAATATATTATACGTATTATAATTTAATGGACTTATGCCGATATAAGGTGTAAGTCCTGTTTTTGTTTGTAAAGAATTCTTATAAACTTCACAATAAACAAAATACAGTACAGAATTATGAAAGAGCTAATTAAAATGCTAAAACAATATAAGAAGCATTTTAATATAATATAACTCCGTAACCTGTTAATTTTACTAAAAGAGTGGAGAAAAACTATGAAATCTGTAAAGCTTACCTTTGGAAGTCTTGTCCTTGTTGCAATGTTAGTTGTTAGCCTAGTTAGCAGTGGTTTTTCGCAGACTGTACTGGCTGGTAATATAACAATTAAAGCCACATCCAATATGGACCATGCGGAAGTATACAGTGTAATAACAAGGCTGAAGTCTGATGGTGGACTTGAGGTATTATCCCAAGGGCCTGTCACAAACGGTGCAGAACTTAGTGCTACTATAGATTCTTCCGAAAAAGTATGCTTTATATTTTTTGGTAAACCCGAAAAGGGATACCTTATCACCGGTGCTGGTACAGGTGGAAAAGGCAACATGTCACATATATCAGAGTTAAGGGATCCTGCAAAGCTAGGCAGAACAGAAGCGAAGGTTCCTGAAGAGATACTACAGAAAATGGAGCAGGAAGGTTATCTCATAGCTTGGGGATATACAAGAGGTAACGGGCAAGGTAATGGAAAGATTAATGATAGTGTAGATGGATTTAAGCCTTCAGTTATCTCAAGCATACGTAATACCTCGGGAGAAATTGAACCAGGAAAGCCTATTACTATGGAAATAGTGATAAGGCCTGATAAGGCATTCCGTCGTGCAGATGACCAGCGTAAATACTGGACATCTATTCCTGAAGGTGAGGCCACTGTAACGATTGATGGTAAAAAGGTTTTACCTGTTACGGGGATAACAAAGGAAAATGAAAACTTATATAAGGGAACTATATCATTTGTTCTTGGAGATGAGGATGCCAGTGTAAATACTCACACAGCAGTTGTCAATGCAAATGTTCATTATACAGCTGAACTTGCCTTGTCAAAAGCAGGCAGTGCATACTCAGGCGAACCTGTTAAGACTACAACAGTAGTAGAAGCACCTCCTGCTACAGTTAGCTTCAGCCTTATAAGCGGCCCTTCACGAAAACTTATGTATGACCTTAATTATGAAGGTGCTGAGACTATAGAGCCTAAGTATTACGACAGTGGGACAAGTGTGACTGTAAGACCTAACATCTATGTGCGCCCTGGCTATGAGTTTGGTGGTTGGGATACCTTAGACTCACAGGGTAATGCAGTAAACCGTAAGCCTTCTGATACCTTCATTATGCCTGACAGGGTAACAGGCACCAAGCTTATCGCTAGATGGAGACCTTATCTTACAGTAGACTGTGCTAACGGAAGTGCAGTGTATAGCGTTCCTTATGAGGTAGGAAGTCTGGCTACCCCTATCAGACCTTTGAAGAAAGACTATTATTTCTCAGGTTGGAAAGTAGACAATGGGAAACAATACGGTGTAAGCGAAGACATCATTATGCCTGATAAACCGCTTAAAATAACTGCTACTTGGTACAACACCATATCAAGTATAATTAAGCCTGTAGCGAATACTCCGGTTGTACCTGATGAGAAAGCAGAAGATAAGCCTGCAAAAAAGACTGTGGCTGATAACAACACAGAGAAAAAGCCTTCACAGGGCAAGAAGAGCGAGTCAGAGAGTAAGGAAGAGAAAAAATCAGAGAAAAAGTCAGAGAAGAAGCCGGAAAGCAAGGCAGGAAATAAGAAATCTTCAAGCAGCAAGCCTGAAACTAAGAAGACCTCTGAAAGTAAGACTGAGAAAAAGAAGGCTTCAGAAAGTAAAGTCGAGAATAAAAAGTCCTCAGAGAGTAAGTCAGAGAAGAAGTCTACGGAGAGCAAGGCTGAAAATAAGAAGACTTCAGAGAGCAAGTCAGAGAAGAAGTCTACAGAGAGCAAGCCTGAAAATAAGAAGACTTCAGAGAGTAAGTCAGAAAAGAAGCCTACGGAGAGCAAGCCTGAAACTAAGAAGACTTCAGAGAAGAAGTCTACGGAGAGTAAGACTGAAAATAAGAAGTCTTCAGAGAGCAAGTCAGAGAAGAAGTCTACGGAGAGAAAGCCTGAAAATAAGAAGTCTACAGAGAGTAAGTCGGAAAAGAAGCCTACAGAGAGTAAGACTCCAGAAAACAAGAACGAGAATAAGAAGTCTCAAGAAGGGAAGGCAGATACCGGTAAGAAAGATATTGGCAAGACGAATGAGACAGGTAATGGTGCTGATGGTACAAAGGAAGGCACAATAGATTCCGGTTCAGATGGCAAAAAGGACGTATCTCCTGATGAAACAGCTGAAAGTCCTGAGAACAAAGAAAATACAGATGAGATAACTGAGGAAATAAAAGAAGAAGTGACTGATAAGGACGAGGCAGAGAAAGAAGAGACAGAAAAGAAAGAGACAGAAAAAAAAGACACTCAGAAAGATACAAAGAAGAATGAAGCTTCTGACAAAGAGGAGGATACGAAGAACTCAGATTCCAAATCAGCTAAGAAAGAAAGCTCTAAAAAGGAATCTGGTAAAGAAGCTAACAAGGATTTCGATAAGAAAGAAAGCTCTGGCAAGGATTCCGGTAAGGAATCTAGTAAAGAATCCGGTAAGAAAGAAAGCACTGAAAAGGCATCTGATAAGAAAGACGGAGATTCTACAGAGTCCGGTAAAAAGGACAATTCTTCTGCTGAATCTGGTAACAAAGCTTCTTCCTCAAATGACTCAGGCAAAAAAGGAAGCTCTACCCCTGAGTCAGGTAAAAGAGGCGGTTCATATACAGAATCTGGCAATAATGGCGGATTAGCTTCACAGTCTGTAAAGGAAAATGTATCTGTAAGTGCATCAGGAAAGGGTGGAGCAGGAATAATTGATCCAAATACAGGACTACCAAGAGACTTTGTAAATGGAGCTGCTTCAAGAAGTGAAATAAACAAAACACGTGCATTTGGCGTGGGTCAAGACCAGGGCTTTGAGATTCTGTTATATGATGAACAGGGTGTTCCGCTTTACGGTAATAAAGCAGGTGTCTTGATTTACCGCGGTAAAGTACTTAAGAACAGTAACATACTTAAGAACGGTAAAATACTTAAGAATGGTAAGTTGCTTGTGGATGGGAAAGTATTCACAATTGCTGCAAAGACTCTCCCAGTAACCGGAGGTAGAGTAAATGTAGAATTCTGGTTAGGCTTATCCATACTCTCTGCACTTGGCGCATATATGCTGTCAGAAGCCAAAAGAAAGAAAGTTAAATAAGGTATCAAAACTTCATAAAATAGACCATTAGGGTTTACATTTTTCTAACTTTTTTTGTAAACCTTAGTGGTCTATTATTATTTTGGAGAACATGTTACAATATGAAACAGTTTTAATGTTATAAACAGCTGTTTTACGATAATGAAATCCCAATAATAAAGGAGTTAATAAATGCTAAAAATAACTAATTTACGAAAATCATTCAGGGACAAGTCTGTTCTAAAAGATGTATCCTTTGAAGTGAATTCAGGAGAAATAGTTTGCCTTTTAGGAAATAATGGTGCGGGGAAGACGACTATTATAAATTGTATATTAAAAATGATACGACCGGATTCAGGAGAGATAATGCTTGATGATAAGAAAATATATAAATGTAAAAATAGTGAATATTTCAATCATGTAAGCGCCCTGCTTGAATCCAGCTCCAATGTGTATGATTACTTAACAGGAGTGCAGAACATAGAGTATTTTGCAGGATTGTCTAGAATAGATAGTAAAAGCCCTGAGATAGAAAAATACATAGATGATTTTGAATTAAGAGAAGCCATTAATAAGCCTGTTGGAGAATATTCAAGGGGAATGCAGCAGAAGCTAGCTCTTATTATTGCTCTTATGCAGTCACCAAAGCTATTACTCTTAGACGAACCAACATTGGGGCTTGATATAAAGAGTAAGAATGCCGTTATAGATAAGTTAAACCAATTGGTAAATGAAAAGAAAATGGCAGTAATACTTACCACACATCAGATGGAAGTAGTACAGAAGCTAATGGCAGAGTTTTGATACTAAAAGATGGAAGCGTCAAAGTGTTTTCAGACATAATAGAAGAGGAAGTTTCAGGATATATAGTATCTTATGTTAAAGATGGTAAGATAGTAGAAGAATTCGTTGAAGGAAATTTCTCGGAAGTTTATGATAGCTTTCAAGATGAAGATATAGTAGAGATAGTTAAGAAAAAGAAAAATATGGAAGAAAAAGTTATGGAGGCATTAGATGAATCTAATTAAAGCAGAATTTAGAAAGACCCTTACTGAGGCGATAAGCTATTATCCGGATTATATAGTAGGGCTCATTACGGATTTTTTTGTACTGATTATTGTAATAAATACAGAAGGAAATACTACAGAAAAGGTATTTGGTTACATTCTCTGGATACTTGCAAGCGGTGTTATATCAGAGGCTTCTATGTGCATATCTACCGAAAAGCAGCTTGGAACTTTGCAGAATATTATGATAAAGCCTTATTCCATAGCACAAATAGTTACAGTCAAAACTATAGTGTGGTTTAGTATAAATGTGATAAAGGCCATCATAACAATGGTTGTAGCAATGATATTTTTTGGTATTGATAATTTATTCAGGCTGGAGTATCTATACATAGTAATTCTTGTTTGCATAGGAATCATGGGATTATCGTATGTACTTGCTTCTGTAACGCTTATGTTCACCAAGGTTGCTTCATTTGTAAATATCATAAGTTATGGATTTTTGTTTTTATCAGGAAGTATAGTTAAAATACCTGATTTCCTTGTGTATACTAATCCAATATCATATGGGGTAAAATATGCATCAGTGATATTGAAAAATGGTATATGGGTTATGGATACAGTTATATTCCTTATAATATGCGGAAGTTGGCTGCTTGTGGGATATTTGATTTTTAGATTTATGTTTAATAGATGTAAACAGTTTAAGTGGACGTATTAAATGCTCTGGAAATAGATAAGCTTAATATTGCTTAATCAGTTGTGCAGACCTACAATTTTACCTATCTTCCAAATTCCCATCAAATAGTGTATAATAATTATAGTTTGTTTAATATTGATTCTGCATTTATTGGGACAAATCATTATCTGAAATTGGAGGTGTGGTTTGAAGCCCAAACACAAGAATGTAATTAATGTAGAGAGGCTAAAAGAAATTTTAGCTGACCTGACACTGTTTGATGATATTTTTATGTCACAGGTATTTGATAATAATATACCTGCTGCCAATCTGTTACTTAGAGTTATTCTTGGTAAAAAAGATATAAAAGTAATATCAGTAACAGGACAGAAAGAGTTTAGCAATCCCTTGATAGGCGGAAGAAATCTAAAGCTTGATATTCTTGCAGAAGATAGTGAAGGGAAACACTATAATGTGGAGGTACAAAGAAGTACAGCCGGTGCAGATGAACGCAGAGCAAGGTTTCACAGCAGTATGTTAGATGTAAGGATGTTAAAATCAGGACAGAAGTTTAAGAAATTGGCAGATTCTTATGTGATTTTTATTACAGAAAAAGATTATTTTGGAGAAAATTTGCCAATCTACACCATTGATAGAATGGTAAAGGAGACAAAGAAAGACTTTTATGATGGCTCACATATATATTATGTGAACGGGGCTTATCAGGGAGAAGATGAAGTTGGAAAACTTATGCATGACTTTAGAGAAAAGAAAGTAGAGAATATGTACAATAAGGAACTTGCAGACAGTGTGCGACATTTTAAAAAGAAGGGAGATGGAAAAGTTATGAGTTCAAAATGGGATGAATTTGTTAAGGATATGCAGAAAGAAGCGGTCAAAGAAGCAATGGAGAAGGCAGAGAGGAAACTGGAGAAAGAGAAAAAAGAAGCTTCATTACTTGCTACAGTAACTTCCGGTATTGCTTATGGAGTGGAAAAGGAGCAGATTATTGAAAGGCTTTGCAAGGAATTTAAACTTACAAATAGTGCAGCGGAGAAAAAGTATGAAAAATACGCAGTAAAGATGGCATAGATTCTTTTGGAGGCTAGATTTCCAAGGTAAGTGCAACACTTTGTAAAAATAGCAAAAGCAACACTTTTCCTAGATAAAATGATAAAATTATATCAATAAAATCAGACTGAATTTAATCGGATTTGGTCTGGTTTTATTGTTTTGACAGAAAAAAGGGTATAGCAAACAAGCCTGAGAGTGTATCTTTCAGGTTAAATGCAACGGTTTTTAGTGTTGCGTTTACTTCGAAGGGTATTTACTTTATCTCTGGTTAGTGTTTTAATAGTTTCGGAGTTAAATTCATATCACTTTCGTTTATCCTTTTAAGCTTTAGTTTTGTAAAGAACTCCGCCGGCAGTGCGTTCATAGCTATTTCAAATGGACTTTTACCAAACAAAGACTTTCGTACATAGCTGTTTATATGGTTCGTGACCAATAGCGTGTCCTTGTTGGTAAGTCTGCTAAAAGACGTCCCTTTCGGAAGGATAGTCCTTATAAGCTTATGGTTATTTTCGCACTGTCCTTTTTGATCAGAGCGGTTCGGTTCGCAAAAGAAGATGTTTGTGCGCTTTCCGCCGTATATGGATTTCTCAATGCCATCTATATTTGAGAATTCATTCCCATTATCGGTTAGTATCAGAGGGAAGCACATAGCAAACAGCTCTTTTCCCAGTTTTTTCTCTAAACTGTCAAACAAGTCTGTAACACATTTTGAGGTATGCTCCTTGAGCCTGAATATTAGCTGCATGTGGAATTGAGTAAAGTGCAGTCTATTATTCCGGCATACATTTCGCCTGCCATAACCAGCCTTCTTAAGGTAGATTCGCTTATGTTTAGCTCATCCCCATTGTTCTTAGCTATATGGTAAAGAGACTGCCCTTTTTTTATACGTGGGGAGATTATGCTGTTTATCCTTGTCATATCCTCGAGGGTAAGGTCAAAGCCGTTGCGGGATTGTATAAGGGTATCACAGTATTCTGCCTTGGCTTTTTTAGCATCATAGAAATGTTTTTCAAGTCGGCAGTATCCTCTTTTTGTACAGCCGTTACATAGTTTTACCTTGGAACCATTCCAGTGTTCACAGCTTCTTTTGCTGTAATGCTCACAGTATTTTTTAGCAAGATGGCATTAGCGGCATTTCTTATTACAGTCTTTAGAACCGCAGATGTGTTTGACATTACATCCGGTATAATCGTTGCAGTCGCAGGTGTCAGGGATTTTGATGAGTGAATGCATGCCTATCTCCCTTGAAATGGTAGAAGGGGATTTCTCAAGGAAATCAGCAATACTTCTGATTGAGAAGCCCTGTGAGAGCAGGGTTTCGATTTTGATGCGTTCAGCATTAGTAAGATGTTTCTTCTTGTTCATAGGAACTCCTTTTGTTAGTATGATTTTAGTTACCTATGAATAAAAGCACACACCAAGAATAAAAACAAGGGTCTAAATGAAGAATACAAAGGTATTTCAGGCTAAATGCAACATCACCTTCAAAGTAAAAGCAACGGCACCTTTCAATGTAAGTGCAACATTATTTTCAAAGTAAAAGCAACGATATTTTTCAATGTAAATGCAACAGGGGTATCTGTCAAAGTAGGTGCAACACCATGTTGCATTTAAGTTGAAAAACTACAAAAATAACAAGACACAAACAAAATAATTTTTTGCTATTGACATTTTTCGGAATCGATGGTATCATTGGTTCATAACAACTGAATATTGATTTTATGAACTGATATTTTATTAAAAAAGAAGATTAATCCCCAGGGGTTAGTCTGTTATTTTTTTAGTGAAGTATCGTTTTTTTTTGTTTGCGGGAAATTCATTCAAAAGCCCCGTGAACAAAACTCTCCGAAGGACGTGGACTTTTGTGACAGGGAAGCTTTGCTTACTGTACCTTGACAACTGAATACGCAAATGTACCCAAACTGATGCCGGGGAAGCCAGGCGATGATATGAGCGGGCCAAGGTAGTGATAGGGTATAGATTGTGGGAGCAATCTGTGAAACAGTTAATCAAAACACGAAAGCGAGAGTGGATTATGGATAATAATATAAAATCAATATTTACAAGATTTAACAATATATTTTCTTTATCTATCAAATTACTTGAACAGGATGATATCTCATCCTACGTTAATGAGACCTGTGTAAAATTCAATGGTTTAGCCAATATCCTTGCACTTGGAGAATATATTGGTTGGGAATTTAACCTCGGTTCATTTGAAGGTAGCACATTTTCTAGTGGTGATATCGGAACCACTGCTGAAGATTTTTACTGGGTTTTTAATCAGTGTGCAGATATAGGAAATACAAGCTTGAATATGGACTCTAATTTGTTTCAGAGCGGAAGAAAGATATATGCACTTTATATTGTAAGTGATGAAAAGGAGAAGATACTCCCTACATATGATGATGAGATGTTTCAATTCAGTATGCACGAAGGTATGCCTCATGATACAAGAATTGCATTGATAAGGAATTTGACTGATATTATGAGGGAAACAGAGACTGTTGTTCGTATTGTTGGAGTTGGTAGTAAAACTGTGGAAAGACAGGGGATGATTTTTCTAAGCCTGCCTAAGAATATTTCTTTGAGAATGTGCGCCATGATAAAACTTATTTTCCCATATGTAGAAGTAAGAGAAGTAAATGAAAATCTTGAAGAAATGCCTTATCTGCCTAAGGACAATTTCAATGAGCTTATGAAAGAGTTTTTATCTGCGCTTATTTATCACCTGATAAGAGAAGAGCAACAAAAAGCAAATAATGAGCAAGATGAAGGTGAAGGGGAAAATGGAACTGTGTGTGCTGAAGAAGAAGTTAAAACTACGAAAGAAAGGGACTCAATTGGATTATCCACCCCTTTAGAAAAGCTGGAATTGAGTGTTCGTGCATACAATGTTCTTAGGCGTGAAGGAGTAGAGACCTATGGAGAGCTCAAAGATTTAAATGATGACGACTTTGTCAAAATGCGTAATTTAGGGGTAAAATGTATAGCAGAAATAAAACATAAGTTGAGAGAGTTAAAAAAAGATTACAAGGTAAATATTTTAAGTGAAACAAACTATATGGGAAAGCTTGATGAACTGATAGGCTTGACTGAGGTTAAGGCTCAGGTAAAGAAGATAGCAGCGTTTGCAAAGATGAAGAAGGAGCTATCAGAGAATGGGAATATTTCTGCAGTATTTAATATGACATTTACAGGGAATCCGGGCACAGCCAAGACAACAGTTGCAAGGATAATAGCAGGTATATTTTATGAATTAGGTTTGATCAGGAATAATGGTTTGATAGAAGTAGGACGTGCAGACCTTGTGGCTTCATATGAGGGACAAACAGCGGGTAAGGTTAAGGATGTATTTAACAGGGCAGCAGGAAGCGTTTTGTTTATAGATGAGGCATATTCCCTTGTTTCATGCTTTAATGGGGGTTTTGGCGATGAGGCAATCAACACCATTGTACAGGAGATGGAGAATAACAGGGAGGATACTATTGTTATTTTTGCAGGCTATCCGGATGAAATGAAGAAATTTTTTGACAGGAATCCAGGCCTTAGCTCCAGAGTGCCTTTCAGCATTGCTTTTAATGATTACTCAGAAAGTGAATTGATGGAAATAGTTAAAATGGAAGCAGGGAAGAGGGGATTTGAAGTAGATGAGGCAGCAGAAGAAAAATTATACTCTCTCTGCACTTTGGCAGCAGGAAATCTTGAGATGGGAAATGGACGATTCTGTAGAAATCTGGTTGAAGATGCAGTATTAAATTATGCAATGAGAGTCTATGCGGATGAGGAAAGTGGGGAAGAGAAGAACTGTAAGTTAATAGCTGATGATTTTGAGTTTAAGGCTGTTGAAGTGAAGAAGAAGGGGGTGATAGGCTTTGTGACGGACTAGAATCAGTCCCCCTTGGTTACCGTGAGCGTAGAGTTCGGTAACAGCGACCGAAGACTGCTTAAGATGTTCGGGGTACCGCCAACGGCTGAAATTATAGTTAAACTGAAAGGAAGGTAATAGGTATGAGTATGAAGAATAATCTAAAAAAAGTTATCTTTAGTCTGCTTTTCTCATTTGCTTTAGTAGCAGTAATAAGTGGCAATGTTGAGTGTGTCAATGCAGGAACCAAGGCATATGCTAAGCGTACTTATAAGAAGAAGACGGTGGTACTGAAGAGCAAAAAGGCTGTTAGTAAGAAGATAACTAAAGGTTTAGCTAAGTTTGATAAGAAAATTACATTTTGCTTTTCTAAGAAGTTATTTAAGAATAACATGGATTTTTGGAATACTCTCCATAGTAATACTGAGTACAAAGACCTATATGGAAGGATTGAGTGTTCAATGAGCTGGTATAATTTATATGGTTATGACAGAATAGATTTGTTTGTTAAGTACAAGACAACCAAGTCTAAGTTCAAGAAGTTTAAGTCGGGGATAATACGCACTGAGAAAGAATTTATAGACAGGATGGTAAAGAATGCGAAGGATTTAAAACGGTCGTTCTCTATAAGTGTAAGTAAAAAGGTGGCAGATATAATGAATGTAGAAGCTTCAAGGAGGTTGTTTAATAAGCTGTATGATGAAGTCGAATTTATGGATATGGTTTCAAAAGGATATACTACTACCTCTATGAACTATGGAACTTACTGGACTTTGACAGTAAAAAATAATTATGATATTACTAAATCAGATGTAAAGAACTTGGATAAATTCGTAAAGGCCTGGGTAGCAGAAAACTTAAGTACTGGCATGACTGATGCAGAGAAGGTTAAGAAGATATTTGAGTATATGACAATGGAGTACGCCTACAGCTATGGAGACAAAGGAGAAGACTGGTACTATACAGGAGATAATAATAGAAATGCTAAATTGGGTAAGTACGATGTTCATACCTCTTTTGCACTTGTGTTTAAGCAGGCAGGAGTTTGTTCAGGTTATTCAAGACTATTCTATAGATTTGCAAAAGAAGCAAGATTGGAGGTTATATATATTGTTGGAAAGACAGCTATAGAAAACTCAGCTGGACACGCTTGGAATATGGTGAAGGTAGATGGTAACTGGTACCATATAGATGTGACTTGGGGAAGAGGCAAGTACAACAATTCGAATGATGTCTTTATAGACTGGAACTACTTTCTTAAGGGTGATAGTACCATGGGAGATGAAGAACATATACATGTTTGGGATAGAGATAAGTACCCTGCCGCAGCAGCTGACTATGTAGAACCTGATGAAATGGAGGATTATGATGGAACTGATGATGAGTCGGATGAAGAAACAACTGATGAAATTCCTATACCTGACTATATAGGCACTGATGTAATAAATTTCTAGTAAACTAAATCAACATAACAAATATTAAACTTGCGCTCTCTTATTTTGATAGACAACTTCTGTCAGATAGGAGGGAGTAGGTTTTTGTGTTTTCAAGCTCTTTCGAGTTTATAAGGTTATATAACCCTAGGCTTCTGGAAGTCTTGTAAATAGGGACTTTCAGAGGGCGTTTTTCAATACCTCCTCGAAAAAAGCTGTTTTAAATGTGAATAAATTATGAACAAACTTTTTTGGGAATTGAAAGACCTCTCTGAAATGGCTTTAATAAGCCAAAATTAAGGGGTAGGTAGTTTTGCAATACCTAAGGGGTTTTTAAGAGTTAAAATAGGTTTCCCGACTACCCCTACTCACTTTGAAGGGTATTTACTTTATCTCTGGTTAGTGTTTTAATAGTTTTGGAGTTAAATTCACATCACTTTCGTTTATCCTTTTAAGCTTTAGTTTTGTAAAGAACTCCGCAGGCAGTGCGTTCATAGCTGTTTCAAATGGACTTTTACCAAACAAAGACTTTCGTACATAGCTGTTTATATGGTTCGTGACCAATAGCGTGTCCTTGTTGGTAAGTCTGCTAAAAGACGTCCCTTTCGGAAGGATAGTCCTTATAAGCTTATGGTTATTTTCGCACTGTCCTTTTTGATCAGAGCGGTTCGGTTCGCAAAAGAAGATGTTTGTGCGCTTTCCGCCGTATATTGATTTTTCCATTCCATCTATATTTGAGAATTCATTCCCATTATCGGTTAGTATCAGAGGGAAGCACATAGCAAACAGCTCTTTTCCCAGTTTTTTCTCTAAACTGTCAAACAAGTCTGTAACACATTTTGAGGTATGCTCCTTGAGCCTGAATATTAGCTGCATGTGGAATTGAGTAAAGTGCAGTGTCAGCAGTACCCTTGAATCTTCTTTTTTGCCTACAACACAATCCATCTGTACTACAGGCACGTCGTTTTCTGAAAAATATTTTTTAAAGTCGGAATACAGGTGCCCTGTTTTTTTGGGATTTTTTAGCTTTGGTACAATTCTAACCTTTCGTTTTCTCCGTTTTACAGCCTGTGGCAGGTCTATTATTCCGGCATCCATTTCGCCTGCCATAACCAGCCTTCTTAAGGTAGATTCGCTTATGTTTAGCTCATCCTCATTGTTTTTAGCTATATGGTAAAGAGACTGTCCTTTTTTTATACGTGGGGAGATTATGCTGTTTATCCTTGTAATATCCTTGAGGGTAAGGCAAAGCCGTTGCGGGATTGTATAAGGGTATCACAGTATTCTGCCCGGGCTTTTTTAGCATCATAGAAATGTTTTTCAAGGCGGCAGTACCCTCTTTTTGTACAGCCGTTACATAGTTTTATCTTGGAAACATTCCAGTGTTCACAGCTTCTTTTGCTGTAATGCTCACAGTATTTTTTAGCAAGATGGCATGAGCGGCATTTCTTATTACAGTCTTTAGACTGGCAGATGTGTTTGACATTACATCCGGTATAATCGTTGCAGTCACAGGTGTTAGGGAGTTTGATGAGTGAATGCCTGCCTATCTCCCTTGAAATGGTAGAAGGGGATTTCTCAAGGAAATCAGCAATACTTCTGATTGAAAAGCCCTGTGAGAGCAGGGTTTCGATTTTGATGCGTTCAGCATTAGTAAGATGTTTCTTCTTGTTCATAGGAACTCCTTTTGTTAGTATGATTTTAGTTACCTATGAATAAAAGCACACAGCAAGAATAAAAACCAGGGTCTAAATGAAGAATATAAAGGTATTTCAGGCTAAATGCAACATCACTTTCAAAGTAAAAGCAATGGAACCTTTCAATGTAAGTGCAACATTATTTTCAAAGTAAAAGCAACAGGGGTATCTGTCAAAGTAGGTGCAACACCATGTTGTATTTAATTTGAAAAACTACATTCAAAAAGATTTTAAATGATTAACATTTTGTCATATTGACAAATTATTTGTCATCTGCTATAATGTATTCATCACTTCGTAGAGTAATGCACTCTACGAAAAATCCACATCATGAAGGAGGAACAATCATGGTTTACAAAGAAGGTCATAGTTCGTATGGACATTGCTGGATTGAGGGTGATGGTGTAACATTTTACGTTTATGTGATGGATGGCAGATCCCAATATGGTCCGTTTTCATCGCTTTCCGATGCAATCAGTGAGTATAATCGCTATTGTTCTTAATCAGCGTGTCTGAAGGACAGAGAACAGAAACTGTGTTCTCTGTCCTGTAGTGATTAAAAAGATGGGTTAAAATAATGATACTCTGCAGAAGGAGACATATATTTTGGTAAGAGATAAATGGTTTATATCCGCTGATTACAAAACGGCCAGTACGTCCATTCTTTATGATAATCTTGCTTCGCTTCGTGCAAGAATTGGAATTACGCAGGAGGAACTGGCAAATGTGATAGGAGTTTCCAGGCAGACTTATTATGCAATAGAAACTGGCACCAGAAAAATGACTTGGGTGATATATCTGACCTTAGTATTCTTTTTCAATAGTGTTGAGGAAACATCGGAAATGCTGAAAGAGTTGCGGATATTTCCTATTGATTTGGTTGTTCGATTTAATGAACAGCTTGAAGATGTTGAACCTTTGGATGTTTGAAATTGTTTAAAAAAGGGAACGTTTCGGTAAGATGGCGTGTCGCTTTTGGATTGACATACGATTAAACTGTTGCACAAATGGAAGGATAATGCACTTGGAAAAAGGAAATAGTATAAAGCGTGCTACATCAGCAGAAGCTCAGGAAGAAGGCAAAAGAAAAATAAAAGCTTTCAGATCGGAAATATATGATCTACTGGATAAAGGAAATAAAAAAGTTTTTACTAATCACGGAGAGAATGGTAGTCAGAACAAGCTGACAGAAGGCAAGGATAATGGCAGATCAGAAAACCGGTAACGGTGTAAATTCAGACGATGAAGCCATGATGGATTACAGGCTCAGCGATGCCGAATGGCAATTAATTTTGAGGAAGTACGAAAAGTGTCAATCAGAGTTAAGTCCGTTGGCTCGGAGCAATATATCCAGGCTAATCCATTCAATAGCAGCTTCGAAAACGATTACAACGGTACAGCAGGTTAATCTGCTCATAACCTTACTGCTTTATAAAGAAGATGTACAAGAATACGAGGAAACGGAACAAACGATTTCTCATAAGAATAATACAGGAATTAAGGCATTTGATGATGACGATAAAATAATGAGAATAAATGAAATTGTGGAGCAACTTCGGCTGTTGATTATGCAATACCAAGCACATGATAAATGTAAAATAATGTGCCATGAGTTGGTGCGTAACAGGAGGTGAGACTGTGGATGTAAAATTGAATCCGTTATATGGCTCAACAGTAGACCAGAACCCTGTCGCGACGGATGGCAATCCTTTTGTGCTTATTCCTGGAAGTTTTAAGAATAAGCCAACTCCTCTTTGCATGAGCAAAGACACTTTGAGTAAACATACAATGCTGATTGGAGGAACGGGTTGTGGCAAATCAAATGTTTTTTATCACATTGTTAACCAGATAAAAAAGAAGCTGACACCTAACGATGTGATGATCGTATTTGATACAAAAGGTGATTACTATGATCTTTTTGGAACAAGCAATGATTATGTTATTGGCAGCGGAGCTTCATTCGAGGGTAAAAGTGAGAAATGGAATATCTTTAAGGAAATAGTCTCTGATGGTTGGGATCAAAGAAACGCGGAATTAAATGCCCATGAGATAGCGTGGTCGATATTTCGGGAGGCTATTGAGAAGAGTAAAGATCCGTTTTTCCCTCAAGCTGCAAGAGATCTACTCGCTGCAATCTTTCTATGCATGATTGAAGAAGGCCGGGAGAATATTGAATACCGAAAAGAATGCCTCTTCAACTCCGAACTGAAAAGAGCCCTAGACGAGTCCACAATATTTGATGTAAAGGCCATGATTGAATCTCATCCTCATTTTGCATCGGTGCTAAGTTACATAGGAGACGGCACAACTGGTCAGGCTCTTGGAGTCTATGCCGAGATGCTTGGAACAGTCAGGAAACTGCTTGTTACCTGTTTCGATGATAAAGGAATGTTTTCTATACGGGACTTCGTCAGAAAGACCGGAGGGAAGACGCTATTTATTGAGTACGATATTTCTCTGGGGCAAACAATGACGGCAATATATAGCTTACTTTTTGACCTTGCATTGAAAGAAGCCCTTGGAAGGAACAAACCTCAAGGAGATGTTTATCTGATCTGCGATGAGTTTAGGTTAATTCCACATTTACAACACATCGATGACGGCGTGAATTTCGGACGGAGCCTTGGCGTCAAAATAATAGCTGGTCTCCAAAGCATTAATCAGCTGACAGAAGCGTATGGTGAATATAAAGGAAAGAATATTCTTGCCGGATTTTCGTCAGTGTTTGCTTTTCATGCTAACGACAAGTACACAAGGGACTATATTGTAGGACTGCATGGGAAAAATATAGTAATGGAACAATATAAAACCCTGTCGAACTCAATTCATGAAGAAAGACATGAAGCACATGTTGTGGAAGATTGGAATATGAGTGAATTGGAGATTGGCGAAGCTGTTATCAGTTTCCCATTTGACAGGCCTTTCAAATATAAGTTTGATTTGTACAGGAAGGTTTAATCTATGAGGAATTATCTGAATGGATTAGCCGGAATGCATATAGTGGGAGCGAATAATCGAATGAACAGGAGAACCCTTCGAAAAATTCAAGAAGCTAATGAAATGAACCAAGGAATAATTCGGTATCGTCCCAGTCAGATAGAGGCATTTATAGATGATACGGTTCCAGTTGAAAGCCTGCTCTTTTCCGGCGGAGCAAATTCGATTCGTGTTCGCAAGATGCTAAGAGCTATAGAGTGCGCCTGTATTCAAGGTTATATGGTGCTTGTGATGCATTGTGGCAATTCAGAGCTGGAACAAGGTTTAAACGGGTATTTTGGAGTTAATAATGTTTGCTTGGCAAACAGGAACAACCCGATTTATGATCCATTCGTAGGTGCTTCCAATGCGGAAATTGCCAGACTTGTTATTTCTTCGGCACCGAAGAATAATAAGATCAATTCTGTCGGGAGATACTATCTCAACGGAGTGAGCGATTATATCAAGTACAATCATAAAAGTCCGAGATGCTATATGTTTATTAACTGTCCGCACCTTACGTTTATCGATAGAGTAAATGATGCTGAAAGCCAGGGGAGAATTAGTTCAAATGAGGCCAGAATGGTAATCTCTCAGATCATGCAGGGTGAGGTCGAGAGGGGAAACATCGAAAATTTCTTTCATGAATTGTCTCTTCAGGGAAGTGCTGTTTTAGCGAAGAAGTCAAATGCAGCATATGCAGTAAACCTTTTAGCTGCAGCCAACAGGCAGCAGATTTTTTCAGTGGATATACAGTCAGGGGCAAATGCATTATTGATCAACCTTCTTGTGAATGAAACAGAGGCAGTTATTTCACAAGGGAGCAAAATGCTTATTGTTGTCGACAGTTTAAAAATTAATGCTGGTGAAGCTTTAATGAATTATATAAAACGCGGAGGAAGTGCCAATGGTGCAATTGTATCTTCCGATGATGTGTTTGCTGAATTTGGCGGGTCAGATAGCGATTTCTTTGCGTTTGCAGGAAAATGCTCTAAACTGATTATTTCAAAGCATTCCTCGGCGTATAGCTGCCAAAAACTGTCGGATGCCATAGGCTCATATGATAAGCAGGAAGTGAGCAGTTCGTTTTCCAGAAATGTAAATTATTTTGGGAGATGGGGGGTCGGTTCCGGACAAACAGAAAATATAAGTATAAAACGTGAAAATATAGTTAAGCCTGAAGAAATTCAAAGGCTGAATAATGATGAGGTTTATATCCTTGACAAGGATTCTGGAGAATTGTCCTATACCTCAGTAATTTAGGAAACTATGGTCAATGGCCATTGTTTATAAAAATGTAAAATCAAACCAAAATCAAAAACCTTATAGGAGGAAAGTAAAATGGAAGAAATGGTTCAGAGAGGTTTTGGCGACTTTGCTCCCCAGATTGTTAAGGCTAGTGAGCCGCATATGGCTTGCTTGTTCCTTCTTGACACATCAGGGAGTATGCAAGGTGAACCAATTAATGAGCTCGAATCTGCGCTTAACAGATTCAAGATTGAGGTCTGTGAAGACAAGACAACAAGAGATGTACTTGATGTGGCAATCGTAGAATTTAATTCCACTGTGAATGTGGTGCAGGAATTTGTCCCGATCGAATACATGGAGCCGGTGTCTTTAAAAGCTTATGGCGGAACAGACATGAATGGCGGTCTAAGGACGGCAATTGATATGGTTATTGAAAGAGGAAGATTTTATAGTCTATCTGGCACACAGCCTTATTGCCCTTGGATTGTCATGATTACAGATGGTTATCCGAACGATTCAATAGATAATGTTGCAGAGGAGATTCTCTCTCTTGATCAGCAGGACAAACTTCGCCTTTGGTCGCTTGCCGTAAAAGGAGCCGATACTAAGCCTCTGAACAAATTGGGACATGGCAAGAGAGTGCTTGCGTTAGAGGGCTATGATTTCTCAAAGTTCTTTGACTGGGTTAATAAAAGCATGCGTTCTATTTCGGTAAGTTCTCCAGGAGAAAAAGTGCGTGGACAGGAACTGCCAGATAATGTTAACAAGGCAATAGATGATGATTGGATGTAAGAAAATCCAATATTATCTGCAACGGAGGCTGATAATAATATGATTTATACTTATGGAATAACGCAACAAGGAACATACCATGTAAAGCATGGCTTGATTTGTCAGGATGCTCACAATATTATCAAATGTGATGAGTCGTATGTTATTGCCGCCGTTGCAGATGGACTGGGTAGTGAAGAACATTCGGATATTGCTTCGCAGATGGCGGCAAAAATCTCTACAGAGTACTGTGCTGAGAACATAAAAGATGATTGCTCTGATGAACAGATTATGGAAATTATCAGAGACTCTTTTGCGCTGGCACAGTCTCGTATTGAGAAGGTTGCGACTGACAACGGACACGACTTAGATCAATACGATACAACACTCTCCTTGGCCGTATTTAGGGGGAATGCTCTTTATTATGGCCAGTCGGGAGATAGTGGAATTGTAACGCTGACAGCGGAAGGTCTCTACAAAAAAGTTGTTGAGCAACAAAGAGATGAAGAAGGACGTGTTTTTCCACTATATTTTGGTGAAGATAAATGGGTTTTTGGCAAATTTCCTGAGCCGGTGGTAAGCGTTTTTCTGGCGACTGACGGAATGCTTGAAACGCTTTTCCCTGTATACATTCGAAATGAACCTGTGAATATTTATGTTGCGCTGGCAAGATATTTTATGGGACCAGATTCCCTGCATATTGAGGAATCCGGGGAAGACTACGTAAAAGAAAAAGTGTCAGAATTTATGGACAGCATACCGGATGCACAGGTCAACGATGATAAAACTGTGGTGGTTATGGTAAATCCGGATTTTGAAATGAAAATACAGGAGCCAGATTATTATGCAGAACCAAATTGGGAAGAACTGCGCCGCAGGTACGAAGAAGCATGGAAAAGAGCCGCATATCCACATCTTTTCAAAGATGCAGAAAACGATCAAGAGGAAATAAAGAATAACATGGAAGCGAACGGTGGCGCCGGGGATGAAGAAGATAATGATAATTCTTGCAGTAGTGTTACCAGGAAAAGTGCAGGTAACGAAGGAGCTTTATCAGATGAAACACAGGATTTGAAGAAGGTTCCTTGTGAGGGATTCATCAACGATGAAGAACAAAAGGGAAAAACTCAAATAAAATATGGTGCCAAACTTGATAAGGGAAAAGGTGTGTTCAAGAAGCTTTTTTCTAAATCTGAAAACAGTCCCGATACAGAATGATCGTGCATTTTTGAAAGGAGATTTGATGATGGGCATTACCTCAAAAGCAGAAAGGCATGCTTTAAATAAAATCATCGAATCTCTTTATCTTTATTCTGATGAGATAACGGTGGCATCTTTATTTTCTAATGAAAAATTGCAATCGTGTCTTCAGAACGAACTGGTATGTAATCCGGAGTTGTTTTTCGTAAACGGATTTAAGTTGATGTATAGCCCGATAACTACGGCGGTATATCCAAGCTACGGTTATGATGAAGCGACATTTAAACGGATTTTGGATTCGTGTCGAAAAAAGAGGAGCCAGTTGGTATCAAGAATCCAAGGAAATGATAACTATTCCAGAGTTCTTCAGGCACACGATTTTCTGGCACGGAATGTCAGATATATTAATGGAATTGATAAAGATCTTCACACCATTGTAGGGCCTTTTACCAAAAAGCAAGGGGTCTGTGAGGGATATGCAAAGGCATATAAATATTTGCTTGATATGATGAATATTCCTTGCCGAATTGTATATGGATATGGCTGTGATCCGGGGGTTGAGATTGAAGAAAGTCATGCATGGAATATGATCCAATTGGACGAAAACTGGCTTCATGTAGATGTGACTTTTGACACGACTATCAGAAGCGGACAAGTTCTCAGGTATGATTACTTCGGGTTATCAACTGAACAGATTGCCAGGGATCACCGGTTTGAAAAAGAAAAGTATCCAATAGCTGAATGCTTAGGCTATGGATATTATGAACGGAATAATCTTGTGATGACTACAAGGAAGCAAATGAGAGATTATTTATCAGGCGCACTTCATTCCGGCAAGACAGATTGTGTGTTTAAGCTTCCAGATTCATCATCTGGAGAAAATCTTGATGCTAAGGTTTCATCGGAGATCCAGAATCTTTTGCAACAACTGAGAATGAATCTTCGGTACACCATAAATTTCAATTTGAAGCAGCGGGTATTTCATGCGAGCTTTGAAAGATAGGAGAAATTAATGAATTTGGATATGAAGGCCGCATTCGGCAAATATTTTCCAAAACTTGATTCATTATATAATAGCACCTTTGGAACAAAACCGACGGTGCCTTATTCGAAAACTATTAACAAAGCACTGCTAATTGGTTCTCCAGATGAGGATGGAGAAATACAATGGGCTCCAAAAGAGCAGGATGTGGAATCTGACTGGGGTGTTTGTGAAGATGAACTGGGCTTCAAGTTATCCCGAGAGCTTAAAGATTATTACAACACGTGCTACTTTCTTGCGATTTCTGGAGTGTTTGGAAGCTGTGAACTGCATTTTTACAAGATTGACGGCTTTGAGCCATTAGAAAGAGTTATTCTGAGGAACTTCAATGATGCTCAATACACATTTCCAGGAACGGAGATGTTTCTAATCGGAAATGCCACAGTGAATGATGATGACAGTTATTTCATATATTATGACAACGCTACGGGCAAATTATTTTGCTATGAGTCTGATACAAAAAATGAGGTGCTTCTGTCATATTCTCTTGCTAAGACAATAGGGAACATGGAGGCAAGCTTGTGATGGGAGTGAGTTTATACGAAGGAATTACCAAGAGCGAGCTTAATGCTGATAGAACCACATCTGAAGGAAAAACGTATACTATTAACCATCCGAACGAATTATTGGTAAATATGCGATATAAGGGGAATGCTGGTCCAAACGTAAACTCGCAGGGATGGGAAAGAAGCAGCTCTTATTATTTTAAGGAGCTTCAAGGTCAGCATCCAGAATACTTCAGTAAGAAAAATAATATGCTGATAGAATCCGGAAAATCACCTGTTGTTGATAAGAAGTTTGTGGATAATTTCCCGCAATATAAAGAGTATAAAGGCGAAACATTGGTTCATCATCATATAGGACAAGACGGACAGGCTGTTGCCTTGCCGCAAAGTGTTCACAAGGGTTATGGGGAAATACATACTGTTGAGCATGATCTGGGGATAACTGACAAGGCTAAGGCTTTCTCCCAATCTTGTGGGGAGGCATGTAAAAAGAATCCATCTCTTTGTGGGCAGACTTCAGACAAGTTTAAGGCAGCACATAATAATAGAACAAGGAAAAATAATTATGACAATGGCGTAGCATCTGAAAATAAAGCCAACGTAAATAAAAACTCAATAAAAGGTGCTACTCATGGCACGCAAGGTACAGCAGATAGCCACCAAGTGTCAAATTCACATGGAAAAAGTACGAGCCAGTCACGTGGCTGAGATGGCACGTTAATAATATATGCGAGGTATTCAGTATTATGCAGAACAGAGAAACAAGTTTTGAAAAGGATCCACATCTTAGAAGGAACGATTCTCTTGCCCAAAAGTCGGCAAGTAATTCCGGTAATAAATGGGCTGAAGCTATGAAAGGTGTCTCTTCTTATTCTGAACATATGAGGCAGGTTGAAGCGAGAAATGCGGCAAATAAAAATGCTTTCAAACAGGCATCTGGAAAAACAGGTTCAACACAAAGCCAGGCCAACGCTTTTTCAAGAGCATCTTCTCCTGCTCAAAACACCTCGCGAACAGTTTCTAATAATGCTGTCAAATCTTCCTCAAACACGCAGTACAGGAGCACATGGGGAACGGGGCAAACGACATCGGCTTGGCATGGACAGTCTGCAAGCAGGTCAAAGTAATATAAATCTTAATGTGGGAGAGCTAAGAGAATGGTTAGGACGTATGAAGAATACATAAAGTTGCTCGAAGCAGAGCTGAAACAGCACAACTATAATGAATTGAATGAAAGTGAGATAGCAGCATTTATCAAAAAACATCAGCTCGATAAAAATCAGGGTATAGTGGTAAAGGACGTTTTATCTGATGTTAGGACTCTGATTAATTTACATAGTAAGGGGAAAACAGCGTATCCCTCCAGCACTGTCAATTCGAATAGTACCAGATCCTATGCTCAAAGCATTACACCGACCGTCAATTCGAATAGTACCAGTTCCAATGCTCGAAGTGTTGCGACAAGCCACGCATATAATTTGAAGCAGGGGCAACTCGTTGGATTGTCCGGTAAGATATATACATTGGAAAATAGATCATTTAGTAAGGGTGGAGAGGGAGAAATTTTCAGGCTCGTTGGAAATCAAAATCAAGTGATTAAAATCTATTTCTCGAGTAGAGTATCGAAAGAATTGGAACAAAAGTTACGTTATATGGCAGATAATCCACCTGAATCTAGTGTGCTAAATCAAGTGGCGTGGCCAATAGATGTTGTTTATGATGAAAACAGGATTTTTAAGGGCTTTGTTATGCCAAAGCTTGATATTAATGCTGAGTTGGGAGACGTCTACCCATATCCACCGACCAACCCAGAGTCAAAGATAGCTCTGAATTATAAGCTGATTATAGCCATGAATATATGTACGGTTATAAATGCTGTCCACAGAGCAGGGTATGTATTTGGTGACTTTAATCCAGGTAATATTGGAATTAATATGAAAACTGGAATGGTAGCTTTTCTTGACACAGATAGTTACCATATAGTTCTTGACGAAAGGAATAACAAAGCATTCAGGTGTAAGGTGTGTAAAGATGGATATGTTGCCCCTGAGCTACTTAAGCAATGTGAGCCATACAAAACAGATGCTTATGCTAATGCACCGCTACCTACATTCACAAAGGAAACCGATAATTTTGCGCTAGCAATTCATATTTTTAGGCTTTTAATGAATGGCTACACTCCTTTTAATGGTATTAAAGAAACAGAGAGGATCTCATCTGCATCACCTGGTGTAGGCAACCAAGCCATTAAACGAAACTTATACTGTTTCAATCCTGGAAATAAGCCGCAGGCGACTGCTGTTCCTCCTGTAAGCATTTTGCCGGATAAAATAAAGAAATTATTTAAAAGAGCATTTATTGATGGTGCAAAAAATCCAAAGAAGAGACCTGATGCTTCAGAATGGTATTCAGCACTTTCTGAGTATGAAAAGGGTTTAATTAAATGCTCAAAATATCCCAATCAGCATTTGTATAAAAAAGGGCTCTCATCTTGTCCGTGGTGTGAAGCTGATGAAAGATTCTATCAGTCCATTACAAACCAAAGGCCGTTCCCCTCTCCTGTTGTAACACCGCCAACGAATACTATAAATAGTTCGTCAGGTGTTTCAGGTGTTGTTAAACCACCTTCTTCAACTCAAACAGTAACAGGTACACCTGTAACAAAATACAATGTCCAACCATCACAGGGAGCGTTAGCTGGCTATGCTAATGTGAAGACATCACAAGGTAAAACTAGAATCCCTTTACAGGACAAAATAGCGAATGTTGCAGGATTTCTATATCCGATTAGTTGGATTATTTTTATTGCTAACATCTGTTTCTGTCTTGCTCCCTTTGTGAGCAATGGATCAATTTCCTACAACGATTCTATGCTATATGGTTTGAATTATAAACTATATACAGTTTCAAGCCTGGTTTCGATAGCATTAATGTGTTTTGCAACTAACCTAAAAAATACAAGTTCTGTAGGAATTGTGTTCAGTTGGATTTGGGGATTTATAACCTGTTTCGGTGTTACCACGGTAAGGTATACACAGATGGGATTTAACTCTACAAGTGCATCGAACGCATGGAAGTTCTTTGGTATTCTTATCGTTACTTTTGTTGCCGCAATAATTAGCAGTGCAAAACTTGGAGATAGAATCAGAGTAGGAGCTGCCAACAGACAGTCCCGTCTGAAACAGAGATTTAGCACTTTCGACGTAATTTTTCTCGTTTTGTTAATTGGTGTGTCGGCATTTTGCATACCATTGTTACTTGATCTTAACAAGTTTTATTCCTTTGCAAGTAACTATAACTTATTCGCAATCGCAGTTTGGGTAGTTCCAGTAGTGTTCTTTATCATGTTTATGGCTTCTTGGTCAGGAAATGAAGTCGTTGGATCATGGTTTTGTGCTACTATGGCAGTTCTTTTTGAATGTGTTGTTTTAAGACTTGCAACTATGGATAGCGCAGGGGCTATTATTCTTTGGTTTGTCTTAGCATGTGTGGCTTTGGGACTAATTGCTTATATGCAGTCAGAGGTTGAAAATATAGTATCAATAGTGACTTTTATTTCATTTTTTGTATTCTTTATAGTGGGTGCATTTACGGACTTAACCATACTGGGAAATGGAGTTAGTGCAGTTGGAGAAGGAGCACATTGGTGGACAGTCGCTCCCGCAATAATAGATGTTATCGTTGCTACAATTTTTTCAATATCGGAAATTGTAAGGAAATAAAATATTCTAGTTATAACCAACAATTGAGAAAGTGTATGGATGTTTCAAGATGGATAGCATAAAATGTCATTTGATTACTTTAGAAAAACATGGGGGTATAAAAAAGACAAAACGTCTTGATGCCGGATCAGAATCTGTGAAATATATGCTCACTGCACATGATGGTAGTAAGTATCTTCTCAAAATATACAGCTATAATAATGAGCGTAATGTGCAATTGAATGCCGAAATCAATAGACGTATCTTGGAGAATGGCATCCATACTCCATTGATACTTGAAGTCGGGAAAACCGATGTGGATTTACTCCCATATGAACTGCTTGAATGGATTCCTGGCACATCGGTTGACATATTGCTATTGGGAAATGCTCCAAGTGAAGAAAAGTACAAAAGAGGTATTGCAGCTGGTAAGTATCTTAAAAGGATACATGAATTGGATTACCATGCTGTATGTGAACCTAAACATATGCTCTTGAACAAACGAATAAAATATATCCTTGAAAAATATGTGGAACTTGAAATCGCCGGACAATACACATACAGAGGGAGCATCTTCAGAGATTATATTCTAGGGACACCTTACTGTGATACAGAAAGCAAACATTGTTTGTTGCATGGTGATTTTCATATAGGAAATATAATTGAAGGTAGCACTGGGGATATATGGATTATTGATTGGGTTTACAACTTAATAGGTAATCCTATTGAAGATTTTGTTCGTATATTTGTGAGCGCCGAAAAAAGCTCTGAATTTGCAAAAGGACAGATAGACGGATATTTTGGAGGACATCCCTCGGAAGGCTTTTGGGAAAGCTTGAAAATGCTTGTTGCAATACAGCAGCTTGAAATCTTGTTGCTCCCATTAGGAAAACTATCAGATGGACGAGATGTATGTGAGCACCAGCATGAGATTATTTTTGAGCAGTACAAGGGGATGGAGTCTATAATACCCAAATCCTTCTTTACAGACAGGGACACCATCCTTACCGATGGTAAAGTCGTTTTTGTATTTGACTTTGATACCACGTTTTTCATTCAAATCAATGAAAGGCGTGATGTTTTCCTGTTTACAGTACTCGTAGATAGGCATTGCATCATGGGCAGAATCTAAAAGGAGCTTTGTAACGATGAAATCAGGAAGAAGGGATTTCATTCTGAAAAATGTTTCTAAAAATCCATGAGAATCATGTTTAGAAGCAGGATTTAATAAAGGGAAAACAGGCAGGTCGCTTTCAGAATCGGATGCAACCAGCATATATAAATCATATCCATGATACCAACAGTCTCTGGAAGAATCCCATCCGATATCGCAGTCCGGTTGGGAAAAGTATCTGTCACAGCTGCATTCAGAAATACCCTTTTTGCGACAGCAACAAATACGGCTGCTTCTTATTCTATGAGAGGTAACAACAGGAGTGCCGTCACCTGCTACAGATAAAGAATCAGCATTGATTAATCCTTTAGATACAGACACATCAAGAAACTGCTTTTTATAAATTTGAAGCAGTGAATGATAAGGCTGCTGTTCAGGAATAAAAGTAGTGTGGTCATGCCTGGTAATCAGCTGGTCAACGGTTACTTTTTCAACAGATGCAGCTTTTGCACCTTTGCTTTGTGGTTTCTTTACATTCGCTTTTACGGGATGAATCCTGGGAGAAAGATTATTATCTTCAGAATCCCATAAGCGGTTAAAAAAATCATAAAAAGTACCGACACCCGGTATATTTCCTACTTCGAAACCGCTGAGTATTGCGTACAATGGATTGATTTTAAGTTGAGCGACCCAATCGGTTATGGAAGTAACCTTAAAGTCAATGGATAAAAGATAAGAGCGTTGCATGCAGGAAGGTGTTCTTGGAGCCGGACCAAATTTAGAGTATTTATCACGCATGAGTTCATCAGTGTAAGATAAATCCAAAGTCCAAAAACGTTCAATGATATCCCAAGTAGAGCGGGCAATTGCATCCGGGTTAGGATAATATTTACGAAGATTTTTAACAACAAAGTTTTGGTAGTCGGCATGGCTGCCACAGTTAACAGGTAACATAAAATCGCCTCCAATCGAAAAATATGTATTATAAATAAGGGCGCGTAGCGCCGCATTTTTCGATAGATTTGTCAAGTGTTTTTGTCAAAAAAAGTGGGGGATTTTAATAAAAAAGGAATCTGAAAGCCTTATATTTACTGGCTTAGAGATTCCGAGAGATTATTAAATTAAATGGGAGGAGAGATTATGAACAAAATAGGAAAAAGGATTGTAACTGTAGTTTTTGTATTTACATTTTTGGTTAGTTATATCTTTAATGTTAACGCGTATGCAGAAACTGCCCGTACCAGAGAAGAGGCACTAAATTGGGTCAGAAGTCAGGAAGGTAAATTTTTAGACTTTGACAGACAATATGGTGCACAAAATGGTGCACAATGTGTTGATTTTTTGAGTTTTTATTATCAATACTTAGGTAAGCCTATACTTTGGGGAAATGCTAATGCGTTTACCTGGAGCAATCCACCTGCCGGTTGGACAAAATACCCTACTACAGGTAACTTTGTGCCACAGCCCGGTGATGTGGCGGCGACTACTGCGGGTCCTTACGGCCATGTAGGAATTGTTCTAAGTGCCAACAATGATACGGTTGAGATTATGGATCAAAACCGAAGCGGGAAGAATAGCTACGGTAACTATGATCCGGTTAAAAAGGGCATATTTAGGAAGGCTTACTTCACACATTATATTAGACCTGATTTTAAAACAGATTCAGTGCCTCCGCTCCCAAGCACTACAACTGAAATATATAATGGTTGGTATATAATCAAAACTCTTGGCAGCAGCAATATGGTTGTTACAGCTGATAGTAACATGGGAGTTGAAGCTCCTAATGTATATATCAGTAAAAACAATTTAGCTGATAATCAGCTTTGGTATTTTGAAGTTTTAGGAGATGGAAGTTATAAAATTGTAAATAAACTTAGAAATAAGGTGCTTGATGTCAAGGATATACTTAAGGATAACGAAACTAATATTTTGTTGTGGAACTGGACGGGAACAGATAATCAGAGATGGTATCTGACAAAAAATCCTGACGGAACTTTTGGGCTTATAGCCAAGCATTCACATTTCAGATTTGATGTAGAGTACGAGTGGTTAGATAAAGAAGGAGCAAATATCTGGCAGATTGTACCAAATGGCAGCAGGGCACAGAAGTTTATTATAGAAAATCCTTTCAAGCCGGCTTCAACTACGACTTCTGTAAGCAATGGTAAATACATCATAAAGACAGTTGGTAACGCTGACATGGCTGTAACTGCTGATGATAATATGAGCGTTGAAGCACCTAATGTATATATAAGTAAGGCTAATGGTCAAAAGAATCAGGTGTGGAACTTTGAAGTTTTAGAAGATGGAACATATAAGATTACAAACGAACTAAGAAATAAGGTTTTTGATGTAAAGGATATCAGTAAGAATCTTGGAGCTAATGTTCTTTTGTGGTATTGGACGGGAACAGATAATCAGAGATGGTATCTTGTAAAGAATGCAGATGGAACCTTTGGAATGATGGCTAAGCACTCAGGTTTTATGTTTGATGTAGAAAATGAGTGGATAGAAAAAAATGGTGCAAATATCTGGCAGATTATCCCGAATGGAAGCAAAGCTCAAAAATTCAGACTGGAAAAACTCAATGAAGATTCAAAGAAAACAGATGAAAATGCTAAAAAACAAGAAGATGCAAAGAAGCAGGAAGCAAGTTGTATTGTAAGATTTTTAGATAGTAGCGGAACCCTTATTAAAAAAGAATCTGTTAAGAAAAATGCCAATGCTACAGCTCCGGTAGCTCCGTTAAAAACCGGCTATATCTTCAAAGGCTGGGATAAGAATTATACCAATATAACCGGTAATACTGATATTTATGCAGTATATGAGAAAATTACTGAAAACAGCGTTGAAAATAGTGCTGAGAATAATAATGAACCTGTTAAAAATCAGAATAAATACGATATTACATCTGGTAATGTTGAGGTAAGACTTGTTCCTGTACTAAAAAAATATAAAAATAATAAATATGCATTAAATATATCAGAGGATGCTGTTTATAAGGCATTAGATGAACTGGAAGATGAGGGCGTAATAACTGTCGAAGCTAAGGCTGTTCCTGAGAACTTTAAGAAATTAACAGTTAATCTTACATTAAAATCTATTGAGGATATGTTAGATGAAGAGTTGGAAACTCTTAAACTTGAGTTACCTATAGGAACTGTTACTATATCAGGTGATGCTTTAGAAGATATCTGTAATAAAGCTGCCGGTAAGAAAATTGAAATCCAGATAAAAAGAGTAGTAAGAAAAGATGTAAGCAAAAAGACCTGGAGCAAGCTTAAGGGAGCAAAGCTATATTTTTTGGATATAAAATCAGGACATAAAACCTTACCTAACCTGAACAAAGATGATATAAGTGCAGATGGTCTTTTTGTAAACATGAAAAAGAATGAACTTAGAAAGCACTTAATTTATATTAAAAAATAGGTTAGAGCTTATATAAGAATTATATGCTTGTTTTAGGTTATCTGATTTTAACATTTAAAAGCCTTATATCCGAACTAAAACCGGTTTGTAAGGCTTTTATAAACTTGGTAAATATATAAGTGATCAGGAGGAATGATAAATGAAGCTAAAATTAAAGTGGTATATGTATGTGGTTAGTTTTTTAATTATAGTATCTTTCGTACTGGTAGTTGAAGAAAAGGTATGCGGTGCAGAATTGCACAAAGAAACCTTGGCAGTGACGAAGAATGAGGCAGCAAAAAAATCTACGGCTAAAAAGAAGGCAGAAATAAGGAAGTTTGAGAAAGTAATCCTGCCTGCTTACGAGAAGTATGTGAGAGAGAATTTTTCGAAAGCAGTGGCACATGATTCCCCTTATTCATTTATATATCTGAATAATGACAATATACCTGAACTTGTGGTAGAGGGGGGATTTTCCGCTGCAGGCTGCTTGGTTTGTACATATAACAAAGGTGTTGTTGCATTAAATACCGACAGACTTATGCTGGGATATGTAGAAAAGAAAAATATTCTTCATAATCCATTTGCATATATGGGTTATTTTTCTGATGATGTATATTCGATAAAAAAAGGGAAGTTTGTAAAGGTATGGTCAGGGCATTATGAAGATAAAGAGGATGGAAAAATCCCAATAGAACATACATATTATTATAAAGGTGTTGAAATTTCTGAAAAAAAATATAAGGCTAAACTGAAACGAGCCTTGGGTAATAACAGTGAAACAACAGGGGAATTTATCAAAGGTGATACAATTAGAGAGGCATATAAAAAATTCAAAAAGGCTAAGGGGATTAAATAATCTGCTATTTGACAAAAATCCTGCCTCTATGCTATAATCTATCAGTTACCGGGCATCTCATTACGGAGATGCCCTTTTCTTTCAGTAATAGATAATCAATAAGAGAATGTTATTTGAACACGAAAGGTGGAATTATAATTTGAAATTTAATGAAATGGAACTTGATGAGCGTATATTAAAGGCTGTAAAGGAGCTTGGCTACGAGGAGGCAACTCCTATCCAGACTGAGGCCATACCTGTAGCCATCACAGGAAAGGATATCTTAGGCCAGGCACAGACAGGAACAGGAAAGACAGCAGCATTTTCTATACCTATCTTAAATAATATTGATTCGAGCAATAAGCATTTACAGGCCGTAGTACTTTGCCCTACCAGAGAACTTGCGCTTCAGGTATGTGGAGAGATAAGAAAGCTATCCAGATATATGCATGGCATCAAGCTGGTGCCTGTGTACGGCGGACAGGACATAGTTAAGCAGATAAAGTCCTTGAAGCAGGGAGCACAGATTATAGTGGGAACTCCTGGCCGTGTAATGGATCACATGCGAAGGAAGACAGTGAAGTTTGACCAGGTTAAGATTATGGTACTTGATGAAGCTGACGAGATGCTTGATATGGGATTTAGAGATGATATAGAGACCATCCTAGCTGAAGTGCCTGAGGAGAGACAGACCATGCTTTTTTCAGCTACCATGCCAAAGCCAATCCTTGACATCACAAGGAAGTATCAGAAAAAGGCACAGAATATAAAGATAGCTAAAAAAGAGCTTACAGTTGAGAACATAGAGCAGTATTACTTTGAGGTAAGAAGAAACTACAAGGATGAGATTCTTTCAAGACTTCTTGATATCTACAATCCTGAGTTAAGTATAGTATTCTGTAATACCAAGAAGAAGGTAGAAGAGGTTGCAGGTGAACTTCAGGGCAGAGGCTACTTTGCAGAGGGTCTTCACGGTGACCTTAAGCAGCAGCAGAGAGACAGGGTAATGGGCAATTTCCGTAATGGAAAGACCGAAATCCTTGTAGCTACTGACGTGGCTGCTAGAGGACTTGACGTAAAGGGAGTTGACCTTGTTATCAACTACGATTTGCCACAGGATGACGAATACTATGTACATAGAATCGGAAGAACCGGAAGAGCCGGTAAATCAGGCCTTGCCCTTTCCTTTGTAAGCGGTAAAGAGGTGTACAAGCTTAAAGAGATTCAGCGTTACTGCCATACTAAGATTAGGCTTAAGCCTGTGCCATCACTTGATGATGTTACCAATACAAGGGTAGACAGCCTCTTTAGCGAGCTTTCAGAGATTATTGAGAATGAAGACTTAACCAAGATGACAGAGCTTATCGAGCAGAAGGTAAATGAAGAAGACTTCACCTCTCTTGATGTGGCAGCGGCTTTCTTAAAGCTTTATCTTTCTTCTAAGGAGAGCAGCAGTGATGAGGCGTCCGATTCGGATGTTGATTTTGGAGGAAGCAATGAAAGCGGTATGGTGAGACTCTTCATCAACATTGGAAAGAAGGACAGGGTTAAGCCTGGTGACATCCTTGGAGCAATAGCAGGTGAGTCAGGCATCTCAGGCAAGCTCGTAGGAGAAATCCAGATGTATGACAAGTACACCTTTGTAGAGGTGCCTGCAGAGAATGGTAAGGAAGTTCTTCATGCTATGAAGAATGCGAAGATTAAAGGAAAGAAGATAAACATAGAGCCTGCAAACGCGAGGTAATGATATGAAGACGGAATATGTGGATCTAAGGGATGAATATGACATAAAGGAAGGTATAAAGAAGGCTGCAGGTATCATAAAGAAAGGCGGCCTTGTGGCCTTTCCAACGGAAACTGTGTATGGCCTTGGTGCTAACGGACTTGATGAAAACGCAGTTCCTAAGATATATGAGGCAAAGGGAAGGCCTTCCGACAATCCTCTTATCCTGCATATTAGTGAATTTGATGAAATAAAGAGTATAGTAAAGGAAATACCAAAGACTGCCCTTATCCTTGCTGAGGAATTCTGGCCGGGACCTCTTACTATGGTGCTTAAAAAGAGTGATATCGTGCCTTACAGGACTACAGGAGGACTAGAGAGCGTTGCGGTAAGGATGCCTTCCAATAAGATAGCAAGAGAGCTAATAAATGCTTCAGGTGTACCTATTGCGGCTCCAAGTGCCAATTCATCAGGAAGGCCAAGTCCTACCAAGGCTTCACACGTCATCCTCGACCTTGATGGTAAGATAGATATGGTGATTGACGGAGGGGCAGTTGACATAGGCCTTGAATCTACAATTGTAGATGTAACAGGAGATGTACCTGTAATACTTAGACCGGGCTTCATTACTGAGGAAATGCTGTCTGAAGCCATAGGAAGGGTAGAGATTGATGAAGTGGTTAAGAGCCTTAGCCCTGATAAGGACTTAAAGCCTAAGGCGCCCGGTATGAAATACAGGCATTATGCACCTAAGGGCAAGATGACCATATACAAGGGTAAGCCTGAAAGGGTAGTAGAGAGAATAAATGAGGAAATAGCAAAGTCTGCGGGAAAGAAAACTGCTGTACTTGCAACTGATGAAACAAAGATGTATTATAAGGCTGATGTGGTTATATCCGTAGGCAGCAGGGAAGATGGAGAAAGCATTGCGCACAATCTTTTTGACGCTCTCAGGAGGTTTGATGATGTTGGCGCAGAAGTCATTTTTTCTGAGGGATTTGATGAGAATAGGCTTGGCTTTGCCATCATGAACAGGTTGCATAAATCTGCGGGATATAATATCATAATGATAAAAGAGTAAAGAATTTTTACTTTTTCCAACAGCTTTTGGCTTGTACAGGAGGTAACTGTGTACGATAGAATTATATTTGTGTGTGAGGGAAATCATTCCAAGGGGCCAATCGCAGAAACCATATACAAGAGTCTGACAGAGAATGAGAATATTCAGGCTATATCAAGAGGGCTTGTTGTACTTTTTTCTGAGCCTGTCAATGAAAAGGCTGTCTCAGTCCTTGAGAATCACGGTCTTACCTGTGCGGTGGAGTTCTCAAAGGAGCTTACAAAGGAAGATATAACTGAAAATGCGCTCATACTCACAATGACTGACAAACAAAAGAAACAGACCATCGATAAATACGAGATTGAAAACAATATATTTTCAATAAAGGAGTTTAATGGCGAAGAAGGGGAGGTAAAAGACCCATACGGTGGAACTCTGGTTGACTATGAGGAGTGCTATAATGAACTTCTGAGACTGATTAAAAAAACTATATACAAACTTGATGAAATGGGGAAATGATTATGGAGAACAAAGCAATAGCTATTGGGAGTGACCATGGCGGGTTTGAACTAAAGCAGGAGATTATTAAGCATCTGACTAAAAAGGGAATTGGCTTTGAAGATTTTGGCTGCTTTTCTGAGGCTTCCTGTGACTACACTGACTATGGAAAGGCTGTGGCAGAGGCTGTAGCAGCAGGGAAGTATGAAAAAGGCATACTAATCTGTGGAACAGGTATAGGCATATCCATTACAGCCAATAAAATAAAGGGCATCAGATGTGCCCTTTGTAGTGATTGTTTTTCAGCAAAAGCTACCAGAGAGCATAATGATGCCAACATCCTTGCTCTTGGCGGCAGGGTAGTTGGCGTAGGACTTGCTCTAAAGATAGTTGATACCTTCTTAAATACGCCATTTTCCAATGAGGAAAGGCATATAAGAAGAATCAGTAAGATAGAGAGCTGAGATATTCTTCAAGTGCATATATAGGCTCCTGAAGTAAAGAGTATTCATCATTGTAGATATAATCGAGCAGGGCGTGGAAGCTGTTAAGAGCTCTTACCTCCTGCTCTTTTGTTATGTAATTTTTCTCTACTGCTTCGGCAAATTCATCCAGATCAAGGATTCTTATGCTGTTGTCAGGATAAACGACTAAATCGATGAGCAAATCAGTGAAATTAATATTTTTTCCAATAAAGCTAAGTTCGGATATATCGTTATACCAGTATAGAAGCCTTCCGTCACCGTCAAAGAGCTTGCTTACCTTTATACCAAGTTTAGGGTAATAGGCAGAAAATCCCCCCGAGATGTCAGGACGAGTACGGATGGCTCTCCAACCTGTGACAATTAGCTCATCAGACACGTAGTAAATGGTATCATTTGTTAACGATATTATTTCATCGGGAATATAGCGTTTTCTGTTAACTATATAAGTTTGATAAAGATCAGTACTAAATTTAATCATTTTTTGCCCTCTCTGACTGTGTTAAAATTATATAATCTATGGTATCATTTTAGTTAGAATAAGTAAACCATATTTATAGGAGAAATATATGAATATTCCAAAATTTTTGAAAAAAGATGATGTTATAGGGGTTACAGCTCCATCTGCAGGCTTTATAGAACAGGCAGACCTTACAAGGCTTGAGAGCGCCAGACTCAATCTCTCTGAGAGAGGCTATGAGCTTATAGAGACTGATAATGTGAGAAAATGCTACAAGGGGAGAAGCTCTACGGGGAAGAAGCGTGCTGAGGAATTTCTCTCTCTTATAGAAAATAAAGATGTAAAGTACATTGTCTCAACAAGCGGTGGAGACTTTCTTATGGAAATGCTTGAGTACCTCGACTATGACAAGATAAAGGCTAATCCTAAGTGGATACAGGGGTATTCTGACAATACAGGACTTATATATCCTATTACTACTATCTGCGATATGGCTACTGTTTATTCGGGAAATATCGGCGACTATGGGATGTCTCTCTGGCATGCGGCAGTTAGAAACAATCTGAAGATATTAGAGGGAAATGACATTGCGCAAAAGGAATTTGACCTCTTTGAAAATGAATATGTAAAGAAGATAACAGGCTTTGAGGGCTACAATCTCACTGAGAAGGTAAAGTATGAGTTTGTTTCTGAGAATAAAACTGAGAGTTTTAGCGGCAGGCTGCTTGGAGGCTGTCTTGATGTGCTGATTATGCTCTGTGGCACCAGGTTTGACAAGACTGTTGACTTCGTAAGGAAATATAAGGAAGAAGGCATAGTATGGTATCTGGAGAGCTTTGCACTTTCATCAGCCAGACTTCAATGTGCACTTTGGCAGCTAAAGGAAGCAGGCTGGTTTGAAGGGGCTAAGGGCTTCTTATTTGGAAGACCTTGCTTTTTTGCTGAGGAGTATGAAACAGACTTCAATGAATCAGTAAAGACAGCTCTTGATGGTCTTAATCTGCCTATAATTACAGGCTGTGATATAGGACACAGACCCCCAAGGCTAACTATGATAAATGGTATGATGGCAGAAGTTAAATTTGACGGCGAACACTTTGAAATGAGATATCCGGAGGTAAGAGAGTGAAAAAGAACTTTTTTGCCAGATTATTTGGGCATTTATCTACAGTGGGAAAGCATAGGTCACTGGTTAGAAAGCATTGCTTTAAGCTGGGACTTTATCGTCAGGGGCTTATGCACGATTTATCAAAGTACTCATTTGTAGAGTTTTGGACAGGTGTTAAGTACTATCAGGGAGATAAAAGTCCTAACTTTGCCGAGAGGAAGGCAAATAACGGCTACAGCTATGCCTGGCTTCATCACAAGGGAAGAAATAAGCATCATCTTGAGTATTGGATAGATTATGACCTAAGCGACGGTGCAACCATGATGGGACTGGAGATGCCTGCCTGCTACCTTGCGGAGATGTTCTGCGACAGGCTAGCTGCAAGCAAGACTTACAGGGGAGATAGTTACAAGGATTCAGACCCTTATGAGTACCTGATGCTTGTAAAAGACCATTACATAATTCATCCCCAGACCTTGTCTGAGCTTGAAAAAATGATGACTATCCTAAAGGATGAAGGAGAAGAGGCTGCATTTAGCTATATCAGGAAAGAAATATTAAAAAAATAAACTGAAATTTATAAAAAAGATAAATACAAATCATAAGTAGAATACTGGACTTTCTCTTTTTGAGATGTATAATTATTCTCAAGTCGGAAAACTAATAAACAACTCCTATATCAGTGGGTGTCAAATGTATATCGTTGACACCCACTTCGTATAGTAAAGGAGTCTGAAAAAGGAGAAAGAAATGGGCAAAAAGTACAGTTCTGTGCAAGATTTTCTAACTAAAAAAGGTATTGAAATCTCGTTCAAACGTTATGGAATTGACGTCTTAGGCTCGATGGCTATGGGACTTTTCGCATCACTTTTGATAGGAACGATACTAAACACAATCGGCCTCAAGCTTGGTATACCATTCTTTTCGGAGACAATATGGCCAATAGCCAAGGAAATGACCGGACCTGCCATAGCTGTAGCAATTGCGATGGCTCTTAAGGCTCCTAATATGGTGGTGTTTTCATCACTCATTGTAGGCTATGCGGGCAATCAGCTTGGAGGCCCTGCCGGTGCCTGGATTGCATCCTGGCTCAGTGTGGAACTAGGCAAGGTTGTATCCAAGGAAACAAAGGTAGACATAATAGTTACTCCTGCAGTAACCATAATATCAGGAGTTAGTATAGGCACTCTTTTAGGACCTGTGATAAACAATCTGATGAGCGGCCTTGGGAAAACCATCATGCTTGCAACCTCTCTTCAGCCATTCTGGATGGGAATAGTAATATCAGTAATTGTCGGCATAGTCCTGACCCTGCCGATAAGCTCCGCAGCACTTTGCATGATGCTTTCTCTTGCAGGTCTTGCAGGCGGAGCAGCAACAGCGGGCTGTAGTGCCCAGATGATAGGCTTTGCAGTAATGAGCTTTAAGGAAAACGGCTGGAGCGGGCTGCTTGCTCAGGGGCTTGGTACTTCTATGTTACAAATCCCGAATATACTTAAGAACTGGAAAATATGGATTCCACCTACACTTGCATCAGCGATAACAGGGCCTATTGCCACTACGATTTTTAAAATGGAGAACATACCTCTTGGCTCAGGCATGGGAACCAGCGGACTGGTAGGACAGATAGGTACAATTACTGCTATGGGTGAGGCAGGAGCATCTGCATTTACAATCTATACAGGAATAGTGGTGGTTCATTTTCTATTGCCGGCTGTATTAAGTCTTATATTTTGCAAAATTCTGAAAAAAATGGGCTGGATAAAGGAAGGAGATTTAAAATTAAACTTATAGAAAAATTAAATAAAAAGTTTGATTGATTTGATAAAACAATAGCAACAAAATTGACAAAATTAACTGGGGAAGGTACAATTTTATTGTGAAATATACATTTTTAAAACAATTCAAAAATGTATAAAATTTTATCAAAAGGGGGATTTTAGTATGGAGTTCTTCAGTACTAAAAAAGGATTATTCACATTGGGAATAATCGCAGGATTGGGTGCAGCACTTCTTGCATTTCTTGGCAATCCTAAAAACATGGCGTTTTGTATAGCCTGCTTTATCAGAGATACAGCCGGAGCTATGCATTTTCACAGCGCAGAGGTAGTTCAGTATGTAAGACCTGAGGTAATAGGAATTATAGTCGGAGCTTTCGTTATCTCATTACTTACCAGGGAATATCGTTCAACAGCAGGTTCTTCTCCTGCACTCAGATTCTTCCTTGGTGTAATAATGATGGTATGTGCTCTCGTATTCCTCGGCTGCCCACTTCGTATGGTACTTAGAATGTCAGCAGGCGATATCAGCTCTTACGTAGGCTTAGTGGGGTTTGTAGCAGGTATAGCTACAGGAGCCTTCTTCCTTAAGAAGGGCTTTTCACTTGGAAGAGCTTATACAGCTAAGAAAGAAAGCGGATACGCACTTCCTATAGTTGTGGCAGTAATCTTCGCGCTCTTTTTAGCAGTACCTTCACTTTTTGCCTTCAGTGAAAAAGGACCTGGAAATATCCATGCTCCTGTAATTGCATCTATAGCTGTTGGTATCCTTATCGGATTTATCGCTCAGAAGAGCAGAATGTGCTTTGCTGGCTCAGTTAGAGATATCATCCTCTTAAAGGATTTTAGACTTATTTCAGTAATCGGCGGTATTTTCCTTGTTATGCTTATCTACAACATTGCGACAAGTAACTTTGCCTTTGTAGCATATGGACCAATCGCCCACGCACAGACACTTTGGAACATTCTTTCAATGTATGGTGTAGGCTTTGCAGCTGTTCTTCTTGGTGGCTGCCCTCTTAGACAGCTTGTACTTGCAGGAACAGGTTCATCTGATGCTGCTATCACTGTTCTTGGTATGTTCGTTGGTGCTGCTCTTGCACACAACTTTAAGCTCGCAGCAGGTGCAGCCGCAGTAGCAGATGCAGCCAAAGGAATAGAGGCATCAGCAGGCGGTCCTGGAATAAATGGCCAGATATTTGTAGTTGTTTCAATTATAGTATTGTTTGTAATTGCAGCCGTTGGTCTAAAGAAGGCTGATAAATAGGAGGGAAAATGAAAGAGATAGATGTAAGAGGCTTATCCTGTCCGGAGCCGGTCCTTATGCTCAAAGAGGCTCTTGAAGCAAATAAAAATGATACATATAAGATTCTTGCCAATGAGGCTCATACAGTGAAAAATCTAAAGAACTTTGCCGAAACCCATGGCAAGAAGGCGGACATCAAAGAGCTTGGGGCAGAATATGAGGTAACTGTAAGCTAATGAGACGTGAAAAGCCGGTTAAGTTATATGTGACTTTTTATACATACGCAGAGGCTATGGCTATGGATGCTGCCTGCAAGAGGGCCAATATTGGTGGAAAGTTAGCATCCATACCAAGAAAACTTTCCGCAGGCTGTGGAGTGGCCTGGGAATGTGACTTAGAGCTTAGAGCCGACATTGAGAAGCTTCTTAAACAGGAGAATATTGAGTTTGAGGAAATGGCAGAATTATCCGCTTGACAGAATGTGATTAATGTAGTAAGATTTCTGTCAAAGATATTCTCTTATTCAGAGTGGCGGAGAGTGAAGGCTCTGTGAAGCTACGGCAACCCCTGAGATATGGAAGGTGCCAACCTGAGCGAAGTTATACTTCGAGCAATAAGAGGATTTGATTATTTCGTCAAGTCCAATGAGGTTAATTAGAATAAGAGAGGTTATCGAAAGATAGCCTCTTTTCTTTATGAAAAACAATATCTTTACAGAAAAACTCAGTATTATGAAAAAGGAGAAACAATGGATAAGTTTATTTTTACATCAGAATCAGTAACAGAAGGACATCCTGATAAAATCTGTGATGCAATATCAGATGCCATACTTGATGCCTGCCTTGCAGAAGATCCAATGAGCCGCGTTGCCTGCGAAACAGCTACCTGTACAGGCTTTGTACTCATAACAGGAGAGATAACCACCAATGCTAAGGTGGACTATGCCAGGATTGCAAGAGATACTATCAAAGAGATAGGCTATGATGATTCAAGAAAGGGCTTTGATGGTGAGACCTGCGCAGTTCTTGTGGCAATAGACGGTCAGTCACCTGACATAGCTATGGGTGTTGATAAGGCGTATGAGGTACGTGAGCAGGATATGACAGAGTCTGAGCTTTCTGCTATAGGAGCAGGAGACCAGGGAATGATGTTTGGATATGCTTCAAATGAAGGTGATGAGCATATGCCTTATGCACTTTCTTTGGCGCATAAGCTCACAAGAAGGCTCACAGAAGTAAGAAAGAATGGTACCCTTCCATATCTAAGACCGGACGGTAAGAGCCAGGTGTCTGTGGAATATGATGAGAACGACAGGCCTGTAAGGCTTGAAGCAATTGTCGTATCCAGCCAGCACGACGAAGATGTTAGCCAGGATAAAATCAGAAAAGACATCCGTGCAGAAGTAATAGATAAGGTTGTAGATAAGTCAATGGTAGACGAGCACACCAAGATATATATCAATCCTACAGGGCGCTTCGTAATAGGAGGACCTCACGGAGATGCAGGACTTACCGGAAGAAAGATAATAGTAGACACCTACGGCGGTGCTGCAAGGCATGGCGGCGGTGCATTCTCCGGGAAGGATGCTACCAAGGTAGACAGAAGTGGTGCTTACGTGGCAAGATATGTAGCTAAGAATATAGTTGAAGCAGGATATGCAGACAAGGTAGAAATCCAGCTTTCATACGCTATTGGCGTAGCAGAGCCTACTTCAGTTCTTGTGGATACCTTCGGCACAGGAACAGTAAGTGAAGAGAAGCTTGTGGCAGCTGTAAGAGAGGTATTTGACCTTCGCCCGGCAGGAATAATCAAGATGCTTGACCTTAGAAGACCTATATACAGAGGAACAGCTGCTTATGGGCACTTTGGAAGAACTGATATAGACCTTCCTTGGGAGAAGACTGATAAGGTAGATGAGCTTAAGAAAATATTAGGGTAAGAGGAAGCAAAGTTTTGAAAATCTCATGTTTGTGGAACTAAGCCTTTTGCAGTACCAAGCTGCTTAATATCAAAAAAGACTTCATAAAAGCCTATGGCAGATATGAAGTCTTTTCTTTTATTCTTAAAACAGAATATAAAACAATATTTCAAAATGTAATAATGCAAGGTCAAAAGTATAAAAACGGTGAAAGCTTGATTGCAAGAGAATCTATTATCTTTTGGCACCCGCATCATGTAATACAAAGTAAAACTACTAAATTACTCTACTGAAAGCAGATAGTAGTATACAGGCTGCCCGCCAAAATGTACCTCAATGTCAAGTCCTTTGTAAATGCCTGCAACCTTTTCAGAGAGTGCGTTGGCAGCAGATTCACTCACATCATTTCCGTAGTAGAGGCTGATAATGCTGGAATCCCCGTCTACAAGGTGGTCAAGCATCTCAAGTACAGCCCTGTCAACTGAATCACATACGGAGATTATGCCTTCATCACCTATACCCATGATGTTGCCCTGGCTGATGGATTTACCGTCAATTGCTGTATCGCGGACTGCGTATGTAACCTCTCCTGACTTAGTGTACTGCAGGGCATCAGTCATCTTTTCGGTATTTTCCTCTACATCACCGTCATTTACATAATTTATAACAGCTGATATACCCTGAGGTACAGTCTTACTTGGGATAACAATTATATTCTTATCCTCTGTAAGCTCCTTAGCCTGATTTGCAGCCAGGATGATATTCTTGTTATTAGGCAGGATGAAGATATTCTCAGCATTTACCTTATCAATTGCATTTAAGATATCATCTGTGCTTGGATTCATTGTTTGTCCGCCTTCAAGCACAAAGTCAACTCCAAGCCCCTTAAATATTTCGCTAAGGCCTGAACCAGCTGATACAGCTATAAAGCCGTCTTTCTTTTTAGGCTCATTTGCAGCCTTTTTTGCTTCTTTTTCAGCCTCTTTTTCTCTATTTGCTATCTGGGTAGCATTCTCAATAACTCTTTCATGGTGCTCTTCTCGCATGTTGTCTATCTTCATACTCGTAAGCTGTCCGTAGGTAAGAGCCTTCTGGATAGCAAGTCCCGGGTCGTTAGTATGAACGTGAACCTTAACTATCTCATCATCTGCAACCACTACTATACAGTCTCCAAGTCCCTCGAGATAGTGCTTAAAATCAGCCTCATCCTTCGCAGTAAACTCTTTTTCCGACATTATAATGAATTCTGTACAGTAACCAAACTTAATGTCGGCGGTTTCGATATCATCAGTGATTCCAGACTTTCCTGATGAAACTTGTGCAGTTGTAATGTTGCCGTCTGCAAGTGGAACTACTTTACCAAGGATAACATCATAAGCACCCTTAAGTACTTCTATAAGGCCTGCACCGCCTGAATCTACAACGCCCGCTTCTTTAAGGACAGGAAGCAGTTCAGGGGTAGAAGCAAGAACTTTTTCCATATGTGAAAGGACTTCACCAAAGAATTTAGCTATATCGTCTGTTGTGCCTTCAAGCTCAAGAGCCTTATCAGCGCCACCCTTAGCAACTGTGAGTATAGTTCCTTCCTTTGGCTTCATTACTGCTTTATAGGCTGTTTCTGATGCTTTGTCAAATGCAGAAGCAAGAACTGATACATTTACATTGTCAGCATGTGCAGTAATCTCCTTGCAAAAGCCTCTTAAAAGCTGTGAAAGAATAACACCTGAGTTACCTCTTGCTCCTCTTAGGGAACCGCTTGACATAGCCTTTGCGATACTTTCAATGGTAGGATGCTCTACCATAATTACGGCCTTTACAGCAGACATAGCTGTAAGGGTCATGTTGGTACCGGTATCTCCGTCAGGAACAGGGAATACATTTAGCTCATTAATTCTCTCTTTTTGAGACTCAAGTCTCGCAGCACCTGCTAGGAACGCCTTCTTTAACAATTGTGCATCTAATCTGGATATTGCCACTTGTCATCCTCCTTAGTCTACGACTCTTACACCTTCAACATATACGAAGATGTTCTTAACTTTCATTCCGGTAAATTCTTCAACCTTGTATTTAACATTTTCAATAAGGTTGTCAGCAACAGCAGAAATACTTACGCCGTAGGCTACAATTATATGAAGCTCAGCAGTAATTTCGTTATTTTCAATGGTGATTTCAACACCCTTGCTAAGGTTATCTTTCTTAAGCAGGGTAGCAAGACCGCTAATCATACTGAGGGAGGCCATACCAACTATACCGAAACACTCGATGGCAGCTGAACCCGCATAGCTTGCGATAACGTCTTCGTTTATCGAAACCTCTCCAATATTTGTATTTACATATCCTTTCATAAAACCTCTTTTCCATGTGATAACACATTGATTTTGATGTTTTGTGCATACTACAAGAATTATACCCATTATGAGATAAAAATTCAAGTTTGATATCTGACTTTATTTTTTCTGATAAATATGGTAGTATTAGAACATAGTCTAATACTGAAAAGGAGAAGAAAAATGTCAGAATTTGAAAACAGTGATGAGAAGGCTTATAGAAGCATGAATTTTATAGGAATAGTGAATATTTCACTTGGTATAGTTATGGTTGTGGTTTCTGCCGTATGTGGAGCTTTTATCATAGCCGGAGGGGCAAAGCTTCTTAAGGACAAAAAAGGAATAACTTTTTAATGGAGATGTTTAATGAAGCTAAGCGCTAAGGAAAAATTTTCAAGAATAATTGATGCCATGCTTTATGGCGATTTTACTACCAAGAAGTATTTGTACGGAATAGTATTATTTACCATAGCTACCCTTGTAACAGGAATAATGGCTGTCTTTGGTGCAGGGATATGGTTTGGGCTTTCTGCGATGCTTGTCGGAGTGGTGGATTTGATATGGTGGCAGTCAATGACCCTTACCGCAAATGACCTGAAAGAACAGGGCAGTAAGGAAAGGTATTTGCAGGAAAAAAAGACAAAGAAGCTCGAAAAGGAAAAAGAAAAGGCTGAGGAAAAGGCAAGGAAGGAAGAAGAAAAACGCCTTAAAAATGAGCCTCAGAGCGAGGTAGAAAAGGCACTTGGTAAGGCAGAGGAGGGCGCCGGTGAGAATGTCGGGTATAGGATAAGCAGCGAAGAGATAAAATATGTCTTAAAAAAGTATAAGGCAAAAAAAGACCACAGAGAGATAATCATTGACTCCTGTGAATCTTTGGGGCTTAAGGAAGCTCCTGCTTATATCTGGGCGGACAAAAAGAAGTATTACTTCCTCATTCTTGGAGACGGAGAGCCTCTTAAGCTTGACTACCCGCTTGAATACAACCTTAAGCTTCATTATGAAGTCGGGGTAAAGGCCAATCCTGATGCTGAATACAAGAAGTTTAAGGGAGTGAGCGTTGTAGCCATTGCCTTTGCACCTTTTTTACCTGATTATTATCAGAAAAGAACGGATACAGGAACTGCATTTTATAAGAACCTCTACAGGCTTGGGAAGGACATGTATTTTACCAATACCTCAGCTAAGAATGTGTTTGACATCACGGGAGCAGACTTTGAGATAAAGGATGATGTGACTGAGGATATGCGCCACGGAGAAGACTTTAAGAACGCATACAAAGCAAATATTCTCTGGCGGGACGGAGCCATTACTTCCAATGAGTACAAGAATATCATCACAGGGCTTTTAAGCAGCCTTGCGAGAGCCGATATAAGGTTTGATGACTTCAACAGAATACTCGAGCAGATGAGGGAGTATAACTTCATCACCAAGGCTTATAAGGATTTCTACATAGACTACAGAAAGAAATACAGAGAGAAGATGGCAAAATAGAATAAACCAGATGACAAATCCTTTTGCAGGGTAACTTGCAGAAGGATTTTTGTCGTTTAGAACCACTCTTAGACAAATGTCGGATAGAGGACAAATATATTCGTTACTAATTTCACAAATAAACAGATTTGAACATATGGCCAATTTTGTGTTTATGACTAAAAAATACCCTAAAACACCTTGTCAAGATGTTGATTTTTAAATTATTATAAGTATAATCAATGTAACAACATATTCATCTCTGATAAATAGCAGGGTAATATGATAAAACACACTCAAGGAGGAAGAAGAATGAAAAAGGGGCTTAAGAAGTTTTTGGCTCTGGGGCTTTCCACAGTGCTTGCGGTAGGAGCGCTTGCAGGCTGCGGAACACAGGGTGACTCAGGCAAATCAGGAAGCGCAGGAAAGGCTTCGGGAAGCACAGCCGGAAGTGCATCAGGAGTAGTACTTAACGATGGTGGCACTTATCCTGTAGTGAAAGAGGGTAAGCTTGAACTCTCCGTATTTACAATGAGCATGCCTAATGTACAGGATTTTGCTACCAATGACTTTACAAAGTTCTTGGAGGAAAAGACAGGCATCCATATTAACTTTGTGACAGCAGGAAGAGATGAGTATGAGGAAAAGCTTAATCTCCTCTTACAGTCAGGCGACTATCCTGACGTAATACTTGGAGGCGCACCTAACCTTGCTAAGTACGGCGTTAAGGAAGGAGTTATTATCCCTCTTGATGACTATCTTACTGAAAAGAATGTACCTAACTACCTTAAGATAGTTGCTAACTATGATATAAACAAGACAAAGGAAGCAGACGGCAAGATATATTCCTTAGGTGGAGTAAATGACTGCTACCACTGCCAGTACGCAAGAAGAATGTGGGTAAATCAGAAATATCTTAAGGAAATGGGAGTTGAGATACCTACTACTACAGAAGAGTTTAAGAATGTATGTAAGAAGTTCTTAGAGTATAAGAAGGGTGGAATTGCAGTTGCAGGTGCAGCTCAGGGCTGGCATACCCGTATGCAGGACTGGCTTATGGGTTCATTTACCTTTGTACCAAGTAAGTCCGCAACCCTTAGTGCAAGAGACTATGTAGTCCTTAACGATGAAACAAAAAAGGTTGAAACTGTAGCTATTACAGATGCTTATAAAGCAGGTCTTAAGTATATGAACGAGCTGTATAAGATGGGAGCTATCTATGACGGTAACTTCACTCAGACAAGTGAACAGCTTAGAACTCTTGCCAATCAGGCAGATGCACCTATCCTTTTCTTTACAGCAGGTGTTAACTCAGACGTTATAGACCCTGAAAGCAACAACGAGCTTTATAGAAACTACGTACCTGTAGCACCTCTAAAAGGACCTGATGGAACCCAGATAGCTTGGACCATCCGTAACTCAGGCTTTGGCTCAGGTGGTTTCTGTATAACAGATAAGTGTAAGAATGTAGAAGCAGCTCTGCGCTGGGTAGACTTCTTCTATAATAGTCCGACAGGTGACCTTTGTTCTCAGTATGGAGCTGAAGAAGGAAAAGACTGGGTGCTTAACCCTAAGGGAAAGGTTGGCTTAAATGGCGAGCCAGCGCTTTATGAAGTACTTAACCTCTACTCCTCAGACCCTCAGAACCACGACTGGCAGGATGTAGGACTTAGAGTTGCTCCTGCTTCATACCGTCTTGGACAGGCAGTTGATCCAAATGTAGACCCTTATTCACCTGCTGGACTTGAGAAGCTCTTGTTTGATACATCAAAGAACCTTTACGAGCCATACGCCAACAATACAAAGCTCCTTAACCTCTCAGAGCTTAAGCTCACAGATGAGGAGAGTACAGCGGTATCTACAATGGCAGTTGAGCTTGAGAAGATTATTGAAGAAAACTCTGTTGCATTTATAACAGGAACCAAGGATATAGACGCTGAGTGGGATAGCTACAAGGACGCTGTTAATAAGGCAGGAATTGAAGAAATCCTAAAGACATATCAGACAGCGTATGACAGACAGACTAAATAGTGTTTTTGCCTGAAATTAGGCAGATAAAGTTAAGGAAGCTGTCCACACTTTGGACAGCTTCCAGACATTTAAGTGACTTATGTGAGGACAGGAAGTGATTAAGAGGTAAGAAAGGAATTATGCAGCTATGGCAAAAAACAGTGCTACGATTAGTAAAAGTAACAAGATTAAGTCTGCAAACTGGCAGTTTTGGGTTATTATAGCCGTTCCAATCATTTACGCGATAATATTTGCCTATATCCCTATGGCGGGTATAGTCCTTGCCTTTCAGGACTTTTCTATCAGGAAGGGTATATTTGGAAGCGAATGGGTGGGACTCAGATATTTTAAACAATTCCTGACTTCAACAAGTAGTGTTTTGGTTATCAAGAACACCTTGATTCTCGGTATATATTCATTTTTAGCTTCATTCCCTGTACCTATCCTGCTTGCGATAGGAATCAATGAAATGAGAGCTAAGAGATATAAGAAGGCTGTGCAGATGGTTACTTATGCACCATACTTCATATCCATAGTTGTACTTGTAGGTATGATGATGCAGATGATGGACCTTAGAAGCGGTATTATCAATGTCTTCATACAGAAGTTAGGTTTTTCTCCGATTAATTTCTTCGGCGACCCTAAGATATTTAGGCATCTCTATGTATGGAGTGGTGTATGGCAGTCTGCGGGCTATGCTTCTATCATTTACCTTGCAGCACTTTCGGGAGTAAGTAAAGAACTACAGGAAGCGGCTATAGTTGACGGGGCGAACAGAGTTAAGAGAATACTGCACGTAGATATTCCTGCAATCCTGCCAACTATTATAATCATGCTGATATTTAACTGTGCAAGCATAGTGAGTATAGGTCTTGACAAGGTCTTCCTTATGCAAAACTCTCTAAATGCTTCAGTATCTGAGGTTATATCAACCTTTGTGTACAAGGTGGGTGTAGTTAACTCCAATATCGGATTTTCTACAGCTGCCGGACTCTTCCAGTCAGTTGTGTCATTTGTACTTCTTGTAATAGTCAATAGGGTATGCAAGAAGATTACAGAGAATAGTTTATGGTAAAGAGGTGATATAATGGAAAATACAAAATTCAGATACATGAGCATAGGTGACAAGACATTTACAGTTGCCAACTATGTAGTGCTTACAGCGATATTTTTGATAGTGCTTTATCCGATTATCTATGTGATTTCAGCCTCATTTTCCAGCCCTCAGGCAGTTATTAGCGGAAGAGTTCTCTTGCTTCCTGTAGAGCCTACCTTAAGAGGATATGAGGCGGTATTTCAGAATGCAAAGATACTTTCGGGTTTTGCCAACTCTATATTTTATCTGGTTGCGGGAACTGCTATTAATATAATAATGACAATACTCTGTGCCTACCCACTCTCCAGAAAGGAGTTTAGGGCAAGAGGAGCGGTGGCTATGTTCTTCATCTTTACAATGTACTTTAGCGGTGGTATAGTGCCATCTTACATCCTTGTAAAGAGCCTCCACATTATGGATACAAGGTGGGCTATGATAATACCTACAGCTATGTCTACCTACAATATGATAATCTGCAGGACCTACATAGTAAATTCCATTCCTGACGAGCTGTACGAGGCATCTCAGATGGATGGATGTACACCTTTTAAGTATATGATGAAGGTAATCGTACCTCTTAGCAAGCCTATAATTGCAGTTCTTGTACTCTACTACGGAGTTGCAAAATGGAATGATTATTTTAACGCAATGCTTTATCTCTACAAAGAAGGTCTTCAGCCTCTAACCATAGTTATGAAGGAAATCCTCATTCAGAACAAGGTGGATTTGACTAAGGTGGGTAATGCTTCGGCTGTAGCAAAGCTTCAGGGAATGTCAGAGCTTCTTAAGTATTCTACAATAGTAGTAGCATCTCTCCCTGTTATGCTTCTTTACCCTTTGATTCAGAAGCATCTTGTTAAGGGTGTAATGGTTGGAGCAGTGAAAGGATAAGTATGGAAAATTATATATTGGAATGTTGCGTAGACAGGCTCGCATCAGCAATAAACGGTGAAAAGGGCGGTGCAAACAGGTTCGAGCTTTGTGCCAATCTTGTAATAGGCGGAACTACTCCAAGCTTAACATTATTCAGGCAGGTTAGGAAGCATACTAACCTGCCAATTCATGTACTTATAAGAAACAGATTCGGAGATTTCTGTTATAATGATGACGAGATAGAAGAAATGTGCGATTCCATAAAAGCCTTTGCGGATGAAGGAGCTGATGGGGTTGTGGTTGGAGCTTTGACACCTGAGGGAGACTTGGACGAAAGAGCTCTTAAGAAGTTCATAGAGGCAGCAGAGAAGGCTAAGGTCGTGCTTCATAGAGCCTTTGACATGTGTAAGGAGCCATTTGCGGCACTAAGTAAAGCTAAAGAGCTTGGGATTGACACCATCCTTACTTCAGGACAGAAAGGAAACTGCGTAGATGGAAGCCCGCTCATAAAGGAGCTGATAGAGAGGGCGGGTAAAGAAATCAACATACTTATAGGAGCAGGCGTCAGTGCTGATGTTATTAAAAAGGTATATGAGATGACGAGAGGAACCAATTATCATATGTCAGGAAAGAGGGTAATAGATAGCAGGATGACTTACAGAAGAGAAGAGGTAAGTATGGGACTTCCCTCTCTTAGTGAATATGATATATGGGAGACTTCAGCTGACGAGATAGCAAAGGCTGTAAAGGTGTTAAAGGAATTATAGGAATTTTGAAACAGGAGGAAGTATGTTTTCAAAAGAGTTTAACAAGAGAATAGAAGAAAGGCTTAATCAAAGAATAAATGAATTAGGTCTTAATGTGTTAAAATCCGAGCTTTATAGCTTAAAAGAAACCGAAGATACTGATGTAATGGAAGCCTTATATTATCTGTATGCATTTATGCCTCTAAGTGATATAGGTGACTACAAGATAGAGACCTTCCTTGATTTTGCAAGACATGGAGCCTTTCTCTTTAATGAGGGAGAGTTTAAGGGAGCGGCAAATGAAGAAATGTTTGCAGAATATGTACTTGGCGCAAGGATAAATAATGAGGATATAGTTGAGAACAGAAAAATCTTCTATGACAGGGTGAAGTCTCTTATCAAAGGCAAGACTATGAAGGAGGCTGTAATCGACATAAATTACTGGTGCTCATCAAAGGTAACCTACAGGTCCACAGACGGAAGAACAGCCAATCCATTGACAGTCTACAACAATACTTACGGAAGATGTGGTGAGGAGTCCACCTTTGGAGTTTCAGTATTTAGAAGCGTGGGCATACCTGCAAGACAGGTATATGTGCCTCTTTGGTCACATTGTGACGACAACCACGCCTGGGTAGAGGTATGGTGTGACGGGAAATGGTACTTTCTCGGAGCCTGTGAGCCTGAGGATGAGTTAAATCAGGGCTGGTTCTTAAATGCTTCTAAAAGAGCCATGATGGTTCATGCAAGATGCTACAATCCTGAGCTTGAAAAGGATGTGAATGAGGCTGTAGGTATACCTGTAGCTGTAAATGCCCTTAGCACCTATGCTCCAACCAGAGAAATCTTTGTAAAGGTTATGAATGAGGCGGGAGAGCCATTTTCTGGCATCAAGGTGTATTTTAAGGTAATTAACTACAGTATGCCGGGGGAGATAGCTGTTACCTGTACCGATGAAGAAGGTGTAACAAGACTTAAGACAGGCAGAGGCAGCCTTATAATATCAGCCTATGAAGATGGAAACTACGGTGAAGTCTTAGTGGATACTGCAGAGGATATACAGATAACATTGGTGCTAAGCCCTGATGGCTATAAGAAGACGGAAGGTTCATTTATTATGAGGGCACCAAGCCTTGTAAACAGTGGAAAGGCTGAAAATAAGGCAAAGTCTGAAGCAAGTGATGCAAGGAAAAAGGAAGAGGCTGAGAAAAGAGCTTATAAGGAAGCAAGCTTGTTTGACAGGGAAGCGGCTGAAAGGACCATCAAGAGATTTAAGGGAAAGGACGGGGAGATTCTTAGCTTTGTCCTTCTTAAATCCTGTGAAAACCAGAGAGAATTGCAGAAGTTCATATCAGAAAAGAGAGAAATCCCTGACAAGTGGAAGGTGGGGCTGATTGACAGCCTTCCTCAAAAGTACTATCAGGACACTGATGCTGATACCCTGTTTGAACACTGCCTCTATACTGATGAAAAGCTATATGAAAAATATCCTGAAGAGATTTTTTACCAATACATACTTTCTCCAAGAGTGGATTTAGAAAAGATAGTTCCTTACAGGAAGTTCTTGTCTGAGAAGTTTAAGGATGAGAAGGTATCAAACTTAGATGAGATTAGGGCATTGTTTACTAAGGTGGATGCTCTTCTTAAAGAAAAGCCTGAGTATGAGTATGGAAGTTTAGTAAGCTCAGCAGTTGGAGCATTTACACTGGGCTATGCAAGCAAAAAATCAAAAAGAATAATTTTTATTCAGCTCCTTAGAAGTCTTGGTCTTCCTTCAAGGTTAAACCCTAATGACAGGACCATGGAAGTATATATAAATGGTGGCTTCGCTGCCATTGAAGAGAAAAAGGAAAGCCCTAAGGGGAGCCTCGAGCTTGAATTTGAGGCAGGTGTCAACTGGAGTTATTATGATAATTTCAGTATCTTAGCCTACTCTGAAGGAGAGTTTAAGCCACTTTATCTGGATATGGAAGACATAAAGAAAGATGGAGGTGTACTTAAGTTGAATGTGGGAACCTATAGGCTTATAACAAGCAACAGGCTTCCAAACGGCAATATATTTGCAAAATCAGTGCTTGCAGAAGTAAAAGAAGGTGAGAGTACCAAGCTGTCCGTAGCCTTTTACGAGGCAGGCATAAGCGATATGCTTTCTGACTATCCTATTAGAAACATAGAATTTGAAACTGAAAAGAAAGAAAAGACTTCGATTGGTGAACTCACAAAAGATAAGAACGGTATCTTCATCTGGCTCTCTGCAAAGGCGGAGCCTACAGAGCATATCTTAAATGAGCTTCACGATAAGAAGGAGTTGTTTAATAAGCTTAAAACTAAGCTACACCTCGTGGTTAAGTCTGAAGATGAGCTTGAGGATGCCAATATAAAAAGGATTGCAGAAGAGCTTAGCAACAGGGATATCCTTTTTGAAAGCTTTGATACAGAGGCAGGAAAGCTTGCCAGAGAGCTCTACCTTGAACCGGGACTCTACCCTCTTATCTGTGTAGTGGATAAGGAAGGAAGGGGAGTTTACGCAACTGCAGGCTACAATGTGGGAACAGCAGATATGTTACTTAAAATATGCGGATATTTAGAGGAGGAAAATCATGAATCAGGTCATTAAAGATAGGACAGAGCGTACAAAGTGGTACAACAGTGCAAGATTTGGAATGTTTATCCACTGGGGCTTATATGCTATTCCTGCCAGAGGAGAGTGGGTAAGAAGTGTATACGAAATACCTAAAGAAGAGTATGAGCCTTATTTTGATGAATTTTATGCTGAAAACTACAACCCTAAAGAATGGGCAAGGCTTGCCAAAGAAGCCGGAATGAAATATGCAGTCCTCACTGCAAAGCATCACGATGGATTCTGTCTATATGATACTAAGCTTACAGATTTTAATTCTGTGAAAGCGCCTTGTAAAAGGGATCTTGTTAGGGAGTTTTTAGAGGCTTTTAGAGCAGAGGGAATAAAGGTAGGACTCTATTATTCAATAATTGACTGGAGACACGAGGACTTCCCTCATTACGGAGATATGCACCACCCTATGAGGAATAATGAAAAATGCAGTAATGAAAACAGAAACTTTGACCGCTATCTTGAATATATGTTTGGACAGATAAAAGAGCTTCTTACCAACTACGGTCACTTAGACCTTATGTGGTTTGACTTCTCTTACGGAGATATGAAATGCGACAAGTGGAAAGCTAAGGAACTTATGGAAATGGTTCGCTCCATCCAGCCGCATATCATAATCGACAACCGTCTTGAGGGCAGTGCAGAGGATGCAGGCTCAATAAGAACTCTTGAGCCTACTACATACTCAGGCGACTTTGCTTCCCCTGAGCAGATGATACCACCTGAAGGAATCAGAGACGTGGCAGGGAACCCTCTTCCTTGGGAAGCCTGCATAACCCTTAACAACCACTGGGGGTACTGCTCCTATGATAAGCATTATAAATCAGCTAAGATGGTTATAAGAATGCTTGTAGAATGTGTGAGCAAGGGAGGAAACCTCCTCTTAAATGTGGGACCTAATGCAAAGGGTGAGATTCCGGTAGAATCCGTGGTCATACTTGAAGAAGTAGGCAGGTGGATGAAGCAAAACGGAAGAAGTATCTATGACTGTGGGTATGCAGAGCTTCCAAAGCCTGAATGGGGAAGATTTACAAGGAAGGGCAATGTTCTTTATGCCCATGTAATGGAAGAACAGGCAGGAGCAATCTGCCTGCCTAACTTGGCTGGAAAGATAGAGAAGATGCGCCTTGTAAAGGACAATTCCGTTATAGATGAAACCTTTTACTGGAACTTAAAGGAGTTCTCAGAGCATTCATTCTTCTTCTTTTCACCTACTGCTGCGGACTGCTATCCTCTCCCTGATGAGATAGATACTGTGGTTGAGATATTTCTTAGGGAGGAATAGATGAGCGTAGTCTTAGGAAATGTAGGAAATACAGAGGTTATTTTTGTAAAAAGGGGTGAGAAGGGATATCCTTATGAAGAGAGGGTGGGCACTGTCTTTAAGGCAGAATATCTTGATGTGCTCTTGTTGCCGCTTGAAAAGGATAAGAAAGTCTTGTTTGTAGGTCTTGGTAAGGAAAATGTAAAAGAGCCTTCCACCTCTATGGAAATCTCTGCAAAGGCCTGTAAGGAACTTAAAAAATATGAGATAAGTGAATACAGCTTCAATGTAGAAAACTTAAGGCTTAATAAGGAGAGCTTTGTAAACTTTGCAAAGGGGATTTATCTCTCTATAAAGGCAAAAAGAAGCTACAAGAGCGATGCTAAGATAGAAGAGGCCAAGGTAGGAATAGTAGGCACAAACCTTGACATAAGCCCTCTTCTAAAGAAGGCAGAGATAATAAGCGACAGCATTATATTTGCAAGAGACATGGTAAATGCGCCGTCAAACTACCTTCACCCAAAGGAGTTTACAGAGGAAATAGCCGAGTTTGTAAAGGATACAGCCATAGAAACTGAGATATTGGATGAGGAAGAGCTTAGGAAGCTTAAAATGGGTGGAATCCTTGGGGTAGGGGGAAGCAGTGCCTTCCCTCCTTACCTTGTAGTGCTTAGATACAGGGGTAATCCTAAGTCTAAGGAAAATACTGCCATAGTGGGCAAGGGAATAACTGTAGATACAGGTGGATACTGCCTGAAACCTTCGCAGTTTATGGCAGGCATAAGGGGAGATAACGGCGGTGCGGCAGCAGTTGTGGGAGCGATAGCCATACTTGCAAAGCTGAAGGCTAAGGTGAATGTAACTGCCATTGTGCCAACAGCCGAGAACAAGATTGCCCCTGACAGCTATGTGGACGGAGATGTGCTTACATCCTACAGCGGTAGAACGATAGAAGTCTGCGATACAGATGCCGAGGGCAGGCTCATCCTTGCAGATGCAGTCACCTATGCCGTAAGAAATGAAAAGGCTACAAGGGTGCTTGATATTGCAACCCTTACAGGTGCTGTAGTAGGAATGTATGGCTTTACCATAGGAGGAGTGGTAACGGACTCTGATGAGATGTGGGAGGAGTTTTACAGGGCTTCTCTTAAAACAGGAGAGAAGCATGCCCGCATCCCTTTTGGAAGAGAGCATGAGAAGATGCTTGAAAGTGACATAGCCGATATCAAGAACCTTGGTGGAAAATTCTGCGGAACAATAACTGCGGGGCTATTTATCAGAAGTTTTGCCGAGAAAAAGCCTTGGCTTCATATAGACATAGCCGGTACAGCCTGGGTAGACACCCCTGACTATGCTTATCAGGATAAGTATGCAACTGGGGTGTGTACTGATACCATAGCTGAGTGGCTGATGGGATAATAAATTTTTGCAACCAATTTGCAAAATTTCTCTTGACAAATATACAAAAGAGTAGTATTTTATCCTTTGTAATATTGCGACTGAGTTGCAAAATCTTTATGTAAAGTTATAAAGGAGAAGATATGAAGAAAAGAGTTATTATGCTTACAGCTTTGGCTGTGGCAGTATGCGGAATATTTGCAGGCTGCTCTAAGACAGGAACTGAGACTAAATCAAGTACAAAGTCAGTAACATCTGCTACAAGCAGTGCGGCTGCTTCAAGTACAGCAAGTACCAAAAGTGAGGCCAAGACTGATGATGCCAATAAGAAGTTCAGTGTAGTGTGTACCATTTTCCCGGAGTATGACTGGATTAGACAGCTGGTTGGAGATAAGAAGGACAATTACGAGATTACCTACCTCTTAGATAAGGGTGTTGACCTTCATAGCTACCAGCCTACTGCTGAGGACATTGCAAAGATTGCAAACTGTGACCTCTTTGTATATGTAGGCGGTGAGTCTGACGGCTGGGTTAATGATGCGCTTAAAGAGAGCAAAAATGATAAGATGCAGGTGGTAAATCTTCTTGAAACCTTGGGTAAAAATGTAAAGCCTGAAGAAGTAGTGGAAGGTATGCAGGAAGAGGATGAGCACGACCATGACCACGATCATGATGATAAAGACCATGATGATAAAGACCACGACCATGATGATAAAGACCACGATCATGACCACGAAGAAGAGACAGAGTATGACGAGCATGTATGGCTTTCACTGAGAAACGCTACAGCTCTTGTAAATACTCTTGCTGAGAAGCTTCAGACTATAGATCCTGAGAACAAGGATTATTATGCAACAACGGCTGCTGATTATACAGCCAAGCTTGGAGATCTTGATTCAAGATATCTTGCAACCATTAAAAAGGCTAAGGTAAAGACAGTGCTTTTTGGTGACAGATTCCCATTCCGTTATCTTGTGGATGATTATGGACTCAAGTACTACGCAGCCTTTGTAGGCTGTAGTGCAGAGACTGAGGCAAGCTTTGAGACAGTAGCCTTCCTTGCAAAAAAGACAGACGATCTTAAGCTAAAAAATGTTCTTGTTATAGAGAATTCTGACCAGAAGATAGCAAAGAAGATAGTTGAGACTACTAAGGATAAAAACCAGAATATAGTTGTACTTAACTCAATGCAGTCTATTACCAATGAAGATATAGCAAATGGTGCGACCTATCTTTCCATTATGGAGAGTAACTTAAAGGCTCTTGCGTCAGCGCTTAAGTAGTAAGAAGACGCTGCTTAGGCTTGCGGTTATTACAAAGTATAGTGTATAGTTTTCAGGTGGGTGTCAAAATTGTTTGACACCCACATCATATTATAGATTTGGAGAAATAAAATGGCATTTATCACTTGTAAAAATCTTGAACTGGGCTATAAGGATCAGCTTGTAGCCACAGGCATCAATTTTACGGTTGAGAAGGGTGATTATTTATATGTAATAGGGGAAAACGGAGCAGGCAAATCCACCCTAATGAAGACTCTTTTGAGGCTGATGAAGCCGGTATCGGGAGAAATTACCTACGGTGATGGTCTTCTTCCCTATGAAATAGGCTATCTTCCGCAGCAAAGTCTTGCACAAAAGGACTTCCCTGCATCTGTCTGGGAAATTGTATTGTCAGGCAATCTTTCAAGGATAGGCAGCAGAGTATTTTACAGAAAAGAAGACAAGCTAAGGGCTGAGGAAAATCTTGACAGGCTTCATATTATGAATCTTAAGAAGAAATGTTATCGCAATCTTTCGGGTGGACAGCAGCAGAGAGTGCTGCTTGCGAGGGCACTGTGTGCTACAGATAAGCTCCTCCTCCTTGATGAGCCTGTGAGTGGTCTTGATCCAAAGGTGACAGCGGAGTTTTACGGACTTATAAGTGATTTAAATAAATCAGGAGTGACCATAATTATGGTTTCACACGACTTGGCAGCAATAGAGAATGAGGCAGGAAATGTTCTTCACATAGGAAGCCGTGGACAGCTTTTCTTTGGAAGTAAGAAGGATTATCTAAAAAGCGATGCCAGAGAAAGTCTCGGAGTATAGAAGGGAGAAATTATGGCAGAAATTTTAGAAAAATTGCAGTATTATCTTCAATTTCCATTTGTAATCTATGCATTTATAGTAGGAGTGCTTATAGCACTGTGTTCCTCGCTGCTAGGCGTAACCTTGGTTCTTAAAAGGTTTTCATACATAGGGGATGGACTTTCACACGTAGCCTTTGGTGCTATGGCTGTAGCAAGTGTTATAGGGCTTACGGATAAAATGATTATCATCCTTCCTGTCACAGTAATTACAGCTATCTTCCTCCTAAAGACAGGGCAGAACAGCTCCATAAAGGGGGATGCTGTTATAGCTATGCTTAGTGTAGGAGCCCTTGCGATAGGATACATGCTTATGAACATATTTAACACTAAAGGTAATGTGTCAGGAGATGTCTGTACTACCCTGTTTGGCTCAACCTCTATACTCACACTAAGTAAGGAAGAAGTTCTTATCTGTATAGTATTTTCCATACTTGTAATGGTCTTCTTTGTGTTACTTTACAACAGGCTCTTTGCTGTGACCTTTGATGAGAATTTCTCAAAGGCAACAGGAGTGAAGACAGACAGGTATAATCTCCTTATAGCGATAATCATAGCTGTGATTATAGTGCTTGGGATGAATCTTGTAGGCTCACTTCTTATATCCGCACTTATTATCTTCCCTGCACTTTCTGCGATGAGACTTATAAAAAACTTCAAGGGAGTAGTTATTTTTTCAGCATCCTTATCTGTGGTTTGTGCGGTTATAGGAATGCTTATTTCGATATTGGCATCCACACCCGTAGGCTCAACCATAGTGGCGGCTGATATGGTGGCGTTTTTTATCTGTGTTATAATAGGGAAGATAAAAGGTTGATTTGCACACTTTTTAAACACAAAGTTATGCTTTAATTAGCTGAGGAGGTTTTTATTTATGAGAAAGAGAATATTAACACTGCTTGCCCTTAGCACAGTTATTACGGTGACAGCCTGTGGCAGCAATCAGGCCTCTACCAAGATGCAGCAGCAAAATACTGTGGAGAAGGCAATAAGCAATCAGATAAATAAGGAAATAGATGACCAGGTTAAGAAGCTTGAGGATGAAGAAAAGTCTGGAACAGGCGGCCCTAGTTCTTCAGGTTCGAGTACGGGAAGTCAGATAGTAACCCAAAATGGTCAAATCTTAGGGGCAACCTCTGACTTCGAGGCAAAACTAAAAGAAGCCAGAGAGCAGAAGCCTGTTGACGGCATAGACTATGACCTTACTACAATGGGAAGTGATATGATATATGCTACGGTTTATCTTATGATGACTGACCCTGACCAGTTTGAAGGAAAGATGATTAAGATGAAAGGGCAGTACCTGTCTGCTTACTATGAGCCTAGAAAAGAGTATTACAACTATTGTTTTATCTCAGATGCGGCGGGATGCTGCAGTCAAGGTATAGAGTTTGCTACAAAGGACAAGCTAAAGCAGAGGAACCTTCGTCCCGAGGATAATACAGATATAGAAGTCGTAGGCAAGTTTGAGACTTACATGGAAGATGGCAAGATGTACTGCCATCTAAAGGACTCTAAAATGACAATATTAAAAGATGATGGAAACTAAGAATGTGATGTGAGATACCTCTAGGGGTATCTCTTTTTTTATCGACTATAGTCGAAATGCTGCTTGGATTTTAATTTTTATCGACTATAGTCGAAACGATTGTTGATTTTGCCATCTTTATCGAGTATATTTGAAACAGATAAATATATCTAAGCATGGAATTGACTTTAGTACAGCCACTCTTGTTTTTGGTGATGATAATCGTATTGAAAAATATGATGAGTCGCATTCCATGACTGAAGATAGATATGTTACTATTGGAGAAATAAACGGAATAGCTGTCATAGTTGTTGTAGTTTATACAGAGAGAGAAGATTCTATTAGAATTATATCGGCAAGATTAGCTACAAAGATTGAAAAGGAGGCATATTATAATGGTTAAAAATATTGATGTTAAAAGTAAGCCGACTCCAGAGCAGATACAGATGCTTGAAAATGCAAAAAAAATTGCAATCTCAAAAGATGATGAGTATCCGGAATTTACCAAGGAAGAATTGTCAAAATTTAAGAAGATTTCTGAGGAAAAGAAAATTGACAGGCAAAAACAGATAGTGACCTTACGACTGTCAGGTAAGGCTTTGAAAAAGGCTAAATCTTTAGGGAAGGGATACACATCAATTCTTAGCAGAATTATTGAGGGAGCATTAGAAGATCCTGAAATAATTAAACATTACATTTAATTTCCATTTGATTAATTGATTTTTTGTGATAAGATGTAGAAGTAAAAATTAACCCAAAAGGAGAATGAGAAAATGAATGATTTTGTTCTGGTTTTTATTAAGCTTATGATAGGATTTCTATCTGCAATAGCCGTTATCAATTTTACAGGTAAGGGTAACCTTGCACCAAATTCTGCCAGTGACCAGATACAGAACTATGTCCTTGGTGGAATTGTCGGTGGTGTGATATATAACAAGAATATAGGTATATTTGAGTGTCTCCTTGTTATGCTTGCCTGGTTCCTGCTTGTGACAGGATTTAGGCTATTAAAAAAGCATAATGTTAGAGTTAAACAGATTATAGACGGGAAAGCACTTATTATTATAAATAATGGTAAGGTAGATATTGAGAATTGCAAGAAAGCAGGACTATCAGCACATGATGTGGCATTTAAGCTAAGAGCGCAGAATGTATATTCAGTTAAAAAGGTTAAAAGAGCTGTAGTCGAGCAAGACGGTAAGATTATTATAGTGCTTGATGGAGAAGAAAATCCTAAGTTCCCTATAATCACTGATGGACATCTTCAGACAGATATCCTTGAAGTAATCGGAAAAGACGAAGACTGGATCAAAGAAAAAATGAGAGAGAAGGGCTTTGAAGAATACAGTCAGATTTTCCTTGGAGAATATGTGGACTGCAAGGCTATATTTGTGTCTTATGAATAGAACTGCTTGAACTCTACCGCCCAAAGTACAGCTGTAGCAATCCTGTATCAATTGGTGTCAAATACTTTTGACACCCACATCATATCATATAAGCAGACTTATTTGAGAAGTCTGAAAGTTAAGAACAAGTAGAGGAGATATTGTGGGGATGGAAGCAATTACAAAGTTAATCTGGCTGGATTCTATGGCTAAGGTGTTTCACGATGAAGAACCTGTGGAAAGCATAGAGGGCGAATGTCCCTCTTTTTTTGTAAATGAGGTCTTTAGTGTTCAACTGGGCATAAAATCGACAGATGAGAGCGACAATGACCTGGCTGAAATCGAGATAGGCGGCTTACTTGCACCATTTACAAGACTTAGAGAGGTAGTGGCTGTGCCTGTAAGGTACGCAGGAAAGGAGAGGCATGGGGGAGAATATCTAAGGAAGTCTCCAGGGCTTTTCCCTGATTTACTAAAAGATATTAAAGGAGGGAAGCTAAGGCTTGCAAGCGGCTACTGGCAGGCACTTCATTTTACCATTGACCTAAGAAATGCTGATAAAACCAAGCTTAACTTCGGTAAAAACAATCTCATCGTTACTATTAAAACTGAGGGAAATGAATATAAAAAAGAAATAGAGCTTGAGGTTTTAAGAGGGGAGCTTCCAAGGCTTAGCATTTATCATACTGAGTGGTTTCACGGCGACTGTCTTGCAGATTACTACGGGGTAGAGAGTCTTTCAGAAAGACACTGGGAGATAATGGCTAATTTTATAAGACATTACGGAAAGTCAGGAATGAATACCATACTTGTACCGACTTTTACACCGCCACTTGATACCGAGGTAGGTGGAGAGAGGACTACGGTGCAGTTGGTTGAGGTTCATAAAAACGGCTCATCCTATAGCTTTATCTTTGATAAGGTAAAGAGATTTATTGATATCTGCCTTGAAAGTGGCATAGAATACTTTGAGATGGCCCACCTTTTTACCCAGTGGGGCGCAAATGCCGCACCTAAGGTAATGGCGTATACTGAAGGAGAATTAAAGAAAATATTCGGCTGGGAGACTGATTCTGAGGGTGAAGAGTATATGGACTTCCTTTCTGCCTACCTTCCTTCTCTCACTAAAAAGCTTGATGAATGGGGACTTAACGGCAAGGTGTTCTTTCATCTCTCAGACGAGCCTGATGAAAACTGCATAGAAAAATACAGTAGACTTAGAAAAAGAATAGCTCCGTTTTTAGGTGACTATCCTATCCTTGATGCGGTGTCAAGGTATAGCTTCGTGGAAAGAGGAATAGTTGACAGACCAGTGCCTGGCAATAATCATCTGGAACCATTCTTAGAGAATAATGTCAAGGGGCTTTGGACTTACTATTGCTGTGCTCAGGGTGATAAGGTTCCGAACAGGTTTATGTCCATGCCATCAGCCAGAAACAGGATAATGGGAGTCCTTATCTACTATTTTGATATAAAGGGCTTCCTGCACTGGGGGTATAATTTCTATAACTCTCAGTATTCCATAGAGCATATCAACCCTTATGCAGTTACTGACGCAGGAGGTGCCTTTCAGGCAGGAGATGCCTTCCTGGTATATCCGGGTGTTGACGGAAAGCCGGAGGATTCTCTTAGAATGATGGCTCTAAATGAGGGCTTTCAGGACTATAGAGCTCTTGTAAAATATGAAGAAAAGGTTGGTAGAGCAGAGGTGATAGCCCTGATTGAGAGGCTTTATGGTGGGAAGCTGTCTATGGAAAACTATCCTGCAAGCTATAAATACATAGAAGATTTAAGAGATACAATAAATCAAAATTTTCCACTTTAAATACTAAAAAAGTCCATTGTGTATAAATAAAAATCCATTTAAACTGTTACTGATACAGTTTGAGTGGATTTTTTATGTGATATACATATAAGGCAGGGCAGCCTGTCTTAGGGTACCACACATCTCAAAGTGTGTGGTAAGAAGGAATATAAGAGAGAGGTATGCAGATGGCCCATGAACTTAGATTTAATGAAGATGGCAATATAAAGATAATGCAGCTAACTGACCTGCATTTTACCAATGATGATGAGGCAGACCATAAGACGGTAGAGCTCGTAAGGCAGGCACTTAGAGATGAAAAGCCTGACTTTGTTATAGTTACTGGAGATATGGTATACGGTGAGCATAATCTAGAATTCCTGCCTAAGGTCTTTGCTCCTCTTACAGAGGGAGACTGTCCTTGGACCTTTGTATTTGGTAACCATGACTCTGAATGGGGACATAGCAGGAAGGAACTCCTAGAAGCCGGCATGAAGCTTAAAGGCTGTGTAGCCTGCCATGATGCAGCATCTATTGATGGAGTAGGCAATCACGTAATAGAAATCAAGAATAAAAACAATGAAACAAAGTGGGCTATATTTGCCATTGATTCAGGTGATTATTTCCCTTGTGAAAAGATAGGTGGCTATGCCTGCATCACAAGAAATCAAATTGACTGGTATCAGGCAAAGATTCGTGAGCTTGAAAGTAGCCATAAGGACTTCTCAGCCCTTGCCTTTCAACATATAGCTGTGCCTGAGCATCAGGAAGTATTCAAATATGAGAAATGCTACGGAGTAAAGAGAGAAGGAAGTGGGGCACCGAGATTAAATTCAGGCTTCTTCTACGCCTTAGTTGAGGCAGGACATACAAAGGGGCTCTTCGTAGGACATGACCATGCTAATGATTACTACGGCAATCTCTACGGTATTACCCTGGGTTATGGAAGAGCAGGAGGCTATGGCACCTACGGCGCACCTGACCACATGAAGGGAGCAAGGCTTTTTGTACTAAATGAAAATAATACAGAGAGCTTTGAAACCTATGTCTACCTTGAAAATGGCACAGTGATTAAAGAACCTTGGTGTTATGAACCGCTTTGCAGAAGAGATGAGGCTTAATATGGAAGGTATCAAACTTGTTACATTTAATATCCGCTGTGATTATGAGCAGGATGGAATCAATAATTTCGCTTTCAGAAAGCCTATGATAGTAGAAAAGATAAGCTCTGAAAAGCCTGATATAATCTGCTTTCAGGAAGTTCTTCCACATGTTGCGGTCTGGATTAAGGAAACCTTGTCAGACTACTATGTAGTAGGTTGTGGACGAAGTGAGGACTTTACGGATGAACAGGAGAGCATAGCCTTTAAGAAGGATAGGTTCAACCTTGTTAGTATGGAGACCTACTGGATGTCGGAAACCCCTTATGTGCCTGCAAGCAGGTATAAAAAACAGAGCACCTGTCCTAGGGTTACTACAGAAGTAGTCTTATATGACATGGCTGAAAAGAAGATGTTCAGGCTTCTTAACACTCACCTTGACCACGAAGGAAGCGAAGCAAGACTCTTGGGACTTAATCAGCTGCTAAGAAAGCTTGAGGCAGAAAAAGCCTTCTCTGATATACCTGTGATTATTACAGGAGACTTTAACGCAGAGCCTGACTCTGAGGAAATGAAGTCTATAATCACATCCGGAAAGTACCAGGACTTAACGAAGGATATTGACTTTACATTTCACGATTACGGTAAAGAAAAAGAAAAGATAGACTATATATTTGCAACTAAGGATGTATTTTGCAAGAGCACTGCAAAATGGGCTGAGGAAAGGGACGGAGTTTTTCTATCCGACCATTATCCTACAGAGGCTGTAATATATCTAAGTGAAGGAGGTAACCATGGATAATAAGGCAGTAAAGCTAAACAAAAAGAGCCTGAAAAGCAAGCTCCTTCATTATTGGCCACTTTATGTGATGCTCCTTCCTGCAATAATATATTATATTTTAATCTGTTATGTGCCAATGGCAGGCAATGTACTGGCATTTAAGGAATATTCCTTTAAGAAGGGAATCTGGGGAAGCGATTTTGTAGGGCTTAGGTATTTTGAATCATTTTTTAAGAGCTATGATGCCTTAAGGCTGATTAAAAATACTCTGACTGTAGGCTTTATAAAGTGTATACTTGAGTTTCCTTTTGCCATCATCCTTGCCCTTCTCTTAAATGAGCTTAAGAACATGAAGTTTAAGAAGGCAAGTCAGACCATTACTTATTTGCCTCACTTCCTCTCAAGCGTAATCATAGTAACGATGATTCAGCGATTGCTCGCACCTAACAACGGTGTAATCAATCAGATTATAGCAGGACTTGGAGGAGACGGAAGTACCTTCTTCCTTATGGATGCAAAGTATTTCCTTGGAATTCTCTTCTCGATGGACCTTTGGAGGAACATAGGCTGGGATTCCATTATCTATCTGGCTGCGATAAGCAGTGTGGACACCTCACTTTATGAGGCGGCTCAGATGGATGGCTGTGGCAAACTAAAGAGGATGTGGCATATAACGCTTCCGGGAATCAGAGGAACCATAGGTCTCCTTTTCATTATGGGAGTGGGAGGTCTTCTCTCATCAGGCTTTGAACAGATATATCTGCTTAGAACACCCGGAAATATGCAGCTTGCGGACACACTCGATACCTACGTGGTTAGAGTAGGTTTGCAGGGAGGTCAGTTTGGATATGCAACTGCTATAGGACTTATTCAAGGTCTTGTAGGTCTTGTCCTTGTGATAGGAACCAACAAGATATGTAAGAAGCTAACAGAGGTCAGTCTTTGGTAATGTATTCTCCCTGATTATTGCTATATAACAATGGGAATGACAGGGAATAAAAACATACATAAAAAGAAAGGGGTAGTAGTTTATGAAAACAAAAAATCTCAAAAAGGTGCTTTCACTTGCACTGCTTGGCAGCATGATGGTGAGTATGCTCGGTGCCTGTGGTAATTCCTCTGAAAAGAGTGGAAGCAGTGCAGGAAAGGCAAGTACTGCATCAACAGGAAAGTCATCTACAGCCAGCGGGCAAACAGCAGATGGCAAGCCATCTACCTGGATAGCAGACAGAACAATCAACATCCAGGCATATGTAGATGACATCGGCTACAGTCTTCCAAAGGACTTTAACAACACACCTGTGATGCAGGAACTCACAAAGCGCACAGGAATCAAGTTAAACATCCAGTATACACCTGGAGACAGTGATGCTAAGGTACTTGCGTCACAGCTTGCGGCAGGAACCATTCCTGACGTAATCATTTCCTATCTGGATGACTCCACAAGACCGGAGTTCCCACTCCTCTTAAAGGCAGCGAAAGAGGGAATGTTTGCTGATGTTTCCGCAATGATGAAGGATTCTCAGGTTTACAAAAAATACTATGAAGAAGGCTATCTTCCAAGAGACAGCTACAAGAACATTGTATTCAGAGAGGAATTTGGCGATGCAGTTTATCTTCTTCCAATGAAGATTGAAGAAGTAGACCGCTCTGCACAGTACATCCCTGAGGATGCCTACCTTGGAGGTCCTTATATCCAGAAATCAATTGCAGACAAGTTAGGAATCGATCCTACTTCAATCAGAACTTCAGAAGATTTCTACAACCTTCTTGTGAAGATTAAGAAGGGCGGATTTAAGGATGACAACGGAAATGATGTATGGCCTTTAGGACCTAAGTACTGGGGCGGCTCTTATGATTCACTTGCCTTTAATATAGGTGAGCTGAACTGGGGAGTAAGCGGTAAGGGTTCTCTTGGTGGATACAACATAGATAAAAAAGACGGCAAGATTAAGCATGAGGCGGAGACAGACTATGTATATGACAAGATTAACTATGTAAGAAAGCTTATCAAAGAAGGACTTATGAATCCTGAGTATTTTACAATGGATCAGACACGTGCGGAAGAAGTAAGCAAGAGCCACAACTCTGCTATAATCGCAGATGTACACAACTATGAGAACATTATTTTCCAGACAAATGACTGGGTTCCTTTAGGGCCTCTTAACAATGTATCAGGAGATAATAAGGGAGTTGTTTCAGGCAAGACACAGCGTGGCTGCTGGGCTATATCTTCACAGGCAGAGAATCCTGAAGAAATCTTTAAGTTCTTTGATTACTTATCTACCTATGAAGGACAGCTTTTAGCAGAGTATGGAGTAGAAGGCTTATCATATAACTTAAAGGATGGAAAGCCTGTTATTACTGAGGAAGTATCAAAGAAGCTTAATGAGGGTGATGTAGACTGGCTTATCAACAATGTTGGTGCTGCTTTTGGTGGTACCGCAAACTACTTCTTTGAGTTCATGCTTACCAATGTAAACCCAATTGATAACTTTGGTGAGTCAAGACCGGGTTCAGGAAGCGGTTCAGCATTTAAGAGAAGTGTGGAGATAGCAAAAGAGTATCCACGTGAATACAAGGTTGTACCGGGACTTAAGGCTACAGCCTACTTAACTTCAACAGGACTTGAAGATGTAAAGGCACAGATGGATTTACTTAACTATCAGGAAACTCTAATCCAAGCATTCTTTGCAAAGGATGACGCTGAGGTTAAGTCCATAATCGAAGCTTTTAGAAATCAGCTTCAGTCAGCTGGAAATGACCAGTTTAAGGCTAAACTTGAAGAGCTTCACAAAGAAGATCCACAGTCAATTCAGTTCTATTAGATTATAGTTAAAAGGAGCAGGTATAGTTATGGAAGCAACAGACAGAATAATTACACCAAAGAAGAATAAAATAAAACAAAGCTTGGGAGACAGAATAATACAGGGCTTTATTATACTTGTAATACTTGCACTCTGCCTTGTGATTATTTTGCCTTGCATAAATGTACTTGCTCTTTCATTAAATGACGGTGCTGATGCTGCAAAGGGAGGGGTATATTTCTTCCCTAGAGCATTTACACTTGAGAACTTTAAGCAGGTATTCAGTGACGGAAGCATTATGAAGGCTTATAAATACACTATATTAAGAGTGGTTATAGGAACACTTCTAACCCTCATAGTTACTTCACTTGCGGCATTTGCACTCAAGGAAAAAGACCTTCCGGGAGTAAAGGTTATAACCATCTTAATTACCTTTACCATGCTTTTTGGAGGAGGAATGATTCCTACCTATGTTCAGTACAAAAATCTTCATCTTATTAACAATTTTTGGGTTTATGTAGTACCAAGTCTTGTCAGCGTGACCTACCTGCTTATGATGAGAGCTTATTTTGAAGGAATTCCTGCCAGTCTTGAAGAGTCTGCAAAGCTTGACGGCTGCGGATATTTTGGGATTTATGGAAGGATAATACTTCCTCTCTCAAAGCCTGTAATTGCAGTTATAGGCCTCTATACAGCAGTAAACCATTGGAATGACTGGTTTTCAGGTGCATTTTACATGACAAGCAACGAGAAATGGCCGGTACAGACGGTGCTTCAGCAGATGCTCGCAAGGGCTATGTCAGCATCACAAAAGGATATAACAAGTGTGGCACAGGCTCTGGTACAGGGGGCAAGTACAGTTACTTCCGACTCCCTCAAAATGGCTGCCGTAGTGATAACCACAGTACCTATTCTTCTCATTTATCCGTTTGTACAAAAGTACTTTGCAAGCGGTATAATGATAGGAGCAGTTAAAGGTTGAAAAGTGATATTTAGGATTGTGGAAGTGATGATGCAATCTGTAATGGGTGTCAAAGGTATTTGGCACCCTTATCATTTAGTAGAGTCTATACAGAATAGCATGATGATACAATAGTAAAAAGCATAAAAATCTGGTTGGAGCTTGTCTTAAAGAGAATTTTTATCTTTTGAAATGATGTTAATATAAGGAAAAATATATGAAAAAATGGGATGTATATGTTTACGGTGATGTAAACATCGATGAGATAATAAGAGAGGCGAGAGAGATTCCGCCTGACGGACAGGAATGGGAAGTAGAAAATATCAAAACCTGTATAGGAGGAGGAGCAGCGCTCTTTGCCTTAGGGCTTGGTAAGCTTGGACTAAAAACAGCCTTTAAGGGAAGTGTGGGTGATGATTTATACGGAGACTATATCAAAGATACATTTAATAAATACGATATAGATACTTCGCTTATAACCACTAAAAAAGATAAAAATACAGGGATATCTCTTAGCTTTACCAATAAAAATGACAGATCTTTCCTCACTTACAGAGGAACTAATGATGATATAGATATTAGAAATATTAAGCTTGATGAGGTTAGGCTTGCAAGGCACATCCATATCACTGGCTATATGGGAAGTAAGAACCATGAGGCCTATCTAAGCCTTATAAGGAAGATAAAGGAGGAGACTTCTGCCACTATTTCATTTGATGTGGGCTGGGATGATACAGGAGAATGGAATAAGGGGATATATGATATTTTCCCATATCTGGATGTGCTTTTTATGAATGAAACAGAGGCAGTCCATTATAGCAGGAAGTCTACTGCAGTAGAAGCGGCTGAGGATTTTGCAAAGTATGCCAAGGTTGCAGCTATAAAGCTAGGCTCAAAAGGCTCTATCGCCGTATCAGAGGGGCTAACCTATGAAGATAAGGGATTTAAGGTAGAGGCCATCGATACAACGGGGGCGGGCGACTCCTTTAACGCAGGCTTTATCTACGGATACCTTGTAAAAGGAGATATAGGTCTTGCACTTACATATGGAAATGGCTGCGGCGCACTTTCCTGTACAGGTCTTGGTGGAAATACGGCCTTTCCAGATCTTGCTTTATTAAATGAATTTATGGAAAAGAGGTAGAATATGAAGATTGCAGTAATTGGAGGCGCCGGAGTAAGAACGGTAATATTTATCAATGGACTACTAAAAAGATATAAAGATTTGCACATTGAGGAAGCCATGTTATATGATATAGATTACAAGAAGCTTGGTATTATAGAAAAGCTCTGTAATCAGGTTATAAGAAGAGAGAATAAGGACTTAAAGCTGTCTGTATGTGAAGATGTAAAGGAGGCTATAAAGGGAGCTGACTACATTGTTACTACTCTTAGGGTGGGAGGAGACCATTCAAGAGTAATAGATGAAACTGTAGCACTAAAGGATGGTGTAATAGGTCAGGAGACTACAGGTGTAGGCGGATTCTCAATGGCGGTTAGGACAATCCCTGTCCTCCTTGACTACTGCAAGCTTATAAAGGAATACGCACCAAATGCCATTATATTTAACTTTACCAACCCTTCAGGCCTTGTAACTCAAGCACTTAAAAAGGCAGGCTATAAGAATGTGATAGGTATCTGCGATGCGCCAAGCAGCTGCAAGTTCAGGATGGCGGCAAAGCTTGGAGTAGAGGAAAAAGACCTCTATGTTGAGTTCTATGGACTGAATCATTTATCCTGGATTAGAAGCGTAAAGAAAGAGGGAAAAGAAATCTTACCTGATTTACTTAAGGATGATGAGTTCCTAAGTGAAGTGGAAGAGTTTAAGATGTTTGACAAGGATTTACTTAGGGATCTTGGACTGCTTCCAAATGAATATCTGTATTACTATTATCACAGAGAGAAGGCCTTAGCCAATATGCTAAAGTCAGAGGCGGCAAGAGGAAAGAGTATTGAAAATATAAATCTTGCTATGATGAAAGAACTTGATATAATGGATGCAGATACCGAGGCAGAAGAAATGCTTCAGACTTTTCTTTACTATATGCAGCTTAGGGAAAATTCTTATATGTCTGCGGAAACAGGCGGAGAGAACAGGCCTATGCTCCCTAAGGGAGAGCTTGAAGTACCTGACGGAATGGGATATGCGGGAGTTATGCTTGACTGCATAGAAGGCCTGCAGTCCGAAGAGGGAAGGTACCTTGTGCTGTCTGTGGAGAATAACGGCAGCATACCTGAACTAAGGGATGAGGATGTGGTAGAGGTTACCTGCAAGGTATCAAAGAATGGCATTGAGCCTGTGAAGGTGACGGATGTACCAGAGGATTGCATGGTTTTAATAAGATTAATAAAGAACTATGAGAATCTTGTAGTAAAGGCAATAGAGGAAGATTCAAGAGAAACTGCTATAAGAGCGCTTATGCAGCATCCTCTCATTAGTTCCTACTCACTTGCAAAGAAGCTATTAGAGGATTATGAAACAGCATACGATAAAAAAATGTTTAACTAAGGAGGAAGCTTATGCCTTTTGATTTTAAGCATCAGGAAAGAATACACAATTTGTTGGAGGAAATAGGAGAGAACAGATATAGAAACCTTGTGCCTATTGAAGAATTTGACTGGTACGAAGATGACGGAGTGGTAGGTAACAGGGTTCCAAAGGGCGAATCTGTCAAGGTAGGTCAGGGGTTTAGGTCAAAGGGCTATGATAAATACAACTGGCTTTGCACCAAGATAAGCATACCTGAGTCCTTTGGAGATGAAAATGTACTTGGCATTTTTGACTTCGGTGTACCTATGGGAACAGGCAATAACAGTAACTTTGAGAGTCTTTTATATGTAAACGGCAAGCCTTATCAGGGAGTGGATGGTAATCACAAGGAAGTCTTCTTCAACCTGAAGGAAACGGGAAGAGAACTTGAATTAAGCTTTAGAATATGGTCAGGACTTAACGGCGGCGGCAGGCCTCGTGAGATGACCATGTCCATTGACAGGGCAGAGTTTGGTGTGCTTGATACGGCAGCAGATGATTTCTACTACCTTGCTATGACTGCGCTTGAGACTCATGAACTCCTTGATGAAAATAATGAATATAAGTCTTATATCTTAAACCAGCTGGTAGAGGCCTTCAGACTTGTTGACTTTACCAATAAAAACAGTGAGGCCTATTATAAGAGTTTGCAGACAGCCCTTGATTATCTTAGGGATAGATTTAAGGGACAGGGAAAACCGGGCGTAAATGTGACCATGCTCGGCCATACCCATATAGATGTGGCTTGGCTTTGGAGGCTTAGACATACAAGGGAGAAGACTGCAAGGTCATTTTCTACAGTTAACAGGCTTATGGAGAAGTATCCTGAATACATATTCATACAGACACAGCCTCAGCTTTATGACTATCTGAAAGAGGACTATCCTGATATATATGAACATATCAAAAGACGGGTGGCTGAGGGCAGATGGGAGCCTTCAGGTGCCATGTGGGTAGAATGTGACTGTAACCTCGCATCAGGTGAATCCATCATAAGACAGATACTAGTAGGTAAAAATTTCTTCAAAAAAGAATTTGACTATGAGAGTGAGTTCTTATGGCTCCCTGATGTATTTGGCTATTCCTGGGCCCTGCCTCAGATTCTTAAAAAATCAGGTGTCAATACATTTATGACTACCAAGATAAGCTGGAATGATACCAACAGACTTCCTTATGATACTTTTATCTGGCGTGGAATGGATGGAAGTGAGGTAACCACACATTTTGTAACCACAACAGAATTAAATGATGTAACCTACACCTACAACGGTGAAAGCAGGCCTTATGCGATAAAGGGAGTATGGGATAATTATAGAAATAAAGACTTAAACAGAGACTTACTTATATCTTATGGCTTTGGTGACGGCGGCGGTGGTCCGACCAGAGAAATGATTAAGTATATAGAGGCGGCAAAGCTTATGCCTGGTATTCCAAATGTAGAGACAGGAAGGGCTACTGAGTACTTTAGAAAGTTAAATGAAACAATAAAAGAAAATCCATATAACGGATATCTTCCTATCTGGGATGGAGAGCTCTATCTTGAGTTCCACAGGGGAACTTACACCTCTCAGGGCTACAACAAGAAGATGAACCGTTTTATGGAGTATAAGCTAAGGGAAGAGGAGATGCTTTCAGTCTTTGCTGAAAAGCTGTTTGACAAGCCTTATAACAGAGAAGAATTCCTTAAGGCTTGGAAGATAGTCCTCTGTGAGCAGTTCCACGATATACTTCCGGGTTCAAGTATCCACGAGGTATATGAGGATAGCCATGAAGAGTATGAAAGAGCCTTAAAGTATATTGAAAATGCTACTAAGGCAGCAAAGGCTTCATTTGTAACTGAGAAAGAAAATGCCTTCACCCTCTTTAATCAGGCAAACTGGGAAAGAGACAGCATTGTAAAGATTCCTGCAGGGGCTGAGGCTTATGAGTATACAGACAGTGAGGGAAATATACTTCCCAGCCATAGATGTGGTGAGCAGGACCACGTATATGTGAAAGGACTAAGGCCACTAGCCTTTAGCACTATTACAAGAAGTGTAAAAGCTTGTAAGGAAGCTTCATCTTTTACAGAAAATACTGTGGAAACGCCTTACTACATTGTGTCCTGGGATGATAAAGGAAGACTGGTAAGACTCTATGATAAGAGCGCAGACAGAGAAGTTATACCGGAGGGAAAGTTTGCCAATGTCATCCAGATATTTGAAGATAAGCCTCGCTGCTTCGATGCCTGGGAGCTTGAATCTACCATCGACCTTAAAAAAGAGGAGATTCATTGTGACGGCAATATCATAAAGACTAAGAATGAACTTGGTTACTTCATTCATTTTACCTATAATTACAATAACTCTAAGATTATGCAGACCCTCTGCCTCTACAACAACAAGAGGAGAATAGACTTTAAGACAATTGTAGATTGGAAAGAGAGCCAGAAGATTCTAAAAACTGCATTCTCTGTAGACATAAGAGGAGTATTTGCAAGATATGATGTGCAGGAAGGAAATATAGTAAGACCTATTACAAGAAACACTTCCTGGGAGGCTGCTAAGTTTGAAGTGGTAGCTCATAAGTGGGCTGACCTTTCTGAGACAGGCTATGGTGTGGCTCTTCTAAATGACTGCAAATACGGCTATGACATCAAGGAAGACACTATGAGACTCTCCCTCTTAAAGTCTGCAACAGACCCTGACTATAGTGCAGACTACGGCACACACGAGTTTACCTACAGCCTCTATACTCATAAGGAAGAGTGGTATAATGCTAGGCTTGAAGAGGAAGCTTTTGACCTCAACTCACCTGTGGTTGTACTTGAGGGTGCATCCGCACTTGGCAAGGAGAGCTTAATTAGCTTTGATGTAGAAAACGTTGTGCTTGATGCCTTTAAGAAGGCTGAAAATGAAGAGGCTTATGTGCTCCGTTTCCACGAATTCACAGGCAGAAGAGGCAGGCTGACTATATCAACAGGGCTTAAGTTTGATAGCTGGTGTGAGGCTGACCTTATGGAAAACCCTCTGGGAGAGTGGAAGCAGACAGCTATAGAAGTGGAAGTAAAGCCTTATGAAATTAAGACAATAATGCTAAAATAATATGATAAACACCGTAAAACATTCAAAAACAATATTTAGGCAGGTTCTTATATTTTCGCTCCTAATCAGTCTTGTACCGATTATTCTGGTCAGTATAATACTGTTTAGAAATCTTGAAAGTACAGCTGAGAAGGAGCTTACTGCCTCATATAAACAGATTGGACTGCAGTACATCAACAATATAAAAGACAGGCTTAACAGACTTGAAACAGGTGTACTTGTAGTATCAAAGAATACAACCATACAGGAGCAGCTCTTAAATCCTCTGGATTCCCCATATATAAAGGGGGAGTTAATTAGTGAGGAGATTTTTAAGAGTCTGCTCCTTGAAGGCAGAAATGAGATAAATAACTGTATGGTCTACACCAAGCTGCAAGGCAGGGAAATATTTGGACGAAGTGCCTCTACCTGGGAGGTTGCGAGGAAAGAGAGCTGGTATAATTACTATAATGGCAGAGAGGGAAAGTGGTTCACCTACCCTTATGCGAGTGGGAAAAATACTAAAACGAGCATAGCGTCTTTGGTGTATAATATCTATATACTGGATACCGGATCCCTTGCCCAAAAGGATATAGGAGCTGTTAAGCTGGATGTGAACTTAAACAGGATGTTCTCTTCTGTCTCAGGTGAGGGAGAAGATGGCAGCTTTGACATCATTCTTTCTGATAAAGAGGGGAAGGTACTTTTTGCTGAAACTGCTATGGGAGAAGAGGCAAGAAAAGAAATACTTGAGTACGCAGCCTCAAATGATGAGGAAGGAATTAAGACTCATGGCTATGTGGTGTATAGATTTAACTTTGACAACCTTGGATTACAAGCAGACCTTGCCTTTGACAACAAAGAGCTTGTAAGTAAAAGGAATAATATAATTAATCTGTTCTTCCCTGTACTTTTTGCCCTTATAGGAGTTATCGCCTTGGCAGCGGGCTTATTTGCAAAGCGTTTCTCAAAAAGGGTGAATCTGCTTGTGGACAAGTTTAAGACGGCGGAAACAGGAGATTTGAGTGTGAAAGAGCCTATCACAGGCGGTGATGAGATAACGAGCCTTGATGAGCATTTCAGCCAGATGCTTATTAAGCTTGACAGGCTGATAAGGACCAACTATGTACAGGAGCTTGATAGAAAAAAACTGGAACTAAAAAATCTCCAGCTGCAGATTAATCCTCATTTTCTATACAATACACTCGAGACTATAAGCAGCATCGCTGCGGTAAACAAGGTATTTATTATAGGCGACATAGCTGGAAAGCTTGGAGAAATCTTCAGATACAGCCTTGGCAAAAACTATGGTGACTTTGTTTCGCTAAAGGATGAGTTAACTCACATAGAGAACTATATTTTCATACAGAAAATGAGGTACGGAGATAAACTTGAGGTATTCTATGATGTTGAGAACGATACTAAGTCCTGCCTCGTTCCAAGGTTTATCCTGCAGCCTATAATCGAGAACTCTATCCTACACGGAATCGCTCCAAGGACTAATGGAGGTATAATAGAAATCCGTACCGAGATTTGTGAGGGCAACCTTGTTATAAGAATTGAAGATGACGGAGTAGGTATGGATGCAGAGAAGGTAGACTATATAAATCATGTTATTAACTCTAAGAGAACTGAAAGTGATGAGAACTCAGGAGTTGGAGTTAAAAATGTGAACCAAAGAATCAAATTTGTGTACGGTGATGAATACGGTGTAAGGCTTTCAAGCTCACCTAATCAGGGCAGCAGCTGTATCATCACGATTCCTGCAAAGAATCCGGAATGGGACTGATATGTATAAAATTTTAGTTGTAGATGATGAAAACCTCATAAGACAGGGAATAATAGCACAGCTGGAATTCCTTAATTATGGGTTTGATGAAATACTTGAGGCGGATACAGGGAATTCTGCACTTAGAGTACTTAGAGAATCTAATCCCGACATTGTAATCACTGATATATCCATGCCTGAAATGGACGGACTCAGCTTTGTGGAAGAGGCAAAGAAGGAAAGGGAAGGTACTAAGTTCATACTTCTAAGCGGATATGCAGAGTTTTCCTATGCCCAAAAGGCTATATCTCTTGGTATATCAGAATACTTGCTTAAGCCTGTATCTAAGGACAAACTGAAGGAGTGCATTGACAAGGTTATCTATGAGCTTAAGAGCGAGAAAATGATTAAGGAGGCATCCATTCACAAGGGGATACTTACAAGGGAAAAGGCTGAATACCTTTTTGAGAAGGACTTTAATCTTCTTGTAAATAGTGTAGACAGTGGGAGCTATCCTTTTATTGAGGAAAACTATCCCTATCTTCTAGGCGAAAAGGAAGAAGCCTGTCCATACTTTATGCTTGGCATAATAAGCATACACCAAAGCAGCTTTGAAAACGGGAGTTTCACTCAGGGAGAAATAGACCTTTTGAGATTTTCCATCAAAAATGTCTTTGCTGAGATTACTACCAAGTCGGACAAGCTGATTGCAAATAACTTGACCAATAAAAGTGAACTCTTTATATTGCTTTATTCTCCAAATGAGAAGAGATTAAGAAAAGACTCTGAGAAGATATTTTTGGGTATCCAGGCTGTGCTTGAAAAATATATGAATATAATATTATCCTTCGGTATGAGTAAGCCTGCTAAAAAAATAAATGAAAAGAGTCTCAAACAGGCAGAAAAAGCCCTCAATCAGGTTATGCTTTTTGGTAAGGCAAATATTTACTTTTATGAAGATATGAAGGATGTGCCTATTGAGAGTTTTCCTATATCGGAGCTTAACAATCTCGAAAACTATATCAAGAGAAAAGAGATACAAAAGGCTAAAAATGCTGCTCTTGATATATTTTCAAAGGATACGCTTAGAAGATACGGAATTAACTATCTGAGGGTTATGTGGGTGAGGGTGTTAAATCTCCTGTTAAGAAATTCTGCTGATTATGAGGAAAATGATGTTGAGACCATACTTTCAGCCTTTTCAAGGTCGGGGAGGTTTGAAGACATAGAAGAGGTCAGGGAGGAGTTGACTTCAATCATAGAGGTTTCTCTTAAGAAGAGTGGAGACAAGGAAAAGACTGCGGATGAAAAAATCCTCTCTGCAATAGAGTTTATGAAGAATAATTTTAACAAGGATATAAGCATAAATGACATTGCGGAAAGATATGACCTAAATATCAATTATTTTTCCGCCCTCTTTAAGAAAAAGACGAACAGTTCACCCATCAATTTTCTTACAGAGCTTAGGATAAAGGCTGCAAAGGATTATCTGAAAAACACAGACGAGAGTGTTACAGACATATCTAAAAAGGTGGGTTATGAAGACAGCCAGTATTTTTTCAGGGTATTTAAGAAGTCGGAGGGGATAACCCCTCTTATGTACAGAAAGCAGGACAGAGACTATGGGATTCATAGTCAGTTATAGTAACTTACTTTTAAGTAAATGACAGGAAGCTTGTGTATATTAACACAGTAGAGGAATTTCACCTATTAGGAGGCTTTATGGAAGAATTGTACAGGGTAAAGGGAGAGCTTAATTCGGGCTTTGTAGGTCAGATAACCTATACTATCTGCCTGCCTTATAAGTGCAGTGAGTTAGACATTTGCCTGAAGTTTTCAAAACAGCATTTTCCGTCAGCGGATATGGTTCCTTTGGAGGAAATGAAAGAATTCTGCAAAAAAGAGTATGGCATCAGCCTTGGAGAAAATGATGAGGAAGCACTTGATAACTGCCTACACAATATGAAAACAGAGATTCATCTTATGGCAACCCTTAATGACGAATTCATCGGCTGTATTCATAAGCAAAGGCTTGAAAGGCATATGGTATTTTCGTCTTCTAAGCTATCGGAGGGCTGTATAATGCCAGAAAGCCTTGAGGGCGTGCTAAAGGTCACTGTACTTGTGTTCAATGTGCTGATGGATGAAACCCCTTATGAGGTAAGCGTTAAAGCGCAGAGAGGAGAGAGCGATGTATAAGAGGCTTGAACTTCACAATCATACTACAGAATCCGACAGCTCTCTTAGCTGTAAGGAATTGCTTGAAATCATGGAGGCTGACAGGGTGGATGCCTTTGCAATCACTGACCACAACACCATATCGGGACATTCTATTATTAAAAAACTCTTAGATAATGGGGATTATAAGACAAAATGTATCTATGGAATGGAATATACGACTTATTACGGACATATTCTCTGCCTGAACCTCCCTGTCTATGTGCCTTGGGACTCAATCGACTTTTTTAAGCCTGAGCTTTTGTTTAATGCTGCCAGAGCTAAGGGAGCCTTAGTTGGGATTGCCCATCCGTTCTCGTTTGGTGCACCTTTTGCAAAGGGATGCAGGTTTGAAATGAAGGTGAAGGACTTTTCTGCTGTTGATTTTATTGAGGTATTTAACAACCCTGAACCCTTACACGAAGTAAATGAAAAGGGACTCATCTGGTGGGAGGAGCTAATCTTAGATGGCAAGAGGCTTGCAGCGACCTGTGGCATGGACTTGCACGGTCACTGGGACATGGGGAACCAGTATGCTACCTTCATAGAGGGAGAAGAAGCGGGAGATGTTGAAGCAGAGCTATCTCACGCTATAAAGGATGGTAAGACTTGGGTGTCCAAGGGAACGCTTCTTATATGCGAGTATTCCAAGGAAGAAAACTACATTAAATTAAGACTTTTTGATGCTAAAAAGCCCGGCTTTATTTATTCCGAAGACGGCAGATATATAATTAGTTTAAGAGGCAAGAATGGGCTTATTACAAAGGAAATATCTGAGAATGAAGAAGTAATTCTTTCCCTTGATGACCTACAGGGTGAAGATATAATCATACCTAAGTTATATATTAAAGATACTGACATAGAGAACTTGGTTTGCGTCTCGCCAGTGGTAAGGCTTTAAGAGAATTAAAGGGTTGAAAAATGTAAGTGTCTTGTGAATAAGACAAAAATGATGGGAAAAAGAATCCGTGAAGTTAAAAATCTAACTTTCACGAAAATGCCTACGATACCGTGGCTTATTAAAAGTTTTAAGAAAACTAGCCAATAGTTCTTTGTTTGATTTGATTAGACGATAAAGAGAGTGAAATAATTTGGAATACGAAGGATTTTATTAAAAGAATATTCAACACATAGGAGGAGGTGTCTTGATGGATAATACACTATGTAGAATCAGCAAAATGTCTAGTCAACTGGCTGCCCCATTAGTAGACAATTATATACAAACTCTGAACCGAAATTCTTCCATAGTAAATGAAAATACCATAAAGATTATAAAAGAACTGTTTGCAGAGTTGAAATTAATTAAATCCTGTGGTGATGATGAACGCAGGGAACTTTGGCTTGAAGTACCCAAAGGAACAATAGCTGACTTTGGAGATTATGAGACAGCGAAAGAATATGGTGATGTTGAAAATTATGAGGAGTTTGAAAGGTGGTGGAAAGAGGAGTACCCCGATGATGTGTACTGGTATCATCTTGTTACATTAGAAAACGATGGATATATGGCGGTATTTCTTAAAAACCGAATGGTGCTTGAGGTGAATCCGCATTTAAATGAAGAACAATATGACCGATTTGGGGATGCAGTCAATCCGTTTGTAGAATGGCTGACAGTATCAGTAAAGTGTTGCATTAATCAGATGCAGGAAGGCACATACAATGAGTATGTAAAGACCCATTTAACACCAGAAAACCGAACTGGTACAATTATCAGAAATGATTACTGGAGGGCGTTTCCGGAGGTTAAAGAAAATTATCTGAAAAACTTTTCAAAATCTGATTATGATGAATTTATCAGACTTATGGATGGAGTGAAAGATAAGCCTTCGCCAAATGGTAGGATGGAAACAATGACATCAGGATTGTTCTTTCATTGTTGTGCATTGGGATATGAAGCAAACCACTTTCAGGGATGCGAGTTGCCTCCAAAGGAGCAGTATTTGAAACATGCCGATGGGCGGGATGAAGGTTTGTGTGGCATTGATGAAAACAGCCCGAGTGCATTTGAAACATGGTACAATGATCGTATGCGTTACGGAGGGCATCCGTGGGAAGTATGCCGGGGTGGAAATTCTACTCATGTTGATCTCTATGTGATGAGGGATGAAAAAGGGTATTATTTTTATACAGCAGGTAACGCATGGAACAGGTCGGTTGAGGCTGCTTATTTTTATTTGTCAATATATCGGGCTGGTTATCCGGTTACAATTCGTGATGGAAGAGCAATGGCGGATAGGTTTCTTGGTGTTGACCGTATCGGAATTGTACCTGCTGGTGTAATCCCGAATTACTGTGAGTCATATTTTCCGGGGGAGAAAATTCTTGACTTTATGAATCTGGATAAAGAGGATGAAGAAAAAATACTTGAATATATAATTTGGCAGGACATACCGGAGCAAAATCTGGGATAATAGCAGGTAGGAAATGAAAACTTTGGAGTATTTGCTAAACTTAGAAACCTCCTCACTAGTGCGAATTGCATTGTGATTACAAACAGCTAAAAGCTAAACTTAGGGAGAACGGAATAGAAGTAAAGGTACTTCCCGCATGGAAGTGGATGTTAGAATAGAGAGGTCGAAAAAGCGAACGTAAATTTTGCGTTCGCTTTTTTGGCCTTTTAAAGAACGTAAAAATTTTTGAATTTAAAATTATAATACTTTTCAATCACTATATCGTATCATACAAAATTTACCATAGATAATAATAATAAATGATAGTATTTATAATAAATTTAGATAAAATACTGAAAGTAACGAAATTATCACGCAATTTACTTGACAATATATACAGATTGGAATATCATATATATGCTGATTTTATACAAAAATTACAGAGATTACAGCTGTAATATAACAAGGAGGAGATATGAAGAAATCACTGGCAATTTTATTGGCTTCTGCATTGGTTCTTACTTCCTGTGGGGGAAATACAGGAAATAGCGAAGCTAAGAAGTCATCCGCAACAACAGCAACTGTAGCAAGTTCAACAGCTGACGCTAAGTCATCAGGTTCAAAAACTGCAGAGACTAGCAACACATCGGGGTACAAAAGCAAGAATGGTGACATTATGGTACTAACCCTGTTTCAGAATCCTAAGACATTGGATATACAAAATACCAATGCAGACTATTTTATTCCACTTCAGATTTATGACAGGCTTGTTGAAGTAGGAAAGGATGATAAAGGAAATCTGACTATAGTACCTAGCCTTGCAGAAAGCTGGGATGTATCAAAAGATGGACTTAAGTTTACTTTTCATCTAAGAAAAGGAGTTAAGTTCCACAATGGTGAGGAACTAAAGGCTGATGATGTACTTTTTACCATAAATAAAATGATGGATAAGAAGGCTGCCAATATTAATAGTTATCAGTTTGAAATGATAAAAGGCGCAAAAGAAGTACTTGCGGGTAAAGCGGATAAGGTTTCAGGGGTGAAGGTGATTGATGATTATACAGTGGAACTTACTCTGGCTTATCCTTATGCACCTTTCCTTGCAAGTTTAACCTCTGCACCAGCGTCCATTTTTAACAGAAAAGCAGTAGAAGAGGGCGGTGATAAATTTGGCTTTGATCCCGAATATACTGTGGGTACAGGCTATATGAAATTTAAGGACTGGACACAGGATAAGGAAATCAATCTGGTTAGAAATGATGACTATTTTAATGACCCTGCCAAAATTAGCGGTGTAAGATATCTTATGAATATAGATAAGTCAACCAGAAGAATGATGTTTGAAAATGGTGAGCTTGACTATATGCCAATTGATAAAACTATTTACGATACCTATGTAAATGATCCTCTTTGGAAGGACAATCTTATCAAATTCCTTGCACCTAGTATGGATTATCTTATTTTCAACCAGAATGACCCTAATATGGCAAAGGTTGATATAAGACAGGCTGTCACAAAAGCTATAAATAGAGAGGTGTTTAATCAGACCTTTTACAGTGGCGAAGGCATACTTATAAATGGGATAGTACCTCCGGGAATGCCAGGCTACAATGAGAATCTCCCTAAGATTGAATATAATCCTGAGGAGGCTAAAAAGTTACTTGCTAAAGGTGGCTTTGATTCAAGTAAACCATTTGTAATATTACAGAACGAAAGTCAGGACTACACACATCCTATGAATGAAATGCTTCAAGCCATGCTTGCTGAAGTAGGTATTAAGGCTGAAATTAAGAACATGGATATGACCAGCTACTGGGATACTGTTGCCAAGGGTGAAGGATTTGCTATTACCTTAGGCCCTGTTACTGCAGATGTTCCCGATCCTGATGATTTCTTTTCTACCTTCCAGGTTGATACATCTAAGACAAATGGTTTTAATATTAAAGATAAAGACTTGTCTGATAGGATTGCAAAGGCAAGAAGTATCGTTGATACCAAGGAAAGATTTGCTGCATTTGCAAAGCTTGAAGAGGAGCTTATGACTAAGCAGGCTGTTTACCTTCCTATAGCTGCAGAGGTTAATTTATCGGTTAAGAGTCCTAGACTTAATAACTTTGAATTTACCTGGCAGGGATGGGTATGTGGTGCTACACATAGAGTTACCATAGATCATAGTTATGATGAATAAGATATGCTTTAAATAAAAAATGTTAGGGAGTCCGGATACTCGTATAGATTTCCGGACTTCTAATTCTGTAAGGTGGTTTAGATGTTAAAATTTTTTGCTAAACGAATTTTAGAATCGGTTGTTATATTATTTGGAGTTATACTGATTACCTTTTTGTTAATGAATATAATACCGGGGAATGCGGCTACAGTATTGATGGGACAAAAGCCAAATGAACAGGCTTACGACAGAATAGTAAAAAAGTTAGAACTAGATAAACCTGTTGGAGAAAGGTTTGTTAAGTATATCTCGGACTTGTCAAGAGGAGATTTGGGAACATCTATCATTATGAATAGAAAGGTTGCAGATATTATAAAGAACTCATTTCCTGCGACTATGATACTAACCTTATCTTCGCTCACGTTCGCTTGGATATTTGGTATTATTTTGGGAATTCTTTCTGCACTTCACAACGGGAAATTTGTAGACAGACTTATCATGGGAACTGCCATACTGGGAATATCAATGCCTTCTTTTTGGATTGCCATCATTTTTCAGTATGTTTTTGCGTATAAACTAAAATTAGTACCGATATCAGGCTTTGGTAAGCCTATTCAGTTAATACTTCCATCTATTGTTCTTGGAATAGCGATGGCAGGCTCTATAGCAAGGCTTCTTAGAGCTAACCTTCTTGAAGTACTAGGGATGGATTTTTTAGATTTGGCAAAAACTAAGGGAGCTAAAAAATACCGCTTATTATTTTTGCATGCACTAAAATCAAGCCTGTTACCAGTTATAACAATTATGATAATGCAGTTAACCTCTCTTTTTGGTGGAGCCATGATTACAGAGAGCATATTTGGAATTCCGGGACTAGGAACTCTTTCTATATCTGCGCTAACCAATAGAGACTTACCGGTACTTCAGGGAATTATTCTCTTTGGAACAGTAATTACCATTCTTGGCAATCTTTTGGCAGATATAATATATACTATTTTAGATCCAAGAATAAGGCTTAAGTAGGTGATATTATGAACAGTAAATTTATTCGTTTAGTAAAAAGCAGACCTTTGCTTATAATGTGCTCTATTGTGATACTAATATTTATTATAATGGCGGTGTTTGCAGACTTTATTGCTCCATATTCCCCAACTGCCACAGATTTTTCAAACCCAATGTCGGCGCCTTCAGCAGAGCATATTTTTGGAACAGACAGACTGAGCAGGGATATATTTAGCAGAATGATACACGGACTTAGAATGTCGCTTTTTATAGGCTTGATACCCCCATCTATTAATTTAGTTTTAGGTGCCCTGCTTGGAATGCTTGCAGGATTATCTAATAAGTGGATAGATATGATTATAATGAGACTTGTAGACATAGCACTTTCGTATCCGTTCATGATACTGGCAATGGCTATAATATATAATCTTGGTCCGGGAATGATGACTATGATGTTTGCCCTTGTTGTACTTGGTTGGGCTAGCTCTGCAAGAATAATAAGGGCACAGACAAAGATGATTGCCAATGAAACCTATGTAGATGCAGCAAAGTCAATGGGCTTATCTAGGTTTAGTGTAATGAAGGCACATATACTGCCTAATATTCGTTCTACTCTTATTGTAATATATACTATGGAAATCCCTGAATCCATTCTCGCGGAGGCAGGACTTAGCTTTTTGGGCTTTGGAGCACAGGCGCCTATGACCAGCCTAGGTGTGATGGTTTCAGATGGACGCTCCTATGTGTTTGATGCACCCTGGATGTCTATCGCACCAGGCATTTTCATCCTTTTGTTGTCACTAAGTTTTAACTTTTTAGGGGATGAGCTTAGAGATTATTTTGGCCTTAAAGGAGGTTCTAAGCTATGATGGATAATTTGCTTGAAGTAAAAGACTTAAAGATAAGTGAATATAAAAGAAGAGCATATAACGACATTGTAGGAGAAATATCGCTTTACGTAAAGCATGGAGAGATAGTTGGGTTGGCGGGAGAATCCGGTTGTGGGAAAAGTCTTACCTGCAGGGCTATAATGAATATTTTGCCATCAAACCTTAAGATTACAAATGGAGAAATAAGATATTTAGGAAAACCTATAGATTATAGAGATAAGAACCTATATGGGAAAGAAATTAGCATGATATTTCAGGAACCAACTAAAGCATTACATCCTCTAAAAACAGTAGGTAACCAGATATCTGAAGTGCTTAAGCTTCATAGTGATATTAGAGGAGCTAAACTTAAGAAAAAGGTAATTGAAGCCTTGGAAGTGGTAGGAATAGACGAGCCTGAAACAAGATATAAACAATATCCTCACCAGCTGTCGGGTGGACTTTGTCAGAGAGTTATAATAGCAATAGCTACTATAATGAAACCCTCACTCATAATTGCAGATGAACCAACAACTTCTCTTGACGTAACAGTACAAAAGAAAATACTTGATCTCTTACTTGAACTTAATAAAAAAATGGGAACTTCAATCATCTTTATTTCACACGACTTAGCAGTCCTAAGTCATATATGCAATAGAGTATATGTAATGTATTGTGGTGAGATAGTAGAAGAAGGGACGGTTCCCAGTATATTTGCAAGTCCATATCATCCTTACAATAAGGCTCTGATATCTTCAATTCCATCTATGTATGGAGCTGTAACTAAGCTAAAGTCAATAAAAGGGATGGTGCCAAGTCCAAGAAATTACTCAAAATACTGTAGATTTTATGATAGATGTGATGAAAGATGTGAAGCTTGTAAGAATACTAAACCTGAACTGATTGACGTAGAGGGTAGAGGTGTGAGGTGTGTCAAATTTGAATAATAACGAAATATTGAAAATAAAGTCTTTGAGCTTAGCTTTTAGAACAGGTAGGAATAAAGAAAAAGTTGTATTAAATGATTTTTCTTTTACCTTAAAAGAGGGGGAGGTACTCGGTCTGGTAGGAGAATCAGGCTGTGGTAAAACTACCTTGAGCCGTATCCTTATGGGACTGCAACAGGCAGATAGAGGAGAGCTATTTTTATACGGCAGGAAACAAGAATTTAACAACCCAAAAGATATAAGGGATAGACGTCAGATTATGCAGATGATATTCCAAGACCCTTATTCTTCTATCAACCCATATATGACTATGAAACAGGTACTTGAAGAGCCTATGAAAAGCTTAAAACCAGAGTGGAATAGTGCTAAAAGAGAGGAAAGATGCAGAGAACTTCTAAGGCTGGTTTCACTCGAAGAAAGCTACTTGTATAAAAATGGCAGGGAAATGTCTGGTGGACAGAGACAGCGTATAGGAATTGCAAGAGCAATTAGCTGTGAGCCAAGAATTCTTATCTGTGACGAACCTGTATCTGCACTTGACCTATCTGTTCAGGCACAGATACTAAATCTTCTTAAGAGCTTGAAAAAAAACCTTAGGCTTAATATGATATTTATTTCACATGACCTTGGAGTTGTAAGATATATTGCCGATAAAGTTGCAATCATGAAGGATGGAGCAATCCTTGAGGAGGGTGAAACAGACAGAGTGTTGCAGAATCCTTGTCAGGAGTATACTAGGTATCTTCTAGAATCTGTTCTAAGTCTTAATACTGGTAAAGAGTAAGTTAGCTGCGAAATTAAGATCAATTTAAAGCGAACGTAAATTTTACGTTCGCTTTTTCGTTCCTTTTGTGCTATAATGCGAGTGATTAATGGAGACAGATTGAAGACAATAGTGTTGGAAAAGTTAAGTAGTAAACCAATATATGGATTTCACAAATAATATATAGGGAGGAACTTATGAGAGAAACAAAAAACTTGGAATTTAAGGAAACAGTATCAAATACATTCCTAAAGACAGTGAGTGCTTTTGCTAATTATGGTACAGGAAAGATAGAATTTGGAAGAAAAGATGATGGGAGTGTTGTGGGGATAAAAGATGTAAAAAGTACCTGCCTTAACATTGAAAATATGATAAATGATTCTATCAAACCTGCTCCTGACTATAGTTTAACAATTAGTGATAAAAACATAATTACACTGACAGTGAAAGAAGGAAGTTATAAACCGTATTTTTATAAATCAAAGGCGTATAAAAGGAATGATAGCGCTACTGTTGAAGTAGATGCTTTAGAGCTGACAAGGCTTATACTTGAAGGGCAAAATCAATCATATGACAGCCTTACTTCTTCAAAAAACAAACTTGAGTTTAAGATTTTGGGAGAAAAATTAAAGAGTGTAATGGGGGTAGAAAAACTCACAAAAGATTTACTGATAACTCTCGAATTGTATAACAAGAAGGAAGGATATACTATTGCAGGAGAACTTCTGGCTGATAATAATGACTTTCCGGGAATAGACATGGTTAGATTTGGTAAAGATATTAATACTTTTTTGGATAGAGCGGAATATGCCGGTGTTTCTATACTTGGACAGTATGATAAGGCTTTAGAAAAATATAGGCAGTACTATCAATATGAAGTTATTGAAGGCTCATTGAGAAAAAGGATTGAAAAAATACCAGAGAGAGCTTTTAGAGAGGCCGTTGCTAATGCGCTTGTGCATAGAACATGGGATATTAAATCAAATATAAACATATCTATGTTTGATGATAAAATAGAAATTATTTCTCCAGGTAGTCTTCCGAAAGGATTGTCTAAAGAAGAATATATTGACGGTCAAATATCAGTATTAAGAAATCCAATAATTGGAAATGTGTTCTTTAGACTTGGAATTATTGAGCGATTTGGAACGGGAATACATCGTATTTTTGCATCCTATAAAGACAGCAAGATTAAACCGGTTATTACTGTATATGAAAATTCTATAAAACTGTCACTCCCTGTATTGGAGAGTGAACTGCCTAAACTAAATGATGATGAATACAGCATTTATAGTAATCTGGTACAAAGATCACTTACATCATCTGAAGTCATGGAACTAACAGGATTTGGGAAAACTAAGACATTAAAGATACTTAATAGTTTATTGAAAGGAGGCTATATAGAAAAGCTTGGTAATGGCAGAGGAACAAGATACAGTGTAAATGGTTTCTAGGAATCTTTTAGCGAACGCTGGGATTTGCGTTCGCTTTTTCGGACTTTATGTGAACACTGAATCCGTGAAGTGTTCCGTCAAACCTTTTATTCCGCCTCATAAGGGATAATTTCGATATTCTATATCTGCGACAAACAAAGTTTACCGTGTTTGCGTTTTTATAAAGAAGAACAGCGTGGTATCTTGTAACAATTTGATGTGGTAAATATCTGTAAGTATATGCTATAATAGAAATTTAGTAACTACAACGATTAGAGCATAAATATTAGAGGGGTTTATGGATAATATTTGCAGAGAGTTATTTAGAGCCATTCACGAGGGAAAATGGTTGAAAATAGAGTATAAGAACAAAAATGAGGAAACTACCAGATATTGGATTAGTATTGTGGACTTAGAGCCATATACCAGGGTACTAAAGGTGGATAGTCTTCATTTGGGCTATTACACGGTTATGAGACTGGATAAGATATTTTTAGATTCAATAATATCAGCTGAAGTAGTGGGTGGGAGTTTTTGCGAGCGAAATGAAAAACTAATAGAAGATATAGCTATGAATCCAGAAAAATACGTGAATGTATTTACGGAAAGTGCCAATTTAAAAATCCTAAACTACCTTGAAATGTGCAATAAGTTAGATGGAACAGTTTATGAGACTGATTTTGAACTGATAGAATATTTAGACAGAGAAACTATAGACAGTGAGATATATAATCTTTCAGACGAACAATTTAAGCAAATAGTTAAATACTTTCAATATGACAAGGACAGAAAAAAATGTGGAAGTGGGAGGCTGCAAATTAAAAATCTTGCTATGAATGTTCTCAGTGTGCACACCAATAAGGGACTTTACATACTGGCATACAGGAAGCTTGGCTTGGATGTGAAAGCAAAGGCGTTGAAGCCGGCTAAAGAAATAACAATATGTACACAGTTTACAATGGGAGGAGAAGTTCAGAATATAAGACGGTTTTTAGAGGCAGATGAGTATGAGCTTCTAAATGACTTTGAGACCAAGATAGAAGTCATTAAGGATGTGATAACAAGCCATTTAAATGGTGCGGAAATGGTGGATGACATACCTTATATCATTGGACTTGGCATTGATGTTGCCCTTGACTTAAACAATGAATACAAGGCTATCCTCGATATGTATGCAGCAGGCAATGTAAGCACTCCCATAAAGGCATTTTTTGGAGAATTGCTTACAAAACCAAGAAGAAGAAATAAGGCATATCCTATTGCTCTCATAAATGAAAATATAAATCTGGACCAACTGCTTGCTATAAATAATGCTATGAAGTTTCCCTGTGCTTACATACAGGGACCTCCCGGTACAGGAAAAACAAATACAATTAAGAATACTATAATTACGGCATTTTTTAATGAGACAACTGTCCTTTTTGCCTCGTACAACAATATGCCTATAGACAGTGTAACAAATGCTTTAACCAACTTGAAATACAAAGATAAAACCATACCTTTTCCTATACTGCGTCTTGGCAATACTGAAAAGCTAAGACAGGCAATCAATTATATTAACTTGCTTAGGAAGCAGGTTGCAGCCATTAATATTTATGAGGATACCCTAAATAAAAGAAAAGAAGATAGGAAAACAAGGGCAGAACAACTTTCAGATCTCCTAAAAAACTATGAGGAGGTGGTTGAATTAAAAGAGAGAAAAGAGAGCATGGAGCATCTGATCAAATACCAGAAAGGAATGGAGAATGTTGGCTCAATTTCAGCCTTTCAGATGGATTTGCAGATGAACCAGATGAACAATCTTAATCAGAAGATTGAAAGTTTAGGAGAAATATCCAATGACAAGGTTATGGAGCTTTTGGATAGAAATGAGAAGGAGTTTTATCAATATCTTTATTTCACCTCTGCTAAATACATAAAAAAGCTCGAAACTAAGCCTTTTAGCGAACTTAGAAACATACTTGACGCTGATATAAAAGAGGATGAAAAAATACAAAAATTTGCTAAATACCTTAAGGAGTCCGCAAATGTAAAGTTGTTACAAAGAGCATTTCCGGTTATGGTGACTACCTGCATATCAGCTCACAGGCTTGGTTCTCCCGAAATATTATTTGACAGGGTTATTATAGATGAAGCAAGTCAATGTAATGTCGCCATCTCCCTTGTACCTATAATAAGAGGAAATAATTTGATGTTGGTGGGAGATCCCCAACAGCTTAGACCGGTTGTTCTCCTAGATGATATAAGCAATGTTAAACTAAAGAAAAAGTATGACATAAGTGACGAATATGATTATAAGGAAAATTCGATTTACAAGACATATTTAGCTTGTGATGCAGTAAGTGATGAGGTCCTGCTTCGCTGCCATTATCGTTCCAATAAGAAGATAATAGACTTTAACAATAAAAAATATTATAACTCAAAACTTGAAATACTTACAAATAGTGGAGAAAATGAACCCTTACTCTTTGTAGATGTAGAAAACAGCAGAAGTGAGCATAAAAATACCTCTCCTGCAGAAGTGAATGAGATTCTTGATTATGCCACACTTAACAAGGACAAGAGCATAGCAGTTATTACTCCTTTTGTTAATCAAAAGAACCTGATAGAAAGGGGGATTGCCGAAAGAAAGTTAGGGAATGTTGTCTGCGGAACTGTTCATGCCTTTCAAGGAGATGAAAAGGACGTGGTATTATTCTCCACAGCACTTTCTGACAGGACAACAGATGGTACCTATAACTGGCTTAAAAACAACAAGGAGCTAATCAATGTAGCTACTTCAAGGGCAAAGGACAAGTTGATTCTGCTTGCCAGTAAGAAAGAGCTTGACAGACTACACGGAACTAACACTGATGATGACCTTTATGAACTTGTCGACTATGTAAGAACCAATGGCAAGTCCGTAGTTACTAAAAAACAGGTTAGTTCCAGAGCGTTGGGAGTACAGCCTTTTTCAACTGCAACTGAAAATGCCTTTCTTGACAATTTAACGCATGCCTTAGGGAATATCTGGATAACTCAAAGCAGATATACTATTCATAAGGAAGTAGCTATTTCTCAGGTATTTCAGGAGAATTTGACACATAATGCCTTATTCTATATGGGAAGATTTGATTTTGTGGTATATGAAAAGCAGGGTAAGGCTGAAATACCTATACTTGCCATAGAACTTGACGGTAAGGAACACTATACGAAAGAAGCCGTTATTGAAAGAGACAGGAAGAAAAATGAGATATGTAAGGCTCACAACCTGCAGATTATAAGGGTAGAAAATTCTTATGCAAGACGGTATAACTACATTAAGGATATTTTGATGGATTATTTTAAAAGAACGCATTAAACGGACTTACATAGGGGCAGTGATTTTATAACAACTCTTGTAATTTCAAAGCCCCTATGCTATAATGATAAACTGTCATAGCATATATTTAGCTATAGTTTAAGGAGGATATTATTTAATATGAGCGCAAAGATCGAGAATTTAGAGCAGAAGAATATGGTAAAGCTTACCATTGAAAGAGAAGCAAAAGAATTAGAGGAAGCAATCAACAAAGTATATCATAAGCAGAAGAACAGAATTGCTGTTCCGGGCTTCCGTAAGGGAAAAGCACCTCTTGCTATGATTGAGAAAATGTACGGTGCAGAAGTATTTTTTGAGGACGCTGCTAACGAGATTATCGGTGCAGCTTACGAAGAAGCTGTTAAAGATAGCGACTTAGAGATAGTTTCACAGCCTGAGATAGAAGTAACACAGATTGAGAAGGGCAAGCCTTTCATCTTTACTGCAACAGTAGCAGTTAAGCCTGAGGTTGAGCTTGGCGAGTATAAGGGAGTTTCAGTTCCAAAGGCTGATACAAGCGTTTCAGAAGAAGAACTTAACAATGAGATTGACCAGGATAGAAATAAAAACGCAAGAACAATCAAGGTTGAGGACGGCGCAGCTGAAAATGGCGATGAGACCGTTATTGACTTTGACGGATATGTAGACGGAAAGCAGTTTGATGGTGGTAAGAGCGAGAATTATCCTCTTACTCTTGGTTCACATGCTTTCATTGAAGGCTTTGAGGACCAGATCGTTGGACACAAGGCAGGAGATGAGTTCGATGTAAATGTAACCTTCCCTGAGGAGTATCACGCAAAGGCTCTTGCAGGAAAGCCTGCTACTTTCAAGGTAGTTCTTAAGGAGATTAAGCGTAAGGAGCTTCCTGAGCTTGATGATGAATTTGTACAGGATATCAGCGAGTATGATACTGTAGATCAGTACAAAGAAGCACTTAAGAAGAGAATAGCTGAGCGCAAAGAGAATACTGCTAAGAGTGCAAAGGAAGAGGCTGTTATTGACAAAGTTATCGAGGCAGCTAAGATGGATATTCCTGAGGCTATGATTGAATCACAGACACGCCAGATGGCGCAGGATTTTGCAAACAGGATCCGTCAGCAGGGACTTAGCCCAGAGCAGTATTTCCAGTTCACAGGAATGACTCCTGATGCATTTATGGAGAACCTCAGACCACAGGCGCTTAAGAGAATCCAGAGCAGACTTGTGCTTGAGGCTATTGTAAAGGCTGAGAAGATTGAGGCTTCTGAGGAAGATTTCAACAAAGAGCTTGAAGAGATGTCAAAGTCATACAATATGGAGATAGAGAAGCTAAGAGAGGCTATCGGTGAAGAAGAGAAGAAGAGCATGATGGCTGACCTTGCAGTATCTAAGGCAGTTGACTTCATCAGAGATGCAGCGTTAGAAGCTGATGCCGAAGAGGCTCCAAAGAAGGCTGCAAGAAAGCCAAGAAAGAAAAAAGAAGAAACAACAGAAGAATAATTAGAATAGTACCGGAGGGAAAATATGAGTTTAGTGCCTTATGTCATTGAACAGACCAGCCGAGGAGAAAGATCATACGATATTTACTCCAGACTTCTGGAAGACAGAATTATCTTCTTGGGCGAAGAGGTAACAGATGTATCGGCAAGTGTTATTATTGCTCAGCTACTCTTCCTTGAGGCAGAAGATCCTTCCAAAGACATACATCTTTACATAAACAGCCCGGGCGGTTCAGTAACTGCGGGAATGGCTATTTATGACACTATGAATTATATCAAGTGTGATGTATCTACCATTTGTATGGGACTTGCAGCGAGCATGGGAGCTTTCCTGCTGGCGGGTGGTGCAAAGGGCAAGAGACTTGCACTTCCTAACTCTGAGATAATGATACACCAGCCATCTGGCGGTGCAAGAGGTCAGGCTTCTGATATCAAGATTGTAGCGGACAACATCATAAAGACTCGTAAGAGGCTTAATGAGATGCTTGCGGCTAATACAGGAAGACCTTTAGAGGATATTGAAAGAGATACAGAGCGTGACAACTTCATGACTGCAGAAGAAGCCAAGGCTTATGGTCTTATTGATGAAATAGTTACCAAGAGAGCATAGAATAGAGGAATGATATAGATGGCAAAAAGTAACGATCAGGGCAAATTGAAGTGTTCTTTTTGTGGTAAGCCACAGGATCAGGTTAGAAAGCTCATCGCAGGTCATGGTGTATACATCTGTGATGAGTGTGTAAGCCTTTGTTCTGAAATCATCGAAGAAGAGTTTGAACTTGATGAGGCTGTAGATGGCTTCAACCTCTACAAACCTGAGCAGATTAAGGATTTTCTTGACCAGTATGTAATAGGCCAGGATGATGCCAAGAAGGCTCTTGCTGTAGCGGTTTATAACCATTATAAGAGAGTGTCAATGGGAAAGAGTCTGGAGGTTGAGCTGCAGAAGAGTAACATCGTTATGGTTGGGCCAACAGGTTCAGGTAAGACTTATCTTGCCCAGACCTTAGCCAAGCTTCTCAATGTGCCTTTTGCAATAGCTGATGCTACAACTCTTACTGAAGCAGGCTACGTGGGCGAAGATGTTGAAAATGTACTTCTTAAGCTCATCCAGTCAGCTGACTACGACATAGATAGAGCAGAACATGGCATTATCTACATCGATGAGATAGACAAGATAACCAGAAAGTCTGAGAATACCTCCATAACCAGAGATGTATCGGGTGAGGGTGTTCAGCAGGCGCTTCTCAAGATGCTAGAAGGAACGGTTGCTTCCGTACCGCCTCAGGGTGGAAGAAAGCATCCTCATCAGGAGTTTTTACAGATAGATACAAAGGATATCCTTTTCATCTGTGGTGGAGCTTTTGATGGAATAGAGAAGATCATCGGCGCAAGAATTGATAAGAAATCCATCGGTTTTGGTGGTGAGATAGAGGATAAATCTAAGAAAGATGTATCTGAACTGCTTAAGCAGATTGCTCCACAGGATTTTGTTAAATTCGGTATGATACCTGAGTTTATCGGGCGAGTACCTATAGTAGTCACCCTTGATTTGCTTGATGAAGAAGCACTTATGCGTATAATCACAGAGCCTAAGAATGCTATGGTTAAGCAGTATAAGAAGCTTCTGGAGTTTGACGGCGTTGAACTGGTATTCGAGGAAGACGCCATAAGGGAAATAGCCAAGCAGTCAGCTGAGAGAAAGACCGGTGCAAGAGGCCTTAGAGCCATAATGGAGAAGACCATGCTTGACACCATGTTTACACTTCCTTCTGAAGAGAAGGCAGTGAAGTGTATAGTGACTGTTGCAGCTGTAAAAGGGGAGGAAAAGCCTCAGATTATATATTCTGATGACAAGCCTCCTAAAAAAGGAATAACACTTAAGAAAAAAACAACTAATAAAGGCGAAATAGCATAATGGAACAGATGTCTTTTTTTGACACAGGCCGTAATGTTACTCCTCTGGCTGACAGGTTAAGGCCGGAGGAGTTTTCTGCATTTGCAGGACAGGAACATTTGATAGGCGAAGGCAAGATACTTAGAAAGCTGATAGAAAACGATAATATTACATCTATGATATTCTGGGGGCCTCCGGGAGTAGGTAAGACCACGCTTGCTGGAATAATAGCAGCCAAGACTCATTCGCAGTTTATCAACTTCAGTGCGGTTACAAGCGGAATTAAAGAGATTAAGGATGTGATGGCGAAGGCTGAGGAAACCAGAAAAATGGGAATGAAGACTGTCTTGTTTGTAGACGAGATTCACCGTTTCAATAAGGCACAGCAGGATGCCTTTTTGCCATTTGTAGAAAGAGGAAGTATAGTACTTATTGGTGCGACCACTGAGAATCCCTCGTTTGAGATAAATGCCGCTTTGCTTTCAAGGTGTAAGGTATTTGTATTAAAACAGCTTACAACTGATGATATATTTAAGCTTCTGACAAGGGCGCTTAAGGATAAAAAAGGCTTTGGTATGTTAAATGTTGAGATAGAGGATGAACTCGTTCGTGCTATAGCTTTATTCTCAAACGGTGATGCAAGAACTGCTCTAAATACCCTTGAAATGGCGATAAACAACGGAGAACTTACCAAGGAAAAAACTATAGTAACAAGGGAAATAGTAGAGCAGTGTACAGGTAAGAAGGCTTTACTCTATGATAAAAACGGTGAGGAGCATTATAACCTAATCTCTGCCCTACATAAGTCAATGAGGAATTCAGACCCTGATGCGGCTATGTACTGGCTTGCCCGTATGTTAGAAGCAGGCGAAGAACCGCTTTACATAGCAAGAAGGGTAATAAGGTTTGCAAGCGAAGATGTGGGACTAGCTGATATTCAGGCTCTTCCTCTGGCTGTTGCTGCTTATCAGGCCTGCCATTTTCTTGGAATGCCTGAGTGCAATGTAAACCTTGCTGAAGCTGTGACCTATATGGCATTGGCGCCTAAGTCCAATGCCATGGAAGTAGGGTATTACAAGGCTAGGGATGATGCGGCGAAGACATTTTCAGAGCCTGTGCCTCTACACATAAGAAATGCGCCGACTTCTCTTATGGCTGAACTTGATTATGGCAAGGGCTATCAGTATGCACATAATTATGAGGATAAGATTACTAAGATGAAATGCCTGCCCGAATCTTTGGCAGACAGGCATTATTATGAACCTGATGGCATGGGAGCAGAGAAGGAATTTAAGAAAAGACTTGAAGAAATAAGAAGATATAGGGAGGATTAGAATGATATACTTAGATAATGCAGCAACAACGAGAGTAAAGCCTAAGGAGGTTGTAGAGGCTGTGTCTGAGGCACTTACAACCTTAGGTAATGCAGAGAGAGGTACACATTCAGCCTCGCTTGGAGCCTCCAGAACCGTATTTTCAACAAGGATGAAGTTAGCCAAGTTTTTTAATGCAGAAGGACCTTCTAATATAGTGTTTACCATGAATGCAACTGAAGGCCTAAACATTGTAATTAAGGGGTTGTTTGAAAAGGGTGATGCGGTTATATCTACCTGTCTCGAGCATAACTCTGTGCTTCGCCCTCTTTATCAGATTCGTGATGAAGGTGTAGGGCTTTCCTTTGTGTCTGCTGATAAGCTTGGCAGGCCAAACTATGAAGATTTTGAGAGACTTATTAATCCTAATACCAAGGCTATTATTACAACTGCAGGCTCCAATCTCACAGGCAATCTTGTGGATATAAAAAGGGTTGGAGAAATTGCAAAGAAGCATGACCTTCTCTTTATAGTGGATGCATCTCAGACTGCGGGAGTATTTCCTATAGATGTGAAAGAACTGGGTATAGATATCCTTTGCTTTACAGGGCATAAGGGACTGCTTGGACCTCAGGGTACAGGTGGTATCTATGTAAGGACAGGAGTCGATGTCCGCCCTTATCTCTCGGGGGGAACCGGGGTACAGACATATAGTGAGCATCAACCGCCTGAAATGCCTACAAGGCTTGAAGCGGGTACTCTTAACGGCCACGGAATAGCAGGGCTTGATGCAGCCATTGATTATATCAATGAATACGGAATGAGTACAATCCACGATAGAGAACTCTCGCTTATGTGGAGATTTTATAATGGTGTAAAGGATATCAAGGGAATCAAAATCTACGGAGACTTTGAGACTAGCGACAGATGCCCTATAGTTTCATTAAACCTTGCTGATTATGAATCAGGTGCTGTAAGTGATGAGCTATTTGAGCGCTTTGATATAGCCACAAGACCGGGAGGACATTGTGCGCCTCTTATGCATAAGGCACTCGGAACTGTGGAGCAGGGAGCGGTGAGATTTAGTTTTTCTCATTTCAATACAGAAGAGGAGATTGATACAGCCATAAGTGCCGTAAGGACTCTTGCAGAGGAATAAATTTTACCTGCTAATGAAGTTTAGTCGTATTTAGAGTGGCAAAAGATAATAGTCCTGTTAAAGCTTCAAGCGAATTTTAGTTTTTGGTACGATAACATAAAATATTCATTAGCGAGATTTCATAGTCTTGATAGGAATAGAACTTTCTTATAGATTATTCATATAATAGACAATATTTATAGGTATTGTCTATTAGACTATTAGAAGTAAAAATGGTAGACTTTAATAGTTAAAAGAACTCTTGAACACATATCGTATGAAAGAGTATAGGCTATTTACCCATTTTTGGCACTTTTATCATATATTTGAAAGATATGCGGGTTAAGAGAAACTATAATATATGTGGAGGTTAGTATGGAAAAGAAACTTGATTGTAAAGGAATGGCTTGTCCATTGCCTGTAGTTACAGCAAAAAAAGCTATGGAAGAATTTACTGAGGAAGGTATTGTTGAGGTTGTGGTTGATAACGATACAGCAGTTCAGAATCTCTTAAAGCTCGCAGCTAAAAGCAATTTTGCAGCGGCAAGTGAAAAGAAGTCGGATGAGGAGTTTGTTGTACGTATAGAGGTTAAGCCTGATGCTGGTGCAGAAAAGAATGAAAATGAGAAGAAGTCAGGACCTACAACTGTAGTTATCTCAAGTGCAACCATGGGAAGCGGAGATGATGAACTTGGTAAGAACCTTATGAAGGCATTTATCTTTGCGCTTACCAATGTAACTCCAACCCCTGATAATATCATCTTCTACAATGGTGGAGCTCATCTTACGGTAGAAGGCTCTGCATCACTTGAGGACCTTAAGAACCTTGAGAAGGCGGGAGTAAATATTATGACCTGTGGAACCTGTCTCAATTTCTACGGAATAGCTGAGAAGCTTCAGGTAGGACAGGTATCCAACATGTATGATATTGCGCAGACTATGGCTGATTCAGGTCTTGTAATCCGTCCATAAGAGGTATAAATGAGAGCAAAAGAAGCAAAAATTGTAGTGACCTTTAGCAATACCACAGATGCCATGAAGATGGAGAACCTCTGTGAAGAAAAGAACGTTCCCGGCAGGATGATTCCCGTACCTAAGGTGATTTCAGCCGGTTGTGGACTTGCCTGGTGTTCTGCTCCTGAAAATGAGGATAGAATAAGAGAAGTTCTAAAGGAGGCAGGACTTAAAGAACAGGCTATACATAGTTGCCTAATCTGATTGACAGACCGCAAAAAATGCGATATAATATTCCCGTTGTCTTTTTGGGGGCGGTTAGGTAACTGGTGTGCCTCCTGGTCTTCAAAACCAGTGTAGGGCGCGTTTGCGTCCCGGGTGAGTTCGATTCTCACACGCCTTCGCCAGAATATATCGGAGTATATCCGTTTTGGGTGCTGTTTATGCAGCGCCCATTTTTTATTTAATGGGAAGTTTTCAACAATTTCCAATCGAATAAAAAATTCTATGAGAAACCGCATGCAGATAGGAGATATAAATGAGAATATTAAATATAATTGCTCAAAAGCCTATGTCTACGGGTAGTGGTATATATCTGACCGAATTGGTGAGAGTAATGGCTGAACAGGGACATACTCAGGGGGTGGTTGCAGGAGTGTATAAGGAGGATGTTGTGAACCTGCCTGATTCTGCGAAGTTTTACCCTGTATACTACAATTCACCTGAGCTGCCCTTTAATATATTCGGAATGTCGGATGAGATGCCTTACGAGAGTAGCCGTTATTGTGACATGACTCGCGATATGGAAGAGAAGTTTAAGAAGGCATTTTTAACAGTGATTGAAAGAGCTGTGGAGGAGATTAAGCCTGATATTATCTTATGCCACCATCTCTACCTCCTTACAAGTCTTGTGAGGGAGAGATATCCTCGCACAAAGGTATATGGTTTCTGCCACAATACTGATATCAGGCAGATGGGCAAGCATAATCTTGAAAGAGATTATATTATAGAAAATGTAAGAAAGCTTGACAGGATATTTGCGCCACAAAAGGCTCAGGCAGATGAGGTTGTAAAAGCCTATGGTGTAGAGGAAGATAAGATTACACTGGTTGGGATTGGCTACAATCAGAGTATATTTAATGCTGTAGGACGCACAGAAGAAAAGTCTGTTAAACGCCTGCTTTTTACAGGAAAGGTGGCAGAGAAAAAAGGAGTTATGAGCCTTTTGAGATGTCTTAATAAACTTGATATTCCTGAAGATAAACTGGAGCTTACTTTGGTAGGTGGAGCAGGGAATGAAGAAGAGTATGGGATTATAAAAGAATTAGCAAAGAACTGTAAATATAAGGTGGAGTTCACAGGAAGGCTAACCCCTCTTCAAGTTGCAGACCGATATAGAAGCAGTGATATCTTTGTTCTGCCATCATTTTTTGATGCCATACCTCTTGTTGTGATAGAGGCTCTTGCCTGCGGTATGAAGGTTGTAGTGACAACCCTTCCGGGAGTGCCTGAATTCTTTGCGAATAACGCACCTGAAGCTAATATAAGATATGTCAAGCTGCCCACCCTTGTAAATATGGATGAGCCAGTAAAAGAAGAACTGCCAGAGTTTGAAGCAAGGCTTGCAAAGGCTATTGCTGAAAGCATTAATGATGAAAGCAAGGCTAATGCTGACTGTGTATCAAAGCTTTCTTGGGAGAATATATTAAAAAAGGTACTGGAATAAAATAGAAATGGTACAAGAAAGAATGTTTAGTTACAGGATTCTTTCTTGTATTTTTTTGCAAAAAAAAAGAAAGCAGGTTCCCAGATTCCTGCTTTCTCCTATTCACATATGATGGTATTGTGTGAACCAAAGATGATATTATAATATAATATATCATGCAATTTGTAAAATTGTTTTATATGATATTAATACAATATTTATAGATAAAATACTATAAATAAATCATGATTATCCCATTGCAGATGGGATAAAGCTTGGGAAAAGCCTCAACTAGACTTTTTATAAGAAATTCAGTTGATGTTTTTCTAGTCTGTTTTAATTATAAATTCAAGGGTGGTCATGAACTGAGTTGTTAATTCATCGGTGTCTACTTCCTTGTTATCTTTTCTGTATACAAGCACCTGCTCCAAAAGAGCCTTAAAATAAGCTATAATCAAACTATTGGCAATAGTAACATTTTCCTCGCTCAATCTGTTGCCATCTAAGCCTATAAGTGGTTTTAGTATATCAAGACATCTGATGTTTATATTTTTCCCTACATACATGCTGTGCGTCTTCGAGGAGTGTTTATACTCTTCGTCTGGAAAGATGGTGTAATACTCTTTGAATATAGATGTCAGGTCATCGCTATGTCTTCCAAAAAAAAAGTTGTGATATATCTCAGGATACTTAAATGCGTTCAGACAGAAGAAACGCCATATTTCAAAAAAGTTTTCCTTGTCGGATAAGTTACGGTCGCTTAATTCCGCCGGTGAATGGATATACTGTTCAAAGAACTTGACGGAAGCTAACGATATTAGGTATTCAGCATCCTTAAAGTATGTGTATATTGTAGAATTGTGAAACCCCGCATTTTTAGCGATACTTCTGATGTGAATGCTATTAAAGTTATCCTCTTCAATAAATTTGTAGGTTGCTATAACGAAGGAACGAAGATTTTTGTTTCTCTGTTCTTTAGTTGCTTTATGTGCCAATTTATCTAACCTCTTTCAATAATATTAAAAAGATGACTCATTGTCGTTATTTAGGGCTTACGCGCATGGATATAATATACTATAATGGTGCGGATGTCAAAAATATAATAATCAGCTCTTATATACTTACCTTCAATGCTATATCTAGTTGAAAGTAAATTAAAATAGAGGTAATGACGGCAATTTCTACAATAAAAGCACTTAAAAATGATGAAAAAGTACAAAAGTAGAGAATGCGTTTAAAAAGTATTTTACAAATATGGTAGATGTGTTGTATAATAGAATGTGCATGATGTTGTAAATCAAATTATTGAATAAAATTTGTGAGATTTTGCAATTAAATGCAAGATCTTGCAAATTTTTGCAAATCATTTGGCTATATCCATATAACTTGGATTGAAAATGAAAAAAAGGAGTGTGAACTATGAGTAAGCTGTATGATGTAATTATTCTTGGGGCAGGACCTGGCGGCCTTGCAGCAGGCCTTTACGGTGGAAGAGCCAGACTTTCTACTCTTATCATTGAAAAGGGAAGTGATGGCGGACAGATAGCAATCACAGATGAGATTGAGAACTATCCTGGACAGGTTCTTGAAGGAGAGAGCGGTCCAAGTCTTATTGCCAGAATGACAAAACAGTGTGAGCATTTTGGATGTGAACGTGTAAGCGACACAGTTGTTTCTGTTGAGCTTAAGGGTGATGTAAAGAAGGTTACCTGTAATAATGGTACTTATGAAGGAAAGACAGTTATTATTGCAACAGGAGCTTATCCAAGACCAATTGGCTGTGAAGGAGAGAAAGAGTTCGCAAGTAAGGGTGTATCTTACTGCGCTACCTGTGATGCTAACTTCTTCGAAGGCTTTGACGTATATGTAGTTGGCGGTGGAGACTCAGCTGTTGAGGAAGCTATGTATCTTACAAAGTTTGCAAGAAATGTTACTATCATTCATAGAAGAGATGAGCTTAGAGCTGCTAAGTCCATTCAGGAGAAGGCTTTCAAGATTGAGAATCTTCACTTTATGTGGGACAGTGCTGTTACAAAGCTTTATGGAGACGGCATCCTTTCAGAGATGGATGTTAAGAATGTAAAGACAGGTGAGGTTACTCACATTGTAGCAAATGAAGATGACGGTATGTTCGGTCTCTTCGGTTTCATCGGAAGAATCCCTAACTCAGACCTTTTCAAAGATACAGGTCTTGAGCTTGATGAGAGAGGCTACTTCATTACTGATGATAACATGCGTACCAACATCCCTGGTGTATTTGTAGTTGGTGATGTTAGAGTAAAAGAGCTTCGTCAGGTTGTAACTGCTGCAGCAGATGGTGCTATCGCAGCAACAATGTGTGATAAGTATGTAAACGGACTTATCTAATTATACAAGTATTACAATCTAATCTTTTGTAGTACTGTATCAATGAAATTAGATAATTTAATAAAATACAATTTATAGGAGGACATAGATATGTTAGAAGTAAATAAGGAAACATTTGGACCAGAGGTACTTGAGGCTGACGGATATGTATTCGTTGATTTTTACGGTGATGGCTGTGTACCTTGTCAGGCTCTTATGCCATTTGTACACGGACTTGCTGATGAGTTTGAAGGAAAGCTCAAATTCTGTGCACTCAACACAACTCAGGCTCGTCGTCTTGCAATCGGACAGAAGATTTTAGGACTTCCTGTTATGGCTATCTACAAGGGTGGCGAGAAGGTTGAAGAGCTTGCTAAGGAAGATTGTACAGAGCCAGCTATCAGAGCTATGGTTGAGAAGTACGCAAAGTAATTAAACCAAAAGTAATTTAACCTATTGTAAAAAAATCTAAAATTACTGTGGTTTTTACATGAATTTTTACAATAATTATAGTGTATTCCCAGAGTATTGAAATTTTATTGCAACTGTGATAAACTATGAGTTGTATTAAAATGCGTTTAAAGCATAAGCTTTAACGATATATTGAAACACTTTTGAAAGGAGAATATGATGGCTATCTTAAAAGACAAAAAGGTAGTAATCATCGGCGATCGTGACGGTGTACCGGGCCCAGCTATTAGTGCCTGTGTAGAGTCAGCCGGTGGTGAAGTAATTTTTGCATCTACTGAGTGCTTCGTTTGAACGAGCGCAGGTGCAATGGATCTTGAAAACCAGAAAAGAGTAAAGGAATTTTCAGAGAAGTACGGTCCTGAGAACGTAGTAGTAGTTCTTGGTGCAGCAGAGGGTGAGGCAGCAGGCCTTGCAGCTGAGACTGTTACAGCTGGAGATCCTACTTTTGCAGGTCCATTGACAGGAGTTCAGCTTGGACTCACAGTATACCATATTTGCGAACCAGAGATAAAAGCAGAAGTTGATGCAAGCGTTTATGATGACCAGGTTAGTATGATGGAGATGGTTCTTGATGTTGACGGAATCATTGAAGAGATGACTAACATCAGAAACGAGTATTGCAAATATCTATAAATAAGCTTTGCAATTTAAGAGTTAAGAGGTGGCGATGAGGTTTAACTGCCTCATCGCCATTTTTGTGATTGTAGTTTTTAATGATTCAATTATCATCCATTGAGTGTCAAAAATTACTTCAAAAATATTCTTACAAGAAAAAGAAATCAACATTTGGGGGATATTTATTATATAACCAAGTGCTTAGAAGGTAAAAAACTAATAAAACGAGGTGGAAAGTATGAACAGTATTATTAAAGGAACAGGTTATGCACTTGCGCATACACCAAGCATGATAATTCACAATGGTTCTACAGCTGTAACTGAGAAGATTGTTAACCCTGATTCAGAATTCTTAAAGGGTGTACCAAGTCATCTCAGAAGCTATCAGGATGTTGTTGATTACTGGCCAAATCAGGTTTACATTGGCAATGCTACACCTGCTCAGTTCAGAGAGGTAGAATTCCCTTACTTTGACAAGAAGATGGCAGGTGCTGAGAGATACGGTAAGTTTGGTGAGATTATGCCTGAGGCAGAGTTCCTTCTTTTAGTTCAGGCTAGTGATGTATTTGAAGTAGTTATGCTTGAGAAAGGCTTTGTAGCAGCTCACAAGGCTGAGCTTGCAGCAGATCCTGTAATCACAGAAGATATAATGGCAAGAGTTCACGAAGGTTTTGAGCTTTCAGAAATCGAGCAGTTCGTTAATAATGACGGTGCAGAAGGTCTTTATTATGGGGAGACACTTGTAGGCTGCGTTAAGCGTGCTCACGATATCGACGTAAACCTTTCAGCTGAGGTTATGCACGAGAACCTTGTAAATAAGGCTTCAAGCGTACTTGCAGTACTTCACTCACTTAAGAGCACAGGCGTAGCTAAAGAAGATGTTGAATACGTTATCGATTGTTCAGAAGAGGCTTGTGGTGACGTTAACCAGCGTGGTGGCGGTAACTTTGCAAAGGCTGTTGCTGAGATAGCTGGTCTTGTAAACGCTACCGGTTCAGATGCAAGAGGCTTCTGTGCAGGTCCTGCACACGCTCTTATCGAGGCTGCTTCACTTGTTAAGGCAGGTGCTTATAAGACAGTTGCTGTAATCGGTGGTGGCTGCGTACCTAAGCTTGGTATGAACGGTAAGGATCATGTAAAGAAGGATGTTCCACTTCTTGAGGATTGTATTGCTTCTTTTTGTATTCTCATTGCTGAGAATGACGGTGTAAGCCCTGAGATTAACCTTGAGATCATTGGACGTCATACAGTTGGTACAGGTTCAGCTCCTCAGAACGTAATCGGAAGCCTTGTTGCTGATCCACTTGAGAAAGTAGGACTTAAGATTACTGATATAGATAAATTTGCCACAGAGATGCAGAATCCTGATATTACTAAGCCAGCAGGAGCAGGAGACGTTCCTGAGGCTAACTATAAGATGATAGCTGCTCTTGCTGTAAAGAAGGGTCAGATTGAGAGAACTGAGATTCCTGCTTTCATCGAGAAGCATGGTCTTGTAGGCTTTGCTCCTACTCAGGGACACATCCCATCAGGTGCTCCATATATCGGATTTGCTAGAGAAGATATCTTAGCCGGCAACATCAAGAAGGCTATGATAGTTGGTAAGGGTTCACTCTTCCTTGGAAGAATGACAAACCTTTTTGACGGTGTTTCCTTTGTAATTCAGGCTAATACTTCTGCTGACAGCAAGGAAAGCGGAGTATCAGAGGAAGAGGTAAAGGGACTTATAGCTAAGGCTATGAAAGAGTTTGCAGCATCTTTGGTAACAGAATAATCTGAGGAAGGTGGAAATGTAATGGGAAAAGGAATTGAAAAGATAATTGCCGATACCTTCCTTGAAATGGCTGAAGGCCTTGAAACAGGAAGCTTCGGTAAGAGACCTAAGATTGCGCTTACAGGTATGGGTTCTGAGCATGGCGAAGAGACTACCATGAAGGCTGCGATTGAGGCTGCAAGAGATGGGATTGATGTATATTACATCGGTACTCTTGAGGCAGAAGGAGTTACTACTGTTAAGGTTAGTAACGATGAAGAAGGACATGATAAAATGGACGAAATGCTTGCATCAGGCGAGATTGACGGCGCGGTTACAATGCATTATCCATTCCCAATCGGTGTATCTACAGTAGGACGTGCAATTACACCTGGTGTTGGTAAGGAACTATTCATTGCCAATACTACAGGTACTTCAAGCACTGACCGTATTGAAGGTATGATAAAGAATGCTATCTATGGTATCATCACAGCTAAGGCTTGTGGAGTTAAAGAGCCAACAGTAGGTATTCTTAACGTAGATGGTGCAAGACAGACAGAGAAAGAACTTAAGAGACTTCAGGAAGGCGGCTATGACATCCGTTTCACAGAGTCAAGCAGATCTGATGGCGGCTGTGTAATGAGAGGTAACGATGTATTAAGGGCTACTCCTGATATCATGGTTATGGATTCACTTACAGGTAATGTAATGAGCAAGATGCTTTCTTCCTTCACTACAGGTGGAAGCTACGAAGCAAGCGGATTTGGATACGGTCCTGGTATTGGCGAGGGATATAAGAACTTAGTTATGATTATTTCCCGTGCTTCAGGTACTCCTGTTATAGCAAATGCTATCCGCTATGCAGCGCAGCTTGTAAGAGGAAAAGTATTTGATGTGGCTGATGCTGAGTTTAAGGCTGCCAAGAAGGCCGGCCTTGATAAGATACTTTCTGAGCTTAAGGCTGCTCGTGAGAAGAGCGCAGCTCCAAGTGAAGACGTAAAAGAGCCTCCAAAGGAAATAGTTACAGCTCAGATTCCTGGCGTAGAAGTTATGGATCTTGAAGATGCTGTTAAGGTACTTTGGAAAGAAAATATCTATGCTGAAAGTGGTATGGGTTGTACAGGTCCTATCATCAGAGTATCTGATGCAAATAAGGCAAAGTCAGTTGAAATACTTCAGAAGGCAGGATATGTAAGCTAAGACTAGTTTTACATAGTAAGACAATATACCGGCTGCAGTTTCTTTACCATTTAGATAAAGATGGCTGCAGCCGTAAGTTTTTTGTATAAAGGTGAAATTAAATGAAAAAGCAAGAAGTTTTGATAGTTACTAACAATCCGTTGGTTAAAGAAAAAATAGAAGGTAATTATAACATTGACTTTGTAGAGGGTGACATTCTAAATGTTATGGAAAAGTTAAGAGACATGATACATAAAGGTTCAGTACTCCTTACTCACCCGCTCTCTGGCAGTATCAAACCGGGACAGACACCTTATAAGTCAGTTATGGTTCATATAGTTGAGGGAGATGTAGACGCAGACTCCCTGCTTATGATAGAAGATGCGATTGATAACTGCAAAAAGTTTGTTAAGAGAGCAGACGAATTTAGAGAAGGAACTGACGAGGATAAACAGTTCATAGATTTTACTTTGATTTCAAGTGGAATTGAATCCTTCGAAGCACTCAAATAGTTATATATTAAGAACCTTAGTTTTGTAAGCAGGGTATACCTGCTTGTGAAAGGGTTCTTTTTTATTGATATTTTACTATAAATAATGAAAAATTATGACTTAAGATTTAAAATGAAATTCTAGCAGAAAAAATTGTAAAATATAAAAAGTTACAATCATAGTTATATTTTGTGCAAAAAAATACAATTATCAGAAAATAGTATAAATAACGGGCATATCTATGGTAAAAATATACAATGACCCTTTTTGTGCAATATTTAAAATAAGCACGCTTATGAACGCGATTACATTCTTAAAACTATCGAAAACATAGAAAATACAGAAAATGTGCATTTTTTGGATTACAATATTAGTGAAATATGATATAATATAGGAGGTTTCAAGTAGGAAAGTATTATTTAATTTTCCTATAAATGATTTAAGTGTTGGAACATGATTTTAGTAATAAGGATAATAATTATGAGTGGTTGAATCATAATACAACATCCCTATGATTAAAACGATTTCAGACATTTGAATTGTTTGAAAATAATACACATTATGATTAGGAGGTATGAGTTGTGAAACTGGAACTTGGAAAGATTTTCATCAAAGACATCCAATTTGCAACAACGTCAAAGATCGAAGGCGGAGTTCTCTATGTGAACAAAGAAGAGCTTATTAAGATAGTTCTTGAGCAGGAGAAGCTTAAATGTGCTGACTTTGACATTGCTAAACCAGGCGAGTCCGTAAGAATTACACCTGTTAAGGACGTAATCGAGCCTAGAGTAAAGGTAGAAGGAAACGGAGGCATCTTCCCTGGTGTTGTAGCCCCTGTTGACACAGTTGGTTCAGGAAAGACCTATTGCCTTAAGGATATGGCGGTAGTTACTTGTGGACCTATTGTTGGTTTCCAGGAAGGTATCATCGATATGACCGGTCTTGGAGCACAGTATACACCATATTCAAAGTTACTTAACCTTTGCCTTATCTGCGAAGGCGTTGATGGAGTTGCTCCTCACGACTATGAGCATGCAGTTCGTATGGCAGGTCTTAATGTAGCTGCTTATATCGGTGAGCTTGCTAGAAACCTTACACCTGATGAGACAGTAGTATATGAAGCGCCTACACTTAAAGAAGGCTTTGAGAAGTTCCCTGGACTTCCTAGAGTTGGTTATGTACAGATGCTTCAGAGCCAGGGACTTCTTCACGACACCTATGTATATGGTGTTGATGCGAAGAAGATCCTCCCTACAGTACTTTATCCAACAGAGGATATGGACGGAGCTATCATCTCCGGTAACTGTGTTTCTTCTTGTGATAAGAACCAGACTTATGCACATCAGAACAACCCTGTTATTGAAGACTTGTATGCAGAGCATGGAAAGACAATCAACTTTGTAGCACATATCATTACAAACGAGAACGTATACCTTGCTGATAAGCAGCGTTCATCAAACCAGACAGCAAAGCTTTGCGAGATGCTTGGACTTGATGCTGTTATTATATCTGAGGAAGGTTTTGGTAACCCTGATACAGACCTTATTATGAACTGTACAAAGATTGAGGCTAAGGGAATTAAGACTGTTATTATTACTGATGAGTATGCAGGACGTGATGGTAAGTCACAGTCACTTGCAGATGCAAATGCAGCTGCAAATGCTCTTGTAACCGGCGGTAATGCTAACCAGGTTGTTATTCTTCCTAAGCTTGACAAGGTTATCGGTACTCTTGCTTATGTTGACAAGATTGCCGGAGCTAACGAGCATACACTTAGAGAAGATGGTACACTTGAAGTTGAGCTTCAGGTAATTACCGGAGCTACAAACGAAATGGGATTTAATACACTTAGTGCGAGATAAGGAGAAAATCATGGCAAAACTTAGAGTTGTTCATTATATCAACCAGTTCTTTGCACAGATTGGTGGCGAGGAAAAGGCTGATTATGCAGCTGAGCTCCGCGTAGGAGAAAAGGTAGGTCCTGGTGTGGCACTTGCTGCAGAGTTTGGAGAAGAAGCAGAGATAGTAGCTACTATCATCTGTGGAGATAGTTATTTCAATGAGAATCTTGATAAGGCTAAGGCTGAGATTATCGAGATGGTTAAGTCACAGAAACCTGATTTATTTATTGCAGGACCTGCATTTAACGCAGGACGTTATGGCGTTGCCTGCGCTACTATAGCAGCAGCAGTTAAAGAAGAGTTAAATATTCCTGTTGTTACAGGTATGTACGAAGAGAACCCTGGTGTAGACATGTTCAAGAACGAGGTATATATCGTATCTACTAAGAACAATGCAGCAGGTATGAGAGATGCAGTTAAGAAGATGGCTCCACTTGCTCTTAAGCTTGCAAAGGGAGAGCCAATCGGTGCATCTGTAGAAGAAGGATATTTCAACCAGAATCAGCGTGTTAACTTCTTCGAGTCTAAGAGAGGCTCAAAGAGAGCAGTAGAGATGCTCCTTAAGAAGATAGCTGACAAGCCATTCGTTACTGAGTATCCAATGCCTGTATTCGATAGAGTAGAGCCAGGTAAGGCTATCAAGGATATGAGCAAGGCTACAATAGCTGTAGTTACATCAGGTGGTATTGTTCCAAAGGGCAATCCGGACCACATTGAGAGCTCAAATGCTTCAAAGTACGGCACTTACAGCATGGCTGGTCTTGATACTCTTGACAGTACAAATTCAGAGACAGCACACGGTGGTTACGATCCTGTATATGCTAACGAGTTAGCTGACAGAGTAGTACCTCTTGATGTACTCCGTGATATGGAGAAAGAAGGAGTTATCGGCAAGCTTCACGAGTTCTACTATTCAACAGTTGGTAACGGTACTGCCGTTGCATCAGCTAAGAAGTTCGGTGAAGAGATTGGACAGAAACTTCTTGCAGCAGGAGTAGATGCTGTTATTTTAACCAGCACGTGAGGCACCTGTACACGTTGCGGTGCAACGATGGTTAAAGCAATTGAAGCAACAGGTATCCCTGTAGTTCATATCTGTACAGTAACACCTATTTCACTTACTGTTGGTGCTAACAGAATCGTACCAGCTATTGCTATCCCTCACCCACTTGGTAATCCTGCATTACCAGCAGATGAGGAAAAAGAACTTCGTCGTAAGATAGTTCAGAAGGCACTTGATGCACTCTGCACAGAAGTTGATAAGCAGACAGTATTTGATAAATAATGTCTAGTCTTGTATCCCTCCGCAAGGCTAGACTTGCGGGGGGATACTCTTTTAGAAAAATACCCAACAAAAGTCTCAGATTTGGTTGAGGTCTGAGGCTACTGATATTAGGAGGAGGGAAAGGGTATGATAGATTTAACGAAATTTTTTGTAATGGCTTTAGATGCTACAGCAGAGCCTAGCGCAATGGACAAGGCTGCAAAAGTGGTTGACCAAATGAGCGGCTTTGTGTGGAACAACATTCTTTTATTTGTTCTCCTTGGTGCAGGCCTGTACTTCACGGTTAGAACCGGATTTGTTCAGATTCGCCATTTTGGCAGAGCCTGGAACAGAGTATTCGGTGATTTCTCTCTCAGTGGTTCTAAGGCAGGTAAAGATGGTATGAGTTCATTCCAGGCACTTGCAACTGCAATTGCAGCACAGGTTGGAACCGGTAATATCGCCGGTTGTGCTACAGCTATAGTTGGTGGTGGCCCGGGAGCAATCTTCTGGATGTGGCTTGCAGCCTTCTTTGGTATGGCTACAATCTACGGTGAGGCTTGTATGGCTCAGGCAACCAAGATAGTTGATAAGAACGGAGAAGTAACAGGTGGTCCTGTTTACTATATTACTAAGGCCTTTAAGGGTGGATTCGGTAAGTTCCTTGCTGCTTTCTTCTCTGTAGCTATTATCCTTGCACTTGGCTTCATGGGTAACATGGTTCAGTCTAACTCTATAAGTGATGCATTTAAGACAGCATTTGGTATTCCTGCTTGGATTATAGGTATTGCAGTAGCGGTTATAGCAGCATTTATCTTCCTTGGTGGTATCGGCCGTATTGCTTCCTTTACAGAGAAATGTGTACCTATAATGGCTGCACTTTATCTCATCGGAGGCTTTATTATTCTTATAATTAATTATAAGAATGTACCAGGCGCATTTGCTTCTATCTTTACCTGTGCATTTAATCCTGCTGCAATTGCAGGTGGTGCCGGTGGTATCGTAGTTAGAGAAGCAATAAGAAGAGGTGTATCAAGAGGTCTCTTCTCTAATGAAGCAGGTATGGGTTCTACACCACACGCACACGCTATCGCTAAGGTTGATAAGCCACAGGATCAGGGTGAAGTTGCCATGATAGGTGTATTTATAGATACCTTCGTAGTACTTACAATGACAGCTCTTGTTATTCTTTCAACTGGCGTACTTGATGGAAGATATGGCAGCAATAATGAACAGATTGTAGACGGAGTTAAGAAAGCATTTACAGGTACAGCAGTGGCACAGGCAGCGTTTGCTGATGGATTCTCAAGTATAGGTCCTAAGTTTGTAGCGCTCTGCTTATTGTTCTTTGCCTTCTCAACAATTATCGGATGGTACTTCTTCGCGAGACAGAACATCAAGTACCTCTTTGGTGACAAGGCAATAGTTCCTTTCACTATAATCGTTGTTATATGTATCTTCTGCGGTTCACTTCTTAAGGTAGACCTTGTTTGGAATCTTTCAGACCTTTTCAACGCTCTGATGGTACTTCCAAACATCCTTGCACTCCTCTTCCTTGGAGGCAAGATAGCTAAGTTTGCTAAGGGTGACAAAGTAGAGATGTAAGCATAAAATAGGTGTTACAGTACAGACTTATATCCAAATTGTTGTAATATTAGGCCTACGGCTTGATTGCAATATATTAAAAATGCATTGCAAATAATTTGGATTGGACTTAGATTAAAGTTGATTACAGGGGCTGAGAAATTTGGCCTCTGTTTTTTGAGTCTATTCGTTAAAAAAATAACAATAAAACTGTGGTTTAATTGCAAATTTTTTGCAAAATTGTAGACCACTTGAAAATTTGTAACTGTGTATAGTATAATGATTCAGTGTATATATAGATAATTTTTATCACTAAGAATAAATTTAGGAGGTTACATGAGTAAAGAAAATGTAAAACTGACATCTCTTACCAAGGCATCGGGCTGAGCCGCTAAAATAGGTCCTGAAACCCTTGCTCAGGTTATGAGCAAGTTGCCTAAGTTAAGATATGATGAGAACCTTTTAGTAGGTCTTGATACTTCAGATGATGCGGCTGTATATAAAGTCAGCGACGATGTGGCTATTATTCAGACACTCGATTTCTTCACGCCTGTAGTAGATGATCCATACCTCTTTGGACAGATTGCTGCGGCCAATGCCCTTAGCGACATCTATGCTATGGGTGGAACAGCAAAGGTTGCCATGAACATAGTTGCTTTCCCTAACTGCCTGTCTCCGAGCGTACTTGGAGATATAATGAAGGGTGGTGCAGACAAGGTAGCTGAGTCAGGGGCACTTCTTATAGGTGGACATTCAATACAAAATGATGTTCCTCTCTATGGACTAAGCGTAACCGGATTTGTGCATCCGGAAAAAATACAGAAAAACTACGGCGCAAAAGAAGGAGACATCCTTATTATAACCAAGCAGGTTGGTACCGGTATAGTAAGTACCGCAGCCAAAGTAGACATGGCTTCCAAGGAAGCTGGGGAAGAGGCAATCAAAGTTATGACTACACTTAACCGCCTGCCAAAAGAGATAATGGATAATTACCCTGTTCATGCCTGCACAGATGTAACAGGCTTTGGACTCTTGGGACATGGAGTAGAGATGGCTGAGCCAAGTGAGGTTTCTTTTGAATTATATGCAGATGAGATTCCTTATGTAACGGAGTCAATGAGCCTTGCGGAAATGGGAATGATTCCTGAAGGAGCGTATAAGAATAAAAAATACTTCGATTCAAAGGTTGACCTTAGTGGAGTAAAGGAAGTGTATGGAGACTTACTCTTTGATCCACAGACCTCAGGCGGACTCTTATATGCAGTAGAAGCTAAGTATGGAGAAGAGATTATTAAGGCACTTAAGGGTTCTTCACTTGCAACCGAGGTAGCTATTATCGGTAAGGTTGTACCAAAGAAGGAAAAACTAATATATGTGAGATAAATCCTCGGGTTCTGGCAGAAAATGTCGGACTCGACCGGATTTTCTGCGCGGAAAGAAGGGGAAATGGATAAGAATGTATTGTATAGGAGTATACCCAAGGTGGATATACTCCTTGAGAAGGATGAAATTAAGGCAGTAATATCAGAATACGGACACGAGATAGTGATGGATATCATAAGGGAGGAGACAGACAGACTCCGCCTTTTAATTGCAGAAGCAGACAGTGAAACAGGGCTTAAATCTAAGATAGACAATCTTACGGACACAATCGTAAATGAAGTAAAGAATCTTTTTAAACCAAAAGTAAGAAAAGTAATCAACGGTACAGGAACTATATTGCATACCAACCTTGGCCGTGCGCCTATTACAAGGACTCAGGCAGAATTGCTTAAGGACATAGTCTGTGGTTATTCAAACCTTGAGTACAATCTTGAATTAGGTAAGAGGGGAGAGCGTTATTCGCATTTTGAAAAACTCTTATGTAGAATAACAGGAGCCGAGGCTGCCATGGTGGTTAACAACAATGCAGCCGCAGTTATGCTCATCCTCAGCACTATGGCAAAAGGCGGAGAAGTAGTTGTATCCCGTGGCGAGCTCATAGAGATAGGCGGTAAGTTTAGAATACCTGATGTTATGGAGCAAAGCGGTGCGAAGCTTGTAGAAATAGGTACCACCAACAAGACACATCTTTCTGACTATGAAGAGGCTGTCACTGAGGATACTAAGGCTTTCTTAAAGGTACATACCAGTAACTACAGCATAGTAGGCTTTACCCAGAGTGTTACGGCAAGTGAGCTCAAGCCTCTTGCTGAAGATAAAGGACTTCCTATCATTGAGGACCTTGGAAGCGGTGTGCTTATTGACCTTGCTAAGTTTGGTCTCACACACGAGCCTACAGTACAGGAAGCAATAGAAGCAGGAGTGGACGTAGTCTGCTTTAGTGGAGACAAGCTTCTTGGCGGGCCACAGGCGGGTATCATTATCGGTAAGAAGAAATATATCAATATGATGAAGAAGAATCAGCTTACCAGAGCGCTTAGAGTTGATAAATTCACTGTTACCGCACTTGAACTTGTATTACTTTCATACTTAAATGAAGAAAAAGCTATATCTGAGATACCTGTTCTTAAGATGATTAGCGAGACCTATGACTCGGTTAAGGAAAGAGCAGGAAGGCTTGCAGATATTATTAGAGATAAGTGTAAACATGCAGAGATAACCATAGAAGACTGTGAATCGCAGGTGGGAGGAGGCTCCCTGCCTCTTGAAAGAATCAAAAGTGTGTCTGTAGTTATTAAGCCAAAAAATATAAGCGTAACTTCCCTTGAGGAGATTATGCACCACTCCAGACCTGCCATAGTTGCAAGGACAGCAGAGGATGCCATTTGGATGGATGTACGTACCCTGCTTGACGAAGACTTTGAGACTATTGGCAGCCTGTTTGGAGGTGTGCTTTAATGAAACATATTATTATAGGAACCGCAGGACATATAGACCATGGCAAGACCACCCTCATACATGCACTTACAGGGCGTAATACAGACAGGCTTAAGGAAGAGCAAAAGCGTGGTATTACCATTGAGCTTGGTTTTACCTGGTTTGACCTTAAAGACCATACCAGATGCGGTATCATAGATGTGCCGGGGCATGAGAAATTTATAAATAACATGGTTGCCGGAGTAGTTGGTATGGACCTTGTGCTCATGGTTGTGGCGGCAGATGAGGGAATCATGCCTCAGACTAAGGAACATCTTGATATACTTGGGCTTCTTGGCATAGAAAAGACAATTCTGGTGCTTAATAAATGCGACACTGTGGATGAAGAGTGGCTTAGCATGATGGAGGAAGATGTCAAAGAAGAGCTTAAGGGAACGATAATGGAGGGTGCTCCTGTGGCTAGGGTATCTGCCATGACGGGAGATGGTATAGAAGAACTTAAAGAACTTATACTCCATATGGTTAAGGACGATGTAAAGGAAAAGGATGTAAACAGCATTCCTCGTCTTCCTGTAGACCGTGTATTTTCTATGCCGGGCTTTGGAACTGTTGTTACCGGAACCCTGCTTTCAGGCTCCATAAGTAAAAATGATACCCTTGAGGTATTTCCTATAGGTAAAGAGTGTAAGATAAGAAATATCCAGGTACACGAAACCAATCAGGATAAGTGCGAAGCCGGACAGAGGGTGGCTCTCAACATATCTAACATACATAAGGATGAACTTCACAGGGGCTGTGTAATTGCGCCTGTGGGAAGTATGGAGAATTCGCGCCTTATGGATGTAAAACTCACAGTACTAAAGGATTCCAATAGAAATATTAAAAATAGAGACAGACTCCACCTTTTTACGGGAACCAGCGAAATCCTCTGCAGGGCTATTCTTCTTGACAAGGATGAGCTTGTTCCGGGAGAGACTGGGCTTGCGCAGCTTCTACTTGAAGAGGAACTTGCAACCAAAAGAGGCGACAGATTCATAGTCCGCTTCTACAGTCCACTTGAGACTATCGGTGGAGGTATAGTCCTAGAGCCAAATCCAAGAAAGAAAAAGCGTTTTAATGAGGATGCCATAGAGGAACTGCTTAAGAAGGAGTCAGGTTCTCTTGCAGATGTCTGCGAGCTTAATATAAGGGCTGAGACTGAGGATTTGATTACTCTAAAAGACCTTGCCAAAAATATGTCACATTCCGCAGAGGAGCTCCGCCCTTATCTGGATGAGCTAATTGCTGATGGCATTATTTATGAATTTCCTAAGAACAAGGATATTTTCTTCTGGCACAGGGACAATGCTTTTATTCTGTCTCAGGAAATTGTCAGGGATTTGAAGAAATTCTATGAAAAATATCCTTACAGGGCAGGAATAAAGAAGGCTGAGATACATTCATCCTATATGAAAAAGGTAAAATTAAATGTATTTGAAGAATGTATCAATAAGCTCGTTTCCGAGAACCTCATAGAAGTAAGAAATGAGTATGTATGCCTGCCGGGTTATGAGATAAATAAGGATGAAACCTACCTTTCTATAGAAAAGCTGCTTACGGATACTTTTGAGACTGCAGGCTATGCTTTCCTTAGATTTTCAGAAATCGACAAGAAAAAGTATAGTGATGAAGTGGTGATGGATGTACTTAGAGTGATGATGGACGAGGAAAAGGCTGTAAAAGTCGGCATCGAGCTTGAAATGTACACAATGAAGCACTTTATGGATGTAGCCGAGCAAAAGGTGAGGGAACATTTTAAGACAAATGAAATTATTACTATTTCAGAAGTAAGGGAAATGTTTGAAACAAGTAGAAAATGTGCTAAGCCAATAATAGAATATATGGATGTGATAAAGGTAACAAAGAAGGTTGGCGGCGAGACGGAAAGGGTGGCGTATTAATGACATTAAAACAATTGGAAGCATTCGTAAAGATTGCCAATAATAGAAGCTTTACACTTGCTGCAAAGGAGCTGTTCATTACCCAGCCTACGGTAAGTGCCTATATCAACAACCTGGAAGAAGAGCTGGGAGTCAGGCTGTTTGACAGGACAACCAAAGAGGTCCAGTTATCGGATGAGGGAGACAGAATCTACCTCTATGCCAAAGAGATACTTGAGCTTGCTGACAAGATACAGAATTCATTTTCAATGGATGAAGACAACAAGGTAAGACAGGTGGTTATATCTACCTCTTCTATACCGGGACAGTTCCTTGTACCTGAGATTCTTTCAGCATTTAAGAAAAAATTCCCTGATGTGGACTTTAGGGTAAGAGAAACTGACAGTGCAGGGGTGGTAGAGGACATTACCAACCATATGGCAGACATCGGCATAGCCGGTACTGAAATCAACAGCAACAAGTGTAACTTTATTCCATTTTATGATGACGAGCTAATCCTCGTAACTGAGAATTCTGAGAAATACAGGAAGATAAAGGAGAGAGAGACCAACCTTAACTGGATAAAAAATGAAGATTTCATTATGAGAGAGAGTGGCTCAGGTACAAGAAAGGAGGCTATCAAGCTTCTTGAAAGCCAGGGCATATCTCAGGATGAATTAAAGGTAAGTGCAACCTTTGGCAAGACAGTGACTGTAATTAATTCTGTTATCAACGGTCTTGGAATAGCCATGATGTCAAGGCTTGCGGTATCCGGAGAGCTTGAAAGAGGAGAACTCCTTGAATTCAAGATAAGTAAGGAGGGCGGTTACAGAAAGCTTTATCTGGTAACAGAGAAGAAGAACAGGCTTTCAGACGGCTGTAGAGACCTTATGGGAGTAATTGCTAAGCTGTACAAGATTAGTATCAAAGAAATTTAATTAAATATAGCTGCTTGCTTAAGCCACATACAGGTGTTACACTTGTTATGTGGCTTATTTGAATGGATAAATTAGGCTAAGAGGATAGCAGGTAAGAGATTAAATAAACGAAAGTTTATACAGTAAGTGTGAGAAATGGAGGAGAAGTATGAAGAAGTGTTTATTTTACGGCGATTCCAATACCTATGGAGTAGATGTAAGGGGCGGACATAGTGGGGCGAGATATCCTGAGAATCAAAGATTTACGGGTATCTTGGCTAATGAATTAAAGGGTGAATGGGAATTCATCGTAGAAGCTAAGGTGGGCAGATGTATACCATCTATGGACTTTGAACTTGAAGAATTTGAAGAGGTTATAGAGAAGGCGGGGCGTATTGACCTTTTGGCTATTATGCTTGGAACCAATGATTATCTAAGCTATAGCAAGCCTGATGCAGATAGGGTGGCAGGGAGGATGAAGGCTCTGATAGACAAGCTATTTGAAAATGAAGCCTACAGCAGTAGAAAGACAGATATACTGCTTATAGCTCCTCCTAAACTTGATTTTACAGGTGACAGATACTATGAAAAGTTTAGTACCTTGGATGGTGGCTTATCTAAGGCTCTTCACAATGTGGCAGAGGAAGAGGGAGTGCATTTTGCTGATGTGGGCAGCCTTCGCTTGCCGCTTGAAAAGGATGGGATACATCTAACTATAGAGGCCGAGGAGCCTGTAGCTAAGTATTTGTTAGATGTATTTAGAGAATTGAAAGTGCATAAAGATTAGCTTACAGGAAGATGGTATACAGGCACTTTTACATTTTTATGATACTGCTGACAGCAGGCTGTTAAAAGAATGCCTTATGGGATGTATAAAAGGAAGGGATATGTAGTGAAGCTGTTTATGAAAGATTATGACTTTTTCTGAAGAAAAATAGGCTAAAATTTTTCAGAAAATATCATGGTAATGTTAGTGGGTGTATGGTATGATGATTTAGTATACTCAATTAGAAAGAAGGTATGATTAGTTGAAAAAAATAAACATTATTAAAATTTCCATAATTACCATAATGGCAATAGTTTTACTACTAAGTATAGGAAAAAACTTAAACTTAGCTACAAACAATAATTTATTAGTTAAGTTTATTAATAATGTTTTTGGAAGTGAAGAAAATAATGAAAAAAAAATTTCCGAACCTTCTACTAAAGTAGAAAATAAAAATGCAGATAATTTAGTGTCTTCGAGAAATGAAGAAGATAAAAACAGAGCATCCTATTCACAAAATTCCAATAACGAAGAAAAACGCATGTTCGAAGAGATTAGTAGGGGATGGTATGGCACAAAGGTCATAACACAGAATGATAATATTGTAAGTAAATATTATAAGTTTACAATACACAACACTACAACATCTAAAAAATTAGGAGACTTTAACTATTGTGATGATTTGGGGCATGTTGATAAGGACGGAAACACAGTAGATGGTTATTCGTATTTTATTATAAGTGCAACAATAGAATGTTTAGAGGTAGATAGATATTTTGGTGTCCTAAGCTTAGGAAACCTATACATATTAGCTTATAATGATACTAATCGGAAAATGGGGCAAGAACTTCTTACAGCAAATAATGATGTCCCAATGAACAGTAAAAGTGCTATGATGGTAAAAATGAAAAAGGGAGAAAAAAGAGATTTTAATTTAGTATTTTTAGTAGAGGACAAATTCATAAATGACAAGGCAGTTGATTTTTACCTTTATATTAATGAAAATGGTTCCGCTCAGGGAACCAATGATAAATATAAGTCTTTAGTAAAATTAGATTATAGGAATACATCTTCTGCAACAGATACAAACAAAGATGAAAAACATATTTTTAATGAGATTAGTAAACAACAATATGGTATAAAAGTTGTAACACAAAATGATGTTATTGAAACTGCCTATAACAGATATACCATTAATAAAATATCAACATCTAAAAAACTGGGAGACTTCAACTATTCTGATGATTTGGGGCATGTTGATAAAGATGGAAATGCAATAGATGGTTATTCTTATTTTATTGTTAATACATCTTTGGAATGTTTAGATGTAGATGAGGTAATTGGAGGTTTTTATTTAAATACTATAGATATATTAGTGTATAAGGATACTATACAGCAGACAGGCTATGAGATGCTGAGTTCCAATAATGATGTTCCAATGAGCAACAAAAGTGCATTTAAGGTAAAGATGAAAAAGGGAGAAAAAAGAGATTTTAATTTAGTATTTTTAGTAGAAGATAAATTTATAAATGATAAGAGTGTGGACTTTTACCTGGATATTAATGATAGAGGTGTTTCACCGGGAAGTGATGATGAAAATAAACGTATAGTAAAATTAGATTATGTAAGGTAGGCAATTAATGAAAACAATTTATACTAATGAAGTAAAGAGAGCCTTTAATACTATAGGTATGAAACTGGCTTTGCTTATAGGCTGCGGTTTATCTATATGGCATGTTGTGTCCGTAATAATACCTCAAAGCAGCCAGATTGGTTATGAATTATCTGTTGAAGCTATAGATCCATTATATGTGCCAACAGGCTTATTTAATAACTGGATGGGGAATGAGCTATACCCGATTCAATGCTATATATTTTACCTTATATTGCCGCTTCTTGCAGTACTTCCCTTTGGAAGCTCATTTTTTGAGGACAGGAAAAGTGGATATATTATAAATGTATGTACTAGAGTGGATAAAAAGACTTATTATAAGGCTAAATATCTGGCTGTATTTTTGTCAGGTGGAGTAGCAGTGGCCACACCTTTGCTGCTAAACCTGATAATGTCATCTATGTTCTTACCTGCACTTTTGCCGGATAATGGCTCCAATGGGACAATATCACCTGTAACCATGTTATATGAACTCTTCTTTACACATCCACTGATATATATACTTATGTTTATAGTTATTGATTTTCTATTTGCAGGGGTAATAGCTACACTTTCACTTAGTTATACATATTTTACGGAGCATAAATTTGGTGTACTTATAGTGCCTTTTGTATTTTATTTTTTTATTTACTCTCTGACAAATTTAATCAATAGAACGGAATATTCCCTGTTCTTTATGCTAAATGGCGGAGCAAACAATAATTACTTGTTGGTATATATACTTTATTTTCTGCTGTTTTTTGTATTATCCTATATAGTTTTTATGTGGAAAGGGAAGAAACAGGATGTTAAAGCGTAATTTAAACTTAATCATTATATCCATGTTTTTATTTTGTGCCTTATTCCTATACTATACTGCAAGTCCGTATAATGGAATTTATTACTACAGGGCACTTTATACCTTGGCTGATGCTTATGTTTATTTTTTGGATCCGAGAGTATATGGTATGCTTATCCTACCTTTTGTCATCATATTATTTACCAATTTAATAAAGTATGATGATGAAGTAAACTGTTTAATTCGACTCGGAAGTGTGAAGAGATTAGTAAGCAGAAGGATGAAGAAAGGAATAATATTTTCTGCCATATGTACTGCTTTTGTGATGATAGTGGTGACCTTTATTAGCAGTTTACAGACCGGAACTCTTATCAACTGGGGGAGTGAGAGCAGTATTTACTTACTTAAAACTGAACATTCTTCTAATATAGGTTTTATAATAGTTTTTATTATCGCTGCTGTTACACTGCTTATAAGAAACTTTTTTGTATGCCTTTGGATTATATTTTTGGATTTGAGGCTTCATAACAGCATCATAACATTTATAATTTTGCTTTCAGTTGTAGCTTTTGAAATGTTTCAGAGGATAATTCCGTTATTTTGTAATTTTTTAACTATTGATTACAGAATGTGGGATAGCATGGGATTTAAGATGGGTTATTTGTTATACATTATTTTAACCTGCATTATTTATTATGTATTGATGAAACAGTGTATTAAGAAGAAGGAGTGGATTTAGTGGCTGATAATATCCTTTTATTAAAAAGGCAGATAAAGCATGATGTTAAAAATGGAATTTGCAGAAGATATAAAGTATATTTGCTTTTCATCATACTGCTTTCTGTCATTTTAGCATTTTGGAATAAGAAAATTAGCTTGAATATGGATAATAAAGCAGGGCTTATCGACTATCTTATGTATATTTTTTCTGGTAAAGAAGAGGTTGGGACGCTAACAAATCAGGATATTTTTGATATACCGATAGCCTGGCTGTTTGTACATATATATGTACTATTTGGAATAGGTACATATCCGAAAGCAGAGTACACTGAAAGGGGATACCAGTTTTTAATTAGAGCAGGAAATAAATGGTGCTGGTGGATTGGAAAGTGTGTGTATATTTTCTTTAGTGTAATTCTTTATTATTTATGTATAGTATTTACAGGCTCCATATTTTCAGCATTACATGGTGGCAATAATACTGTAATTAATAAAGAAATTTGTGAAAGAATGTTGAGAGTTGATATTAGCAATATATCTGGTATTAAGATGTATTTATGCCTTGTAATAATGCCGGTATTGCTGTTTTTAGTTATTAGTTTTGCCTGTATGTCCATATCATTTCTTTCTAACAATATTTTAGCTATAATAATGCTAATGGGTTATTTATCGGTATCAGCATACTGGTGTAATGCTCTTTTGTTAGGAAATTATACGATGCTATTAAGAGTTCACAAAATGCCATTTACCATAGGAATTATTATTTCTATAATTGTTTTATTCTTATGTGGAGTCTTGGGGTACAGATATTTTAATAAACTGGATATTTATGGCAAAGAACAGGAGGGAATCTAAGATGTATGTAGAAATAGAAGCTTTAACAAAGATAATTGATAAAAACAAAGTATTGGATGATGTTTCCTTGGAAATGGATAAAGGGAAAATTTATGGAATAAAAGGTAAGAACGGCAGTGGAAAGACTATGCTGCTTCGTGCTGTCTGTGGTTTAATAAAGCCTACTGAGGGACTGGTAAGGGTTAGCGGGAAGCAGATAGGAAAAGATGTGACATTTCCTGACAGTGTAGGAGTTCTGATTGAAAATCCAGGCTTTATTCCATCATTATCTGGATACGATAATTTAAAAATGCTAGCGGATATAAAGGGGTTAATAGGAAAAGAAGAAATAGAAGCGGCAATGGAAAAGGTCGGACTTGAGAAAGCCTGCTTTAAGAAGAAATATAAAACATATTCTTTGGGAATGAAACAAAAGCTTGGAATTGCAGCAGCTATAATGGAAAGTCCTGAATTAATCCTGCTTGATGAGCCGACTAATGCCTTAGATGAGGAAAGTGTAAGAAAATTACTTGATATTTTAAAAGAGGAAAAGGAAAGAGGAGCCTGCATAATACTGGCTTCGCATGATATGGAGGAGTTAACTTTGTTATCTGACATTATTTTCATACTGGAAGAAGGAAGAGTGAGGAAGGCAGAGTGAAAAAAAGGGTTATTTTAGGCGCAGTTATTTTGCTTGTTGTATTGTATGCTTTTAGAGTGTATAAAGTAAATAGTGAAATCCGTGCGGTTAAGGAAGATATGATACCATTTGGGACTGAGAGAGAAGTAACTAACGGTGTAACTATGAAGGTAAATGGATACACAGTTCTTTCTAAAGAGGAAGCAAAGGAAAAATATGATTATGATTTGGAAATGGATGAAGAAGTGAAAATATTCTTGGTTAATGTAACATATTTCAACAAGACTAATAAAAGCGAAACTGTGGATACCAGACCTAATTCTATTGAAAAAACAGGATATTCAACAGCAACTGAAATGATGCTTTACTCTTTATGCAATCAATTTGATTTAGATGTCACGTTGAAGTCCGGAGAAAAGAAAGAAGTAATATTGCCTTATATTTTATATAAGTTTCAATTTGAGCAAGGTGAATGGGAAAAATTAGAAGATGAAGTGTTTTATATCTCCAATTCCAGATATCCCGTAAAGACAAAGTGGATGTTAAAATAAAGAATCGCATAAGCTTACTGATATTTAGGGATATATCTATCTTTTTTCTAAGTCTGGTTTTACAAAGGGATGTTTGGAGAAGGCTGAGATTATTGACAAGGTTAAACTGGTTAGTTATGATATTGTTAAAGCAATTAAGCATTGAGAAAATACCGAAAAAGTTGTGGGCATCGGATAAAGAATAAAGAAAAATAGGAGTTGAATATGGATAAAAAGGCTAATATTTTTTTAGCAAAAAAGCTATTTGCTGAGCTGGTTTTTAATACCGCCTACATAGAGGGCGTAAATGTTACATTTCCACAGACACAGGCCATTATTGACGGTGCAATAGTAAATAATGTACCGGTATCGGACATACAGACAGTACTAAACTTAAGGGATGCCTGGAAATCTATGTTAGATACCCTGGATGAACCACTTACATTTGAATATATATGTAAGATAAACAGCCTGGTATCCAGGAATGAAAGCTTAGAATGGGGAGTGCTAAGAAGCGGTACTGTAGGAGTAGGAGGAACAGATTATCTACCGCCTATTCCCGTTAAAGCCGATGTAGAAAAGAGAATAGAAGAAATAAATAATATTCCTGATATCTATGAAAGAGCGATAGAATATTTTTGTTATTCAGTAAGAGGACAGCTTTTTTGGGACGGAAATAAGAGGACTTCAACGATAGTAGCAAGTAAAATACTGATAAGTGAGGGTAAAGGAGTACTGACCATAGGAAAGAAGGAAGCTTTGAGCTTTAATGAGGCACTTTTACATTTTTATGATACTGCTGACAGCAGGCTGTTAAAAGAATGCCTTATGGGATGTATAAAAGGAAGGGATATGTAGTGAAGCTGTTTATGAAAGATTATGATTTTTTTTGAAGAAAACATAGAGCGGCTATGTTTATAGGGCGTGAAAGCAAATTAACTTTGTTAAATAAATTATATGAATGATTAAGCCATGACTTTTTCCGAAATTAATGCAACTAAAAATGTGCGGAAAATGTCATGGGCTTTTTTGAATATATATGCTATCATATAAGCATATTATTAAATTTAATTGGAGGTTTTGTATGAATAAGTCTATCTTTTGCATTTGTGCTTCTTCACTTTCCGGTGCATTGCTACAGGTGAAAAATGATGTGGCTAATTACATTGGCTTTGCAATGGCTGCGGTATCAATTATAAGCGGTGTGATGGTGATAAGAGAAGATATTAAGAAAAAACGCAGCAGCAAGAAGGATGCGTGAGTAGAATATTATGTTAGATAAATTAATATCGGCAGGTGTTTTTGGACTTGTATTTGTGGTTGTTTTAAATGCTATGTATAGAAACAGAAAATTTTTGGAGAACAACTATGTTAACAGGTTTAATAAAACGACAAAAATAATCATCTACATAATATCGCTAGTTGCAATTATGATAATTTTAGTTTCTACTCATATTACAGGTATTCCTGCGGCACTTTACGCAGCATTAAAAGCTGTTTGCTGGGCTATAAATGCGGGTTTACTATTTTCTATATTGCGGGAAAAGGAAGATTAGTGTTCCTGCCTGTAATTGATAAGCGTTAAAGGGGAAAATATGGAGACAATGGAATTGATGAATAGCATAAAAATATATTGTAAGTATATTATAGCCTTTATTCTATATATAGGACTGCTGCTGATAGGTGCCATTGGTGGCGGAACAAGACCTGGTAAAGATATATGGGATGACTTAGTAAGGTGGGTAAAGAAAAACTAATCAAAAATTATGGTGATTGAATCAAAAAGGCTTTCTTTGTTTTATTAATATAGAAGGTCTTTTAATTTTGTATATTTTGTATATTTAAATCCAAAAACTTTGTGCATTTTAGCTGATTACAAATCGGAGAAAATAATATATAATGGTTCTTGTAGATTTTACTTGGCGCCAATCTAAGATGTATTTATTAATTCAAAAAGAAATATTCAGGCTGTTAAATCCAAAGATTTGACTTTAATTTTCTGTTGTTTTTAGAAAGGGGGACAATTGGGAGAGAAGGATATTTTAGAGAAGAAGCTCCTTATGTTTAATGACGTATTTGCAGACTTTGTGAATGGAATTATGTTTGATGGGAAGGATGTAGTTAAAGAGGATGAACTTGTTGATCTTTCCGGCTGGAGCCACTATAAGGGTGACGACAGTAAACATAGGTTTCAGGACAGAGATGTCGTAAAGCTATGGAAGAAAGAAAATGTAGTTATTTCACTAATAGGCATTGAAAATCAGGTTATACCTGATGAGGATATGGTATTTAGGGTGATTTCGTATGATGGTGCTTCTTATAGAACCCAGCTTGTAGAAAAGGAACGAAGGAAGAGGACAAAGAAAACCAATAAGACCAATGAGACAGACCTGCGGATAGATATTTATCCTGTAATAACCTTTGTTATCTACTATGGCGAAGAAGAATGGAAGCACGAGACAACCCTGCACAAAAGGCTTAACCTAGATTCTGAACTCAAACACTATGTAAGCGACTATAGTATCAATCTGATAGACTTGAAAAAGCTAAGTGAAGATGATATAAATAAGTTTAAGAAGGATTTTAAGCTAATAGCGGATTACATGGTAAAAGGAAGCAAACATAAGGCAGACCGCATAGATCTAAACCATCCTGAGGAAGTGAGTGAACTCATCCTAAGGCTAACAGGTGAGGAGCTGCCTTTCGAGGTAGAATGTGAAGAAGGAGGAAAGAACATGGAGAAATTTTTTGAACCGATGTTTGAGAGGGCAGAAGCAAGAGGAGAAGCAAGAGGAGAAGCAAGAGGAAAAGCAGAAGGCGAGAGCTGCCTTGCAAGACTAATCAGTCTCTTAATGAGCGAAGGTAAGAACGACAAAATCAAGGATGTAGTAGAAAATGAGGAAATTAGGCATGGGCTGTATAAGGAGTATGGTATACAATAACTGTATATGATTGATAGATTTCCATGATGCATTTGAACGCATATTAAACTCAAGTAATAGAATGATTAAGCCATATACGGTGAAGGTATGTATATGGCTTATTTCTTTATGTCAAATTATTAATATTGTGATGTTGAGATCAAAAGTATATGCCGAATTAAACTTTATATAAAGACATGACATTTTAAGGAAAAAAAAGTAATAATAATTCCCATAAAATGCCATGGTGTTTATTTATGTTTAGTGGTAATATATTGTTACTTGATCAAGTATTAGGAGAGCATTACATAGAAAGTTGTGGAGTTCTCTGATTGTAACTAATAAGAAACTTATTACACGAGGAGTAAATTATGGATGCAATTAAGCCAATTATGAGAATTGTAGATAACAAAAACAGTAAGATTATCACGGTACCTGTGGTAATATCAACATTGTATTTTTGGCTTTCATCTAGCATCCAATCTGTAAATATTTTTGGATACACATTAGCAGCAGTTTATTTTGTAAAATGTTTAATATGTATTCGAGAGGAGTTAAAGAATGGGAATTCTGCTCGTGATGAAGGAATGCTAGTAAAATTTGACGCTTTTGAAACTGGTTATAAGATTGGGATTTTACAGATAATGGTATTGATTGCATTATTTATTTCCATAAAACTGACAGTTAAGTTTGAAAATAGTGTTCTCTCTATGATTTTCTTGTACACCTGTCTAGGAGGCAACTTTTTAATAGTGATTATTGATATGTCATTAACATTTGCAAACTATTTCAAGTTTAAGAAAACCAGATGAAGTCAAAGTTGCTATAACTAGGGAAATACTGTTGTGATTAAGGCAATTGTAACGCTTAAAGCAGAATTGCAATTGCATTAGTCAATGATAAAAATAGGAGGAAAAGTATGGATAATACAATATTAGAAGTAAGTATGTTAAAGGATAAAAGCAAATATAAACCTGCTCTTATCATAAGTATATTATCAATTATAAGTGCGTTATTAATTGCACTTGTAGGAGATATATTGGCAGTAGTTGGGATAATATTCTCAATATTAAAAAGAAATGATTATGACACAAAATTATCACTTGTTTTGAGCGTGATAGGTCTTATCTTGGCTATTGTCAATCATGTTTTGGGAGTAATGATATTAAATGGAACGATTCAATTATAAATCTAAGAACTAACTAAATATCTGTTTAAAAGTCATATACTGAGAAAGCTTGGTGTATGACTTTTCTATCATGCATTAAGAGGATTTACTATTACTTTTAAATGAGACATATCCGATGTATACTTCAAGAACTGAATTTTGACGATAATTAAGATATACATTGAGAGGTAAAGATGAACAATAGTAATTGCAAATATACGGATAATCCAAGCTATATACTTAAGAATATAAGGGAAGCCCTTGGAATGTCTGCAAAAGAAATATATGAAGGCTTATGTTGCAGAAGTACATACGACAGGTATGAAAGTGGAGAAAATGAGATTAGCCTTACCAGGTTGTTCTTTTTATTAGAAAGAATGGGTGTGTCAAATGAAAGATTTGAAGTAATGATACCTGACTATGTATACGAGTTTTATCAATGGTATGAAAACTGTATGAAGCTTGTCGAAAAGAGAGACTGGGAAGGACTTGTCTGTGAGAGTAAGCGGTTTGATGAGTTAGTGCTTGAAGATGAGGATATCCAGATTGCTTACAGGGATTATATTGAATATATCATAGCGAGGTATGGTGAAAAAGATAATAATAAGGCATATAGCATGATTATGAAGGCTCTAAACCATACTGTAAAGGATGTGGAGGCTATAGTAGAAGAAAAGAAGAGACTTAGTGTATTTGAATGGAATCTGTTTATCAATCTATATGACCTCAAATACGAGATGAATCCTGATAAGAATGCTGACATCACGGACATTTTATATGATGTCTATAACTATTACAGAGTAAATGTGACAGATAAATTCATTATATATAAGACACTGCCACGGCTTGCACTGACAATGTTGCTGAATGACAGGGGCAGCCTTACATTACATAAGAGGATTGAATTAGAAGAAGAAAGCCTGAAAGTCTTAACCAAGTACTATTGCTGGGTGGGATTGCCGGAGGTGCTTAGGCTTTTGAGTAAAGATGCTAAAACCCTGCACGCTAGGACTGTATATGCTAAGCATAGGGAGGCGCTTGTAAGCATATTGAATAAATATGGTTTTTCAGAAGACTTCAGAACTGAGGTATTTAGGGAATCTTATCCTCTGTCTATGCTGCTAAGTGATAACTTAAAGGCATATAGGCAAAAGATGGGACTTACAATGGAAGAGGTAAGTGATGATATATGTGCTTTTGAGTCGTATTCAAGGTATGAAAGGGGAGTCAAATATCCTAAAAGAAAGAAACTGGAAAAACTAGCTGAAAGACTGGGTATGGAGTGGTTCTTAATACGGGCAGAAATAGATGTAGATGATTATGAAAGCTTACTGCTTGCCACAGAATGTAGACAGCTAATTGCAACACAGGAGATGGATGCTTTTAGAGAAAAGATAGAACTATTAAGAGATAAAATCGATATGGATATTATAAAAAATCAGATTTTGGTGGGCTTTTTTGAATTACTTACTAAGAAGGACAGCGGTGTGTCAAAGGAAGAGTTGGATCATTTGTTTTCCATAATAGAATGTAAGCTTGAAGAAGATTTATTTCATTCACGAGTAGAAATTGATGCTCTGAATTATATAGCTGGTTTTGAAGCGGAGAAGAACCTGGAAACAGGGATAAAAATAGTTAAAGGTATAATAGACAACGAAAAAAGAAAGAGAATGTTAGATTGGCGCTATACTTCACTTTCAAAGGGAAACCTTACATGTATGTATAATGATAGTAGGAGATATGACGAAAGTTATACAATCTGTAGAGAACTTATGGATGAAATGATAATTAAAGATTATACTTTTCCGCTTATGAATGTATTATCTTGCCTGATAGAAGCTAAAGAAGAGAAAGGAAATATAGAACAGGCAATGGAGATGTGCAAGATACTGTTCTATATCTCCGAACTATATCAAAGACATGATAGCGAAATGATAAGAGAATTTTATGAAAGACACTTTGATAAAGAGGCAATATGGTATTAGATTTTCCTGCTTCTAAACTCTGCTATTTCGCATTGCTTAGGTCTTTCACAAACAAGAGTTGAATTAGAATGAATGTCTGCTAAACTTGAACAGACTGGCGCAAGACTTGATAAAAGTATAGCTATAAAGCAAGAAGACAGTATAAGTTTTTTGATAAGTGTTGTGTTAACTAAATATGATTTCATAATGAAAACCTCTCTTTCTTTGACAAAATTAATTGTTTGTACTACCGTTGTGTGTAATGATAACATACTTTTACGTATATGCCCATGACATTTTCCGAAATTAATGCGACTAAAAATGTGCGGAAAATGTCATGGGATTTTTTTGAATATAAATGCTATCATATAGCATGAACAGAGGGCTGTTTTTTACATTTGTACTTCTTTACTTTCCGGTGCATTTCTACAGGTGAAGAATGATGTGGTTAATTACATTGGCATTGCATTGGTTGTGGTAACAGTTATAAGCGGTGCGATAGTGATAAGAGAAGAGATTAAGAAAAAACGTAGCAGCAAGAATCCCCACTTGCCAATTTCTGTAAAATAATATATAATAATTACAGAAATGTTACGAAATTATTAAAACACCTAGGGGGGACAATGAGAACCAAGATAATAACATTCGGTTGTATCCTGCTTGCAGGAATGATGATTAGCAGTGGTACAAGGTCAGTGAAGGCAGAAGAAGTAGTGGCAACAGACGCTGCAATAGAGACTAAGATTGAAGAAATAAAGAGCGAAAAGGTGGAGACCTTACCTGAAGAAAAGGTCGAGGAAGAGGTAAAGGCTGAAGAAGCTGAGGATGAAATCGAAGCAGAGGAAGATGAGACTCCTCTTGGAAGCGCTGATGATAAAAAGCCTCAGTCAAAGAAAAAGACTACAAAGAATATCTCTAAGAAGACAGTAAAAAAGGCTGAAAAGGCTGAGAAGGCTTCAGAAGTCAAGAAACAGTCTAAGGATGTAATCAAGTATACGGACGAAGAGTTTAAGATTCTTGTTTGTGTTACCTTCCTTGAGGCAGGCAATCAGTCCTACAAGGGAAAGCTTGCTACAGCGAATGCTGTTATAAACAGAGTACTTAACAAGAGGTTTCCAAATACAATCAAGGGTGTAATCTACCAGAAGTATGCAGGACGCTACCAGTTCGCACTCTGCGCTCCAGGAGGAAAGCTTGAACAGGCGATGAAGAACTACGGAAAGAATACAGGCTGGAGAGCAGCTTATGAAAAAGCCTGCATCAAAGTGGTTAAGGATGCACTGGCTGGCAAGACTGCTACTGACAGGAGATATCATTTCTTTAGACTTCACTACAAGGGCATTGAGAACTGGAAGTCTGATGGAGTAAAGATTGACGATACTTATTATTACAATTACTAAGACATAATATAGCATTATTGCTAAGTTTAAGCATTTTATAATCTTCAGAATGACCTAACGGGGAACCGTAAGTGTATATTCTGAAGATTTTTTTAACAGAAAACTTTTCTATAGCAGTGATTAAAATTACAAAAAACGCATCTTCTCTGTAGAAGAAAAGTTAAAATTGAGGTATCTTGTGTAATTTTTTATGAAAAAAAGACAGAATTATTGCGGTAAACCCATTTTTATGGTAGTATAGTTAGGATATGTATATTGAATGGAGGCTTCTTTATGGAAGAGAATACAGAGAGAGTATCAAAGAATTTTATTGAGGATATTATTGATAAGGACATAGCTGAGGGCAGGACCAAGAAGGTAATAACCAGATTTCCGCCTGAACCCAACGGATATTTACATATAGGACATGCTAAGTCAATTCTTCTTAACTACGGTCTTGCTAAGGAGTATGGCGGACAGTTTAATCTTAGATTTGACGACACCAATCCTACCAAGGAAAAGACTGAGTTTGTTGAGTCTATCAAGGCTGATGTAGAGTGGCTGGGTGCAGACTTTGGTGATAGATGCTTTTTTGCGTCCAATTATTTTGAAAAGATGTATGAGGCAGCGATTAAGCTTATAAAGAAGGGAAAGGCCTTTGTATGCGATTTGTCTGCTGATGAAATAAGAGAATACAGAGGTACTCTTACAGAGCCTGGCGAGAACTCACCATATAGAGAGAGAAGCATAGAAGAGAATCTTGACTTATTTGAGAGAATGAAAAATGGTGAATTCCCTGATGGAAGCAAGGTTCTAAGAGCTAAGATAGACATGAGCTCTCCCAATATGAACATGAGAGATCCTGTCATATATAGAATTGCCAGGATGACTCATCATAATACAGGTGATGACTGGTGCATTTATCCTATGTATGACTTTGCGCACCCTATTGAAGACGCAGTGGAGGGGATTACACATTCCATCTGTACCCTTGAATTTGAAGACCATAGACCTCTCTACGACTGGGTGGTAAGAGAACTTGAGTACGAGAATCCACCTAAGCAGATAGAGTTTGCCAAGCTTTATCTTACCAATGTGGTAACAGGTAAGAGATATATAAAGAAGCTTGTAGACAATGGAATAGTTGATGGTTGGGATGATCCAAGACTTGTCACCATAAGCGCACTTAGGAGAAGAGGCTATACTCCTGAATCAATTAAGCTGTTTATGGAGCTTTCAGGTGTAACCAAGAGCAATGCATCTTCTGACTATGCCATGCTTGAGTACTGTATAAGAGAAACTCTTAAGCTAGAGAAGAAGCGTGTTATGGCTATACTTGACCCTGTTAAGCTTGTAATAACTAATTACCCTGAGGGTGAGACAGAGTGGCTGGATGCTCCTCATAACCTTGAAAATGAGGCTCTTGGCAGCAGAAAGCTGGCATTTACAAGAGAGCTTTACATAGAGCGTGAGGACTTTATGATAGATCCTCCTAAGAAATATTTCAGACTCTTCCCAGGCAATGAAGTAAGACTTATGAATGCTTATTTTGTTACCTGCACAGGCTATGATGTGGATGAAGACGGAAAAGTTACAGAAATAAGATGTACCTACGATCCTGAGACAAAGAGCGGAAACGGCTTTGAAGGCAGGAAGGTAAAAGGTACAATTCACTGGGTAAGTGCATCTCATGCTGTGCCTTGTGAAGTAAGATTATATGAAAATATAGTGGATGAGGAAAAGGGAGTTTACAATGAGGATGGTGAACTTAACCTAAACCCTAATTCATTGACAGTTATCAAGGATGCGCTTGTTGAAGAGAGCCTTAAAGGGACTACTGAAGTAGAACAGTACCAGTTTGTAAGAAATGGATTTTTCTGTCTTGATTCTAAGGATTCGAAGCCGGAAATGCCTGTATTTAACAGAATAGTATCACTTAAGAGCTCTTATAATCCTAACAAGGCTTAACCAATATATTGGTTAGGGCTTAAAGGGTGGATATAGGAGGTATAATTTTGGAAGTATCAGAAGAATCGATTCTTTTTGACAAAACTTATACTTGTCCGTGCTGTGCTACAAAGTTCAAGGCAAAAGCCGTAAGAGTGGGGAGAAACACCTTGGTACGGCTTGATGATGATTTACGCCCTATATATAAATATGTGGATGCGACCAAGTACGATGCAATTATCTGCACAAAGTGCGGGTATGCAGGACTAATCAAGAATTTTGATGCAATAAGTGATAGACATGTAAGGGACATCAGAGAGAAAATTACGGCCAAATTCAAGGGAATAGATGAAACAAAGACATATTATACTTATGAAGAGGCTATAGAAAGAACGCAGCTTGCCCTGCTTTCAACAATTATCAAATGTGCAAAAACCAGCGATAAGGCGTACATCTGCCTTAAGCTTGCTTGGCTTACCAGAGGGATGAAAGAGGCTCTGGATAAGGAGTCGGCTGATTATAAAGAAAAGCATGATGAGCTTGACAAAACTGAAATGAATTACCTAAAAAATGCCTATGACGGTTTTTCGGAAGCCTACATGAATGAGAAGTTCCCTATCTGTAGCATGGATGAAAATACCCTATGTATAATTATGGCAGAGACAGGCAGAAAACTGGGCAAGAACCATGATGCTTTAAGATATGCTGAAACTGTTATTCTGTCAAGGAATGCTACAGACAGAATGAAGGAAATGGCCAGGGCTATTCGTGCTAAGTGTAAAGAAGAATAATGCACATGATACAAGTGTCAAATCCCCGCTGTAATCAGTGGGGATTTTTCATCTTTCAATAGCCATTTTAGCGAAAATCAGTGCTTGAGGAAAAAAGTATAGCTCTAATGATTATTTTACTTCGCAGGTCTCTTAAAGTATGTTATAAGCATAATTAGACCTGATAGGAATACAAGACCTACTATACATACAGCGGAAAGCATGAAAAACTTTTCCGGTAAAAATAAGATAATTGGATCTTTTTTGTAGTCAAATATCCATAAGTCATTGTTAAAAGCAATCTTATGAAAGGTAATAAATACCTTGTTAAAGTTAGCATATATAAACAGAGCAATTGTAGATGGAAGACATATGGTAAAGATTCCGCCAATAAGCCTGTATTCATAGGATTTATAGAGCCTTTTGTAGAGTGGTATAAGCACTAAAAGTAAGATTATTCCTATAATCAGCACAATCTGAAAGGAAAGGAAGATGGCCTTTACCTCTTCAAAATGGGTAAGGGCATTTTCTGATGAAGGCAGGTGAGGGAAGCTAAGCTTATCAGCCCCCCAGAATGAGTTGTAGTCTATGAGGGCATCATAGTTTTCCTTTATTTCGGTATAAGTTAAGTTTAATTTACCTGTAAAATCTCCAATCATGCTGTAATACAGAGGTCTAAAGTACAATACAGCTGTTGTGGCAAAGGCTATAGATACTAGCATCATAAGCAGTGAAATAAAAATCGAAATTATCGGCTTAAAAAAGGTTTTCATCTATACTTCTCCTTGCAAAACTTCATAATTATGGTAAACTAGATGTTATTACAATATTTGATTTTAACATATTTCTTTTGAGAGTAAAAGAGATGAGGGAAAGGATATTTTAGATGAGTAGAAGCATTAAAAACATAAATGAGGTAGCAATCCCGGAGCAATATGAGTTAATTAGCACTAAGGAGCTGAAGGATATCAAGGCTCTGGGTATATATTTAAGGCATAAAAAGAGCGGGGCAAGACTTGCCCTTATTTCAAATGAAGATGAAAATAAGGTTTTCTGTATAGGATTTAAAACTCCTCCTGAAGATTCTACAGGAGTGGCCCATATAGTTGAACATACAGTACTTTGCGGTTCTAAAAAATACCCTTCAAAAGACCCGTTCATTGAGATGGCTAAGGGTTCACTTAATACCTTCTTAAATGCAATGACCTATCCGGATAAGACGATTTATCCTGTGGCAAGCTGCAATGACAAAGACTTTAAGAACCTTATGAGTGTGTACCTGGATGCGGTATTTTATCCGAATCTATATACTAACAAAGCAATATTTGAGCAGGAAGGCTGGCATTATGAACTGGATGAGGAGAGTGGCGAGCTTATCATAAATGGAGTCGTATACAATGAGATGAAGGGTGCTTTCTCATCTCCTGACGAGGTAGAGGATCTGCGTGTAAGAGAGGCTCTTTATCCTGATACACCTTATGGAATTGAGTCAGGTGGAGATCCGGAGGTTATTCCTGAACTTACTTACGAGAACTATGTGGCATTTCACAAGCGTTTTTATCACCCGTCAAATTCATACATCATTTTGTACGGAAATTTTGATATAGAGGAGAGACTTGAATTCCTTGATAAGGAATACTTAAAGGACTTTGATAAGATTGATCCAAGGTCTGATATCCCTCTTCAAAAGCCTGTAGGAGGTGATTTGTCCGATAGCTACTCACTTGCGGAAAGCGAAGACATGAAAGAAAAAACCTTCCTTTCCTACAATGTAGTTACAGGTGTGGTTACAGATACTTTCACTATGGGTGCCTTACAGCTACTGAGATTTGTACTTATGGATGCACCGGGGGCACCTGTTAAAAAGGCTCTCATAGAGGCAGGTATAGGCAAGGAAATCTCTTCAAGTCTTTCAAACCATATGCTTCAGCCTACATTTTCTATTCATGCGACAGGAACTGAGGCAGATAAGAAGGACGAATTTGTAAGGATAATAGAGACTGAGCTTAGAAAGATTGTAAATGAAGGAATAGATGAAAAGAAGCTTACTTCAGCAATCAACTATTCTGAGTTTAAGTACCGTGAACAGGATTCAGGAAGGTATCCAGCAGGCCTCATCCTTGGCATCAATATGTATACAAGCTGGCTTTATGATGACAATCTTGTGTTTGAGCTGGCAGATGCAGGCAAGAACTATGACCTGCTTAGAAGCAAGATTGGTACAGGCTACTTTGAGGAGCTGGTTAGAAAATACCTTCTTGAAAATGAACATAAGCTTATATTCACTCTCGTTCCTGAGAAGAATAAAAATGACAGGATTGAGGAAGAGTTAAAGAAGAAGCTCGCTAAGTACAAAGAAAGCCTAAGTGAAGACGATATAACTGCTCTTAAAAAGAGCAGTGAGAAACTAAGAGCCTTCCAGGAAGAGCCATCGTCTCAAGAGGATGTGGCAAAGCTTCCAACTCTTGAAAGAAGTGACATCTCTCCTGAGATAAAGCCTCTTAAGAACATAGAAAAAGAGATAAATGGCAGCCCGTTAATCTGGCACAAGGTAAATACAAACGGTATTATGTATCTCAGGCTTAATTTTGACATCAGCGATATGGAGGCTGATGAACTACAGTATTTTGGGCTGCTTACAGACCTTTTGGGACTCATTGATACTAAAAAAAGAGGCTATTCTGACTTTGTATCTGAAACCCTTATGTATACAGGAGGTGTTCATACCAATATCGAGGTATATACAGATAAGGCTGATAGAAACAAGGTGCTTACCAACTATTCAGTTAGCTTTAAATCGCTTGTTTCACAGGCTGAGAAGGGGCTTAATCTTATTCCTGAGATGCTCTATGAGTCAAGGCTTGATTCGCACAGTGATAAGAGAATAGTCGAGATACTAAGAGAAAATATATCAGGTATGGAAATGGACTTTGAGACAAGTGGAGACAGGGTATCTGCTCTGCTTGCGAAGTCATATTTCTCAGTTAATGGAAGGATGGGAGAGAGACTTTCAGGCCTTAGCTTCTACAAGTTTATAAAGGAATTGGCAGAGAATTTTGAAGAGGGGAAAGAAGAGCTCTATACTAAGCTAAATTCTCTCATTAAAAAATACTTTGTAAAAGAGCGTCTTATTGTAAGTCTTACTGTAGATGATGAAAACTATGATGCTTCTTGTGATAAGCTAACTAACATAGTTAAAGAGCTTCCTAGAGGTGAGAAGGCAGGAGATGACCTCCTTTGCGATAATATAAGGCATGAAATTAAAGAATTTAAGGCAAATAGAAAAGAAGGCTTATGTGCGAAAGGGTATACTGCCTCGGGTCAGGTACAGTATGTGACCAGAGCGGGTAACTTTGTGGCTTCAGGTCTTCCTTATACAGGTGTCCTAAGCGTCTTAAATGTGCTTCTTAGCTATGAATACCTTTGGGTAAATGTCAGGGTTAAGGGCGGAGCTTACGGCTGTTACAGCAAGTTTGACAGAAATGGAGATTCATCCTTCTCTTCCTACAGAGACCCTAAGCTTATGGAGACAAATGAAGTATATGAGAGCGTGACAGAATTTGTTGCGGGCTTTAACGCCGACGAAAAAGAGGTAACCAAGTATGTGATTGGAGCTGTAGGAAGTGCCGATATTCCGCTGACTCCTTTTGCAGACGGTGAAAGGTCATTTAACGCATATATGAGCGGTATTACGGAAGATGATATAAGAAAGTCAAGAAAGGAAATGATAGGAACTACTGCATCTGATATAAGAGACATGGCTAAATATGTAAAGGCTGTACTTGATGAGAAGATTATGGTAGTTATAGGCTCAGAGGCTAAAATAAAGGAAAACTCTGATAAGTTTGATGAAGTATCAAGTCTTTTGTCATAATGATAAACAAGGAGAATGAATGGGAAAATTTAAGTCAGGTTTTGTAACCCTTATAGGCAGGCCCAATGTAGGCAAATCAACTCTTATGAATAATCTTATCGGTCAGAAGATTGCAATTACCTCTTCTAAGCCGCAAACCACAAGAAACAGGATTCAGACAGTGTACACAGATGAGGTAGGGCAGATTATCTTCCTTGACACACCGGGTATCCACAAGGCGCAGAACAAGCTTGGTGAATATATGGACTCTGTAGCTGAGAGAACTCTTTCTGAGGTAGATGTGGTACTTTGGCTGGTTGAGCCTACTACCTTTATCGGCAAGGGAGAGCAGCATATAGCAAAGCTGCTTGAAACTACCAGGACACCGGTTATACTTGTGGTAAACAAGATAGACACAGTGGAAAAGGGAGAACTCCTCCCTGTCATTGACAAGTACAAAGACATAGTGGACTTTAAGGCCTGCATACCTGTATCTGCGGTTACGGGAGAGAATAAAGATGACCTTCTTAAAACTGTATTTGACTTACTTCCTGAAGGTCCTATGTACTATGATGAGGATGTGGTTACTGACCAGGCTGAAAGGCAGATTACAGCGGAGCTGATTAGAGAGCAGACTCTAAGGAGGCTGAAGGATGAAGTGCCTCACGGAGTTGCTGTTATGATTGAGAGCATGAAGGAAGAAAAAGATACTTCGGTCAGACACAGTCATAAGAATATAATGAACATTGAGGCAACCATTTTTTGTGAAAGAGATTCTCATAAGGGCATCATCATTGGGAAGAAGGGTGCTATGCTAAAGGAAATAGGAACAAATGCAAGGCATCAGATATCTGACCTTCTCGGAATGAAGGTAAATCTTAATCTTTGGGTTAAGGTTAAGAAAGATTGGAGAAATTCAGATTCCCTTATGAAGAACTTCGGGTATAAAGAGGAGTAATCTTTGACAGATGAGATAGAGGTTTCGGGAGTTGTTGTTTCCTGTATGCCAATAGGTGAATACGATAAGCGCCTTGTGATAATAACTGCAGAGCTTGGCAAGATTCATGCTTTTGCAAGGGGCGCAAGAAGAACCAACAGCAAGCTGCTTGCCGGCACAGATCCTCTTACTTTCGGCAAGTTCAAGCTTGTTTCAGGTAAGAATGCATATACTTTGCTTGAGGTAAAGATAGTAAATTACTTTAACGAATTGAAGATGGATATAGACAGGGTTTATTATGGTTTCTATTTTTTAGAGCTTGCATCCTACTTTTCTAGGGAAAATATAGGAGGCAAGAACCTTGTAAACCTTATATACATGGCGCTTAAAGCCCTTGAAGCAAAGGTGGATGAGTTAACTCCTGACTTTGTAAAGGCAATATTTGAGTGGAAAATATTTGAAATTGAGGGTATAATGCCTAGTATAGATGAAGGACGATTTTTGGGAAGACAGCTTAGACCTTCAACAATATATGCACTAAGAGTAGTCTCGGCAACTGATGTGACCAAGTTATTTTCTTTTAACCTGGAAGCTGAATCAAAAAAGGAATTTATTGAGCTTGCCGAAGAGTACAGGGATTTAAATACTGATACTAGGTTTAAATCCTTAGAAATGATAAGAGAGGTATGAGAATGAAGAAGAACACTCTTTTAGCTTTTGGAATGGTAATTACCACAGTTTTACTTTCCTCCTGCAATGGAATGCCGAAGGAAATAAAGGCGGATGAGGTTAAAGAAGAGACGATATACATGAGGTCTGACGGCAGCAGCCAGGTAGCCTATGTAGAAGATTTTAATGAAAAATATCTAAATCTTGACGAACTAAAGGGCTATATTTCCTCTGAGCTTAGCAGCTATAATAAGAAATACGGCGACAAGGCCGCAGTCCTAAGCGAGATTGAACTTAAAAGCGGTAAGGTAAAGGCTGTGCTTACCTTTAAGAGTTCTGAGATTTATGAGGCATTTAACAACAAAAAAGGGGAGAACAATGCCAGGTTCATTAAGGCAGATAAGGCTCTGTCTGAGTTTGGAGAGCTAAGCTTTACTGAGGCAGACTCTGATGCAGGAGAAAAGAAGGCTGCGGGGGAGGTTCTTTCAGATGAATACAATATTGCAGTAGTAAAGGGGCCGGTGCTTTTCCAGACCGGAGACAAGATTAAATACTATTCCGGGGGGAATCTTTACGATTCGCACCATATTAGGGTTGACGAGGGGAATGAAGCCGTGGTAGTATATTCTAAATGATTGTTAAGGTATTGACAATAAAGTGAATCAAAGAAAGAGAGGTAGACTTATGGAAAAAACTATGGAGAAGATTGTGGCTTTAGCTAAGGCGAGAGGTTTTGTGTATCCGGGCTCGGAGATTTATGGGGGACTTGCCAATACTTGGGATTACGGTAATTTAGGTGTAGAGCTTAAGAACAATGTTAAGAAGGCCTGGTGGAAAAAGTTTATTCAGGAGAGTCCTTACAATGTAGGCGTTGACTGTGCCATCCTTATGAATCCCCAGACTTGGATAGCATCAGGACATCTTGGCAGCTTTTCAGATCCTCTTATGGACTGTAAGTGCTGTCACGAGAGATTTAGAGCGGACAAGCTCATTGAAGGTTTTGCAAAAGAAAAGGACATAGCATTAAGATGCTCTGTAGATGGTTGGACCAATGAAGAGATGAAGAGCTTTGTGGACGAGCACGAAATCCCTTGTCCTAGCTGTGGAAAGCATGATTTCACTGATATCCGTCAGTTCAACCTCATGTTTAAGACCTTCCAGGGAATTACAGAGGATAGCAAAGCTGTTGTTTACCTTCGTCCTGAGACAGCTCAGGGTATCTTTGTTAACTTTAAGAATGTTCAGCGTACCTCAAGGAAGAAGATTCCATTTGGTATTGGACAGATAGGAAAGTCATTTAGAAATGAGATTACACCAGGTAACTTTACCTTCCGTACCAGAGAGTTTGAGCAGATGGAGCTTGAGTTCTTCTGTGAACCGGGTACAGATATGGAATGGTTCCACTACTGGAGACAGTTCTGTAAAGACTGGCTCATCTCACTTGGTATGAAAGAAGAAGAGATGCGTCTTCGTGACCACGATCCTGAGGAGCTTTCTTTCTATTCAAAGGGAACTACTGATATCGAGTTCTTATTCCCATTTGGCTGGGGAGAGCTATGGGGAATAGCAGATAGAACTGACTATGACCTTGGCAGACATCAGGAAGTATCAGGTGAGCCTATGGAGTATTTTGATGATGAGAAGAAGGAAAAATACATTCCTTATGTAGTAGAGCCTTCTCTTGGTGCAGATAGAGTTACTCTTGCTTTCCTTTGTGGCGCCTATGATGAAGAGGAACTTGAGGGCGGTGATGTGCGTACTGTACTTCGTTTCCATCCTTTTCTTGCACCTGTTAAGGTGGCAGTGCTTCCGCTTTCCAAGAAGCTTGGTGAGGGTGCTGAAAAGGTATATGCTGAGCTTTCAAAGGACTGGAACTGTGAGTATGATGACAGAGGAGCTATCGGTAAGAGATATAGAAGACAGGATGAGATAGGAACTCCATTCTGTATTACCTATGACTTTGATTCAGAGACAGACGGTATGGTTACAGTCAGAGACAGAGATAGCATGGAGCAGGAAAGAGTGGCTATATCAGAACTTAGAGAGTATTTTAGAAATAAATTTGAATTTTAATTACAGAATTTAAGATTAAAGGCAAGCATTAGTTTTTTTATAACTTATTTAAGCAAAGGATATTATATGAAAAAAGAGAATATGGATAAAAGATTACTTCTTACTATAGTGCTAGGAAGTGGAATGGGTATCTTTATTAATTCTGACAACCCTGTGTTTTTTGCATGGGGGATATTAGCGATTGCTGTAAGTCTGGTTTTAGCTGTAAAAGTCCTATATGAAGAACTGATACTTAAGAAAAAAGGAACTTATGTCGCAAAAGAATATGAAGAGTTTGATTTAGGCTCTAAATTTGCGACAATTCAGTTACTTGTGCTGATGTGTTTATCTGTATCCTATTTATTATTAGTATTAGTATCAAAACAAAATGTGATAATTACAGCAATATGCTATATTTTAATGCTTATAACTATTTTAATGGGAGCGTATGAAATTGTTATGAGATGTAAAAAAAGCAGTGAGATGAATAAGAACCAGTAAATAATAAACGAGGGTGGAATCCTTAAACCGGACTTCACCCTCGTTTTATAAACAACGGCTAAGATAAATATTAGTTTTGTAAACGATAAAATTTAAAGATTAGCAAAATGAAATTATTTATATCTTCTGAGACTTCCCTTATCAAAAGAATACTCGGGGGTTCTAAGGGGATATTTAATCTCCTCTTCAAAGTACCAAGGGTTATCCTCATGAAGAGGATTCTTAAGAAGCTGAAACTCTTGGGCAGGTAGATAGCCCTGTGCCAGAAGATAAGCCTTTTTACCTTTTTTGTTCTTACAGATGTCTGCAATCATAACCACATGGCCGGGACTCCCGCCCCTTACAAATATATCCCCAACCCGAGCTTCAGACAGCTTTATCTTCTTAGAGGAATAGTCCATATTCAAAGTACCTGAGTAGGCAAAAACTATCCTCATAAATCTCTTAAAAGAGTCATAACTGCTGTCATTTTTTGAAGAATAAACCCAAGCAATCTTATTACCGCTCACGCTAATTGAATATCCTCTTCTCCATTTATAAAAATCAGCTATAAAGCCATTTCCCAGAGGGAAGGTGATTTTATCATATGCTTTTTTGCCATAATAATATTCACCGTAAACCCTCATAATTGAATCTGCGCACTGCTGGAGGTCTTCGTTTTCTATAGGGAGCTTAAAGACTGCTATATGGGCAGACTGATTCCCTTTTTCACGCCCATCATATAAAAGTACGGGAGAACCGTCAGGCTTTAATTTATAGTTTCTAAGAAATGCTTCAAAGCTTCCTTTTTTAGCCTTTGTTCGTTTATAGCCCTTAGGAGTAAGTATTCGTTTTGCTAGAGTCTTACCGGAAGGATGCACAAATGACTGTGCTTCTTCCTCAGTTTTACTAGCATTTGCTAGAATAGAGGAATTGTTAGCTGTATCTGCCTGTGAAGCTGAATCAGAAACGCTACCTTGCTCTGCACCTGCTAAAGATGGCTCAGCCTGTGATGAAGCATTGGAAACAGCAGTTCCCTTACATCCATAGAGAATAAGTGTAAATGCACAAAGTGCGATAATTTTCTTAATCATAACAACCTCCTTTTAAAATGATAACATAAGATAAGGGAAATATCATTAATAATTTAATATCATTAGCTATCTACCCTCGCAGTGACGCTCCGAATGATAACATTTCAGACTCGCTCCGGCATCCGCTACGCTCCGCCTAATGCGCTCGCTTAGAATTTATCATTCGGAGCTGGCACCATAGATTTATGAATGTAATAAGTTGTAGGGCTATATAATGTGCTCACATAGAATTTTGTACGACTTATCTATCTTTAATGTCTTGCTCTTATTTTTTCTTGGACTCATTCTTACAGTGCGTGGCATATCAATGTTTCTGGCAGTAAACAGGCTGTTGTTAACGTATGAGTAAAGTGTTTTATCAGAAATCATGATTTCATCGGAATGGTTATTAAAAATATGTCTTATAGACTGACCTTTTAGCAAAAGCAGACTAACTATTCCGTCTAAATGTTTAATTTCTTCCTCAGTTATATTAACACCTGTTCTTGACTCAGATAACGTTTTCCTGTACCTGTTATCTGCATTTATTGCCCGATAGAGTATTTTTTTCAGTAGCACTTTTTTCTATCTTGGCATCCGTTGCATACATATGGAGGCTTAAGCATACAATCCTATTGAAACTAATTTTTTAGCAAGCATAACCTCTATATCGGAACGCATGCCTAAAGAAAGATGTAAGTATTTGCTCATAGTTAAAAACTCCTTTGGTTTATAATATATAACCCTAACCCAATGAGTTCTCACACCATATATATATTTAAAACATGTAATCAGTAAACTCCATAGCTATACATACAATCTTTAGAATTAGTAAAGTCCAGTGAGTTAATACTGGTATTCGGAATAAGTAAAATCCGTACCAATGCGGACTTTACTTTTTCAAATAACAAAGCTATTTGTTATTCATTTTTCAAGTTGCTTATTATCTAGATTTAGCTTATAATGATGTAAAGAAGGGTTAGGGGGAAAGTAATATTGAATACAGAGATAAAAAACGCAGTAAATGTCGCTGGAGACAAGGCACAGTATGATAATCGAGTGAAGAGAATATTGTCAGAGAAACACATATTGGCTCATATTTTAGCAAAAACAGTCGATGAGTTTAAAGGTATGAATCCTAATGATATAGTGACATACATCGAAGGAGAGCCTAAGATAGGTATTGTACCGGTAGAACCTGGACTAACCAATATAGAAAGAACAGATGAGTCAGGACAAAGAGTTAAAGGCTTGAACTCTGAGAATGTGGAAGCAAACGAAGGGTTGATTAGGTTTGATATTATATTTTATGTACGCTTAAAGAATGGACTTTCACAGATAATAGTGAATGTTGAGGCTCAAAAGGATGAACCTGTTTCATATAAGATACTAAATAGAGCAATCTTCTACGTGAGTAGACTTATATCGTCACAAAAGGAAAGAGATTTTGTAAATACAAACTATGACGATATAAAGCAGGTATTCAGTATCTGGGTATGTATGAATATGAGTAATAATAGTCTAAGCCATTTTCACCTTAAAAAAGATGAGATGTTAGAGCCTTGTGACTGGAAGGGAAACGAAGACTTGCTTAATATCGTAATGCTTGGAGTGACAAATGAGCTTCCTGAACATGATGAAAAGTATGAGTTACATCGATTGATAGGAGCTTTATTGTCAGACAGATTGAGAGAAAATGAGAAACTGGATATTATAGAAAAGGAATATAAGATTCCTCTTAGCAACGATTTTAGAAAGGAAGTGGATACTATGTGTAACTTAAGCCAGGGAATAGTGGATAGGGTAACAGCAGAAGTAACAGCAGAAGTAACAGCAAAGGTAACAGAAAAGAATTTGATAGACTTTATTATGAAGATGCATCAAAAAGGATATACTTTGGAGCAGATATCTGAAGTAGCAGAAAAAAGTGTCCCAGAAATCGAAGAGATTATAGATAATAATTCGGTTTTAGCGTAATAGTTACAAGTTATTTAGATGCTGTTGGTGAGGAAGTGGATACTATGTGTAACTTGAGCTTAGGAATTGAAGAAAGAGCTGCAGAAAAGGCTACGGAAAAGGCGATTGAAAATGTTGTGCTGAACATGCACAGTAATAATTTCTCATTAGAACAAATTTCAATCGCCACTGATAAGAGTGTAGAAGAAATAAAGAAGATAATTAACGAGCATGAGACAGCAAAAGCATAGCAATACAATGAATTATAACAAAACATAACATAGGAGCCTTGAAACCACAATTTTCCAGGCTCTTATTTTATATACTTTTTAACCTAAGTATACTATATTGATACTTAAATAGAAGATTGTTTTAGGAGAATTAAACCATGGACCACTTCATTTTACATAGCGAATATGCCCCAACGGGAGACCAGCCACAGGCCATAGAAGAGCTTGCCACAGGCTTCAAAGAGGGGAACCAGTTCCAGACCCTGCTTGGGGATACGGGTTCAGGCAAGACATTTACGATGGCAAATTTCATAGCCAAACTTAACCTCCCCACCCTTGTCATTTCACACAACAAAACCTTAGCAGCTCAGCTCTATGGTGAGTTCAAAGAATTCTTCCCTGAGAACGCGGTAGAATACTTTGTGTAGTAGCATGAATGGTACTGATTTGGTGGGTTTAACAGTCTGTTTAGGGGTATTTAGTACATTATTTTTGTACTATATGGTATTAGGTGTAATATATATGAGTAGTCAGGATATATGATACAGGTGACTTTTTGTAAGAGAAATAGATTTGAGAGTTATATTAGGGAGTTTTTGAATTTAGGAATATTAAATCTATAATAGGAACATTTTCCTATTATAGATAATGTTCAAGAGTTCTACATATATTGTAGGGCTTTTATTTTTTTGCTATAGAGTAAGAAAAATGTTTAATGAGTTAATAAAAGGTAACTATCAGCCGATATAACTAATAGGTCTATTATTATAATAAAAGTGCTGTAATAGGTCATAAGGATATAGTTGCACAAGTTTAAGATGTACAGGCTAAAGAAAGGAGGAAAGGAGCATTAAGCTATATCCTAAATAAGAAAAAACATGAAAGGGATAAAAGATGAAGAGATTTAGAGAAAGTAAAGTTATTTATTTTATTTTATCATTGTTAATGGTATTCGGAGTATATTCACTAAATACTATGGCTGTAGAAGCCTCAGAGACTGGAGTAAATGCCCCAACTGTCTTAGTACCATATCAAGAAGTGACTGAGTCAGGTACATATATTGTTCCAAGTCCGGGAAGGATTGAGTGCACACAAGGCTATAGGGACAGACTTTATCCTAAAAATAATAAAAAAGTATATGGAGTCATGGAAGGTGATGATAGTACTCATTTTAGGCGTGTTCCAGCAGGTGAATATGAGTTTGATATTTTAACTGGAGATAAAATGAAATTTATACCTGAACTGGCTTCAGAGTATGAGCAAGAGGATAATGATAGTTTTGATACTGCAAATGTAATTCTGCCTAATATGTTATACAAAGGTGGAATGGGTTCAGTGTTTGACAAAGATTATTATAAAATAGTTATTACAGAAAAAGGAAGTTTGTATACAGAATTAAGTATAGGAGCTTATAGCGATAATGATCGTTCTTATATGGGATACGAATTATATTTTGAACTACCTGATGGTAATCTGGAACAAATTGCAGGAATCAATGGTGCAAGCGCAAAAGTCAGGTTGAGAGAAAATTATGAAACCGAAAGAGTTAGAGTAGATAAAGGAGTCTATTATATCAAAATTTCAACTAATGTTTATAATTATTCGCTAAAGGCAGTTTATAAAGAAGAAGCAGGAGATGAATTTGAAGTAGAAAAAAATGATACTAAGGATACTGCTAATAAGATAACAGTAAATAAGAAGTATACTGGAAATTTGAATGAACTAGTTGAAACAGAAAGTAGAAAGATAATAGACGAAGATTATTATAAATTTACTTTAGAGAGTACAGGAAAAGCACAACTTCAAATGATTACCCCAAGACAAAAGGCAAAAGGGTTATTTACAGCAGAATTATTAAACGAAAATGGAAAAGTATTAGATATAATAAAATCAGAAGATAATCCTACTGTTTACGGAAAAGAAAAAGTCTTAGCTAAGGGTGATTATTATATAAGAGTTTATGATGGATATGATTATTTTAGTGACGATGCTAAACATGACTCTCATGTAGATTATTCTATTATGTGTGCATTTGAAGAGAAAGTTTTAGCAGATGAGGTTAAGATTACAAGCAAAAAAACTAACTTTAAGGTTGGAGATAAGTATACATTAACTGCTAAGATTTCACCTGAAAATGCAAGTGATAAGACGATAATCTGGAAGTCCATAGACAAGAAAATAGCAACAGTCTATAAAAATGGAGTACTAAAATGTAAAAAAGCAGGTGAAGTAATAATAAGAGCAACTTCTAAAGAAAGCCCTACAGTATATGATGAAATACATATTGTAGTGAAAGCGGTAAAGAAGAAAAAGACAACAAAAGTAAAATATGCAGTTCCTGAAAAAATCTATAATAAAATTAAAGGATGGTATAGTGAAAGTTCCTCAGCCGGATATGATGTGAAGGTGACTAGAGATTATTTTATAAAGTATGATAGGACAAATGGTAAGGTAAGTAGTCGTTGGAAAATAAAAAAAATGAATACGACGAAAAATAGCTATCGTTTTTGCGTAAAATATCAAAATTGGGAAGTAGCTTATGTTTGCAATAAAGGTAAATTAGGAGAAGGATTTGAGTTTTATGATGGTTGGGATGAGGATCCATATGGTATTGGTTACTCAGGTTCAGCAAGTTTATCTAAAGGGAAATGGGGAAGTTCGGAATAACCTAAAGCATGTACAGATTTAATCTAATAATTTGAAATGAGGTGAAAATATGGCAATTTTAGCGGTAGTTTATGTAATAGCGGGATATTGGGCTGTAAATAAAGTTTTCTATGAGAATAAGGTAGTGATATACTCAGATGGTTTTAATTTTTTTATTAAAAAATTGGGGTATGCACTTGTATTAGGCTGGGCGTTAATTCCTATAGCTATACTCAAAAGCATATTTAGTAAGTAATTACAAGGTGATACAAAGATTTCTGCCTGATGTTATGGAATAAATACCAAAATATGAATGATATCAGGCAGAATATAGATTACAGAAAGGTTATAAAGTTTATGCAGATTAATATAATAATGCTGCCATTTTTGGCAGCCCCACTTGGATTAATAGTTTACATGCTTTATTTAGAATATAAAAGCACTCAGTTGTTGACCACATTAATATATAAATATGCAGATGGAATTGATATTGGTTCTTCTTCACTAGAAATGTTAAAAGAGGCATTAGAAAAAGATCATAAATTAGCTGTAAAGCAATATTCAGATTACCTGATTGCTAAAAAAGGGAAAACAAAAGTTAAACTTTTTTTAAAGGAAGGTAAAGTATTTGCTGAGTATTCAGGAGAAAAATTTGGAATAACTAGAGGAACACTAAATTCAAACCGTCTGCTTAGGGGTATAAGGTTAAAAAAGGCTGTGGCAGCAAATGAAGTTATGGATAAACTTGCTATGAGTTTTAATCCAAGCCATTTAAAGAACGATAGTGGAGAATATAAACAGGCAAACAGTTATGCGAAGCAGTATGGTATAATATTTGGTGCAACTGCTGTAATAGGTTTGATATTAACTATGTATCAAGCTGTAAAAGATGCGGATAATGCAGTTGATACAGTAAAATTAGGAACTTTTCAGAATTATCCCGATAAAGAAATAGGTAAAACCTTTGATTCATACTTTAAAAATACAAAGTGGGCAGAAGCTGGGAAAAAAGATGGAAATGATGTAGTTGAGTTTACAGGATACTTTCCAATGAAAGATTCAGACGGTAAAGAAGTAGAGATGAGTATGGACTTCACTATAGTAAAAGATAATATAAATTTTGGAAATTTGACAATTTACAATAAGACAAGAGATGAAAATACCAGTAATATAGTCTTGCAAAAGATTATAGGAAAAGATGATATTCAGTTCTCTATGGAAGATATTTTGGAAATGATAAAGGCAAGTGATATAGAGAATGCAGAAAATAGTGAGGCTAAAGAAAATAATAAGGTTGAATCTAAGAAGAACGAAGAAGAATTAAATAATAAGAATAAAGCAGTAGACAGTAAAAAAATAGAAAATAATGATAAAATAGAAGACAACCCTGTAGAAGAGGAGATAGAAGAAAATATAGAAGATACTGCAAATGCAGATTATATAATCCCTTACAGCGATACAAGATATTTATCACAACAGGATTTGATGGGGATGAATAAAGGTACTCTTAGAGCTGCTAGAAATGAAATTTATGCCAGATATGGTAGGAAATTTAAAGCAAAAGATTTACAGGATTATTTTAACAGTAAAAGCTGGTATCATCCAACCATAGAGGCTGACCAGTTTACAGATAATATGCTTAGTGAGACTGAAAAGCATAATGCTAACCTTATTAAAGAGGCTGAGGCTGAAGCTCCGGCTGGTGAACTAACTATAGTGAATAATGAACTGTTAAGTTTAGGAGAAAAAGAAAAAATAGTTAAAAATATGGAAGCTTATACAACTTGGGAAATAGAAATGAAGGTTATGAATGAGCAGACAAATGAGTATGACCTATGGACAATTAAAGATGACCTTAAAAATAATGTTATAGCTGTTAAAAAGAATGGAAGTGATTGGGCATATTATGATGTTAATGCCGGCATGTCTGTAGGTGACCCAACTTTTAACATTGAAAAGGCTTTAATGGATGATGAGACTTATATATCAGGATTTTGGAATGCTAGAGAAAGTATATTTAAAAATTTCAAGCCTAATGATAAGTATGTAAACAATGGATATGTTATTTATGATAATAGACCTGAGGATGGACAAGGATGGTTTGTAAGCTATAGATTTAAAAAAGATAGTAAAGGAAAATTGCTTTTAAGGGAAATCTTTTCAACCCGCTCAAGCTTTAATTATCCCGATGAAGTAATTACGTATAAATATAGTAACGAGCCTATAAAAATCGCAGAATAAATGATATTTTTACATTTAGAACAAAATTACATAATAAGAGATATCTAGCTTATAAACTAAGTTAAATATCTCTTTTTTCTGATACCAAATTAGTCTTTAATAATTTGATTAAATATTATAACTGTGTCGATACTAGTATGGATGGGGCTGATAAAATCAAATATAAGGAGGAATAAGATAATGCCAGCATTAGTAAAAACAATGTTTAGTACAAGAGAAAAAAACGGCAAGGACTGGGATTACTGGTATCATGGGAAAATGGAGAAGTAAGCTTAATAAAATAGCTGTAAATAAGCTTTGAAATAGGTGGAATATTTGACATATTCTACCTATTTTAAAGTGGATTCTGAACATAAAGTCTAAGTTCATTATTGTATGAACTTATTTCTTTTGGCCTGAAATTTCTGCGAAAATTTCAAGATACCTGAAAAGCCTTTCCCTATCTTTTTCAGAGCCAACATTTATCAGCTCATTTATACCATCAGGCAAAGCAAAATTTGAAAAGTTCCTGCCAAAAATAAGATAGTCTAGGCTGCATGAAAATTCAGTACAGAATAAGATAAAAGCCTTCAAAGAAAGCATACTTGTACCATTCTCTACATGGCTGATATGTTTCGTTGTAACAGAGAGCATATTTGCAAGAGCTTCCTGAGTCATTCCATTTTTTTTACGTATTGCTGATATTCTCCTGCCAATGTCCTTATAATTCTCTTTTTCGTCCAATGCTTATCACCTCCATAATTAGATATAGTTTAAATGAGGAGGTGTAAGATTATAACTTAGTAAAAGGTTAAGTTAGAAGCGCATAGGTATGTTTAAGGTTAATAAACGATTAGCCGCTCCTGCTTTCCTTCATGGAGTTCAAAATTCACTGCATAGCCTGCCGTACCAATATAAGCCATCATTGGTGCATTGCCTTCAAAACCCTTATAGGTTCTTGAAACACACTGCTTTGAAGTATTTGAATTGTCCATAGGCGTAACATCAATGTCTAGAGGTACATGCCGATGTATGTAAGGATAATATCTCCATTCTTAATCTGGCGCTGTGAACGGTTCTTAGTCACATCCATATGGTTAAGTTTTTTGTGGAATTTCGTTTGCCAAGCAATGCGCCTACGACAGCTAGACCACTTGCAGGGATGAATTGCTCGTTTGTAAATTTAACAATTATGTTACTGTTTTCAAGTGTAATATGACGTTTATGATTAAAGATATTTTTCTCCCGAAACCATTGATTTACAGGACTATTATATCATGATATGGCTTCACCTTACAGGTAAATTGTAATAAAATATAAAACTTTTAATAAGCCATGGTATTGTAGGCATTTTCGTGAAAGCTAGATCTATAACTGCACGGATTCAGGAATTTTTTAATGTATTATCAGCTCAGGCTGTTTGATTGATAAGCCGACATAAACAAACACACCAGCCACATGGGGCAGGAGGTAGTGTCTGTCTTTCATTCGGTATTCTAGTTATTATTTGCATAAATTTAAGGTGCCAGCTTCGAATGATAAATTCTAAGCGAGCGCATTAGGCGAAGCGAAGCGGATGCCGGAGCGAGTCTGAAATGTTATCATTCGGAGCGTCACTTAGGTTAGATTATATAACTCCACAAATTAGAATTTGTTAACGGAATACTTAAGTTTATCATCTATAATCAAAAATCATTAGAGAAACACCTTCACCCTGTTGTAATATTGGGCTTAAACTGTTATAATCAAACTTATGTTTGGTGTCTGTTAGAGATAATATTTGTATTTAGGAGACAGTTTAATGCGAAGCTTTAGAAAAATAAAGAATAACCTGCTCATTCTGCTATCTGTAATTGGACTGGCATTTGCAGGCTGTAACATAAGTGACCTTGGTCTATTTGGTACTTCTGACAATGTAAAAGTATATGATAAAAATGATAGAAGTATACCTGTTGATATAAAGGATGTGCCAAAGTACAGAGGCATTCCTTATGTTGAAATAAATGACAATAAGCCGTCATTTTCAGAAAAGGACAAAGACAGAGTAGAGGAATACAGTAAGCTTGATAAGCTAGGCAGATGCGGCCCTGCATTTGCAAATGTAGGCAAGGAGTTAATGCCTACCAGCCCAAGAGAATCAATTAGAGATGTGCGCCCAAGCGGTTGGCATACAGTGAAGTATGATGATATACTTGAAGACAGGTATTTGTACAATAGATGCCACCTGATTGCCTTTATGCTTGCAGGAGAAAATGCAAATGAAAGAAACCTGATAACGGGAACAAGATATTTTAATGTAGAAGGAATGCTGCCTTTTGAGATTCAGGTTGCAGACTATGTGAAGTCTACAGGCAATCATGTTCTTTATAGAGTAAGGCCTATATTTAAGGGAAATGATTTAGTTGCCCGTGGTGTACAGATGGAAGCACAGTCTGTAGAGGATGGAGGCGAAGGAATTTCATTCAATGTATATTGCTACAATGTTCAACCCGGCATAAGGATTAATTACAAAGACGGCAGCAGCCAGCCTGAAAGTAAGGTACAGAAGAATAAGAATAAAAACAAGAATAAAAAGCCATACAAGTCTAATAAGACAAAAAAGGCAAGAAAGAAGTATGGTATGAATGTGTTTCAAAAGGACTGGTACATTACAGAACTTGATGACTATGATATAAGCTTTTTAGATGGTAATAGTACATCAAAAATAAAGAAATGTGAAATCACCTTTGTAAACATTTGCTAAAATTAAAATTATATTGAAAATAACCTTGAATTTCAGCCCTAAAAGTAGTACTATAGCCGTTATATCGATAAAAAGACAAATGTTCGTCTGAGAAAGACAGGCGAAGGACAAGGAGATAGATATGGAAAAATTAAAAGTTGGTGTGCTTGGCGCAACAGGTATGGTAGGCCAGAGATTTCTTTCTCTGCTAGAGAATCACGAATGGTTTGATGTAGTCTGCGTGGCAGCTTCTCCAAGAAGTGCCGGGAAGACTTATGAAGAAGCAGTTGGAGACAGATGGAAGCTTGATACTCCAATGCCTGAGAAGGTAAAGAAGTTAATTGTTGAAAATGTAAATGACGTAGAGAAGGTTAGTTCTCAGGTTGACTTTGTATTTAGTGCGGTGGATATGACAAAGGATGAGATTAAGGCTATAGAAGAGGCTTATGCAAAGACTGAGACTCCTGTAGTATCCAATAATTCTGCTCACAGATGGACACCTGATGTACCTATGGTTGTGCCAGAGCTTAACCCTGAGCACCTTGAGGTCATCAAGTTCCAGCAGGAAAGACTTGGTACTAAGAGAGGCTTTATTGCAGTTAAGCCAAACTGCTCAATCCAGAGTTATGCTCCTGCACTTCATGCCTTAAAGGAGTTCAATCCTGTAAGAGTAGTAGCTACTACCTATCAGGCAATCTCAGGTGCAGGCAAGAACTTTAGTGACTGGCCTGAAATGGTTGGCAATATCATTCCTTACATCGGAGGAGAAGAAGAAAAGAGTGAGCAGGAACCTCTTCGTATCTGGGGTAAGATTGAAAACGGTGTCATAGTTAAGGCTGAGGCTCCGCTTATTACGACCCAGTGTATAAGAGTGCCTGTACTTAACGGTCATACAGCTGCAGTATTTGTAGATTTTGAGAAGAAACCTTCTAAAGTAGAGATGATAGCAAAGTGGAGAAGCTTCAAGGGACTTCCACAGGAGCTTGAACTTCCAAGTGCTCCTAAGCACTTTATCCAGTATCTTGAGGAGGACAACCGCCCTCAGGTATCTCTTGATGTAAACTATGAGAGAGGAATGGGAGTTTCCATAGGAAGACTTCGTGAAGACAGTCTCTTCCAGTACAAGTTTGTAGGACTTTCCCACAATACGTTAAGAGGAGCAGCAGGTGGAGCAGTGCTTATAGCAGAACTCCTTGTAAAGCAGGGTAGAATTCAGAAAAAATAAAAAATAGAATATTTAAAAGAAAAATGCCTCAGACTTGACATAGATTTGAGGCATTTTTTATTTAGTATGATGTATCAATAGTTAAAGCTATAAACGATTTTTGCAAAAATTCAAAGTTTAAGGCTATAAAGAATTCAAAAGAGAGGTTGAGATAAGTATGAGAACTGTGATGAAAAAAATTTTGGTGTTATTAATTATGAGTATGATAGTAAATATATTTCAGATAGGAGAGGTGTTTGCAAAGCCTAAGTACAATTGTATATGGAGTTTTCATGAAGGTATGGCTACAATAATTAAAAATGGAAAGGTAGGTTTAATAGATAAAGAGGGTAAAGAGGTAGTGAAGTCCGGAAAATATAGTTATATAGGTAATTTTAGTGGAGGAGTAGCTTTAGTAATTAAGAATGGAAAGGAGGGGGTTATAAATAAAAAGGGAAAAGAAATAGTAAAGCCTGGAAATTATGATGAAATATGGAGTTTTAGTGAAGGACTGGCTAGAATAAGGGTAGGAGATGAGGAAACGGGTAAGTTCGGATTTATAGATAAAAAAGGGAAGGAGATAGTAGAACCTAAGTATGATGAGGCAGATGATTTTAGTGAAGGCTTGGCTAAGGTGAGAATAGGAGATGATGAAACAGGTGTGTATAGTTTTATAGATAAAAAGGGAGAAGAGGTAGTAAAGGTCGGAGCGTATGATTATGTAGGTAATTTTAGTGAAGGCTTGGTTAAGGTCAGAATAGGAGATTATGAAAAGGGCAAGTATGGTTTTGCAGACAGAAAAGGTAAAGAGATAATAAAGCCTAAGTATGATGAAGCAGGTAATTTTAGTGAAGGATTAGCTATTGTAAGAATAGGAAATTGGGAAAAAGGCTATTATGGATTTATAAATAAAAAGGGTAAAGAGATAATAAAACCTAAGTATGATCAAGTGGGTAATTTTAGTGAAGGACTGGCTAAGGTACGGAAAAAAGGTAAGTATGGTTTTATAGATAGAAAAGGTAAAGAGATAATAAAACTTAAGTATGATAAAGTAGGTAATTTTAGAGAAGGCTTGGCTAGAATACGGATAGGATATGATGAAACAGGCAAGTGGGGTTTTGTGGATAAAAAAGGAAAAGAAGTGGTAAAGCCCAAGTATGGTGAAGTAAATGATTTTAGAAACGGGCTTGCTCAGGTATGGATAGATGGTAAGTGGGGGTTTATAGATAAAAATGGGAAGGAGATAGTGAAACCTAAGTATGATGCTGCAAGTGATTTCAGCGAAGGAATCGCCCCTGTGAGTTTAGGAGATAACTGGTATATCATTAATAAAAAAGGAAAAGTTTTAAGGAAGCTTTAACAAAACCGAACTTTAACAGAAAATTGATTTACAAACGATTACTGAGTTAGTGTATAATTATAATTGGCAATAGCAAAAAGAAGGGGTTGCCCCCTTCCCAATCACACAGTTTTATTTTATTATTGATTTGCAAAAAAATAACATAAAGGAAAAACTGTATGACTGATGCTATTGCATAAGAAAAACTGATTTCATTCACGACCTTAGAACAAGAAATTTTTTAAAATGCCTGTAAGATTGCTAGGGAACACACGAAAAATATCCTTGAAAGTTATGATGATATGCTGTCAAAGGAGAGAGATGCCTCTAAATACAGGAATAAGGGAAAGAGAAATACTTCGGTCAAAACTGTATATGGAGAAGTCGAGTATGAAAGAAGGGTATATCAGACAAGACTGGCTGATGGAACGAAGGCACATGTGTATCTTTTGGACAGGTATATGGGAGTGGAGAAAATAGGCTTAATATCTACCAATCTGGCAGAAAAAATCGCTAATTCAGTTGCGGAACTCCCGTACAGGGCATCTGCGGAGATATTAAGTTCTTCAACAGGACAGGTTATAAGTGCCGGAGGTGTATGGAATGTAACCCAGGAGCTTGGCGTGAGAATATCATCAGAGGAAGAGCTTGATGTGAAGAAGATGAAGGCCTTTACAATGTATGAAGGCTGGGATGCAGAGAAAGAAAAAGAAGGCCGTAGTACTCTTGTAGAGAAAGTGGTATTTGCCGGAATGGATGGAAGCCGCGGATTCCCAAAAAGAGGGAAGCTGTGATACAGAAGAAGTATAATCCTGACGAAATAGAAAGAAGAATATTGAATGGAGATGTTCAGAGGCAGGAGCGGATAATCTTGCAAAGCTTCTGTGCAGGAAAGAAAACAAGAACCTAATAGAGACTGTGGAAAGGTACTCAGAGAGTTTGATATTTGATGAAAGCCTAAAGGAGATAAAAGAACCGCTTAGTGCTTCAAAATCACCATGTAGAGATGGTAAAGGGCTGCCTTATATGGAAGTAAGCAGGGGAAGTCTTCCACTAACTGGTACATCATTAACAGCGGGTAGAAAGGCATTAAGGAAATTTATACTTGGCAACTAAATAGAAAATATCAGTTCAGCATATAACCTGGGCTTGTTTATGGTACAAAAAAATAAAAAACAATGATAAAAGAAAAAGGTAAGGAAATTTGCCAACGAGTACTTGACACAAACCCGATTGATAGTCTTAATTGACTTTCAATCGGTTTTTTCGTATAATCCAATTAAAAATAAAACCTTATTAATCGTGAACTTAATATCAGTATATTAAGCTTTTTTATTTAATAGGAAATTTCTCCGAAATTACCTGTCAAATAAAAATCTCTCCGAGGGATCGCACTGCGGCGAATATGTAGATGTCGCTTACGTGGCCCGCCGCAGGCGGTGAATCCTGCAGTTCACTTCTTTGCGAGTTAAAGAAATACGGAGTTGTTTTTGACAATGGATAAATATAAGAAAAAAAGAAGACATGATGCCGTTTTGGGATTGGTTTTGCTTGTAATAGCAGCGGCTCTTTTTGCGGTCGATGTAATCGGGGCTTCAGGTAATGATGGAAATAAAACTGTGGTTATCTCAATTGACGGTGAAAAAAAGTCGGAATATCCTCTTAAAGAGGATGGAGTTTACCTTCTTGAAGGTTCTCATTTGGGCACGAATAAACTTGTAATAAAGGATGGGAAGGCTTATATAGAAGAAGCAAGCTGTCCTGACAAACAATGTATGAAGCAGGGTAAAATCAGCAAAGCAGGAGAAATGTTAGTCTGCCTGCCAAACAGGGTGGTAATTAAGATAGTGGATGCAAATGAAGAAGAGCCTGTGATTGACGGGGTTTCAGGTTAGGGGGTAAAGTGGCTAAAAAAGTTTCGTTGTATGGAATACTTGTGTCTCTTGCGTTCATAGCAAGCTATATAGAGGTACTTATTCCATTTAACTTTCACATACCGGGTATGAAGCTTGGACTGGCGAATATTGCTGTTCTCGTTGCCTTGTACACAGGTGGGGCAAAAGCAGGGATAACAGTATCAATTATAAGAATCATCCTTGTGGGACTTACCTTTGGCAATCCTTATAGTGCAATATATGGGCTTTCAGGTGGAGTGTTAAGCTTAGTTGTGATGATGCTCCTAAAAAGGACGGACTTCTTCGGAATGATAGGGGTAAGCATGGCAGGAGGGGTAGCACATAATATTGGGCAGCTTTTATGTGCTATGATATTACTTAAGCTGCCTGCGGTATTTACCTATCTATCTTATCTTATACTTGTTGGAACTGTTACAGGGGCACTGATAGGTATAATTGATGAGGAAGTCTTAAAGCGGTTGAAGATTAGGCTTATTATGTAATATTTTTAAAAATTACTAAAAGTGATACTCTAAAAGTATTATAAATTTCTTGTGCCTGATTCCGAGAAAAACATAAATAAAGGGAGAAAAACTATGTATAACAAAATATTAACAAAGGCTGTTGCCTTGGTTCCATTGACTGCATTACTTATAAACCCGGTTCAGACTATGGCTGGAAGCAATCACACATATGCTTCAGCGAACAACATAGTTGCTGCAAAAAAGGCGAAATACGAAAAGGAAATAGGGATATTTCCTGATGTAAAGGCTGTCAAGTCTAAGGGCAAATGGGCAATTGTAAAGACTAACGGAAAGAAGATTACAGGTTTTATATACCAGGATGTGAAGGTTGAAAAGCTAAATGATACCTATGGTACTATAGCCATAGCAGTTAAGAAAGACGGTAAGTGGGGCTTTGTAAATGAGCTTGGAAAGGAGACTGTGTCCCCAAAGTTCGATGAAGTTAAAGAAATAATGTTCACAGGTGTAAAGGTTAAGAAAGATGGCAAATGGGGACTTGTTACTACTGATGGGGATGTAATAATTCCTGTTAAATATGATGACATTGAAAAGTTTGACGGTGCTGTAGCAAAGGTCGTACTAGATGGAAAAAAGGGGCTGGTGGCTGATGGTAAGGAGATAATACCTCCTAAATATGATGATATAAATGATATAGCGCATGCTCCGTATCAGGTGAAACTCGGAGATAAATGGGGCTTTATTAGCGAAACCGGAAAAGAAATTACACCTGTAAAATATGATGCTGTGACTGCTTTTGCTGATGGACTTGCTGGAGTAAAGTTAGATGGTAAGTGGGGTTATATCAACCAAAGAGGTGAAGAAGTAATTACTCCAAAGTATGATGAAATAAAGGAGTTTAGTGAAAACAGAGCTGGAGTTAGACTTGAGGGTAACTGGGGATATATAGATGGATCAGGAGAAGAAGTTATATCTCCTCAGTATGATGAAGCAGGGAAATTTGACAAAGGACTTGCTAGTGTTAGTATCAATGGAAGATGGGGCCTAATAGACAAAAACGGTGAGTTGAAGTGTAAAATAATATACGATTCTATTTTCAACAATGAAGGTATGTCGCTTATTAGAGTTGACCTTGACGGTATGACAGGATATATAAACAGAGCAGGAAAGGTTGTTATCCCGGTAAGGTATGAGGAAGTAATAAACTATAATGATGAGGCTGTTGTAGTAAGAGCCGGTAAGAAATGGGGTGCTTATGACAGCACAGGTAAGATGGCTGTTCCTGTAAATTACGAGGGTATAGACAATCTTAACGTATACCATGATGACAAGAAGGGTGTTACAACCATCTATGTAAATGCAACCTTAAAGAAAAAGCCGGTTTTCTTCAGCGTTCAGGCTAAGAGCCAAAGGACAGTAAAAGGTGAGTATACATATGGTAAGTGGTCTAAACCTAAGACAAAAGCAAAAGTAAAATCGAACAGGAAATAGGAGAAAATAGCGAATGTGGGCTTATGAAAAAGTGTTTTATCAATTTTATCCGATGGGCTTTTGTGGTGCGCCATTTGAAAATGACGGGAATCTGGAGCATAGAATACTGAAGGTTATTGACTTCATCCCTCATCTTAAAAAAATAGGAATAGGAGCAGTATATTTTTCTCCTATATTTGAATCCGATACACATGGCTATAATACAAGGGATTATAGGAAGATAGATGTGAGGCTTGGAACCAATGAGGACTTCAAAAAAGTCTGCGAAGAACTTCATAAAGAAGGGATTAGGGTGATACTTGACGGAGTATTTAACCACGTAGGCAGAGGCTTCTTTGGCTTTAAGGATGTACTTGAAAAAAGAGAGAATTCACAGTACAAAGACTGGTTCAACATCAATTTTGGAGGTAACAGTAACTATAATGACGGACTATGGTATGAAGGCTGGGAAGGACATTATGACCTGGTTAAGCTAAATCTAAAGAACCCTGCGGTTACCGACTACCTTATAGAAAGTGTAAGGGGCTGGGTTAAAGAATTTGATATTGACGGACTCAGGCTTGATGTAGCTTATATGGTAGACAGGGATTTCTTAAAGAGACTTAGATACGAAACCAGTCAGATGAAACCTGAATTTTTCCTTGGCGGAGAAATGATAGGTGGAGACTACAACCAGATTATGAATGATGATATGTGCCACTCAGCTACCAACTACGAGTGCTACAAGGGAATTTATTCAAGCCTTAATAGTATGAATCTATTTGAAATAATGCATTCCCTAAACCGTCAGTTCGGTGATGAGAACTGGACCTTATACAGAGGCAAACATCTGATGAGCTTCGTAGACAATCACGATGTATCAAGGCTTGCCAGCATTCTTACTGAGGAGAAGCATCTTCCGCTAGCTTATGCACTTATGTTTACCATGCCTGGTATTCCTATGATATACTACGGAAGTGAATGGGGCTTTAAGGCAGACAAAAAGGAAGGCGACCCTGCACTTAGACCTGCCTTTGATAAGCCGGTATATAATGAGCTTACTGAATATATCACTAAATTAACGAAGATACATAATGCTTCACCTGTGCTCTGGTACGGAGGCTTTAAGTCTTTGCAGATAGCTAATAAGCAATGTGCATTTCTTAGAGAAAAAGATGGAAAGCGTATGATAATTGCAGTAAATGCAGATGGAAACAATGCAAGGCTTAACTTCCACATTGACAATGTGAATGGAAGCCTGACAGACCTTATTACAGGGGATAAAGTAGAGTTTAATTCAGGGCTTGACCTTGGGGGCTTTAGGGCATATATATTTGAGGCATAACAAAAATATCCTGTTTCGAAAGCTAGCGCAACTGCTTATTCGAATACAGGATATTTTATAGAAATCCGCAAAATATTTTTAAAATTTTTACTTGAAACTTGTAGTAGACTATGTTAGTATATAAAGTGGACTTTATTCAGAAAGGAGTTTTCGAAATGAAAGTTAGGTCATCTGTGAAGCCAATTTGCGAAAAATGCAAGGTTATCAAGAGAAAGGGTGCAATCAGAATTATCTGTGAGAACCCAAAACACAAGCAGAGACAGGGATAATTCTGATTAAGATTAATAATTAGGAGTCTTGCTTTCTGCGTTATGGATATCGCCGGAAATGTGAGCCGGTCATATCTGTGATACCGTATGTATAGGCTTTTGCTTATATTATGAAGATAAATACTTCTTCGCCTCGAAATTCATCATTTCGTTGTACGGTTTAAAGCGGCTGGGTAGAGGAAATCATCATTCCGATACCAAATTCACATATATTGTTACTATTAATTCAAAAAATAACGGAGGTTAAACGCTAATGGCTCGTATTAGTGGTGTCGATTTACCAAGAGAGAAGCGTGTAGAGATTGGTCTTACTTATATCTATGGTATTGGTAGAGCAAAATCTAATGAAATTTTAACAAAAGCAGCTGTTGATCCGGACATTCGTTGCAAGGATCTTTCTGACGAACAGGTTGGAAAAATCCGTGATGTAATTGAAGAATCCGTTCTGGTTGAAGGTGATCTTCGCCGTGAAGTAGCTATGAACATCAAGAGACTTCAGGAGATCGGTTGTTACAGAGGTGTTCGTCATAGAAAGGGGCTTCCTGTTCGTGGACAGAACACAAAGAACAACGCAAGGACAAGAAAAGGTCCAAAGAAGACCATCGCAAATAAGAAGAAATAATTAAAGGAGGATTCTTAGGTCATGGCTAGTGCAAAAGGTGCAGCAAAAAAAGTGACAAAGAAGCGTGTGAAAAAGAATGTCGAGCGCGGACAGGCACACATTCAGTCATCATTTAACAATACAATAGTTACATTAACAGATTCTGAAGGCAATGCTCTTTCATGGGCAAGTGCAGGCGGACTTGGTTTCAGAGGTTCTAGAAAGTCTACCCCTTACGCTGCTCAGATGGCAGCTGAAACTGCAGCAAAGGCTGCTGTTGTTCATGGATTAAAGTCTGTTGAGGTTATGGTTAAGGGACCTGGTTCAGGTAGAGAAGCAGCTATTCGTGCTTTAGAGGCTTGCGGAATTCAGGTAGTTAGCATAAAGGATGTTACTCCGGTACCTCATAACGGATGTAGACCACCAAAGCGTAGAAGAGTTTAATTCCAGGTAGATTATTTTAGGAGGAAAAATAAATGGCAAGAGATATGGTGCCTGTATTAAAGAGATGCAGGGCTCTCGGCATAGAACCAATGGTTATGGGACTTGATAAGAAGTCCAATAGAACTGCAGGTAACAGCAGAAGAAAAATCAGTGAATATGGTGCTCAGCTTCGTGAAAAGCAGAAAGCTAAGTTCATTTACGGCGTATTAGAGAAGCCTTTCAGAAACAATTTCGCAAGGGCTAAAAAGCTTAAATATGGTACAACCGGTGAGAACCTTATGATTCTCCTTGAGTTGAGACTTGATAACGTTATCTTCCGTCTTGGTCTTGCGAGAACAAGAAAAGAAGCAAGACAGATGGTTGGTCATAAGATGGTGCTTGTTAACGGCAAGCAGGTAAATATCCCTTCTTATACAGTAGCAGTAGGCGATAAGATTGAGATCAAAGAGAAGAAGAAGTCTATCCAGAGAATCAAGGATGTCCTTGAGGCAACTAACGGAAGACTTGTTCCGGCTTGGCTTGAGATGGATCGCGAGAACCTTACAGCAACTGTTAAGGAGATTCCAACAAGAGATCAGATAGATGTTCCTGTAGATGAGGTGTTCATTGTCGAGTTGTATTCTAAGTAATTAATTCGAATAACACACTTAAAGGAGGAGCCTGGTAATGTTTGATTTTAAGATACCGAATATTGAAATTGCTGAGATTTCTGAAGATAAGAAATACGGGCGCTTCGTAGTAGAGCCTCTTGAGAGAGGTTATGGTACCACTCTCGGGAATTCGCTCAGAAGAATTATGCTTTCATCTCTTCCGGGGGCAGCAGTAACAACTGTTAAAATTGAAGGAATTAAGCACGAGCTTAGTTCTATTCCCGGAGTGAAAGAAGATGTAACGGAAATTATTATGAACATCAAGAGTCTTGCTATTAGAAATGACAGTGAGACTGATGAACCTAAGACCGCATACATTGAATCTGAAGGAGAAGGTGTTGTAACAGCTGCCAACATTCAGGCAGATTCAGACATTACAATTACCAATCCTGACCAGGTGATAGCTACTCTTAATGGTGGTGATAATTGCAGATTATATATGGAACTTAGCATTGGACGCGGACATGGTTATGTTTCTGCCGATAAGAATAAGAACGATGAACTTGCAATCGATGTTATTCCTATTGATTCTATTTATACACCTGTAGAGAGAGTAAATATCAATATAGAAAATACCCGTGTAGGACATATGACAGATTATGATAAGCTCACGTTGGAAGTATTTACCAATGGTACAATGGGACCTGATGAGGCAGTAAGCCTTGCAGCCAGAGTAATGAGTGAGCATCTCAATTCTTTCATTGACCTATCTGAAAATGCTAAAGTAGTAGATGTTATGGTAACTAAGCCTGACAATGAAAGAGGCAGGGTTCTTGAGATGAGTATAGATGAACTTGAACTTTCAGTTCGTGCATTTAACTGTCTTAAGAGATCAGGCATCAACACTGTTCAGGAGTTGGTTGGAAAAACGCATGAGGATATGATGAAAGTCAGAAATCTTGGCAGCAAGTCTCTTGAGGAGATTAAGGCTAAGATTAAGGCACTTGGACTTTCACTTAATGAAGGCGATGAATAATTAGGAGGATATAGGAATGGCTGGCTATAGAAAGCTTGGTAGAACATCAAGTCAGAGAAAGGCTTTACTCAGAAGTCAGGTAACAGAGCTTTTATATCATGGCAAGATTGTTACCACTGAGGCTCGCGCTAAGGAGCTTCGCCGTATAGCTGAGAAGCTTATCACACTTGCTGTTAAAGAAAAAGATAATGTTGAAACAGTTACAGTTAAGTCAAAGGTTATCCGCAGAGATGCGGGTGGCAAGATTGTTAGAGAAGTAGTAGATGGCAGAAAGGTAACTGCTTATGATGTAGTAGAAAAAGAGGTTAAGAGAGACCTTCCTACACGTCGTAATGCAAGAGTTCAGATGAACAAGGTACTTTACTCAGTTACAGAGCGTCCTGAGAAGGCTGCCGGAAGAAAGAAAAACACCAAGGTTGTTGATCTTGCAAACAAGCTCTTCGATGAGATAGCTCCAAAGTATGTTGACCGTAAGGGTGGATATACAAGAATAGTTAAGATTGGTCTCCGTAAGGGAGATGCAGCTATGGAAGTTCTTATCGAGCTTGTATAATATGAATATCAAAGAGAAACTGTAAAAGGTTTCTCTTTTTTTTAGAAAATATTTTCAAATAATTGTCTATCTTGTATAAAAATATAATGATTATACTGAGGAAAGCAATGAATTAATGTAAGTTAATGAAAGTGCTTTCTAGATACAATAAGATTATTGAAAATAATTTTAACTAAGTTATAATACTAGATAGATTCAAAATAATAATTATAAAGAGGCATAGTGTGAAAGAAAGTATAGGAAAGCCATAGATTGGCGCACTTAACTAAGCTGTCTAAGGCAGGCAACTTTTTGAAGTGTTATTGAGTTAGAAAATTCGATTAAGAAGCTACTGGCTCATCAGGAGGAAGTAGTCCCTCTCGTTGCAATAGTTTCTTGGCTTGCTTGATAGCTTTTGCCTTTTGTTTTTCAATAAGAGCTTCAGGCACATCGATTTTATAAAGGTCGCTCGGATTCCACTGCTCGCCAGTAGACAGCATTTGGTAGATGGCAGTAAGAATCATACGGGCAATAGCGATAATGGCTCTTTTCTTGCCACGACGTTTAACAAGAGATTCATATTTCTTTTTGTAGTAAGGAGATTGGTCAGATTTTACGGCTGCATGAGCACACTGTACTAATGCAGGTTTGAGGTAGACTCCGGCACGTGTAATCCGAACAGATTTCTTCTTACCAGCAGATTCATTGCTGCCAGGTGTTAAACCAGCCCAACAGCATAAACGTTTGGAACTTGAGAACTGAGACATATCCGTACCGATTTCGGAGATGATAGTTATTGCACTATCACATTTGACACCCGGAATGGTACAGAGGAACTGGACAGCATTTTCAAAATCAGGATTAGAAGAAATCATATTTTCTATCATTTTATCAACATCTTTGATTTCTGCTGTGATATAATCCATATGTGCGCGGACGAGGCGCATACGGTATTTTTGGGCATCAGTCATCTGATATCCTTCGACGGATTCTATAACAGCATCTTCTTTGGATTTGAGGCTCCGAAGAAGCTTAGATGCGATTTCTTCGTGGTTAATGGATGTACCCGATTGTTCAAGTAGATAGTCGATAATGGACGTGGATGACTTCCCAAAGATATCGGAAACAACAGAATCTAATGCAACATTACAAACAGTAAGAGCATTCTGGTATCGATTCTTTTCACTTGAACGGCAGGAAACAAGCTTGCAACGATAGCGAGTGTATTCCCTGAGAATACGGACTATCTTACAAGGGATATAGCTGCCTTTGACAAGTCCGAGACGGAATAAATCCCCAATCCATTTAGAATCTTTGGTATCATCTTTGTTGCCTTTCACAGCCTTTACCCACTTGGGATTGGCAATGACAACATTGATCTCATCTTCCAGAAGATTAAAGACAGGAACCCAGTATTTGCCTGTGGATTCCATACAAACATCATGGCAGTCATTGTCAAGAAGCCATTGCTTGAATTCAAGAATTGAATTGTTAAAGGTGGAAAAGCGTTTCTTTTGGTAAGATGGTTCAATGCCACCGGTGGTTTTGACGATTGTGGCAACGAGAAAAGATTTGTGAACATCGACACCACAACAGATTTGGTAAGTAACTTTCATAGTCAGACTCCTTTCGTAAATGATAAGAAGCCATTGACTGAACTGCCACACAATTAAACTAAGGCGCTTAAACAATTCTTAGTGTACGGATTCGTAATACCACTCATTTGTGCTTGAAAAGGCAGAACTTACACTGATTATTATGCTGTCTAAAACGAAGAAAGTTATTACAACTCCTCCTCACGTGCTTTGTAGTATAGCTTCTTGCAAACCATTTTAAAGCAAAACGTAGAGAGTTGAAACACTTTCATTACTATTTGTGCCGCCAGCCGAAGGCGGCGGAATGGAGATTATTATGAATGAAAGAATAAGCTCGTTAAGAGGTAAGTTAATAGTATCCTGTCAGGCTCTTCCGCACGAACCGCTTCATTCATCCTTCATTATGGGAAGAATGGCACTGGCGGCAAAGGAAGGCGGAGCAGCAGGGATAAGAGCAAATACCAAAGAAGACATAGCTGAGATACAGAAGAATGTTGACCTTCCTATAATCGGTATAGTAAAAAGAGATTATGAGGGCTCAGATGTGTATATAACCCCTACAATGAAAGAAATTGAGGAACTGATGGAGGTAAAGCCTGAGATAATAGCTATGGATGCAACCATCAGCAAAAGGCCTGGAGGGCTTACGATAGATGAGTTCTTCAAGGAAGTTAAGGCTAAGTATCCTAATCAGCTTTTTATGGCAGACTGCTCTACAGTTGAGGAAGCGCTTCACGCAGACGAGCTTGGATTTGACTTTGTGAGTCCTACTATGGTGGGATATACTAAGCAGAGCGAGCATCTTAAAATTGCGGATAATGACTTTTTGATACTTCGTGAAATCATTAAGAATGCCAGGCACCATGTAATTGCAGAAGGAAATATAAATACGCCTGAAAAGGCCAAAAGAGTTATAGAACTCGGCGCTTTCAGCGTGGTGGTTGGCTCTATTATCACCAGGCCACAGCTCATTACGAAATCTTTTACAGAGGCTCTCTCTACAGTTAAATAAATATAAAGACAGACTTATCATTTCAGAAGTTTTGTGTTATACTTTCATCGAAACAGATTGATTAAGGTCTGTAAGATGAAAAGGATGACTAAATGGGAATAATAGATATTAAAAATCTTGTATTTGAGTATATAAGACGGGACGAAGAGGGAAATACAGAAGAGATAGAGCGTGCTATAGACGGTGTTGAACTAGAAGTTGAAGAGGGCGATTTTATTGCCATTCTAGGACATAACGGCTCGGGAAAATCAACACTTGCCAAGCACCTTAATGCCCTGCTTGTACCTACTGAGGGCACAGTATGGGTGAATGGCTTTGACACGAAGGATGTAAGCAATTTGCTAAATATCAGGCAGAGCGCAGGCATGGTATTTCAAAATCCTGATAATCAGATAATTGCTTCTGTTGTAGAAGAGGATGTTGGCTTTGGCCCTGAAAATATGGGAGTGCCTACTGATGAAATTCTTACAAGGGTAAAGGACAGCCTAGCTGCTGTGGGGATGTCTGGTTATGCCAAGCACTCCCCTAATAAACTGTCAGGTGGACAGAAGCAGAGGGTTGCAATTGCAGGAATAATGGCAATGAGGCCAAAGTGCATAGTGCTTGATGAACCTACGGCCATGCTTGATCCTATAGGACGAAAAGAGGTGCTTAAAACAGTTCATAAGTTAAATAAAAACGAAAATATAACCATCATCCTCATCACTCACTATATGGATGAGGTTATAGATGCCGATAAGGTCCTTGTTATGGAAGAGGGAAAGGTAGTATTGCAGGGCACTCCAAGAGAAGTCTTTTCCGAGGTTGAAAGACTTGAAAACTACAGGCTTGATGTGCCTCAGGTGACAAAGCTTGCCTATGAACTTAAGAAAAGTGGAGTTCCTATAGATGAAACAGTGCTCACAGTTGAAGAATTTAGGGAGGCTATCAAAAAATGTTACTCATAGCAGATCATATTAGTTATGTATATAGCCCCGGCACAGCCTACGAAAAAAAGGCTCTTGATGATGTAAGCCTGACTATAAATAAAGGTGAATTTATCGGAATCATAGGGCATACTGGCTCTGGGAAATCAACCCTTATCCAGCATTTTAACGGACTTGAAAAGGCAACGAGTGGAACCATATATTTTGACGGACAGGACGTATATGATAAGGACTTCAATATGAAGAGTCTTAGAAGCAGAGTAGGACTGGTGTTTCAGTACCCGGAGCATCAGCTTTTTGAGACAACTGTGCTTGAAGATGTAAAGTTTGGGCCTAAGAACTTAGGCCTTAGCAAGGTGGAAGTTGACCTTCGAGCCTTTGAAGCCATTAAACAGGTGGGGCTTTCTGAAAAATGTTATGATGATTCGCCTTTTGAGCTATCAGGCGGACAGAAGAGAAGGGTTGCAATCGCGGGAGTACTGGCCATGAAGCCTGAAATACTTATATTGGATGAGCCTACTGCAGGACTTGACCCGAGGGGAAGGGATGAAATCCTAGACCAGATAGCAAAGCTCCACGAAGAGGGACTAACAGTAATTTTAGTTTCACATAGTATGGAAGATGTGGCTAAGTATGCAGACAGGATTATAGCCATGAACTCAGGCAAAGTCGCATTTGATGGAACACCTAAGGAAGTGTTCAGGCATTATAAGGAACTTGAGAGGATGGGGCTATCGGCTCCTCAGATTACATATGTTATGCAGGCTATGAAAGAATTAGAACTTGATGTGGATACGGATGTTTCTACTGTAGAAGAGGCAAAAGAAGAAATATTAAAGGCTTTTCATAGCAAAAAATAAAGGTTAAAACGGTATAATAAAAGCTTTACAAGACTGAGCTTTGAAGAGAGTGTAATAAAATCAAAAGCCTGATATTGTGAATGCTTTAACATAGATAGGATGTATAATGATTAGAGATATAACAATAGGGCAGTATTATCCTGCAGATTCGGTCATACACAGGCTTGATCCAAGAGTTAAGCTTGCGGGAACCATAATCTTCATTGTATCACTGTTTTTATTCAGCAGTTTTACCGGCTACATAGTGGTAGCCTTGTTTTTGGGTACAGTTATCAAGCTATCAAAAGTACCCTTTAAGTTTATAATCAAAGGTCTCAGAGCAGTATTTATATTGCTCTTATTCACTGTGGTCTTCAATATGTTTTTAACTCCGGGTAAGGAGCTTATACATTTATTTGGAAATGTTAGGATAACGGAAGAAGGCCTGAAAACGGCTATATTTATGGGAATAAGGCTTGTACTTCTTATAATAGGCTCATCTGTGCTTACTCTTACTACCAGCCCAAACCAGCTTACAGACGGTATGGAAAAAGGATTATCGGTATTTGGGAAAATAGGTTTACCTGTTCACGAAATAGCCATGATGATGTCGATTGCACTTAGATTCATACCTATACTGCTTGAAGAAACAGATAAGATAATGAAGGCGCAGTCAGCCAGAGGCGCTGATTTTGAAAGCGGAGGTTTTATAAAAAAGGCAAAAGCACTCATACCTATCCTGGTTCCTCTCTTTGTATCAGCATTTAGGAGGGCAATTGACCTTGCCATGGCTATGGAGGCTAGGTGTTATCACGGTGGAGAAGGCAGAACCAAGATGAAGCCCCTCAAGTATAAAAGGCGTGACGGGGTTGCCTATATCACCTGTTTTGCCTATGTGGGACTTATAATAGTCGTGAATATACTGGCTAACAAATACATTGGAGTCTGAGTAATGAAGAGATTTAAACTGACGGTTGCTTATGATGGATCCGCTTACTGTGGCTATCAATATCAACCTGAACTACCTACAATTGAGGGCTTTATAAATGATGCACTCTCAGGCCTTTTGAGAGAGGATATTGTCACAATAGGCGCAAGCAGGACTGATGCAGGTGTACACGCCTATGGTAATGTGGCTGTATTTGACTCAGACACAACAATTCCTGCAGAAAAATTGGCTCCTGCGCTTAATACTAAGCTTCCTGACAGTATCAGAGTAATGGACAGTATAGAAGTCGAATCTCTATTTCATCCACGAAGAAATGTAATAGATAAGACTTACGAATACCATATCAATACTTCCAGAATCCCGTTTCCGACAGACAGGCTCTACAGCCATAATGTGAAACATACTTTAGATATCAAGGCTATGAAAAGGGCGGCTTCATTCATAGAAGGAAGGCATGACTTTACCTCTTTTTGTTCAGCCAAGACTGATAAGGAGGATAAGGTAAGGACTGTATTTCAGATAGACGTGGAAGAAACCGTAAGGAATGGCCTTATTATAAGGGTTAGGGGTGATGGCTTTCTCTACAATATGGTTAGAATAATTGCGGGAACACTTGTAAAAGTCGGGGAAGGAAAGATAAATCCTTTGGATATTCCCGATATCATAGAAAGAAAAGACAGAGGACATCTTGGTACAACACTGCCTGCTAAGGGACTGTTTTTGATGGGTATAAGGTATAAAGAGGAATAAAAGAGGCTGCCATCCGGGAGGTAGAGGAAATGGCTGATAAGATGTACTTAGGAATAGATATTGGCGGTACAGCAGTAAAGTTAGGGCTTGTAGATGAAGATGGAAATATGGTAAGCAGGGTTTTAGAATACCCTGTAAAATTCGATAATTATGAAACGCCCATTATTGAAACTGTAGTTAAGAGCACAAGGCTTTTTATGGAAGATAATAATAAGAACTTTGCCGAAATTGCGGGAATTGGTGTGTCAGCTACAGGAGGTATAAACACTAAGCTTGGCATAGTAGAGGGCTCCGCAGGACATATAAAGAACTGGGAGGGAACTAACATCAGGTCAAGATTTGAGAATGAATTTGGCGTAAAGACTGCTGTATTAAACGATGCCAATGCTGCAGCCCTTGGAGAAATGTGGAAGGGTGCCGCAAGAGGTAAGGAAAATGTGGTTGTCATGACAATAGGTACAGGAGTTGGCGGAGGGATAATAGTAGACTCCAAGATTTTGCTGGGTACAAAGGGCTTTGCTGGCGAAATAGGCCATATACCTGTTAATGTTGACGGAGAAGACTGCTCTTGTGGTAATAAGGGCTGTATAGAGCACTATGGCTCTACAAGCGCCCTCGTAAGAAAGGTGAAAGAGGCTGTTATCTCTGGAGAGATAAAAGGAATTGAAGCTGGTAAGGTAGATGGAAGATTGATATTTAAGGAGGTTGCAGCGGGAAATGAAGTTGTTATAAAATATGTAGATGAATGGATAAACTACATATCAGCGGCACTGGTAGGACTTGTTCATACCTTCAATCCTGAAATGATAATCTTAGGCGGAGGAGTATCCGGGCAGAAGGAACTTTTCGTTGATAAAGTAAAAGAGAAAGTTCTTAAAAGTGTAATGCCTAATTTTGCCATTGGGTTAACAGTAGAGTCAGCAAAACTTGGCAACGATGCAGGTATTATAGGGGCCGTAAGGTTTATAAAATGATACTTGACATTTAGGCTAAAATTTAGTAGAATGTCTAAGGTTGCTCTAAAAAAGAGTAACGTGTTGCTGGCGTGGCTCAGGTGGTAGAGCGTCGCATTGGTAGTGCGGAGGTCACGGGTCCGACTCCCGTCGCCAGCTTATATAAACTAAGAAAAAAGACTAGTCATTTTTTGATTGGTCTTTTTTTTATAAAAATAATATGTATTGTATTGTTTATGGAGAAGGATATTGCCGATTATGTAAATTAGATTTACATAAGGGGAAAAGCAAAGAGATAACAAGCAATTGGTACTTCGATTTTGGGATAAAAAAATGTTATTTTAGTAAAGATTATCTACTTTTTAAAATAGGAAACAGCGATGGAGATGCAGGAGGTTTTGGTGTAAATGTTAAAAATGATAATGTAAAAGATTATAGATTTATATTAAAAAAAGATAATAACATTTATTATGCTTTGAGAAAAGGTAAATATCTAAAAAATATTACGAAAAATTTGCATCTAAATTCAAGGAATTTAAGTATGATTTGCCACTTAAACAGCTTACAATCGGTAATATAGAAAAGTATGTATCTATCCGTAAACACTCCATAAAGCAGCGCCGACTTAAATAAGAAACTAACTCTCTTTTGTATAGGGTGAGGTTTCACATCTATTGTATTCTTACATATTGCAAGGGTGAGGGAGATTTTAGACTCTTTACAAAAGGATAAAGATTTGGTAAAATAAATTCGTTGAAATACTTAGCTGAATTATAGCCTATTGTGTGATAAATTTGGGGGTTGTTATCAGAAAAAGGGGTTGACAGGGGAATGAGAGAGAATATAATTTTGACAGACAGACAGACAGACAGACAGACAGACAGACAGACAGACAGACAGACAGACAGACAGGTGTAACTCTGTTTGGTTTGATTGTCTGTTTTTATAGAAAAAAGAAGAAGAACTGCTTAAAGATGCTATCTTTAGGCGGTTTTTTTGCTATTTATAGGGAAAGGAGGGGCGAAGGTTAGAATCAGGCGGCATGAAACGGCGCTCTGAAAGGATAGATATATGTCCTTGAGAGAGAGCTTATATGTCGGGAAGAAGGAAAGAAAGATTAAAAGTTTAATGAGATGAAAGGAAAAAGAAAATGAAGAAAATGTTAAAAAAGATTTCAGTGTTGTTAATTCTGGCTATGATAGTGGGGATATTTCAGACAGGAGAGGTGTTTGCCAAGGCTAAGTATGAACTTGTAGGAGCTTTCAGCGAAGGACTGGCTTGGGTAACAACAATAGATGATTATTGGGTAAACCGTAAGTATGGATATATCAATAAAAAAGGGGAAGAGGTAGTAAAGCCTAAGTATGATGATGCAGGAGACTTTAGTGAAGGACTGGCTTTGGTAAGGAAGGACGGCAAGTATGGATATATCAATAAAAAGGGGGAAGAGGTAGTAAAGCCTAAGTATGATAAGGGAGAAGCTTTCAGTGAAGGACTGGCTAGGGTAGAGAAGGACGACAAGTATGGATATATCAATAAAAAAGGGGAAGAGGTAGTAAAGCCTAAGTATAGTATTTTAGAAGCTTTCAGTGAAGGGCTGGCTGGGGTAAAGAAGTACGGCAAGTGGGGCATGGGCAAGTGTGGTTATATCAATGAAAAAGGGGAAGAGGTAGTAAAGCCTAAGTATGATGGAGTAGGAGATTTTAGTGAAGGACTGGCTATGGTAGGGATAGGTAGTTTGTTTAGCTGGGTTAAGTTTGGTTATATCAATAAAAAAGGGGAAGAGGTAGTAAATCTTAAGTATGATCATGCAGGCGATTTCAGTGAAGGACTGGCTTTGGTAAAGAAGGACGGTAAGTATGGTTATATCAATGAAAAAGGGGAAGAGGTAGTAAAGCCTAAGTATGATGGTGCAGGAGATTTCAGAGAAGGACTGGCTTTGTTAGAGAAGGACGGTAAGTGGGGTTATATCAATAAAAAATGGAAAGAGGTAATAAAGCCTAAGTATGATTATGCAGGCGATTTCAGAGAAGGACTGGCTTTGGTAGAGAAGGACGGCAAGTGGGGAGTTATCAATAAAAAAGGGAAAGAGGTAGTAAAGCCTAAGTATGATGAAGTAGGAGATTTTAGAGAAGGACTGGCTTGGGTAGTTAAGGACGGCAAGGATGGTTATATCAATAAAAAAGGGGAAGAGGTAGTAAAGCCTAAGTATGATGAAGTAGATGATTTCAGAGAAGGACTGGCTAGGGTATTGAAGGACGGCAGGTGGGGTTTTATCAATAAAAAAGGGGAAGAGGTAGTAAAGATTAAGTATTATGGTGCAAATGATTTCAGTGAAGGAATCGCCCCTGTAAAAGAGAGAGATAACTGGTATATCATAGATAAAAAAGGGAAAGTTATAAGAAAAATTTAAGCTTAGTGTATCATAAAAAGATGCGTTAAAGTAGGGCTTGCCGAGGCAGCCCTATTTTAATGCCGATTTTAGGGAGGGGGGTATGAAGGGAAAATCTAGATTTTCAAGGTAAGTGCAACGATATCTTTCAATGTAAATGCAACAGAGGTATCTGTCAGAGTAGGTGTAACACCATGTTGCATTTAAGTTGAAAAACTACATCTTACAATTGCAAGGGTGAGGGAGATTTTAGAGTCTTTACAAAAGGATAAAGATTTGGTAAAATAAATTCGTTGAAATACCCGTCTTTGACAGCTTTTTAAGAAAAAAAGCCTTGTAATTCACTATAGAAGCGAGTTACAGGGCTTTTGGAAAATTCACATATGCACGTTACACTATCTATTTTTTTGTTTGTGAAAAAATATTCCTCATTTTTTTTATTGGAACTATCTGTTTAGATGTACAGAATCCAAATGCATCGTGCAGTGCATCTGTGATTTTTGTTCTGGTGTAAATGGGCTGATAACCTTTACCCTCGTACTTTATGAAATCCATTTCCTGAAGGGTAGGAAGTATCTGGTCTATGGTATATTTATTATTAAGTTTCTTTTCAAGATACCTGTATACAATAAGCGAAATAAAACAGGTTATGAAATGGGCAAGTATCCTGTCTTTCCTGTTTAAATATACAGGACGTGCTTCAAAATCAGTTTTCATTATTCTAAAGCATTCTTCAATCTCCCAACGTCGCTTGTTTGCCCTGACTATACTACCTATGTTGTCATTAAGGTTGGTGCATACAGCATAGAAACCATCATATTTTTCTTCATTTTCAATATATGACTGGTCTATGCTGTTTATGGATACATCTGCAATCTCCCCGTACTTTGTTGTATGGTCGGTTTTTATAAATCGTTTAGGATCATTCTGTTTTTTTCTTTCTATCGATGAGCGTCCTTTTTCAATCATTTTCGCAGCTCTTTCAATCTGTCCTTTACGCACATGGCGCTGGAAATCACGGTATTTTAAGGAGTATGAAACAATAAGCTTCTGTTCGATTATTTGCTTTCTGTCGCCACTGTCTGTATGGACGATACCTTCCTCTTTAATCCATCGCGATCTGTAGAAAATCTTGTCTCTATCCTTTTCATTGTCTAATTCTGATATCCTATATTTTTTGCCGCTTCTATCACCATCGAGAAGCCATCCATCATCAGCCATACACCACTCTTGTAAGAAGTCTTTAAGTATTTTGATAGGCTGTGTTGTTATATACCCGCGCATGCCGTTTTCGCTGTCGTAGGAATTAAACACCCGGTTTGTTGCAGATGACAGCCCTGAATCTGTACAGACAACAAACTTGGACATATCAAATCCAGAAAGCATCTTCTTTTCAAGCGGAATCATAGTGGTCTGTTCATTGCGGTTTCCGGGATAAATGCAAAAAGATATAGGAATACCATCGCTATCCATAAACAGCCCCATTCCTACTATAGGAAGTGGGCGGTTTTCCTTACTTTTGCCAAACTGCTTATCATCCTCTTCATTGTCGATCTCAAAGTAGAAATTTGTACAGTCATAATAGATTACTTGAGTATTTCGTTTTTGCACTGCAGTGCTATTTTTAAAAATGCGGCTCTGAATATAATCAGCCTCTTCTGCTATCACTGATAATGAGCGGTAAACATCATGTAGTTCAAAAGAGGGCTGTTCAATAAAGCGCTTTGACTCTTCAAAGCTATTCCTTTTTGATGACGGGAAAAGTATTCTGCTGTATATAAGACGTGAAAGTATGTCATTCAGGTCGTACTCAAATGGGTGTCTCGCAGAGATTGCACGGCAAATCTTATGCATGCCTAATTCATAATAAATATCCTGAAGGAAAAGATATCCGCCATTAAACCTATGCTGTTCATTACTAACAAGGTCATTAGCGGCACAGAGCTCAATATTAAATGTTGCGGAATCTTCTTTTTCAGCTTCATTCATAATACGCACCTGTTCTTTAGCCCAGGCTTTTGCATCTTTCACGCCATACATCTCGCAGATTTGTTTTTCTGAACCGAAAGTTTTAACAATCTGAGTTTTGTTTTTCCCATTGATTCTAACTGTTTTAACAGCACGATAGGTAATTGAATATTTTCCGGTAGTCCATCCTAATCTCATAGTATTATCCTCCAATACTATTATAACGTATCGGAGTGGAACGTGCAAGCATAAATTTAAGATTTGACAAAAAAAATAAGCCATATCTGGCTTTGATGAACCTCATAACGGATTAGGTTGTCAAACTCCCGAGGTATCTGTCAGAGTAGGTGTAACACCATGTTGCATTTAAGTTGAAAAACTACATCTTACAATTGCAAGGGTGAGGGAGATTTTAGAGTCTTTACAAAAGGATAAAGATTTGGTAAAATAAATTCGTTGAAATACTTAGCTGAATAATAGCTTATTGTGTGATAAAATCGAGGGTTTTTATCAGAAAAAGGGGTTGACAGGGGAATGAGAGAGAATATAATTTTGACAGACAGACAGACAGACAGACAGACAGACAGACAGACAGACAGACAGACAGACAGGTGTAACTCTGTTTAGTTTGGTTGTCTGTTTTTATAAAAAAAAGAAGAAAAAATGCTTAAAGATGTTATCTTTAGGCATTTTTTTGCTTTTTATAGGGAAAGGAGGGGCGAAGGTTAGAATCAGGCGGCATGAAACGGTACTCTGAAAGGATAGATATATGTCCTTGAGAGAGAGCTTTTATGTCGGAGAGAAGTAAAGAAAGATTAAAAGTTTAATGAGATGAAAGGAAAAAGAAAATGAAGAAAATGTTAAAAAAGATTTCAGTGTTGTTAATTCTGGCTATGATAGTGGGGATATTTCAGACAGGAGAGGTGTTTGCCAAGGCTAAGTATGATGATGTAGGAGCTTTCAGGAAAGGAATGGCTAGTGTAGGTAAGGACGGCAAGTATGGTTATATCAATAAAAAAGGGGAAGAGGTAGTAAAGCCTAAGTATGATTCTGTAGGATATTTCATCGAAGGACTGGCTGGTGTAACGAAGGACGGCAAGTATGGTTATATCAATAAAAAAGGGGAAGAGGTAGTAAAGCTTAAGTATGATGATGTGGGAGATTTCACCGAAGGACTGGCTGGTGTAACGAAGGACGGTAAGATTGGTTATATCAATAAAAAAGGGGAAGAGGTAGTAAAGCTTAAGTATGATGGTTCATGGGGTTTTAGAGAAGGACTGGCTGGTGTAAAGAAGGACGGTAAGTGTGGTTATATCAATAAAAAAGGGGAAGAGGTAGTAAAGCCTAAGTATGATGAAGTAGGAGATTTTAGTGAAGGACTGGCTGGGGTAGGTAAGGACGGCAAGTGGGGTTATATCAATAAAAAAGGGGAAGAGGTAGTAAAGCTTAAGTATGATGGTTCATGGGGTTTCATCGAAGGACTGGCTGGTGTAAAGAAGAACGGTAAGATTGGTTATATCAATAAAAAAGGGGAAGAGGTAGTAAAGACTAAGTATGATGATACACGGGGTTTTTGGGAAGGACTGGCTAGTGTAAAGAAGGGCGATAAGTGGGGTTATATCAATAAAAAAGGGGAAGAGGTAGTAAAGCCTAAGTATGATGATGCATGGAATTTTAGAGAAGGACTGGCTAGGGTAGGTAAGGACGGTAAGTGTGGTTATATCAATAAAAAAGGGAAAGAGGTAGTAAAGCTTAAGTATGATGATGCATGGAGTTTTAGTGAAGGACTGGCTAGGGTAGGTAAGGACGGCAAGTATGGTTATATCAATAAAAAAGGGGAAGAGGTAATAAAGCTTAAGTATGATGATGCAATTTTTTTCAGCGAAGGAATCGCCTCTGTAAGAGAGGGAGATAACTGGTATATCATAGATAAAAAAGGGAAAGTTATAAGAAAAATTTAAGTTTAGTGTATCATAAAAAGATGCGTTAAAGTAGGGCTTGTCGAGGCAGCCCTATTTTAACGCCGATTTTAGGGAGGGGGTATGAAGGGAAAATCTATATTGGTCTTTTTTTAGATTGTTACTTGACAAATGCTTTCAACTATGTTATAAATAGTAACGTTCGTTAAGAACAACTGCCGAAGACAGCAGGTACATCAGTTAAGATGTGTAAGTGGAAACGCCTGCCGAGGGATGTAATTATTTTTAGGAATATTACGGTCTGAACTCTCGCAGTTTCAGGCTTTTTTATTTGTGTATATTCAATAATTCATCTGACTTCAAGCAGTAAGGGGATATTACTAGAAACGCTCTATCCCAGCCTTTAGGCTACAGGCGTTTCGGAATGGAGGAAGATTATGCCTAAAGTTGAAATCAAACAGCCAATAGTTGACGAGATTAAGGGACATGTTGAAAAAGCAAGCTCTATAGTATTAGTTGACTATCGTGGACTCACTGTTGAGCAGGACACAAAGCTCCGTAAGGAGTTAAGGGAGGCAGGAGTTGTATACAAGGTATACAAGAACACTCTCTTAAAGCGTGCCTTTGAAGGAACTGATTTTTCACAGTTAGATGTGGATTTGGAAGGACCTTCAGCTGTTGCATTTTCTTATGAGGATGCTACTGCCGCTGCAAGAATTATGTCTAATTTTGCAAAGCAGGCAAAAGAGCTTGAGATTAAGTCCGGCGTTGTAGAGGGAACTTACTATGACGCAAAGGGAATGAATGTTATTGCTACCATTCCTTCAAGAGAGGAGCTTATTTCCAAACTCCTTGGCAGCTTACAGTCATCTATTACCAACTTTGCTCGTGTTCTTAACCAGATTGCAGAGAAGCAGGGTAACGGAGCTGAAGCTTAATTTTGTTATCAGATGGTCAAAAAATATGACCGAAAAATCATTTAATTTTAATGGAGGTAATTAATATGACAACTCAGGAATTTATCGATGCCATTAAGGGCATGAGCGTACTTGAATTAAACGATCTCGTAAAGGCTTGCGAGGAAGAATTTGGTGTATCTGCAGCAGCAGGTGTTGTAGTTGCAGCAGCAGGCGCTGGCGCAGCAGCAGCTGAAGAGAAGACTGAATTTGATGTAGAGCTTACAGAGGTAGGCGCAGAGAAGATTAAGGTTATCAAGGTTGTTCGTGAGCTTACAGGCCTTGGTCTTAAGGAAGCTAAGGAAGCAGTTGAGGCTGCTCCAAAGGTAATCAAGGAAGCTACTTCTAAGGAAGATGCTGAGTCTATCAAGGCTAAGCTTGAAGAGGCAGGAGCTAAGGTTACACTTAAGTAATCATGTATTAAGATTATTAAGGCAGGTATTGCGTTATTGCAATATCTGTCTTTTTTTGGTTGATAATCATTATAAAAATAGGTATAATAGAAGTATAACTAATAACTTTTGATGAGGGACAATTATGGTATTAAAAAGATGTGGAGAATTACAGCCCGGGATGGTTATAGCCAAGGATGTGCATACAAGAGCAGGTTTGCTTCTTATCACTTCAGGAGAAGAGATAGATAATGAAAGTATAGAAAAGCTCAAAAATAATGAAGTTTCTTTTGTATTTGTTAAGGAAAAGAAGGACTTAGAAAAGGCTTCTGCAAAACCGGTGTCATATTCAGATGAAAGATACTCATACTATGAAAAGGTTCTGCAAAGTCCTGACTATAAGCTCTTTAGAGGTAAGTTCTCCTCTGGAGTTGTCAAGTTAAGAGGTACATTGAACCGTATAGTTGACGGCAATCCGGATGCAGACTTAGAGACAACGGCAAAGAAGATAATGGGAGATTTGATTATGCCGGAAGGGAGCCTTCCGATCTTTGACTTACTTTCAAACTTACGCCGTTTTGACGATGTATGCTATGTGCACAGCCTCAATGTTGCTCTGCTTGCAGGGCTTCTTGCTGAATGGCTCGGATGTTCTCCAAAGGAAATAGCTCTTGCACAGCAGTGTGGCCTCTACCATGACATTGGAAAGCTAACTATTCCATCTGAGATTATTACCAAGCCTGGTAAGCTCACAGACGAAGAGTACGAAATTGTATGTAATCATCCGGTAGCCGGATATGAGATTCTTAAGGAGATGAATGCCAACCCTCATGTACTAAATGCTGCACTGCAGCATCACCAGAAGGTAGACGGAACAGGGTATCCAACCCCATTTAATCCTAAAAAAATCGATCCTTATGCCAGGTTGATTGCACTTGTTGATATTTACGATGCCATCACTTCTGAGAGACCTTACAGAGGTATGATTTGTCCGTTTAAGGTTATCAGGATGTTTGAAGATGAAGGTATACAGAAGTACGATGCAGGCATGTATACAGTATTCTTAAAGCATATTGCTGATAATTTTATTGGAACCAGAGTTGTCTTAAATGACGGACGCGAGGCAAAGGTGCTAATGACCAATAAAGTATATTTGTCTAAGCCTATGATTGTAGCAGGCAGCGATTTTATAGATCTGTCAAGGAGAAAAGATTTATATATTGATGAAGTCATCTAAACTAATGCAAACGGGTGCTTGCAATATACAGTATTTTATGCTAAAATATACCTTGCGCTAAAAATGTGCAGGGTATTTTTATGAATACCTAAACTATTAAATCATGTCTGTTTTATACTGATGGTGCCCTAAGGGGTATGGCAGTTAGACGCTGAAACAGGCAGAAGAAAAACCATGGAGGTAGAAAAATGAGCGTTATTTCAATGAAACAGTTACTTGAAGCAGGTGTACATTTTGGACACCAGACCAGAAGATGGAACCCTAAGATGGCTCCATACATCTATACCGAGAGAAACGGTATCCACATCATTGACTTACAGAAGTCAGTAGGAATGGTTGATACAGCTTATGAGGCTATTAAGAACATTGTAGCTAATGGAGGAACCATCCTCTTTGTTGGTACAAAGAAGCAGGCTCAGGAAGCAGTTAAGGATGAGGCTATTCGTTCAGGTATGTACTATGTAAATGAGAGATGGCTTGGTGGTATGCTTACTAACTTTAAGACAATCAAGAGCCGTATCGCAAAGCTCAAAGAATATGAGAAGATGAGCGAAGACGGTACATTTGATGTCCTTCCTAAGAAGGAAGTTATCCAGATAAAGAAGGCTTGGGAGAAGCTTGAGAAGAACCTTGGCGGTATTAAGGAAATGAAGAAGCTTCCTGACGCTATCTTCGTAGTAGATCCTAAGAAGGAAAGAATCTGTATTCAGGAAGCACATACACTTGATATTCCTGTTATCGGTATCGCTGATACTAACTGCGATCCTGATGAACTTACCTACGTAATTCCTGGTAATGATGATGCTATCAGAGCTGTAAAGCTCATCGTTGCTAAGATGGCTGATGCTGTTATCGAGGCTAATCAGGGTGAGCAGGTTGGTGATGCAGCTGAAGAAGTTGCAACAGAAGAATAATATGATAGTTATTTAGATAAAGAATAATAGGAGGAAGAGAAAATGGCAGCAATTACAGCAGCTATGGTTAAAGAGCTTCGTGAAATAACAGGCTCAGGTATGATGGATTGCAAGAAGGCACTTGGTGCAACTGACGGAGATATGGATAAGGCAGTTGAATGGCTTAGAGAAAACGGCTTTATGAAGGCTGCTAAGAAGGCTGAGAGAATCGCAGCTGAGGGCGTTTGTGCAGCAGCAGTTGCAGAAGACGGAAAGAGTGCAGCGATTGTTGAAGTTAACTCTGAGACTGATTTCGTTGCTAAGAATGAGAAGTTCACTACATTTGCTAATCAGGTAGCAGCTAAGGCTCTTAAGACAGCTGCAGCTGATATAGAGGCTTTCCTTGAGGAAGAGTTTGAGACAGGAAAGTCTATAAAGACAGCTCTTACAGAGCAGATTGCAGTTATCGGTGAGAACATGAACATCAGAAGATTTGCAGTGCTTGTAGAGAATGATGGCTTAGTTGAGTCATACATCCACGGCAGCAGAATTGGTGTACTTGTAGCTCTTAAGACTAACGTAGTTAATGAGGCTATTAAAGAAGCTGCAAGAAACGTAGCTATGCAGATAGCAGCTATGCGCCCTACATACCTTAATAGAGATGCCGTTTCTAAAGAATATCTTGACCATGAGTTAGAGATTCTTAAGGCTCAGGCAGCAAATGATCCTAAGTTATCAGGTAAGCCTGCTAACGTTCTTGAGAACATTCTTAAGGGACAGCTTAACAAGGAACTTAAGGAAATCTGCCTTGTTGACCAGGTATATGTTAAGGATAGCAGCATGACAGTTCAGAGCTACATCGATAGCGTAGCTAAGGCTGAGGGAGCAGACATGGCTCTTACAGGTTTTGTTCGTTTTGAGACTGGTGAAGGTCTTGAGAAGAAGAGCGAGAACTTTGCTGCTGAAGTTGCAGCTCAGATGGGCAACTAATTCTATAATTTAATTAAGTAATACATAGGTCTCTCTGCAAATGTTGTGGAGAGACTTTTAATTATACTGCTATTGTCAAATAACACTAATTTATACTAATTATACTTGAAAGATAGTATCATCTTTTGTTACACTGATATGGATAATAGGCTGGTTGTGGAAAAGTTTGGCTTGGATTTATTTAAAAGATTTTGGTGATTTTGTTGATAATATATGGATATTTGCCGATATTATTAGTTGGTGATATTATTTTTAGGAGGTGGACGCTATACTTGACTTGTTGAGGGATCAGATTATCTTTCAGGGAGAATTTGCTTTAAGAATACTTCTAGCAGGACTCTTGGGAGCCGCAATCGGCTTTGAGAGAAAGAACCGTAATAAGCTGGCGGGAGTGCGTACACACGCAATAGTGGCACTTGGAGCAGCTCTAATTATGGTAGTATCCAAATATGGTTTTTATGATATGGATAAGTTTGATGCATCTAGAGTTGCTGCTCAGATAGTTAGTGGAGTAGGTTTCCTTGGTGCGGGAATTATATTTGTAAGAAATAATAATTCGGTAAGCGGTCTTACAACTGCTGCAGGCATCTGGGCTACAGCCGGCATGGGAATGAGTATGGGGGCAGGACAGTATTTTATTGCCACCATAAGTACAGTGATGATTCTTGTAATGCAGGTAGTATTCCATAGAGTGAGATTCCTGTCCAATGAGGCCTTTCAGGATAATCTGAGAGTTGTATTACAAAAATCAGATGGAGCAGTAAAAGAGCTTGAAGAGTATATGACAAGAGAGAAAATAGAAATCAAAGCGATTAAGATAACCAAGGGAGATGGCAACAATCTCAAGATTGATTTTGAGCTGTTGTTCCCAGCTGGTTACGACAGAACCAGCTTTATAAACAGGCTGGTAGAAAAAGAGAATATTGTGTCGGTTAGAGGATGAGAATAATACCCCTATAAAAGGCTTTAATAGGCTAATTATAGGGGTATTTATATTGTACTCTTTGAATTTGATGATATATGTTTGTTTCAATCATTTTAGCTTTCTACATTATAGCAGATTTAGTTAAATGGTATAATTAATAGTAGAATGTATACTAAAATATGACTAATTTATACATAAAATTGATTAAAAAATTATATTATAAAGTTATAATATACAATATAATTAAGTAATCATATAAGTTTTAAGAAAAGTGATTAATATTTATGGGTGAGGAGGAGTACAATGAAAACAAAACGTTTATTAGCTTTATTTCTGTCAATTGCAGTAACTTGTACATTTGGGGCTTGTGGTAACTCTAATAAGGATTCTGCTCAGAAGAATTCGCCTCAAAAGAGTGTAGGAAGCGTATCTGACACCAAAGATGAAAACAATAGTGCGTCTGTAAGTAAGTCAGAAAGCTCCGCCGAAAAAGATACGAATACAACACCTCGTAAGGAAACACTATATTTTGCTGGACAGCAATGGGGGACAATTGGTGACTGGAATCCTATGTCTTCAAATTCTAATAACGGAATGGCATTAGCACAAGCAGGAAGTGCCAGGGAAATAGTGTGGGAAACACTTTTTATGTATAATATGCTTGATGGCAAACTATATGGACTCCTTGGTACGGACTATTCTTGGAATGCCGATAATACTGAGTTAACTGTTAATTTAAATAAAGATGCAAAATGGAGTGATGGAAGCAGTTTTAAAGCATCTGATGTAGTGGCAACGTTTGACGCACATATAAAGTACGAAACGCCTGCAGGTGCAGACTATAAGCCGTATATTGAAAAGGTAAAAGCTGTAAATGATAATACTGTAGTATTTGTTGCAGTTAAAGATAAAAAGGGGAAAGCGGTCAACCCTTTGAAAGTTCTTGACTTTATACCTAAAATCTATATTATGCAGGAGAAGTACCTTAAGACTGTTGCAGACCGTAACGCAGGTAAGGCAAATGCAATAAAACAGGATAAAATGGAAGACCTTGTTAACACTGGTGCATATAAACCTTATTATTCTGATGACCAGAAGGTAGTACTAATTAGAAGGGATGATTATTGGGGCCAGGCTAAATCTATGTGGGGGAAGCTACCTGCTCCAAAATATCTAGCACACACAATATTTAGTGGAAATGATACAGGACTGGTTGCTCTTAAGGTTGGTGAAGTTGATGTTGCTCAAATGTTTGTCCCTGATGTACAGAATTTATGGTTAAAGGATAAACTACCTATATCTACTTATATTGAAGAAGCACCTTATGGTATTTGTGCAGCAATGCCAACAATATGGTTTAATACAAAGAAAGAAGGGTTGAATAAAAAAGAAATACGTAAGGCAATAGCTATGGCTGTGGATTTTGATCAAATTAATAAAGCAGCTATGACTGGTCAATCGCCTACTTTTGAAGAAGTTCCTAGAAGTGTAATGAATGCGACAGATGCGGAACAAGAGATGATAAATAAAGATAAGCTTAAATCATATCAGTTCGGTAGTGATATTGAAGGCGCTAAAAAATTATTGGATAAAGCAGGCGTAATAGATAGTGATGGTGATGGAATTAGAGAGTATCCTAAAGGAAAAAATCTTAGCTACAAGGCAGAATGCCCTGAGGGATGGTCGGATTGGAATGCAACTCTTGAGATTATTGCGGCAGCAGGTAAAGAAATTGGAATAAATATTGAGACATATTTTCCAGATGCCCCTACTTATACAGAGGATTATACAACAGGAAACTTTGATATCGTAATGATGACACCTAATGGAACCGCAGCAATATCCTGTCCTTGGCAAAGATGTTTGGAACTGATGAGTTCAGAATTGAATAATCTTGATATTGTAACTAGAGGCAACTATGGAAAATGGGAAAACAAACGCGCAGATGAGTTGATAGCATTAATCCCAAATGAGAATGATAAAGCAAAACTAAAAGAATATTACACAGAACTATCGCAGATTTACTTGGATGAAGTGCCTTCTTTTACCGCGATGTATAGACCTGCAGCGTTTCATATTGTTAATGAATCAGTGTGGACGAACTTCCCGCAAAAAGATGATGGAAAAAATATTCCTCCATACGATTGTACAGATGGATATGGTGTGGCAGCACTTTACGATTTGACTTTGGTTGAGGAATAAATATCTTGGAAGCCGGTAGTGGGAACTACCGGTTTCTGCTTTTATAAAAGTATAAGGAAGGTGATCATAATTTGAAAGGATATAAAAAATATTACTTAAATAAAGTAATCTGGTATCTTCTTACTTTTTTTGTGGCAATAATACTTAACTTTACATTACCTCGGTTAATGCCGGGTAATCCTGTTTCAGCTATAGCTACGCAGACAGCACAAGGATTAACAGATGCAACAGCTATACAAAAGGTTTATGCAGAATATGCAGAATCATTTGGAGTTAATAAACCTATATATCAGCAATTTTTTATTTGGATAGTAAATATGTTTAAAGGGGATCTTGGTGTATCATTTAGTCAATATCCCAGAAAAGTAGGAGATATTATTAATAGTAGTATATGGTGGACAATAGCTTTACAATTACCGGCTATAATTGTTGGTTGGATTTTAGGAAATGTGCTGGGAGCAATTGCCGCATATATTAGAAAAGGCTTTGATAAAATGATATTACCGCTTTTTTTGTTCCTTAGCAATATACCGGCATTTGGAATGGCAGTTATCTTACTTACGCTATTTGCAGTAAAACTACATTTGGCACCTACAAGTGGAGGATATGGATTTGATTTAATACCTAGTTTTAGTCCTACTTTCATATTATCGGTATTAGACCACTATAAATTACCATTCTTTTCTATAGTGCTTGTGACTATTGGGGGACAAGCTATTGGAATGCGGTCAATGTCAATATATGAGTTAAATGCAGATTATGTGAAATACAGCCGTTTCTTAGGCATCAAGGACAGTAAGATAGTATGGTATGTTTTTAGAAATGCCATGCTTCCACAGATAACAGGATTAGCTATGAGCTTAGGTACTATAGTGGGTGGGGCTTTAGTTGCGGAGATAATTTTTTCTTATCCGGGAATTGGAACAACACTGCTATCTGCTATAACAGGAAGGGACTATCCGCTTATATCCGCTTGCACTTTGATTATAACAATAATGGTGTTGGTTGCGAACCTATTAGTGGAATTGCTATACGGTTTAATAGATCCAAGAATTAAGGCAACACAATCTGATTAAGGATGGTGAAAATGAAAAATATATTAAAACAGCTGACGAAATCATCTCAATTTAAAATAGGTTTTATAATACTCTTCTTCACATTATTAATTGTAATACTATATCCTTTAATAGTTTCAACCAATCAACTTGAGATGATAGGAAAAGGAATATTCTACAAGCCTGGAACTTATATTTGCGCTGTAGATACAGTAAAGCAAAGTATATCAAAAGACAAAAGCTATGTACTTAATATTGATGGGTCAATTAACAGACTTAGTACTATAATAAATAAAGAGACTAGAATTGATATGATTGCCTGGCTTGAGAAATATGGTGGTGTTGAAAAAGGTGTTATAACTGATTCAGATGCAGATATTAGTAAGCTTATAAATGCTTGGCATGAACGGTATGACGTAAAAAATACACAAAAAGGCTTAATTGCAGCTAAAAAAAAGTATTATGCACGATTAGATAAATCGCTTAAAGAACTTCTAAATAAGCAAAATGTTATAATTGCAGAAAAGGATGAAGAAGGTAAATTAAGCGAACAGGCAGAAATTAGTGATGACATCTATGTAAATGTCACTGATGTACCGAATCGTAGGACTTTTTGGTTAGGCACAGATAATTTTGGAAGAGATGTACTAACTGAACTTATATATGCTATTGGTACTTCATTAAAGATTGGTTTGATAGCAGGAATAGTAGCAACCGGTATAGGACTAATTTTTGGGCTTTTTGCAGGGTTTGTAGGAGGAATCGTTGATGATTTAATTATGTTTATTACAAATCTTTTTACTGTTATCCCTTCATTTATTATACTCATACTGATTTCTTACAGTGTTGGGCAGCAAGTAAGAGGTGTAGGTATAGTAGCTGTTATTATTGGGTTAACATCTTGGCCTTGGACAACAAGAAGTGTTCGCTCACAGGTAATATCGTTACGTAATCGTGATCATGTAAATATGTCAAAGTTGTCTGGGCATGGTCTGATTAGAATTATTTTTGTGGATATTTTGCCTTATATGGCATCATATGTTGTCATGGCATTTATATTGCAGATTTCATCGGGAATTTTGGCTGAAGCTCAGCTTTCTATGTTGGGATTAGGACCTGCAACGACTACAACCGCAACACTTGGTCTGATGATGAATTGGGCTATGACATATACAGCGCATTTAAACGGATCTTGGTGGGCATATTTTCCTGTTATTTTTGCAATTGCTATAATATCATTTTCTCTTAATCTTATGAATACAGGCATGGATCAGGTATTCAATCCGACATTGAGAGAATAAGGAAGGAGAAAATAATGGGTAAAACTATTTTAGAAGTTATAGGATTGAGAACAAAGTATGTAACTCGCTCTCAAGAAGATGTTTATGCTGTCGATGAAGTATCATTTAAAATTGAGGAAGGCAAAACTCTTGGAATAGCAGGGGAGTCCGGATGTGGTAAGTCGACATTAGCACTTAGTTTAATGGGTTATTATTTCTCTCCATTACATTATATTAGTGGGAAAATAATAGTTGATGGTAAAGATTTAACAGGTATGAAACCAGATGAAGTTAGAAGACTAATGCTTGGAACAGAAATTGCATATATTCCTCAGGCAGCCATGAATGCTCTAAATCCTACTCAAAAAATAATTAAATTGATATGGGATGTAGTTCATACACATGACAAAACTAAGACTAAAACTGAAGTAAGAAAAATGGCTGTAGAGAGATTTGAATCGTTAGGACTACCGGAAGAAGTTTTAGATAAATATTCAGTTGAATTGTCTGGTGGTATGAAACAGAGAACTGTCATTGCAGTATCAACAATATTGAATCCTAAGGTTTTAATTGCAGATGAGCCTTCATCAGCCTTAGATGTATCAAGTCAGAAGTTAGTTATCAAAATGTTACATGAGCTGATGTCAAAGGGTTATATCAAAACGATGATATTTATTACTCATGAATTACCTTTATTATACAATGTCACAGATGATATTTTGGTTATGTATGCTGGACAAATTGTTGAAAAAGCAAAGGCAAAAGACATGGTTTTTAATCCTATACATCCTTATGCAAAAGGCTTAATGGATTCTATTCTTGTACCGGAATCAGGTACGAGAGAGAAGAAACTAAGGGCTATTCCGGGAACACCTCCCAATCTGAAAAATCCACCAAAAGGCTGTGCATTTGCTGAAAGGTGTCGTTATGTACTTCCACAGTGTCATATTGTTAGACCCAATATGGTAGAAACCGGCAATGGGCGTTGTTATCGCTGCCTGTTAAATGAAAATGAATTAAAGGAGGTGTATGAAAATGACAAATGATATTAAACCCTGTATCAGCGGTAAGGGAGTTACCAAGATATTTGGGATAGGGAATAAATGCAATATGGCTGTAGACCATGTTGACTTTGAATTTAGACAAGGAGAAGTAGTTTCTATAGTTGGAGAATCAGGAAGTGGTAAGACAACTCTTTTTAAAATGATATTAGGAATACTAGGTTCAAGTGAAGGTGAATTTTTATTTGATGGAAAACCTAGGGATCTTACTACAGGAAAGAAGAGGAGAGAATATTGGAAAAATATACAAGCTGTATTTCAGGATCCATTTGCATCATTTAATATGTTTATTAAGGTAGATTCAGTGTTGAGAGATTGTATTAATCTAAAAGGAAATAAACACATTACAAATGATGAAAAAAGAAAGCTTATGGAAGATGCTTGTAGCTTTGTGAATTTAAAATATGAAGAACTATATAACAAGTATCCTTTTGAATTATCAGGTGGTCAGATGCAAAGATTAATGATTGCGCGTATATTTTTATTAAAACCAAGAATTCTGATGGCTGATGAGCCTACATCAATGGTTGACGCCTGCTCACGAGCAACCATATTGGATATGCTATTGAAACTTAGAGATGAAACCAAGATGACCATCGTATTTATTACCCACGATATAGGTTTAGCATATTATATTTCTGATACAATTTATATCATGGAGCATGGCAAATTTGTTGAAAAAGGTTTAGCAAATAATGTAATACTAAACCCTCAGGAATCATATACAAAACGTCTAATAAGTGATGTGCCTAAGCTCCATGAAGAATGGGATATTTCTATGTCTTGATATCTGCTGAAGACATGATATCTGAAGGGAGGGATTTGCGTTGCTGATTTGGAGTTATACCAAATAATTTTTTATAAGTTTTAATAAAGTGACTACAGTCCGAAAAACCTGTTTCACATGCAATACAGTTTAATGATTTACTTGTAAACAGAACTAGGTCCTGAGCTTTGCTTATACGCATATATTCAATATACTCTTTGCAACTACGTCCTGTCTGTTGTTTAAAGAGGCGGGAAAATGTTGAATAACTCATATTACATTGCTTAGCAAGACTTGGGATAGCAATGGATTCGCACGAATGATTTGATATATATTCAAGCACCTTAAATATTTCAGAGCAGTTATTGCTTTGTTTAATGATGGTATTAAGGTTTATGTCCTTTTCCTCCCAAAACCGCAGTATTGTAACCAACAATGTAGCTATTTGGGAATTGATAAAGTCAAAATAAAATATATTTTTCTTCTTTGCTTCAGAAATAATATTATCAATTGTATTCTTCATAAAGAGTTGATTAATATCTGAAGCAGAAAGATATATCGGTAAAGAATCCATAGGGATAGCTCTACTAAATAAAGCATGTATCAATGTAGCAGCTTTGGTAGAAAATTTAACTTTAGTATGATTAAATTTGATAACACCATAGCGGATATGACCTGTAAATTTGGAATAGAAACTATGTATAACTCTTGGCATAATTACCAAAGAATCACCAGGGTTAAGTGAATAGGGAACGTTATCACATTCAACAGTTATGTGTCCTTCATAAATATACAAGAATTCCACATAATTGTGCCAATGTGCTCTGTAAGTGACGCTATCAATATTACTATCAAACATAAATATATCAAACGGTGTTTCAAGTATATCGGTATCTTCAAAAAATGCCAAATTTAAGACCTCCTTAACTAATGAATGCACATATTATATCATAAAAGGAGTTATTAGAAAAGAATATACAAATGACAATATATATGAAGAATACTTCAGGAGGAAAAAATGAACATACAATATTTGAATGAAAATTGGAAATTAAGAGAAAGAAACTCTGAAGATTACTTAGAAACGAAAGTTCCTGGTTCAGTGTATCAGACGTATTTGGAGCATGGATTGATGAAAGACCCTTACTATAGGGCACAGGAAAACGATGCTCTAAAAATGATGGAACAAGACTATGAGTTTAGTACTGTATTTTCGCCTGAAGAAGAACTGTTTAGATATCCTTACATATCGATTGTTTTTGAAGGGCTTGATACTTTGGCAGATATTTGGCTAAATGGCAAACATTTGGGATATGCGAATAATATGCACAGAAGCTGGGAATATGAGGTGAAGTCTGTATTAAAAAAAGAAAACAATGAGCTTAAAATACTATTTTATTCTCCCACAAAATACATAAAAGAAATGGATAGTAGAGATGGATTTTGGCCTATACCTACAGAGGCAATGAGGGGTACACCGCATATTCGCAAATCACAGTGTATGTTTGGCTGGGACTGGGGTCCAAGGTTACCTGATATAGGAATTTTTAGGGAAATTAAGCTTATTGGATGTGATACAGAGCGATTAGACAGTGTATATATAAGACAGAAACACCAACAAGGGGAGGTTAAACTTAGTATAGATATTCAAGTAAAATGTATGGATAGCAGATTTCCTTTATATTTTGGTAAAGACGAAGAGCAAATATGTACTAGACAAATAGTCGCTAAAATTAAGATAGTGGATCCTAGCGGTGCACTTATTAATGTCATAGAGGTTAAAGATGGTAATAAAGTACCTGAAATAGATATTAACCACCCAGAACTATGGTGGCCAAATGGATTAGGGGAGCAACTATTATATACTGTGATAGTCGAACTCTTAAAGAATGGAGTAGTAGTAGATACATTTAAGAAGAGGATTGGACTTCGTACGCTTACTGTACGTAGAGAGAAAGATAAGTATGGAGAAAGTTTTGCACAAGAGGTTAATGGAGTAAGATATTTTGCGATGGGAGCTGACTATATACCTGAAGATTGTATATTGAGCAGGATTAATAGAGAGCGAACTAGAGAACTGCTACAACACGCAGTAAGCGCTAATCATAATAGTATAAGAGTATGGGGTGGAGGATATTATCCTAATGATTTTTTCTGGGATATTTGCGATGAACTTGGGCTTGTAGTATGGATAGATTTTATGTTTGCCTGTGGAGTTTATAGATTATGTGATGATGAATTTGAGCAAAACCTGATAGAGGAATTTATTCAAAATATAAAAAGAATTCGCAATCACCCTTGTTTAGGACTTTGGTGCGGAAATAATGAAATGGAGAGTTTTTATTGTGCGAATATCTTGGGGTTTGATGAAGATAAGGAATTTGCAGCTGATTATATAAAGCTTCATGAATATATTATACCAAAGCTAGTAAAACAATATGATCCGGAAACTTTTTACTGGCCTTCAAGTCCTTCCTCGGGAGGAGGATTTAAGGATACTAATAGTCCGGATAGAGGAGATGTACATTACTGGGATGTATGGCACGGAAATAAGCCATTTACTGAATATAGAAAGTTTAAATTTCGTTACCTTTCGGAGTTTGGATTCCAGTCATTTCCGAGTTTTCGAACTATTGAGTCTTTTACAGAACCTGAGGATAGGAATGTATTCTCATTGGTTATGGAAAAACACCAGAGAAATGCAGCTGCAAATGGTAAGATAATGAACTATATGGAACAAACATACCTATATCCAACAAATTTTGAAATTCTTCTTTATGCCTCTCAACTTTTGCAGGCTGAAGCAATTAAATATGGAGTTGAACATTTTAGAAGAAACCGTGGTATATGTATGGGTACTATAATCTGGCAGCTGAATGACTGCTGGCCTGTTGCGTCATGGTCTTCTATTGATTATTATGGCAGATGGAAAGCACTTCACTATTATGAAAAGCGGTTTTTTGCCCCATTATTACTATCTTGTGAGGAAGAAGGTGCACTTTCTCAAGATCCGAATCCTAATGCAGAACCATATGCACTTAAGAAATCAATTAAACTATGCGTTACTAATGATACAATAAATAAAGAAAAAGTAACTGTGAAATGGGAATTAAGAGATAATACCTCTGGAATATTAAGGGAGGGTGAGAAAGAAGTTATAGTTGATGCAATGAGTTGTACATGGTTAGAACAGGAGAATTTTGATGATGTGGATGAGTATAATAGCTATATAAGCTATAGGCTTGTCAAAAATGGTGAGGAAGTAAGCGGTGGAAGTGTGATATTTACAGTACCGAAGTTCTTTAAGTTTTTAGATCCAAACCTACAAGTATTTGTTGAACAAGATGAAATAGTTGTTGTTGCAGAAAACTATGCAAAGTCTGTTGAAATACGTAATGAAGATGACAACCTAATTTTATCTGATAATTTCTTTGACATGAATGCAGGAGAAAAGCGTGTAAAAATACTAAGGGGCAAGCCGGATAAACTAAAGGTAAGAAGTGTTTTTGATATACGTTAGTCTAAAGACTTATATGAAGTCGTGGGGGAAGCCTCACGGCTTTGACGAGAACTGGAACACATAGTGATCTTTTTGGATAAGGGCACATATTTCCCATTGCAATTTCAATTAAGAAGTTGCAATGGGATTTTTTTATATTTATACTTGTGCTATACTATCTGAGGAGAATGATGCTATCGTATAAATTAAAGTAGCTTATCTTTATTTATGCATGAGAAATAGTGATTAAATTGATATTATAAAATCTGCAAAATTGGGAGAAAACCATTGAGAAAACTACTAATATACATCCGTGATTATAAACTCGAAAGCATACTAGGCCCTCTTTTTAAGCTCTTAGAGGCCTGCATGGATCTTATAGTGCCACTTGTAATGGCATATATCATAGATAAGGGAATAGGCGGAAATGATAAGGGGCTTATAGTGAGGCTCTGCCTTTTGCTTGTAGGTCTCGGCTTTGTGGGGCTTACCTTTTCAATAACTGCCCAGTTTTTTGCGGCAAAAGCAAGCGTGGGCTTTATCAAACAGGTAAAACACGCAGTATTTGCGCATATTCAAAGGCTTTCATTCTTAGACATAGATAGGGTTGGTTCCAATACACTTATAACAAGGCTTACAAGTGATATGAACCAGATTCAAACAGGTGTTAACCTTACACTGAGACTCTTTCTTCGCTCACCCTTTATCGTAGCCGGTGCAGTGGTTATGGCATTTACCATAGATGTAGAAATTGGTATTCTATTTGTAATCACCATAATTATACTGTCAGCTGTGATTTTTGGTGTAATGTACTGGTGTATTCCTAAGTACAGAGATGTGCAGAGTGCGCTTGACAAGGTGCTTGGCAAGACTAGAGAGAACCTTACCGGAGTGAGAGTTATAAGAGCATTTTGTAAGGAAGACGAGGAAATAAGAGATTTTGAGAAGTCAAATAAATTTTTGACTGATTTAAGTAAAAGGGTTGGAACAGTATCTTCTCTCATGAATCCTCTGACATATGTAATTGTCAATATAGGTATTGCAACTCTTATTTATAAGGGGGCTATAAGAGTCGAAGCAGGTGCTCTCACTCAGGGGCAGATTGTGGCTTTATATAACTATATGTCACAGATTCTTGTGGAGCTTGTAAAGTTTGCAACTATGTTCCTCAATATTACACGCTCAGTAGCCTGTGGCAATAGAGTTCAGAGCATACTAGACATAGAGCCTGGTATGAAAGAGGGAGATATAACTACCACAGACTCAGATAAAATGGACGGAAACATCGTCGAGTTTAGCAATGTAAGTCTTAATTACAATGGAAAGTTATCACCAGATAGTGAGGAAAATGCCTTAAATAATATCAATTTTACAGTTAAAAAAGGAGAAACCGTTGGTATAATCGGAGGTACCGGCTCTGGTAAGACTTCCCTCATCAGCCTTATACCAAGGTTCTATGATGTAAGCGAGGGTGAAGTAAGGGTAAAAGGAAGAAATGTAACAGCCTATAGTTTTAAGGAGCTAAGAAAAACCGTAGCTGTCGTCTTGCAGAAGGCGTCACTTTTTAAGGGCAGTATAAGAGACAATATCAAATGGGGCAATGAAAATGCTACAGATGAAGAGATTATGGAGGCTGTGCGCTTAGCTTGTGCTGAAGATGTGGTCAATTCTAAAGAAGGCAAGCTTGATTTTGTCATAGAACAGGAGGGCAGGAATCTCTCAGGAGGACAGAAACAGAGGCTCTCTATAGCAAGAGCCCTTGTAGGCAAGCCTGAAATCCTTATACTTGATGATAGCTCATCTGCTCTTGACTATGCCACAGACCTTGCGCTTAGGAAGGGTATAAATGCTCTGGAGTACAAGCCTACGGTATTTATTGTATCTCAGAGGACTTCTTCTATTATGCAGGCTGACAAGATTGTAGTCTTAGATGATGGAGTGCTTGTAGGGCTTGGAAAACACGAAAATCTGCTTAAATCTTGTGAGGTATACATAGAAATTTACAATTCACAGTACAAATAGGAGTGAATATGAAGAATAATAAAAAGATAATTGGGGCAGTTTTAGCCTACATAGGCAATTATAAGATATTGCTGTTTGCTTCTCTTGTAATGGCAATGGCTACAGTGGTTTTGACCCTTTATCTCCCTATATTATTTGGGGATGCTATCGACCTCATTGTGGGAGGTGGACTTACAAAGGTTGATAGGATATTTAGCATTATTGTAGAGGCAGGGATAGTAGCGGGCATAACCGCCTTACTTCAGTGGGTTATGACGACCATCAACTACAGAATAGCCTACAATGTAGTTAGGGATATCAGAAATGATGCTCTTAGGAGGATTGAGAGGCTTCCTCTAAGCTTTTTAGATGCACATCCTACAGGTGATATAGTAAGCAGAGTAATAGCAGATGCAGACCAGTTTTCTGACGGGCTTTTACTTGGATTTACACAGATTTTTACAGGGATTGCAACTATACTTGGTACTCTGGTATTTATGCTTAGGATAAATGTGTTTACAGCACTTATAGTTGTGGTGCTTACCCCTCTCTCATTACTTGTGGCGAGATTCATTTCAAAACATACTTACAATATGTTCAAGCTTCAGTCTGAAACCAGAGCGGAGCAAACCTCTCTAATCAATGAAATGATAGGTGGAATGGAAGTGGTAAAGGCCTACGGAAGAGAGGAAAAGGTGGTTGATGATTTTGATGAAATTAATGAAAGGATAGAAAAAGCATCACTAAAAGCCATATTTTTCTCGTCTATTACCAACCCTGCAACAAGATTTGTCAACAATATAGTCTATGCATTAGTTGGGCTTGTAGGAGCTTTTCAGGTAATAAATGCAGGCATAAGCGTAGGTGGCCTTACAGCATTTTTAGCTTATGCCAATCAGTATACCAAGCCTTTTAACGACATTTCAGGAATCATTACCGAGCTTCAAAATGCCATAGCCTGTGCAGGCAGGCTTCTTGAACTTATAAATGAGGAGGTTGAGGTAAAGGATGGTGAGATTGAACTAGGCGAATCAAAGCACATTGGGCAAAATAGCGCAGTAAAGGGCGAAATTGGTGATATAGAACTGGATAATGTTTCATTTTCTTATGTAAAGGATAGAAAACTCGTTGAGGGGCTTAACCTTAGTGTGAAAAAAGGCCAGAGAATAGCTATAGTGGGGCCTACGGGCTGTGGCAAGACAACTATTATCAACCTTCTTATGAGGTTCTATGATGTGGACAGTGGAAGCATCAGGGTAGAAAATGCTGATATAAGGGATATAAAAAGACATAGCTTAAGAAAATCATACGGAATGGTGCTTCAGGAGACTTGGCTTAGACAGGGCACTATAAGGGACAATATAGTGATGGGTAAGCCCGATGCAACTGATGAGGAAGTAATTGCTGCTGCAAAGGCTGCGCACTCACATAGCTTTATAAGCAAGCTAAAGGACGGCTACAATACTGTGATAGATGAAGAGGGAAGTGGTCTCTCAAAGGGACAGATGCAGCTTTTATGCATCACCAGGGTAATGCTCTTACTTCCTCCTATGCTGATTCTTGATGAGGCGACCTCCTCGATTGATACAAGAACCGAAATCAAGATTCAGAAGGCATTTAACCGCCTGATGGAGGGGAGAACCAGCTTCATAGTTGCTCACAGGCTATCAACCATTAAGGAGGCGGACATTATACTTGTAATGAAGGCAGGAACCATTATAGAGCAGGGTAATCACGAGGAACTTCTTGAAAAGAAGGGCTTTTACGCAGAGCTTTATAATAGCCAGTTTGTCGGAGTGGGAAGCTGATGTGATATACAGGATATCTGAAAATATAGCAATTGTGGCTTTGCTTTGATAATAGGATGTTTTCCAATAATTGTGATACATACTTGTATTTTTAGAGCTTTGGACTATAATTGTTGACGAACAGTTGGAAACAAGCTTTATGAAAAGAGGACTAAATGAAATCAACACTTAAAAGAACCTGGGCAGAAATAAACTTAGATGCCATAGAGTATAATTATAAGAAAATCAAAGAGCATATCGGAGAAAATGTCAAGTTTGCAGGTATTGTAAAGGCAGATGCCTACGGCCATGGCTCTGTAAAGGTGGGAGAAAAGTTACAGGAACTGGGTGCAGATTATCTTGCAGTCAGTAGCATTGATGAGGCTATGGAGCTTAGATTTAATGGAATTACCATGCCCATCCTAATCCTCGGACATACTCCCAGAGAACAGGTAGATAGGCTCATCTGTTTTAATATAACTCAGGCAGTAACCTGTGAAGCCAAGGCTCTGGAATACAGTGCAGAGGCAGTAAAATGCAAGGGAATTCTTAAGATTCATATAAAAGTGGATACAGGTATGTCAAGGCTGGGCTACCTCTGTGAGGGCGAACATTTTGAAACGGGAGTCCAGGGAATTGTCAATGTATGCAATCTTCCAAACCTCGATGCAGAGGGTATATTTACCCATTTTGCTGTATCTGATGAAGAGGGAGAAGAGTGCAGGGAGTATACAGAACACCAGTTAAAGCTTTTTAAGGATGTAATTGCAGAGGTGGAGAAAATCTCCGGGAAGAAGTTCCTGCTTCACCACTGTGCCAATACCGGTGCTACAGTAAATTACCCTGAAAGCTATATGGATATGGTGCGTCCGGGACTTTTGCTCTATGGATACGGCGAATATGCTAAAAAGCTTGGGCTAAAGCCTGTAATGTCAATGAAAACCGCTGTAAGTACAATCAAGGTATATCCAAAGGGTACCAAGATTAGCTATGGAGGAATATATACTACTACAGAGAAAACCCGCATGGGGGTTGTGCCTTATGGATATGCAGATGGATTTATGCGCTGCCTCTCTAACAAATATTCATTTATGACGGAAGCAGGACCTGTTAAGCAAAGAGGTAGAATCTGTATGGATATGTGTATGATTGACATAACAGACAAGTACAGCATAGATGTGGGCAGTGAGATAGAGATATTCGGGGAGAACAATCCAATAGAAACCATGGCGGAAATGGCAGGAACAATTCCTTACGAACTTGTATGTGCCGTAAGCAAGAGGGTACACAGGATATATATTGAACATGGTGAAGTAGTGGACAGGGAGCTTATGCTTAGGATGTAAAAATGATGAAATAAAAGAAGAGCACCTGTTAGATTGATATCAAAATATCAAATTTTATCATATATTTTAATTAAATATTGTATTATTTGACGAAACATGATAAACTGTTCTCATCAGCTGGGAGCAGTTTTTATTTTATAAAAAATATACACTCGTGTGTATATAGTGATTTTATGAATCAGAAATATGATATAAGGAGATAAAAATGGCTAAAAAACAATTCATTTTAATTATGACAGACAGCCAAAGACGTGATATGATAAGCCGCTGCAATGAAAGAGGCGAAAATATGCATACACCTTGCCTTGACCGCCTTTGTGACGAGGGACTTGCATTCAATTCTGCCTACACTACACAGCCCGTTTGCGGTCCTGCGAGGGCCGGGTTGTTTACAGGAACCTATCCTCATACCAATGGAATGTTGGGTAACTGTATGGCATTGTCACAGCAGAGTTTAACTATAGGACAGAGACTAAGCCGCGAAGGAATACATGCTGCCTATATAGGGAAATGGCATCTGGATGGTGGTGACTACTTTGGAGACGGCATCTGCCCGGACGGATGGGATGAAGAGTACTGGTATGACATGAGAAACTATCTGGATGAGCTTGAAAGTGATAAGGACCGGGAACGCTCCCGCAAGCTTGAAACTGCTCTAGAGGGAGATGGTATAGGGGAGGAGTTTACCTATGGATACCTCTGTACCAAGAGAGCGTTAGACTTTATGGAAAAGCACAAGGATGAGGACTATTTTTTAGTTGTATCCTATGATGAACCTCACCATCCTTTCTTAGCGCCAAAGTCATATTATGAGCCTTTTTATAAACCATATTTACAGAAGGCTAACCAGCATATGGATTTTTCAAAGCTGCCTGACCACATCAAGGTATGGCACGAAAAATATATGGAGATTCAAGGCGGTAACGGAGATGGATGTGCGGTAGGTCTGCTTGGTTCTAATTCATTCATTGATTCTCAGATTGGCCGTGTGCTTGAGGGAGCTGAGAAAAATGCTGAAGAAGCACTCGTACTTTACACCTCCGACCATGGAGATGCACAGGGTTCACACGGAATTCACGCTAAGGGACCTGCTATGTATGAGGAAATAACCAATATTCCATTTATTGTGCGCTGGAAAGATAAGATTGATAGGGGTATTTCCAGTGAAATGCCTGTTTCCCACATAGATGTTGTTCCAACTATACTCGACTTTTACGGACTTCCACAGCCTGAGAGCTTAGAAGGAGAGAGCCTGCTTGCGGACTTAACAGATAGAGATATCACGAAGAAGAAGGAAGGAAGACCTGTCTTTGTAGAATTTAACAGATATGAGGTAGACCACGATGGCTGGGGTGGCTTCCAGCCGGTACGCTGTATAGTAAAGGGAAAGTGGAAGCTTACCATTAACCTAATGACTCAGGATGAGCTATACAATCTTGAGGAAGATGCTGATGAGATGCACAACTTGATTGATGATCCGTCTTGCGAGGCAATTAGAAATGAAATGCATGATTTGCTCCTTAACTGGCAAAATGATACCAGAGATCCGCTAAGAGGCTATTATTGGGAGAAGCGTCCTTGGAGAAAGGATAGGCAGAAGGTATCCTGGGATTGTGGCGGATACTCCAGAAGCCGTCACAGAGAAGAAGGAGAAGTTATGGAATACGGCTATGGAACAGGACTTCCAATAAAGGAGTATAACCGTAAATATTAAGTGGAAGGTATGAAATGGAGCGTAAGTCTAAGATAGAAGATGCAAGGCCCGAAGAAGTAAAGCCTGATGAGACTAGAGAAAGTCATAGGGCGACACGAGCTGATGTTGCAAAACGCGCAGGTGTGAGTGAAACAATAGTTTCTTATGTGGTAAATGACAATAGGTACGTGGCAAAGGACAAGAGGGAAAGAGTTAAAAAGGCCATAGAAGAGCTAAATTATCATCCTAACGTGATTGCAAGGGCTTTGAAAAAGAAGACCAGTAAGCAGATTCTCTTGATTACTGATATAGTACTTGATGAATATTTTGGAGAAATCCTATATCAGTTAGATAAATATGCTTACGATAAAGGCTACCTGGTTTCGCTTTGTAAGTACCACAACGTGGATTCCTATATTGGAAGGGTTATGAATAGCCAATTCGATGGAATAATAATCAATTCTGCGGGATTTAAGACAGAATACATAAGGCAGATTGCGGGCGGCGGAATCCCTGTGGTGTTATTTCTAAGCAAAAAATATGGTGAAATACCTAAGGGAGTAGCTACTATTGACTCAGGACTATATGATGGAGTATTAAAGGGTCTTGACTTGCTTTGGGAAAAGGGAGCAAGGAATATAGTTTATCTGGCTCAAACATTAAAAAAGAGCGAACTAAATAAGGATATAAGGTATTTAGCCTTTGAAGAGGCTGGGAAGCGTCATGGTCTTAGCAGTAAGGAAACCCTCGAGCGGACTTTTGTAGGCTTTGATGAAGACCTATGGCAGGAGAGTTTTGCTAAGTTTTTATTAGATAATCCCGAAACAGATGCAATTTTTGCAAGAAATGACAGGCTGGCTGCAACAGCCTCTAAGATTGTCACGAATATTGGCAGGAGGATTCCTGAAGATATTATGATACTAGGAGTGGATAACTCGAGTATTTCACGCCTTATGACCCCAAGCATAACTACAATTGAACAGCAAAAGGAGGAGATGAGCAAAACTGCTATTGAACTAATCGAAAACATGAACCAAGGCACAAAAAATCTTGTACCGGAAGAGCTAAGTAAAGTATTTGAAACTAGAATGATTGAAAGAGAGAGTACGAAGCACAAGGGATAGAAGGCTTGTATAATCTCACACTTAAAAGGAGGAATGGGATGAAAAAAATACTTAGTATGTTGTTGGTGGCGGTATTATTGTTTGGTATGGTGGGATGTGGCGGTCAGACTTCTAAAGATGATACAAAACAGACGTCAGAAAAAAAGACTGAAAGTCAGTCTACATCAGCCAAGAGCACAACTGGCTCTACAGGAAAAATTACACTTAAAATAGCGAACTATGCAATTTTGGAAAAAGGTTACACAGAATTTTGGGAAAATGCTAAAACAAAGTTTGAAGAAAAGTATCCAAATGTCACAATTGAGTGGGTAACTGCTCCTTACGCTGAAATATTAAATACAGTCATTAACATGGCTGGTGGCGGAGATAAGGTTGACCTTATGTTTGGTGAAATGATATGGATGCCTGCTCTTATAGATGCAGGACTTGCAGCCCCCCTTGAAGAAGTAATAGATAAGGACTTTTTGGATGATTACTATCCTGAGATATTAGAGGCGTTTACTGTTGACGGACATTTGTATGGACTGCCTCTTTACTCTTCTCCATCAGTTTTATTCTATAACAAGAATATATTTGAAAAAGCCGGACTTGATTCTTCTAAGGCACCAACAACTTATCAGGAAATGCTTGAAATGGCAGAGAAGATTAGTAAGTTAAAAACTGATGATGGAAACAAGATTTATGCATTTGGACAGACAACTGCATCGGTACCGGTTTCAGGCATAAGTTTATTAGCTTATACCGCTAATTTTGGAGGAGAATATCTCGATAAGGATGGCAAGTTAAGCCTTGAAAATGCAGGGTTAAAAGAATCTTTAGCTATGTTAAAAGACTTAAATGACAAGGGATATAACCCGCAGAATGCAAAGGCTAAGGATTTAAGAAACCTCTTTGCATTAGGTCAGTTAGCGATGTATTATGACAATTCTTGGGGATTTAACGGTATCAAATCCATCAATCCGGATGCGGTTAATTTTACTGCTGTAGCTGTTCCTCTTAAAGGTGGAAACGGAAGTGGACAGTCTATCTTACAGGCACACACATTTTTTGCCTTTGACAATGGAACAGAGCGCTTAGAAGCTGCCAAGAATTTCATGCAGTTTATAATTTCACCTGAAATACTGAGTGACTATTTAAAAAATGTAACTCCTGCATTTGCAGTACGTAAGTCAATGGAAGCAGAGATTAATCCTTTGCTTGAGCAGGCTAAATCAGCTAATACAAATTTAGCTCCTTTACCAATGATAACAAACTTAAATGACTTTGCACTTGAAGTTAGTGGACTTGCACAGGCAATTACTGTTGGTGGGGAAGAAGTTGAAGCAGCACTAGAGAATTTTAAGAAATCTGCGGAGACAATATTAAATCAGTAGTATTGTTATATTATAGACGTTACAGATTTAAGACAGGCAATAATTGATTAGGACTAGTATAGCATAAGTGACATCATTTTGGGGTAAAATGGCGTAAAATCATTAAGCCGTACCTTTTGACGGCGGTCGTCTTACTTCCGCACTGAAAAGGGTACGGCTTTTATACGAAATGAATGCCATTATTAACTTGGTGAGAAGTTTTAGTGTCAGAGAGGAGAGAGTGTGGTAAAGGTAGAAAAAAGAAAAGGAATGGCCTTAAAAAGGGAAACCGGAGATAAATTATTTTCACTTGCATTGCTTATGCCTGCAGTGATTACTACGGTTTTATTCATTGTGATTCCAATTTTAGACTCTTTTTACAGAAGTTTATTGGATTTTAAAATCAAAAATATTATATCAGGTACAGCTGGGACTTGGAACTCATTTCAAAACTACATTAAGATTTTTCAAAGTGGAAAACTTCTTCAAGCTGTGTGGGTAAATCTTGTTTTTGTTACTGCTGTTGTAACATTACAGTTTGTAATTAGTATGACTTTGGCATTAATATTAAATCAAAAGATAAGGGGAAGCCGCTTTTTCCGCAGTGTAATGATGATTCCCTGGGTAGTACCTACAGTTATTTCAGGCCTTGTATGGATGTGGATATATCAACCGCAGTATGGTTTGTTAAAATATCTTGTAAGTCTGTTTTCCGGTGGAAGAATTACGGATTTTGCGATTCTTAATGATCAAAACACTGCACTAATTGGAGTTATAATTGCTGCTCTATGGAAACAGATACCTCTTGGGGCTTTACTTTTACTGGCAGGTCTTAGTAATGTGCCAAGTGATATGCAAGAGGCAGCATCAATAGATGGAGCAAATTACTGGCAGAAACTGACTAAAATCATTATTCCATCAATGATGTCAGTGATAAAAATTACATTAACAATGTCAATAATTGAGAATTTTAAGCAATTCCCTCTTGTATGGACAATGACAGGGGGAGGGCCAAATGGTTCAACAACTACTTTGGGAGTTTTAAGTTATCGTGAAGCATTCGTATCCAATAACTTAGGCTCAGGTGCGGCTGTTACTACCATGTGGATGGCTCTTATGATAATAGTTGTATTTCTGTTTAATAAAGCAGTGCGTACAGAAAGGCAGGTCTAGATGAAAGCAAAGAAGTACACTTGGCTGATTTTACGTATAATTGTTTTGATATTAATTCTAGGGTTTTTGCTTTTTCCAATATTATGGGTACTTATGACTTCATTTAAGAACAATATGGAGGCCTATCAGTTTCCGCCTTCATTTTGGCCTAAAGAATTTACTATCCAAAGCTATATAGACCTTTATAAAAAGAATAACGAATTTTTTATTTACTATCGAAACAATTTTATAGTGGCAGGAGCGACAGCGGCCTTATCCTGCGTGATTGCGATATTTGGAGGATATGCACTTTCCAGATTCCATTTTCGCTGGAACATGTTTATACTGGCTATTTTCACTTCTGCACAGATGTTTCCGGTTATAAGCCGTTTAATATCTCTTTATAAAATAATGAAGGATGTAAGTCTTCTTAATACGAGGACAGGGCTAATTTGGGCGTTAACGGCTTCTATCTTACCATTTTCAATTATGCTGATGTCAAGCTTTTTTGATGCTGTTCCTAAGGCTATTGAAGAATCTGCACAGATTGATGGAGCAGGTAGATTTGGAACCTTGTTCAAGGTTGTAATGCCTTTAGTTAAACCCGGAATTTTAGCTGTGGGAATTTATTCATTCCTAATAACTTGGGATGACTATCTTCACTCAACAACTTTGATTCAAACAGATGGGCTTAGAACCTTGTCAGCAGGTGTAGCACTCCGATACTTGGGTGAACTTTCTTATGACTGGTCACTCATTAATACGATATCTATTGTAGGAACCGTGCCAATGATTTTCTTGTTCTTCTTTTTCCAAAGATACATGATTAGTGGTTTAGTAGCAGGAGCTGTAAAAGGTTGATATTAAGGAGAATTCATCTTCCAGGTCATTAAAGCTCTGGAAGAGAAGAATGACGGGAAGTTTGACTACGATAGTTAAGAAAAAGATGCGAATAAAAAAATATTGACAAGCTGTATGAAATATTGCATACTTTATAAGATACAAGGACTACGAAAGATGAAACCTGAGTAATCCTGTATCAATAGTAGTAAAAACCTGACTTGGGATAAACTGCTGACATACCCGCAGATTTCGACTCAGGTAATAAAGAAGAATGAAAGGAGTGATTTTTATGAAAAAGATAAATCGTGTATGGAGGGTTCACGAAATTTAACCCTCCAATAAAAATCGGAGGATTAAAATGACCAGACTAGTTGAACTAAATGAGAAAAACTGGATAGATTTTGCAGAACTATCCGTAAAAGAAAGTCAAAAACATTTTTTGGCAGACAACATAGGAATAATTGCCAGAGGATATGTTTATCGTTCATCCGGAGCAAGAGTAATTGGAATAGCTGATGATGAATTGGCTGTGGGACTTGCTATGATAAGAGATATGGATGAAGAGCCTGCCTGCTATGAGCTTCAGCAATTTATGATTGACCGGAGGTATCAGAGAAAAGGCTACGGTACACAGGCATTAAAAATGATTCTGTCGGAGCTTGAAAAAGAGCGTAAATATGATTGTGTTGAAGTTTGCGTAAAAATGGATGATGTTGCTGCCCTGCATGTTTATAAAAAGCTGGGCTTTGAAGACACAGGGTATATTGATGAAGATGTTCCTGATAGCTTCAATCTTATGTATAATTTTAAGAAAAATGAAGATAAGGTTAGAATTTCAGAAGTAGAAGCTCCTGTGGAAAAGCAGAAGATTACGCGACTGATACTTGAGGCTCTACCAGAGTGGTTCGGGCTTCCCGATTCAAGGGAGGATTATATAACCGAAAGCTCAAAACGGCCTTTTTTTGCAGCATACTCTGAGGGTCAACCGATAGGTTTCGTTTATTTGGATGAAACCGGTAAGGATACGGTTGAACTTTATGTTATGGGAATACTTAAAGAATATCACAGACAAGGTATTGGCAGAAGGCTTGTGGAAAAGGCTAAAGAATTGGCAAAGCGGAAGGGATATTCCTTTATGCAGGTAAAAACAGTTCAGATGGGAAAATATAAAGAGTATGATAAAACTAACTGTTTTTATCTTTCTTTAGGGTTTAAAGAATTTGAGGTATTTCCTACGCTTTGGGATGAATGGAATCCTTGCCAGGTATATGTGATGGGACTTTAAGTAATGTAAATTTTAAAACACCAAAATGGTATATAAAATCAGTTTGGAAGTTTAATGAAAAGTTAAAAGCCTGTAATAAGCTACATATTGATATGATATCAATTAGTTTCTTATTACAGGCTTAATGTTACTAATATCTAATTACAACTCTTTAACCCAAAGTCCGTGAAGGTTGCAGTATGCATATACTCTAAGAGCCTTATCGTCAGCCACCTTAAATACAGCCTTAGGCTCATCAGTTACCTTAAAGTGCTTTAACTGTCCGCCCTTTTCGGTCTCAAGATATACCCACTCGATATGATGTTCCTCTGTCATTGGGTGAAGAACGCTGCCTACTGCTACATTGATGGTATCGCCATCTACTGTAACATCAGGTACGTGCTTCTCAAGAGCAGCTTCCTTTGAGTTTGGCTTTAAGTACTTAAGCTCCTCTGAGAAAAGCTTGTGCTCATGCTCGTGGTCACCCTTCTTAATTACCTGTACCTCAAAGTCGCAATCCTTACAGACATAAAATCCTAAATTCTCCATTTCATAACCCTCCTTGTATTTGTTTGATATGAGCAAAACTGTGCTCAATTTAATATTATACTTAAACCGTAAAAAGTCAACTGAATTATTAAAACTTCAGTTCACATTTTCGTTTGGTTTTGTAAAATTATATCACATACAATATAAATTGTCTAGATGTAAATTAAAAATATTTTTCAATCCCGCTACGACTTCTGGATATATATACATTTTGCAACTTATCACCATATATTTCCCTAAAGTTCTTGAGGTCAAGACTCTCATTTTCAAACAGTATTTTCCCATTCGTTTCATTCAAGTGAGTAATAGCTAGAGAAGGCTTGATGTTTATATCTTTAATATCGTTGGTAACAGGAAGAAGAAAGTCATAAGTGCTTCCATGACTTGCATACCTGATATCTCCCTGCCATTCATTAGGAAGATTTGTCATATCCATCTCCAAATCAGCCCAATCACTTGTATTAATTTCGTATGGAAGCGGTCCTGCACCGTGTTTTGTAACATAGGTTCTTGTAACATATATTGCTTCCTGTAAGCTAAGACTTCTCTTATTTAAGAATCTAAGGGGTTCGGTAATGCCGGTTTTAGAGGATGTGAGATGGGGTGCATTCGCAGTATAATCCTTATCTAGGAGCAAGCCCTGTCCCGATTCGAATATCAATCCATCATAACGCTTTAGCCAAGTACTATCCGCACTGACAAGCTCGATAAATCTACTGTTGTCTTTTATTTCTACAGCAAAGTTATCCACAATATTGTCATCAAAAATCATAGAATAATATGGGTTTTGTTCGGATATTTTCAATTCTTTTATTCTTTTTAGGGTATATTCTTTTCTTATATTTACAAGCAAATTGCGCAGCCCGTCATAGGATGAATCTGCTATCTGCTTAAGAGTTATCTTATATCCTGCTCTAATCCTCTCGCTGCATTCATTGATTCCCATACCACAGCTGCCATGTCTGTGCTTGCCCCTTTTAGTTTCAATAGCCATATTTATAAGGATATCGTCTATTGTCGTTATACAGCAACCTTCTTCGGCATAAATCCTTGGAACTACGCTGAATATGGATTTGAACTCCTCGATTTCCTTTCTTATCTGATACAAATCAGGATAATAAGTCTCAGCAAAGAGGGTATCAGCGCCGTATTCAGCACCAGCACCTATCTGATGATGGACAAAGCGTGTGCCTCTTCCCTCGTCCTCTACAGTATGTCCTGCCTGTGCACCACCGTTATGTTTTATAATTAACGGATTTTTAAACGAAGAACAAAGGCTTGCTGTGACAAGCCCTTTGCCTTCATCACCGTAATTCTTGCCTACTACAGCTATTGTTCTCATAGGGTAATCGACTGCCCACTGTCAGCTATACTCAACTGTTTGATTGCAGCACTTATCACAGGAACACTGAGAGGATCCCACTGCGCCAGTACGTCCTTTAACGACTTGCCTAGCTGTAGCTGAATAGCACTTATAATAATTTCAGGTATATTTTCAATCTCATTTACCGAGATTACCATCTTTTTACCAATCAATATATCCTTATTTCCATCGCCGCCTATCATAATGTGGAAAACATGAAATTTCTTCTGTACTTCCTCCAAAAGACTCTCACGGGTAGCCCCTGGAACATCATCACCTATTACCCTTTTGATGGTTTCTTCAATCTGATCTTTTCTGATATTTGCATTGTCACCTATAGTAAACAAAAATCCTTTTTTTGATCTCTTATTGATAGCATCTATGTTGGTATGTCTTGACAAAAATTCCCACAAACAGGTAGGTACAACCTCGCCACATCCGTGATTCTCAAAATAAAGCTCTAGCAGCTGTTCAGCTATTCTTATATCTGATTCAAACTGAGTTACCTGAAGAGGTGAAAAATCACCGAAATCACCATACGCAGCGCACATAAGTGCAGGATCCTCAACAGCAGCAGTAGAGTATAGCTTCATGATGAGCTGATTAAGTGCCTTTGTTGCGACCTCAACGGCAAGATAGCCCATAGAGGCGGTAACATCAAGACCTACAACAATAGGAGTAGTATTTGGATGGTCCTCAGAATCAAAACACTCCCTGGTTCCTATAAACTTTGGATCGAACTTAGGATTGCAGGCTCTCCTTTGAAATATTTCATTTACGCTTTGTGTATCTGAAAGATTTCTGCTTGATTTTAATCTGCTCCAATCTGAAGCTGAATAACTTCCATATCCCATATAGTGACTTCTCCTTTACATTTTTATGAATTTATGGCCGCCAAAGCCTTTTTCTATAACATCATCCCAAGCCTTAAAATCAGCATAAGCATCTTTTTCTGGCTTAGAATTAAGGAACTTATATAACTCGATAGGTTCTCTCGAATTTTTAACTATTTTTATAGCCGTCTTTCTGACATCTACAAGGTCTTTATTACCATCAATCGGTCTAACCTTTCTCCAATCGCCAAACAGCGCCCCTTCATGAGTGATGGGATTAATCCAGACTGCACTCTGAACTATGCAGCCGTATTCAATACCGGAATACTCTAGCTCACAGCAGATATTCTCCATTCTGGATATTACCCAAGCCAAATGCTTTGATTCAAACGGTGCAAAATACTCGACAGGGAAGAAGTTAGGACGTCTTAGGAATATCAAAGCCTCCCTGCCGTCTTTAAGGGAGATTTCCATCTTTAACTGCGGAAAGCAGCGGTGCAGCTTGCTGTCTGCCTCCGGAAACACAAGAGAATTGACTCCAAATAAAAATCTTTCTTTCTCACGCACATTATCTAAAACATATACCACATTTTCTTTTGAAAGGTAGCAAAGACAGGAGTCATAATCGTACTTAAACATATACTGTATGGTAAGCTCTTTGTCGTTTGCCATAACAAAAGAGTCTTCACTGGTTTGTTTCCATAAGGAATCGCCGGCATAGTCAAAATCTTTGTTACAAGCCTCTGCCTTTAAGTACTCGAGAAGCTTCTTTCTAAATTCTTCGTTGCCTCTAAAATCAGCATCGGACATAAATGATTTTGAACCGCAATAAGGACATTCAAACATCCCCGAGCCTTTCAGTTCAAGCTCTCCACCGCAGGAACTGCATTTTAGTCTTATCATAACTTTCTCCTTTAGTCTTTACTCTGCATATTAACAGAATATTACATACAAAGGTGCAAAGTCAATATTTAAAAGAAAAAAGCCACCATACTGATGACGATATGGCAGCTGTTTTTATATGCAATATAATTAATTACGCAAGCTTGTTTACAGACTTTGTAAGACGTGAAATCTTTCTAGAAGCTGTTTTTCTGTGATATACGCCTTTGTTTGCAGCCTTATCAATGGCAGCAACTGCAGGAGCGAGAGCAACCTTAGCAGCCTCGTTATCACTAACTGCAACAGCAGAAACGACTTTCTTAACAAGAGTCTTAACCCTAGAAGTAATCATTTTATTTCTGAGAGTCTTCTTTGCAGCAACCTTGATTCTTTTCTTCGCAGATTTAATATTAGCCAATTTAACACCTCCATTATCATTGTTTGATTAAAAGTGTTTCATTAATCCGGACACGGACGCTTAACGCAAACACACTAATTTACTTTAATACAAAATGGAAGGAATGTCAACAGATTTAAAGGAATTTTACTTGATAAATTTTAAAAAATACTGTAATCTGTATAAGTCAGAGTAAATATTAAAATACGGAGAGAAGAATGTCGGAGATAAATACTAAGAATATCAGAAATTTTTGCATTATTGCACATATTGATCATGGCAAGTCAACCCTTGCGGACAGGATAATAGAGGCAACAGGAACTCTTACCAAGAGAGAGATGCAGGATCAGATTCTTGACAATATGGAGCTTGAGAGAGAGCGTGGTATTACCATCCGTTCTCAGGCAGTAAGAGTAGTGTACAAGGCAAAAAATGGCGAGGAGTATATATTTAACCTCATTGATACTCCGGGGCATGTAGACTTTAACTACGAGGTATCAAGAAGCCTTGCTGCCTGTGAGGGTGCTATCCTTGTAGTAGATGCTTCTCAGGGAGTGGAGGCACAGACTCTTGCCAATGTATACCTTGCCTTAGAGCACGACCTTACCGTTGTGCCTGTAATCAATAAGATTGACCTTCCTAGTGCTGATCCAGACAGGGTGAAAGAGGAAATAGAGGATATTGTAGGTATTGAAGCCCACGATGCCCCACTTATTTCTGCCAAGAATGGTCTAAATATAGAGGATGTGCTTGAAGCCATAGTAGAGAAGATACCTGCTCCGTCAGGAAAGCCTGAGAATCCTTTAAAGGCACTTATTTTCAACTCGCTTTATGATGCCTATAAGGGAGTTATAGTATTTGCAAGGCTTATGGAAGGAACAGTAAAAAAGGGCACAAAGATTAAGATGTTCCAGTCTAGTGCAGTAGAAGAAGTTGTAGAAGTAGGTACCTTTGGAGCAGGACAATTTATTCCTTGTGAAGAGCTTACAGCTGGTATGGTTGGCTATATTACTGCAAGCATCAAAGACCTAAGGCTTACCAATGTGGGTGATACCATTACCGATAAGGACAATCCTTGCGATACGGCACTTCCAGGGTATAAAAAGGTTCTTCCTATGGTCTACTGTGGACTTTATCCTGCGGATGGAGCACATTACGCAGACCTTAGGGATGCACTTGAAAAGCTTCAGTTAAATGATGCCGCCCTCCAGTTCGAGCCTGAAACCTCTATTGCTCTTGGCTTTGGTTTCAGATGCGGTTTCCTTGGGTTATTACATCTCGATGTAGTTCAGGAGAGACTTGAGCGTGATTATGACATAGACCTGGTGGCTACTGCACCTAGCGTAGTGTACAAGATACATAAAACTGATGGAACTGTTATTGACATTACCAATCCGTCAAACCTTCCTGATCCTTCAGAGATAGACTATATGGAAGAGCCTATTGTTAAGGCTGAAATTATGGTTACAACTGAGTATTTAGGCTCCATTATGAAGCTTTGCCAGGAAAGGCGTGGTGTAAACAATGGAATGGACTATATTGAGGAGACTAGGGTAGTACTAAAGTATGACCTTCCATTAAATGAAATTATTTACGATTTCTTTGATGCTCTTAAGTCCCGTTCAAGGGGCTATGCGTCATTTGACTATGAATTTAAGGGCTATCAGAAGGCTGAGCTTGTAAAACTCGATATCCTTATTAATAAGGAGTCTGTAGATGCACTTTCCTTCATTATAGTTAAAGAAGGTGCTTACGAGAGAGCAAAGAAAATGTGCGAGAAGCTTAAAAATGAGATTCCACGCCAGCTCTTTGAAGTTCCTATTCAGGCAGCCATTGGAAGCAAGGTAATTGCGAGAGAAACAGTAAGGGCAATGCGCAAAGACGTGCTTGCAAAGTGCTATGGTGGCGATATCTCAAGAAAGAGAAAGCTTCTTGAAAAGCAGAAGGAAGGAAAGAAGAGAATGCGTGAGGTGGGTAACGTAGAGATACCACAGAAGGCATTTATGAGCGTGCTTAAGTTAGATTCTGGGGATTGATAGCTTCTTTCCAAAGATTAAGTTTTTCTTCAAAATTCAGTCTTGCATTTGCAGGGCTTGTAGAAGGCAGAGTGATGGTATTTATAGGTATTTGGCTGAAATATCTATTATACATCGCTTCTGCCTTTTTTCCGTTTAAAAGAATGGTTGATATGCCTTGATATTGATTTAACAGTCCCTCGATGTCATTTGGGATTTCATTCTTAATATCAGAATCAAGAGAGCCTTTGCGGTTACCGCTATGCACCATATCCCAAAGAGCTATATGATTTTTAAGGAGAAGTTCACATTTTGCAGAGTAGTCTTCGCTGTATACTTCATTGAAAACTATAAACATAATCTTCCAGAAAGCATTGCGGGGATGGGCATAATACTGAGCTTGCTTTAAGGATTCTTCGCCCGGAAGTGAGCCAAGGACGAGGATTTTTGAAGAGTAGTCTATAAGTGGTGGAAAACTGTATTTAGTCATAAATGCCTCCTTGGAATTGATAGTAATAATATAGCAGAGGTGGATGAGGTGTGCAAGAAAAACAAAAATCAGCAAGTGGTTGTAGCAAAGGCTGCAACAAAGTATAGTTTGAATGTGTCTAAAACTGAAATGTATGTTGGAAACAGCTTCAAACTTAAGCTTAAAGGTGTAAAAGGAAAAGTTAAATGGACTTCTGAGGATGATGGAATAGCTACAGTTTCGAAGTCGGGTAATATATAGATTATGAAAAAAATAATGAAGGTTGGTATTTCTATTATAAGAATGCTTCTGATGATGGAAAGGATAACAGAGGCGTGAAAATAGGTTCTACTAAAGAGGAATTTTTGTCAGCTTATATATAAGACAAAAATGACCAGATATCGTCTTGCATATAAGACAATAATTATATATAATTGTCTTATAGACAAGACAAATACAATTCAAAATTGTCTTATATACAAGACAGGAGGAATCTATGAACAGAGAAAACATGAAACAGATTCTAATTGACCAAAAAGAAATGTACCTAAATAATTCTGTTATTCATAGGAATTATGAGTTGGAAGATAATGTAAATTATTGTTTTGTGGGTATAAGACGTACTGGTAAGTCTTATATGCTGTATCAGCAGATAAAAAAGCTTATTGTTGACGGAGTTTCGTTAAATCAGATAGCTTATGTTAACTTTGAAGATGAGAGGCTTTTAGAAGTAACTGCTGATGATTTAAATATGATTTTAGAAGTTAGTATTGAATTATCAGGTACAAATAACAAACCGTACTTGTTTTTGGATGAAATTCAAAATGTAGACGGTTGGGAGAAGTTTGTACGCCGCCTTTCGGATATGAAGTATAGGGTAAATATTACCGGAAGTAACAGTAAGATGCTTAATAGTGAAATTGCATCAACTCTTGGGGGAAGATTTATGATAGTACAGATTTTCCCTTATTCATTTAAGGAATATTTGACTGCAAAAGAGAAGATAAAGGATTATTCGGGGATAATCAGTACAGCGGATAAAGCAGAAATAATCAGTTTGTATAATGATTATGTGAAATATGGTGCATTTCCTGAATTAGTAGAGATAAGGAACAAGAGAGAGTATTTAAGTAATATTTATCAGACTATATACCTTGGAGATATAATTAGAAGAAATAAAATCACAAATGACTTTGCAGTACGCTTGATATTAAAAAAAATAGCAGAATCTGTAATGCATCCTATATCATATAACAGGCTTACAAATATAATAAAAAGCACAGGTATAGCTATTGGCAAGCAGACAGTAATTAATTATATGGGATTTATGCTTGACTCATATCTTTTATTTAAAATACAGAATTATTCAGCAAAGTTAGTTGATAAAGAAACCCTGTCAAAATATTATTTTATGGATACAGGATTGCTTGGACTCTTGATTATGGATAGTAATACCGCAGCTCTTGAAAATCTTGTTGCAATTGAGCTGATTAGAAGATATAGTGTAGATAATGTATTTTATTTTGAGAATAATGCAGAAATTGATTTTTATGTTCCGAACAGTGGGCTGGCTATACAGGTAAGCTACAGTTTGCTTGACAATCCGGATACAAAGGCAAGGGAACTTGGAGCCTTTGTAAAGCTTAAAAACTTCATTCCTGATGCAAAATGTATCGTAATTACCAACAGCGAAGAGGCAGAGCTTGAATATGATGAGATAAAAGTTAAGGTAATACCTATGTGGAAGTGGATGCTGGAGTAAAATGATTCAATGTATAGTAAAAATCTGTAATAAAATTTGCGTTCAAATTGAATGGAGGAAAAGATGGAGGAAAATAGAGTTGGTGTTAATAACACAGATACTCTTAGTTTAAGTGATGTGAGAAGTAACTCTGAGTTCAGAGACAAGAAAATAATTCAGACAAGTATAATTGGAATCGTTGCAAATGTCCTACTTGCGGTATTTAAGGCGGTTATAGGGCTGATGACTAATTCCATAGCCATAGTACTTGACGCAGTTAACAATGCTTCTGATGTAGCAAGCTCAGTTGTTACAATAATTGGTGCAAAGCTGTCAAAGAAGGAGCCTGACAAGGCACATCCCTTTGGACATGGCAGGGTTGAGTATTTAAGCGCGATGGTAATTGCTGTCATTATCCTATATGCGGGTGTGACCTCTGCTGTCGAATCTATAAAGAAGATAATTAGTCCTGACGTTACTGAGTACTCTACAGTTTCGCTTATAATAGTCGCGGTGGCTGTTGTAGTGAAAATAATCTTAGGACGCTATGTTAAGACAGTTGGAGTTCTGGTTAAGTCAGAATCTCTTATCAATTCAGGTACTGATGCAAGTATGGATGCTGTTATTTCTGCGTCAACTCTTGTAGCAGCGGTTTTGTACTTAAATTTTAAGATTTCTGTAGAAGCTTATTTGGGCGTAATTATATCCGTTTTTATTATAAAAGCCGGTATCGATATGTTAAAAGAAACTCTTTCTCATATACTTGGAGAGGCACCTGACTCTGCACTTGCTTCGAAAATAACTGAAACAGTAATGGAATTTCCTGAGGTAACAGGTACCTATGATTTAGTTTTACACGACTATGGTCCTGACGTTTATCAGGGCTCACTTCATATAGAAATTCCGGATGTATTTACAGCGGATGAAATTGATAGACTGACGAGGAAGATTGCCCTTGAGGTATATGCCAGGCACAATGTAGTTCTAACAGCTATAGGCATATACTCATTGAATTCAAGTGATAAGTGTGCTATACACATTAAAGATACAATTGAAGAACTTGTTTCGATGAACCCTTATATTCTGCAAATGCATGGTTTTTATTTTAATAGGGAAGAAGCATCAGTTCGTTTTGATTTGGTGGTCAGCTTTGATGCAAAAGACAGAAAACAGGTGTTTGAAAATGTTGTAAATAAGATACAGAAGCACTATCCGGAATATAGGATAGAGGCAGTAATGGATACGGAATATAGTGATATAAGCACGCAAGCTTCAGATATGGACTAATATATTGTAATAAATAAAACAGGGAGGAAACTAATCTCCCTGTTTTTTTCTAAACTTTCGTATTATGCATTTGCAATTTCATTTAATTTCTCTAAGAGCACAGTAGCATCGAGACCGTGTACAAGGCAGGCATCTTCAAGAGATTCCATAAGAGAAGATGGGCAGCCTATGCAGTGCATACCGGCATCCATAAGGACCTCAGCAGCCTCAGGATAAGCCTGTAAGATATCTCCCATAAGCATATCAGCTGTTATCTTATCTCCGCCATTTGAAGACTTGCCAAAGAAAAGCTCAATGTCATCCTCTACGGTACCGATTCCTGCTATGCCAAAGTTCTCTACAAGAACCTTTGCCACATTAGGGCTAAGGAAGGCTGGGAGAGTAGGTCCTAAGTGGATATCCTTCACTCCAAGGTAGAGGAGGGCAAGAAGTACTATTACTGCCTTCTGCTCATACCAAGCGATATTGTATGTGATAGGAAGGTCATTGATGCTTTCTACTCCAAATACTTCCTTAAGCTTAAGTGCTATAACCGCAAGTGAATAAGAATCGTTACACTGTCCGGCATCAAGTACTCTTGGAATACCACCTATATCGCCAAGGTCTAACTTATTGTACTTATACTTAGCACAGCCTGCAGTAAGGATAACTGCACTCTTTGGAAGAGCCTTAGCAAAGTCAGTATAGTAGTTACGGCTCTTTGCCCTACCATCACAGCCTGCCATTACTACAAAACGTGTGATAGCACCGGACTTAACAGCTGAGATTACCTCGCCTGCAAGTGAGAATACCTGGCTGTGAGCAAATCCGCCTACAATCTCTCCAGTCTCAATCTCTGTTGGAGGAGGGCATTTCTTAGCCTGCTCTATGATTTCTGAGAAGTCCTTGGTTTCACCGTATGAACCAGGAATGTGCTTGCAGCCTGGGAATCCTGCTGCACCTGTGGTATAAAGTCTGTCTTTGTAGCTGTCCTTAGGAGGAACTATACAGTTAGTTGTCATAAGGATAGGTCCGTTAAATGACTCAAACTCCTCCTTCTGCTTCCACCAAGCATTACCATAGTTACCTACAAGGTTAGTATACTTTTTAAGCTTAGGATAGTAGTGGGCAGGTAACATTTCAGAGTGAGTATACACATCCACTCCTGTGCCCTGTGTCTGCTCAAGGAGCATTTCTATATCTCTAAGGTCGTGGCCTGATACAAGTATACCGGGATTCTTACCTACACCGATATTTACCTTCGTTATCTCAGGGTCACCATAAGCAGTAGTATTAGCAGTATCAAGAAGAGCCATACCGGACACACCGTACTTACCTGTCTCAAGAGTGAGGGCAACGAGGTCATCTACTGTAAGGCTGTCATCAAGTGTTGCAGCAAGTGCACGCTGTAAGAAAATATCTACCTCTTCGTCATCCTTAAGGAGGGCATTTGCGTGCTTAGAATAAGCAGAAAGTCCCTTAAGACCGTATACAATGAGCTCACGAAGAGAGCGAATGTCCTCATTCTCAGTAGAAAGTACACCTACAGTCTTAGCCTTTTCAGGGAAGGAAGCCTCATCACCGTTCCAGATAGCAGCAGGAGGAAGACAGACGGTATTCTTAACACTCTTTAAGAGTTCCTCTTTCACATTTAGAGTCTCGATAATCCTTGCTTCAATAGCATCCTTATCAAAGTTTGCATTTGTAATGGTAATGAAAAGGTTAAGTGTAATGAGGTGGTTCACCTCAGAGCTTACAGGTGTTCCCTCTTTTCTAAGTGCAGTAGTAACTGCTGACAATCCCTTAGTTACATAAACAAGAAGATCCTGAATGTTAGCTACTTCAGGAGTCTTGCCACAGACACCGCTTACTGAGCAGCCCTTACCGCCTGCGGTTTCCTGACACTGATAACAAAACATTTTATTCTCCATTTTTACCTCCAAATATTTTTTAGATTTATTATAGTTACATATCTCTCATATGATGGCTTAATTATAACGATGTTAATACAATAAATATGTTGTTATAACAACGTGAATTATATCTTGACAAATATTTTTTTAGTGATAGCTTATTAATGTAAGAAGATTTAGAAGACGGCAAAAGGTGGTGTTTACCGTCAAGTGGCATAATTGAACATAGGGTTAATAATACTTACGGAGGGATTTATGATTAAAATAGATTTGGTAACGGGGTTTTTAGGCTCGGGGAAGACAACATTTATAAAAAAATATGCAAAGTATTTCTTAGATAAAGGGCTTAGAATAGGAATCCTTGAAAATGACTATGGTGCGATAAACATAGACCTGATGCTGCTTGGAGACATCATGGGAGATAACTGTGAGCTGGAGATGATAATAGGAGGCGGAGACCTCGAGACACATAAGAGGAGATTTAGAACTAAGCTTATAGCTATGGCGATGAGCGGATATGACAGGATTATAGTAGAACCGTCCGGGATATTTGAGCCTGAAGAGTTCTTTGACCTCTTATATGAAGAGCCTCTTGATAAATGGTATGAGATAGGCAGCGTGATAACCATAGTAGATGTAAGCTTTGCGGCTGACATATCTGAGGCTTCCGAGTATCTGCTTGCCACTCAGCTTGCCTGCACCGGTGCAGTCATATTTAGCAAGCAGGAGAACTTTAAGTTTGGTGATAAAGAGGGCACGCTTTCTTATCTAAACAGCCTGCTTGAAAGGATAAAATGTGACAGAAGACTGGATGAGAAGGTTGTTATACCTTCAGAAGGAAAGTTTGACAACTGTGACTTTGAGCGGGTTTCCGGTTCGGGTTATGTTGTCTCTGATTATGAGAAGGAATTTTATGAAATGGAAGAGTTCAAATCGGTCTTTATTATGAACCGAAAGCTAAATAGGAAGGAGCTTGAAGAAAAAGCAGAGCATCTATTTAAAAATCCTGATAAATTCGGTGATATTATAAGAATAAAAGGCTTTATAGAAGAAAATGGCAAATATCTATTTATAAATATGACGAAGAATAACGTTGAAATAAGCGATATAGCTAAGGGACAGGACATATTCATTGTCATAGGCAGGAATCTTATTGAATCCGATATTAAAAAGGAATTTGGTGTAGAAGATTAAGCTTTGAGGTGCTTTGATTGTGGGCTTTAATGTATATCAAGATAAAAATGGGGCTGCCATATAAGATATATCCTATACAACTGCCCATATATTATATTATTCCTTACCGTCAAAACAGTAGGTACAGAGATTTTCCTTGCCTATGCCTATTGCTTCTACCATATCGTCAAGCCTGTTAAAGCTAAGGGTGGTAAAACCAAGCTGCTTACGGATTTCATCCACCATGCGTTTATACTTTTCAGAGTCAGGATTAGTATACTCTTCAAGTACCTCGCTGCTTACGTTTTCTCCCTCCTCACTTCTTATTACACGTCTTGTAATGAGGTCCATTTCTGAGGTGGAACGTGAAAAGTTGATGAATTTGCAGCCGTACATTATAGGAGGACAGGCAGGTCTTACGTGTACCTCCTTAGCACCGCTTTTATACAAGAATTCAGTGGTTTCTCTAAGCTGAGTACCTCTAACTATCGAATCATCTATGAGAAGAATCCTGTTGCCATCTATTAGTTCGTGCACCGGGATAAGCTTCATCTTGGCGATTAAGTCACGCTTTGATTGTATGGTAGGCATAAATGAACGCGGCCAGGTAGGAGTGTACTTTATAAAAGGTCTTGAGAAAGGTATGGCTGACTCGTTTGCATAGCCCACAGCATGAGCGGTTCCGGAGTCCGGAACACCCGCAACGATGTCTAGTTTATCCTTTGGGAAGTCATCTCTCTTAGCCATAAGGCTGCCGCACTTATTGCGCATGGCTTCTACAGAAACACCTTCATAACTGGAAGATGGGTAGCCAAAGTATACCCACAGGAATGAGCAGATTTTCTTTGTACTTTTTGGATCAACGAGAACTTTTACACCCTCAGGTGTGATTACATCTATTTCACCCGGACCAAGCTCTTTGTAGTGCTCATAGCCCAGATTAAGGTAGGCGAAGCTTTCAAATGAAGCACAAAATCCCTCGTCCTTTCTTCCTATTGCAACCGGAGTCCTTCCATATAAGTCTCTGGCACAGTATATACCAAGAGGAGTGAGGATGAGCATAGTCATGGAGCCCTTTATTTTCTCCCACACGTATTGAATACCTTTAATTAGATTGCCTTTTTGATTGATTAAGGAGGCTACAAGCTCGGTCTGATTTACTACACCACCGCTCATTTCGAGGAAGTGTATTCCTCCTTCTTTTATAATCTCGTCTACTAACTCATCGGTATTATTGATTTTACCCACTGTAACCAGTGAATAAGTGCCGTGATGAGACCTTACTATAAGAGGCTGAGGCTCATAGTCAGATATACAGCCTATGCCGTAATTTCCCTTCATTTCCTGTACATCACGGTCAAATTTACTTCTAAAAGGAGAATTCTCAATATTATGAATTGCTCTATCAAAGCCGTGTTCTCCAAGCACTGTCATTCCTGCTCTACGGGTACCTAAGTGTGAATGATAATCTGTTCCAAAAAACAAATCAAATACACAATCATTCTTAAGCGTTGCTGCAAAAAAACCACCCATCTATTTATCCTCCTTATAAATACTAGATAATGATAGTACAACTAATATTATTAGTCAACACTTCGAGCCATAAAAGAACTTTAAAATATATATAACCCCTGCTAATGACAGGGGCCATACTTATCATATTTCTGCCGGCTTATTGACCTTGATTGCTTCAACAAAGTCAGTTTTACTTAAAGGCTTAGAAAAGTAGAAGCCTTGGATATATGTACATCCAAGAGCAATCACATGCTTAGCCATTTCATTTGTTTCCACACCTTCTGCAACAATGTCAAAGCCTGCGGCAAAGGCTGTTTTTATAAAGTTATCAAGTAGAATCATAGATTTTTTATCACGGTTTATAAATGGCGCCTGTACGAGTGATTTATCTATCTTAATTAGTTTAAGCGGTAAAGACAGTATTCTTGAAAGAGAGGAGTATCCGGTACCAAAATCATCAAGTGAAAAGCTAATATTTTTACTTGACAATGTTTTAATATTGGTATCCACGATATCGGTAAATTCACTGGCAGAGGTTTCTGTTATTTCAAGGTTTATCTGGCTTGAAGCAATATTATACTTTTTAAGGACTGATAAAATATTGGAAGCCAGGTTACTTTGGAGGCATTCCACCATTGAGATATTTACCTCTACATATTCAAGGCCCAAAGCGCTAAGATGCTCTGTAGAGAGCAGTTTACATACTTCTTCTATCACAAAAGCTCCTATATCTATGATGACAGAGCTTTTTTCTGCTATAGGTATAAAAACCCCCGGAGATATGTTATTGCCCTCATCATCCTTCATTCTGATAAGTGCCTCAGCTGATGTATATTTTTTTTCTTTGACATTATAAATTGGCTGAAAATAAACTTCCAGTCTGTTTTCGTTCAAAGCATTTTTCACTAGTTTTTCAATGCGTTCAATCTCGGCATCACTTTTTAATTGTAATTCCTCAGGTTTAATGGCGAGGATATCATCCTTATTATCATAGAGCTTTAGTGCATCAAAAAGTGTATTCACCATCCTAAGGCTTGAAACATCTTTAGGTGAGCTAAATAAGCAACAGGTGGAGTAAATCGGAAAGCTAAAGAGTGTTGCGTTGGCAAACTTTTCCATTATATGGAGCGTTTCCTCATATATAAGTCTGGCTTTTGCTTCATTGCTCTCATCAAGCACAATTATGTATTGACCGTTTGCGAGCTTGAAAGTTAGCAGCTTCTTTGAAAATTGTTTTATATTCTTTAAGAATAGCCCTTCTGCATTAATTACTTTACTTATTTCTAAAGTACCGGTAATCAAATCTATATTGTGTATGTTTACAGCTATGCACAAAGTATTGGTTTCAGAAGTAAATCTGGAGCCGCACATTGTAATAAAAGCGTTTTTATTCATCATTTGGGAATCCTCATAATAATACTCATAAGGATTCTGCATACCGATAAATACCAAAGTAGTTAAGATGGTAAATGTAAACGGAATGAAAGAAACATAAGGGAAAAGGTAGTCAAGAACTGTACCTGTTAGCAGGATAACAATAACTGCAGGAATAATAATCTTATAGTTTTGCGATAGTGACTTTTTCCCTCGTAGTAAAAGATGAGTAGATATGGCAATATAGTAAGCATCAATGATGTATAGGAGGGGATATAATCTGCCATACTCAAATTTTCCATCTTCTGTAATATAAAAGATAAAACTGTAGCTGTAGTTAATAATTATCAAGAAGGCAACAACAGCAAGAGGTGTGATAAAAAGCTTAAATATGTTGTCTCCATGGATACGCTGATTAACTGCTATGGAAGTATATACCAGCAAAAAGCATAGGTAACCGTACAAAAACAGATACTTTAGAGAGTGAAGACAGTAAATGAGTAATGGTTCTGCCCTCCCATCCAGCAGTAATGCAAAGAAATCAATTGATACAAAGGATGTTATGAAAAATATAGTATACATTAACACATCATCCCGATAAATTGACAAGGAATTTTTAATTTTATATGATAAAAAAAGGAATAGTAATATTAGCATAGAGCAAACGTCCACCCAGATGTTAAACGTCATTCCTGCAATCCTCCTTTCCTTAAAAATTCAGTTAGTTCTGCTATTTTAAGCGGTTTCGAAAAATAATAACCCTGTAAGTAATCACAACCAAGCATTAGAGCATATTCCATGGAAGCCTTAGTCTCAATATGCTCAGCCTTAACCTGCAAGTCAAATTCTTTTAAGTAAGTTATTGTACAACTAAGAATCTTGTGAGCCAATTCTGAATTAATCGCTGTTCCTGTAAGGAATTTATCTATTGTCACAGCATAGATAGGCATATCTATCAAAGCAGAAGCATTGGTGTAACCATTGCCATAGTTTTCAAGTATGAACCTAAAGCCGGCGCTTGATATGGCCTTCATGTTTTCTACAATTACGCCATCAAACTTAAGCATAGAGTTTTTGGCAAGCTCAAAACATATAAGCTTAGGAGGAATATCGTATTGAGACGCGAGATTAACAAGCTTTACTGCCTTATTCTTCTTAAGCAGGAAGGAAACAGGCATGACAATTTCAACTGATTTTACCCCGTATGCCATCAGGTGATTATCCCTAATCATCTTAAATAGCGATTCCAAAATATAGTCATAGAATCCTATAATCAAACCGTATTTTTCTGCAACAGAAATAAGGCTGCGTGAATTGACGTAACCTATCTCGGGTATATACATTGTAAGCTCTGTCTTCACAGAGTCATATATTTCAAGTGAAGTATTAAATTCAGGCAAAAATGACAGATAAACAGTGCCATTTTCATAAAGACTCTGAATACTTGTGGCTATAAGCCTTTCCTTATCGTTTGTAGTGGTGTCAATATCTTCAATAGTCAGATAATCTTTGCCCTTAGGAAGAACTGCAGTTGCTTCGGACAGCATGGCTTTTTGCAGTAAGTTCGCATTGTCTATATCCTCAGGACAGTTATAAAGACATATCCTCTTAGCGGGAATAACCTTATTAGCTGCGGTTATATCAAAAGAAGATTCAAAACGCTCCAATATGCTATAAGCAAGTAATTCTGCCATTCGCATATTTGCCCAAAAATTCTCTGAAGAGATGTAAAGGGCAAATTTGCCACGTCCAAGAGAGTAGACGCTGACATTCTTAGACAGGTGTATAAGGTAGGATGAAAGCTCGAGTATAAGCAAGTTAGTATGCTCCGTACCAAATTCCTTATCCCAGGCATCAATTCTTTCTATAGCGATAGTAATGATTGAAATCGGCTTCTTCCTTGACATGGCCACACTGAAGTTCGTAAAAAGCGCATTTTGGTTCTGAAGCCCTGTCACATAGTCAATATAATCTGCAGGACTTTCAATTGTAATGTACATGACAAGTACTAATAATGCCATAAAGAAGTTTCCTACTCCGGAATACCTGTAAAAGTACTGAATAACAGTACCAAAAAACGGAATGAATGGCAGCAGGGTAAAGGCTATTCTTTTGTCACGTCTTATATTTTGACCATAAGCAATTATTATTACCAAGGTAAAAATGAGGTAGTAAAACGCAACTAAGTAGAGAAGAATAAGAAATGCTCTTCTCTGATAGCCTAAAACAGGATCAATATTAAATACAGTACTTAAAAAAGGATTAAGGCTTATGGTTACTATTGCTATTACCGAAGGTACATTTAGCAATAGCTTGATTATAGTCTCATTTACCTTAATGCTAAGTACTGAACATTCATAATATGCTGAAAAGGTGCAGCATAAAATATGGGTATAGAAAAATATCATCGATAAAACATTAAGGATTATTATATAATCCGCAATATTTTTACCGGAATAGTTGATGTAGTCTTCAAGTAAAGCCTGTATTAAGGCAGAAAGCGTAGTGATAAAACAGCAGGCATACAGCTTTCTGAATATACCGTTATATGGCAACGTTATTGTATGTCTAAACAATAGCATATAACCAATGGTAAGCTCCAAAATAAAGGCAGCTATTTCAAACCAATAATTATGTACCATTTTTTTCTCCCATGGGTTATCATATATATACTACTTAGTATATCGTAAGTTTGCATTAATATGTTAAGATATAAGAGGAATTTTTAAAACTAAAATTTGACACTTGTATCATGCATTGTTGAAATGAAAGGCTAAAAAAAGGAAATTTCATAGTTTATTTGAATAATAATAGTATGGGCTTTGCAACAGGAGGGGAATATGGAAGATAAAAAGTGTATTAGAGAACTCAGGGAAGAGCTTGAAAGAAAGATGCTATGTGAATATGCATCTTTTTCAGATTCATCACTTGGCAGAGATGTGGAGGAAGAGCCTGACGAGATAAGGACTATTTATCAGAGGGACAGAGACAGGATCCTGCACTGCAAGGCATTTAGAAGGCTGAAGCATAAGACTCAGGTCTTTCTTGATCCGGAAGGAGACCACTATAGGACAAGACTTACCCATACTTTGGAGGTTTCTCAGATTGCAAGAACCATAGCCAGAGCCCTTATGTTAAATGAAGACCTGACTGAAGCCATAGCGTTAGGGCATGACCTAGGCCATACTCCTTTTGGACACGCAGGAGAGAGAGCACTAAACAAGATTTCGCCTTATGGCTTCCATCATAATGAGCAGAGCGTGAGGGTGGTCGAACTGCTTGAGAAGCATGGACAGGGGCTTAACCTCACAAAAGAAGTAAGAGATGGAATCAAAAACCACAGAAGTGCCTGCAAGCCTTCAACCCTTGAAGGCAAGATTGTAAGGCTCTCTGACAAAATAGCCTATGTCAACCACGATATAGATGACGCCCTAAGAGGAGGCATACTGACTGAAAATGACCTCCCAAGCGAGTTTACTGCTGTGGTTGGGCATGATGTGGCAAAGAGAATAGACACCATGGTAAAGGATGTAATATTTACCAGTATGGGGAAAAATGAAGTAAAGATGTCTGAGACAGTTGAGGCAGCAATGAGAGGCCTTAGGTCTTTTCTTATGAAGGAAGTCTATTGTAATCCTGCGGCAAAGAGTGAGGAGGTTCAGGCGCAGAGGCTTGTTGAGTATTTATATAAGTATTATCTTGAAAACTATGAAATACTGCCTATAGAGTATAAAAGGCTGGTAGAGGAGAGGGGAGAACCGCTTGAAAAGGTGGTTTGCGACTACATAGCGGGGATGTCGGATGACTATGCCATAAAGACGATTAAAGAAATATTTGTTCCTGTCCGCTGGGGCAAATACTAAGGAGATACATGTTTTATTCAGAAGAGATTGTAGATGAGGTTAGAGAAAAAAATGATATAGTGGATGTCATTTCTCCCTATGTCAGACTTACAAGGAGAGGCTCCAACTATGTAGGCTTGTGTCCGTTTCACAATGAAAAGACGCCTTCTTTTTCGGTGAATACAGGAAGACAGACCTTTCACTGCTTTGGATGTGGTGTTGGAGGCAATGCATACAGCTTTGTAATGAAGTATGAGAATTTGACGTTTCCCGAGGCAATAAAGCATTTGGCTGACAGAGCAGGGATTAAACTGCCTGAAGAAGAGGATAATCCTGAAGCGAGGAAGAGGGCAGATCTAAGGACTAGATTGTTTGAGATATACAAGGAGGCAGCAAAGTTTTATTACTTCCAACTAAGGGGAGAATATGGAAGCCACCCTATGGAATACCTTAAAAACAGAGGGCTTACAGATAAGACTATCAATGACTTTGGCCTTGGCTACTCAGTAAAATCGCCAAATGCATTATATAACTATCTAAAGTCAAAGGGCTATAGTGACGAATTAATGATAAAGGCAGAACTTGTATCCTTTAAAGAGGGCAGGGGGATATTTGATATGTTCTGGAATAGGGTTATCTTCCCTATTATGGATCTAAACAATAAGGTTATTGCCTTCGGAGGAAGAGTGATGGGTGATGGAGAGCCCAAGTATCTTAACTCCAGAGAGACAGACATATTTAATAAGAGAAGGAATCTTTATGGCTTAAACTTTGCTAAGCATAGCAGAGAGGGATATATCTTACTCTGTGAGGGATATATGGATGTGATTGCACTCCACCAGGCGGGATTTTCCAATGCTGTTGCCTCTCTTGGCACTGCACTTACAGAGGAGCAGGCAAGGCTTATTGCGAGATATGTTAAGGATGTAATTATTACCTACGACAGCGATGGAGCAGGGGTGAAGGCTGCAATCAGGGCGATTCCTATCTTGAAATCCGCAGGAATAAGAACTAAAATACTAAAGCTGACTCCCTATAAGGATCCTGATGAGCTTATAAAGGCAGTGGGAAGAGGGGAGTACGAGGAGAGAATCAAAAATGCTGAAAACAGCTTTAATTTTGAGCTTTCAAACCTTGAGAAGTCCTATGACCTGACAGAGCCTGAAGGGAAGACGGAATTCTTAAACAAGGTTGCTGACAGACTTACCGGGTTTGAAGAAGAGCTTGAAAGAGAGAACTATATAGCAGCTGTTGCTGATAGATATTTTGTATCAAAGGATGCTCTTAAAAGCCTGGTCAATAAAATAGGTGGAGCAAAAGAGATACGGGAAATATATAAAGATGCAGGTGAGAGGATAAAGAAGGCAGACAGGGCTAAGACAGCGGATGAGGGCTTGTTAAAGACTAATAGACTCTTACTTAGCCTCATCTCTGACAAGCCTGAACTATATAGCCGTATTAAAAATATAATATCTGCCAGGGATTTCGCCACCCCTTTATATAAAGACCTGGCGGCGAGAATATTTTCTCAGATTGAAGAAGGCAAGAAGCCTAACGCAGCCGAGATAATAAGCAGGTATGAGTCAGGTGAAGATCAGTCTTTGGTCACAGCGGTATTTGAGGAGAACTTTGAGGCTGAGCCTGATGAAGCTGAGAGAGATAAGGCATTTAAGGAAATAGTGGTTAAGGTTAAAAGAGCCGGACTTGAAGAAGAACTTAAATCAATCGACAATAAAGACTTGAAGAGCTTTATGGAGATTACTAAGAAGCAAAGAGAGCTGGGGAAACTGGACTTTTAGATTAGGCATTTAATATCTTTTTTATGACCTCGGGAGGGTAAACTTATGGATGAAAAGGTGCTGAAAAGTAAGTTGAATGAGCTTGTAAAGGACGCTAAGAAAAAGAAGGGGATACTGGAAGAGGATGATGTAAAGCATTTTTTTGAAGGCTATGATATAAGTAGTGAAGAGCTTGACAAATGCTATAAATACCTTGAAAAACATGGTATTAATGTGCTTATTTTAGATGAACTAAGTGATGAAGAGGATGATCCTCTGTTGACTGACGAGAATAGTGACGATATAGATAGTGATGAAAAATCTGAGACTCTTGACCTTACTGTCCCCGATGGAATAAGCACTGAAGACCCTGTAAGGATGTATCTAAAGGAAATAGGCAAGGTTCCTCTTTTGTCAATGGAGGATGAGATAGAACTTGCCAAAAAAATGTCTGAGGGTGATGAAGAGGCAAGGCAGAAGTTAACTGAAGCCAACCTAAGGCTTGTAGTAAGCATAGCGAAGCGGTATCTCGGAAGAGGGATGCAGTTTCTTGACCTGATTCAGGAAGGAAATATGGGACTTATAAAGGCAGTTGAAAAGTTTGACTACACAAAGGGCTATAAGTTCAGCACCTATGCAACCTGGTGGATAAAACAGTCTATTACAAGGGCCATAGCAGACCAGGCAAGAACTATAAGAATACCGGTACATATGGTTGAAACTATCAATAAGCTGATAAGGACCCAGAGGCAGCTTACACAGACTTTGGGCAGGGAGCCTCAGCCGGAAGAAATAGCTAAAGAACTCGCTATGGAGCCTGAAAAGGTAAGGGACATCATGAAGATTGCCCAAGAGCCTGTATCCTTTGAGACACCTATAGGAGAAGAGGAGGACAGCCATATAGGTGACTTTATTCCTGATGACAGCAACATGGCACCGGTAGAAATGGCTACACATGCCATTCTTAAGGAACAGCTGGAAGAGGTACTGGGAAGCCTTACAGATAGAGAGGCAAGAGTCATAAAACTTAGGTTCGGGCTTGAGGACGGGCGTACCAGGACTCTTGAAGAGGTAGGCAAAGAATTTAATGTGACCAGGGAGAGAATAAGGCAGATAGAGTCAAAGGCACTAAGGAAGCTTAGACAGCCCAGCAGAAGCAGAAAATTAAAGGATTATTTGGAATAATGAAGAAAAGAAAAAGAATACCGAAAAGAATGCTTACTATAGCTAACTTAGTTGACAATTCAAAGGTACTTGCAGATGTGGGCTGTGACCATGCATATATTTCGATAAATCTTCTTGAAAATGGTAAAGCTGAAAGAATAATTGCCTCTGACCTTAGAGAAGGACCGCTTAATATAGCGAAAGACAACATTAAACTTGAAGGCTTTGAGGAAAGGATAGAGACTAGGCTTTGTGCGGGACTTTGCGGCTATGAGGCAGGAGAAGTTGATACCATTCTTATATCAGGCATGGGAGGCATGTTAGTTAAAGAGATACTTTCAGAGAGTATAGATGTCGTTAAAATGGCAGATACCCTTATACTGGAGCCACAGTCAGACCTAAGAGTAGTAAGGGCTTATCTTAAGGATATCGGTTTTGAAATAATTGATGAAGATATGCTAAGTGAAGGTGGAAAATATTATCAGATTATGAAGGCAGTAAAAAGTGAGAGAAAAATGAAAGTCTGTGATGACATAGGTGGTATGGCTGAGAACGAGTTTGGGCCTGTTCTTATAAAGAAAAAGCATCCAGTACTACTGGAATTTCTAAAAAAGAGGAAGAATCATTATGAGAGACTTCTGCAAAATAAGAGCTTTCTTACATCACAAAGTGCCACTAATAATGATAGAATAGCCATAATTGAAAATGAATTAAATATGGTTAAAGAGGCACTAATTAGGATTAATGCAAAAAAGGAGATAGAAAATGGTAATTAAAGTTGACGGAAAGTCATTAGAGTACGAAAATGCGGTTAAGCTTTCTGATATTGCAAAGGACGTATATGGAGATGATAATGGGAAATTACTTGCCAAGGTAAACGGTAAGCTAAAGGAACTGTGGAAAAAGGTGTCAGAAGATGCAGAGATTATCTTCTATAATATAAATTCAAGCGATGGTGCGAGAACCTATGAGAGGGGAATGCTATTCCTTTTCATAAAATCTGTTCATGACGTATATGATAAAAGTGAAGTTACAGGCGTGAACTGTGAGTATTCCCTAGGTAACGGTATATTTTGTGAGATAATAGGCAATGTAAAGGTAGATGATGAATTCGCCCTCAAAGTAAGGGAGAGGATGGATGAGCTTGTAAGTGAGGATATCATGTTTGAAAAGCGCACGGTATCTACAAGTGAGGCTATAGACAAGTTCCTTAACAACGATTTATCTGACAAAGAACATTTGTTTAGATACAGAAGAGGCTCAACCACCAATATATACAGACTTGGCAATTATCACGATTATTTTTATGGCTATATGCCGTCTGCTACAGGTGCTTTGAAGTCATTTGACTTAAAGACTTATGATGGTGGCATTGTCATCGCTCTTCCTAATGCAGGAGAAGGGCTTGAAGTAAAGCGCCCATCCTGGAAGCCTCGTGAACTGCTTTACAAGACTATGAAGGAGGCAAATTCCTGGGGTAAACGTCTTGGAATAGCTAATGTAGGCAATCTTAATGATACCATCTCTGAGGGACGGATAAATGATGTAATGCTTGTAAACGAGGCATTGCAGGAGGGCAAGATAGGTAAGATTGCTGAGAATATAGCAAAACAGCAGAAGAAGATTGTTATGATAGCAGGGCCTTCTTCATCAGGCAAAACTACATTTTCGCATAGATTGTCCATAGAGCTTATGGTTCAGGGGCTTAAGCCTCATCCTATCGCTGCGGATGATTACTTTAAGGACAGGGAGCATACTCCAAAGGATGAGAACGGAGAATACGACTTTGAATGCCTGGAGGCTATAGATGTAGAGCAGTTTAACAAGGATATGACAGACCTTCTTGCAGGAAAAGAAGTGAAGATGCCTTCCTTTAACTTTAAAACCGGTAAGAGGGAGTATAAGGGAAAGACTCTTAAGCTGGGAGATGAGGATATCCTTGTTATTGAGGGTATTCATGGCTTAAACGATAAGTTTTCCGCATCACTTCCAAAGGAAAGCAAGTTTAAGATATACATAAGTGCACTTACCCAGCTCAACATTGATGACCACAACAGAATCCATACTACTGATTTGAGACTGCTTAGAAGAATGGTAAGAGATGCAAGAACCAGAGGAAGCAGTGCAGAGGATACTCTTGCAAGATGGGCATCTGTGAGGAGGGGAGAGGAAAAGAACATCTTCCCATTCCAAGAGGGCGCAGATGAGATGTTTGATTCTTCACTTGTTTACGAGCTTGCTGTGTTAAAGCAGTATGCAGAACCTTTGCTTTTTGGCATACCTACAGACTCACCTTATTATTCTGAGGCTAACAGACTGCTTAAGTTTTTAGATTATTTCCTTACTATGCCATCAGACAATGTGCCAAAGAATTCGCTTGTTAAGGAATTCATAGGAGGAAACTGTTTCCCGGTTTAATACAGTCAAGAATTAAAATATACAAAAAAGAAGTACTATTTCCTGATGTGCTTAGTTTTCTTTGAAAAAACTAATGCGGTTGATTAGGAATCGTACTTCTTTTTTATTGTTTCTTAAAATAGAGAAACACTATAAGCCGGGTTATGTATCTGATGATCATCTATCTCGAATTGCCGTCACCGACAATCTCTATCGACCCACCTAAAAGCACGACGGGCAGCCGTATAGCTTTATATTTGGTCTTTCTTCGGATGGGGTTTACACGGCCTCCTTCGTTACCGAAAGAGCGGTGGTCTCTTACACACGCCTTTTCACCCTTATCTGACTAGGTCAGACGGTTATTTTCTGTTGCACTATCCTTGGAGTCACCTCCACCAGACGTTATCTGGCACCCTGCCCTGTGAAGCCCGGACTTTCCTCACCTGCCATAAGGCAGGCGCGACCATCTGTGTTTCTCAAGGGCTTAGTGTAGCATAAAAAATGCATATTGGCAAGGCACTCATTAGGAGTTGCCAATACCATCAAGATGTTATAATTTTCTATTGAAATAACTCTGTGGGCATATTATAATAAAGTCTGTATGTTTTAGAGAACAGTTTGAAAGGAAATATTATGTATCGTCTTTTATGTAAAGATGGTTCAGCCAAGAGGGGGGAGTTTACCACTGTACACGGAGTGATACAGACTCCTGTTTTTATGAATGTGGGCACTGCAGCGGCTATCAAAGGAGCGGTATCTACTGAGGACTTAGAGAACCTTAAAACTCAGGTTGAACTATCCAATACCTATCACCTGCATCTAAGACCCGGTGATGAGGTAATAAAGAAGCTTGGAGGCATCCATAAGTTTATGGTGTGGGATAAGCCTGTTGTAACTGATTCGGGTGGATTTCAGGTGTTTTCCCTGGCAAAACTGCGTAAGATAAAGGAAGAGGGAGTGAAGTTTAGCTCACATATAGATGGCAGAAAGATATTTATGGGACCTGAGGAAAGTATGCAGATTCAGTCCAATATTGCATCTACCATAGCAATGGCATTCGACGAATGTCCGGGACTTCCTTGTGAGAGAAAGTATATGTTAGAGTCAGTGGCTAGGACTGAGAGATGGCTCCTTAGATGTAAAAATGAGCTAAACAGACTTAATAGTCTGCCTGATACAATCAACAAGGAGCAATTGCTCTTTGGTATCAATCAGGGCGGTGTCTACAGTGACATAAGGATAGAAAATGCCAAGAGAATTACAGATATGGATTTGGCGGGCTATGCCATCGGCGGGCTTGCCGTAGGAGAGACTCACGAGGAGATGTATAAGACTCTTGAGACTGTAGTTCCTTATCTCCCTGAAAATAAGCCTACTTACCTTATGGGTGTTGGCACACCGGAGAACATCCTTGAGAGCGTTGAGCGCGGAGTGGATTTCTTTGATTGTGTATATCCATCAAGAAATGGCAGACATGGACATGCTTATACCAACCACGGCAAGATGAATCTAAACAATGCAAAGTATGAGCTTGACGAGAGGCCTCTTGACAGTACCTGTGACTGCCCGGTGTGTAGAAGATATACAAGAGCTTATATAAGGCATCTGCTTAAAGCGGGCGAAATGCTTGGAATGAGATTTTTGGTTATGCATAATCTTTACTTCTATAATAATATGATGGAAGAAATAAGGGCTGCGATAGAAAAAGGCGAATTTCAGGCATACAAAAAGGCCAAGCTTGAAGGGTTTAATGCCGGAGAGCAATAAGTCCTAGTGTTGATATTTTTTTGACACACACACTATAATGTAGTAAAATATTTAATAAAGTTTAGGAGGAAGAAAAAAATGATTGGAGTTTTATCAGCAGGAGCGGCAACAGGAGGAGAGTCACTTGCATCACTGCTTCCTATGATTGTTATCTGGGTAGTGGTAGTAGGTGGTATGATGTACTTTATGAGCATCAAGCCACAGAAGAAGGAAAGGCAGAGGATGCAGGAGCTTATGTCTAGTCTTGAGCTTGGAGATTCAGTGCTTACTACGGGCGGATTTTACGGTGTTATCATTGATATCATGGAGGAAATAGTTGTAGTAGAGTTTGGAAGCAACAAGAACTGCCGTATCCCTATGAAGAAGACAGCTATTGTTGAGGTAGAGAAACCAGGTCAGTCTAACACAGAAAGTGGCGAGAAAAAATAAAACTTGTGGTGTCCTGTAGGACATTTGTTAGTAGGCATAAAACAAAGGCTATTGCAGTTTACCTGATTGCAACAGCCTTATTTTTTATTTTCTAACTATCTTTATTATTCTAAGAAGTCCGGGTACCAGTATGGCAATAAATGCCAAATTAAAAATGAAGCCAACTCCTATAAATATAGTGAAGTAAAACAATATAACATTTTCAGCCCCTGCCGTACTTGCAGTCTGTGCAAGAAGAGGGTAAAACACGGTAAGCATTCCCACAGAGAATATACCTGTATTTACAACAGGTGCAGCCGCAGAGGCAGCTATCGTAGCAAATACGTTGTTTACACCCTTTAGCAGTTTGTATACAATTCCGGAAACATATCCTGCCAATAAGCCTTTGAATATGCAGATAACTACAGTAAAAGCCGGGTTGTACTGCAGCATAAGAGTACTGAAAGGCTCTGCACCGGAGATAACTGCAAATAATACTACAACTCCGAATACAATTCCAAGTATTGCCCCCGCTAGTTCACCAAAGAGCACCGCACCCATAATAATGGGGATTAGAGATAGTGGTGGTGAAAAGGTTCCAATTTTAAATCCGCTTGCAAAGGTTTGCAAAACTATAACGAGGGCAGTAAGTATGCCCATACCGACCAATTGTGCGGTTTTAGTGCTTAATCTATTCATTTTTCCTCCTGCTGATATTCCCTCTAATTTAGGCTTAGCCCATAGGGATACATCGCAATATGAAGAATAGCATAAAAAGCCCTTGAAGTAAAGGTAAAAAATATTTATAATGTTATGAGAGATTATTCATATACAAAATTCCAGATGAGAAGAGCATTTAGAATAATAATACGAATAACCCGGATTATTCATAATATATGACTCTTTTACAAGGTGTTTCACGGATAATTGAGGTAAGTTTGTAGATTACATTATTAGGAGAAGATTATGAGCAGCAATAAATGGGATGAATTTGGAGGTGGAATCAATGATGTTATTCAAAAAGCCATTGATTCAGGTAACTATAATTCACTCGGAAGAGATATTAACAATATTATAAGGGATGCTTCACATACATTTGAAGATGCCTTAAGCAGAGGACTAAGAGAAGCAAGGAATAAGACGGTAAAGGTAAACCTGGGTGGCAATACCGTTGAGGTGGACAAGAATTATCAGGACAGAATCAGCCGTCCTACCAATAAAAATGCTATAGTTCCTTCCAATACAAAGCTATACGTATCAGACAATCAGCTCTTTGGTAAAGGTATGGCAAACTCTATATTTGGAGGTATTGCAACCTTTGGAACAGCGATAGCAACCTTAGGAGCAGCATTTGAAGGCACACCTATGGGAACCGTGGTGTGTGGAGGCTTGCTGGCCCTGTCCTGGTTATGGCTTATGACGGGTGTAAATACCCTTAAAGACCGCCTGGTATTTAAGAATTATCAAAAGATACTTAATCTATCTGACAACAAATCCTATGCCAAGATAGAGGACCTTATGCAGGAAACGGGCGAATCAAAGGATAAGACATTGAAGCGCCTTAGGAAGATGATTAGAAACGGATGGTTTAAGGAAGGTCATATAGATAAGAGTGAAACTACCTTCATATCCACCAATGAAACCTATGCACTCTACCAGAAAACTCAGCTTGACTATGAAGAGAGACTTAAAATAGACAGGGAATTAAGTGCCAATAAGCCTGCAAATGAGCAAAATATCAGTGCAGAGGTAAAGGAAACTCTTGAACAGGGCAAGAAGTATCTCACTCAGATTAGCCACTTAAATGACAGAATCCCGGGAGTGGAAGTATCAAATAAGATATTCAAGATAGAGGATATTACAGGCAGGATACTAAGCAGGGTTGAGGAGCACCCAAGCAGTGTAGATGATATAAAACAGCTTATGAAGTATTATCTTCCTATGACAATAAAGCTGCTTACAGCCTATGCTGAAATGGACGAACAGCCTGTAAAGGTGGAAAATATCGATAAATCCAAAAAAGAGATTGAAAATGTGCTCGACAGCCTAAACGATGCATTCAGTAAGCTTCTTGATGACCTCTATAAGGATACTGCGTGGGATATATCAAGTGATGTGTCAGTGCTTAATGCCATGCTAAAGAGAGAAGGACTTAAGGGCAACGATTTTGCTAATGCAGCTAATATCACAGCTTCAGAGGGCTTTTCACAGACGAAGCCTGAGGCAGATGAGGTCAAGCTGGAAAGTCAGACGGTGCCTAAGGCTTACGAAAATGAGGCTGAAAAAGGAATAGAATTAAAGCTCTAGATTGAGTATAATTTGTAGTACCATAGTGAAATATAGATAATATTACATATTAAGGAGAAGATTATGAACGAAAATGAAAATGTAATGCCTGAGCTTGCTGCCGATGCTAAAAATGTGGCAGCACCGACACTTACACTGGAGCAGGAAACCGCTCCTGCACCAAGCCTTACTCTTGAACCTGCAAAGGCTGAGAACCAGTTAGTTGTAGACAATGCTAACGACCCAATAGGTGTAGATGAAAATATATTGTCAGATGCTGAGAAGAAGCAGGTTGAGGATTTTGCAAAGCAGATTAATATCAAGGACTCAAATGTGGTACTTCAATATGGTTCGGGTGCCCAGAAGAAGATGGCTGATTTTTCAGAAAAAGCTATTGGTAACGTTAAAACCAAGGATATGGGAGAGGTAGGAAAGCTTCTTTCGGATGTTGTTATTGAGCTTAAGAACTTTAATGAAGATGATGAAAAGGGAATATTCGGTTTCTTCAAGAAACAGACCAACAAGCTTCAGGTCTTAAAGACAAAGTATGACAAGGCAGAAGTAAATATTGGTAAGATTACCGATGCTCTTGAGAGCCATCAGGTTACTCTTATGAAGGATACTGCTATGCTTGACCAGATGTATGAGTTAAATCTCACACATTTTAAAGAGCTTACTATGTACATAATTGCAGGTAAGAAGAGACTTTATGAGGTTAGAAATACTGAGCTTAAAGAGCTGCAGGAAAAGGCTGCCGCAAGCGGTAAACCAGAGGATGCTCAGGCGGTTAGAGACCTTGACGCTCAGTGTACCAGATTTGAGAAAAAGCTCTATGACCTTGAACTTACAAGAACTGTAGCCATGCAGACGGCTCCACAGATAAGACTGGTTCAGGAAAATGACATAGTAATGAGTGAAAAGATACAGTCAACTCTTGTAAATACCATACCTCTATGGAAGACACAGATGGCGCTTGCACTTGGCATAGAGCATGCGGGACAGGCTGCAAAGGCTGAAAGGGAAGTAAATGATATGACCAATCAGCTCCTCACAAAGAATGCTGAGATGCTTCATCAGGCTTCTGTAGATGTTGCTAAGGAATCAGAGAGAGGAATTGTAGATATAGAAACGCTTACAAAGACCAATGAAACCCTTATCAATACCTTTGATGAAGTTATGCAGATTCAGAAGGAAGGCAGGGAAAAGAGGGCTGCGGCTGAGGTAGAGATGGCAAGAATAGAAGCAGAGCTTAAGAATAAGGTCTTATCATTAACCCAGAATAATTAATCACTTCAGTTTTTAAAAATAATTTTTATTCCTTCTTGACAGTATTTTTTTCTGATATTATACTGTGTGGAAATACTTTTTTTATAAGTATAAAAACGTATTAAAAGTTACTATTACAGCAGTCTAACTGATTAAAGAAAGTGAGGAAAAAATGGGACAGATAATTGGCGACGGAATTACTTTTGATGATGTGCTCTTAGTGCCTTCCTATTCAGAGGTTATACCTAATCAGGTTAACCTTGAAACCATGCTTACAAAGAGGATAAAACTCAAGATTCCTATGATGAGTGCAGGAATGGATACAGTTACCGAAAGCAGAATGGCTATAGCTATGGCAAGACAGGGAGGTATCGGAGTTATTCATAAGAATATGACCATAGAGCGTCAGGCAGAGGAAGTAGATAAGGTTAAGAGATCTGAGAATGGAGTCATAACGGATCCATTTTTTCTGTCACCGGAGCATACTTTGGCTGATGCCAATGAGGTTATGGCTAAATACAGAATTTCCGGAGTGCCAATTACTGAGGGAAGAAAGCTTGTTGGTATAATTACCAACAGAGATCTGAAGTTTGAGACAGATTTTTCTAAGAAAATAAAAGAATCAATGACAAGTGAAGGTCTTGTTACTGCAAGAGAGGGCATTACACTGGAAGAGGCAAAGAAGATTCTTGCGTCTGCAAGAAAAGAGAAGCTTCCTATAGTGGATGCTGAGGGCAATCTCACAGGACTTATTACAATTAAGGATATAGAAAAACAGATTAAGTATCCTGATTCTGCAAAGGACACAAAGGACAGACTTGTATGTGCTGCCGGAGTAGGTGTTACAGCTAATATCTTAGAGAGAGTTGAAGCCTTAGTTAATGCTAAGGTAGACGCCATAGTTATTGACTCAGCACACGGACATTCTGCCAATGTTATCAGATGCGTGAAGATGGTTAAGGATGCTTTTCCTGAGCTTGATATTATAGCAGGAAATATTGCTACAGGTGAAGCTGCCAGGGACTTAATTGAAGCAGGAGCAGATTCTCTAAAGGTTGGTATAGGACCTGGCTCAATATGTACAACAAGAGTGGTTGCAGGTATAGGCGTACCTCAGATTACCGCTATAATGAATGTATATGAAGTAGCCAAAAAGCATGGCATACCGGTAATAGCAGATGGTGGTATCCAGTACTCAGGAGACATGGTAAAGGCTCTTGCTGCAGGTGGTGATGTATGTATGATGGGCTCAATCTTTGCAGGCTGTGATGAGAGTCCTGGTGAGTTTGAGCTTTACCAGGGTAGAAAATACAAGGTATATCGTGGAATGGGTTCTATTGCGGCTATGGAAAACGGAAGCAAGGACAGATATTTCCAGACAGACGCAAAGAAGCTGGTACCTGAAGGTGTAGAAGGAAGAGTCGCATATAAGGGACTTGTAGAAGATACCATCTTCCAGCTTGTAGGTGGTATCCGTTCAGGTATGGGCTACTGTGGAGCAGACAATATTAAGAAGCTCCAGGATACAGGAAAGTTTGTGAAGATATCTGCTGCATCCCTTAAAGAAAGCCACCCACACGATATCCATATCACAAAGGAAGCACCTAATTATTCATCAGATTTTTAATTAACTATATTTGTCCCACAGTGAGATTTGTGGTTTCACTGTGGGACTTTTTAGAGAAAGGGAAATGACTTGAATATAATAAGCGGTAAGGAAGTTGCAGGACATATAAGCAAGAGAGTGAAGGATAGAGTAGATGAACTCATAAAACAGGGAAAGAGAGCGCCTAAGCTTGTTATTGTAAGAGTAGGCGATAGGCCTGATGACCTATCATACCAAAGAGGTGCTATAAAGCGGATGGATATGGTGGGTATAGCCCACGAAGAACTGTGGTTTGAAGAAAATGTTTCTATAGAAACCTTTTATAAGAAGTTTGATGAAATCAACAAAGATGATGGGGTAGATGGAATCCTGGTATTAAGGCCTCTTCCTAAGCATCTTGATGAGGACAGGCTTATCCGTACCATCAATCAGGCAAAGGATGTAGATGCAATTGGTCCTACCAGTCTTGGCAAGATAATGATAGGAGATAAGAACGGCTTTGCACCTTGTACAGCGGCAGGAGTCATTGAAATCCTTAAATATGCGGGGGTAGAGATAGGCGGCAAAAAGGTAACTATAGTAGGTAGAAGCAATGTGGTAGGAAGACCTCTTGTACTGCTTTTTATAGGACTTGATGCTACTGTAACCGTCTGCCACAGCCGCACAAAGGATGTAAAAGAAGCGTGTAAAAATGCTGAAATTCTTGTTGCTTCTTGTGGTAAGGCAAGATTAATTAATAAGGAATATGTAGCGAACGGTGCTGTAGTCATAGATGTAGGCATTAACCTTGATGAAGAGGGAAAACTCTGTGGAGATGTTGATACAGACAGCATAGAGGGTATAGCAGCTGCCTGCACTCCTGTACCGGGAGGTGTAGGAGCAGTTACGACATCTGTACTTGCAAGTCAGGTGCTTTGTGCCTATGAAAATGCGTTAAAGGTGTGAGCCGGGATTAAGATAGTAAATTGACGAATGTACACACAATAAAAGTGGCTGCCACATAGGGACAAAACCGCGTAGATTAGCCTGCTTAAATATGTAAACAGCTTGTTATACCGAATGTTCTTGTGTGGCAGCCACTTAAAGATTATTCAGGTGCTAAAAATAATAAATCCGTAAAAGTAAGCAACATTCTATCTGATGCATTTGTTTTCTTTGTCTGAATAAGTATTATCTTAGAACAGAAAGCTTCTTTTGTTCTTCTCTCAAATTCTCAAGTATCGAATAAGGGATTCTTAGGTTTCCCCTTCCAACGCCCATACTTATAGCAGGCTTTGGTTTCCCGTGAAAGTCAGAGCCCCCTGTGATTAAGAGACCTTTTCTTTTGGCAAGGCCCCTCACATAGTCCTCATCCTGCTTGCTGTGGCTTGAATATATAGTCTCAATTCCCCTTAGGCCATAGCCTTTAAGCGTATCTACAAGAGCCTCAAGCTCAGGGATAGGGAGCCTATAGATGATAGGGTGGGCAAGGACAGGCACACCACCCGCCTTTACTATGCCCTCTATAGCATCCTTTGGCGTGGTAAATTTCCTAGCCACATAGTAAGGCGTATCGTCCCCCAGGTATAGCTCAAAAGCTGATGGATAATCCTTTACTATTCCTTTTTCTACAAGATATTTTCCAAAATGAGCTCTGGTTATTATTGAATCAGGAGAGGCTGCAACTATCTCATCATAAGATATAGGCAGACCGGCATTTTTAAGGTTCTCAACCATTTTTATATTTCTGGCTATTCTCTCTTTTTCTGCTTCTTTAAGCAGTGCGTTAAACTCGTCATTGTCAGGCTCAACCAAAAGCCCTAAGATATGGATATCTCCATTCTTGTATGCCGCTGAGATTTCAACTCCGGGAAGTACTTCCAGCTGTTCATCCTTTGGGAGCCCTGCATTATACCTGCTTGCAGCCTCTGATAAGGACCGGTAGCCATCAGTTGTATCGTGGTCGGTAAGTGCAAAGGCGGCAAGGTTTGCCTTTATAGCCAGCTTTACTAGTTCCTCGGTGGTTTCTGAACCATCGGAATAATTAGAATGCACGTGTAAATCTATATTTCTCATATTTTCCTTTCCGCTGTTATGGACATGTTAATATAATTATAAGCGTTATTACCCATTAATACAAGATTTCAACAACTGTAGTATTTATAGAATATTTACATCTTAACTTGTAAATTTCCTCATACTTTGTTAGGATAAACTTAAAACCAAAATAAGGAGAAAGACTATGAATATACAGATTTTTGGAACTAAAAAATGTAATGACACCAAGAAAGCAGAGAGATACTTTAAGGAGAGAGGGATAAAATATCAGTTTGTGGATATGAAAGAAAAGGGGATGAGCAAAGGCGAATTCACCTCTGTAGCTGAGAAGAATGGTGGATTTGACTCTATGCTAAATCTTGCGGCAAAAGATAAGGATGCGCTTGCAAAGATAAAATATGCTACGGATGATGACAAGCTTCACATAATACTGGAAAACCAACAGGTAATAAAAACTCCTGTGGTAAGAAACGGAAAGCTCTCTACTCTTGGATACCAGCCTGATATATGGAAAGCTTGGGAATAATGGTGCTTTAGTAGTAATTGAAAAACTAAGCCTGTTATGTTACAATTGTAGTACTAATTTAGAAAAGAGGCGATATATATGAAGAGACTTACTAAAAGTAACAATAGGATGCTGCTTGGCGTATGTGCAGGAATTGCAGAGTATTTCGATATAGACCCAAACGTGGTTAGACTCCTTTGGGTGATGTTTTGTCTGCTTGGTGGCAGCGGTATCCTAGGCTATATCATTGCCGCTGTTATAATGCCTAGTGCATACGAAGAGTAAAGAATGTAAGGAGATACAACACATATGAAACTGGGAATTGTGGGACTTCCAAATGTAGGAAAGAGTACCTTATTTAACTCGTTAACCAAGGCAGGGGCTGAGTCAGCTAACTATCCTTTCTGTACTATAGATCCCAATGTTGGTGTGGTTGCCGTGCCTGATGAAAGACTTACTGTACTTGGCAAGATGCATAACTCAGGTAGGATTGTACCAGCCGCTATAGAGTTTGTAGACATAGCAGGACTTGTAAAAGGAGCATCAAAGGGTGAAGGACTTGGCAATCAGTTCCTTGCCAATATAAGAGAGGTAGATGCCATAGTTCACGTGGTTAGATGCTTTGAAGATGCCAATATTGTTCACGTAGAAGGCTCTATTTCGCCAACAAGAGACATAGAGACCATAAATCTTGAGCTTATATTTGCAGATATCGAAGTGCTTGAACGAAGGAAAAGCAGGGTAGCAAAGTCGGTTAGTGCCGATAAGATGTACAAAAAAGAGCTTGATATGATAGTAAGGCTTATGGCCTTCCTTGAAGCGGGCAACCTGGCAAAGGCCTTTGAAAGAGAAGATGATGATGAAGAGAAGTTCTTTGAGGAGTACAACCTTCTTACTGCTAAGCCTGTTATCTACGCTGCAAATGTAAAAGATGATGACCTTGCAGATGACGGAGCCAATAATAAGTACGTTAAAGAAGTAAGGGATATAGCAGAGAAGGAAGGCTCGGAAGTGTTCGTGGTATGTGCACAGATAGAGCAGGAAATCTCTGAACTGGATGATGATGACAAGAAAAGCTTCTTAGAGGACTTGGGACTCTCAGAATCGGGACTTGAGAAACTAATAAAAGCCAGCTACAAGCTCTTAGGACTTATAAGCTATATAACTGCCGGCGAGATGGAGACAAAGGCTTGGACTATAAAAGCAGGTACCAAGGCTCCGCAGGCAGCAGGCAAGATTCATACCGACTTTGAGAGAGGCTTTATCAGAGCCGAGGTAGTAAGCTACGACAATCTTATAGCCTGTGGAAGCATGGCCGCAGCCAAAGAAAAGGGACTTGTTAGAAGTGAAGGCAAGGAATATGTTATGAATGATGGTGACATAGTTCTTTTCCGCTTTAATGTATAAGGAGATTAACTATGTTTGCTTTAGATACAATTTCATTTCCAAATCTAGGTATAGTAATAGAGAATCTTCCCAAGAGCATATCCGTATTCGGAAGATTTGACATAGCTTTTTATGGAATAATAATCGGTCTTGGTATAGCCATGGGTTATATTGTGGCAAGTTTTCAGGCTGCAAGAACAGGACAGGACAAGGAAGTATATCTTGACTTTGCAATGTATGCTGTCGTAGTTTCCATAATAGGTGCAAGGATATACTATGTAGTATTTTCCTGGGACGATTATAAGGATGACTTCATACAGGTGTTTAACCTGAGAGCGGGCGGACTTGCCATCTATGGTGGTGTCATAGGAGGGATAATTACTGCCATAGTCTATACGAAGATAAAAAAGATGAAGTTTACCCTGCTTGCTGATACTGCCTGCGTGGGTCTGCTTACAGGTCAGATTATAGGGCGGTGGGGCAACTTCTTTAATAGGGAGGCCTTTGGAGACTATACGAACAACCTCTTTGCAATGAGGCTCTCGACTTATGATGTGAACCAGAATGCTATTACCAAAAAGATGTTAGAGATGGCAGAAGAAGGCAACTATGTTGGCTTCATTCAGGTTCATCCGACATTTTTATATGAGTCCGTATGGAATCTGCTTCTTCTTATATGTATACTGCTTTATACCAAGCATAAGAAGTTTGACGGTGAGCTTTTTCTTATGTATATGGGAGGATATGGCCTGGGCAGAGCCTTTATAGAAGGCCTAAGGACAGACCAGCTGACTCTTGGAGACACAGGTATAGCTGTATCTCAGGTACTTGCCTTTGCTTTGTTTGTTACAAGTTTGGGTTTAATTATCTATAAGAGAGTAACATTAAAGAAAAAATAAAAAAATTTTTAGAATGATTTTAAGGCATAAAGCCCTTCAAAATCCCATAAAACGGGGAGTTGAGGGCTTTTTTGTATTTTAAAAAAAGAATAACAGAACATGTGTATCGTTGCAAAAAAATAAAATTTATTATAAAATGTAACAAAAGTGGAGCAAAGTGGCGATAAATATCATGAAGTGGTGTGAAAGGGAGGAGGTGTTCTTATGTTTACGGGTTCGTACGAGCATACAGTAGATAATAAGGGCAGAATTATAGTTCCTTCCAAGTTCAGAGAAGAACTGGGCGAAAAATTCATCATCACTTTTGGTCTTGACGGATGCTTATATATGTATCCCATGAATAAATGGGAAAGCTTTGTTGAGCAGCTTGCAGCGCTTCCAGGGGGACATAAGAGCAGGGAATTGCAGAGGTACTTCCTCTCTGCGGCAGCTGAAAGTGAGATAGACAAACAGGGTAGGACTCTTTTACCGGCCAATCTTAGGGAGAGAACAGGCATCAGTAAAAATGTTATGATAGTCGGGATGATGGGTAAAATTGAATTATGGGATAAAGCACTTTGGGACAAGAACACTTCAGAACTGGGCGACATCAATGATATAGCTGAGCAGCTAGCAGAATTTAACCTAAACTTTATGTAGTGATACAAGTGCCAAAAGCGTAAAAACCAGTTGCAAGCGCCAAAAGCGCAGCTGTAGCAATCCTGTATCACAGGCTATGAAGTATTTTCCACAGCCACACCGTATAGCCTAGGCATAGAAATTAAAAGGAGGCATATGTTTATGGAAGATGAATTTGAATTTAAGCATATTCCTATAATGTTAGATGAGGTTATTCATGGCCTTGACATAAAGCCTAATGGTATATACGTGGATGGAACTCTTGGAGGAGGCGGTCATTCCTACGAGATAGCAAAGCGTCTGACAGCTGGTGGAAGGCTTATAGGCATAGACCAAGATGAAGCGGCCATAAAGGCAGCGGGAGAAAGGCTTGCAGAGTTTAAGGACAGGGTAACCATTGTAAGAAGCAATTATGCACAAATGATAAACATTCTGAATGGACTTGGGATAAGAGAGGTTGACGGTATTTTGCTTGACCTTGGAGTATCCTCATACCAGCTGGACAACGCGGAGAGAGGCTTTTCATATATGGAAGATGCTCCCCTTGATATGAGGATGGACAGGGGACAGGAAAAGACAGCCAGGGATATAGTAAACTACTATAGCAAGGAAGAACTTACCCGTATTATAAAAGAATATGGCGAAGACAAGTTTGCATCTAAGATAGCCTCTAAAATAGCAGCTTTTAGGGAAGGAAAACCGATAGAAACAACAGGAGAGCTGGCTGATATTATTAAATCAGCTATACCAATGAAATATAGGGCTACCGGAGGACATCCTGCAAAGCGAACTTTTCAGGCTATCAGAATAGAGCTAAACAGGGAGCTTGGAGTATTAGAAGATTCAATTGAAGGCATGATTGATATACTATCGGATAATGGAAGGATTGCTATAATTACCTTCCATTCACTTGAGGACAGAATAGTAAAATCAGCTTTTAAGAGGGCAGAATCACCTTGTACCTGCCCGCCTAATTTTCCGGTTTGCGTTTGTGGTAAAAAGTCAAAAGGATTTGTTGCTTCAAGAAAGCCGATAGTGCCTTCTGAAGAAGAGATGAAATGGAATTCAAGAGCGAAGAGTTCGAAGCTTAGAATCTTTGCTAGAAAGAGGGAGTCTAATGAGTGAAAAAAGAAAAGTAAGAAGAAACAGGAATCTAACAAGTGGCTCTATGGCATTAAATGTAAGGAGTAGTGCGCTTCCTAAAAGAAGATATCTGCCTAAGGAGCAGCCACAGGTAGAAAAACAGCCTAAACAAAAGCCACAAAGATATGCTAAAATGAAGTTTGCACCTTCCATAGATTTTTTAGGCTTTGCAGGCATGATGATAGTGGCTGCCTTGCTCGTTGTTGTCTGTGTAGGATACATTAGAGTTTATAATGATATAAAGCAGACTGAGCTCTCAACCAGAGCGATATCAAGAGAGGCAGACAGCTTAAAGATAGCCAACGACAATACCGAGAATACTCTCTACAGCAACATTGATTTGGAGAAGATAAGAAAGACTGCAATAGAGAAATATGGTATGGTATATCCTTATGAAAACCAGATTATTACATACAAGAGTGTAACTAACGGCTATGTAAGGCAGTATGGAGATTTGAAGGGCAATGAGGCGCTGAGCCTGATTGAGAGAATTTTAAGAGTAGTAAATGCCGGATAGGAGTTATAATGGCAACAAGAGTTAAAAATGGAAGAAGAAGAACTACAGGCAGAAAGAATGTCCGTAAAAAAAGCGGGATGACAGTTAAGGGTAAGATAGTGTTAACGTCCGCTTTTTTTGCGTTGGGACTAATAGGCGCTTCTCTTGCGGTTATTTATGTTGCCCAGGGAAAGGGAGAGGACTACAAGAAAAAATATCTGGCTCAGCAGACTTACAGCAGCAACCCGATTATAGCTAAAAGAGGAGATATATCAGATAGACGTGGAGTCGCCTTTGCCAAGTCTGTCTTGGTGTATAATTTTGTTTTAGAGCCTAAAATCATACTTTCAAAAGAAGATGACTACAGGGCGCCTACGATTAAGTTTGCAAGTGAATATTTCGGCATATCTCAGGATGAACTAAATAAGATAATTGATGATAATCCTGAGTCTATGTATCAGGTTATAAAAAAAGAAGTAAGCTATGATGAAAAGGAAAAATTTATAGCAGCGGTAAATGAGTATAACAAGAGAAATACAAAAAACGAAAAAGCGGATACGGCAAACGACATTGTTGTAGGCTACAACTTTGAGAGCTACTACAAAAGGACTTATCCTCTAAAGACGGTAGCCAGTGACGTGATAGGATTTACATATTCAGGAGATATGGCAGAATGGGGACTTGAGGGATATTATAATTCTAAGCTAAATGGCAAAAACGGTGTGAGATACGGTTACTTCAACTCTAATATGGAACTGGAAGAAACTGAAGTTGAAGCTAAGAATGGCTTAAATGTAGTCACTACGATAGACTCCGATGCCCAAAAGATGACCGAAGATATAATTGCTGATTATCAAAAGACTGAGGGAGCTGAAAACGTAGGTATAATCTTGATGAATCCAAATAACGGTGAAATCTACGTAATGGCATCCAATAAAGGCTATGACTTAAATAATCCCAGAGACCTTACAGGATATTTTAGTCAAAAAGAAATTGACTCTATGAGCGATGATAAAAAGCTTGAAGAGCTAAGCAATATATGGAAAAATTACTGTACCAGTGACATATATGAGCCGGGCTCTACATTTAAGCCCTTTACGGTGGCGGCCTGTCTTGAAGAAAATGTAGTAAAAAAGAAGCAGGAATTCTACTGTAAGGGATACGAGATAGTAATGGACAGAAAAATCCGCTGTGCAAAAAGAGACGGACATGGTATGATTAACTTATCGCAGAGTATTGAGCAGTCCTGCAATGTTACGATGATGCAGATAGTAAGGAAGCTTGGCAGGAAGGATTTTGCCAGGTATCAGGATATATTTGGTATAGGAAGCAGAACAGGTATAGATTTCCCGGGAGAGACCACGGGACTGGTATACAATGAAGCACAGCTTAATCCTGTAGAGCTTGCTACGAGCAGTTTCGGACAGAGTGTTTCTGTTACCATGATTCAGATGGCTGCAGGCTTCTCGTCACTTATAAATGGCGGGACTTATTACAAACCACATCTTGTTAAGGAACTGGTGGATGACAACGGAGTGGTGGTAGAGAAAAAAGAGCCTGTAGTTATGAAAAAGACTGTAACAAAGGATACATCAGAGTTCATACAGAAGGCACTTTATGAGACGGTAGAGCAGGGTTCAGGCTGGAGGGCAAAGTCTGAAGGATACAAGATGGCGGGTAAAACAGGTACTGCCCAAAAGCTTGACAATATCAATGGAAAGCTTGTAAGATCAGATACTAACTACGTGATTTCTTTTATTGGCTGTGCTCCTTATGATAATCCTCAGGTTGTGGTCTATGTCGTTGTAGACCAGCCTAAGGTTAAGGATCAGACTGCTAACGGTATTGCATCTGCACTTGCTAAGAAGGTTGCTGAAAATGTATTTAAGGTACTTGGAATATATCCTGAAAAAACTAAGGAGTAGACATTATGTTTTCAATTGAGATATTTTTACCTGCATTTATTTCATTTGCGCTTACGGTGCTTCTATGCCCTATATTCATCCCTATACTTCATAGGATGAAGTTTGGGCAGTTCATAAGGGAGGAAGGCCCCGAAAGCCATTTGAAGAAGGCAGGGACTCCTACAATGGGCGGAATAGTTATGCTGGCTGCATTTACAGTTTCATCGCTTGCATATATGTTAAACGAACCTCAGATTTTCCCTGTTATTTTACTTACAGTTGGATTTGGGTTTATAGGATTTTTGGATGACTTTATTAAGCTTGCTAAAAAACGCTCCTTAGGGCTTAGGGCTTGGCAAAAGCTTGGACTTCAGATAGTGCTCACAGGATATTTTGCCTATGTGATTATGAGTGATTATCCTGAGCTTACACAGATTATTATTCCTTTTACAGGAGGACAGGTGGCTTGGAACCTTGGGGTACTATTTGTTCCTTTTGTATTTGTCGCGGTACTTGGTACTGTAAACGGTGCCAACTTTACTGACGGACTGGATGGACTTGCAACCTCCGTTACTGTCGTTATAGCTATGTTTTTTGTGGTACTTTCATTAAAGATTGGATCGCCTGTGTACATTACAGCTATGATAATGGTTGGAACCCTGCTTGGTTTCTTAATCTTTAACACATATCCCGCTAAGGTATTTATGGGGGATACAGGTTCTTTGGCTCTTGGAGGTTTTGTGGCTGCAGAGGCATTTATGCTAAAAGCTCCTTTGTTCATTATAATAGTGGCCTTTATATATCTTGCTGAGATACTTTCAGTTATGCTTCAGGTTAGCTATTTTAAGATTACTCACGGTAAGAGAATATTTAAGATGTCACCTATACATCATCATTTTGAGCTTTCAGGCTTTGAAGAGACAAGGGTGGTTGCGATGTTTACCGTAGTAACTATACTCTGTTGTTTTATAGGTTTTATTGCATTATAGTAGATAATAGAAATGGTTGGTGATGCTATGGGAAAAGCGGCGAAAGGTAAGAAGACTGCGGCAGCAGATACTAAGAAAAAAAGAATTGGTATAAGATATTATGATTTTAACCTTACCTTCCTAATTCTTTTTGCCTGTTCTATAGGCCTTATTATCATCTATAGCGCAAGTGCATACATTGCCAAAAGCAAGAATCTTGAATCAACTTATTTCTTAAAAAGGCAGTTAATTACTATAGGAATTGGATTTTTTCTTATGCTCCTTTTCTCATTTGCTGACTATAGATGGCTCAAGTTTAGAGTAAGGCTTCCTATGCCAAGATTTTTAAGAGGACTGCTTGGGAGGAATTCCTTTGTTATCTCTCTTCCTTGGATAATGCTCTTTGCCATGACAGCACTACAGGGCTACACAAGCTTCTTTGCATCTATAAATAATGGCGCAAGGAGGTGGATAGATGTAGGCGGCTTATCCTTTCAGCCCTCGGAATTTGCAAAGTTTGTAGTCATTGTATTTGGAGCATATATCTGCCAGAGAAAGCCGGGAAAGATAAATACCCCGGGCGGATTTTTAGTTGCAATCCTCTATGTATCTCCTCTGTTGGGCTTTATTGCAAAAGAAAACCTCAGTGCTGCTATAATAGTTGCTGGTATATACGGCTGTATTATATTTGTAAATGCTAAAAAGACATTGCCTTATCTGGTGCTTGCAGGCATAATGGCGGCTTCTATAAAGGCTGTGGTAAAGCTCCTTGGAGGATATAGAAGTGCCCGTTTAGAAATACATGCCAATGTTGAGACAAGTGAAAAAGGACAGCAGATACTTCAGGGACTATATGCGATAGCCTCAGGAGGGCTTTTTGGCAAAGGGCTTGGCGGAAGTGAGCAGAAGTATGGCAGGGTTCCTGAAGCATATAATGATATGATATTTACCATAGTATGTGAGGAATTTGGCATATTTGGCGGGATAGCGGTAATAGTGCTGTTTGGGCTCATACTTTATAGGATGTTTATAGTTATTATGAATGCAAAAGACAGATTTGGTGCCTTAGTTGGAGCGGGGATAATGTCTCAAATTGCCATTCAGGTGGTACTTAATATATTGGTTGTAACCAATGTTATTCCTCCCACAGGTGTTATCCTGCCTTTTATCAGCTTTGGTGGAACAGCGGTTATCATTATGCTCTTTGAGATAGGAGTGTTCTTAAACATATCACTCCAGATAGAATATAAAAACAGCCTGCTTACCGGCAAGACTTCAACCTATAATAGCGTAAATAATGTGGGACAAAGGCAAAGAAGCATAAACCATGGAACAAGATAAAATCAGCAGGAGAAGATATGCGCAATAAGATAAAGGTGGCTCTTATCATCATTTTCTTTCTTATACTGGCGGCAGGCGGTCTTGTAATGGCTTCCGGACTTAAGGAAGTAAAGGTAAAAGGCAATATATACTATACAGATGACAAGCTTAAGGATGAATTAAAGAAATACTATGTAAAAGGAAACACCATACTCACGTACTTGAGGCTTAAATATGATAAAAGCATAACGATTCCATTTGTGGATGAGATTGATGTAGACCTTACGGGACTTCATAGCATAGTGATTGATACAACAGAAAAAGAGGTGGTAGGCTGTCTGCCTTTTATGGGAGAATTTATCTGCTTTGACAAGGATGGTATTATGGTAGGGAGCATTCCTAAAGAAAAGGACAATATACCGGTAGTTACAGGGATAATCTACGATACTGCCGTATTTAACAAGCCCATTGCAGCTAAAAATGCGGAAGTATTTGAATTGACATTGAATATCACGCAATTAATCAAGAAATACGGACTTGAGATAAATAGGATTGAGTTCGGAGACAATCTGTCAATAAAGTTATATGAAAAAGATGTGAAAATTTTGCTTGGCAGAAGAAAACATTTTGACGAACAGATATCAAATCTGGTTGAAATATTACCTAAAACTAAGGGAATGAAGGGAACTCTACACATGGAAGACTTCTCTGAGACCAATAAAAGGGTGATTTTTGAAGCAGATAAATAATAAAAATTGTAAAAAATAACTTGATTATTTTGAATATAATGTATATTATTAAGTGGGAAATTATATTTAATTTATTTCTCGAGTTATAGGTATAGGATATTGATTATTAGATAACTATGTAATAAGTGTAGGAGGAAGAGGCCTTGTTAGAGATAAAGGATGAGAGAGAATCAGGAGCTTGCAGGATAATTGTTGTTGGAGTTGGCGGTGCAGGAAATAACGCCGTTGACAGAATGATTAGTGAGGGAGTTGCGGGAGTTGAGTTTATCAGTGTTAATACTGATAAACAGCAGCTTATTTCCTGTACAGCACCTACCTGCATACAGATTGGTGAGAAGCTCACAAAAGGACTTGGAGCAGGAGCTAAGCCTGAGGTAGGCGAGAAGGCTGCTGAGGAGAGCAGGGAGGATCTTGCGGCTGCTCTTGAGGGAGCTGATATGGTATTTGTTACCTGCGGTATGGGTGGTGGTACCGGTACCGGAGCTGCACCTGTGGTTGCTGAGATTGCTAAGGATATGGGAATACTCACAGTCGGTGTAGTAACAAGGCCGTTTAGATTTGAAGGACCAAGAAGATCAAGAAATGCAGACAGCGGTATAGATAAGATGAGTGAAGTAGTAGATACTCTGATAGTGATTCAGAATGAGAAGCTTCTTGAAATCATGGATAGACGCACAACTCAGCCTGAGGCTTTTGCTAAGGCTGATGAGGTACTTAGACAGGGTGTGCAGGGCATCACAGACCTCATTGCTGAGGATGCAGACGTAAGTCTTGACTTTGCCGATGTAAGTACTGTCATGAAGGATAAGGGACTGGCACACATAGGAATAGGTGTTGGAACCGGAGAGAACAGATGCCTTGAAGCTGTCAAAATAGCTGCTGAGAGCCCTCTGCTTGATATCAGCATAGCCGGAGCTACCGACATGATAGTTAATTTCTATGGTGATATCATTATGCAGGAAATCGCTGATGCAGTTGATCATCTTCAGGAAATGATAGGTGATGAGAGCGATGTTAATATTATCTACGGCTCAAAATATGATGATACTAACAAAGATCAGGTTACGGTTACAGTTATTGCTACAGGCTTAAGTGACGAGAGAACAGGAGCTGTAGATGTGGCTAAGAGACCTCTGCAGTCAAGAGGGGTAGCCGGAAGAACCAGTATTCCTTCTTCAACCAGACAGAGTTCAAGACCACAGCCTGCAGCTGAGAAGATAACAGCAGCAGAAAAGGTGACTAATGATTCCGGCAATTCAGATATTAAGATACCTGAATTTCTTATCAAGGGAAGAAAATAAGACGCTGTTTGGCTCGGAGGTAAGTGATGAAGTGTCCATTTTGTGGTAATGAAGATACAAGGGTGATAGATTCAAGACCTTCAGATGATAATTCTACTATTAGAAGAAGAAGGCAGTGTGATAAGTGCAACAAGAGATTTACCACTTATGAAAAGGTGGAGACTATACCTCTTGTTGTAATAAAGAAGGATATGACAAGGGAGACCTATGACAGGTCAAAGATAGAGTCAGGAGTATTTAGATCCTGTCACAAGAGGCCTGTGCCTGTTGAAGATATTACTGCTTGCGTGGAAGATATAGAAAACGCCATCTTTAATAAAGGCGTTAAGGAGATTTCAAGTTCTGAAATAGGTGAAATAGTTATGGAGAGACTTAAAGCTCTTGATCAGGTTGCTTACGTGAGGTTCGCATCTGTATACAGAGAATTTAAGGATGTAAATACCTTTAAGGATGAGCTTGAAAAGTTATTATAACGAAAGGGTGAATGTTCGCAAATGTGGGAGAGAGAAATATTTGATACTGACCTTTACCATCTGGTTGGTGCATTTATTATCTACAGCATGTTAGGCTGGCTGGTTGAGTCAATATATATGTCTTTTTGTAATAGGAAGATAACCAATAGAGGCTTTGGAAGAGGTCCATTCTGCCCTATTTACGGGGTAGGAGCAATGGTAGGCTACATCATTTTAAGCCCTCTTAAGGGGAATTACCTCGGTATCTATATAGTAGGTGCTATCTCCGCTACTCTCTTTGAGTATATAGTCGGAGTGCTTATGATAAGATACCTTGGTGCACTTTGGTGGGATTATAATGATAAACCATTTAATTATAAAGGGATTATCTGCCTTGAAAGTACGATTGCCTGGGGATTTTACGCCCTTGGTATAGTGTATTTTTTACAAAGTGCAGTATATGGACTTGTTGACCGTGTTCACAGAGAGATGGGAGTTTTTATTATAGGAGCCATACTACTCATCATCTTTGTAGACTATGTGATGCAGTTTATGAAAGTATTCAACATAGACCTTGAAGAACAGAAAGAAAAGATAGAAGAGAGAGTAAAAGCTTTTGCATCCAGATGGAGTTAAATATAAGCTAACTAAAGGGCTATACAGTGGATATGCTGTATAGCCCTTTTCCAGATAGTTCATCTAATTAGGAAAAATAGAACTAAAGTAGGATATTTCAGGATGTATGTAAACTGTTTCATAAGGTGCGGCAGGATGCTCCATTCTGTAAAGTACCTGTAAAGCAAGCCTTCTGCCAAGTTGTCTCGTATTTACACTGGCTGTTGTAATCTTATCTGCAACATTGACATACTCCTTGCTTCCGTCAAAACCGGTAAGGAGTATAGGCTTATTAAAGCGCTTAGGGTGTTCTGAGATATACATGGCAACAAACTGTGCCACATAGTCACTCACACAGATAAAGGCATCCGGCATCTCCTTTATCGAATCCAAAAACTCAAATATTTTACTCTGGTAACTGGATATTCCTATCGAATCGGTATAACATGTGGTAGGGTCAAGAGGTATATTGTGCAGTGCAAGACCGTCCACAAAGCCTTGATAACGCTCCAGATTGGTTCTTGCATAATTTAAGTCTCCTATAAAGCCAAGCCTTGAACAGCCTTTCTTCACTATATCATCTATTATAGCACTGATAGCACTTCTTCCCTCTATTAACATAAGGTCACAGGCAAGCATCTTCTCGGTTATTGAAGGCACGGTATCAAGAAAAACCTTAGGGGTTGGAAGCTTTATTAACCTCTTGATAATATGTCTGTCATAAAGGTTCATAACTACAATTCCGCCTACATTGTCACCTGTAAGTATATCAGGTATCTGAAAATTGTTATCGTATGAACTTTGTATGTATGTGTACAGTAAGTTAACATTGTGCAGGGCAAGTTCCTTTGCCATACTGTGTATAATATCTATCCAAAAGACAGCAGAATCAGGCCTTGACACTACAAGCGACACATTCTTAAAGTTATTCATATCCTTGTTAGAGACAGTGATTGCAGAAAGGCTATTGTAGCCAAGCTTTGAAGCCATGTCCAATATGCTGTGTTTTAAAGTGCTTGAGACACCGGGCTGATCGTTAAACACCTTCCAAACGCTCACCCTTGATACTCCAAGTGCATCGGCAATATCCTGCATAGTAACTTTACTCATTTGTCAATCCGCCTCCCCCGCTGTATAGCTGTTTAGCTAAGTAATACAAAAATTAATTTGGATAGCAAAACATTTTAAAGTATACAACAATTATATATATACAATGTTAATTGCTTTGTTAACTTATGTTAAGTATAATAAAATTAAAGTACTCATGTCAATACAAAACTCAATTAATTTACAAAACATCTTGAAATATTTTTAAATACATATTACTATTCAATTAGTTGAAGTATGTTTAAATACTTTTAAAACAAAAATATATTTATTAAGGAGTATATATCATGCATTTTTTACCAAAACCAAAAAAACTTACAGAAACAAACGGTGAGTTCTTCGTAGAATCCGGGATAAGAATAGTTTCAGAGAGTGAAGGACTAAAGACAAGCACAGGCTGGGCACTGCCAAAGGTCTTAAGGGATGAGCTTCTTCGTTATGCCGGCATAGAAGCCACGCTAACTGCAGGAACAGCAGATAAGGGTGATATCAGTCTAAGACTTGTAGGTGCACTTCCTCCACAAAGCTATGTACTTTCAATAACAGAAGAACAGATTGAGATTCTAGGCAGGGACAGAGCAGGTGTTGGTTATGGCATCCAGACTCTCTGCCAGATTATAAGAAACAAGGGGGCCTTACTTCCTGCTCTTAGGATAGAGGATAAGCCTGATATACCTGCCAGAGGATTTTACATGGATCAGGCAAGAGGTAGAAGCTTTAAGTTAGACACTATCAAGAAGCAGATAGATTTACTTTCAAGGTATAAGTTAAATCAATATCAGCTCTACATAGAGCAGTCCTTTGCTTTTAGAGGATTTTCTGAGATGTGGAGGGAGGACAGTGTGCTTACTCCGGAAGAGATTATGGAGCTTGATAAGTACTGTAAAGACAGAGACATTGACTTCGTGCCATCTCTTGCAAGCTTTGGTCATCTTTATGAATTGCTTAGAACAAAGAGCTATGAGGATATCTGTGAACTTGAAGATGCAGCAGGTAAGCCTTTTTCGTTCTGGGAAAAGATGCAGCACCATACAGTAAATGTAGATGATGAGCGTTCTTTTGAAGTTGTTAAGAAAATGCTTGATGAGTATCTGCCGCTATTTAGCTCAAAGCTAGTTAATATATGTGCGGATGAGACGTTTGACCTCGGCAAGGGAAGGTCTAAGGCGCTGGCTGACAAGGTGGGAACCGACAGGATGTATATGGACTTCTTAAAGAAGCTCTGTGAATATGTAGTAAGCAAGGGAAAGATTCCTATGTTCTGGGGAGATATTATACGTAAATTTCCTGAGTTTATTAAGGAGCTTCCTACAGAGACCATATGCATGGCCTGGGGCTATATGGCTGAGCAAAAAGATGATATCTGCGAGCCTATCGCTAAGGCCGGGGCTAACCTTTACCTTTGTCCGGGTGCTTGCGGTTGGAATACTTTGATAAATAGAATTGACACCTCATACTCTAATGTTAAGATTATGAGCGGGTATGCAAGAAAATATGAGGCCATAGGACTATTAAATACTGAGTGGGGTGATTTTGGGCATTTAAACAATCCTTCATTTACGACACCGGGAATAGTATATGGTGGAGTATTTACCTGGAATCTGGATGCTTATTCAGGAGAAAAAGGAGTAGGAAAGGAAGAGCTAAATAAAGCCCTATCCTTCCTTGAGTATGATGACAAGTCAGAAACCTATATTGAGCTTCTGGAGAAGGCCGCTCTCAATCAGATATATGACTGGTGGAGTGCTGTGCTTTTATTTGAAGGCTTTGCAGATGCAGCAAACTTTGATGAGAAGACAAACCCTGCAGGCTTTAACAGCCACAAGGCCTTAACCGATAGACTTGAGAGGTTTAAGGCTGAAATAGCTGATGTAGACAGAGCGTCTAAAGAGTTGTTAGAAATCAGAAGGAAGCTTAGAAAAACAGTGCTTTCTATGGATAGTGCTAAAAGAAATGAGTTTAATAAGGCTGACAATGCGATTGCAGGTATTGATATCTGGAATAGAGTAGGAAGGGCGGTTGTAATGCCTGAAACTTCAGATGAGAAAGTGAAGTTCGAGCTTGCGGAAGAACTTGAAATATGGTATATGAAGTATAAGGAGATTTATAGAGCGGACTCAAAGGAGAGTATGCTTGGAAGGGTAACTAAGGTTGTGCTTTGGTATGCAGACAGATTAAGGGGAATAACTGAATAATTTTTACAGTTAAGTAACTCAATAATAGGATGCCTTGGTAAACATTTACATCATTTATTAATTGTATGTTAACAAAAATATTTATTTGCAACATTTTAGTAAATAAAATGTTGCAAAATGTTAATTGATATGATAAAATGTAACTTAGATTAGAAATGGAAGGGGCTTACTAATACTTCTTCAAAACAGCAGGAGGGAAAATAATGAGCAGTAAAAAAGAAGCTACTCTGCCTAAGAAAAAGAAAAAGTGGACAAGAGATGACACCGAATTGACCTTGCTCGGTATACCTACATTTATTTGGTACATCTGCTTTTGTTACCTGCCTATGTTTGGTATTGTAATTGCTTTTAAGGAATTTAGGTTAAGACCTAGGACAGGATTCCTGCAGAGCCTTTTTCAAAGTAAATCGGTTGGATTCAAGAACTTCAAGTACTTTATTAACTCAAATGACTTTATGCTTTTGCTTAGAAACACTATAGCATATAACATTGTATTTATTATTCTTGGAATTATCATTCCTGTTACTTTGGCCATAATGATAAGTCTCATTCACAGCAGGCTTAAGTCCAAAGTATATCAGACAATGATGTTCCTTCCTCACTTTATGTCCTGGGTAGTTGTAAGCTACTTTGTATATGCTTTCCTCAGCCAGGATAAGGGATTTATCAACAACATTTTATCCTCTTTTGGAATGGAAAAGATAAACTGGTATTCGGAGCCTAAGTACTGGCCTTTCATACTGATATTTATGCAGCAGTGGAAGAGTATCGGATACAGCATGGTAGTTTATCTTGCCTGCATCACAGGTATTGACTCAAGCCTTTATGAGGCTGCGGTTATTGACGGTGCAAACAAATGGCAGCAGACCAAGTACATTACACTGCCTAGCCTTAAGTCAGTAATTATAATGATGTTCATATTGAATGTGGGAAGAATTTTCTACTCAGATTTCGGTTTGTTCTATCAGGTAACACAGCAGATTCCTGCTTCCTTACATGATGTGGCATCCACATTTGATACCTATGTTTATAATGCATTGCAGTCAAATGTTCCTATCGGAAAGACTGCCGCAGCTTCTGTAGCTCAGTCTATAGCTTGCTGTATCACCATTCTTGCAGCAAACTTTGTGGTTAAGAAGATAAACAAAGAACAGGCAATCATTTAACTAAGGAGAATTAAAGTGGAAAATAAAAATGTAAAGAAGGGTAAAGGACTTAACCAGATTAAGTCCGGAACAAACATTGTTTTCAATATTATTTTTATAATTTTATCCTTAATGTGTATAGTGCCGGTAATTTTCGTGTTTATTATTTCGATTTCATCTGAGGCTTCTCTCGCTGAGTATGGCTACAGATTTGTACCGGCAGAGCTTTCAAGTGCAGCCTATCTGTATCTTTGGAAAGAAAGGATTATGATATTAAAGGCACTCTGGATATCGGTGATAGTAACAATGGGAGGTACAATCCTCGGACTCGGTCTTACTACCTCGATGGGGTATGTACTTTCAAGACAGAGCTATAAGCTACAGAACTTTTTTACCTGGGTTATATTCATACCGATGATATTCAACGGTGGTCTTGCTGCAAGCTACGTTGTAAACGACAAGCTCTTGAACCTTAGTGATACGCTTTTGGCACTCATACTTCCGCTTGCAGTTTCGTCTTTTAACATAATTATATGTAAGACATTCTTTAGAACCACAATACCTGACTCGGTTATTGAGTCGGCTAAGATAGACGGAGCTACTCAGCTTGGTATATTTAGCAAAATAGTGCTCCCTATATCAAAGCCGGTAATTGCTACAATCGGACTTTTCTTAAGCTTTGGTTACTGGAATGATTGGTTCTTATCATCTCTTTACATAAGAAATAAGGACCTCATATCACTTCAGGCTTTGCTTAACAGCATGGTCAAGAACATACAGTTCCTTGCAAGCAATCCGGATGGTGGTGTAAGTATTCAGCAATATCTGGCAACCATGCCAAGAGAATCAGTAAGAATGGCGATTGCCATAGTTATAGTAGTTCCTATAGCTTGTGCTTATCCATTCTTCCAGAGATATTTTGTTACCGGACTTACAATAGGTGCGGTTAAGGGTTAAATCTTAAGCTATTAAGCTTTTAGATAAAATGTGTAAAAAGTGAAAGGAGAACTTTAACATGAAAAAAAGATGGGGAAAACTGTTAGCTTTAGCTCTTGGAGCATCTATGGTTTTTAACCTTGCAGCTTGTGGAGCAAAGACTGAGGAAAAGACAAGCCAGTCTAAGACAAGCACAACCAGTCAGGCAGCTTCTGCCTCCAAGACTTCAAGCTCTGCATCTAAGACAAGTGATGCAAAGACAGGCGAGATAGTAAATCTCAAGTGGGTACAGGTAGGCAGCGGCCAGCCTGATAACTACAAGGCCTGGCAGGAAAATATCAACAAGTATTTAGCTGATAAAATCGGTGTAAATATCGACGTTGAAGTAGTAAGCTGGGGTGATTGGGACAGCAGAAGAAGTACACTTGTAAATACAGGTGGTGACTATGACATTATGTTTACCAATGCTAATACCTATGTACAGGATGTAAAGATGGGAGCATTCCTTGATATTACAGACCTTCTTAAGGATAACGCACCTAAGCTTCTTGCATCTATGCCAGAAGACTACTGGAATGCAACAAAGGTAAACGGACAGATTTATGCTGTACCTACATATAAGGACAGCTCAATGACATTTTACTTTATCTTTGTAAAGAAGTTACTTGAGAAGTACAATATTGATGTTGACAAGTTAAAGACTCTTGAGGACTTAACAGAGCCATTAACAAAGATTAAGAATGGCGAGAAGACAGCACCATTTATCCTTAATAAGGAAGGTGTATCTAACTCACTTGCAAAGAACTATGACAGCATGGGGCTTCCAGCACTTGGTGTAAAGTTCTCAGACAGCTCTAAGAAGCTTGTTCCTATCTTCGAGCAGGAAGATGTTATGAAAGAGCTTAAACTACTTCATAAGTGGTACAAGGACGGACTTATCAATGCTGACGCAGCTACACTTGCTGAGAAGCCAAAATACAGACCTTTCGGTATTGAGCAGGGCTGGAGCGGTGCCGCTAAGACAGTATGGGGTCCTAACATGGGTGAGGAAGTAGTAGCAGTGCCTTGGGGCGATACACTTATTTCAAACGTAACAGTTGGTGGTTCTCTTAACTGTATTTCAGCTAGCTGTGAGCATCCTGACAAGGCTCTTCAGTTCTTAGAGCTTGTAAACACAGATCCTTATGTAAGAGATTCATTCTTCTATGGTCTTGAAGGTGATGACTGGACATACACAGCTGACAAGAAGGTTCACAAGAACAACGACGAGTGGAAGATGGCTGGTTATACACAGGGTTCATTCTTCATCGTATCACAGAGAGATGATGTAGACTTCAATCAGTGGGATGAGGTTAAGGAGCTTAACGCTAAGGCTATCGCATCACCTGTACTTGGTATCAACTTGGATGTAACTGATTTTGAAGATGAAATGGTTAACTGCGTTGAGATATACAACAAGTATAAGAGTGAGCTTTTCACAGGTACATCTGATCCTGAGAAGGTAGTTCCACAGATGATGGAAGAGATGAGAAAAGCAGGCTTTGACGATATGCAGAAGAAGGCTCAGGAGCAGATTAACGCTGCAAAATAATTAAATTACAGATAAACATAAGACAAAATTAGACACTGTTTTATGAAAATAGAAGAGTTTTTTCCCGAATTTGTCCGTAATGTGACGATTGACGGAAAAAACTCTTTTCAAGATTAGAATATCAGGAGAATGAAGATGAATAGTGAGAATAAATTACCTCAGATACCTTGGGAGGAAGATAATACCGGAGGAAAAGAGCCGGTTTGGAGATATTCGGGCAATCCGATTATAGGAAGAGATGGAAACAAGATTTCAAACAGTGTGTTTAACAGTGCAGTGGTTAGATTTGAAGACGGCTTTGCAGGGGTATTTAGATGTGACAGCCGTTCCATAAGTATGGATATTTTTGTTGGTAAGAGTAAAGACGGAATTAATTGGGAGATAGAAGATGAGCCTATCAAGTTTGAAGGCGCAGATGAAGAGATACTTAAGAGAGAATATAGATATGATCCTAGAGTTTGTTTTATAGAGGACAGATACTATGTGACCTGGTGTAACGGTTATCACGGTCCTACAATAGGTGTTGCTTACACCTTTGATTTTAAGAAGTTTGTACAGCTTGAAAATGCCTTCCTTCCGTTTAACAGAAACGGAGTTTTATTCCCTAGAAAGATAAACGGTCTATATATGATGCTTAACAGACCAAGTGATAACGGTCATACACCTTTTGGTGATATATTTATAAGCCAGAGTAAGGATATGGAGTTCTGGGGCAGGCATAGACACGTAATGGGTACAATTAAAGATGACATTTCTGCCTGGCAGTCAACTAAGATAGGACCTGGTCCTATTCCTATCGAGACAGCTGAAGGCTGGCTTATGATTTACCATGGTGTAATTAACACCTGTAACGGCTTTGTATATCGTATGGGAGCGGCACTCCTTGACATGGATGAGCCTTGGAAGGTGATTGCCCGCAGCAAGAATTATATTATGGCTCCTTGGGAGCAGTATGAATGTATGGGAGATGTTCCAAACGTTGTATTCCCTTGTGCTGCCTTACATGATAAAGAAAGTGGAAAGATTGCTATATACTATGGCTGTGCAGATACAGTCACAGGGCTTGCATTTACAACTGTAGAGAGACTTCTTGACTACGTGAAAAAGAACGCACTATAAACCTAGGCTTAAGGAGGGATTTATGAGATATTTAGATAAGCGTGTCAAGGTTATATGTGACAATCTTGAAAAGCTTAAGGTGAAGCAAAAGCTTCAACTGGATAAATGGCAGTACAAAGAAGGACAGTTTTTTAGACCTGAGGAGGCAGAAAGTGCCGGGCCTGACTTTGCAGAGTTTGATTCCTTAAATATGCACTGGTATGGCAAGGACAAGCATTATTGGTTTAAGAAGAAATTCGTGGTTCCTGAGAGCATGGCAGGAAAGAGAATCTTCTTAAAGCTTGCTACACAGATTGATGAATGGGATGATGCTAAGAACCCACAGTTCCTTGTATTTATCAACAATAAAATAGTACAGGGAATGGACATGAACCACAGACTCCTTTTCCTTGGAGAGAACTTTAAGAGTGGGGATGAGATTAACTTTGATATACAGGCATATAGCGGAATTCTTCACGATGAGTTCCTCTTCATTGCATCCATCATCGAGATTGATGAGGAAGTGGAAGGTCTTTACTTTGACCTTTGGGTACCGCTTGCCGCCTTCCCTAGGATGGCTGAGGATGATAAGAACAGGCAGGATATTGAAGAAATTCTCAATACTGCGGTTAACTTCCTAGACCTTAGAACTCCTTATACAAAAGAGTTTTATGATGGAATTAAGGCTGCCCGCGAGTATCTTAAAAAAGCCTTATATGAGGAGAAGGCAGGCTATAGCGATGTAATAGCTACCTGTATAGGACATACTCATATAGATGTGGCTTGGTGGTGGACGGTTGCACAGACCAGAGAAAAGGTTGCAAGAAGCTTTGCTACAGTACTTAAGCTTATGGAGGAATATCCTGAGTATAAGTTTATGTCAAGTCAGCCACAGCTCTATGTATTCCTCAAAGAAAGATATCCTGAAGTCTATGAGAAGATAAAAGAAAAGGTTAAAGAGGGAGCGTGGGAGCCTGAGGGCGGTATGTGGCTTGAGGCAGACTGTAATCTCACTTCCGGTGAGTCACTTGTAAGGCAGTTCATGCATGGAAAGAAATTCTTTAAGGATGAATTTGGTGTAGACAACAAGGTACTTTGGCTTCCAGATGTATTTGGATATTCAGGTTCTCTTCCTCAGATAATGAAGAGAAGCGGAATCAAGTACTTTATGACAACCAAGCTTGCCTGGAACCAGTTTAACAAGATACCTAACGATACCTTTATATGGCGTGGTATAGATGGTTCAGAGATATTCACACATATGATAACCACACTTGGCATAGGGCAGCCTGTGGTGAATTTCTTTACAACCTACAACGGTGAGCTTCATCCTGACGCACTTATGGGAGGCTGGGAGCGTTATCAGAACAAGCGTATTAATAACGACATCCTTATCTCATACGGTTTTGGTGATGGTGGCGGCGGTCCTACCAGAGAAATGCTTGAAACCGCTAGAAGAATGGAAAAGGGAGTTAAGGGTATCCCTAAGGTAAGAAGAGAATTCGCAGGTAAATACTTTGAAGAGCTTGAGGCAAAGGTTAAGGACAACAAGAGGCTTGAGACCTGGGAAGGTGAGCTCTACTTTGAGTACCACAGAGGAACCTATACTTCTATGGCAAGGAATAAGCGAAGCAACAGAAAGTCAGAGCTTGGACTTATGGACCTTGAATTCTTCTCAGTTCTTGCAGATAAGAAGATTGCTTATCCTGTTAAAGAGCTTGATGACATGTGGAAGATTGTCCTTCTTAACCAGTTCCATGATATACTTCCGGGTTCTTCAATCAAAGAAGTATACGAGGTAACAAAGGAAGAGTATGCACGTATTGCAAAGGAACTTGAGAAGGAGACTTCAGCAAGACTTGAAACACTTGCTGAGGATAAAGAAGGTATAACTGTATGGAATACTACAGGACATAACCGTTCAGATATTGCCATACTTCCAGAAGGAAGTTATGAGGGACTTAAGTACGAGGATGGAAGTGCAGTAAAGGTCCAGGCAACAAAGGATGGAGCCATTGCCTTTGTAGAGAATATCCCTTCAAAGGGATATAGGACCCTGTATTTTGATAAGGCAGAAGCAAAGCCTGAAAGTCCTTTTACGCTTAATGGAGACAAGAGCCTTGAGACTCCATTTTATAAGATTGAACTTGATGAAAATGCTCTTTTTTCAAGTATTTTTGACAAGGAAAATGATAGAGAGGTACTTAAAGCAGGAGAAAAGGGCAATCTTCTTCGCATGTATGAGGATAAGCCTATTTACTATGATAACTGGGATATAGATATCTTCTATACTGAAAAGTACTGGGATGCTCTCTCTGTAGAAAAGTTAGAGTGGATTGAAATTGGTGAAGTAAGAGCTACCCTTCTTGTAGAGAGAAAGATAAGCAACTCCTTCATCAGACAGAAGATTCACTTCTATGCAGATAACAGGAGAATAGACTTCGAAACCTATGTAGACTGGAAGGATAATCAGCATCTCCTTAAGGTTCACTTCCCTGTAGATATTCACTCAGATGAGGCTACGTTTGAGATTCAGTTCGGTAATGCAGTAAGAAAGGTACATACCAACACAAGCTGGGATGAGGCGAGGTTTGAAAGCTGTGCTCAGAAGTGGATGGACTTCTCAGAGGGACACTATGGTGTAGCCCTCCTTAATGACTGCAAGTACGGGCACTCAATAAGAGACGGTGTACTTGGACTCACTCTTATTAAGTCCGGTATTGAGCCTAATCCTACTACTGACCAGGAAGAGCATTTCTTTACCTATGCCCTCTATCCTCACGCAGAGAGCTGGCGTTATAGCAATGTTTCTGATGAAGCGTACAATCTTAACCAGCCACTAAAGACAGTGAAGAAGGCTATGGCTGAGGATGTATATTCCTTCGCAAATGTGGATAAGAAGAATGTTGTAATAGAGACAATCAAGAAGGCTGAGGAAGGTGAAGGCACTGTAATCAGACTTTTTGAGAGAGATAATGCAAAGACTACAGTTAAGCTTTTGGTAGATACTGAGTTTAACAAGGCATTTACCTGTGACCTCCTTGAAAATGAAGAAGAGGAGCTTAAGGTAGAAGAGGCTGTCAATGCTTATGGAAAGAAAGTGAAGGCAGTTAGCCTGAAGCTTAGGCCTTTTGAAGTATATACAGTTAAGTTTAGATAAGTATAAGTAAACATAACCCAAATTACTGAGAGTATTTTATGATTGTGGATTAGGTAGTCAAATATTTTGACACCTGAATCAGAATAATGTAAAATACAAGTAGTTTGGGTTATTTTTTGTTTAAAATAGGAGGGAGATATGAGAAGAAGATGTAAGAGTAAGATAATAGCTGCATTATTAACAGGTGTGATAATTACGGGTTTTCCTTTTGTAAATACGGGGAATAATGCTTATCTTGCCAAGGCGGACGAATACTACGATAACAGTAATACCAATCTGTATACGGATGATGATTACAGCGATGACTCTGGTGTAAACACGCAAAATGTAGGTGTCAATGTAGACTATCATACAGAAGATGAAATCAGGGAGTTTGTAAAGGAGCATCCTGCTGATTTTACATCGCCTGTAGAATATGAGGAAGAGCCTCTTGGTAAGGCACCGTATTCGCTTGGAAGATTAAAGTATAAGACCTTGCAGTCTGCACTCAATACACTTAATCAGATTAGATATATAGCAGGACTTTCTTCTGATGTGGTATTAAATGATGAGTACGTAAAACAGGCTCAGGGGGCAAGCGTGGTAAATTCTGTAAATGACGTTCTTACACATAATCCTGAAAAGCCTGCTGGAATGTCAGATGAAGTATACAAAATAGGTGCAGAGGGTGCATCTCACAGCAATATAGCTATGGGCTATAACAATATAGACACCAGCTTAGTATATGGCTATATGGAGGATGGCGACTCTTCAAACATAGATAGGCTGGGACACAGACGCTGGCTGTTAAATCCTTCTATGAAGGCAACAGGCTTTGGCTATTACAACAATTATACCGCTGCCTATGTTTTAGATGACTCATCAGCCTATTCACCTGAATACGGCGTAATCTGGCCTGCACAGAATATGCCTACAGAGTATTTTAACAAGGATTTCCCATGGAGCATATCGATGGGCTATGCAGTAAGTGACAGCGTAGAGGTAGAACTTATTAGGCTTTCAGACAATAAGACCTGGAAGTTTAGCAAGTCTTCTGCGGATGGTTATTTTAATGTAGATAATGGCGGATATGGTAAGCAGGGATGTATCATTTTCAGGCCTGATGGAATCGAAAAATATGTGGCAGGGGAGAAATTCAGAGTTAATATCACAGGGCTTAGTGCACCGCTGTCGTATGAGGTATCTTTCTTTGACTTGGTGCCTATTACCGGACTTTCACTTGATAAAACGCCGAGTATTATCCGACTAGGTGAGAATTTAGACCTAGGTATCAAGTTTTTACCTGAAAGTGCTAAGAAAATAGTTAGAGTTACGGTAGATGGCAAGATTTTAAGCCTAGGTAAAGGTAAGAACAGCGGCATATATGATTATGATGCTGACAACGGGTTCGATATTAAAGCAGACAAATATGGCACGACAACCATAAGTGTATCTACTTATGATGGAAGAATAACGAAGTCAAAGAAGATAACTGTTATCCCTTCAGATGTATATATTTATTCTACAGAAAGCAGATATATATATGGTACAAAATATGGCAAGATTAGCTTGCAAGTAAGTAAGGACAAGACTGTGAGCGGCTATGAGGTCTTATACTCCACAAATAAGAACTTCAAATATGCTAAAAAGTTGATTTCAAATTCATATAAAAAGACAAAGTTTACAATAAATAATGCATTATCAAGACGTACTTATTATATCAAAGCTCGTGCCTTCGTAAAGGTTGGTGGTAAAAAGATATACGGAGCATATAGCAAGACAGATACATATAGGATATACTAATAATAAAATAACCAAAGGCTTACAGGAATTGATACGGTAAGCCTTTTTAGACCGATATAGTTAGTTTTAACTAAAATTTTATAAAAAAAAACCTAAATTTCTCATGACAATTTGTTGCTTTTAGTGTAAAATATTATTAGTTTGGGTAATTGTTTAAAAAATGGAGGAAGTAAGTCTTGATAAAAGGATTTAAGCATAGATTAACTGCCATCTTGGTATGCGGGATTATGATATCTGCGCTGCCTGTAACACATATAAATGATAATATATATACTGCTAAAGCAGAGGATAATGGCTCAAAGATAAAAAATGTAAGTATAGATGGTGTTTTAGCAGATAATAATAAAAGTAAGGGTATAAATGTAGCTTATAGAACAGTGGATGAGATAAGGAGATTTGTAAAAAAGCATCCGTCAGATTTTTATTCTATAGCAAAGCTTGAAGAAATGCCTATAGGAAGAGCACCTTATTCTCTGGGAAGATTAGATAAGAAGACTATGCAGTCTGCTCTGAATACCATCAATCAGATTAGATATATAGCGGGATTGTCTTCAAACGTGGTATTAAATGAGAATTACATAAAGCTTGCACAGGGGGCAAGTGTAGTCAGTGCTGTAAACGGTAAGCTCTCACATACTCCATCAAAGCCTTATGGTATGTCGGAGGTATTATACAGACTAGGTGCAGAGGGAGCAGCTCATAGCAATCTTGCAATGGGTTATACCAATATAGACTCAGGTATTGTGTTAGGATACATGAATGACGGCGACTCAACTAACATTGATAGGATTGGCCATAGACGCTGGATACTCAATCCTTCCATGAAGTCTATAGGATTTGGATTTTACAACAATTTTTCAGCGACCTATGCTCATGACGGTGCCTTTGGCAGCTCTCCCGAATACGGTGTGATATGGCCTGCTATGAATATGCCTACTGAGTATATTAATTCTGATTTTCCTTGGAGTATTTCACTTGGATATGAAGTTAACCCTTCTGATGTTAAGGTGGAGCTTACAAGGTATAGAGATAACAAAACCTGGCAATTTAGCAAAGCTTATTCTGACGGATATTTTAACGTAAATAATGTAAACTATGGTTTGAGCGGCTGTATTATATTCAGACCTGACGGAATAAAAAGGTATGCAAATGGAGAGAGGTTTGGCGTTAAGATTACGGGGCTAAGCGAGCCTATTTCCTATGAGGTTTCCTTCTTTGATTTGGAACCTGTGACTGGCATATCCTTATCTAGAGTTCCAAAAACCATCAAAATAGGAGAGCATGTAAGGCTTAATATAAGGACTCTCCCATCAAGTGCAAGTGATGTAGTAAAAATCAAGGTTGACAGCAATGTGTTAAGTCTTGGTAATGATAAGAACGGTGGAGTATTTGAGTACGATTATGAAAAGTACTGTAAAGCCAACAAGTACGGTACTGCGAAGATAACAGTTTCTACTCCGGATGGCAGGATAATAAAGTCAAAGAAGGTAACTGTTGTACCAAAGAATGTATACGTGTATGCTTCAAGCAGCTCTTACAACAAAGCTTCAAAGCGTGGCAAGCTAAAGCTTCAGGTAAGTAAGAATGATAGTGTGAGCGGATATGAAGTGGTATTTGCTAAAAATAAAAAATTCCGTCACGCAAAGAAAATGATTTCTAATTCTCCGAAAAAGACCAAGTTTATGATAAACAAGGCTCAGGCAGGAAAAACTTACTATGTGAAGGTCCGTGCCTTTGTAAAGGTTGGAGGAAAGAAGATATACGGTAATTACAGTAAACCTGGTAAATATAGAATTTATTAAACAATAAAAATGCTGTCACATTCGATTTGAAGGTGACAGCATTTTTTGTCTTAATTACTGCTCAGTAAACATATCCTTGCCTACTCCGCACTCAGGACATTCGAAGTCGTCCGGAAGATCCTCAAACTTTGTTCCAGGAGCTATTCCCATCTCTGGACATCCAGCCTCTTCATCATATTCCCATCCACATACGTCACATACATATTTTTTCATAATTTTTCTCCTTTATTAATATTGTTGTTTGATATGAGTGTCAAAAACATTTGACACTTAGATCATAGTTCTTAGAGTACTTTACTTCCTCCATGTAAATTAGATTATACACTATTTAATTGTGGAAAACAAGATTAAAATAAACTTTGTTAAAAGTGTATAGGATTTTAAACAATATACATACCTTTATCTAAACTTTAGCAACCAGATAAATATGTAAATGGCAACAGGTATGAAGCCGGTACATACAAGGCTCGCAATAAATAAGGCATTGGCTGCGGGACTTGCCATAAAGGAGGTAATAAGAGTGATTCCATACAGTCCTAGAAGTATGACAACTCCAATGAGGGCAAGTAACCGCTTTACTTTCTTGATTTTAGTTTCTTTTTCTTTGTTTTCTTCCATAATCCCCCTACTGTTTATTCATATTGTAAGCCTGTTCACAGTATACACAGCGGTAAGTGATGTGCTCCTTATCGGTAAGCTTGAATACATGCTTAAGTCCACGCTCCACAGAGGTTATACAACGTGGATTCTTGCAGGCAAATATATCGTTTACTGTTTCAGGAAGGCTAGGATGAATCTTATCCTTGATAACACCGTCCATTATGACATTTACTGTAATGCTGTCGCCAAAGATGGATAGTAGCTCAAGATTAAGCTCACCGGGTATACCCTCTATCTTAATTATATCCTTCTTTCCCATCTTGGAGCTCTTTGCATTTTTAATAATGGCTATCTGATTATCATATTTACCAAGATTCAGATATCTGTATATGGACATTGACAGTCCGGCAGGTATGTGGTCTATCACATAACCTGAATTAATACCGCTAATATTTAACATAAATTACCTCCTATGCCAATTCCAGTAAACGTAGTATCAAAGCCATTCTTACATAAACACCGTATTTTGCCTGCTTAAAATAAGTTGCCCTAGGATCATCGTCTATATCGGTAGATATCTCATTAACCCTTGGAAGAGGATGAAGTATCATAAGGTCAGACTTAGCACCTTTTAGTTTAGCCTTGTCTAAGATGTAGGTATCTTTAAGCCTTATATAGTCCTCCTCGTTGAAGAAACGTTCTCTCTGTACCCTGGTCATATATAGTACATCAAGCTCAGGCAGGGCTTTTTCAAGGGAGGCAGTCTCCACGTAAGGAGCATTATTTGCATCCAGTATCTCGGTCTTTACATACTCAGGAAGCTTTAATTCCTCAGGAGAAATAAGAACAAACTTAATATCAGGATATCTTACAAGCTCTTGAATAAGTGAATGCACCGTTCTTCCAAACTTAAGGTCGCCACAGAGTCCAACTGTCATATTGCCTATGTTCCCACGAAGCTCTTTGATGGTGAGAATATCGGTAAATGTCTGGGTAGGGTGGTTGTGTCCACCGTCACCTGCATTTATAACCGGGATAGAAGAATACATCGAAGCCACCTGAGGTGCTCCTTCCTTGGGATGGCGCATAGCGCAGATATCAGCGTAAGCGGAGATTACCCTAATGGTATCTGCTACAGTTTCTCCCTTGGCAGCTGAACTTGAGGAACTCTCAGAAAAACCGAGAACACTACCGCCCAGATTAAGCATTGCAGCTTCAAATGAAAGGCGGGTTCGTGTACTCGGCTCATAAAACAAAGTAGCTAATTTTTTACCATGACAGATATCCTTGTACTTTTCAGGGTTTCTGTATATGTCACCTGCAAGTGTCAAAATATAATTAGTCTCATCTACTGAAAAATCAAGTGGACTTATAAGATGCCTCATAGTTACCTCCTGGTTAGTATATTAGTATCATCTGCTTAATTCTATTACAGATTTACTATTATGACAAGAGGTATACTTGATAATTATTTTAAAATGCTTTATTATAGGAAAAATTGGTAAATTTAGCCGGCAGAATGGAGAATATATGATAAGATTAGCAGAAAATGGAGCATATATAGTAAATGGTAAAGTCCTTGAAGACGGAGCAGACATAGAAGAAAGACTTGGTAAGCTGGGAGTAAGCATAACTAAGGAAGAGGCGAAGAAAAATACTCTAGCCTATGGCATACTGCGTGCTCACAATAAATCAGAGGATATGGAGAATCTTAAGCTTAAGTTTGACTGCCTTGCCTCCCACGATATAACCTTTGTAGGCATAGTACAGACAGCTATAGCCTCAGGGATAAAGAAGTTTCCTGTGCCTTATGCCCTTACCAACTGTCACAACTCACTTTGTGCGGTAGGCGGTACCATAAATGAAGATGACCATTTATTCGGGCTTTCGTCAGCCAAGAAGTTTGGAGGTATGTATGTACCACCTAATCTTGCTGTCATTCATCAGTTTGCAAGGGAGGTGCTTGCTGGCGGTGGCAGGATGATACTTGGCTCAGACAGCCACACCAGATACGGTGCACTTGGAACCATGGCAATAGGAGAGGGAGGCCCTGAGCTTGTAAAACAGCTTTTAGGACAGACCTATGATGTAGCCTGTCCGGAGGTAGTAGCAGTAAGGCTTACAGGCGAGCCTGTAAAGGGTGTAGGACCTCAGGACATAGCCCTAGCCATCATTGGTGAAGTATTTGACAGGGGCTATGTAAATAATAAGATAATGGAATTCATAGGTGATGGTATAAAGAAGCTTAGCGTAGACTATAGAATAGGCATAGATGTTATGACAACCGAGACTACCTGCCTTTCATCAATCTGGGAAACAGATGAGAGGGTGAAGGAGTTTTATGAGATTCATAACCGCCCTAATGACTATAAGGAGCTTAGCCTTAGTGCACCTGCTTATTATGACGGACTGATTGAGGTTGACCTCAGTAAGATAAGGCCTATGATAGCCATGCCTTTCCATCCAAGCAATACCTACCTGGTAGACGAGGTAAACAAGAATCCTGAGGATATCTTGCACGAGGTTGAAGAAAAGGCGAAGGTAAGCTTTGGAAAAGATATCAACTTTAAGCTAACTGACAAGATTAAGAATGGCAGGATTCAGGTAGACCAGGGAATAATAGCAGGCTGTGCAGGCGGTGGCTTTGAGAACCTATGTGCGGCTGCGGACATCCTCAAGGGAAAATACATAGGAAATGATGAGTTCTCACTTAGTCTCTATCCTGCAAGCCAGCCTGTATATATAGAGCTTGTAAGAAACGGTACCGTAGCCACACTTATGGAAACAGGAGCCCTAGTTAAGTCTGCTTTTTGCGGACCTTGCTTTGGTGCGGGGGATGTGCCAGCTAACGGAGCATTTTCAATTAGACATTCTACAAGAAACTTCCCAAGCAGGGAGGGAAGCAAGCCTGGAAGCGGACAGATGGCCTCTGTTGCCCTTATGGATGCCAGAAGTATAGCTGCAACAGCGGCAAATAAGGGCAGGCTTACCTCTGCCTGTGAGATAGATGTGGAATACAGTCATCCAAAGTACTTTTTTGACAGTAAAATATATGATAACAGGGTATTTAACGGTGTAGGAAGGCCTGATTTTAATGCAGAGCTTAAATATGGACCTAATATAGTACCTTGGCCAAAGATGGAGAGGCTTGCGGATGATATCTTAATCAAGATAGTATCCGAAATCCACGATCCTGTTACTACTACTGATGAGCTAATTCCTTCGGGTGAAACCAGTTCTTACCGCTCAAACCCTCTGGGGCTTGCAGAGTTCACATTATCAAGGAAGGATCCTGACTATGTGGGCGAGGCAAAGAAGGTTAGGAGTATGGAGGAGGAAAGACTTGGTGGTAAGGCTTTTACCGATGATAAGCTAAATGAGGCAATTGCTATACTTCAGGCCTATGATGAGGGCTTTAAGGCAGAGCTAACAGAGATAGGAAGTGCCATCTATGCAGTAAAGCCTGGGGATGGTTCTGCAAGGGAGCAGGCTGCCAGCTGTCAGCGTGTACTGGGAGGTCTTGCCAATATTGCAAAAGCCTATGCCACCAAGCGTTACCGCTCAAATGTGATGAATTGGGGTATGATACCGTTTATTTATGAAGACGAAAATATTCCTTTCCATAAAGGAGACTTTATCTATATCAAGGGAATTAAGTCTGCTATAGAAAAGGGAGAAAGCAGTGTGAAGGCTGTGATAGTAAATGAAAACGGAACTAAGGAGATAGAGCTGTCTTTAGGTGCCATGACTGATGAAGAGAAGGAAATTATTGTGAGTGGCTGTTTGATTAATTATAATAATAGAGGGTAAAAGGGGATTATATCAGAACGATACTTAGAAATAGTATATGATAATATAAACAGTAAATCTGCAAATGGTTTACTGTTTATTTATACTATTGTTTTTCTTTTTCGCTACAAAATATTAAAATTATAGCGAAAAAAGAAATTGACTTTTTCGCTATAAAATATTAAAATTGTAGCGAAAGGAGTAAAATTATGAATTATAATAGTATTTTGTCTCAGATTGTTGAAGAGCAGAATGGCTATCTTCGGATTGTGGATGTTCAAAATAAAGATTTTTCCAAATACACTGTGATGGAGTATATTAAGAAAAATGAAATGGAAAAAGTGGCTTCAGGAGTATATCTTGCGCCTGATGCTTGGGAAGATAAATTATATTCTTTACAAATTAGAAATAGAAAAATTATTTTCTCAAATGAGACAGCATTGTATCTTCACAGCCTTACTGATAGAGAACCGTTTAATCCGGTGGTAAGTGTAGTAAGGGGATATAATAGTAGGCATCTAAAAGGTGTAGGAGTTATAGTTCATACTGTAAGGCCGGAGTGGATAGAACTTGGTTTAACAAATGCTAAAACTTTTGCGGGCAATACAGTTAGAATTTATGATAAAGAAAGATGCATTTGCGATATCATAAAGAGAAGAAAACAGATGGACATTCAGATTTTTCAATCTGCTATTACTACATATTTTTCTGATAAAAAGAAAGATATACATAAGCTTATGGAATATGCAAAAATAATGAAACTTGAAGAACGAGTGAGACAATATACGGAGGTGCTTTTGTGATAAAAACCGCGACTGCTGTTAAGGCAAGAATAAGAAACGCATGAAAATAATATTGACTTCAAAATGTTCAAAAGTGCATTTAAAGCAACTTGTAAATATCGTTGCTCTGAAGATAAAATACAGAATTTAAAGGAGATTATTGATACTGTATATGATTCTAAAACTATGAATACCTGGTGGGAGAATTACAGAAAAGAGAACAATTATGTGGGTGAATTGACGTGGCATAATGTTGTTGATAGTGTAAGTAGTCTAGTAGAAAAAATAGTGTAGAGGAGTTTAACATGGCATATACGCAGGATGATTTTGAGGATTGGATTATTCTAATTGACTTTAAGATGGATTATTTTACAGGGGAGTTTGCAAAAGAGCAGAACTTGAAGCTTGATTACAGTATTGAGTCGCTGGATGAACTTGAAGGCTGGATTTTAGCTAATTATAAGGAAGTTAATGACTTAATTGCTGATAGGAAAATGCTTGATTACCTTACCGTTTATGTTGGTGAGACGATTAGAAAAAATCTGGGTGGTAAGTGGGTTATTGACTTAGAAAACAAGGAAAATGTCTTTTATTCAATGCCGGTTGTGATTAATCCTGATAGGAAGAGGGCGATACATCTCTGCCCACTGACTTTATCAACAGCCAGTATTGACAGGCAAAAGGGGAAATTTATCAGTACTGTAGTGAAAAATCAATTTTAGACTGCATTGTAGTAGCACATGTATATTAAAATGCTTGCTAAAATTTCTTGAGTATTATATAATTATACTATGAAAGCCTGAAATTAAATGATTTAGGGCTTGACATTAAAGGAAGGAGTGGTTATATGACACAGATTAGTTTACGTGTAGATGAAGAAGTTAAGCGAAATGCAGAAAAAACATTCAATGATATAGGGCTTAGTATGTCAACTGCTATTAATATTTTTCTTAAAAAGGTAGCGAGAGAAAATCGTATTCCGTTTGAATTATCTGCGGATCCATTTTATAGCAGAGAAAATATGGCTGAGCTTGAGAGACGTATAAATTCTGTTCGTTCAGGTGAAAGTACCCTAAAAGAGCATGAATTGATAGAGGTAGATTGATGAAGAAACTGTGGCAGGATGAGGCTTGGGAAGACTATGTTTATTGGCAGACACAGGACAAGAAAACATTAAAGAGAATTAATAAGCTATTAAACGATATTGATAGAAATGGATATCAATGTATAGGAAAGCCTGAGCCACTTAGTGGAAATTTAGCAGGTTACTGGAGTGTGCGTATTGATGAAAAGAATAGAATTGTATTTCGTATAGACGGTACAAATTTGGAAATAATGCAATGTGGTACACATTATAGAAATAAATAAGAATCATTTAATCAATTTTTATAAATGAATGAAGTCTTTCCTCTGTCTTTATATGTAATATTGCTTACAATATAATTTTGTAAAATTATACATATAACAGGCAGAGGATTTTTTATTATTTAACAGGTTTACAAAACCATTTACATAGGCTATAATATCAAAATGTAGTACTAAAAAAGAAAAGGAAGCACAATATATATGGACATTTTGATAAAGAAGCGTAATGGTAAATATGAGAATCTTTGCGTTGAAAAGACAAAGAAGATGGTAGCCCTTGCCTGTGAAGGACTGGATGGCTGCGATCCTATGGAACTTGAAATGGACTCCAAGATTCAGTTTAAAAATGGAATGAGCACCAAAGAAATTCAGCAGGTGCTCATTCGTTCTGCTATCGAGAAAGTCATTGTTAATGACGAGAGTGAAAATGGTGGAGGTCTAAACAGGATGAACAGCAAGTGGCAGTATGTGGCAGCCAGGCTGTTTTTGTTTGACCTTTACAAAGAAGCTAAGATTAGCCGTAACTACAAGACCTTTGGCTATGGTGACTTTAACGAGCTTGTAGAAATGCTTGTTGAAAGAGGGATATATACTGAGGATTTTGTTTCTAAGTATAGTAAAGCACAAAGGAAAGAACTGGCTGACTACATAGATCCTGACAGAGACTTCCTTTTCAATTATGAGGGAGTGAAGCTCCTTGCAGACCGCTACCTGGTGCAGGGAATGGATGGAGAAGTTTTAGAGCTTCCTCAGGAGAGATTTATGGCTATTGCCATGCACCTTGCAAGTGTGGAAGAGGATAAGGTGCATTATGCCAAGGCTTTCTATGACTTACTTAGTAAGCTTAAGATGACTGTTGCCACACCTACTCTTGCCAATGCAGGTACAACATTTAACCAGCTTTCAAGCTGTTTTATAAGCACTGTTTCAGACAATCTTTGGTCAATTTACGATGTCAATTCAAAGTTTTCCAAAGTATCTAAACACGGAGGTGCTCTTGGCATTTACCTTGGCAAGGTCAGAAGCCTTGGAAGTGATATAAGAGGCTTTAGCAATGCTTCAGGAGGAGTCATTCCTTGGGTGAGGCTTTACAATGATACAGCAGTTGCAGTAGACCAGCTTGGAAGAAGAAAGGGCGGTGCTTCCATCACTCTTGACATCTGGCATAAGGACTTGTATGAATTCATTGACCTAAGAACCAATAACGGTGATGACAGAAGAAAGGCTCATGATATCTTTCCTGCCATAAGCATACCTGATATCTTTATGGAAAGACTGATAAACAGGCAGGATTTCAGCCTTTTTGATCCTCACGAAGTTGAAAAGCTGATGGGATTCTCGCTTGAGGACTATTACGATAAGGATGAGAAACACAAGGAATTCTCTGAGAGATATAAGCTTTGTGAAAATGATAGCAGGCTTGCAAAGATTACAGTTCCTGCTCTTGACATAATGAAGAAGATAATGAAGAGTGCAGTGGAAACCGGCACACCTTTCATCTTCTTTAGAGATACGGTGAATAGAGCCAATCCAAACAGTCACGCAGGTATGATATACGGCTCCAACCTCTGCCACGAGATAGCTCAGAATATGAGTGAAACCAAGTTTGTTTCGGAAGAAATCGTATCTGAAAATGGAAAGTCAAAGATAGTTACAACAGTGGAATCAGGAGATATGGTGACCTGTAACCTCAATTCAATCAACCTTGGCAATGTAGCTTTTGATGAACTTAAAGAAAATGTACCTCTTCAGATAAGAATGCTTGACAATGTAATTACCCTAAATATGTTCCCTGTGTCCGATGCTGAGGTTACCTCGCTTAAATACCGTGCTATAGGGCTTGGTGTGAGCGGATACCATCATTATCTGGCTAAAAATGCCATAGCTTGGGAAAATGAAAAGCACATAGAAGAAGCGGACAGGCTCTTTGAAGAAATAGCCTACAATGCGATAAAGGCGTCTATGGAGCTTGCGAGGGAGAAGGGAGCCTATGCAGAGTTTGAAGGCTCCAAATGGCAGACAGGAGAGTATTTTGACGAAAGAGGCTATGTAAGTGAGAGATGGCAGGAGTTAAAGAAGGATGTAATGAAATATGGACTTAGAAACGGCTATCTTATGGCAGTAGCCCCAACAGGAAGTACATCCAATATAGCGGGAACTACCGCAGGAATCGATCCTATATTTAAGAAGTTCTTTGTTGAAGAGAAGAAGGGAAGCTTCACACCTAAGACAGCACCTGAGCTAAATGATGAGACGTTCTGGTATTATAAAGAGGCACATTATATAAACCAATTATGGTCTATAAAAGCCTGTGCAGCCAGACAGAGGCATATTGATCAGGCTCAGTCCTTCAACCTCTACATCACGCCTGATGTTAAGGCAAAGGATATACTTGATTTGTATGTGGAATCTTTTAAGTCAGGCATCAAGACAATTTACTATGTAAGAAACAGGTCGCTTGAAATGGATGAGTGCACAAGCTGTTCAAGCTGATAGTGTGAAACTTATTCACCTGCAATATTGCCACTTGAAGGTGCCTGTGGAATGGAGACTATATGGAAAAGAAAAAGATATTTAATGAACTGGGTAAGCGAGGTACTGAGGGCATTCTAAATGGAAATACCACCAACCTCAGAGAGTGGAACCGTATAAAATATGACTGGGCAAATGTAATGTACCGTACCATGCTCAACAATTTCTGGATACCTGAGGAAATCTCGCTCGGTGAGGATGTTAAGCAGTTTTCTTATCTGACTGCGGGAGAGAGAAAGGCCTTTGACAAGATTATTTCTTTCCTTAATTTTCTTGATTCAATTCAGTGTGAGAACCTGCCTCACCTTGCAAGATATGTAACAGCTGCAGAGGTGTCCTCCTTGCTTAATATTCAGGCGTTTCAGGAGGAAATCCATGCTCAGAGTTATTCTTACATCCTTGATACTGTTACCAATCCTGTAACAAGGGATAAGATATATGATGAATGGCGTGAAGATCCGATTTTATTTAGCAGAAACAAATTCATTGCTGATATGTACCAGAGATTTTCAGATGATCCAAGTACAGAGAACTTTGTGCGTTCGGTGATGGCGAACTATATTCTTGAGGGTATTTATTTTTACAGTGGTTTCAGCTTTTTCTACACCCTTGCAAGACAGGGAAAGATGACGGCTACAAGTACCATTTTCAAGTATATAAACAGGGATGAGATTACTCACCTCGTACTCTTCCAGAATATAATAAGAGAGCTAATGAAGGAAAATCCTGAGATTTTCACTGATGAACTTAAGGAAGAGCTTAGGGAGATGGTGAAGGTAGGTACATTAAATGAGATAGAATGGGGACAGTATGTAACCAACAATGAGATTTTGGGTATAAATAATGAGCTGATAGAGAGATATATCAAGTACCTTTCTAACCTAAGACTAAAAGCAATTGGACTTCCTGTGTGGTTCCCTGAGATTGAGGAGAACCCAATGGGTTGGATAGAGAGCTTCTCTAACTTAAATGCCACAAAGACAGACTTCTTTGAGGCAAAGGTAACCAACTATACCAAGGCGGCAGCCTTTGACTTTGATTCGTTGGAATAGAACAAGCTAAAGGCAGTAAACCCGTAAAAAGGTTTACTGCCATTTTCACGAAATTAGCAAATGTTTTACGCAGGTTTTTCACGAAAATGAGAAATGTTTTGCGAGGGTTTTTCACGAAAATGAAAAATGTTTTGCACGAGTTCAAAATGTTGTTAATCAATAACTATTCAAAAGTTTTGCAATCAGGATCGTTTTCAATATCCTTCAACATTTGCAAATCCCATTCATCAGGTTCAACTTCCTCAATATCATCCCATGATGGAATGAATTGTGTAGATATAATATCCCAAAGCCTGTCAGCTTCACTGTTATCCATATATTCCCCTTTTTGATTTTAACTGTAATAACTGTCTTTTGTTATGATAATACCACTAATCAAACCAAAGTTCTATAGTAAAAACATAAAAATTAGAAAAGTAGAAAAGAACTATTAAAAAGAGACTTATAAGCTATATACTTAAGTGAACTTAAAATGTCAGCGACAAAGTAAATAAAAGGCTTACTGTTTTCTTTAAATATAATAATATATGTGATATAATGATTATTAGGGAGTTGACGACATATTAATTAGTGTATAAAATTATAAGTAGAACTTAACAAAGTTTTTGGGAGGGGACAATGGGAACTTGGAGTGCTGCCATATTTGGAAATGACACATCCTGTGATATTAAGGATGAGTTTTTTGAGCGTTTTAATGCCGGTGAGGAACCTGAAGATATAAAAAATGAATTGCTTCCTGCTGAGGAAGATGATGACAGATACGATGTCTTGTTTAGCCTTGCACATTGCCTCTGGGAGGTAGGCGAATTAAAGGAGGATTTGTTAAACGAAGTCAATGAAGCAATACAGAGCGGAAAAGACTTGGAAGTTGCAAGGGAATTGGGAGCTGATGATAAATTCCTAAAGAAAAGAAGTGACAATCTGAATAAGTTCTTAGATAAAATCAGCGTACCTAAGAAAAAACCTAAGAAAAGAGTGGCACCACCTGTTCCGGTTGAAAGTAAGTACAAAAACGGTGCAGTAATGGTGTTTAAGTATGAAGATGGTATGTGGGGGGCCCTGATTGCCATAAACGGACATTTTTTTGATAAAGAAACAATTTATAAATATATTCAAACTACAGTGAAAACTATGGAAAAGCCTACTATGGATGATGTGCGTAGGTCTTATATAATTGACGCAAATTTTCACAACAGGGAGAGAAATTCGTTTCCACTTCGTAATCCGATGTTCTATTATGCCTTTGACAACTGTATTGCACAGTATTTAACTACTAGAGAAACAAAAAAATTTGAAGCTTATAATGATTCATTTTTTGAAATAATAGGGTACCTCTCTGATTGGGGAGATTGCTCCGGAGGAACTCACAAAGCATTTGATTATAGCGTAAAAACTGCAGAAGAATTTAAGACGTATGCTGCCTGGATATTAACTAATGCATATAATAGGGATATACGAGCACATACGGATATGACTGTAGATGAAATTGACAAAGAATTTATCGAAAGATTAAGGTAGTGGATTTGTTGGCTTAGAATTATTTATCAGGGAAGGCTAGCATTATTTGGCAGAAAGGTGATAATTTGAAAGTAGAAGAAGTAATAGAAAAAACTGCAAAACTCTGTAGAGACTTCGGTGCAAAGAAAGTTCTTTTATTTGGCTCAAGGGCAAAGGGAATTGCACTTGAAAGAAGTGATATAGATATAGCAGTATCAGGGGTTAAAGAGGTTGATTTACTTATACAAAAGATAGAAGAATTACCTACACTTTATAGCGTGGATATAGTAAATATGGATAACTGTACAAACGAGCTTTTACTGGAGGATATAAGACAATATGGACGAGAAATTTAGTAGAAGGTATGAGTCTTTTTGCAATTCGCTAAAAGCCTTGGCTGAAGCGAGAGAAAGAGACTTTTCTGATTCTTTCGTAATGAGTGGAACCGGAGCAAAGTTTGCGATTACTTTTGATTTGGCTTGGAAAGTGATGAAAGATATCCTTATTCAGCACTATGCTATTATCGGATTTGTGACAGGCTCTCCGAAAGATGTGCTTAGAGAGGCATTTAAGGCAAATCTCATTGATGATGGTGACTGGATGGAAATGCTTAAAGTAAGGAATGAGCTTACTCACGACTATGATGGTGCAGTTGTAAAGGCGCATTGCGAGATGATTGTGGGAAAGTATATTGATTTGTTTTATGAGTTCGAGGATGTGGTTAAGGGGATTGTAAACAAGTACTAAACTTATATTAAGGAGGAAAAATAAATGGGATTAATAGCAAACTATCAGTATTTAAGCGATGAGAACTTAAAGGCAATGAAGAACTTTGATGGTGAAGAAGATGAGCTGCTTGAAGATGTTGAAGAGTGGAATGAAGAAGCAGAGATTTTGCTTGATATTGATAAAATGTGGGATATACTTCATTTCGTATTAACCGGTGTAAGCGGACAAGAGCCTATTTGGGATGATCCTTTAAGCGAGGCAGTTGTAGGTGTGGCTTCACTTGAAGAAATATCCGAATTTACCGCTTATACAGAAAAAGAAAGGGTGGAAGACATTCTTTCTGCCTTAGAGAGCTTTGATATAGTGGGAGCGCTACATAATCTCGATATGGAATCCTGTAAAAAGGCCGAGCTTTATCCTGATATCTGGGAGAAGGATCTTGATTTTGAAGGAATAAAGAAGGAAGTCCACAAATGTTTCGAGGATTTGATTGATTTTTACAAGCAGATTTTGGAAATAAATGGAAATGTTTTGGTTACAATATATTAGTTTATTTTAACTGAATACACCATTGGAGGCGTAAGATGTGCGAAATTTGTGAGAAGATAACTTTAGTTCCAAACTTTAAGTCTCCAAAGGACTATGAAAAAACTATGGCCTATATAGGTGAGTTAATCAAAAAATCCGGCTTTTTGCTTGTAGATGGCACCTGCCCCGTAGATGGCTATAAGCGGGGTGGGTACTGGGTGGATGACATTATCTACCATATCATTGAATGCCCCAAATGTGGGCAGAAATTTACCTGTGTTGTAAATACATATAGAGGTGGAGGTTCGTTTAAAAAGGGCTGATGGAGAATTTTGAGATATTTGAAGAGGCGGGTAAGTATATTTTAGCCAAAATGATTGAGTTTAAGGATGCACTGAGTACTAAAGTGAGTTCTTTAGAAGGTGCAGAATGGTCATTTGAAAAGGGAAGTGTAAAGACCTGTAAAGAGGATGAAACCGGAAGAAAACAAAGGTGCAAGGTGGGAGTGAAGTACCACTTAAAAGTTCAATTAACGGTGGAAGATGTTGAAGCTATATGGAATGAGTTCAATCTGGTTTTTAAGGAAAGCCATATATCTGACATAGAGAGAATAAGTGGGAATGAAGAACTGCTGAGGTATGAGTTCAAAGCGAAAAATCCTAAGGGAGATGAGGTCTCTTGCAGCATCTATCTGCCTAATGAATGGAACATACCTCAGATTGGCACACTGGGCTTTGTTTCACCAAAATATAAAAAGGCAGATTATGTTGAATAATCATAATCAAAGAAGGTTGTTAGGAATGTGTGGCAGCAATACTGTATAAAATGGTGTCTATGTTTTTGCTGTCTGATTATAAAAGGGGAAGAGAATGGCAAGATATGAAGTCGGTGCAATCTACAAAATAGACGGAAAAGATAGAACCTATTATGTAAGGCTGTTGACCGGTGATGTTTACGGAGTGTTTGAGCCTATTGACGGAGAGATATGTGAGGAAACCTTTGAGCATACAGGGTACAGGCTTTATATATCAACAGGTTCTTTTGCCATAAAGAGGGGCTTTTGGGAAAAAGTTATACCATCACCTGATAAGGAAGATACTAAGAGGTGGAGAAGACCGCCGCATTTAGTGGCATTTACGCCTTGGGATATTGAAGGGACACTTAATAGGTGTAATTCATTTGATGAAAATGGAAATACGGAAATCCTAAGCAAGGAAGAGTATATTGACTGCTTAAAGAAAGGTCTTATCTCAAACATCTTACCTATGTATGAAAATGTTCCGGGTTTCTTAGACAGATCTTATGATGATTGGCCACAAAGTGAAATCTATAGTTCGATTTTATACGGTAATCCTGAGCATAAAAGAAAACAGGCTGAGGCGCTAAAGGAGCTGGGGATTGGGGTTTACGAGTGAGCCAATCGACAAAGTAACAAGGCAACGATAGTAATTAAGGTTATATTCAGAAATGAAGAACTTATAGGAGATGGGGTTTGATGCTGAAGAGATAAAAAAGGACAATATAATGACAATGTATTGACAACAACCGAAACCATACTATAATATACATTAATGGAGGTGTTTAGTATGGCAACTACAAATTTGAATATCAGAACGGAAAAAGCAATCAAAGATCAGGCAGAAAGTATTTTTAATGAACTCGGGATAAACATGACTACTGCTGTCAATATGTTCTTAAGAACAGCTATTCGCGAGCATGGAATTCCTTTTGAACTTAAGCTGGATGTACCCAATGATTCTACAGCGGCTGCAATCGAAGAGGGAAGAAAACTTATGGCTGATCAGGCGGCACCTAGATATTCCAGCATGGAAGAACTTAAGGCGGCGCTTGAAGTATGAAATATGAGGTACAGTTTACCAACCAGTTTAAAAAAGATTTAAAACTTGCGAAAAAACAACATAAGAATCTAGATAAGCTGTTTGAGATAATTAACATTCTGGCGGACGGAGGTACGCTAGATATAAAATACAGAGATCATGCTTTGACAGGAAACTATAAAGGTGCTCGTGAATGTCATATTGAGCCGGATTGGTTGTTGGTTTATGAGATTTATGGAGATGTACTGGTCTTGATGATTTATAGGATTGGATCACACTCGGAATTGTTCCAATAATAGCACATAAAAATGCCCAGAGAAAACCTCTGGGTATTTTTATGTGCCATTTTCGTCATATTATACTTAATTTGTTATGATTCTCTTATTTTATTTGAATTTTATTCAAGTATCTAGTTAGAAAAGCAACAAGAAAAAATGATCCACTACTTTTTTTGTTCATATTCTGTTCAAAATTTTTTTCCTTGACATTCATTCCAAAGAATGTTATAAAAATATTCGATAAATTTATCTAAATAAATTTAACTAAATTAAGCGAGGTAAAGAAAATGAATTTTGAAAAAGTTAAAGAAGTAATTGTAAATGCTGTAAACATCGATGAAAACAAGATTAAATTAGATTCAAACCTTGAGAGCGATCTTGGACTTGACTCACTTGATGCAGTTGAGCTTGGGATGGCTCTTGAAGAGGAGTTTGGTTTGACAATTGATGAAGACAAGCTTGCTTCATTCAAGACTGTAGAGGATATAGTAAACTTTATTGACAATGCAAACTAAGGATGATTTATGGATATTAAAGATATTTATGAAGTATGGGACAGATTTGAAAAGTCATCTCTAAGTGAACTTAAGCTAAGCCTTGGTGGAGATAACCTTGAACTTAAGAAGGCCATAGAAGTTGAAGCTGTAATAGAGAGACCTTTAGTGAGGGAAGTATCAAGAACTGCAGAGCCTAACGGAGTAGGTGAAACTCTTAGAAGTGAAGACTCTAATCCTAACCATAAAGAGATTAAAGCTCCGTTCGTAGGTACATTTTACCGCTCTGCTTCCCCTGAGGCTAAGCCTTATGTGGCAGTTGGTGATGTGGTGAAAAAGGGCGACATACTAGGAATCATTGAAGCCATGAAGATAATGAATGAGCTTGCCTCACCATTTTCTGGTAAGATTGTAGAAATCAGGGCAGAAGACGGTAAAATGGCAGAATATAACCAGGTGCTGTTTGTGTTGGAGGAAACTGATGTTTAAAAGAGTGCTGATTGCCAATAGAGGCGAGATAGCAGTACGTATAATAAGATGCCTTAGAGAGCTAAACATTGAAAGTGTTGTGGTTTACTCTGAAGCAGATAAAGAGTCTTTGCCGGTCATGCTTGCCGGCAAGGCTGTATGTATCGGTCCTGCAAGTGCTAAGGAGAGCTACTTAAACGGAGACATCCTCATTGAGGTGGCATTAAAAACCGAATGTGATGCACTTCACCCGGGCTATGGCTTTCTTTCTGAGAATGCTGAATTTGCAAGGAAATGTGAGAATAACGGTATTACCTTCATAGGTCCTTCGGCAGAAATCATTGAGAAAATGGGAGACAAGCAGGCAGCAAGGAAGCTTATGATGGCTGAAAAAGTACCTGTAGTACCGGGCTCTAAGGAGCTTATCTACAGCGAAGAAGAGGCTGTAAGAATGGCAGAAGAAATAGGCTATCCTGTACTTATAAAGGCTAGCGCAGGTGGTGGCGGCAAAGGTATGAGAAGAGCCTACTCGAAAGAAGAGCTAATTAGTGCTTATTCTGCTGCCAAAGCGGAAGCCAAGGCTGCCTTTGGTAATGACAGCATTTATCTGGAAAAGCTGGTACTAAATCCTCACCATGTTGAGATTCAGATAATGGCAGATAAGAAGGGTAATGTTGTTCACCTGGGCGAAAGAGAATGTTCCATACAGAAAAATAACCAGAAGATGCTTGAAGAATCTCCTGCCTGGTGCTTAAACGATAAGCTTAGGCACAAGATGGGAGAGGTAGCAGTAAAGGCTGCCAAGGCGGCAGGTTACTACAGTGTGGGAACTGTTGAGTTCATTGTAGATGATAAGAAGAACTTTTACTTTATAGAAATGAATACCAGGGTACAGGTGGAACACCCTGTCACTGAGATGGTTACGGGCATTGATATCATCAAGGAGCAGATTAACATAGCTGCAGGAAAGAAGCTCTCTGTTAAGCAGTCTGAGATAAGCTTAAATGGCAGTGCAATAGAATGTAGAATAAATGCTCTGTCTACAGGAAAGATTACCTGTCTTCATTTTCCAGCGGGCTTCGGAGTAAGGGTTGAGAGCCACCTCTTTGAAGGCTACGAGGTAAGCCCTTATTATGACTCAATGCTTGCCAAAATCATTGTACATGGCAGCACAAGGCTAGAGGCTATAAGGAGGTTGAGGAGAGCCTTAGAGGAGCTAATTATTGATGGAGTGAAGACTAACAGCGAGCTTATGTATATGATAACCTATCAGCCTGATTTTATTACGGGACAGTATAACACGGGCTTTTACGAAAAGAATAAAGACATAATAGAAAAATAAAACAGCCTAATAAGGCTATGACAGGCAGGGAAAGCAGATATGAAAATAGCACAGATATTTTCTATTAAAAAAGATAATCTAAACGCCCTAAGTAAGGCAAGAAGAGAGAAAAATAGTACAGTTAAGAAGGAGGCAGTTACTTGCCCATCTTGTAAGGCAGAGGTACTAAAGGATATGCTTAAGGAGAGCCTTGGAGTTTGTCCTCATTGTGGTTATTATTTCCCACTTAGCCCTAAGCGGAGACTTGCTATGCTTTCAGATGAAAAGCAGGTAAAGAAGCATTTTCATCCACTTAAATCAGTAAACCCTATAGACTTTCCTGATTATGAGGAGAAGCTCCTTGAAAATAGGGAAAAGACGAAGTTAAGTGATGCCATTGTTACTGAGATTATTAAGATTGACGGTATGACTGCGGCTGTGGGTGTGCTGGATGGAAGATTTTTGCTTGGAAGTATGGGAACGGTGGTAGGAGAAGAGATTGCAAGGCTTGCGGAATATGCAGGAAAGAAGAAGCTTCCACTTATTATATTTAGTGCAAGTGGCGGTGCCAGGATGCAGGAGGGTATATTTTCACTTATGCAGATGGCTAAGACTGCAGTGGCTATCAATAAGTTTAAGGAAAAGGGAGGACTCTTCATCTCTGTACTTACCAATCCTACCACAGGAGGAGTGAGTGCGAGCTTTGCTTCACTTGGAGATATAACTATTGCAGAGCCTAAAGCACTTATCTGCTTTGCAGGTCCTAGAGTTATCGAGCAGACTATTGGAGAAAAGCTCCCTGAGGGCTTCCAAAGAGCAGAGTTCCTTCTGGAACATGGCAGGCTTGATGCGGTAGTTGAGAGAAAAGAAATGAAGAGCTGGCTTAGTAAAGTATTAAAACTACATAGTAAGAAGCAAAGAGCGGCTAAAGATTAATCCACTCTTTGATACAATCAGATTCTTACGGAGAGAATGTTGACATGGAAGATAAGATAAAAACTCCTTATGAAAAGGTTATGTTAGCCAGGGATAAGGACAGGCTCAAGATAACTGACTATATTGATGCTTTGTTTGATGACTTTGTAGAGCTTAAAGGAGATGGGATTACAGGTGAGGACAGTGCTATCCTTGGAGGCATAGCATTTTACCATGGCCTTCCTGTAACGGTTATAGGACATAAAAAAGGTAGTTCTACAGAAGAAAACATAGACTGCAACTTTGGTATGGCTTCCCCAGAGGGCTACAGAAAGGCTGCCAGGCTTATGAAACAGGCGGAGAAGTTTAATAGACCTGTAATTACCATAGTAGACACACCTGGAGCCTATCCGGGACTTATGGCTGAGGCAAACGGTCAGGCCAATGCAATAGCCGAAAATCTCGCCCTTATGAGCAGCCTTAAAGTTCCTATAATTGCCGTTATAACAGGAGAAGGCAGCAGTGGAGGAGCGCTTGGAATCGCTGTTGCAGACAGGGTATTTATGCTTGAAAATGCAGTCTATTCCATACTATCTCCTGAAGGCTTTGCCTCAATACTGTGGAAGGACAGCAAGAAGGCAGACGAAGCAGCCACACTTATGAAGCTTACAGCTACTGAGCTTCTTAACTATGGCATCATAGATGGCATTATTACAGAGGGTTCTAAACTCATTATAAATATGGATGAGATGATATCTAGGGAGCTTACCGAGCTTACTAAGCTAAAGGAAGAAACCCTCTTAAAGAACAGATATAAGAAGTTCAGGGAAATAGACAAGGAAAAGAGAGCCGTAAAGGCTTAACGGAGGTAAAACTTGGGAGTACTTACGTTTGTATCAACCGGCAAGGCTTTGCCTAAAAGAAAGGTTACAAATGAGGATATATCTAAGATAGTAGATACCTCTGATGAATGGATTAGAACAAGAACAGGAATTGAGAAGAGATATTATTGCGAGGAAGAGAGCTGTACTGACCTTGCTATAGAGGCTGCAAAGTTGGCAGTAGAAAGAGGACTTGAAAGGGATAGTGAGTTTAGCACAGACAAAATTGGGCTGATTATAGTGGCTACCACAAGTGCAGACTATGCATTTCCAAGCACTGCCTGTATGGTGGGAAAGGCTCTTAATCTAAAGGGAAATGTAATGGCCTATGATTTAAGTGCTGCCTGCAGTGGCTTTATCTACGGCTTGCAAAATGCCAAGGCATTGCTAAGTGAAATAGATAATAAATATGCCTTAGTCATAGGAAGTGAGAAGATGTCAAAGCTCCTTGACTTTACGGACAGAAGTACCTGCGTCCTCTTTGGTGATGGAGCGGCAGCTGCTCTCGTTAAGCTTGAAGATAGAGAAGGTATTAGCTATATCCGTTCCTATTCTGACGGAAATGACGAAGATTTAATCTGCGGTGGCATAGCTTCTAAGGACAGCTTCCTAAAGATGAAGGGGCAGTCTGTATTTAAGTTTGCAGTCAGAGCCATAAAGCAGAGTGTGGACGAGGTTTTAGATAGAGCAGGACTTGATATGGGCGACATAGACTATGTTATCTGTCATCAGGCTAATGCTAGAATAATTGATTTTGTAAAGAAGAATTACGAAGGACACGAAGATAAGTTTTATCAAAATGTAGCAGACTATGCCAATACCTCTGCGGCAAGTGTGGGACTTGCTCTCGATGACTTGATTGAAAGCGGAGAGATAAAGAGAGGTATGAAGATAGTGCTGGTGGGCTTTGGTGCAGGGCTTACCTGGAGTGCCGGAGTATTTGAAATATAGTCTTACTTAAGGTATGAACAATGCAAAACTATATATTAGAGTGGAATATAAATCAGAGCTTGGAAAGGAAGAGCTATGAAGAAGATAAATGAAATTTTAGGCATTAAATATCCTTTTATTCAGGGTGGTATGGCAAATGTCGCAACAGGAGAGTTTGCTGCGGCAGTATCCAATGCAGGAGGGCTTGGCCTCATAGGTTCAGGCGGTATGAACCCTTCTATGCTTCGTGAGAATATAAGAAGGTGTAAGGAGCTTACCAAAGAGAAATTCGGTGTAAATCTTATGCTTATGCACCCTCAGATAGACGAGCTTGCAGCTATAGTCCTTGAAGAAGATGTGAATATAGTAACTACTGGAGCGGGTATGCCTAAAAAATACATCAAGGACTGGAAGGCTAAGGGGATGTTTGTAATGCCTGTGGTAGCAAGTCCAATGCTCGCTAAAAGGCTTGAAGATATGGGGGCCGATGCCATAGTTGCAGAGGGAACTGAAAGCGGAGGCCATGTAGGAGAGATGACAACTATGGCTCTGGTGCCAAGAGTGGTGGATACAGTTAGCATACCTGTTATAGCAGCAGGTGGAATAGCGGGCGGACGACAGCTTGCGGCGGCTTATGCACTTGGAGCAAGTGGAGTACAGCTTGGAACCTGTCTCCTCGTATCTAAAGAGTGCCCAATTCATGAGAACTACAAGAATGCAATCATAAATGCCAGGGACAATGACAGTGTAGTTACAGGTAGGATAGCCGGCACACCTGTAAGAATCCTTAAAAATGAAATGTCAAAAGAGTATGTAAGGCTTGAGAAAGAGGGTAAGGATAAGATGGAGCTTGAGCATTTTACCCTCGGTGCTCTTAGAAAGGCCGTATTTGACGGAGATGTAAACAATGGCTCTCTTATGGCAGGACAGGTTGCAGGAGGACTTACGGAAATAAGAAGCATCAGCGATATATTTAAGTCAATGGATGAAGAATATAGGGAAGTAATTAAGAGTCTACAAGCGTAGAATGGTTATTGGTGTTAAATAATTATAACATAGGTAAACATTCAAAGCAGAGTTTGATATTAAAAAAACAGACTATGATATTAGAATTAGTTAAAATGTGAAACTTGCTAAGTTAATTTGGCTGGTGAGATGAGTAATAGTTTTTGGGAAGAAGTTTTGAAAGGATGAAATATGGGCAAGGTTTGTTTTTTATATGCGGGACAGGGAAGCCAAAAGGTAGGAATGGGAGCTGATATCTATGAAGCTTATCCTACATTTAAGAAGGTGATTGATGGTATAGAGCTTGATTTTGACCTAAAAGAGCTTATGTTTCACGGAGAAGAGAGCGAGCTTTCAAAAACAAGATATACACAGCCCGCTATGTCGGCCTTTGCAGCAGGGGTAACTGAGGTACTCAAGGAAAATGGTATAAGGCCTGAGGGAGCACTAGGTCTCAGCCTTGGAGAGTACGGTGCACTCTATGCGGCGGGAGTAATTGACCTTAACGAATACATCCCTCTTACAGCCTTTAGAGGAAAGGCTATGGAAGAGGCTGCAGAAGGTAAGAATACTGTTATGAGTGCTGTGCTGGGGTTAGACTCAGAAAAGATTGAAGAGATATGTAGGGCGGTAGACGGTTTTGTGGAGCTAACAAACTATAACTGTCCCGGACAGTATGTAATCTGTGGAGAGGAAGAGGCAGTGATTAGGGCTGAGGAAGGGCTTAAAGAGGCAGGAGCAAAGAGGTGTGTAAGGCTTAATGTAACAGCACCCTTTCATACAAAGCTTCTAAAAGAGGCAGGAGAGAAGCTTAGCGAGTATTTTGAAAAAATTATATTTAACGAGCCTAAGATTAGTTTGGCACTCAATCTCACAGGGAAACTCTATGTGAAGGGTGACAATCTTAAGGATATAATGGCAAAGCAGGCTCAGAGTGCTATACACTTTGAAGACTGTGCTAAGGCTATGTTAAATGAAGGCTTTGACAGGTTCATAGAAATAGGACCGGGCAATGTGCTTTCAGGCTTTGTAAAAAAGACAGCAGCTGCAATAGGGGCTAAGGCAGATATTATTACCATTCAGAATAAAGAAGATTTGGAAAAAATTATAGGTAACAGACTTGTTATCCAATAAAGTAGAAAGATGGGAAGAAGTTTAGATGAAACTTTTTAGATTAACAAATTTTTGCTTACTATCGTAATTGTGGGTCCTATTGCTTGATTATGATATTAAGAGGAAGTTTTGTGTATAATCCGGTTAAAATATTGCTAACAATTATAGGAGATTTTATGAATAAAACAGCGGTTATAACAGGAGGCAGTAAGGGCATAGGAAGAGCTATCTGCCTAAGGCTTGCAAAGGATGGATTTAACATAGCATTTAGCTATAACGGTCATCCTGAACTGGCAGAGGAAACTATGAAGCTCTGTGAAAGCGAAGGAGTGAAGGTTAAGTCCTACAAGGTGGATGTGGCGGACAGTACAGCCAGCAAAGAGTGGATGGAGGAAGTAAGCTCTGAGTTTGGAAGTGTGGATGTACTGGTAAACAATGCAGGAATAACCAAGGATGGTTTACTCATAAAGATGAAGGATGAAGACCTGGATACAGTTCTTGATGTAAACCTAAAGGGTAGCTTTTACATGATGCGTGAAGCGGCTAAAATTATGCTGAAGCAAAAGTCCGGTAAGATAGTAAACATAAGCAGCGTGGTTGGAGTTATAGGCAATGCAGGACAGGTCAATTACTCTGCTACAAAGGCAGGAGTTATCGGTATGACAAAGTCTCTTGCAAGGGAGCTTGCAGGAAGGAGAATAAATGTCAACGCAGTAGCGCCTGGAATGATAGAAACCGATATGACAAGAGCCATGACAGACAAGGCCAGGGAGGCAGTTATTGCTGGGATTCCTTTTAAGGAAATGGGCAAACCTGAAGAAATAGCTTCAGTTGTATCCTTTCTTGCGGGAGAGGACAGCGATTATATCACAGGTCAGGTAATCTGCGTGGATGGAGGTATGAGTATATGAGAAGGGTAGTAATTACAGGTCTTGGAGCCATTACTCCTATAGGCAATGACATAAACAGCCTGTGGGAGTCTGTAAAGGCTGGGAAATGCGGTATCGATAAGATTACGCACTATGATATAACAGATAAGAAGATAAGCCTTGCAGGAGAGGTAAAGGACTTTAACCCTGAGGACTTTATAGATAAAAAAGAAGCCAGAAGGATGGACAGGGTAACTCAGTTTGCCCTTGTAGCTGCAAAAGAAGCTATGGCTGACAGCGGTATCGACCTTAACAAGGTGGACAGGACTAGGTTTGGAGTAGTATTTTCAAGCGGTATCGGTGGAATAGACACTATAGAAAAAGAAACGGTGAAAGGGCATGAAAAGGGAAACTATGAAAAGATTTCTCCGTTTTTCATCCCTATGATAATAGCTAATATGTCGGCAGGGCAGATAGCTATAGCCTTTGGTCTTCACGGAATGTGTACCTCTCCTGTGACAGCTTGTGCAAGCTCAACCAATGCCATAGGAGATGCTTTCAGACAGATAAGGGACGGTTATGCTGAGTATATGCTTTGCGGAGGAAGTGAGGCTTCCATAACAGAGCTTGGTATAGGCGGCTTTGCCTCTATGAATGCCCTCAGCAAGTCTACTGAGAAGGAAAGGGCGTCTATTCCTTTTGACAAAGAAAGAAACGGCTTTGTTATGGGAGAAGGCGGCGGAGTGATTATCTTAGAGGAACTTTCGCACGCACTAGACAGAGGTGCTAAGATATACGCTGAGGTAGTAGGCTATGGCTCAACCTGTGATGCCAGCCATATTACAGCTCCTATAGAGGATGGAAGCGTGGCTGCAGCCTGCTTTAAGGCAGCCCTTGATGATGCAGGTCTTAAAACTTCTGATGTAGACTATATAAATGCACATGGAACCTCAACTCCATTAAATGATAAATGTGAAACCAAGGCTATAAGACTTGCCTTTGGCAGCGATGCAAATAAGCTGATGGTAAGCTCAACCAAGGCTATGACAGGACATATGCTTGGAGCTGCGGGGGCAGTTGAGGGCATAATCACAGTACTGGGACTTAAGGAGGGCTTTGTTCCTGCAACCATAAACTACAGGGAAAAGGACGAGGAATGTGACCTTGACATAGTACCAAATGAAGGTAGAAACCAGAATATAAAGGTAGCACTTTCAAACTCTCTTGGCTTTGGAGGTCACAATGCGGCAGTTGTATTTAAGAAATATGAGGAGGCTTAAATGGAGCTTAATTCACGCGAAATAATGGAAATACTTCCACATAGATACCCATTTTTACTGGTAGATAAAATAACAGAGCTTGAAGCTGGAGTGAAGGCAGTTGGAATTAAAAATGTCACATCCAATGAAATGCACTTTCTAGGTCATTTCCCGGGCAATCCTATAATGCCTGGCGTACTTATACTTGAGGCTCTTGCCCAAACAGGGGCTGTAGCCCTGCTTTCTGAAGAAGAAAACAAGGGTAAGCTTGTGTTTTTCGGTGGTGTAAAGTCTGCAAGATTTAGAAAACAGGTGGTTCCCGGAGATGTGCTAGAGCTTCACTGTGAGATAATAAAAAGAAGAGGAAGTGTAGGTATCGGTTCAGCTAAGGCCCTTGTAGATGGAGTGGTTGCAGCTGAGGCAGAACTTACATTTGCAATAGAGAGATAGAGTTGATATACTGATTATTAAAGCTTGGAGGTGGCTATTTATGTTATATGACTCCTTTAATAAGGTATATACAAAGTTTAAACTGCATTTTTATAAAGAAGTGTTTAAGAAATGGAGAGACAGGGAAGTGTCTTTAACCACAGTAGAAACATTTTGCATGGAAATAATCCATGCTTTAGGAAAGCCTACAGTTAGCGAATTTGCCAGCTTTACCAGCCTTTCTTCCGCCAATGCTGCGGATAAGATAAATAATCTTGTAAAAAAAGGTTATCTTAACAAGGTACAATCCGATGAGGATAAGAGGATTTATTACCTTGAAGTAACCAAAAAATACATTGATTATTACAACATTAGCTACCAGTACCTTAAAGAGGTTATGTCAAAGCTAGAAGACCGCTTTACAACAGAAGAGAATAAGGTACTGGAGAAGATGCTTAGGGTAATGTCAGAGGAGATAATGGAGTAGGAAGGCTGGCAGAGTGTCCCACTTAGACCATAGTCCTCCTATACTCACCTGGTGACATCCCGTATTTTTCACGGAATTTTCTATGGAAATAGCTGCTGTTATCATAGCCCACGGCAGCCATTATCTTTTCGACGGTAAGCGTACTTTGCTTCAGCAGGAAGACAGCCTGCTGGAGCTTTCTTTCTTGAAGGAGTTCTTTAAAATTCTTATTTAGATGTTTCTTTAATAAACGGCTTACAAAGTATGCCGGCTCGTTTATCTCGGCTGAAATCTCAGCAAGAGTTCCGTATTTATACCCTGTTTCTATGTATTTTAATACCTTGAATATCATATTTTCATCATATCTTTCAGGAAGCCCCTTATTTATGTTTTCTGCAAATGCAGACAGGTTCATAAGCAAAAGCCCCATTGTAGTTTGAACTATAGTATTTGTAGCAGGGTGCTTGTCATATATCGTCCATATCATATTTTCAAGAAGATTTTGCACTGGCAGGATGTCCTTTGCAGAAAAGTGAAGGAAGCTAAGGAGGGAATCCCCTCCGGAAAGGGTAGAAAGGAGGAAGTCACGAAGCACATTTTCTTCCTGCATCATTGAAAATGAGACATTGAAAAACTCCGGCAAGATAACAAAGTTTACTGCAATATCTTCTTCTCCCGCTGGAAGGATTTCCTGAGTGGCATTTTGATTAAGAAACAAAAGGTCGCCTTCATTTAGTACAAGGGTTTCATTTCCATTTAAGATATGAGTTGTCATTCCACTGCACATGTAGACCAGTTCTACATAGTTATGACTATGCTTTGGGAAGTGTACAAAGCGGGTATGAGGGCGCAGCTCTATAAGCCTCCCCTTATCTAGAAGCTTACTGCTGTCAACTATGAACTGTCCGCCCATAGCCTCTGTATAAAACTCTGTGCGGACTTGGTCTCTTCCGCCTAAGTACTGTTCCTCTTCCGGAGTAATTTTTTTCAATCTATCTAGAAGTTCTTTTCTCATATTACCCACCTTTTATCTGCAAATAAGGTCCCTATTGTTTGCATAAAATGACCTAAAAATATTGATAAGAATATTATAAGATAAATATATAAATATACAAGTGGAAACCATAAAAATTCAAATAGTGTACTCACACAAGCTAATTTTATATCATTAAACTTGTTGAAAATACAATAAGTAAGTATTTTTGAAAAATAGAATGAGTACAAAGTACTGTTGCAAGCTTGGTTTATTACAGCGATTAAATAAATGAGGTTTGCTTTAATCAAAGAAAGGATGGCTACAAATGAAGTATTGGGTTGCTATAGACATTGGGGCGTCTGGCGGAAGGCATATATTAGGCTATCTAAAAGATGGGAAAATAATCACTGAAGAGGTGTATCGCTTTCCCAATAGCCTTATAGAAAAAGATGGTAGGCTGTGTTGGGATGTGGATGAGATTTTTAGCCACATCTTAAGAGGGCTTGCAAGGTGTAAAGAAATCGGCAAAATTCCAACCTCTATTGGCATAGATACCTGGGGAGTGGACTTCATTCTACTTGATAAAGAAAGAAAGAGAATAGGAGACGTGGTAGGCTACAGAGACAGCCGTACAAAGGGAATGGATGAAGAGGTATATAGCATTATTCCCGAGAATGAGCTATACAAGAGGACAGGTATACAAAAGCAGATATTTAATACCATTTACCAGCTTATGGCGGTAAAGAAAACTTCTCTGAAGTCTCTTGAGAATGCGGAGAGGCTTCTCATGATACCGGAGTATTTTAACTATATGCTTACAGGGAAATATCTTTCAGAATACACCAATGCCACAACTACACAGCTTATTAACTGTGAAACAGGAGATTGGGATGAAGAGATAATAGATAAGCTTGGGCTTCCAAAGAAGATATTTGGGAGACTTCATATGCCTGGTACTCTGGTGGGTGAGCTTACTAAGGAAGTGCAGGAAAGGGTAGGCTTTAATGCTAAGGTAGTTTTGGTAGGTTCTCACGATACTGCTTCCGCGGTTATGGCTGTTCCTACTAAGAAAGAAGGGGCAGTTTATATAAGCTCAGGGACTTGGTCTTTGATGGGGACGGAGATAACAAAGGCTGATAATTCCGATGAGAGCAGGCTGATGAATTTTACCAACGAAGGCGGCTATGACAGAAGATTTAGATATCTGAAAAACATAATGGGACTATGGATGATACAAAGTGTGAGAAAAGAAATAGCCTCCGATATGGATTTTGGAGAAATTTGTGAAAAAGCTTCAAAGGCTGAGATTTCCTCGTTAGTTGACTGCAATGATATCAGGTTCCTAGCTCCAAAGAGCATGACAGAGGAAATAAAAAAGAGCTGCTTAGAAAGCGGACAGAAGGTACCAGAGGGCATAGCAGAGACCGCAAGTGTGATATATAACAGCCTTGCAGAGTGCTATATCAGGGCCTTAAGGGAAATAGAGGAAAGAAGGGGAGAAGAATATAAAGGAGAGATATATGTAGTAGGAGGCGGCTCTAAGGCAGAGTATCTAAATGAGCTTTTAGCAAAGAAGTCAGGCCATATAGTAAAAGCAGGTCCTACTGAGGCTACTGCTATAGGCAATCTGTTAGCCCTAATGATAGCAGACGGAGCTGTAGCTGGCTTGTTTGAAGCCAGAAAAATGATAAAGAATTCATTTGAAATAAATACATATTTACCGTAGAAATGTATGAATTTGCTTATTTTTAGGAAATGAATACTTGCCCTGAATTATTCACAGCAGTGCCGTGAAAGTGGCTGAAAGCCACATAGTTACTGTATTTAAGCCGCTTATTGCATTTCATCTAATAAGTGAATAGAAAAAGAGACCCAATATGTGGTAAAATTTAGGTGCCGAATCCAAATAAATACCACAGAAAGGGTCTCTCTATGGATATTTTAAACACCATCACACTGAAAAGCAATAGACAGATTAAAATAAATTTTAACGGAGGCGATTTATCCTCCGATGCAGGACTTCTCCTGATAAAAGAATTCGTTGCCAAGATTGGCTTCACCAAGCTGATCAAAAAGAAATTTAAAACCAATGATACATCAGTCCGTTTCCACAAAGACGATGAAAACCTGATGCAGATGATTTATCAGATCATCTCTGCATATTTCGAAGATGACTGTGCGGATGAATTGACCATCGATCCTGTTTTCAATGCCATTCTTGAAAAGAACAGTCTGGCTTCACAGCCAACACTATCAAGATTTTTTAACCGTATGGATGAAGATACACTCCTGCAGTTTGATGACATTGATAAAAGCTTTAGGGATATCATCTATTCCATAAAGTGTCCGGAGCATATGCTTCTGGATCTGGACAGTACTTTATTTGGCACCTACGGCAATCAGGAAGGGGAAGGCTTCAACTTCCATTATCAGGCACACGGATACCATCCTTTGCTCTGCTATGATGGTCTGACCGGGGATCTGCTGAAGGCTGAACTCCGTGATGGAACACTCCACTGCAGCAATGATGCAGATAAATTTATGGAACCCCTTTTTCAGGAATATCTGGAAAGAGGCATCAAAACATACCTTCGTGGTGACAGTGGATTCTCATCTCCCAAACTTTATAAAACCTGTGAGATGAATGGCTGTTCCTATGCCATCCGCTTAAAACAGAATTCTTCACTCATGGCTCTTGCTTCGAATAAAGATGAAGATTTATACAAAGCAACCAAAGAGGACCAGATTAGCTATGCTGTAACTTATGGTGAATTTATGTATCAGGCCGGCTCCTGGGATTATCCAAGGCGCGTGGTTTTCAAGATTGAAAAACCATACGGTCAGCTGACGCATATGTACACCTTTATTGTTACAAACATGGATATGGAACCTTATCAGGTCATCCAGTTTTACTGTGGGCGTGGCAAGATGGAGAATTTCATAAAAGAGGGCAAAGGTGGATTTGACTTTGCTGCTGTCAGCAGTCATTCCAAAGTAGTAAATGCCAACCGCATGAGACTTCATATGCTTGCCTACAACTTATTCAATTGGTTTAGGCGACTGGTACTCCCTGCAAATATGCGAAAACAACAGGTGGATACCATTCGTTTAAAGCTGATAAAGATTGCTGCAAGAGCAGTCCGTTCAGCAAGATATATAACATTCAAACTATGCAGTAGCTGTCCTTATAAAGAGGAGTTCTACAGGACGCTGAAGAATATCCGGCAGCTGACTGTACAGTTGGAATAGCAACTATTAACGTACCTTGACAGTTCAAAATGACTCAATCGGATTTCAAGGGGATAGTCTACCCATTTTTGTGGATAAATCGATTGATTTCAAGGGAACTGGTTCAAGGATTTGTAATATCGAGCAATTTTATATGCTCATGAATAATTCAGGCTTGCTTATATTTTTTTAGAGTTAAAAGACAATAAATTCTCTTACAGGAATGTTTGTATAGAAATTTATACTTTCTACACTGATATAAAATATTATGAATAATAGAAAAGGAGATAAACTATGTTAGTAGAGACAAAGGCAAAGGCAGGGGTTTTTTCCATAGCACTTGGAGCTTATATGGAGCAGTTTAAGGAGTTAAGAGCTGAATTTGAATCACAGTATGAGGACTTCAAGGAGAGCCTGCCTGATACTGTTGAAGTTGTTGATGGTGGACTTATAACCACAAAGGAAGAGGCTATGGTGGCAGGAGATAAGTTTAGGACGGCTGATGTAGACATTGTATTCTTACAGATGCTTACTTATGCCACCTCTTACAACGTGCTTCCTGTGGTTAGAGACCTGAATGTACCTGTGGTGGTTGTCAATATCCAGAAGATGAAGGCACCTGACTACAAAAAGACTGATATTCCTACCTGGCTTGGAACCCTCTATGCCTGTGGCGCAGTGGGTGAAGCAGCTGCAGATCTTGAAAGAGCAGGGAAGAGATACGCAGTGGTGACAGGAGTGGCTGAAGGTGGAGACGCGGAGGTAGCAAAGGAAATCAGCCAGTGGTGCAAGGCTGCTCAGGTTAGAAGGAGATTTAGACAGACCAACATAGCACAGATAGGACGTCCATATCCTGGTATGATGGATTTGTACATAGATGAAACCAACCTCTACAACAGAATGGGACTTTACACAAAACAGTTTGACTGGGAAGAGATGTGGTGTATGGCTGACGATATCACAGACAAGGAAGAAATAGAGAATAAAGCAAAGGAAATCCTCGATACCTTCGAGATAGAAGGTGGAGGAAGTGTAGAAAAAGTCTGGGAAATGGCTAGATATGTGGTTGCCTTTGAAAGATGGGCAAAGGATGAAAGCTTAGCCCTCGTAGCCTCACATTATGCAGGTAAGGCTACAGGACAGGCAGGCATACTTGATTCTATGCTCATTCCTGCATTCTCTATGCTTATCAAGCAGGGAACTGCCTGCGCAGTAGAGGGTGATATCAAGGTAGCTATGGCTATGAGCATACTTAAGACGATAGCAGGTACAGGGCAGCTCTCAGAAATGTACTCGATAGATTTTAACAAGGATATATGTATAATAGGGCATTCAGGCTCGGGAGATGCTGATATATCTAAGGCTCATAAGCCTACTATGAAGATTGTTGAAGTCTTTCATGGTAAGGTGGGCGGCGGTTATCTTACCCAGTTCTATCCTCCGGCAGGAGATGTAACCTACCTTGCCATCACTCAGGACAAGGATGGTAAGTTCAAGTTTGTAGTAGCAGAGGGAGTGAATGAAGAGGGAGACATCTTTACCTTTGGAGATACCAACATGAGAACCAGGTTTAGCTGTGGTGCAAGAGAGTTTGTAAATCGTTGGAGTGAGGCGGGTCCTACCCATCATATGGCAGCAGCCATAGGAAGGCATACAGATGTCATTCTTAAGGTGGCAAAGATATTAGATATACCGGTAGAAGTGGTAACCAGATAAAATGATAAGCAAAAAGTATGAGTAAGTATCTATAATTATAAAAGATGGGCGAAATATAAAAATTAAATTAAATATTGGTGAATGGAAAGAGGAAAATGATGAGATTTTTAGATGCAGAATTTGTAAAAGGCTTTATGAGAATGGCAACTGACGGCTGGAATATGGGCTGGCATGAAAGAAACGGAGGCAACCTCTCTTACAGGGTTAAACCTATTGAAGTAGAGGAAGTAAAGGAAGAGCTTAGTCCTAGAGAGTGGAGGGAGATAGGAACTGAGGTACCTCATCTTGCAGGAGAGTATTTTCTTGTGACAGGCTCAGGAAAGTTCTTTAGAAATGTAGCAGATAGACCCGAAGACTCTATCTGCCTTATAGAGCTTGATGAAAAGGGTGAGAAGTACCGCATCCTATGGGGACTTGTAAATGGTGGAAGGCCTACATCTGAGCTTCCAAGCCATCTTATGAGCCACGAGGTAAAGTTCCTTAAGAATCCTGATTACAGGGTAATATATCACACGCATACTACCAACATCATTGCCCTTACCTTTGTGCTTCCTCTGGATGAGAAGGTGTTTACAAGAGAACTATGGGAAATGGCTACAGAGTGCCCTGTGGTATTTCCTGACGGAGTAGGGGTGGTGCCTTGGATGGTTCCCGGCGGACGTGAGATAGGAGTAGAGACTTCTGAGCTGATGAAGAGCTACGATATAGTCATCTGGGCTCATCATGGCATATTTGTAGCAGGTACCGACTTTGATATTACCTTCGGTCTTGCACACACTGCTGAAAAATCAGCTGAGATTCTTGTAAAAACTCTGTCAATGAGTCCAAATAAGCTTCAGACCATAACTCCACAGAATTTCAGAGATTTGGCAGTTGACTTTAAGGTAACACTGCCTGAGAAGTTTCTTTATGAGAAGTAATTGCTAGATTTCCAAGGCAAGTGCAACACTTTATAAAAATAGAAAAAGCAACAATATTTTCCAATGTAAATGCAACAGGGGTATCCGTCAAAGTAGGTACAACACCATGTTGCATTTAAGTTGAAAAACTACATGAGGAGAAATAGCCTCACAAAAGTTGATAAAATAATTGACTAAACCTTGATTATGTTGTATACTAAGCCAATGGGAGAGATTCCATTTTATCAGTAGTTTTGGTATTACTTTACTAAAATTATGTAAAATAATTTTAACTTAGGGGGTTGACAAAGAATATGGAAAATAGGACAATTCCAAGCAAGCAAGCAAGCAAGCAAGCAAGCAAGCAAGCAAGCAAGCAAGCAAGCAAGCAAGGGGCTATTGCGTGAATTTATAAACGCTGTTAAAATTGAATATAATACATTTAAGCATCTGTCTGAGGAAGTATCAGGCCGGTGCTTTTGTTGTTTAAAATTAACACTATAAGAAAGCTTCCTGTATACTTTAAATAGGTCAAGAGATTGACATAAAATAATACCTCAAGTAAATCTAGATTATTACTGACCTGCCAGTTGGTAAAATCTAAAAATACAAGAGGTATCTAAAATGAATATTAAAGGTACAAAGAAGAAAAATCAAGTAGTAACAGCAAATATTTTTGAACAGCAGGAGCTTTTGAAAAAAGCGGAGGTGATTAGGGAAAATCTCACAGCTTCAACCTGGCGTGAGTTGGAAACCAATGGTAAGTTTGATAAAAATGAAAAACTCTCATTTATCAGCGATGACATGCTTATCTTGGGATGTGACGTAGGCAGATAAAGGAGGTTGAAGATAACAGCCAGCTGAAGGATGACAGGAAGGATCCAAAACTGATAGCAAATCTTGTCAAGGATGGCAACTTTGGTATGCCATATCTTCCAGAAAAAATCTATGCGGAACTTCGTAGGTTATCCATGTTCAGAGACCAACTGAATGAAGACAGAATACGAACAATCAACCGGATGCACAGAGAGATGAAGATATATTTTCCGGAGTATAAGGATGCGTTGGGCAAAGTTGATGGTGCATTTAGCCTTGAACTGCTGAAAGAGGCACCATTTCCGGATGAACTGATCGCACTTGGAGAAGAAGGGATAAGACAGATTTGGCATGCTGCTAAACTTAGAGGACGCGGGTATAGCAGAGCCGGAGAAATCTTACAGTACGCAAAAGCAAGTGTTGGGATTAAGGATGGATCTATCGCAAGCAAGGAGCTGTAAAGTGGTTCGTGCAGAAAATCATGGAACTACAGATATATAAGGAGATATCGTGGAGTATTAATAAGTTAGTAATATTCAATGAAAAATAAGTGATATGGAGGATAAGGAAGATGGTTGTAGAAGCAAAATTTAATTCAGATCAGGGATTGGAAGGAATTGTGAGAATTGCAGAAATTGATATTGAAAATGAAGATGGTACAAAAGAGTATGCTCTTGAAAAAGAAGTTTGGAATAAACTTTCGGATAAGGAATATAATACAAATATCGATGAGTGGGAAAAAGAATGTAAGTTAGATATTTTAAGAATAGTTGGTTGTAATATTGAAGATATTACAGTTTATTGAAAGTTTTTAAATTAGAAAAATAGAAAATTACTTAATATTGGGAGGGAAATAAAATGACTTTAGAAGAGAATATAAAATTTTATAATAATGTGTATAACAAGTATCCTGAAGAATTTTCGAGAATAAAAAATGAAATTAGTAGTGAAATAAGTTATAAATTTATCGACAAGAATTTGCTAAAGAGAGCAGAAACGCTTCAACCTGGTAAGTGTGTTGATTATTCCAAAATCATTTATAATGTTAAATATCCAGGTCAATACTTGAAAGAAGAGATAAATAGAGCGAAATATAATGAAACTGATAATCCATTGGCATTTTTGATAGCAGGTACAGTTATTCAAATGGATAAAGACGATGATGGGCGTTATATGATGTTGTTGTCTGAGAGTGAAACCCTATGGCACAATTCAAAGGATTACAATGAAATTACGCACCTGAAGAATACTAAAAGTGTTCAAAATTGTATTTTAGTAACTGAATTTTTTGAAGGAAGAAATGGACACTATTCAGTAGGAAGCATAGAAGATGTTATACCTGGATCAAGGGTTATGCTAACAGTATTCTATTTGAGACCTACATCAAATGAGAGGTGGTTAATGGCTTCTTTTACTGATATTAAATATTGCAATATTAATCTTTCTTATTTGTTAGAGTATTTGGATGTACTATTAGATGAAAATTATATTATGACTACACGAAATGAGTTTTATAGCAGGTTTATTGAATTAGTTGGACAAAGTGATAAGATAAGTGATTCAGATAAAAAGACTGGTAACAACGGTGATGGTGGTTGTTACATTGCAACCTGTGTTTATGGTTCTTATGATTGCCCACAGGTGTGGACGTTAAGGAGATATAGGGATTACATACTATCAAAAAGTTGGTATGGTTATATTTTTATACGTATGTATTATGCTATAAGTCCTATTCTAGTCAAAGTGCTAGGGCATACGAAATGGTTTAAAAAAATTTGGAAAAAAAGATTAGATAATTTAGTTAACAATTTGCAAAAGAAGGGAATTAAAAATACTCCATATAAAGATAAAAGTATTTAGTAAAGGAATAAGAAATTAGGTGAATTGAAAAAGTAAGTTCCTCATATCGGCTTCAATATTTATATTCGTGTTGAGAGTGAAACTTACTTTTTCTAAATGTTTGCCTAGAGAATCACGTTTCTCACGGGTACAGTCCCGAAACCGCCTGGTAGTGGGAAGGATGCGCCGAAAGCAAGGGTGTCGAGGGCGACCTCGAATCTGAAGGAAGCTGGATATGAGGAAGATACTAACTCATGGGCAAATCTCTGGTATGACGAACAGAAATCTTAAACGAGGTTATGCAAGAGGATAAGACTGCTACACAAGCCAAAGTCCAATAACTGCACGCTATCTAACAAGATAAATGAGGCCGATGGATGAAGAGGAAGAAATGTGTGAGAACTGTGCTTACAGTGCTGTGAGAGGACGGCGGACAGTCAAAGCCTACTACTCGATTACAGTGGTATTTGAGAGGCTGTTTTGTAATAGTGAGATTTCTAAGGTTGACGCAACACTATGTTGCATTTAAGCCACAAAACTACAATTAGAAGTAATCAGCAAATAGAAAGACAGTGACAGTTGTCTTTTTTCTATAAAAATGCTAAAATGAAATAATGGTTAATATGTAAATCACTTGATTTTACTGTTAAAAAAGCCATCTTGCAGATACCCCGTCCTTTTATAGAGGATGGGGATTTGCAAGATGTTTTAATTAAATAAAGTATGAGGAGAGTTGTAATGAAGAAGATATCTGTTGTGATAAAAGAAGCAGTAGAAGATGCTTTTGTTAGCCTAGGCTACGATAAAAAATACGGAATGGTTAGTATATCTAACAGGCCTGACCTCTGCCAGTACCAGTGTAACGGAGCTATGGCAGCAGTTAAGGAATATAAGAAAGCACCCCTTGTTATAGCAGAAGAGGTGGCAGATAAACTGAAGCTCTCTGAAGAAGGAAAGATATTTGAGAAGATAGAGGCTGTTAAGCCTGGCTTCATCAATCTTACCCTCAAGGATGAATTCTTGGCAGACTATGTAAATGAAATGGGAGGTAATGACAACTTTGGCTATGAGACAGAGGGGAAACCAAAGAAGATAGTGATAGACTATGGCGGTCCTAATGTGGCTAAGCCTTTACACATAGGACATCTCCGTTCTGCAATTATCGGAGAGAGTATAAAGCGAACTGAGAGATTTGCAGGAAACGAGGTTATAGGTGACGTACACCTTGGTGACTGGGGACTTCAGATGGGACTCATTATAACAGAGTTAAAGCATAGAAAACCTGAGCTTGTTTACTTTGATGAGAGCTATACAGGAGAATATCCTAGTAAGGCACCATTTACCATGGGTGAACTTGAGGAAATCTATCCTGCAGCAAGTGCAAGGTCAAAGGAGAATGAAGAGTACAAAAACGAGGCTTTACAGGCAACGGCTCTCTTACAGAGTGGAAATAGAGGATATCTGGCGCTTTGGAACCATATTTTGTCTGTGTCTGTGGCAGACCTTAAGAAGAATTATGAAAATCTTAATGTAAGCTTCGACCTTTGGAAAAAAGAAAGTGATGCACAACCCTACATACCTGATATGGTAGAGAAGATGAAGGCTGATGGCTTTGCACATACCAGTGAGGGCGCTTTGGTAGTAGATGTGGCTAGGGAGGATGATAAGAAGGAAGTGCCTCCTTGCATCATACTTAAGTCAGACGGTGCTTCTCTTTATAGCACTACAGACCTTGCTACAATTGTAGAAAGAGCTAAGCTTTTTAACCCTACTGACATCCTCTATGTGGTAGATAAAAGGCAGGAAATGCACTTCGAACAGGTATTTAGAGCAGCTAAGAAGACAGGAATTGCACCTTCTGAGCTTAATCTTACCTTTTTAGGCTTTGGTACAATGAATGGCAAGGACGGAAAGCCTTTTAAAACCAGAGAGGGCGGTGTAATGAGGCTTGAGAGACTCATTGCAGAGATTACAGAAGAAGTTGAAGCTAAGATGGCTGACAGGGAAATGGATGAAGAGACCAAGCATACTGTGGCAAGACAGGTAGGACTTGCGGCGCTTAAGTATGGTGATTTATCCAATCAGGCGAGCAAGGACTATATTTTTGACCTTGACAGGTTTGCTTCATTTGAGGGAAATACAGGACCATACATCCAGTATACAGTAGTTAGAATCCGCTCCATTCTTGATAAATTTTTAGCTGAAAAAGGCATAACAAAGGCAGAGCTTGACAGTTTCTTTGCAGATAAGAAGTTGGTTAAGGCAACTACAGTATCAGAAAGAGAGCTGGAGCTTGTTATAGCAAAGTTTTCAGATATGATAAGCCTGGCTGCGGCTGAGTATGCACCTCATAAAATCTGTGCCTACATCTATGAAGCCGCTAACTGCTTCAGTGCATTTTACCATGAGAACCACATACTTACTGAGCAGGATGAAGCAAGAAAATATTCACTCTTAAAGCTGTCATACATTACTGAAAAAATCATCGTAAAATGCCTTGACTTGCTTGGTATAGATGCCCCAGAGCGTATGTAGATAGTGCAGAATTAAGGAGAAATCAATGTTGTTTGGTATAGGCACCACTGAGCTAATGTAGGTAATACAGATTAGATAAAGGAGAAATCAATGTCATTTGGTATAGAGAAGCTGATAGTCTATAGAAACCTCGCTAATGATGAGATCCTTAAGGAAGTGGCGGATATCATCAGGGAATTTGAAGCTGATGCCACGGACAGGGATGAACTTATAAGCCGTATTTATAACTGTATCAACAAACTCCTTGCGGTAAGTACTGAGAATGGCTTTGATAATAATCTATGGCAGAACTACCTTACCTACCTCCTTGTTATGGATGAAAATCCATTTGCACTTTCCTGTGAGAAAGAAGGAGACAGGGGAGGAAGCGTTGTAAGCTTTGTGCTTGGCGACTTTGCCATTATAAAAGGGCTTTTTCACTATGACTTTGCGAAGGTTGAAGAGGAGCTTGGAATTAGCTGCTTTAGCGTGATTACTAACTATAAGGCTATCAAAAAGGCAGACACAAGGATAAATAAAAATGTATCAGACAAGGTAAAGGATTTGTCCCGTCTGTTAAATGCAGCAAAAGATGAAAATGAATTCTACGAGAGAGTTACTGAGTTTTATAAGACATTTGGGGTAGGAAAGTTTGGTCTTAACAAGTCATTTAGGATATCTGAAAAGGATGGCAGCATTATTCCTATTACCAATACTGTGGAAATAAGGCTTCACGAGCTGGTCGGATATGAAATACAAAAAGAGAAGCTGATAGCCAATACCAAAGCCTTTGTGGATGGAAAGAGAGCCAATAACTGTCTACTATATGGAGACGCAGGTACAGGCAAGTCTTCAAGTGTAAAGGCTGTGCTTAACAGGTTCTACCCTGATGGACTTAGGATGATAGAGATATATAAGCATCAGTTTGTCTATCTTTCAGAAATTCTGTCTCAGATAAAGAACAGGAATTATAGATTCATCATCTATATGGATGACCTTTCTTTTGAAGAGTTTGAGACTGAATACAAGTACCTAAAGGCTGTGATTGAGGGCGGACTTGAGGTAAGGCCAGAGAATGTACTCATATATGCCACTTCAAACAGAAGACATCTGATAAGAGAGCTTTGGAGTGACAGGACGGATATGGAGCATAACCAGGACGTACATCACTCTGATACGATGCAGGAGAAGCTCTCCCTTGCTGACAGATTTGGTATAACCATAGGTTATTTTGCGCCAAATCAGAATGAATATTTTGATATAGTTTCAGGGATAGCGGGCGAGTATCCAGAGCTTAAACTAGATGAGAAAGAGCTTCATAACGAGGCAAGAAAGTGGGAGATAGCAAATGGTGGACGCTCGGGAAGAACAGCCAGACAGTTCGTGGACTATCTCCTTGGAAGTAAACAAAGTGGTGGTATAGATGAAAAAGAGAAGAATAATAGTTAATCTGCTTTTATTTCTCTTAGTATTTGAGGCGGTGTTCTCCAGGATAGTGGTCATAAAGGCGGCAATACCTGAGGGAGAGAATATGGTAAGGGTTGGACTTACAAAGGAGTATTACAATAAACCGTCTATAAGGCTCGACAATTCTGCTCTGAAAATAGGCTTTTCAAAGAAGAATGTTTATTATCAGGCAGATGTGCTTAGGAGTAATACAGGGATAAGCATATCAAGGGATTATGGCTCTTACAATGTCTTTGGAGGAAGCTTTACAACCTATGCCAAGGCTGCCTCAGAAGCGGCTAACTTAAAAGCCTTTAACAAAACCCTTACCGCAGTTCCTGCCCTTATCGGTCTTGATAAGAACGGAAGGGGAGTGTGGAAGCTCTACGATGCTTATTCTGCCGATGCTTCGCTTAATACCAATGATGTGTATCAGGTGGCTTCAAAAAATAAGAGCAGTAAATATCTTTTGTCAGTGAATATAGGAAATAGCAGGTTTTTAGTGGATGTGAAAGAAGCGGGTGCCAATCCCCAGTTTGAACCGTTAAACAGGGTTGAGGGTGTGTCTGTAAATAATGAAAAACGCTACAGAGGCAGGATTGAGGTAGGAACCTATGGAAGAAGCGGGGTGACTCCCGTCAATGTGGTAAACCTGGAAGAGTATATAAGGGGCTCGGTTCCCCTTGAAATGAGCCCCAGCTGGAATATATCTGCACTCAAGGCGCAGGCTGTATGTGCGAGGAGTTTTGGAGCTGCAGTCTCAGGCTTTGGTTCGGATAGCGATATTATAAAGGGCTATAAGCTAACCGATACCATTTCTCATCAGTCTTACGGTGGTATGAAGGCTGAAAAAAAAGAAACAGATAAGGCCTGTAAGGATACTGAGAATGAGTTTGTAACTTACAAAAACAAGGTAGTAAAGACAACCTATTTTTCGACCTCAGGTGGATATACGGAGAGCTCTGAAAATGTCTGGGGAGGTAAAAAGCCCTGGCTTAGGTCTGTGCCGGATCCTTATGAGAACAAACCTGAGAAAAAGCCTTGGACTATTGGCTATACCAGGGTGGAGCTTCAAAATATGCTAAAAGGATATGCTGCAAAGAAGGGAGTAAGTCTTGGAAGTATTGAAAAGCTAACAATCACAAACAGGTCAAAGTCGGGCAGGGCACTTTCACTTCTTGTAAAAGGAAGCAGAGGAAGGCTCGTGCTTAGCAAACAGGAGATAAGAAAGGCATTTAACCTCTATAGTACCAAAATAAATGTATATTCATCTTCTGACTCAGTAAGAAGCCTAAGTGTAGAGAGTGGTAAGGTAAAGGGTGACTTTATATTTTCAGGGAGCGGATATGGACATGGAGTAGGGCTTAGCCAGTCAGGGGCAAGAGGCATGGCAGAGGCAGGCTATGGCTACAAGAGAATAATTATGTATTACTTCACAGGCGTGGAGGTACACTAAAAGCGTAACGAAAATTTGATGTTTTCATTACGCTTTATTTCTTTATCTATTATATTATTCTGAAGCTTCACCAAAGTCAGACTCTGCATAATCAGAACCCTCATCAGCACTTGGAAGCTTTCTCACTCTTACCTTCTCTATTCTTCTATGGTCAACAAATTCAATTAAGAAGGAAAGCGAACCGTCTGTAATTGCATCACCTTTATCAGGAAGTCTTTCAAAAAGTTCAATAAGCTTACCTGCGATGGAATCATAGTCATCTGATTCATACTCAGTGCCAAAGAACTCGTTGAAGTCATCAAGTCTGGTAGAGCCAAGAACCATGTACTCATCCTGATCTAACTGAACTATATCATCCACTTCGTCACCGTCATACTCGTCACGAATCTCTCCGACTATCTCTTCGAGTAGGTCTTCAAGAGTAATAAGACCTACAGCGGCACCGTACTCATCAAGCACTATACACATTGAAAGTGAAGAATTTCTCATTTCTATGAGAAGTTCAGAGGTCTTCTTAAACTCATAGGTAAAGTTAGCCGGACGAAGAATCGACTCGATCTTAAACCCTTGTTTATCACCCTTGTAAAAAGCCACATCTTTCAGGTAGACTATACCGATTATGTTATCGTAATTCTCCTGATATACCGGAAGTCTTGAGTATTTATCCTTTTCAAAGGCAAATAAAAGCTCGTCATAGCTGATATCGTCATTTATCATATACATATCAACCCTAGGCACCATTACATCTTTAACCAGAGAATCACCAAAGTCAACCACGTTGGTTATCATTTCTTTCTCTTCGTTCTCGATGATACCCTCCTCGTGGCTTACCTCCACATAGGTTAAAAGCTCATTTTCGGTAATTCCTGTAGTCATCTTGTCAGGATCGATGCCAAAGATTTTAAGTATTCCGCCGGAAACTATATTTAAGAGAAATACCAGCGGGGTAAACAACTTCATCAAAAACAGCAGTATAGGTGCGTAAGCAAGAGAAAGCTTCTCTGCGTGGATAGTTGCAATCGTCTTTGGGAGAACTTCTCCGAATACAAGTATAATCATAGTGAGGATACCTGTACCTATACCGACGTAAACATTTCCAAATAGCCCAAGCACAAAGGTTGTTGTAAGAGCAGAAGCTGAAATATTTACCACGTTGTTGCCTATTAACACCGTGCTTATAAACTTCCTCGAATCCTCGGTTATTTTCGCTACCAGAGCAGCATTCTTAACCTCTTCTTCTACCATAGAACGGATTCTAATCTTGTTTACAGATATAATTGCTGTTTCAGCCGATGAAAAAAATGCTGAAAGCAGAACTAGCACAAAAAGCACGATAATATTTATCGCGTCACTGGGGTCCAAATCATCATCTCCTTAGTTAAATAATTTTAAAATAGTACAAAAATACCCCTATATCATACTAGAATAAAGGGTTTCTGTCAAGAGTACTAGACAAATTAGAGTAAATGATTTACACTATAACAGATATTGCATACAGCAAAGAAGTTATAACTAAAGCTAGTATGATAAATGTAAAAAAAGTCGTATGACAGGTAAATTAGGAGTTTTAATATGTTAGCAAGTGAATTATTGGCTTACATAAAAGTTAAGAAAATCTATGGTGATATAGAAAACATTGATATAAAATATATTTCACAGGACAGCAGAGATATAAAAGAAGGAACTGCTTTCATCTGTATAGAGGGAAGTCAGGTAGATGGACACACCTTCGTAGAAAGTGCGGGAGATAAGGGGGCTAGCCTTTTCATCGCAAGTAAAGATATCTCTGATAAGGCGGGAAATATCCCAGTGGTATATGTGAAAGACACCTTGAAAGTGATGGCACTTTTGTCAAATGTACTCTTTGGAGAGCCTAGCGGAAGGCTGTTCATGGTGGGGATAACAGGGACCAACGGGAAGACGACAACGAGTTACCTGATTAACCATATTTTTGAAGAAAACGGGCAAAAAACCGGACTGATAGGAACCATTCATCATAAGATAGGAAAGAAGATTATACCGACAAAGAATACCACACCGGTATCAGTTACCCTTCAGGGACTGTTAAAGGATATGGTGGAGGAAAACTGTGACTCCTGTATTATGGAGGTTTCATCACACGCACTTGCACTTGACAGGGTGATTGGCTGTGATTTTGATGTAGCAGTATTTACGAATTTATCTCACGAGCACCTGGACTTACATAAGACCATGGAAAACTATGCCCGCACCAAGGAGCTCTTATTTACCCAGCTTGGGCATACTGTTAAAAACGGGAAATTAAAGACTGCTGTGCTAAACATAGATGATGAGCACTCAAGGGAATACAGACTCCATACTCCTGCAGAGGTGATTACATACGGAATAAATGATAAAAGTGCAGATTTTTATGCGGACAATATAAGCTTTGATGACTGGAAGATGAAGTTTGATTTGCATTTTTTAGGCGATGTATATAAGATAGAGACCCACCTGGTGGGTGTATTTAATGTATACAATGTGCTTGCGGCTATATCTGCTGCCTATGCTAAAGGAATCGGGATTGAAGAAAGTGCTAAAGCCCTAAAGAGCTTTACCGGAGTGGGCGGAAGGATGGAAGTTCTTCATACGGATAAGGGCTATAAGATAATTATAGACTTTGCACATACTCCGGATGGACTCTTAAATGTGCTTAAAACTTTAATCAAGGTGCCGCACAAGAGGATAATTACCCTCATAGGGCATAGCGGTGGTAACAGAGACTCCAGTATGAGGCCTGATTTGGGAAGGATTGCCCTTGAGAATTCGGACGAGGTTGTATTTACAGCTGATAACCCTAGAAATGAGAGCATAGCCCACATTGTAGAGGGACTCATTTCAGATTGTGATAAAACAAATTACACTGTAATAGAAGATAGAAAAGAAGCCATTGAACACGCCTTAAAGATGGCAGGTGAGGAAGATATAGTACTGCTTGCAGGAAAGGGTGTAGAGCCTTATCAGGTAATAGGAAACGAATATCTGCCATACAGCGAGATAGACACGGTAAGAGAGATTCTTGGCAGGATGTAAGGAGAGAATATGTGTGGATTTGTAGGATTTTGCAGTAAAAATGTAAAAGATAAAAATGTAATAAAAGAGATGAATAACCAGATTATTCACCGTGGTCCTGACAGTGATGGTTATTATTTTGACAAAGATGTTAACTTTGGCTTTAGAAGACTTAGTATCATTGACTTGCACGAGGGCTCTCAGCCTATATTAAATGAAAGCGGCGATACAGCCATCATATTTAACGGAGAAATCTATAACTATCAGGAGCTTAGGGAGGACCTTGTGGCTAAGGGCTACAAGTTTAAGACACATACAGATACGGAAGTTATCTTACATGGCTATGAAGAATACGGCGAAGAAGGAATTTTAGCTAAGCTTCGAGGGATGTTTGCTTTTACTATCTGGGATAGCAAGAAGGAGAAGCTCTTTGGTGCAAGAGACCACTTTGGTATCAAGCCTTATTATTATGCTTTACTTGATGGAGACTTACTCTTTGGCTCAGAGGTTAAGTCCTTCCTTAAGTACCCAAAGTTTAAGAAGGCAGTAAATGAAAAGGCACTAAAGCATTATTTGGTTTTTCAGTACAATCCTCTAGAGGAGACTTTCTTTAAGGGGGTTAAGAAGTTAAGACCGGGGCATTATTACATATACGAAAATGGGAAAATGGAGATAAAGACCTACTATAATCTTACTCTTGATTATAAGGACATGACCTTTGATGAGGCTGTGGGCAAGATAGAAAAAGAGGTAGAAGAGTCAGTTAAATACCATAAAATCAGCGATGTAGAGGTAGGCTCCTTCCTCTCAGGTGGAGTTGACTCTAGCTATGTGGTGGCAACAGCTCTGCCTGATAAGACATTTTCAGTGGGCTTTGACAACAAGGGCTTTAATGAAACTATGTACGCAAAGGAGCTTTCGGACAGCCTTGGCATTAAAAACTTTGCAAAGCTGATTACTCCTGATGAATTCTTCGAAGGCATCAATAAGGTGCAGTATTATTCTGATGAGCCACACGCAAACCTTTCCTCAGTGCCTCTATACTTCCTCTCAAAACTTGCATCTGAGCAGGTCAAGGTGGTGCTCTCAGGAGAAGGTGCTGACGAGCTTTTTGCAGGCTACAATGAGTACGCAGATGCACTACCTCAGAGGATGTATAGGAAGCTTCCTTTTAGCCTTAGACATAAGCTCTACTTGAAGTACAAGGATAGGAAGCATTTTAGGGGGCAGACCATTATATTGAAATACGGTCAGAAGGTAGAGGATAGATACATAGGGCCTGCAGAGATCATGACGGATGAGCTTGCGAATTCCCTTGTCACCTCTAAGTATAAGAATGCTGAGACCTCAAGGGATTTGACTAAGAAATACTATGACGAAGTTAAAAATATGGATGATGTCTCAAAAAGGCTTTATCTGGATATGAAGATGTGGATAGTAGAGGACATCCTTCTTAAAGCTGACAAGATGACTATGGCAAATTCCATAGAGCTTAGAGTGCCTCTTCTTGACAAAAAGATGTGGGAGCTTGCAAGAACTATCCCTGTCAGACATAAGGTACATAACGAGATAACCAAGTATGCCTTTAGAAGGGCTGCCAAGAACAAACTTCCTGAAGACTGGGCAAAGCGTAGGAAGCTAGGCTTTGTTGTGCCTTTTGTGTTATGGATTAAGGAAGAGAAGTATTATAAAATAGTTAAGGAAGTCTTTAACAAAGACTTTGTAAGTGAGTTCTTTGATAAAGATAAGATAAACAAGCTCTTAGATGACCATTTTAACGGCATAACCAATAACGGACGTAAGGTATATACTATCTATACCTTCTTAAAATGGTATGAAATCTACTTTAAAGGAGCGGCAGCATAAGATTTGTAAGAAGGCAAATAGCAGCAATGCTGCACTGTAAGGAGCTATACTTTTGGCATTAACATCAATATATACGAGGTAGAAGCAATGAATAAGGCAGTAGTATTAGGATGCAATTATTATATCGGACTTAGTGTAATCAGGTGCTTGGGCAGGGAGGGCGTTCACGTTGTAGCTTGTGACTACGACTTAAAGAATGCTTATGGAGCAAAGTCCAAGTTCGTATCTGAATTCTTAAAGATTGACAATCTGAACAAGTTCGGAGAAGAAGCCTTTACCGGTCTAGTTGAGTATGGAAAAAAGCAGTCAGAAAAGCCTGTTCTTTTGCCGACACACGATAAGTACGTGGAATTCATAGACAAATACTATGATGAGCTTTCAAAGTACTACTTAATCAGCCAGGCAAAGGGACTTAATTCCAAGCTTCTTGACAAGTGGACCTTACACGATATAGCTCTTGAAAATGGCGTGAAAATCCCTGCAACCATTAGCGTAAACGATGAGAATCTGGTGGAGAGAGTTAAGAATGAAGTAGGATTTCCTTGTATAATCAAGCCTTTTGATACAGTTAAGTTCACCAAGGTATTTAGAAACAAGGTCTTCATCTGCAAGAACCTTGAAGAGATGGAAGTAGGTATAAAGAAGGCAAAGGATAATGACATTGAAATCTTTGTACAGGAGATAGTGCCGGGCTTTGATGACTGTATGCTGACCTACGATTTTTATATTGCAAGGAGTGGAAAGACCACCCATTATTTAACTGCACAAAAGCAGCGCCAGTGGCCTATTAACTTTGGTGCTTCAGTATTTACCATTCAAAAATACAATCCAAAGCTTGTTGAGATATCAAAGCCTTTCCTTGAGAATATAGGCTATAGGGGCTTTGGAGAGATAGAGTTTAAGAAGCACGAAAAGACAGGAGAGATTTACCTCATTGAGATAAATGCAAGAACAACCAACTTTAACAACATGATATATAAATGTGGTATCAATATGCCTTACATTGCTTATCTTGACCTTACAGGCGGCCTAAAGGAGAGTGACACCAAGTTCATAAATTATAATACAAGATATGCGTTTATATATGGTTTTGAGGATATAGTTGCCATCCTCAGATATAAGAAGACAGGACAGGTAGGCATCTTAAAGTCCTTAAGGATATCCTTTTCAAGAAAATGGGCTCCTGCCATCTTTGCCGCAGATGATATGGCACCTTGGTTCTTCTTTAACAAACGACTGCTTGGCAAAGCCTTTAAGAAGATATTTAGGAGGAAATAGTGTATAAATTAGGAGTTATCGGAGGCATGGGGCCTTTGGCTACAGTCAGCTTTTATGAGAGAGTTGTGCTTAATACAGCAGCTAAATGTGACAATGAGCACATAGACATGGTGGTTTTAAGCCATGCATCCATGCCTGACAGAACGAAATGCATTATTGAAAATAAAGGCGGAGAGTTTTTAGAGGTTATAAAGAAAGATTTTAAAATACTTGAGGATATAGGTGTAGAGGCGGTTGCAATTCCCTGCAACACAAGCCACTATTTCTTTGACGAGTTTAAGAAGTTTACAAACCTTAGGATAATCAACATGATTTCTGAGACTATTCTTGAGGTTAAAAAAAGAGGGATTAAAGAGATAGCAGTCTTTGGAACTCTGGGGACTCTGAATTCAGGAGTATATGAAAAATATGCCGGAGAGAATGGTATTCTTGTTAAGGAAGTATCTGCTAAGGACAAACAGGTTGTAATGGATATAATATATAATATCAAGGAAACCAATAACTTAGATGGCAGCAGGTTTGTGGACATGCTTAAGAGATACTGCAACCCACAGACAATTGGAATAATAGCCTGTACGGAGCTTAGTCTCCTTGATATTCCTGAGGATATAAATACTATTGATGCTCTAAATGTGCTGGTTAAAAGAAGCATTGAACTAAGCGGAGCGAAGGTAAAGTAAGCCTTACTTTTTATCAGCCCCCACATAGTTTCCAAGCAGAGTAAAGCTATCAGCTTCAGCCTTAAGACCTGTGATGGCGTTTATTACCCCTGCATCATTTAAGTTGCCGTCAAAGTCAACGAAGAAACGGTATTGCCAGCGTCTCTTAGGTATAGGCCTCGATTCTATATTTGTCATATTGATATTGTTGTATATGAAGTTTGAAAGTATGCTGTAAAGTGAGCCGGTTTTATGAGGGATCTCAAAGCTGATGCTAATTTTATCAGCATTTTCAAGGTAGTTACCGCCTTTTCCTATTACTATGAAGCGGGTAGCGTTAAGGGTGTCATTGGCAATATTTTCTGCAAGCACCTTAAGCCCGTAGAACTCTGCATTTGCCTTACTTGCAATGGCGGCTTGGTTTATCTTGCCGTCATTTTTTACCTTTAGTGCGCTTTTTGATGTGCTTCCATAGGCAAAGGTATTCCAATCAGGGTATTTTGTGAGGAAATTCGAACACTGCAGCAGTGGCTGAGGGTGTGAATATACCTCTGTTATGTCAACGAGGTTTGCCGAAGGCAGTCCTAAGAGAGCATGATCGATAGGCTCAATTGCCTCTCCTATTATATGAATCTCATACTCCATAAGTAAGTCGTAGATATCTGATATGCTCCCTGTGGTGGAGTTCTCAATAGGAAGCACACCATACTCTATACTTCCATTACCTACAGCCTCACAGACCTTCTTAAAGCTATCAAAGGATTTAGCCTTGGTATCATTTCCAAAGAAGTCCTTCATAGCCCTTTCAGTATAGGTACCGCTGCCACCAAAGAAGCCTATGTTATCTGCTGAATAAGAAGTAACGGATGAAGAAGTTTTGGATACGTCTGCAATCTTCCTGTACTGATACTTGCGGCTGATTGACATAATCTGTGTAAATAACTCTCTTAGTGCTGTTTTGCCAAAATCATCCTCACCAAAGCCCTCTATAACCAGAAGCTTTTCTTTTTCACGGACAGCATCATATACAGGCTTTCCTGTGGCTATTTTATAGTTAGCAACATCATCTGCAAGCTTCATTCTCTCGTTAAATAAGGAGATTATCTTACTGTCTATTTCATCTATTTTTACCCTTGTTTCGCTTAAATCTATCATTGGTCATCCTTTCAATATTAATAATCACCTTTAATTATATTGAAATAGATTCAAAAGGCAAGTATAATTGTAATGATAAGGAAGTGTACACCACGTACTCATATGACAGGGAGGCAATAGATGCAAAAGAGAAAACTGGGAAGCATAAAGTCCAATATACTGCTGCTTTTAGTTTTGGTGACAATAGCTACTATATTTGTGGTAGCAAAGTATTCGGGCAGAGTTATACCAAATGTCGAGGGAGCAGTTGGCAACACAGCCTGCAACCTATACAATGGAGGACTTTTCTGTGCTGATGATGACAGGATTTATTTTAGTAACCTAAACGATGGCGGGGCACTTTATTCGATGTCAAAGAATCTGGATGATTTTCAGTATATGCAGGAAGACACAGTCGGTTACATCAATAATACTTCAAATTATGTGGTATATTCGAGGCTTAACTATACCAGAAATGACAGCGTGAAGCATGTACTGCAGTTTTCCTATTCAGGTATATACAGGGTGAATAAAAAAGGAAGCCACTCAATAGGAGGCATATATGCCTATGATGTGGGTGCCGTAAGCCTGATAGGCAATGAGGTATACTACCAGAAGCACGAAAAGGATGGCAATATGAATCTTTACCGTGCAAGCCTTGATGGTAAGAAGGATGAACTCTTGCTTGAAGAAAAGGTTGTACCTGGAACCCTTACAAGTACCAAGATATACTATGCTGGAGCAGAGGGAGACCATTATATATATTCTTTTGATCCTGATTCAAAGCAGAAAGTGGTTATATATAAGGGAAACTGCTATCAGCCTGTACTAATAGGCGGCAATATCTACTTCATATCACTGTCTCAGAACTATAACATAGCTAAAATAGATGAGCTTGGACAGAATCCTACCATACTTGTAGAGGAGAAATGTTCATATTACAATGTAACTCCTGATGAACAGTATATAGTTTATCAGGTAGATGACGGGAAGAAGAACAGGCTTGAGGTTATGGATCTTTCTACGCGTAAAAAGACAGTTGTTAAGGAGGGAGACTACAACGGTATAAGTATAATCGGAGACAGGGTGTTCTTTAGGGAGTTTGGAACTGATGACGAATACTATTTTTCGTTAAATGCACCGGATGTGGTGGAGAGTTTCAATCCGCCTGACCTTACTGAAGACAAGAAGAAATAAGGAGGAAATACAATGGAAGTGATGAATGATAAGGAAAGAGAAGAGGAAGTAAAGAAGCAGATAAGGAGCCTCAGGCGCATAGCCTTAGCCATCTTTATTGTGCCTATGATTATCTTTGTTATCATCTTTGCATTTTTAATAAAGGCCAAGGCTGCTGATTATGACTATGATAAGCGCTTTGGGGTATTTATAGGAATTGGTAGAAAAGACATAGACAAGCTTAATGACTATCAGACAGTGATTATAGATGCAGAGCTTTTTACTAAGGCTGACATTAAAAAGCTAAAAAAAGCGGGTAAGAAGGTATATACCTATCTAAGCATAGGCTCACTTGAGGACTATAGGCCTTACTATAAGAAATTCAAGAACTTGGCTCTTTCTGAATACGAGGGCTGGAAGAGTGAGTACTGGGTAAATGTAGCTGATAAGGGCTGGCAGAAAGAAATGCTAAGGCTTGCTAAGGCATATAAGAAAAAGGGAGTTGACGGCTTCTTTATAGACAATACAGATGTCTACTATCAGCATAAGAAGAACAGTATATATAAGGGGCTTGTTAAGATACTAACAAGTATAAAGAAGATGAATACCGCTCTTATAATAAATGGCGGGGATGAATTCGTAACAAAATATCTTAAAGAGAATAAAAGTCTTAAAAAGATAGCTGATGGAGTAAACCAGGAGGATGTATTCTCACTTTGGGATGGAGAAAATACGGGTACTCAGAAAGAGGATGTGACAAAGTATTATACGGATTATCTTACGAAGCTTTCCAAAAAAGGAGTTCATATTTATCTTACTGAATACGTGGAAGATGATGATGAGCTAGAGGAGAAGATAGCTAAATACTGCGAAAAACGAGGCTGGGATTATTATATTTCCGATGACTTAAAACTTGACTAGAAATCACATTTAGTTCAAAAGTCCTTCACAAAGTCAACACAAATTGATTTTATTATAATGACATAACAAATGAAGCGAGTGCTTTTTAGGTTATGTCATTTTTAATAATTGATATTGTTTAATTTAAGGAGGTAAATCATGGACAATTATAACGGATTAAATGAAAACGAAAAGGGTAGCCAGACAAGTACCGGTTATTACGGAAACTACCCTGTAAACGATGGAAACCCAAATGGCGGCGGACAGGGTAACAACGGCAAGAAGAAAAAGAAATCTCATCCGATGGCATTTGTGCTGGTAGCTGCACTTCTTATCGGTGGTTCAGCAGGAGGTGGAGTTTACCTTGGCAATATGCTCTCGGCAAAACAGGCTGTATCCAATCAGGCTATAGCACCTACTGAAACTGCAAAAGAAGCTGAAACTAAGAATACAGTGACTCTTGCTACTACAAAGGATAGCGGAAATGAGGTTGCAACTGCTTCAGATGTTTCGGGAGTAGTTGAGAATGTAATGCCATCTATAGTCTCTATAAGTAACGTGTATGACACTGTTGCAACCAACGTATTTGGTCAGACATACAAGGGTCAGAGCGGTGGAAGCGGCTCAGGTATCATTATTGGACAGAATAATAATGAAGTGCTTATAGTAAGTAACAATCACGTAACTAAAGCAGAGACAGGTGCTAAAAATCAGAAGATAACAGTTACATTTAATGATGAGACTACTGCTGAAGCAACGGTTAAAGGTGCAGACGCAGGTGCAGACCTTTCAGTACTTTCAGTAAAGATGTCTGATATAAAGAAAGACACCCTCTCAAAGATAAAGGTTGCTACCATAGGTGATTCATCAAAGCTTAAGGTTGGACAGATGGTTATAGCCATTGGTAATGCACTAGGTTATGGTCAGTCAACTACAGTTGGTTATGTAAGTGCTCTTAACAGAGAAATAGCTGATGAGGACTATACTATGAAGCTCATCCAGACAGATGCAGCTATCAACCCTGGTAACTCAGGCGGTGCTTTACTTAATGCTAAAGGTGAGGTTATCGGTATCAACTCTGTAAAGTATGCTGATGAAAAGGTAGAAGGAATGGGCTTCTCCATCCCTATCTCAACAGCTCTCCCTATAATCAATGACCTTATGAACAGAGAAGTAATTCCTGAGAATGAGCAGTCTTATCTTGGAATCATGGGCAGGGATATAACAAAGAACTACAACCAGATTTACGGTATGCCTATAGGTGTATATATTACCAATGCTACAAAGGGCAGCCCTGCTGAAAAAGCAGGACTTAAGATGGGTAATATAATTACAGGCTTTAACGGAGTAGAGGTTAAGACCATGGCTGAGCTTCAGTCAAAGCTCTTATCTGTTAAGGCTGGAACAGTAGTTAAGCTTACCATAATGCAGTATGTAAACGGACAGTATGTGGAAAAAGAGGTTCAGGTAACCTTAGGTAACAGGTCTGAACTTAAGAATTCTAATTCTAAGTCCGAGGACTCTTCAGAGTATCGTAACAACAACGACAATAACAACAACAGCAATGGAAATAACGGAAATGATGGAAGTAACGAAGGTGGAAACAACTATTTTGAATCACCATTTGGCGGCTCAGACGGCGGTTCTGAGGAGAATCCTTTTAACTTCTTCTTTAACCACTAAATATTAATTGATAGACTGCAGAACTTACTGAAAACCATGTGTTTAATGGACATTCTCCTTTGATAACTGCCACATATACAGATAATCTGTGTATGTGGCGGTTTTTTATATGATAGGAATTTTCACCAAAATTCCCCATCACATAAAAATCTCTCCGAGGGTTCTCACTGTGGCGGATATATAGATGCCACTATCGATGCTGTAGGCGGTGAATCAAGCAAGGTAGATTCTTTATTATGTGACTTGACTAAAATGTGTATGCAATTTCTACAAATAAGATAAATTGTTGAACTTATAAAAAACTGCAAAAAATTGTTGACTATAGTGAAGAACTGTGTTATACTTCTTTCTGCAAGTGAGGTGCCAAACACAATCCTTGTAATAAGCGCGAGTGGCTCAGTTGGTGGAGTACAACCTTGCCAAGGTTGGGGTCGCGGGTTCGAGTCCCGTCTCGCGCTCTTTATTATTTTAAAGATTAAAAGTCTTATTTTGGTAGAAAATTACCGGAGTAAGGCTTCTTTTTTCCCCCTTTTCACTCCTCTATTTTATGTGATATACTCATACATAGGTCTGTGGTGCTCTTACCTGCCACAAGCCTTCTAACAATCAAAGATACGGAGAATAATATGATTAAATCCAAGTCAATCAAACAAAGAGTATTTGAAATAATTCAGATAGGAAGCAGAGAGGATGTGCCAAGCAGAATTGGAGATTTCATCATAGTAGCTACTATCTTGCTAAATATTTTAGTATTGTTTCTTGGTACCTTCGAAGAGTTAAAGCGGTATTTTGGGCTTTTTAAGGTTGTAGAAACAACTACCATCATTTTATTCAGCGTTGAATATGTGCTTAGAATCTGGACTGCTGAATACATATATACAGATGTGGGGAAAATGAGGGCGAGGTTTAAGTTTCTGGTTTCTCCTGAGGGCATAATAGATTTACTAACTATCCTGCCGTTTTTCTTTCTTTACGGCTTTGCAGCCTTTAGAATACTTAGGGTAGTTAGGATATTTCATCTTTTCAGGCTGAATGTAAACTATGATTCTTTTAATGTAATTACCTCAGTTTTACTCGAAAAGAAAAACCAGATTTTATCTTCTGTATTTATCATAGTAGTACTTATGCTTGCTTCATCTTTGTTTATATATGGAGCTGAGCACGATGCCCAGCCTCTTGCCTTTAAGAATGCGTTTTCAGGGATATGGTGGAGCCTCTCAACCATATTTACGGTGGGCTACGGAGACATTTATCCTATAACTGCTGTGGGCAAGATTATGGGGGGTATCATCACCTTTTTAGGTGTAGGCTCAGTAGCCATACCTACAGGTATAATCTCAGCAGGCTTTGTGGAAAACTATACGGAAATGCAGAGAAACCGCCTAAGTGAGGCAAAAAATAAGACAACGGGAAGCATTACCATAGAGAAAAAGAGTGAAGATGTAGGCAAGCTCATTAATGAACTTGAGAAAAAATATGGAGTGGATATAGTTGTCATCTTAAGGAATGGAGTCATGGTTATGGCAGAGGATAAAGTAAGGGCTAAGGCTGATGATATCCTTATTTACAGGGATATTGTTTAAGAGGATTTATAGGGATTTTGCAGTGGATTTTAGTTTGAAAGGTAAAGCATAGTGATTGAACAAAAGTCTAAATCATGCTATACTGATTTGGTAGAGATTTTTTGAATTACTATCCGGAGGATATTATGGGGAAAATGAGATTAGTTACAAGAAGTGATTTTGACGGGCTTGTATGTGCAATGATTCTTAAAGAGCTCGATATAATTGATGAAATTAAATTCGTACATCCTAAGGATGTTCAGGACGGAAAGATTGAGCTTACTGAAAACGATATAACTACCAACCTTCCTTACGATGGAAGGGTAGGACTTGCTTTTGACCACCATGAGAGTGAGCTTAGCCGTGTAAATGCAGTAGAGGCAAGCGAAAAATTCATTATTGACGGCTATGCGAAGTCAGCAGCAAGGGTGGTTTACAACTATTATGGAGGAGCTGAGAGAATAAAGAAAGTTTCTTCTGAGATATTGGCAGCGGTTGACAAGGGAGACAGTGCAGACTTTACGGTTGATGATATTCTTGAGCCGGAGGGATGGACCTTACTTAACTATGTCATGGATGCAAGGACAGGACTTGGAAGATTCCACAACTTCACGATATCAAACTATGATTTGATGATGAAGCTTATTGACTACTGCCTCAATCATTCTATAGATGAGATACTTGCCCTTCCCGATGTAAAGGAAAGAGTGGACCTTTACTTTGAGCAGCAGGATTTGTTCAAGAAGCAGCTTAAGAGCCTTGTGAAGGTAGAAGGCAAGGTAGCAGTTATTGACCTTAGAAACGAAGAGGTTATCTATGCTGGAAACAGATTTATGGTTTATGCCATGTATCCTGATGTTGAGATTTCTGTTCATGTTGCATGGGGTTTCCAGAAACAAAATACTGCGGTTATGATTGGTAAGTCTATTATAAACAAGGAATCTAACGTAAATATCGGAGATATCTGTCTTGAATATGGGGGGGGAGGCCACGCAAATGCAGGAACCTGCCAGCTTGATAATGATAAGGTTGATGCAGTGCTTCCAAAGATTATAGAAAAATTAAATAGATAATATTTTAAAGATAAGCATCCTCTTGGGTGCTTTCTTTATGAAATTAAGTAAAGCTATAGCAATCATATATAGTATAGTGTATTATAGTTTTAACAACTTAATCATATGGTTACTTAAAGTTAGGAGGCAAGATGGGTATAATAATTAAAAACGGTCATTTGGTAGATGTAGAAGCAGACAGAGATGGGCTTTTTGACATTTATGTAAATGATGATGGCAAGGTGGAAAAGGTAGGCGCTAGAGGAGAGCTTGACTGCCTGGTAAAAGAAGGCACTGAGGTAATTGATGCCGCTGGGAAATATGTACTGCCGGGATTTATAGATCTTCATGTTCATTTTAGAGAGCCTGGCGGTGAATATAAAGAGACAATAAAAACGGGAAGCAGGGCTGCTGCAAGAGGAGGCTATACAACTGTTGTAACCATGCCAAACACCAAGCCTGTTATGGATACAGTAGAGCACCTAAAGCTTCAGCTTGACGCAATAAAGAAGGATGCAGTCATAAATGTACTTCCAAGCGGAACGGTTACCATGGGTGAGGAAGGGAAAGTTCTCTCGGATATGGAAGGAATGAAAAAGGCAGGGATTGTTGCCATAAGTGAGGATGGAAGGTCTGTGATGGATCCGGAGATACTAAGAGCCGGACTTGTAGAGGCTGCAAGGCTTGGCCTTCCTTTCTTTGACCACTGTGAGGATGCAAACCTTGTAAACGGTGGAGTTATGAATGCAGGTGTCAAGTCAAAAGAACTTGGGATGCCCGGCATAACCAATGAGGTCGAAGACAGCATCGCCAGAAGAGATATAGATATCGCGGCTAAAGTAGGGGCAACCATCCATCTTTGCCATTGCTCCACAAGGGAGACTGTAAAGTATGTCAAAGAAGCGAAGGAAAAGGGGTATTCTGTAAGTGCGGAAGTATGCCCTCATCACTTTACGCTGGCTGATGAGGATATAGTAGAGGATGATGCAAACTACAAGATGAATCCTCCTCTTAGAAGCAGGGCTGATGTAGAAGCTCTACGAGAAGGGCTTAAGAGCGGTGTTATGGGAATGATATCTACCGACCACGCTCCACATTCTAAGGAAGAGAAGGAAAAAAGCATAAAGGATGCACCGTTTGGCATAGTTGGTCTGGAAACCTCATTTGCACTCGCAGTAACTGAGCTTTTGGGTAAATACCTTGATATGAAGGCTCTTGTGGAAAGAATGAGCCTTACCCCTGCTAAGCTCTTAAAAAACGGCAGAGGAACTCTTAAGGAGGGCTCTGTAGCTGACCTTGTAATAGCAGATATAGACCAGGAGTATGTTATAGACTCTGATAAATTTTTATCAAAAGGCAAGAACACTCCTTTTAACGGTAAAAAGGTAAGAGGAAAGGTTCTTTATACACTGTGTAACGGAAAAGTTGTATACAAGGAGGAAAAATAAATGATAGAGAAATTAGTTGAACGCATTAAAAAGCTTGAAGCACCTATAGTTGTGGGACTTGATCCTACACTTAATTTTGTGCCGGGGTTTCTTCTTGATAAGGCGATAAACGAAAAAGGCGAAACTCTTGAAGCTGCAGCTGATGCGATATTTGAATTTAACAAGAAGATAGTAGATGCTGTCTATGACTTGATTCCTGCGGTTAAGCCTCAGATAGCAATGTATGAGCAGTTTGGTATACCGGGGCTTATGGCATTTAAGAAGACTCTCGATTATTGCCACGAAAAAGGGCTTTTGGTAATAGGAGATGCCAAGCGCGGAGATATAGGCTCTACTTCTACAGCCTATGCTATAGGCCATATTGGCAAGGTGAAGGTAGGAAGTACTGAGATTGCTCCTTTTGATGAAGACTTCCTTACTATAAATCCTTACTTGGGCTCCGACAGTGTAGTTCCTTTTGTTGAAGAGTGTAAGAAATACGATAAAGGTCTCTTCATCCTGGTTAAGACCTCCAACCCTTCAAGCGGTGAGTTTCAGGATCAAAAGGTAGGAAAGAAGGCTGTATATGAGCTTGTAGGAAAGAAGGTAGACGAGTGGGGAGCAGAGCTAATTAAGAACGGATACAGTGATGTAGGTGCGGTAGTTGGAGCCACCTATCCTGAGATGGGAGAGGTGCTTAGGGAGATAATGCCAAAGGCCTATATACTCGTACCGGGGTATGGTGCTCAGGGTGGTACAGCGGCTGAGCTTAAGCCATTCTTTAATAAAGACGGCCTCGGTGCTATAGTCAATTCTTCAAGAGGAATTATAGCGGCTTACAAGCAGGAAAAGTATGCTGAGTACGGTGCTGAAGGCTTTGCTGAGGCTGCCAGGGCGGCTGTGATTGATATGAAGAATGACATTGCATCTATATTCTAAGGAGAAATTTAATGGAATTAAAGTCTAAGATTAAGGCTAAAATACTTGAAAATACTAAGCTTTCTGAAGATGTATTTTCGATGTGGATAGAAGCAGGAAGTATGGCAGGAGAGGCTCGTACAGGGCAGTTTGTGTCCCTCTATGTAAATGATGGCTCTAAGCTTTTACCTCGCCCAATAAGCATCTGTGAGATAGACAGAGAAAACGGGAGGCTTAGGTTAGTATACAGGGTGGTTGGTGAAGGTACAAAGGCTTTTTCTAAGCTTTTGCCTAATGTAGACAGCATAGAAGCTGTGGGAAGCCTTGGAAAGGGATTCCCAGTGGATAAAACAGGTGATTCTGTTCTTCTTTTTGGGGGTGGGATAGGCATTCCTCCTCTTCTTGAGGCTGTAAAGGAGCTTAAGAAGAATGGAAAGAAGGCTGTAGTAGTACTTGGATTTAGAAATAAAGATACCTTCCTTGTAGAGGATTTTCGTAAATACGCAGAAGTTATCATCGCGACAGATGACGGAAGCCTTGGATGCAGGGGTACTGTAATTGATGCCGCAAACGAGATTAAGGCTGCTGAAAAATACGGCATTACCGACATCTTCTCCTGTGGACCTATGCCTATGCTTAGAGGGGTAAAGGAATACGGAGAGAGCAGAGGACTTCCAACCTATATTTCTCTTGAAGAGAGAATGGCCTGTGGTATAGGTGTCTGCCTTGGCTGCGTCTGTGAGACTAAGGAAGTTGACCATCACAGCAATGTAAATAACACTAGAGTCTGTAAGGACGGACCGGTATTCTTATCTACGGAGGTGGTTATCTAATGGGAAATATGAGTGTGGAAATAGCCGGAGTAAAGCTTAAGAATCCGGTAATGACAGCTTCAGGAACCTTTGGCTCAGGTGCTGAATTTATGGATTATATAGACCTTTCTCTCCTGGGTGGACTTACCACAAAGGGCGTTTCTGATGTGCCTTGGAAGGGTAATCCTACTCCCAGGGTGGCAGAGACAGCTTCAGGCATGCTAAATGCCATAGGACTTCAAAACCCGGGAATAGATGTATTTATTAAGAGGGACTTAGAAAAGCTAAGAGGGATAGATACTGTAGTGATGGCAAATGTCTGCGGTCACACTACTGAGGAATATGTAGAAGTGGTCAAAAGACTTGCAGACAATGATGTGGTAAAACTCCTTGAAATCAATATTTCCTGTCCTAATGTGAAAGCGGGTGGAATTACCTTTGGCACCAACCCTGATGCGGCTTTTGAAGTAACAAAGGCTATTAAAAAGTATGCCAAGCAGCCTGTAATTATGAAGCTTACACCTAATGTAACTGATATAACAGAGCTTGCCAAGGCCTGCGAGGCCGGAGGGGCTGATGGCTTGTCTCTAATCAATACCCTTACAGGGATGAAGATAGATATTCATAAGAGAAAGTTCGCTCTTGCCAACAAAACAGGAGGTCTTTCGGGACCTGCAGTCAAACCTGTTGCAATCAGAATGGTATACCAGGTAAGGAAGGCTGTAAACTTACCTATCATAGGTATGGGTGGAATAATGACAGGAGAGGATGCAGTAGAGTTTCTTATGGCAGGAGCTACTGCGGTAAGCGTAGGGACTGCGAATTTTAACAACCCTGCAGCAAGTGTTCATGTGGTAAAGGGAATTGAAGAATATATGTCAAAATATGGAATTAGTGATATTAACGAGCTTATTGGCTGTGTAGAGTAGTAAGTTATTTGCAGACTTAGGCTAAATGTCAAAGAATTGACATAGAATTGTACATGATGTAGGCAATTAGAAAGGAAAACTTAAGAATTAACTCATAAATCTGACACAGAAGAATTTTATACTTTGCTCAGAACTTAAGTAAAAGCTTTAACAAACTACAATACACGAATGTGAGGAAAGAACAATGAGAAAAAAGAGTATGAACAAGGCAGTTAAGGGTCTTTCATTAGCACTTGCACTTTCAATGGGACTTAGCTTTGTACCTGGATTTAGTGCAGAGGAAGCTAAGGCAGCCACAAAGAATGGTATAGTATCACACGGCAAGAAGACAGTATATTCTTCTAAGAAGGGTACTTCAGTATTTATCGGTGGTAAGAAGTTAGATCTTGACCTTATTGTTAAGGGAAAGAACATTTCTAAGAAGGTTAAGTGGACCAGCTCAAAGGGAAGCGTTCTTAGTGTAAATAAGAAAAACGGAAAGCTTACCGCAAAGAAAAATGGTAAGGCAATTATCACAGCAGTATATAAGAACAAGAAATATAAAGCACTTGTTAAGGTATATACCAGAGCTGAAAGTGTAGCTGTTAATGACAATGGTGTGGATGTATCTGAAATCAGATTAACAGAGGGCGAGAGCAAGACACTTAATGTAAGCTACAAGATATCTGATAAGATTGCTAAGGCAGGCGGAAAGTCTTCTACTTACAACAGCTATGTATTAGTTGACAACTCAGGAGCTGCTTCAGTAACAAAGGCTAAGGCAAGCGCTAAGACCTTCACCGTTACCGGTGTTAAGGCTGGTGAGAGCTACGTAGATGTTGTAGGAAGCCAGAGCAGTGCAGCTAAGGCTAACTCAGACAAGTTTAAGGTAACTGCAAGAATCAAGGTTGTAGTTGCTGCTAAGTTCGGCGGCAAGCAGACAGGAGCAAGAAAGATTACAGTTACAGGCAATAATCTTACAGCAAACAAGAGTGACTATTCAGTAAAGCTTGCAGGCGGTATAAGAGATATAACAAGCGTTAGCGTAAATGCCGCAGGAACAGAGGCTGTGCTTGAGATGACAGCTAACATAACTGATGGTGACTATACAGTTGAATTTGGTGGCAAGACATCTTCTTTCAAGGGAGAGACAGCTAAGCTTTCTAAGATTGATGTTCCTAACAAGTACCTTGTATTAAACGGAGATACCAATGCAGCAGGTGGTACAATCGAGTATAAGATTACAAACCAGTTTGGTGAGGATGTAACAAAGAGTGTTGGAGGACTTAATGTAAATGTTTCAGCAGGTACAGGTACTGCTAATCCTGCTAAGGGCGTTATTGACGTAACTAACATTGCAGCCAATCTTCCACTTAACACACCTGTAACCCTTACTCTTGTAAAGGTTGATGGAATGAACACCATTACTAATACATTCCAGCTTACACTTGCAGCAAAGGCAAAGGCAAGCTCAGTGTCTGTAAAGGGTGTATATAGCACAGTAACAAAGAAGCCTTATGAGCTTACGGTAAACAGCTCAGACAATAACAACGCAAGGCTTCTTGTAGAAGTTAAAGACCAGTATGGTAGAAGTATGAAGTCTACGGACGGTGTAAGCATCTATGCAAACGGTGGTCTTACAGGTCTTGGTATCAATAGTTCTACTGTTTACCACGATACACTCGAGGTGGACGGAGTTGACTACATTGCAATTCCTTTCACAGGCATAAATGATGTTAAGTCTGGTGATGTAACTGTGAACTTTGTTGCACTTTATGGAACAAGCGGAAACAATACTACTTCTACAACAATTAAGATAGCAGGCACAAAGCAGGTATCTAAGTTTAGTGTAACTGCTCCTTCAGAAGTATATGCAGGAGAGTCAACATACTTTAATTTTAATGCTACTAACCCTGCTGGTCAGGCTGTAACAGACTATGCTACACTTAGCAGTGACAAGTATGGCGTTAAGCTTCCTGAGGCCTTCTCCTGGGAGAATACAGCTAATGGAACAGCTAAACTTAAGTATGACGCAACCAAGGATAATTCAGTTAAAAACGTAACATGGAGCCAGGGACTTACACAGATTACAACAAATGCTGTATTTACAGTACAGTCCAATATGCAGCCTGCAATCACAACCTTTACAGTATATGCACCTGCAGTTCCTTCAAACATCAGAAGCATTTCAGTTGATGGTGTTCTTAAGGGTGGTACTACAGAGAATGTACTTCCTAAGGTTAAGATAGTTGACAACAAGGGCCGCGAGCTTTCAAGCCTTTCAGCTTATTCTAACTACTACCTTGGAGTAAAGAAGAGCGGAAACGGAAGATTTACAGTTACAGCTCCTGGCGCAGCTGTGGCGAACAACGTTACTCTTGTTAAGTTAAGCGAGTTAAACTCTAAGTCACTTAAATTTACAGATTCCAATGCTGTACTTAACGGTAATGAGTCAGAGGACTTCACATTTGCCATCTACAAGGATGCTACAGGAAACAACCCTGTTGCAGGATCTGAGATAAATGTTAAGGTTACAGCAGCTGACATAAAGAGCCTCTCAAGCTTTAGCTTAAGCTTACCTTCTGCTGTATACAGTGCAGATGGTAATACAGGCTATGACTCAGTTAGCGCTGTAGTTACAGGTAAGACCTCTGATGGTACAACTGTACAGATTGGAGATAATAACTTTGAGTTAAGAGATACCAAGAACTTAGTAGCTGGTGACAAAGTAGTTCCTAGCCGTGGTAAAGAAGAGGCTAAAAGAGGAGATTTTACCGATACAGTTACAGCCGTTGTCAATGATGGTAAGGGATCAACAGCATCTAAGGACGTAGTAGTTTCTGCAAAGGCTCCTTTAGTTACTAAGGTTGAGGCTGCAACTTCAGAGCTTCCAGCTGGCAGTCTTACAGTTAACGGAATAAGAGATGCACTTGTTATAACTGATAGATATACTGCAGCCGAAAATGGTGTTGCTGCTTCAAGCGCACTTGCTAAGAACACACTTCAGGGAATCAGACTTGTATCTTCTGCATCAGGCAAGGTGACAGCTGATTGGAACAATACAACCAGAGTAACCTTCAACGGTGCGGCAGCAGGTGATATGGTTACTGTTCAGGTTACCTTCGCAGGTGGAGTAAACGGTACCTTTAGCTTCAAGTTAAAGTAATTCACGCTTAGATATAATTTGTAATAACTGCTATAAGGTCACGGGGACGAATAAAGTCCTCGTGGCTTTTTATTTAAATAATATTGATAATATGCAAAAACTCATAGTCAAGACTTGATTAAAATGTAATCAGAGGTTAAACTATACTCATTGATTTAATACTAAAGGAGACTGGTTATGAGTTATAGATTAAAAAATGAGATTCTTGAAATAAGCATTGCAGCAAAAGGAGCAGAGTTAACCTCTATAAAGGATAGTTCAGGTAAAGAATACCTTTGGCAGGGAGATGAAAAGTACTGGGGCAGGCAGTCGCCTATACTTTTTCCTTTCGTAGGAAGGCTTAAGAATCAGGAATTTACCTATGAGGGCAAAAAATATCATATCATGCAGCATGGCTTTGCCAGAGATATGGAGTTTGTGGTTATAGAAGAGAAAGAAAATGAAATCTGGTTTGAGATAAGGGATAATGAGGAAACACTTAAGATGTATCCTTTTCATTTCGCACTCAGAATAGGCTACCGCCTGAGTGGCAACAAGATAGAGGTGCTTTGGGAGGTAGAGAATACAGGTGATAAAACTATGTATTTTAACATAGGTGCACATCCGGGCTTTAACTGTCCTATTGATGGTGAAGCCGATAAGGTGGGATATTCTTTAGAATACAATTCTAAGGGGAATCCTAAGTATTTTGGTGCAGATTATGATACAGGACTTAGACTGTCTGAACTTCATGAGCTTAAGCTTGAAAATGGAAGAAGTATAATTACTAAGGAGTATTTTGACACTACTACTTACATTTTCGAGGATAACCAGATATCTGAGGTTTCGTTAGTTAAACCAAATGGTAAAAAGATTGTAACTGTTAAGTTTGACATGCCTATACTTGCAATCTGGTCAAAGGAGAGAGCGGATGCTCCTTTTGTATGCCTTGAGCCATGGTATGGCCGCTGTGACAGGATGGAATTTGAAGGAGACCTAGCCGACAGAGAGTGTAACATTGTACTTGAGGCAGGTAAGAAGTTTAACAATGTATATAGTATTGAGTTAGGATAAATTACGGAATTCTTGTGTACGGGGTGCCAATAGCTTTGCACCCGCATCTTTTTTAAAAAATATAGATAGTTGTAAGAAAAAGATTATAATTCCTTAAGAACTCTTGGGTAAAATAGAGCCAAGGTGTCATAGTTTTGATACTCTAATACTTGTTAATGATTAGAAAGGTTTTTTAATGAGAGAGAAGTCCGCTGAAGTTTTATTTATACCAAAGTTTATGTTGATTCCGCTTTTCATATCTATTACTTGGAATTCAATAACATATTTTGGTTCAAGATTACTTACTACGAACTGGCATCATATAAATGCTGAGATTTCCCTTGATTCTATTATACCTCTTGTACCTTGGACGGTTTCTATATATTTAAGCTGCTATATATATTGGCTGGCTAATTATATCTTGGGTGTAAGACAAAGTAGGGAAGAAGCTTTCAGGTTTATTAGTGCAGATTTTTTTGCAAAAACGATTTGCCTTCTTTGCTTCCTCATCATACCGACTACCAATATAAGACCGCAGTTAGGGAGTGAAGGGTTCTGGAATAAGATTATGATTTGGCTGTATAATACAGATGCGGCTGACAATCTTTTTCCTTCCATTCACTGCCTCACAAGCTGGTTTTGCTATATTGCGGTAAGAGAGAACAAGAGGATACCTAAGCCTTATGTGATGTTTTCACTGTTTTTTGCGATATGTATATGTATTTCTACTCTTACAACCAAGCAGCACGTTATAGTTGATGTGATTGGAGGAGTAGGTATTGCAGAAGGCAGCTATTTTGTAGTAAAATATGGTTTTACCGGACTTTATACGAGACTCATTACCAAAATCAATCGAAAACTTAAGTTGGAGTAGGCCGTTTCCTTTGCTACTTCTCAGGGCTTGTAAAGATGGATAAAAAGAAATTTATTTGGATTATATTATTAGGAAAACCTTGGTGCATCTTAGCTTACAGCTATGCAGCCGGTCTTATTTAAGGGGGATACTATGAAAAAGGGATTGTTAGGATATTATAATTACACAGTTGTGCTTACCTATGTGGGCATGTTGACTGCTTTTATGGGAATCCTACTGGTATTAAACAAAAATTTTTCTACGGCAGTGGTCTGCCTGCTTGTGTCGGGTGTCTGCGATATGTTTGACGGAAAGGTTGCTGCTACAAAGGTTAGGGACCACAACGAAAAGTGCTTTGGTATCCAGATTGATTCCCTAAGTGACTTAGTAAGCTTTGGAATATTCCCGGCTTTATTTGTATATGTGTTCTTAGATAATGAGATCGCGGCGGGCTTTATAGCTTCTTTTTACGTTCTTGCAGCCCTTATCCGTCTTGCATACTTTAACGTTCTTGAAGAAGAGAGACAGAGGCAGAGTACCGGGCTTAGAACTGTGTATTTAGGGCTTCCTGTAACGACAATTGCCCTTCTTCTTCCTGCAGTTCATATTGCGTATGAAAGAGGAATATTTAAGAATAAACTTGCTTACCTTGTTATGTTAATCTTTGTGATGGTTGGATTTGTTTCGCCTTTTGAAATAAAGAAGCCTAATGCACTTGGCAAAGTGGGTATGATAATACTAGGCGTTTTAGAAGTAATCGGTGTTTTATTTTTGATGGGATGGGATGCGGTATGAGAGAAGATTATTCAGTAAGATTTTTATATGGTACGGCAGCAGGGAGAGCGCTGCTTAAGCTGCTTACAAGGCCTGTGGTTTCTGATATAGGAGGTAAGTTCTTAGACTCACCTCCTTCAAGGCTGTTGATACCGGGGTTTATAAAGAAGAATAATATTTCACTTGAGGGAATAGAAGTGCCTGCGCGGGGCTTCTATTCCTTTAATGAGTTTTTTAAGAGAAGAAAAAAAGCGGTTAAATTTGATAAAAACCAGAATCATTTTATTAACCCTTGTGATGGATATCTTTCTGTGGTAGAATTAAGAGAAGATTCTTCGTTTAAAATTAAAAACTCAAGATATAATTTGGTGAGCTTACTAAAAGACAATGTGCTTGCAAAGGAATTTGCAGGCGGTTATGCCCTTATTTACAGGCTTACGCCTAAGCATTATCACAGATATATATTTTCAGATGACGGTGTAGTTGTAAGAACGAAACGAATAGAGGGAATACTCCACTGCGTAAGACCCGTTGCTTTGTCCGTATACCCTGTATTTTCTGAAAATACAAGAGAATATGCTGTGGTTAATACTGATAATTTTGGCAAGATTATTCAGATGGAAATAGGAGCACTTATGGTTGGAAAGATATCAAATCATAAGTTAAAGGGTAGAATTGCTAAAGGTCTTGAAAAGGGCTGCTTTGAATTTGGAGGATCCACTATTGTGGTATTTGTTAAGAAAGATGAGATAGAATTTAACCCTTATATTTTAAAAAAGTTAAGGAAGTACGCTGAGATATCAGTGACTCTTGGAGAAGTCGTTGCGGTGAAGAAGAATGGAGGAAAAGTTGAATAGATTAGTAAAAAAAGCGGGAAGCTTTATGCTTGCATCAACACTTGTGCTTGGTATGCCTTTTTACTTTAATACATTAAGAGCAGAGGCTGCAGTTTCTGAGTCAAGGGCTCAGGAGATTAGGACTGAATTAAAGGATCTGATTGACAAAGTAAATCAGAATTATTACGAAGATGTGGATACTAATAAGATCTTAGATGAGGTTTTTGAAGAGGCGGATGACAAGACGGGCCTTGATACCATATCCAAGCTTTTTGTAAGCAAGTTAAATGATCCTTATTCTGTATATTATACGGTCAAGGAGCTTGAGAGCTTTAACAGTGCAATGAAGGGTGAATACTACGGAATTGGTATCGAGGTAGCTAAAGATGTGAAGACCGGCGGGATTAAGATAACCAATGTATTTGAAGGAAGTCCTGCAAAGAAAGCCAAGCTTAAAAAGGGCGATATTATACTTAAGGCCGGCAAAAAAGACCTGACCAGGCTTGAGATTCTGAAGGCCACCTCTTATTTTAAGGGTAAAAAGGGAAGTAAGGTTACCCTTACTGTACTTAGGGGAAAGTCTACAAAAAAGATGGTTGTAGAAAGAAATGAAGTAATTATACCTACTGTTTCTTCTAAGACCTATACTAACGGAAGGGTAGGGTATATTAAAGTAAACGCTTTTCTTGACAATACAGGTAAAGAATTTGTCGGTGCGTTAAACAAGCTGGTAAAAAAGGATATTGAAGGGCTTGTGATTGATCTTAGGAACAATGGAGGCGGATATGTAGGCACAGCCTATGATATGCTTGATCGTATACTTCCTGATAATACTGATATTTTTTCTTTTGTATACAAGAGCGGTAAGAAGGAGATAGCAAAGACGGGTGAACTTTCAACCGGTGATGATAAAGTATTTAACCTTCCTATTGTTATCCTTATGAATAATGAGTCTGCCAGTGCTTCAGAGCTTTTTACCGGAGCCCTAAAGGATAATGGTTATGCAGAAACCGTAGGAGAGACAAGCTACGGTAAAGGAGTGGCTCAGAGTATACTTGAAGTACTTGGAAAGGACGGCAGCACTGTAATAGGAGGACTTAAGCTGACAACAATAAAGTACTACCTCCCAAATGGTGAAAGTATCAATAAAGTAGGTATAACTCCTGACTACAAGATAAAGGATGATAAGAAGACTGCTAAGGATGAGCAGCTTGATTATGCTGTAAAAAAGATTAAGAAAATGATAGATTAACAATATGCTGATATAGGGAAATATTACTTGCAAGCATTAAAAATAAGCTATTGAGGTAAATGAATGGATTCAGTTGTTGTATCGTTTATAAGTATGTTTGCTTGTGCTTTCGTTGTACTTGCTGTATGTCTTATTAGAACGATAAAGAAAAAACAGGCTGTAGCTCCTAAAGTCAGACTGTTGATTATTGTAAACATAGTCTCTGTAGTTATTCAGGCTGCACTTTTGTTTGCTGAAGATGTACAAACTGCTTTGATGCTTCATACTTTTTATCTGGTCTGCATATGTGGAATCAGGTATGTAGCACTTAAGATAGCAGTTGAAGTCACAAAATATGAGATTACAAATATTAAAATATTCTATTTTGTAGACGCAATTATTGCTTTGGATGTGTTACTTGTTTTAAGTAATATATTCACACAATCACTTTTTACAACTCAGAAGGTAATGATTGGAAATTGGTACTACTTTACTACAGTTGCACAGCCTCTTGTAACATTACACAATATAGTATCTTGTGGCGTTTTGATGCTCATTGCATTTATAATAATTTATAAATTGGTGGGGCTTAGTCCTGCTTATTATGGAAAATACATTATTCTTCTTGCATCCTTCACTATTGCAGTAGTGGTCAACTTGTTATATAAGTTTCTTAATTATGCAGTGGATATATCAGTGCTCGGTTACACAGTCAGTGTAGTGATGGTTTATCTGGTTTTGCTGGAGAACAAACAGAAAACGTTAATAGATAAAATGCTCTCACGCATTGTTTTAAAAACAGATGATATTATCGTGTTTCTTGATATTGAAGGTGAATGCGTGTTTGTAAATGACGTAGCAAAGAGCTTTTTTGGGGTTAAGGATGATTATTCATTGGTCATTAAACAAATTAGTAAGATGTTTAAGCTAGAGAATTTTGACAGTGAAAGACTTGAGTATTCTACCCTATGTACAATGAGTGACAAAGGCGAGCAGAAGCATTATGACATTGTATATAAGAAGCTGTATAGGAATGGAAAACCGGAAGGCAGCTATTACAAAATAAAGGATAGAACCATAGATGTTGATATATTCAACAAGGACAAATACAAGGCTACGCATGACAAGTTAACGGGACTTTACAATAGTGATTATTTTTGCGACAAGGTCGAAGAAATATTAAAGGAGAATCCTGATAAGGATTACTATATTTTATGCTCCGATGTTCAGGATTTTAAACTTATTAATGATTCTTTTGGAAAAGTTGTCGGCGACAAGGTGCTTAACTCAATAGCGTGGAAGCTAAGAGAAAAAATAACTAAGAATACTTTGTATTGCAGGCTTTCAGGAGATAAGTTCTGTATTCTTACAGAGAAAGATAAGTTTGATGAAAAACTATACAAAAGTATAGCAAAAGAAGTATCGATGACTGATGGTATACACTATCCTATCAATATGCAGATAGGTGTGTACTACATTGAGGATAGAAAACTATCGCCATCTATGATGATCGACAGAGCGGGAATGGCTATATCCAAGAATAAGGAAGATTATCAGAATAAGATATTCTACTATGATGATAAGATAAGAGAATTAAAATACTGGGAACAGAGGCTCTCAGGTGAACTTGACAATGCCATAAACGACAATCAGCTAAAGGTATATCTGCAGGAGCAGTGTGATGGCGATGGCAAGGTTATAGGAGCTGAGGCTCTTATCAGGTGGATTCACCCTACTGAAGGCCTGATGCCGCCATATAGATTCATACCTATGTTTGAGAAAAACGGTCTTATAAGCAAGGTGGATTTGTTTGTATGGAAAGAAGCCGCAAAACTATTAAAGAAATGGCAGAATGAAGGAAACGATGAATATTATATTTCAGTGAATATTTCTCCTGCAGACTTCTATTTCTTAGATATTTACAAAGAGCTTGTAAGGATTGTTGAAAAATATGAGATTAACCCTGCAAAGCTAAAGCTTGAAATCACAGAAACCCTGATTATGAAGGATGTTGAGAGCAGGCTTATGATAGTAGAAAAGCTTAGGGACTTTGGATTTACAGTGGAGATGGATGACTTTGGAAGTGGATATTCTTCGCTTAATATGCTAAAGGATATATCTGTAGATGTACTTAAGCTTGATATGGGATTCCTGTATAAAACAAAGGATGAAGAAAAGAGCAGAAAGATTATAGGAATGATAGTTCAGCTCTCGAAGGCTCTGGATATGCCTGTAATCTGCGAAGGTGTGGAAACAAAATCACAGTTTGAATTCTTAAAAAATATCAAATGTGATTATTTTCAGGGATATCTGTTTGCAAAGCCTGTATCGATTGAAGATTTTGAGAATAAAAATCTGTAAATAAGTATATCACACTCTGTTGCTAACGGAATGCGGGTGTGATATACTGTTTTTAGCTTTGTTAACTTTTTGCCGAGACTTCTGAAAAGCTGATTCAAAGGGAGTCATTTTTTCAGTAGTTTCGGGATTTACAAAGCCAGTATAAAAAGGAGATAGTAAAATTATGTTTAAGAGTTTTAGTATGGAACTTGCAGGACGTACCCTTACAGTAGATATAGACAGGGTTGCCAAGCAGGCTAATGGTGCAGCGCTTATGCACTATGGCGATACAGTTGTTCTTTCTACCTGTACAGCTTCAGAGAAGCCAAGAGAAGGTATTGATTTCTTCCCGCTTTCAGTGGAATATGAAGAGAAACAGTATGCTGTAGGTAAGATACCGGGAGGCTTCAATAAGAGAGAGGGTAAGGCTTCTGAGAATGCGGTACTTACATCAAGAGTAATTGACCGTCCTATGCGTCCTCTTTTCCCAAAGGATTACAGAAATGATGTTACACTCAATAACCTGGTTCTTAGTGTAGATCCGACCTGTTCTCCTGAACTTACTGCTATGCTTGGTTCAGCTATAGCAACAGCCATATCTGATGTGCCTTTTGACGGACCTTGTGCAACTACACAGGTAGGTCTTATTGACGGAGAATTTGTAATCAATCCAAGTAATGCCGAGATGGCAGTCTCAGCCCTTAAGCTCACCGTTGCATCTACCAAAGAGAAGGTTATTATGATAGAGGCAGGTGCTGATGAGTTACCTGAGGCAAAGATGATTGAGGCTATTTATAAGGCTCACGAAATCAATCAGGAAATCATCGCATTTATCGAGAAGATAGCTGCTGAGTGCGGAAAGCCTAAGTCAGAGTATGAGAGATATGCAGTTCCTGAGGAGTTCTTTGCTGCAATCAAGGAAGTGGTTACTCCAGAGGAGATGGAAAAGGCTGTATTTACTGACGAAAAGCAGGTGAGGGAAGAGAACATATCTGCTATCATGGATAAGCTTAGCGAGCATTTTGCTGAAAATGAAGAATGGCTTCCTTTCCTTTCTGACGCCGTATATCAGTATCAGAAGAAGACTGTTAGAAAGATGATATTAAAAGACCATAAGCGTCCTGATGGCCGTGAGATGTCTCAGATAAGAAAGCTTGCAGCTGAAGTTGACCTTATACCACGTGTTCATGGCTCAGCTATGTTCACAAGAGGCCAGACTCAGATTTGTAATATTACCACTCTTGCACCTCTTTCAGAAGTTCAGAAGGTGGACGGACTTAATGCAGAAGAGACCTATAAGAGATATATTCATCACTATAACTTCCCTTCATATTCAGTAGGAGAGACCAAGCCATCAAGAGGACCGGGAAGAAGAGAAATAGGACATGGTGCTTTGGCTGAGAGAGCCCTTATACCGGTACTTCCTAGCGAGGAGGAATTCCCATACGCTATCCGTACTGTATCTGAGACCTTCGAGTCAAACGGATCAACATCTATGGCTTCCACCTGCGCATCCTGTATGTCGCTTATGGCTGCGGGTGTGCCTATTAAGAGGATGGTAGCAGGTATTTCCTGTGGTTTGGTTACCGGTGAGACAGATGGGGACTATGTACTCCTTACAGACATTCAGGGACTTGAAGACTTCTTTGGAGACATGGACTTTAAGGTAACAGGTACTACAGAGGGTATCACAGCTATTCAGATGGATATCAAGATTCACGGTCTTACAAGGGAGATTGTAGAGGGTGCGATTGCAAGAACAAGAGAAGCAAGAATGTTCATTATGGATACTTGTATGAGACCTGCTATTGCAGAGCCTAGACCAAGTGTGAATGAATATGCACCTAAGATTGAGCAGATTAAGATCGATCCTGAGAAGATTGGTGAGGTGGTTGGACAGAAGGGGAAGACCATCAATGCCATCATAGACAAGACAGGAGTTAAGATAGACATAACCGATGAAGGAAATGTAAGCATTTGCGGTACGGACATTGATAAGATAAATGAAGCTAAAGAAATCATTAGAATGATAGTTACTGAGTTTGAAGAAGGTAAGGTTTATACCGGTAAGGTTGTTTCTATCAAAGAGTTCGGTGCCTTTGTTGAATTTGCCCCTGGCAAGGAGGGAATGGTACACATATCTAAGGTTTCAAAAGAGAGAATAAACAACGTTGAAGATGTACTTACACTTGGAGACATAGTAAAGACTATCTGTCTTGGAAAAGATAAGATGGGAAGAATATCATTTAGTATTAAGGATGTACCTGCAGGAGTGTAAATCATAACACTGAATGGGGTTGGAGGAAAAAATATGGAGTCAAAGAATATATCTCCTGCGGTCATAAAGAGACTGCCTAGATATTACAGATATCTGGGGGATTTACTGAAATCAGGGATAGACAGGATTTCTTCTAAAGAGTTGAGCGAGAGAATGCAGGTTACAGCATCCCAGATCAGACAGGACTTGAATAATTTTGGGGGCTTCGGTCAGCAGGGTTATGGTTACAATGTAGAGTATCTATACAATGAGATTGCCAAAATCTTGGGGCTTGATAAGGACTACAACCTTATTATAGTAGGAGCAGGTAATCTGGGAACCGCAATCACGAATTATACTGATTTTGCAAAAAGAGGATTTTATGTAAAGCAGGTCTTTGATATTAAGCCCGAATTAATCGGAAAGAAAATCGGAGACATAGAAATACTTGGAATGGACAGCCTGCCTGATTATATCAAAAATAATCAGGTAGACATAGCTGCGATTACAGTTCCAAAGGAAATGGCAACTGAAACCGCAGCAAAACTTGTAAAGTGTGGTATCAAGGCTATATGGAACTTTGCTCCTGTGGATCTTAGATTACCGAAGGATGTTATAGTTGAAACAATTCACCTTTCGGACACTTTGATGAGGCTTTCTTATTCACTTAAAAATAAGGGGTCTAAGTAAAGGAAGATTAGCTTGATTATAGGAATTGGTAATGATTTAATCGAAAAATCAAGAGTCAAAAAAGCATGCGAAAAGGATGCTTTTTTGTCGTATGTTTTTACAGAGAAAGAAAGGGAACTGATTGTAAATAAGCCAGACAGGGCAGCAGGAAACTGGGCTGTGAAAGAAGCTGTCGCTAAGGCTATGGGAACAGGCTTTTTGGGATTTAAGATAAGAGAGATAGAAGTCCTAAGGGATGAGCTTGGGAAACCCTATGTGAACTTATATGGTAATGCAAAATTAAAGCAAGAGGAACTGGGGATTAAGGTATTCTTTGTATCGATTTCGGATACCAAGGAATATGTGAGTGCTGTAGCAGTGGCGGAGGGCTGATTATGATAAGACTTGTAGACAGCGAGGGAGCAAAAAAACTAGATGAAGATGCAAGGAAACTTGGCATGCCCGGGATGGTGCTTATGGAAAGAGCGGCTCTATCCGTGGCGGAGTTTATAAGGGATAAGCTTCTAAGAGATGACGTTGATAAAAAGATTATAGCAGTTTGCGGCTCCGGCAACAATGGCGGAGATGGCATTGCCTGTGCAAGAATACTCCATGAATGGGGGTATAATTCAGAGGTAATAATAGTTGGGAAAAAAGAAAAGTTTACCAATCAGACAAAGCTGCAGATAAGGCTTGCCAAAAACTGTGGAGTAGCACTTAAAATATCTAATCCAGTCAAGCTAATTACAGAAAAAAGTGAATTTAACCAGGCTATAGTTATAGATGCGGTATTTGGAGTGGGATTCAAGGGTAAGCTTGAAGGAGACTTGGCTAAGTTTACCGAGTATCTCAATATGTTTGATTCAGTAAAGGTAGCGGTGGACATCCCTTCGGGGGTGAATGGCAGCAATGGAAGAGTTGAAGGAGTAGCTGTTAAATGCGACTATACAATAACATTTGGCGTAAATAAGCTTGGAATAGCCGTATATCCCGGTAAAGACTATGCAGGTGAGATTATTGTGGCTGACATAGGCTTTCCAAAAAAAGCCCTTGATATGGTATCTCCCGATACATTTACCTTTGATGAGTCTCAAATAAGCTACTATATGCCTGAAAGAAGAGAGTACAGCAATAAGGGAGACTTCGGTAAGATACTGATAATAGCGGGTTCAGAGGAAATGTGCGGAGCATCTTTCCTTTCAGCTCTTGCGGCATATAGAACAGGTGGAGGACTTGTTAGACTCTTTGTGCCTGAAGCAAACAGACAGTCTTTGCAGAACCTACTTCCTGAAGCTATACTTACCACATATGAAGATAGTACTGATAAGGTAATAAGTAAGGTAACTGCAGATAAATTAGAGAAGGCTGTGAAGGAATGGGCAGCTGCAATAGTAATAGGCCCCGGTCTTGGATTAAGTAAGAGGAGTAAGTCTTTAGTTAAGAAAGTCGTGGATTTATCAGAAGTCAGAACTGTTATAGATGCAGATGGATTAACTCTTTTTAGAGAAATTGTCGAGGAGAGTGAAGACAGAAGACTTGATTTAGTTAAAGACTTGAAGAAGAATTTCATCCTGACACCTCATATCAAAGAACTTGCTGATTTACTGTATATGCCTAAAGAAGAAGTGAAAGAAAATGTAGTTCAAATTGCAAAGGAATTAAAATCCTGCAGCGGTGAGATTGTTATAAAGGAGGCTAGAACGCTTGTTGCAGGCGGTGGAAAATGCTACATAAACAACAGCGGCAACTCTGGCTTGGCAAAGGCGGGTTCAGGCGATGTGCTTACGGGAATACTCGCAGCTCTTATTGCGACTGAAAAACAAAGGCCTTTTATGGTTACACCTCTTGGTGTTTATATCCATGGGCTCGCAGGAGATATGCTTAAGGAGAAAAAGGGGAAATACGGAATTATAGCTAGAGAACTGGCTGATGAGGTGGCTGAAGTGATGAAGAGGTACACAGAGTGAAAATAACTATACTTTGCGCAGGTAAGATAAAGGAAAAGTACTTTGAAGCGGGCATTGCAGAGTATACCAAGAGGTTGTCAAGATATACGGCCATTGAAATAAAACAGGTGCAGGATGAAAAAACTCCTGACAACGCATCAGAGGCTGAAGAAGAGAAGATAAAACAGGCTGAAGGTGCGAGAATGCTCGACTTTCTTAAGAAGGCAAAGGGAAGTGACTGCTATGTGTTTGCTCTTGTGATTAAAGGGAAGGAGATAGACTCTGTAGAACTCTCAGAGAAGATATCGGAGCTTACCGTATCAGGAAAGAGCCATCTTGTATTTATCATAGGTGGGTCTTTAGGGCTTTCAGATGAAGTGATTGCGGAATCCGATTATAAGCTTAGCTTTTCAAAGCTTACCTTTCCACACCAGCTTATGAGGCTGATTCTCCTCGAACAGATATATAGGGCATTTAGGATAAAAATGGGTGAACCTTATCATAAATGAGAAATTAATGTTGTTAAATCATTACTTATATGTTATATTAAGACCGACATCATAATGGTTTTAAAATAAAACATTTTAAGGAGGAGAAATTCCAAATGAAGAAATTTCTTGAAGAATTTAAGGCATTTGCGCTTAAAGGCAATGTGATGGACCTTGCAGTAGGTGTAATTATAGGTGGAGCTTTTCAGGCTATAGTTACCTCTTTGGTTGGTGATATTATTACACCAATTATCGGTATATTTGCAAGTACTGATTTTTCTAATCTTATAGCTACCATAAATGGTTCTGAAGTAAAGTACGGAGCATTTATTACAGCTATAATCAACTTTATTATAATGGCATTTATCATCTTCTGTATCGTTAAGGGGCTTAATAAGCTTGCTGAGCGTAAAAAGAAGGAAGAGGCAAATGAGCCTACAGAAAAGACCTGTCCATTCTGCCAGAGTACTATCAGCATCAAGGCTACACGCTGTCCACACTGTACTTCTGCGCTTGAAGTGGATATGGATATGTAATTTTGCTGCTTAGTATTTGAATGGGACTCATTTGTTAAAAAGTGAGTTTTATTCCCAAAAATTTACCACATTTTTTACATTATCTATCTAGTTTTTTTATGCTAATTATGTTATCATCTTAGTGTTTAATAATACTTTACAATGCGGAAAGCATGGAAAGGAAGAAGAAAATGGATTATTTAGGAAAATTAAAAATCGAGAAGGTTATCGGTAGAGAGATTATTGACTCTAGAGGTAATCCAACTGTTGAGGCTGAAGTTATTTTAGCTTGCGGAATTGCAGGTAGAGGAACTGCTCCAAGTGGTGCTTCTACAGGTGAATTTGAGGCTCTTGAGCTTCGTGACGGTGACAAGTCTCGTTATGGTGGTAAGGGTGTTCTTAAGGCAGTTGAGAACATTAATACAGTTATAAATGATGTACTTCAGGGTGTTAGCGCATTTGATATCTATGCAGTTGACGCAGCTATGATTAAGGCTGATGGAACAAAGGATAAGTCAAAGCTTGGTGCCAATGCTATACTTGCTGTATCTATTGCAGCAGCAAGAGCAGCAGCTAATGCTCTTGACATCCCTCTTTACAGATTCTTAGGCGGTGCTAACGGCAACAGGCTTCCACTTCCTATGATGAACATATTAAATGGTGGTGCACACGCTACAAACTCTGTAGATACACAGGAATTCATGATTATGCCTGCAGGTGCTGCTAGCTTTAGAGAAGGTCTTAGAATGTGTGCAGAGGTATTCCACGCACTTCAGGCACTTCTTAAGAAGGAAGGCCACACTACAGCAGTAGGTGATGAGGGTGGTTTCGCTCCTAACCTTAAGGATGATGAGGATGTTATCGAGCATATCATCAAGGCTATAGAGAATGCAGGCTACAAGGCAGGTACAGACTTCGTTATAGCTATGGATGCAGCTTCTTCTGAGTGGAAAGACAAGGAGAAGGGAATCGGACACTACTTACAGCCAAAGTCAGGCAAGAAGTTTACTTCTGATGAGCTTATTGCTCACTGGGAGAGCCTTATCGATAAATATCCTATCTACTCAATCGAGGATGGTCTTGATGAAGAAGATTGGGAAGGCTGGAAGAAGATGACTGAGAAGCTTGGACACAAGGTTCAGCTTGTTGGTGATGATCTTTTCGTTACCAATACAGAGCGTCTTGAGAAGGGTATTAAGCTCGGTGCAGCTAACTCTATCCTTATCAAGCTTAACCAGATTGGTTCTGTATCTGAGACTCTTGAGGCTATTAAGATGGCTCACAAGGCAGGATACACAGCAATTTCTTCACACCGTTCAGGTGAGACAGAGGATACAACAATTGCTGACCTTGCAGTAGCTCTTAATACCTGCCAGATTAAGACAGGTGCTCCTTCAAGAAGTGAGCGTGTAGCTAAGTATAATCAGCTTCTTAGAATCGAAGAGGAGCTTGGTGCAGCAGCTTACTGGCCAGGTTTTAATGCATTTAATCGTAAATAATTATTATAAAACAGGGGATATAATTATATAATGGGGGCTTTTCCGGGGTAGCTTTATTAGTGTTTACCGTACGGAGGCCTGAGTAATTAATTATACATTACTGTATAAGACTGCCGTACCGGTATATTCGGTACGGTGGTTTTGTGTTCTGTCTAATGAATTTTAATTAAAGGGGGATGCTTTTATGCGTTTTATAATTCAGGTTGTAACAAATTCTGATGTAAAGATTGACGGAGAGGTCAGAGGGGCTATTGACAGGGGCTACATGGTGCTTATAGGCGTAGGTAAGGATGATACAAAAGAAATAGCTGACAAGATGATTAAGAAGATGCTGGGCCTTAGAATAATGGCTGATGAGAATGGCAAGACCAATCTTAGCTTAAAGGATGTAAACGGTGAGCTCTTACTTATATCTCAGTTTACCTTATATGCTGATTTAAGCCGCGGCAACAGACCGGGATTCACTACTTGCGGATCTCCGGATATGGCAAAAGAGCTGTATCATTATATAATAGATGAATGTAAAAAACAGGTACCTAAGGTTGAACAGGGTGAATTTGGTGCAGATATGAAGGTTAGTTTAACTAACGATGGACCATTTACCATAATTTTAGACAGTGCAGAACTCAAATAAAGCTGTTTTTTACAGATTATCTTAATGATTGTAAGATGATTACAGCATAAGATGGTATATGTGTGCAATCGGAGGATTATATGGCAGAAGCGAATAACAATCTCTCATTTGAAAGATTCCATATTCGACCAATAGATGAAATTAATGGCTTCAAGGTAAGGCCGGGTCTCTACGAACAAAATGGAGCGACAGCCATTCCCAGTGGTGTTAACTTCACTGTTCCAACCAATGGAGGGACAAGCGTAGAACTACTTCTTTTTAAGAGCAGGGAAGACGAACCTTATGCGGTTATACCTTTTCCGGAAACCTATAGAATAGGCAACGTTTATTCTATGATAGTATTTGATTTGAATATTGAAGATTTTGAATATGCTTATAGAGTTGATGGTCCTTATGACAAAGAAAAAGGACTTATCTTTGATAAGAATAATATTCTTTTGGATATGTATGCCAAATCAGTTACAGGACAGAGTGAATGGGGAAAAAAGCGCAGTAGCAAGTCTTTTTACAAGGCAAGAGTTGTGCGTAATGACTTTGACTGGGGGAGTGAACCTAATCCCAATATGGCTCTTGAAGACCTGGTCATCTATGAAATGCATGTCAGAGGCTTTACAAAGGACGCGTCCTCAGGTGTAAAATACCCGGGTACCTTTGCAGGCGTGATGGAGAAGATTCCATACCTTAAGGACCTTGGCATCAATGCGGTTGAACTGATGCCGGTATTTGAATTTGATGAAATTAAGGATAACAGAATATATAACGGAGAGGTTCTGGTTGACTATTGGGGCTATAATCCGATTAGCTTCTTTGCGCCTAATACCAGTTATGCTGCAAGGGTCGAGGATAACAGCTCAGGTATGGAGCTTAAAAAGCTAATCAAGAGGCTTCATGACAATGGTATCGAGTGTTTTCTGGATGTGGTATTTAACCATACAGCTGAAGGAAACGAGATGGGACCTAGTATCTCCTTTAAGGGCTTTGACAATAACATTTATTATATGCTGACTCCAAGAGGTGAATATTATAACTTCAGTGGCTGTGGAAACACCCTCAACTGCAACCATCCTGTGGTAAGGTATATGATACTTGAATGCTTAAGATACTGGGTGACTGATTACCATGTAGACGGATTCAGATTTGACCTTGCAAGTATACTAGGTAGAAATGAAGACGGATCACCTATGTCCAATGCTCCGCTCTTACAAAACCTTGCCTACGATCAGATACTGGCCGATGTGAAGCTCATTGCAGAAGCCTGGGATGCAGGCGGACTATATCAGGTAGGAACCTTTCCGTCGTGGAACCGCTGGGCAGAGTGGAATGGAAAGTACCGTGACGACATGAGGGATTTTCTTAAGGGAGACATAGGGCTTATGTCCGTTGCTGCCAGAAGAATATTCGGTTCAAAGGACATATACAATCCGGAACACAGGGGGGATAATGCATCTGTAAACTTCCTTAATTGTCACGATGGATTTACACTCTGGGATATGTATTGCTACAGCCATAAGCACAATGAAGCAAATGGTTGGAACAATACCGATGGAACTGATGATAACAGAAGCTGGAATTGTGGCTGGGAAGGTGAGACTGATAACGAGAATATCAATAAGCTCCGTCTAAGGCTCTGTAAGAACGCCATGACAACCTTGCTTTTAAGCAGAGGTGCTCCTATGTTCCTTGCCGGTGATGAATTCCTCAATACACAGTTTGGCAACAATAACACGTACTGTCAGGATAGCCCTATATCTTGGCTTGAGTGGGATCAGTTAGAAAAAAACAGGGAGCATTTTAGGTTCACAAGATATTTGATTAAGTTTAGAAATGAGCATCCTGTAATCAGAAAACACATGGGTGGCTGTTCACTTGGCTTTCCTGACTCTTGGGCACTAGGACCTGATCATACCAATGTGCTTAGGGTAATATTTGCAGGAAGAAATGCTGATAATACGGCTGATGACATAGTTTGCGTTGCAATAAATGTACACTGGGAGAGACAGGACTGCTATCTTCCTGAGCTGCCACATTATCTATGTTGGCAGATTGAAACTGATTCTTCGCTTGAAATATATAAAGCAGGCTTCCCTGATACCAGGGATAAAAAGGTAAGAACCAATGGCAACATGATAAATATGGAAGCTAGAAGTACTATGGTTTTCACTGTTGTTAGGATATAAAACCAAATTTATGAAACTTGAGGACTTTCTGTAGAAATGATGATATAATTATCAGGACTGCAGAAAGTTTTTTGCAGTTAAGGAGCTATATAAAGAATGTATATGTTATTAATTACTATTGTAGAGGTGCCAATATGAGGGAAATGGAATTTAAGGTTGAGAGAAATGGACTCTTAAAAGAAGGGGATATCGTAAACGTGATTGAAACAGAGCTAGAGAGCTTCCGCTATTATACTATAGAGCATGCTTATGGTATGAGTGGGAACATACCCCTTACTGAACCACTTAAAAACTTAACCGGAAAAGTAATTAAAATGGAAGAAAAACCAAGAGGATTCTACGCTGTGCTTGAATTTGAGGAGTGAAATTAAAAACCGCATATTTGAAAAGTTAGAAAACTACTGGGATACAACAGAAGAGATAAAAATAGATAATGGGCGGACATTTAAAATAAGACATAAAGAAGATTTTTCTATGGAAAAATAAATAATAGGGAAAGTGAGGATATAATGGAAGTTTGGAAAGAATATCGAAAGGGAGAGATTCCAAGAGGGAAGTATACAGCAAAGATTATATGTGGTGATTCACATTTACTGACTGTAGAACTAAAAAGTGATAAAGCTAGGATAATACTTGAATTTGGAATTGGTGAGGCTATCAGAATATCCGAAAGAAAGTTTGTCGATTTAGACTTGTATGAGAATATCGAAGATTTGAAAAAGGATAACTTTTCTAATGTCATATATGAAGTTGAAGATGGTAACTACTTAAAAGAAATCGAATTATATTCTGCAGGAGTTTTAGACAGTACAGGCACAAAACAATATACCATCATTACAGATAACTTATTGATTGATGCAGTTTATTTAGGGGAGCCGTCTTCACTCATAAAGAGAATCTATAAACTTGATTAACGATATTTAGAAAGGTTGGCTAAATTATGGAAAACTGGAAGATATATGGTGAAGGAATAGTACCCAAAGGCATATATTCGGGAAATCTTTTTTATAAAGAAGGAGTAAAGCCTATAATAGAGTTAAAATCTTGGAATACTGGCAAAATCATGTTTTATGTTAAATTTGAATTTAATCAGGTTTATTCTGTTAGGGTATTTGAAGAGGGAGCTGCATTAAATGAAATATTTGAAGATATAGTGAAGTTTCCGCCTGACCGCCGTATAAATGTAATATATGAAGTAGAAGATGGTGATTATGCGAAAGAAGTAAGGAAAATAGTTGGGAAGAAGCTAACAGGAGCAAGGATTTATCAGTATGTCATATTGACAGAAAACTATTTTTTTGAAGTTGTATCTGATTCAGAACCTATGATTACTCTGATTGAAGAGAAAGCTGAGAAGGAGATTAGGATTAAATATCAAGATGATTATAGGCAGGGGGAAGTTGATGTAATATTCAAACACCTTGAAGAGCCGGTTTATATGTCAAAAAGTGGCTCTTTTTATGAGGCAGATGTAGAACTAACAGATGGAGTGTACTATTATAAGTACTTAGGTGAGGATGGTCTGGAGCTTATAGATAAGAAAAACAAAGATATCTTCATAGATGAAAGCGGTTGCTGGTCTGTACTTACCATAGATGAAGACGGAGTAGTAGAGAAAGAGATAGAAAGCTCTGCTACGCTTACAGAATACGGGATTTCCCATAAGAAGATGGAAGTGGTGCCGGATAAGGCTGAATCAAAGGTATTTGATGTAAGTAAAGACAAGGAAGCAGTTTGCCTGCTTAGTTTTAATGAAATAAAAGGTCTTCATGTTGTGACTGTAGCATGGTATAATCCCAGTGGAGAGCTTTACAAGTTTGCGGAAAATGACTTTGGAAGCTATGAGGAAGCTGATGATGACAAAGTTATGGTCAGATTTTGGCTGAATTTGGCTGAAATAGATGAGGCAGACTTTGGGAACTGGACAGTGAGAGCTTTCTTAGACGGAGAAATGATAAAAGAGGATAACATTGTCATTTTTAAAAATGACACAGGGAAAATTGATGAACTGTGCTAGATGTAAGATAAGGAGGAATGTTTCATGAAAATGATTAATGCGATAGTTCACAGCGAGGATGGAGATTCAGTAGCTGAGGCTTTGATGGCTAGTGGCTATATAGTTACTAAGCTTGCTACTACAGGAGGCTTCCTTAGGAGAGGCAATACTACTCTGTTAATTGGTGTTGAAGCAGAAGAGGTGCAGAAGGTAATTGACATCATCATAAAAGAGTCAGGCAAGAGGGAACAGATAGTGTACAACCTTCCTTATTCTCAGACAAGCGGTGTACCTGTAACCGGCTACAATGCAGTGCCAACCACAGTAGACGTGGGTGGTGCTACAATATTTGTGATAGATGTGGAGAGATTCGAAAAGGTATAAGTCTGATATAACTATATGGCATAGCTTACATTACTATCATTACTTGACATTGTGGATACCGATTGATATTATTGAAAACAAGTTTTAACAAAACATGCATAGCTAAGGAGATATATGAATAAAATTGTATTTTCGGTATTTGTAGATAACACATCCGGTGTACTCAGCAGGGTGGCAGGACTTTTTAGTAGAAGAGGCTTTAATATTGACAGTCTTACCGTTAGTGAAACTGAGCGTCCTGTATATTCAAGAATGACAATAGTTTCTCACGGTGATGATCAGGTATTTGACCAGATTGTAAAGCAGCTTGCAAAGCTTGAGGACGTTAAGGAAGTAAAGGTACTTCATCCGGACAGCTCAGTAACCAGAGAGCTTATCTTAGTTAAGCTTAAGGCTTCACAAGCAGAAAGACAGGGAATAATTGCCACATCTGACATCTTCAGAGCCAAGATAGTAGATGTCTCAAGTGAATCCCTCACTGTTGAGCTTACCGGTAATCAGACCAAGATAGAGGCATTTTTAAATCTTCTTGGTAAAGAGAAAATATTAGAGATGGTACGTACAGGTGTTACCGGTCTTGAAAGAGGCTCTAAAGCCCGCGGCGAAATGTGGGACGATTAGTTTTGTAGTCAAAATAAACTTAAGAATATACGGAGGAATTAGTTATGTCAGACGCAAGAATATTTTATGAGAAGGATTGTAATCTTTCATTATTAGAGGGAAAGACAATTGCAATAATCGGTTACGGCAGCCAGGGACACGCTCATGCACTTAACCTTAAGGAGTCGGGCTGCAACGTGGTAGTTGGTCTCTATGAGGGAAGCAAGTCCTGGGCTAAGGCTGAATCACAGGGACTTAAGGTGCTTACAGCTGCTGAGGCTGCAAAGGCTGCAGACATAATCATGATTCTTATAAATGACGAACTTCAGGCTAAGCTTTATAAGGAGAGCATTGAACCAAACCTTGTACCTGGCAACATGCTTATGTTTGCACACGGTTTCAACGTACACTATGGTCTTATTACAGCTCCTGAAGGAGTAGATGTAACTATGATAGCTCCAAAGGCTCCCGGACATACTGTTCGTTCTGAGTACTTAGAAGGAAAAGGAACCCCTTGCCTTGTTGCTGTACATCAGGATGCTACAGGTAAGGCTCTAGATATGGCACTTGCATATGGAGCAGGTATTGGTGGAGCCAGAGCAGGTATTCTTGAGACAACTTACAGAACTGAGACTGAGACAGACCTTTTTGGTGAGCAGGCAGTGCTTTGTGGTGGTGTTTGTGCACTTATGCAGGCAGGTTTTGAGACTCTTGTTGAAGCAGGCTATGATCCAAGAAATGCGTATTTTGAGTGTGTTCACGAGATGAAGCTCATAGTTGACCTCATCTATCAGTCAGGCTTTGCAGGAATGAGATATTCTATATCCAACACTGCTGAGTATGGTGACTATGTAACAGGTCCTAAGATTATAACTGATGAGACCAAGAAGGCTATGAAGAAGATTCTTTCTGATATTCAGGATGGTACCTTTGCCAAGGAGTTCCTTCTTGATATGAGCGATGCCGGTGGTCAGGTACATTTTAAGGCTATGAGAAAGCTTCATGCTGAGCAGCAGCTAGAGCAGGTTGGTAAGGAGATTAGAAAGCTTTATAGCTGGAATAATGAAGGCGATAAGCTTATAAATAATTAATATTAGGTTTTGTCGATAAGGGCATGGGCTTATGATGGTTCATGCTCTTTTGTTATATATAAATTGGATGAGACGGTCTGTCCTGTACATAGTCCAGACTCGCTACGGCTCCGCTTCGCTACGCCTGATGCGCTCGCTTAGGCTATGTCAGGGCAGACCTGTGTGGCAAAATTTAAAAGCATCTTGAAAAAGAAATTAAATAGTTAAGGATAGGATGGTGGGTATGGTTAGTCGGTGGTACATGAGGACTTTTAGGGGAGATTTTAACGGGATATCTGAAAGGTTTGGGATAAGCAAGATAGCTGCAAGAGTCCTTGTAAATAGGGGTAGGAATACAGACCGGGAGATAGAGGAGTACATAAGGGCTGAGGAGGCTAAGCTTTCAGACCCATCGCTGATGCGTGACTTAGTGAGGGCTTGTGAGATTCTTAATGAAAAGATAAGTACAGGAAAGAAGATTAGGGTAATTGGAGATTATGATGTGGATGGAGTTTGCTCTACTTTCATACTCTATGATTTTTTTAGGAGTATGGGGGCAGATATCAGCTATGTTATCCCTAACAGGGTGCAGGACGGCTATGGGATAAATATAGACATTGTTGACAAGGCCAAGAGTGATGGTATTGATACTATTATTACCTGTGATAATGGTATCGCAGCCTTTACTCAGGTAAGCCATGCTAAGGATATAGGGCTTACGGTTCTCATCACTGACCACCACGATATTCCGCTTAATAACGAACTTCCGCCTGCTGACACTGTTACCAACCCTAAAAGGGAGGATTGTTACTATCCTTTTAAGGGACTTTGTGGTGCAGGAGTAGCTTATCAGCTCATTAATTATTATGCCGATAGATATGGAGAGACATTTAATCAGAGCAAAAAAGTGGTGGAAAGTAAGTATCTTGCCTTTGCAGCCCTTGCCACTGTCTGTGATGTGATGGAGCTGATAGGCGAAAACAGGACAATAGTTAAAAAGGGCTTAAAGGCAATATATAATACTGAAAATATTGGTCTTAGAGCCTTGTTAGAGGTTTCAGAGCTTGTTAATAAGGAGAGCATTACAGTTTATCATTGTGGTTTTATATTAGGACCTATGATAAATGCGTCAGGCAGGCTTGAGTCCGCAGTTAAGGCGATTAAGCTGTTTCTTGAAAGTGACAGGGACAGGGCTGTGGCTGCGGCTAAAGAGCTTCAACAGTTAAATAACGAGAGAAAGGAGATAACTGAGGAGGCCCTTTTAAGGGCTGTCGAGATAGCTGAAAGCCCTGAATACTTGAAAGACAAGGTTTTGGTTATCTTAGTTCCTGACTGTCACGAGAGTATAGCGGGTATAGTTGCAGGTAGAATTAAAGAAAAGTTTTATAAGCCTACACTTATTTTTACCTATGCAGAGAGAGGCATAAAGGGCTCTGGCCGCTCTATAGAAGATTATAATATGTTTGAAGAAATATCAAAATGCTCTGACTACTTTGTAAAATTTGGCGGACATCCTATGGCGGCAGGGTTTTCATTGAAGGGAGAGTCTAATGAGGAACAGATGGAATACCTTTTTAAATTGAGGAAGCAACTAAATGAAAATACCAGCTTAACTGAGGAGGAACTTAAACCTAAGGTGTTCTTTGATATGGAACTGCCTCCGTATTATGTGTCTGAAAAGCTGATAGAAGAGCTCTCTTCATTTGAGCCCTTTGGTACAGGCAATAGACCACCAACCTTTGCTAAAAGAGACATCCTAGTGCAGTCCTTTAGCATAATAGGGAAGAATGAAAATGCAGTAAGGCTTGAATTTACAGACGGTACAGACGGAAGAGTGTATAAAGGTATTTGGTTTGGAGATGCGAAAGGATTTGAAAGTTATTTTTTAAGCAAAGGCGATAGGAAGCTTGATATAATATATTATCCACAGATAAATGAGTATAAGGGATTTAGGAATATACAGTTTAAGATAGAAGAATACAGATAAATATAAGAAGAATAAAGATAGGTGTAAATAGAGCCATACAGACAAGAAGGGTTTGACTGTATGGCTCTTAAATGGTTCGTTTTTAGTAATGCTATGAACTGGAATGTATATGCGTTTTCACAGGTTATTCTATTACTGCTGTAGTGCTTTTTGCAGCGGTATGACCATATTTGTCGGTAACACTGTATGTTACGGTATAATTACCAGGTGTTTCAATATCAATATCATCTTCAATCTCTATATCGTCTGTGATGTCCTTTCCGTCGTAAGAGACAGCCTTCACACCTTTTAAGAGGTCATAGCTTGTATCTTTTGCTGAAAGAGTTATTTTCTTTGGAAGAGTTATAACAGGGTCCGTCTTTATGATAGGGCGTCCCGGGCTCCAGGTGTCTGTAGGGTCAAATCCTGTGTATGTAGGATAAGGTGTAGGCTCCGGCTTTCCTAAAGGTCCCGGATTCTTTGATTCATATATGGTTACTTTCGTACCTAGTGAACAGTTATCATATATCCACTTTGTGTCTGCAGCAGAGAGTCTTACACAGCCATGTGAAGCTGTTGAACCCAGCTTCTCAAATTGTCCCTTCATCAAAGTGCCTGCGTTTAACCTATAGTAGGGAATGGAATGAAAGAGTATCTGACCTACTATCCTTGTGGAGTACTGCCCCCACACATTGTATAGGAGCTGCCTCCAGCGGTATTTCACAGTGGTTCTGTAAGTACCTAGAGGAGTGAGGTTGCCTCCTGATGAGCACAGCATGGCTTTAACCGGCTTAAATGAGCCATCCGCCTGCCTTTTATATACAGTTACGGTGTTAGTAAGTCTGTTTACCTTGATATGATATTCTCCTGTAGCTGCGCTAGCAGGTAAGGTGAACATAAGAGAGCTGATTAGAATTGCAAAAATAAGCAAATAATTTATTAGTTTCTTTGTTTTCATAATGTCCTTTCTGTAACTTTTTGCCTAAATGGTATAAATTTTAGGTCAAAACCTGCCGATATAGTCATAGCGATAAAAATATTCGTTGTTAGTATAAAGTATAGGGACATAAAAGTAAACCCCATTTGATTCTCTAAGTGTAATATTTCCATAAGAATATTACAAAGATATCAGATAATTACAAAATAAAACCCTGTAATTCTAAATTTCTGTTAATATTTAATTGTTACTTTATATTGATTTTTGCACTAAAAGTCATTATAATAGAAGTAACTGGTTTTTTTGCTTTTTAAAATCTGTAAGAAAAACTTAAGATTTATTAACAATTTTAATAGTATGTGTATAGGAGGTCAAACGTGATAGACGTTACAAAAATGAACGGTTTGGAGTTTACTATCAATGCTGACCTCATAGAGGTGATTGAGGAGGTTCCTGATACTGTTATTACCCTCACAACAGGGAAAAAAATCATGGTAAAGGAGAGCAGGCTTCAGATTAAAAGCCTCGTCAAGAACTATAAACGTGAGATTTTTACAGGGGCGATTTTGGATAAGGATCAGTAACCCTGTAATTTTGTGTGAAAGCTGCGATATAACCAATATACAAGTTAACATACTTGTATTATAACCACCCTATATGTAGGGAATAAACGAGAACGGAAGGTGACTGGCTTGGATATAGCTACTTTACTTGGACTTGTAATTTCGCTTGGACTTGTGCTTTTCTCAATTATGATGGACAATCCTGCGGCGATTATGGGATTCATCGATTTACCATCGGCACTCATTACCTTTGGTGGTGCTTTCATGATAGTTCTTGCTTCAAACAAGAACATAGGTGAATTTGTATCCGGACTTAAGAGCTTTACTTTGGTTCTTAAGCCTGTAAGCTTCAATCAGTCTGAGGTAATTAAGGGAATTATCAATCTGTCTAATATTGCAAGAAAAGATGGTTTGCTTGCCCTTGAGGAAGCTTCTCAGAATATAGAAGATCCATTTCTTAAGAAGGGCATACTTCTTATAGTAGATGGTACAGACCCTGAGCTTGTTAGAGGAATTCTTGAGACTGAGATTTCCTGTATCGAAGAGAGGCATAAAAGCAAGTTCGGTTTTTGGGAGACTCTTGCAAGTATGGGACCTGCCTGGGGTATGATTGGTACTCTTATCGGTCTTGTAAACATGCTTGCTAACCTTTCAGATCCAAGCTCAATCGGTCCTTCCATGGCGATAGCGCTGATTACTACCTTCTATGGTTCTTTCCTTGCAAACTGGCTCTGCGCTCCTGTTACCAACAAGCTTAAATCAAACAGTGCAGAGGAGATTATGCTAAAGGGAATCATGGTTGAGGGTATATTATCCATTCAGGCGGGTGAGAACCCTAGAGTAATAGAGGAGAAACTGAAATCATTCTTAACACCTGCTGAACGTGAAGCATTCTCAGAAGGTGGTGGAGAGGAATAAAATATGGCAAGGAAGAAAAAACCGGAAGAGGCCAAGGCGGGCGCTCCCGAATGGATGGCAACCTTCTCTGACCTTATGAATCTGCTCTTATGTTTCTTCGTGCTTTTGTTCTCTATGAGTAGTACTGATACAGCCAAGTACAATGAAATTGTGGAGGCAATTACCTCCTCTTTCAGTATATTTTCGGGTGGCGGCTCCGCGCTTGACCAGGGTGTACTCGTATCAAGTGGAGTGAGCCAGCTCAATGAACTTGCTGAGTATTATTCTAATCTTGCAGTGGAAAATACTGCTGAAGAAGATGGGACAAAAGGCGGGAGCGGAAAGTCGGATTCGGAAAACACCAGTGAAAATAAACCGGAAAAAGATAATGTAAAAAAGGAAATCACTAAGGATGAGGTATTAAAGAAGTACGAGCAGGAAGTTAAAGAAGCCGCTGAAAAGAACTATGAAAAGGCATCTGAGGCTATCAACCAGTTTAAGCTAAATGATACAGTTCAGCTAAAGATGGATACTTCTTATAATTACATAGGACTTAGTATAGATGGATACTTTCTTTTTGATTCAGGACAGGCTGAACTTAAAAAGGGTGCTGACGTGGTACTTGACAAAGCAGCCGGCATCCTTAAGAAGTTTAAGGATACTGACATAGTAATTGAAGGACATACTGACAATGTTCCTCAGACCAATACAGTCAAGTTCAAGAATAACCTGTGGCTTTCCAGTGCCAGAGCGATGACTGTGCTTGAGTATCTTACCAATGTGGAGCATATGGACCCTAAGAGGCTTTCTGCAAGCGGTAAGGGAGAATATGAGCCTATAGCTTCCAATAAGACACCTGAGGGAAGACAGAAGAACAGAAGAGTTGAAATAAAGATATTTACTAAAGTTGCTGAATAAAAACTCTAAGGAGATTATTATGAAAAAGAACATGCTTACAATAGTGGCTATTGCTTTAAGCCTTATGAACCTCATACTAACTGCGGTTATTATGCTTTCGGTGGTTTCATCGGCTAAGGCTACCAACGCATTAGTATCAAACATAGCTTCTATAATTGACCTGGAGCTTGAGAATGATACCTCTAAGAACAAGGTATCTATAAGTGATATGGATGTAGTTACCTTTGATAAGTCCTTACAGATTAACCTTAAGGGCTCAGGAGACGGTAAAGACCATTATGCTGTTATCGACCAGATTTCTCTATACCTGATTAAGACAGAGGATGACTACAAGACTATCTCAGAGAGCATGAAAAATGCAGACACTAAGTCAGGCTATGAGTCCACTATAGATGAGATTGTAAGTAACCAGTTCTCACAGTATACTAAAGAAGAAGTGCAGAACAACAGAGAGGCTATAAAGGCTGCCGTACTTAAGGCTATTCAGGAGAAGTTCGGTACGCAGACTATGGCTGAAATTGCCTTTAAGAACCTGAGATTACAGTAATAAAACGTAAATGAATAATTATAGGATGGTGAGGCTTAATGAGTGATATACTCTCGCAGGAAGAGATAGATAAGCTGCTACGCGGAATTGAGAGCGGAGATGTAGACACGGATGACCTCAAGGAAACAGACGAGAAGGTGGTAAAGGACTATGACTTTGCAAGGCCGTCTAAGTTTTCAAAGGATCATTTACGTACCTTGGAGTCAATATTTGAGCACTATGGCAGACTTCTCTCTGCCAATCTGCCGGCTTATCTAAGAAAGACTGTTCAGGTTGAGGTTAGAGGTTCTGAGGCCATTACGTACCAGGAATTTCAGAACTCGCTTTCCAATCCTGTACTCTTAGCTATAATGAATCTATCGCCGCTTAAGGGAAGCTGCATAATGGAGATGTCTAATAACCTTGGATACACCATTATTGACAGACTTTTGGGCGGAGAAGGTAATCCTATTGAAAAGACAAGAGATTTTTCTGAAATAGAAATAGTTGTAATTGAGAGAATCTTAAATATTTGTACAGGGTATTTACAGGAGCCTTGGCACAATGTTGTGGAGATAGACCCGAGGCTTATGCGTATAGAGACCAACTCACAGTACGCACAGATTATTTCACCTCAGGAAATGACGGCTCTTATTACTCTTAGTATTAAGATTGGTACTGTAGAGGGCTTTATGACCTTCTGCCTGCCTTTTACTTCTCTTGAAGAGGTAATGGATAAGCTAAATACCAAGTTCTGGTTCTCAGCTCTTCAGGAAAAGGATGACACCAACTATGGTGAGCAGATTGGAGAGATTATCGATAGAGCCCAGATACCTATCAGAGCGGTGCTTGGCAAGAGTGTTGTATCTGTCAATGATTTTGTTAATCTACAACCGGGCGATGTGATAAGGCTCAACTCAAAGGTTGAAGATGAATTGGATGTGTTTGTAGGAAATATGAAGAAGTTTAAGGCACTGCCTGGAGCTTCATCAGGTGTATATGCACTTAGAATTACTAAAGTTATTAGGGAGGAAGAATAAGCCATGGACGGAATGCTTTCACAGGAAGAAATAAACGCGTTGCTAGGCGGTATGGGTGAAGATGGTGGTTCGGATTCTTCCGATACCCAGGCAGGCGCAGGCAGTGTACCTTTATCAAGCGAGGAAAAGGATGCCATAGGAGAGATTTCTAATATTAGTATGGGTACAGCGGCAACCACGCTTTCTACCCTGCTTAACCAGAAGGTTCTTATAACTACTCCTAATGTATCTATTGCAAATTGGGAAGATATATCACAGTCTTATGACAGGCCTTGTGTATTTATTCAGATTTCATATATTGAAGGCCTTGACGGTAATAATATCCTTATTCTTAGAGAAAAGGATGTTAAGATAATCACAGATCTTATGATGGGTGGTAACGGTGAAGATGTAGATGGAACTGAGCTTTCTGAACTTCATCTCTCTGCTATTTGTGAGGCCATGAATCAGATGATGGGCTCAGCTGCAACCTCTATTTCATCAGTACTTGAAAAGAAGGTTGATATCAGCCCTCCAACAGCGAGCCTCATAGATATGGACGGCTCTATAGATGAAGAGGGATTTGGTGATTTCCTTAAGGGAGAGTTTGTAAAGGTTTCATTTAGACTTGAAATTGGCACACTGATTGATAGTGAACTTATGCAGCTTTATCCTATAGATTTTGCAAAGGAGTTGTATAACAAATTTATGTCATCTTCAGAATTAGATCAGCCTGCACCTGCAGCACCGGCACCAGCACCGGCTCCAGCACCGGCAGCGCCTACACCGGGACCAGCACCTGCTATGCCTGTACCTCCTCAGGGATATGCACAGCCTATGCAGCCTGCACAGCCGGTAAATGTAGCTCCTGCACAGTTCCAGGCCTTTGATAATACAATCAATCCTCTGATGCAGCAGGAAAATATAGGCCTCATTATGGATGTACCTCTTGAGGTAACTGTAGAGCTTGGAAGAACGAATAAGACCATTAAGGAAATTCTTGACTTCTCGCCGGGTACAATCATTGAGCTAAATAAGCTTGCCGGTGAAGCCATTGACCTCCTTGTAAACGGTAAATACGTGGCAAAGGGTGAGGTTGTTGTTATCGAGGATAACTTTGGTATAAGAATAACTGAAATAATCAAATAATATCTTCTAGAGATGTAGAGCTTATGGTAAGGTGTTTGCCTTATGATGACGCTTGCACACGCTTTTTATGGAGGATAAACATGGTTCTATCTAGAACGGCAGGTACATTAGGCAGCATTGCGCAGATATTCGGAATGCTTGTCGCATTTGCAGTGATAGTTGCGGCTGCCTACTATGTATCTAAGTATTTTAGCAAATATGCACTGAAAACCAGAGAAAATAGCAATATAAAGGTTGTTGAAACAAGCAGGGTTACTGCAGATAAGTATTTGCAGATTGTAGAAGTAGGCGGAAGATATTTCTTAATAGGAATAACTAAAACCAATATTAATCTTATATCAGAAGTTGATGGAGATAAGATTAAGGCTAACTTACCTGTAGAAACTGAAAGGTTTTCTTTTAAGGAATTTTTGGACAGAGCTAAATCAAAAGAAAAATAAGAAAAGGCTGGTAATATGAGAGAACATCCTTTATGTACGAAAAAGTTTAATTTACTATATCTTGGGATTGTTTTAGTGCTTATATGTACCTCCCTTTTTTTTGTTACTCCGGCTTATGCGATAGACAACAGAACAGGGAATACAGTGGACAGAAGCTCCAATGACAACAACAGTTTTACCACAGGAACTTCTCCATACAATATAGGTATCAATCTCACAACCAATGGTGAACAGAGTGGACTGGCGGCTACGCTTAGGATAGTATTGGTTCTAACCGTACTGGGACTTGCGCCTTCTATCCTCATTCTGCTTACCTCTTTTACGAGAATTCTGGTAGTACTTCATTTTGTGAGGTCTGCACTTACTACGCAGACTACTCCACCCAATCAGGTGCTTACAGGACTCGCGTTATTTCTTACCTGGTTTATAATGTCGCCTATATTTATACAGATAAATACAGAGGCACTTAAACCGCTTACAGACGGCAATATTACTTTCGAACAGGCTTATGAGATAGGAATAAAGCCGCTAAGGACCTTTATGTACAAGCAGACCAATACCAAGGATATAAGGCTCTTTCTTGATATAGCAGGGATAGAAGAAGTTAAGGATATGGATGAAATACCTACCAATGTGCTGATTCCCGCATTTATAATCAGTGAGCTTAGAGCAGCATTTATCATTGGTTTTTGCATATATATACCTTTCCTCGTCATAGATATGGTTGTGTCCTCTACGCTTATGTCAATGGGTATGATGATGCTCCCGCCTACTACCATATCTATGCCTTTTAAGATTCTGCTTTTCATCATGGTAGACGGATGGGATTTGGTTATAGGCAATCTTGTTAAATCATTTGTTAAATAGAATAGGAGGCAGTTATGAGCGCAGATAAGGTCATAGATATTTCCAGAGAAACAGTTATGCTCATACTTAAGCTATCTGCACCTATGCTTCTTGCATCACTTGTGGTTGGTCTTATAATAAGCTTGATTCAGACGATTACATCCATACAGGAGCAGACGCTTACCTTTGTACCAAAGCTTATTGTGACTATGCTTATGCTGGTACTTACAGGAGGATGGATGATGACCAGTCTGTCGGAGTTTACGACTGAGCTTTTCTCAGGCTTTGGCGACTACATATATGAGTCAACAGGCTTTATAGGGTACATAGTAACATTACTGTAAACATAACATATAGAAAGTTTGGGGATGAAAATGCAACTGCAGTTTACCGTTGAGAATTTAGAATATTTTTTATTCATAGTTACTCGTGTATCTGCATTTGTGTTTACAGCTCCATTTTTTAGTTTCGGCAGTATCCCAAGGCAGTTTAAGATAGCGTTTACGCTTATTTTCTCTACCTTGCTCTACCTTACTCTTCCCAGTGTGCCTGTCACCTATCCCGGGGTTATAGGGTTTTCGCTTATGGTTATGTCTGAGGCCTTGGCAGGGACGCTGCTTGGGTATTTTACCAACATAGTTATGACCATACTTAACTTTACAGGCAGGCTCATAGATATGGAAATAGGCTTTGCCATGGTTACCATGTATGACCCTGTATTCAAGGTAGATACATCTGTTACAGGAAATCTCTACAATTACTTTGTGATTATCCTTCTTCTGGTAAATGATTTTCATCATTACTTCTTAAAGGCTTTTGTAGATGCCTTTAAGGTAGTTCCTATCGGAAGGGCTGTAATAAGTGCCAATACAGTAAACGTAATAACTTATTTCCTGGGCAATTATTTTATGATAGCAATGAGACTGATGCTGCCGATATATGCCACAATGCTCTTAGTAAATGTGGTGCTTGGTGTTATGGCTAAGGTAGCACCGCAGATGAATATGTTCGTTGTGGGCATTCAGCTTAAACTTCTTGGAGGCCTTGTGGTTATGATACTTATGATGTCTATGCTTCCCGGAGTGGCCAATTATATTACCAAAGAAATGCAGGATGTATTCCTAAGGGCGGTGGAGGCGCTTAAATCATAGTGATTTTTTGGGTTAAAGATTGCAAAGAGGATAGAAATACTATACAATTAAGGGATAGGAGATTTGCATATAACCTCCAGTTTTTTGGCGAGGGAGGAGATAAGACAGAGAAGGCAACTCCTAAGAAGTTAGATGATGCCAGAAAAGAAGGGCGTGTTGCCAGAAGTTCTGATTTGATAAATGGCTTTATGCTTTTACTTATGTTCTTTGTGCTAAAGCTCTTTGGAGGCATTATGGCTAATCTTTTCCTTGACAGCTTTGTCAAGTATTATAACAAGGCCTCTGATATATCGATGGAAGTATTTGATGTGAGACAGGCTGTGAATCTTAGCAATGAGATTGTTTTAGATATAGTTATTGCAAGCCTGCCTGTACTTATAGGAAGCTTTGTGGTTGCTCTTGTGGGCAACATAGTTCAGGTTGGCTGGAAGGTAACGGGCAAGCCCCTAAAGCCCAAGCTTGACAGGTTAAACCCCATAGGTGGGCTTAAGAGAATGTTCTCACAGGAAAAGGTTGTAGAACTTATCAAATCCATACTTAAGGTACTTGCTATTGCTCTTGTTGCATATAATGAAGTTAAAGACAGGTGGAAGTTCATCCTCAATCTCTATGACTTCGAATTTATGCAGGCAATACTTAATATTTTTGATATTGTTTTGGACGTAGGTATTAAAATCAGCTTGATCTTTGTTGTCATAGGACTTGCGGATTTTGGATATCAGAAGTGGAAACACTTACACGATTTGAGGATGAGTAAGCAGGAAGTTAAGGATGAAATGAAGCAGAGCGAAGGTGATCCTCAAATCAAAGGCCAAATCAGACAGAAGATGAGAGAGGGAGCCAGAAGAAGAATGATGCAGGATCTTCCTAAGGCGGATGTGGTTATTACTAACCCTACACATTTTGCTGTAGCAGTCAAATACGATAAGGAGACGGCAGAGGCCCCTTATGTACTTGCAAAGGGTGCTGACTATGTTGCGGCAAATATCAAAGAGATAGCAAAGCAGAACAACATAGAAATAGTTGAGAATAAGCCACTTGCCCGTATGCTTTATTATAACGTGGAAATCGGTGACCAGATACCGCCTGAGCTGTATCAGATGGTTGCGGAGGTACTGGCTTATGTATATAGTGTTAAAAATAAAGAAATACTTATAAGTTAATAATTATTCTTTGATTATAAAGAGAGGAGGGGTGTCTACATGGGAAATAAAGCCGGTTTTGGTATCGGTGGCTTCGTGCTCCTTTCAGTTGTTATGTTTATTATTCCCATTCCAAGTGTGCTTTTGGATGTTTTGTTGGCAGTCAACCTTTCGTTAGCGATGATAGTGCTTTTCAATGCAATGTTTTCAAAAGAAGCTTTGGACATGTCAAGCTTCCCTACAATTTTGCTTTTTACTACAATATTTAGAATATCGCTTAATATTTCTTCTACAAGGCTCATTCTCCGTACGGGAGATCCGGGAAACGTAGTTAGGACCTTCGGACAGTTCGTAGGTGGAGGAGATCTTATAGTAGGTATCATTGTATTCTTCATCCTTGTTTTGGTACAGTTTATTGTAATCAACCAGGGTTCTGAACGAGTAGCTGAGGTGTCAGCGAGATTTACACTCGATGCTATGCCCGGTAAGCAGATGGCTATAGATGCTGACCTGAATACAGGTGCTCTTACAGATGAACAGGCAAAGGAAAAAAGACAGAAGATTCAGGATGAAGCTTCTTTCTTCGGCTCAATGGATGGTGCGAGTAAGTATGTAAAGGGAGATGCTATTGCGGGTCTTATTATCTCTGTAATCAACTTTGCGGGAGGTATTGCCCTAGGTGTGCTGCAGAGAGGAATGGATGTAAATACAGCCCTTAGTACCTATTCCATACTTACAATCGGTGATGGTCTGGTATCTCAGATTCCTTCCCTCCTTATTTCTTTAGCAACAGGTGTACTGGTAACGAAGGTAAGTAAAGAGGCAGACCTTGGAGATATCCTGGTTAAGCAGTTGTTCTCCATACCAAGAGTGCTTTTCCTGGTTGGAGGAGCGATGATATTCTTTGGTGTGGCTACACCTCTTTCAACAGTTATATTTGTTCCTATGGGACTTGCCTTCCTGCTTTCAGGCTGGAAGATGTCAAAGAACCTTGGAGAAGAAGAAATCGAATCTGAGGTTATTGCAGAAGAAGAGGCTGCAGAAGAAGTCAGAAAACCTGAAAATGTTAACTCACTCCTCCAGGTAGACTCTATAGAGTTAGAGTTCGGATACGGTATCATACCTCTTGCTGATGTGAATCAGGGTGGAGACCTTCTTGACAGAGTAGTAATGATAAGGAGGCAGATAGCCATAGAGCTAGGCTGCGTAGTACCTATTATAAGGCTTAGAGATAATATTCAGCTAAATCCCAATCAGTATGTAATTAAGATAAAGGGAGTTCCTGTAAGTGAAGGAGAGATACTCTTTGACCACTACATGGCGATGAACCCGGGATATGTAGAAGAGGAAATCACAGGTATTCCTACCTTTGAGCCTTCCTTTAACCTTCCTGCCATCTGGATAACTGAGTCTCAGCGTGAAAGGGCAGAAACCCTTGGATACACGGTAGTTGACCCACCGTCTATCATAGCTACTCACATTACTGAGATTGTAAGAAGACATATCTGGGAGCTTCTTACAAGGCAGGATGTACAGAATCTTATTGACAACATAAAGGATAAGGACCAGGCTCTTATATCAGAACTTGTGCCTAAACTCCTTAGTGTGGGCGAGATTCAGAAGGTACTTCAAAATCTCCTAAGAGAGAGTATATCGATACGAGATTTGGTAACTATACTCGAAACTCTTGCAGACTATGCAACAACTACCCATGACACAGATGTGCTTACGGAGTATGTAAGGCAGGGGCTTAAGAGGGCCATATCCAATAAGTATTTTCCTCCTAATGAGACTACCAGTGTAGTAACACTTGATCCAAAGATTGAACAGGAGATTATGAATTCTGTAAAACAGACCGAGCAGGGGGCATATCTTACCATAGACCCTGCTGTTGCACAGAATATAATGGATTCACTTAAGATAGAAATAGACAAGCTCGACAAATTAGGAAAGGTTCCGATAGTAATGACCTCACCAATAGTAAGGATGTACTTCAAGAAGCTGACCATGGACTATTTTGCTGATCTGATAGTGCTTTCTTACAATGAGGTAGAATCTAACGTTGAATTACAATCGGTAGGTATGGTAACTATATGATAATTAAAAAATTTAAGGCAGAAACAGAGAAAGATGCTATCCTTTTGGCAAAAGAAGAACTTGGCGGAGATGCAGTCGTAATGAATATCAAAACTACAACACCAAAGGGATTTTTTAGGTTCTTACGTAAACCATATGTGGAGGTTACTGCTGCAATTGATGAGAACATCGAAAGTAAGCCTAAAACTGAACCTGTTACCGAAGGGGCTGTTCCTAAGCCTGCTCTAAAGCCTGTTCCTCCTGTAGCGAATGAGGTATCTGCTATAGAGAAGAAGCTAAACGACCTTCAGGGGCTTCTTGAAAAGCAGTTAAATGATTCCAAAATCAAAGAAATAAGAGATGGTTCAAAGGCGGCAGAAGCTGTGGTAAAGCCGTCTGAAATAATAGGTGATTTTTCGGACAGCCTTGAGGCAGACGCTCATGCTGAAGCCACTCAGGCAGACAAGAATCAGGATAAGAAGGAAAGCAAGCTTAATGCCTGTATGCAGCTCATATACAAGCAGCTTTTAAGCAATGAAGTAGATGAAAAGTATGTGAATGAAATAACAGGTGAAATAGAGAATTCAATTAAGAAGGATGCACAGCTTGACCGCATTCTTGGTGCTGTATATCAGAAGCTTGTCCTTAAGCTTGGACAGCCTAGCCTCATAGAAGCTGCTCCCGGTAAGACTAAGTATGTATTCTTCCTTGGTCCTACAGGAGTAGGGAAAACTACTACCATAGCTAAGATTGCTTCTAGCTTTAAGATTAAAGAAAAGAGAAATATAGGTCTTCTTACCGCCGATACCTACAGGATAGCTGCAGTGGAACAGCTAAGAACCTATGCTAATATACTTGGTATACCGCTAAGTGTGGTATATTCTGCTTCTGAGATACAAGAAGCAAGGAAAGACCTTGATAGATACGAGATTGTTCTTGTGGATACAGCAGGAAGGTCAGATAAAAATATAGAGCAGATTGATGAACTTAAGAGGCTCATTAGTGCTGTTCCAGAAGAAGACAGGGAAGTATATCTGGTGCTATCAGCCACAACCAAGTACGGAGACTTGATGCGGATTGCTGAGACCTATAAGGAGGTAGCAGATTATAAGCTCATTTTTACAAAGGTAGATGAGACCGGAACTATAGGAAATATATACAACATTTTGATGCAGACGGGTGCGAGCCTTTCTTATGTGACATTTGGTCAGAATGTTCCGGATGACATAAGCGCAGCGGATACACAGGCAATTGCAAAACAATTGTTATCATAAATTGTAACTATAAAGAGAATGGGAAAAATATGGATCAGGCACAAAATCTTAGAAATATAATTAAAGCTGAAAATGCTGTCCCTGTGCTATCCAGGGTAATAACCATAACCAGTGGTAAAGGTGGAGTAGGTAAGTCAAACCTCGCAATTAACCTTGCTATTTCACTTAGCAGACTGGGTAAGAAGGTGGTAGTGTTGGATGCTGATTTTGGTCTTGCCAACATTGAAGTAATGCTTGGTATAAGACCACAGTACAATCTTTCTGACCTTATGTTCAGAGGAAAGTCTCTCTCAGAGATTATAACGAAGGGGCCGGAAAATGTGGGCTTTATATCAGGAGGCTCGGGCATAAGAGAGATGACCAATCTGACCAAAGATCAGCTTGCCAATCTCTCTGCAAGGCTTTCTGAGCTTGACAGACAGGCGGATGTAGTGATAATCGATACAGGTGCAGGAATTTCAGAAAATGTAATGGAATTTGTGATGTCAAGTGCAGAGGTTCTTCTGGTTGCAACACCTGAACCTACATCTATAACTGATGCCTATGCATTATTAAAGACTCTTGACCGTCAGCCTGAGTTTACAAGAGAGCATTGTCATATAAAGCTTATTGCCAACAAGGTAAATGATGATCAAAGTGGTAAGGAATTATTTGAGAAGCTAAGCGTGGTGGCGGACAAGTTTCTAAATATTTCCTTAGAGTACATGGGGGCTGTACCAACGGATAGCAACATCAATAAGGCTGTGATGAAGCAACAGCCTCTGTCTATTGCATTTCCTAAATCACAGGCTTCAAGAGCAATAGATGATATAGCAAAGCTTATAATAGATCCTCAGGGAGAGACTGTTAATAAGTCAAAGAGGAGAGGGCTTGCTGGGATATTTACGGAGACTTTGAGAAGAACATTAAACAGATAAAGAAAGGGCGTAGTTAATATATGGCAACTTATTCTGTTTCTATAGGAGATAAAGTTGATATAGTTCGTCAGGCTTATGTAAGCAAGGATACAGATGAATTTGATACTCTAAGCAGCAAGGTAATAGATGTGATTGATGAAATTACATTCAAGCTTACCATGCCTATGAATAAAACAGTAACCATACCTCTTGAAGAGGGTGAAGAAAGTTATATGTATTTTTATACTGCTTTTGGAATTTTGGCTGCAAGGACGATGGTTACTGAGAGATTTTTCGAGGGAAGTATTGCAGTTATGATAATTAAGCTTGTGACAGAGCTTGAAAAGAGCCAGAGAAGGCAGTTTTACAGGCTTCAGTGCTCGATAGGAGCCAGATATCATATACTTACTGAAGATGAAAAACAGGGACTTAGCGATTTTATTGGCGAAAGTAGGTTAATTCAGGAGAATAAAAGCCGATATATAGATTTGGTAGCAGGTAATACCTATCTTTGGGAAGATTGTATCGTAATCGACCTGAGTGGGGGCGGAGTGAAGTTTCTGTCAGATAAGGAGATACCTAAAAATGAGCTTGTCATTCTTGGTATTGAATTTAACGTTGGAGACGATTCAAAAGAACAGTATTTTCTTATGAACGTCATTGGTTCATTTAGAAAATTGTCGGATTCATCGCCTACTAAATACGAAATCAGAACCAAGTTTATGGGGATGAGGGAGATATCGAGGGATACAATAGTTAGGTTTGTATTCGAAGAAGAACGTAGAAACAGGCGTAAAGAGCTGTTATAAAAGGCCTTTGATGCCCGTTTGTAATTAAGAGGTGTATTGAAAATGAAAAAAATTTTGATAATTGATGACTCTGCACTCATAAGAAGGGTACTATCTGATATAATAAAATCCGATAAGAGATTTCAGGTTAAAGATATTGCTCGTGATGGCCTGGAAGGATTGAACCTGCTTCTTACTAACAAGGGAAACTATGATGCGGTAATCTTAGATATCAATATGCCTAAGATGAACGGGCTTGAGTTACTGGCGGAGCTGGTAAGGGTAAAAAATAAAATTCCCGTAATTGTAGTGAGTACTCTTGTAAAAGAAGGAGCATCTGAAACTATCAAGGCTTTGGAATTAGGTGCGTTTGACTTTGTTCTCAAACCTGACAGCTATGCTAAGGTAAGGGAAGAAGTATTTAAGAACAATCTAATCGATAGTCTTGAAGCAGCGACAAAGGCTTTACCTCTCACAGACAAGGATGCTAATGCATCTGATAAGATGAAGGCTGTTAAAGTGGCTAAAGAATTTGTCTATCCTAAAAGGTTAGGTGCAGGAAACGGAAAGACGCTTATTGCTCTTGCCTGTTCAACTGGTGGTCCCAAAGCACTTCAGACTCTGATTCCTTTGCTTCCGCATAAAATAGGTGCGTCGATGCTGATAGTACAGCATATGCCGGAAGGCTTTACAAAAACTCTGGCGGACAGACTTCAGGAATCAAGTATGGTAAATGTAAAAGAAGCTGATGATGGCGACAGGCTAATGGAAAATCAGCTCTACATTGCAAAGGGAGGATATCAGCTTAGAATTAAAGAACAGTCAGGCGAAAGCTTTATTTCTCTTGAAAAAGATCCTCCAAGAGGAGGCCTAAGACCTTGTGCCGACATCATGTATGAATCCCTTATGGGAAGCGCGTATGACAAGATTGTCTGCGTGGTACTAACCGGGATGGGAGCAGATGGAACAGCCGGAATCAAACAATTGAAACAAACTAACAATGTTTATGTTATAGCCCAGGATGAGCCGACATGTACAGTGTACGGCATGCCAAGGATGGTAGCTGAAGCGGGACTTGTAGATGAAGTTCTGCCATTAGATCAGATTGCCGATGCTATAGTAAAAGCGACGGGGGTACATTAAATGGATACAAGTCAATATTTGGATATTTTCGTAGACGAAACTAAGGAACATATTCAGGTTTTAAGCGATCAGATTATGGTTCTTGAAAAAGAGCCGGACAACAGCGATGCAATTGCAGAAATATTCCGTTCCGCACATTCCTTAAAGGGTATGGCAGGAACTATGGGATTTAAGAGAATGCAGCGCCTTACACACGATATGGAGAATGTGTTCTCCGCAGTTCGTGAAGGAAAAATGAAGGTTAACGACAGCCTCGTGGATACTCTTTTTAGAGGTCTTGATGCTATTCAGGAATATCTTGATTTGATTCAGGAAACTTCTGATGAGGGAGATAATGACAATGAGGCAATTATAAATGAACTCAACCAGTTCTTAAATGGTGGAGGCGGCGAAGCGCCTGCGGCTCCTGCAGCAACCTCTGCACCTGCTGCAACGGCCTCAGCAGCTGCCACAGCTACTGAAGAGAATGCAGAGACAAATGCCAAGGCAAAATTTCATGATATCAAATTATCTGAAGTTGAGGAGCATGCAATAAAGAAAGCATTTGATGACAATATGAATGTGTTCGGTGCTACCGTGTATATTCAGGAGTCTTGTCTTCTAAAGGCTGCAAGAGCTTTCCTTGTGTTTAAGGCTCTTGAAGAAATAGGTGAGGTTATTATATCTAGTCCTGCTGTTCAGGAAATTGAAGATGAAAAATTTGATTTTGACTTCAGTCTTATCTTCTTAACAAAGGAGACTGAGAATGAAGTTAGGGCAGCTATACAGAACGTTTCAGAAATCGAAGATGTTGTGATTGAGGCTATTGATGAGCCTAAGGCTGACGAACCTAAAAAGGCTGATGAGCCTAAGAAGGAAGAGGCTCCTAAGTCTGCCGCTCCTGCTGCCACAGCCGCAGCCGCAGCACCTGCTGCAAAGCAGGATGCAAGCAAGGCTAAGGGAAAAGGAAAGCCTGTAGTCAGCCGTTCAGTCCGTGTGGATATTGAGAAGCTTGACAGCCTTATGAATCAGGTGAGTGAGCTTATTATAGCTAAGAACGGTCTTGTCTCAATGAGCGCAACTGATAAGAGAGACAGCGGTGATATGTCTGCATTTAATGAGCAGATTGAATATCTTGGAACTGTTACCACCAATCTTCATGAGACTGTTATGAAGGTGAGGATGGTACCTATTGAAAGTACAGTTCAGAAGTTCCCACGTATGATCAGAGACCTTTCAAAGAAGCTTGACAAGAAGATGGAACTCTACATGACAGGTGAGGATACTGAGCTTGATAGAACTGTTGTAGATGAGATTGGTGATCCTCTTATGCACCTTCTTCGTAACTCAGCAGACCATGGTCTTGAGTCAAATGAGGAGAGAGTGCGTCTTGGTAAGCCTGAGGTAGGATCAATCTTCCTCGATGCTTATCAGGAAGGAAACAACGTAGTTATAGAAGTACGTGATGATGGTGCAGGTATCAATGTAGAAAAAGTTAAGAAAAAGATGGTTGAAAGAGGACTTGTTCCTGCTGACCAGATTGATACAATAACAGATAAAGAAGCTATAGCTACATTATTCTCACCTAGCTTCTCTACTGCGGATAAGGTAAGTGATGTGTCGGGACGAGGAGTTGGTCTTGATGTTGTTAAGACTAACATTGAATCTCTTGGCGGTACCATTGAGTGTAAGACAGAGCGTGGAGCAGGAAGCAGTTTCACTATCAGACTTCCACTTACACTTGCTATTGTTCAGGCACTTATGGTAGAGCTTGGCACTGAGAAGTATGCTATACCTCTTGGAAGTATTCAGACAATAGAAGAAGTTACAAAGGACGATATAAAGTACGTTCAGTCTAAAGAGGTAATCAGCCTTCGTGGTACTGTTATCCCTCTTATCAGGCTTGATACACTTCTTGATGTTCCGGAGAGAGAGGCTAATAACGACAACATTGTGATAGTAATTGTAAGAAAGGCTGACAAGCTTGCAGGTCTTGTAGTTGACGGCCTTATAGGACAGCAGGAAATCGTTATCAAGTCAATTGGAAAATACATCAGCACTCCTAAGCTTATAAGTGGCTCTACCATACTTGGTGATGGTGAAGTTGCACTTATCTTGGATGCAAATGTATTACTTTAGTCCGGATGAAAGGGGTATAAACTCATGGATAAAAGAAGTTTAGAGGTAGAAGCTAAACAGTATATAGTTACAAAGCTTGGAACAGAGCAGTATGGAATAGATATTAGTTTTGTAGATAACATTGTAAGAATGACCAGGATTACAAGGGTACCTAAGTCACAGCCTTATTTCAAGGGTATCATCAACCTTAGAGGTGAAGTAATCCCTGTTATGAGCCTTAGGCTTAAATTTGGACTCTCTGATGATGAATTTACAAATGCTACAAGAATCATTATAATAAAGCTTGAAGAGCTGGGCGGCTCAATCGGCATCCTTGTTGATGAGGTAAAAGAGGTAGTAACCATTGCTGATGATTCGATTGAAAAGCCTTCTAACAGCAATAACAGCGAGAAAGCCAAGTACCTTATAGGCGTTGGAAGAGCTCACGATGCACTTATTTCTTTACTTAACATGCAGAATGTCATCATAGAAAAGGATAAGGAAAAGGATAAAGAAAAGGATAAGGAATTGGCATAATTTTGGAGGTACCAGGGTGGCAAATTTTGATTTAAATAATGTTGAAGGAATGCAGTTTGATGTCCTTAGAGAGTTAGGTAATATAGGAGCAGGTAACGCTACTACAGCCCTTTCAAGCATGCTAAATACAAAAGTAGATATGAATGTTCCTAAGGTAGACCTTCTTAGCTTTGAAGAGCTGCACGAAATAATGGGCGGGGCTGAGACAATAGTAGTTGGTATCCTTGTCACACTTGACGAGGATATTGACGGAATGATGATGTTTATGATGAAAACAAAATCAGCCTTTGGACTGGTGGACATTCTCTTTGGAAGGCCTGTAGGTACCACACCTGAGGATGCAGAGCTTGATGAAATGTCATTATCTGCCCTCAAGGAGCTTGGTAACATTATCTCTGGTGCCTACATATCGTCGTTGTCCTCAATGACACAGTTAAAAATAAATCAGTCAATTCCATACTTGTCCATTGACATGGCAGGTGCTATACTAAGTGTACCGGCTATTGAATTTGGCAAGCTTGGCGACAAGGCATTGTTGATTGAATCCCAGTTTATGGAGGATGATAACGATGTTACCGGTTATTTCATCCTTACACCTACCTTGGATTCGTACAATAAGATATTGACATCTCTTGGTTTGTGATTCTAATACAATAAAAGTTTGGGAGAGCCACAGGCAGTTAGAAGGCTGCCTGTGGATTAGGTTTATTATGGAAAAAATGATAAAAGTCGGAATGGGAGACCTTAAAGTTTGTAAGGCTCCGGATAACCTCACAACGCTTGGACTGGGTTCCTGTGTTGGGGCTGTTGTATATGATAAGACCACTAAAGTCAGTGGTATGCTGCATTGTATGCTTCCTGACAGTACTAAGATTGCCAATAATAGTAATATAGCCAAATTTGCAGATACAGGGCTTGACGAACTATTGAAACAAATGATATCCTTAGGTGCAAGGAAATCTTCTATGATTGCAAAAATTGCAGGTGGAGCTCAGATGTTTGCTTTTTCGAACTCTAACGATATGCTAAGAGTAGGAGATAGAAATGTTGAGGCAGTTAAGACTAAGCTGAAAGCCCTTGGAATACCTATTGTTGCTTCTGACACCGGGTTGAATTACGGTAGAACTATTGAATTTTACTCATCAACCGGAGTACTTTTGATAAAAGCTGTGGGTAAGGGAAGTAAAGAGATATGAAATACAGATATTTACCTGCTACAATTATGCTGTCAGCAGGTGCTATTACGATATTTATATGTATATATAACAGATACGAAACCCTGCGTAGTCTTGAAATATTATTAGCTGTACTCATAATATTTTTGATTATCGGAAGTCTTACAAAGAAGGCTCTTATTAAGATAATTAATATGGAGAATGACAAAACGGCAAATGCTAATGCTAATGCAAATGCCAAAGAGCAGGCTGAGACGGAAGAAAATAAAGAAGAAGAGAAGGCTGATAACGAAGACGAAGGTAATCAAGCGAACTAAAATAAGCATATAGAGGAGAGAGTTGTTTATGGCAGAGGAAAAAGTTGGGATGAAGTTATGGGAGCAATATGCCAAAAAACCGACTCAGGAAATAAGGGAAAAACTTATTGTTGAATATGCAAACTTAGTTAAAATTATAGCAGGACGTATGTCTATGTATCTCGGCTACAATGTAGAGTATGATGACTTGGTGGGATATGGCGTTTTTGGGCTTATAGATGCAATAGATAAGTTTGACTATGTAAAAGGAGTCAAATTTGAGACATATGCCAGCCTGAGAATTAAGGGTGCAATTCTTGACCAGATTAGGAAGATGGACTGGATTCCCAGAACTACCCGTCAGCGTCAGAAAAAGTTAGAGGCTGCTGAGCGCGCTATCGAAGAGAGATATGGTAGAATGGCTACTGATGAGGAGATAGCTGAGGAGCTTGGTATATCTGTCGAGGAGTATATGAATTGGCAGAGTCAGGTAGGGATGTCGGGTGTTATATCACTTGATGACTACCTTGAACAGGGTAGCGATCTGGTTGCCGACAATTCAGGCAGCAAGCTTGGGATATCAAGCTATGTACAGCCTGAGGAGGCTGTGGAAAAGGAAGAGCTTAAAGAATCTCTGGCGACTGCAATAGAAGGGCTAACTGAGAAAGAACAAAAGGTTATTGCCCTTTATTACTATGAGGAGCTTACCCTAAAAGAAATAAGCCAGGTGCTTTCCGTATCTGAGTCAAGAGTATCTCAGCTACATACTAAGGCACTTACTAAGCTTAAGGATAAGCTTGGCGATTACATGGATATTTTTACAAGAGCAATGTAAGGACGGTTATTCATAAAATATCCTTTAGTATACAGAGATTAACCATATACTTAGGATTATAGATGGATTACACGGGGAATATTACAGGGAGTGGGTATATGGTTTATAAGAATGCTTTTTTTCAGATGCTTATTAAGGATGCAGTATATATCAAGTATTTTCCGCCCCGTGAGGGTGGAGCACCGCTAAATCTTGATGAATTGTCAAGTTATCTTGGTTCTCATAGCATTGAGATGGACTATAAAGAATTTTCAAAGGCGGTACAGGAGGCTAAGGAGCCGTTTATATTTAAGACAAATACCGAAAAGACCTATCCTGAGGCCGAGAAAATGATAGTTACTATCTCGGATGATGGAATGCAGGCTGTATGCAGGTTTATACCACCTTCAACAGGAGGTAGAATTATGCATAAGGAGGATTTGCTAAAGGATCTTGAGTTTAATGGAGTTAAATATGGCATAATTGAATCTGCGGTAGATAGCTATATGAACAATAAGCAGTACTGTACAGATTATATTATGGCAAGAGGTAAAGCACCTATAGACGGGCATGATGCCAAGATTATTTATAAATTCAATACCGACTTACAGGCAAAGCCTAAGGAAAAAGAGGATGGCTCTGTGGACTTCTTTGACCTGGATATTATTGCAAGTGTAGAGGCAGGTGATGAGCTTGCAGAGCTTATCAAAGAAGATGAAGGTACACCGGGGACGGATGTTAGAGGAAGGCTCATTAAGCCGTCTAAGGTGGAAAAGCTTGTGCTCAAATATGGTAAAGACATAACCTTATCTGAGGATGGGCTTCACCTTATAAGCAATATTTCCGGACACGCTATACTTGATAATGAGAAGAGAGTCAAGGTATCCAATATATTTGTAGTAAAGGAAGACGTAGACTTGTCTACAGGCGATATTAACTATGATGGCAATGTAGAGGTGAAGGGCAATGTCATAAACGGACTGAAGATTAATGCTACGGGAGATGTTGTTATAGGAGGAACTGCCGAAGGCGTTGAAATAGTAGCCGGAGGTAAGATTATACTTAAGCGTGGTATCCGTGGGATGGGTAAGGGAATACTTAAGTCCGGCGGCAATATCGTGGCTAAGTTCCTAGAGAATACCACGGTGAATTCCGGTGGCTACGTGATGGCTGACGCTATTATACATAGTGATGTATCCGCTAAAGGAGATGTCATAGTAAATAGCAAGAAGGGCTATGTAAATGGAGGAACAATAAGGTCAGAGACATTAATCAGAGTTAAAAATGCAGGTTCTGAAATGGGGACAAAGACCAACATGGAAGTGGGTGTGGATCCAACTTTGCTGGTTAAGTTTAAGACTTTGCAAAATAAAATCGAAGAGACAGTCCGGAGAATGGACGTATCAAGTAAGTCAATTGATCTATATAGAAGAAAGCTTCAAAGTGATGGTAAGCTGCCTCCTGACAAGCTGGCTCAGTTTAAGCTTCTTGCAATGGAATATAAAAAGGATAGCGAGGATATTGTAACCATGCAGGAAGAGTTTGCTGCCGTGCAGGAAGAAATCAACACACAGGATGGCGGTGTGATAGAAGTAGGAAACTTGGTATATCCGGGAGTGAAGGTAGTTGTTGTAGATGCCACCCTTTATGTGAGGGAGATTGTTAAGAACGTTAGATTTGTCAGGGATGGGGCTGACGTCATAGCAAGGCATATGTACTAGGATAGCGAGGTGTAGCTTATGCCCATTCAAAATATTGATAATTATCTTATGCCTAACCGTAGTCAGGAGGTATCAATACATAGAACTGCAGAGGAGAATAGGATACCTGCGGAACAAAGGTTTTTAACTCATGAAGTGAATGCTCAGGCTGACAGGAAGCTTACAAGAACCAATGAAGCCGATAATGCAGCACTTAGGGATTATGGCTTTGATCCCAGAGAAAAGGGTAATAACGAATACTACGTCGACAAGGATAAGAAAAAGAGAAAAAAGAAGACTGAAGATGATGATGAATATTTTTCTGAAGTTATGGACAAGATGCTTGAAACTTCCGGAAGGACAATAGACATAAAATTATAAGTGAGGGTGTATGGATATTATAGTAATAATATGTCTTATAATTGGAGTAGGCTGTATAGGCGCCAGTTTCTTTATAAAAGAAAAGGCCGACATTGATAATCACGAGAAAGAAAAGATTGCGGAAGAGATACGAGGGAGGGCACTTAGTGAAGACAGCGTCAAAAAGGTGATGACGCGCGTTGAGAAGGGCTTTTCTGAGAAGCTTTCAGCTATTTCTGAGGACAAACTTGGAGGCTTTGCTGACAAGATGTCCGAGATTGCCAATGATAAGATGCTTGCAATCAATGATATGAGTGGACAATTGATGGAGAAAATCGAGCAGAACCATAAGGAAGTTATATTCCTTTATGATATGCTTAATGAAAAGAGTGATTATCTTAAGGACTTCTCCGCTAAGATTGATGGCTTAAGACACGAGCTTGAGAGAGAAGAAGAGCGGATTAAAGCCCTTAACAACGATCTTGATGATAAGATGATTAAGGTCAAAGAGGTAAGGCAGACTGTGATAGCAAAGCCTGTGGCTCCTGTGGAAGTAAAGCAGGAGAAGTCTCGCAGAGTGCCTACCGGTATTGAACAGGCAAAGGCTGCCATAAAGCCTGCTGAAGTCCCTGCTCAGGCTAAGAATCTGGTAAAGATGAAGAAAGAGGTAGAGGACATTCCGTCTGATATAAATGATATCTTTGACACAGATGAGAGGGACATTTTTAAGGATGCAGAGGTTCCTGAGATTACCGAAGAAATTGATGAGATTGACCTTAGCCCTGAACTTACTGAGGAACTATCCACCAATGATAAGATATTAAAAATGCATTCTGAAGGCAAATCTGTAATGGAAATATCCAAGGAATTAGGTATGGGACAGGGTGAAGTGCAGCTGATACTTGGATTATACGGTAAGTAATGGAGGAAGCATAGGTGAAGTTAAAATATATGCTAAGAGGAATAGGGCTTGGTGCTATTTTAATGGCTGCTATTATGTATTTTGTATATGGGAAGTCTAATAAGGCTCTTAGTGATGATGAAATCAAGGCAAAAGCCAGAGAGCTTGGTATGATGACGGTAAGCGAGTTTCAGGAGAAGGAGCTTAATTCACTGAAGGATAAGATGCCTAATCTCTCTGATATCAAGGTGGATGAAAATGCATCAAAGGTTGAAGGCAGTACATCTAAGACAGAAGATAAAGTGTCAAATACGTCTTCAACAATAAGCAATACACCCAGTGAAGAAAGTGGAGAAACCGAGCAAACCTCAGATGAAGGAAATAAGACCAAAGAAGAAGGAACTGCCACAGGAGATAATACCGGCAATGCCGAAACCGGAAATGCCAAAGCAGAGCCTTCCAAGGAAGGAACAGCACAAGCAGGAACTTCCGCAGGTGGAAACTCCACAGCTAGTGAGGCCAAAACCTCAGATACCCAAAACAGTAACACCGAGACCACAAAGTCCAAGTCCAGGGACACCAAAAATAAAAAGGTAACTAAAAAGGCTAAACCAAAGCCAAAGCAGGTTAAAGAAGCCCCTAAACCAAGCGTGGCATATAGCAAGGTTAGTTTTACGGTTTCTGTAGGTATGACATCAGAGAGAGTATCGGCCTCGCTTAAAGCTCTAGGTATTATAGATGATAGTGCCAAGTTCAACAGATATCTCGTAAGCAACGGCTATTCAACAAGGATAAAAGTCGGAACAGTTGAACTTCAGGCAGGGCAAAGCTATGCTGAGATAGCGTCTAAGTTAGTGAAGTAGGATAATATCTAATAAAATGAAAATAAAATGAAAGGTTGTTAGTCTTAAAGATTGACAAAAGCTTAAATATAATTTACCATGGTAGGGGCAGTTCTTTTGCCCCTACATTTTTTTGATGGAAAGAGGGAATTATAGTGTACAGAGAAGTCAAAACTGATATGAACTTTGTAGACCGTGAAAAGGCTACGCTTAAATTTTGGAATGATAACAAGATTTTTGAAAAATCTATAGAGAGTAGGAAGGATGCTCCTACCTATATGTTCTTTGATGGTCCTCCTACTGCCAATGGCAAGCCACATATAGGACATGTTGAAACCAGAGTAATTAAGGATATGATTCCACGCTATAAGACTATGAAGGGCTATAGAGTGCCTAGAAAAGCGGGCTGGGATACCCATGGACTTCCTGTAGAGATAGAGGTAGAAAAGCTCCTTGGCTTAAACGGCAAAGAGCAGATAGAAGAGTATGGTATGGAGCCTTTCATTGAGAAATGTAAGGAATCTGTATGGAAATTTAAGGGAATGTGGGAAGACTTCTCAGGAACGGTAGGCTTCTGGGCAGATATGGACAACCCTTATGTTACCTATCACGATGATTTCATTGAGTCAGAGTGGTGGGCGTTAAAAGAAATATGGAAAAAGGGCCTTTTATATAAAGGCCATAAAATAGTACCTTATTGTCCTCGCTGCGGTACCTCCCTCTCTTCTCACGAGGTTGCACAGGGCTATAAGAATGTAAAGGAGCGTTCTGCAGTAGTTAGATTTAAGGCGGTTGGTGAGGATGCATATTTCCTGGCTTGGACAACCACACCTTGGACACTTCCTTCCAACGTAGCTCTTTGTGTGAATCCTAAGGAGAGCTATGTAAAGGTTAAGGCGGCAGACGGATATACCTACTATATGGCAGAAGCACTTTTAGACAAGATTCTTGGTCCACTTGCGTCTGAAGATATAAAGGCTTATGAAATCCTTGAGAGATACAAGGGCTCAGACCTTGAAAAACGTGAGTATGAACCACTTTTTGCCTGTGCGGGTGAGGCTGCAAAGAAGCAGAACAAAAAGGGCCACTACGTAGTTATGGATGACTATGTTACTATGTCAGATGGTACCGGTATAGTTCATATTGCTCCTGCCTTTGGTGAGGACGATGCCAGAATCGGAAGAAAGTATGACCTTCCATTTGTACAGTTTGTTAATGAACAGGGTGAGCTTACTGAGGACACCCCTTTTGCAGGCAAGTTTATCAAGGCTGCGGATCCTCTAGTGCTTCAGGACTTAGAAGACAGAAAGCTGCTTTTTGATGCGCCTAAGTTTGAACACGAATATCCTCACTGCTGGAGATGTGACAGTCCTCTTATTTACTACGCAAAAGAGACATGGTTTATCAAGATGACTGCAGTAAGAGATGACCTGCTTAAAAACAATGCTAAGATAAACTGGATACCTGAAAGTATAGGCAAGGGAAGATTTGGCGACTGGCTCCAGAACGTACAGGACTGGGGACTTTCAAGAAACAGATACTGGGGTACTCCTCTTCCTGCCTGGACCTGTGAGTGTGGCAAGGTACACGTTATAGGAAGCAAGGCAGAGCTAAAGGAAATGAGTGATAACTGCCCTGATGATATTGAGCTTCACCGCCCATTTATTGACAAGGTAACCATAAAGTGTCCGGACTGCGGTAAGGAAATGCATAGAGTACCTGAGGTTATTGACTGTTGGTTTGATTCAGGAGCCATGCCTTATGCACAGTATCACTATCCGTTTGAAAATGTGGAACTCTTTAAGAAGCAGTTCCCGGCAGACTTCATTTCAGAGGCTGTAGACCAGACCAGAGGCTGGTTCTATTCACTTCTTGCTGAGTCCACCCTTCTCTTTAATGAAGCCCCTTACAAGAATGTCATCGTGCTTGGACACGTTCTTGATGAAAACGGACAGAAGATGAGTAAATCTAAGGGAAATGCAGTAGATCCTTTTGATGCACTTGCAAAGCATGGTGCGGATGCAATACGTTGGTATTTCTATGCTAACAGTGCACCTTGGCTTCCAAACCGTTTCTCAGACAAGCTTGTAACTGAGGGACAGAGCAAGTTTATGAGCACACTTTGGAATACCTATGCTTTCTTTGTGCTCTATGCAAATATAGATGAATTTGACGCAACCAAATATAAGCTTGAGTATGACAAGCTTGCAGTTATGGACAAGTGGCTCCTCTCAAAGCTTAACTCTACAATAAAGGCTGTAGAGGAGAACCTTGATAACTACCGCATACTTGAGACTGCAAAAGCACTCCTTAACTTTGTAGATGAGATGAGTAACTGGTATGTAAGACGCTGCCGTAACCGTTTCTGGGCAAAGGGAATGGAGCAGGATAAGATAAATGCTTACCTTACTCTTTATACAGCCCTTGTAGAGATAAGCAAGGCTGCGGCCCCTATGATTCCTTTTATGACGGAGGAGATATATCAGAACCTGGTTAGAAGTATAGACAAGACTGCTCCTTTGAGCATACATCTGTGCGACTTCCCTAAGGTTGATGAAAGCCATATTGACAAAGAGCTTGAGGACAATATGGAAAAGGTGCTTGAGATAGTTGTGCTTGGACGTGCAGGCAGAAATGAGGCGAATATAAAGAACCGTCAGCCTATTGGCAATATGTATGTGAACTTTGCAACAGGTAAGAATGTTCTTCCTGAAATGTATATGGACATCATAAAGGAAGAGTTAAATGTTAAGAATATAACAATGCTTGATGATGTAAGCAAGTTTAGCGGTTACACCTTTAAGCCACAGCTTAGAACCCTTGGCAAGAGATTTGGAAGCAGACTTAATGCACTTAAGGAAGTGCTTGCCAATGTGGATGGTGTTAAGGTAATGACAGAGCTTAAAGAAACTGGCAAGACTGTGCTTAATGTAGGCGGAGTAGATGAAGAGCTTGCTATGGATGACCTTCTCTATGAGGCCGTACAGGTTGAGGGCTTTGAGACTCAGTCAGAGAATGGAATAACAGTGGTTCTTGACAGAGAGCTTACTCCTGAGCTTATCGAAGAAGGCTTTGTTAGAGAGCTTATAAGCAAGATTCAGACTATGCGTAAGGAAGCAGGCTTTGAGGTGATGGACAAGATTACTGTATATGCTAAAGGTAATGAGAAGCTCGAGGCTCTTATGCAGGCAAATAAAGAGAGCATACTTACTGATGTAATGGCGACCGAGATTGTAACCGGCTCTTTGGATGGTTATACTAAGGAGTGGAACATCAACGGTGAGAATGTAGAGCTGGGTGTAAAGAAGAATTAAGTTGTGAAGATGGATAGAAGTAATGGGGAAAGGTTTGCGGGTAATGTGCAAGCCTTTCTTCTGTAGTGCGCCTAGCGGCGCACGTTTCTAACAGGTTAAAGTCCCGAATCCGCCCGGTAGTGGGAAGGATGCGCCGAAAGCAAGGGTGTCGAGGGCGACCCTGAACAGGGCTACACATATGCGGTAGTTCTAGACTTGTCGAAATATTTCAGATTGGATAAAGATCAATTATATGATAATATAGTCCAATAATTAAAATATTTAAACAGGAGGATTGATGTATGTTATCAAAAATTAAATTGTGGTTTTTTAATCATAAAAATTATTTAAGGATGTCAAGATTTTTAATTGTAACAGTGGCGCTTCTTTTAGTTACCTGGATTTTTGATCATCAATATATTGCAATTAAATCTTATATTCCCAAACAACTATTGTTGTCGGTTGAAGTTTCGGTAGATTTCCTTTCTAATTTATCTGGAATATTTTTGACTATAAGTACTTTTAGTTTTACAATTATTGTCACTGTACTTAATAAATATAGCAGTAACATATCACCTAGGATGCTTCAGAGTTTCATAGATAGGACCGGAGTTCTTGGTTTATATGGTATATTTGTCAGTGGTTTTTTCTATTCAGTAATCAGTATCCTATTATTGCAAGATATTGCTCCAGACCAACATGTTGTCGCTGGAAGTTTCGGAATTGCTTATTCCATAATTGCGATGCTAAGTTTTATCGCTTTCTCAAGACAGGTTCTTGATAATCTACAAGTATCAAATATTATAGAAAATGTTTTTAATGATTGCGAGAAACTTATTGATAAAGAGGTAGAACTAAGAAAAAAAGCTAAGTATTATGAAGAAGGCTACGAATCTACAAACTTATCAATTGTAGCTGAGAGCTCAGGTTATTTATTTGAAATAAAATCAGATGATATTTTTAAAAAGCTTAATGGCATAAAAGCAGAATTTGTTATAAACAAGAGAATTGGTGAATACACAACCAAAGGAGAAAGCGTAGGGGAATTAAATATATTCCAATGCAAGTTAGATGATAATGATAAAAAAGAATTAAAAGAAAAATTAAGTCCATTGTTTATAATAAATGCTTACAATAATAGAGAAGAAGATTATCACCGTGGAATTGTAAACTTAACCGAAATCGCTAATATGGCCCTAAGCCCTGGCACAAATGACCCAAATACTGCAATAATGTGTATAAATAAAATGTCATCATTGCTTGGGAAACTCTTATCTACAGGCAATCATTTTATAATCCTGAAAGAGGACGAAGATGTAAAAATAATTTATCAAAGTTATTCTGTAAAGGACGAACTATATCTTGGTTTCAGCCAGATAATTGCCTATTCAGCAGGTGATCCTTTGGTTACCAAAGAGATTTTACAAGGGATTTATATCATATACATAATGGCAGATATGGGTGCTAAAAAAAGCATAAAAAGATTTTTTGATGATAGCTATGATATTTTAATGGGAAATTTTACTCACGAAATTCATTTGGATATTTTTAATAAAATAAAAAACAATATGGAAGAGCACGTAAGCTTATAGGAAAATACATCTGAATCCATTTGAATTTAAATGCATTCAAAATCAAATTAAAAACGTGGTCAATTAGTTTAGTATTTGTGGACCACTTTTCGATAATAACTCTGGGCCCATTTTCGGTTGATATTTACATGATGAAATATTTACGTTTGAGCCTAATGCATTTAATATAAGCAAGAAATAAATATCTTTAAATAAAAAATACGAAAAATTACTATTGAAAAACAATGATTTTGAACCTGTTTCAATATTAAAGGATAATGGGACAATTTTTTAAAAAAAATAGAAAATGATTTTAAACCAAAAAATCTATATGATAGATTTAATAATTACAGATCTACAAATTATATTTCTCTGATACTGGTACTGGGACGGGACTAAAAACTAGATGGTGGTGTGCGAAAGCTTGGCATACCAACAGTGATAGACCGTACACTTCAACAGGCGATAACACAACAGTTAGTTCCAATCTATGAGCCACTTTTTACAGACGGCAGTTACGGTTACCGTCCAAACAGAGACGCAAAAGGAGCAACACGTAAGGCTGTGCTTAATTAGAGATGAGGGAATTACGATATACTGAATATGGGCTGTGATTATTTAGAGTATAAGGAACTTAGGATATATAGAGGATAGGATTGTTTTAATTTGTGGTGTAAGGGGGATGTATGAGGACTGAGGATAGGGTTCTTGAACTGCTTGAGGAGAGTAGGGGTAAGGCTGTTTCCGGAGAAAGACTGGCGGAAATGCTAGGTATTAGCAGGACTGCGGTGTGGAAGCATATTAAGGCTCTTAAGGAGAAGGGATATGAGATTAGTTCGGGTAGTAACAGAGGGTATGAGCTGATTGAAAGCATCGATGTGTTTTCTACCAAGAGTGTTATGGATGAGCTGGCTGATGAGGCTGGAGGCTATACAGGCAGGATTGGGATTGAAATAGAGGTTAGGGATGAGGTCACTTCAACCAATGCCCTCCTTAAGGATATGGCTGCAAAAGGTGCACTAGAGGGCAGGGTTCTTATAGCTAAAAGACAGACAGAGGGCAGAGGAAGGCTTGGCCGGAATTTCTTTTCACCTAAAAATGGGATTTATTTAAGTATTTTACTTCGTCCTGATATGGATTTTAGAGAGGCTATGCTCCTTACTACCATAGCGGCTGTAGCTGTGGTTGAGGCGGTAAGAGAGGTCACTGGAAGGGATACTGGTATAAAGTGGGTGAATGATGTCTACCTTGAGGGCAGGAAAATCTGTGGTATACTTACTGAGGCAGTAACTGATGTTGAAAGCGGAAGGCTTTCATACGCTGTGGTGGGCATTGGAGTCAATATTACAAAGCCATCTGAAGATGCTTTTCCTGATGAATTAAAGGATATTGCGGGCTTTGTCTATGATGATGAAGAGCCACCAAAGGGTGTGATGAGCAGGCTCTCAGCTGCTATAGTGAAGAATTACTTTAAGTATTATGAGAAACTGCCTGAGCATAGATTTATGGAGAGCTATAAGAAGTATCAGATTTTGATAAACAAAGATATATTTGTTATCACTCCTGAGGGAAAGAAAAAAGCGAGAGCTTATGGAGTTGACGATGAGGCAAGATTACTGGTAGAATATGAGGAAGGTGGTAAGGAAGCACTGTTTACAGGTGAAGTAAGCGTCAGGGAAGCTGGCGATGAAAGGAAAAATATGCCAAAATTCAAAAAAACAAAAAGTATGATTATGCTTTTTCTATGTATTGGAGTATTAGCTTTGTTTACAGGCTGTAAGCCTGAGGATGGTAAACTTGCGAATAATATCAATTCTCTGGTTGAGAAGGTAAAAGACAAAGGTTATGTATTTATTGCAGATGATACCGAATTTGTCATAGGAGAAGATCCAACAGATAGTATAAATAAGCTTGACGCAAAGTCTGATACCTTTGAGGCACCAAGCTGTGCTATGCAGGGAGAGGATAAGGTGTATACCTACAGCGGTTTCACACTTACTGTTCACGCTGAGAGCAAAAAGGGGTCATATAAGCTTATGTCGATTCTTTTAACTGATGATAGTGTACAGACAGCAGAAGGCATATACATAGGAAAAAGCAGAAAAGATGTTGAAGAAGTCTACGGAACTAAAAAGAAAAAATTAAGTGAGTATGTCTATAAAAAGGGTGTAATGGAGCTTAGCTTTATATTTGCAAAAGATAAGGTAGTATCCATAGAGTATAGAGAAAAAGGAGAATAATATGGTTGAAGTTATATTACATGGCTGCAATGGCAGGATGGGGCAGATGCTCTCAGAATTGATTTCAAAGGATGAAGAGATGAAGGTGGTAGCTGGTATAGAGCCTTCCGGTGAGGCGAAAAATGACTACCCTGTATACAAGAGCTTTGATGAATTAAAAGAAACAGCAGACGTAATTATAGATTTTTCTACTGCTTCTGCAATTGATGGCCTTCTTGATTACTGTGAAAAGACACATACACCGCTGGTGCTTTGCTCTACAGGACTGTCTGAGGCTCAGCTAGGCAGAGTCGAAAGACTTGCCAAGGTATCAGCTGTCCTTGTATCAGCCAATATGTCACTTGGTATCAATGTGCTTCTTAAACTTCTTAAAAATGTCACCAAGACACTTTATGAAAACGGTTTTGATATAGAGATAGTTGAAAAGCACCACAATCAGAAGCTTGATGCTCCTAGCGGTACAGCTCTTGCACTCGCTGATGTAATGAAGGATGAACTTGATGATATTTCTTATAACCTTGACAGAAGTAAGGTAAGGAAGAAAAGAGAAAGAAATGAAATCGGTATCTCAGCAGTAAGAGGTGGAACCATAGTTGGAGAACACGAAGTTATATTTGCGGGAACTGATGAGGTTATTGAAATTAAGCATACTGCGTATTCTAGAGCCATATTTGCTAAAGGTGCTATGAGTGCGGCAAAGTTCCTAAGTGGTAAAAGCGCAGGAAAGTACAGTATGTCTGATGTAATTGGCTAAATTATGAGTAAATTAAAAAGAAATCTTATAATTTCTGGTGTAAGCTTTGTGATACTCCTTATTTTGTTGGGACTATCAGCATTTATAACTGCTCCTCTTAAGTCAGTAATGACAGTTGAGGCGGGTACACCAGACCTTAAGCAGACAGATTTTTATAAGAATCCCGAAATTTATGAGTTTTTGCTAAGCCACCATATACCTCTTATCAATTGCAAGATGGTAACTCCGCTTAAGGATATCCCTCTTGATAAACCGGGAGAATATCCTGTACAGTTTTTGGTAAACGGCAATATAAATACAACCCTGTTAACTGTAGAAGATACTGAAAGTCCGGTTATAATTGCAAAGGAAGTTGTAATTGCGGCAGGAGATAGCTGTAAAAAAGAGGACTTTATAGAGAAGGTAGAGGATGCTACAAAGTCCAAGGTAAAGGAGAGCGGTTTATCCGAATATAAGGGTGAAGCCGGGATATATAAGATAACTTTGACTGCCACAGATATAGCAGGTAATGTATCAGAGGAAGTAACTCATTTATATGTCCTAGATGTAAGAGAAAAGCTAACAGTAGAACTTGGAACTACCTCTCTACCTGCTGATAGGTTCATAAAATCAGATAAGACAGGGATTAAGCTTACCTATGGCAAGAAGTTTAATATTAATAAGGCCTTGCAAAAATCAGGGAAATATACTGTTCCAATCAGGGCTTTGGTAAAGAAAAACGAGAAGGAGATTAAGCTTACTTTGGTGGTAAAAGACACCAAGGCTCCTGTAATTAAAGGAGCCAGGGATTTAACCATATACATAGGCAGCCCTTTTTCATACAGGGAGGGCGTAAGCGTTACGGACAATCAGCCGGGAGGTACTGCCCTTTTGGTGGATGCTTCAAAAGTAAATCCCAGAAAAGAAGGGGTGTACAAGGTAACCTACCGTTCTGAGGATAAGGCCGGTAACAAGACTTCAAAGTCTGTAAAGGTAACAGTTAAAAAGTCATCTAAAAGCCACGCTAAAGAAGTGGCAAAATATGTGAAAGAAACACTGGCTGAGATTACTAATAAGAATATGACTGAGCTGGAGAAGCTTGACAAGATATTTGAATTTTGCCATACCAAGATAAGCTACACAGGGTACTCAGATAAAAGTGATGCTATAGAAGCAGCTTATAACGGTTTTAGGACACATACCGGTGACTGCTTTACCTACTTTGCTGTATCTGAGGCACTTATCACAGGAGCGGGCTTTGAAAATATCATGGTTACCAGAGATGGAAAAGGCAGTGACCACTTTTGGAACCTAATCAAATATAAGGATAAGTGGTATCATTTTGATGCATGTCCTCTGGCGGGAGCAGGCTCATTTAAGGCATTTATGCTTGGAGACCTTGAGCTTGCAAAGTTTGACGAAGAATACGGTAAAGTCAATTCTGCTAACAAGGACTACTATAATTTTGAAAAAAGTGCTTATCCTAAAAGGGCGGAGCACGGTGTGAAGGAAGATTAGTACATATGGAGAATTTGACAGAGAAACAAGAAGAAATATTGCACTACATTGTGTGTGTTTCAGGCGGCTTTATGGGTGGCTATGCACTCTTTACCAGACTAGGCAACTTCGGCTCTGCCCAGACAGGGAACCTTATTGAGATAGTACTGAATATATTCGGCAGGGACTACAAGGAAGTGGCACTTAGGTTTGCAGCCCTACTCTTGTTCATATTTGGCAATGTCTCCTGTGTTTTGATTAAGCAAAACCTTGGAAAGCTTGTACTTAAAATATATACCTTTGGTATTTTGTTTATCGGCTATATTTTTCTTGCTTTTATACCCGCTGATGCAGATGCAGTCTTAGGTTTACTGCCTATATTCTTTATGTCATCAGTGCAGTGGTTTACATTCACAGGAACAAGGAAATATAACTGCTCCACTATATTTTCGACTAATAACCTAAAGCAGATGGTCTTAGGATATACTTATTATCATCTGACTGGAAAAGAAGAAGATAGGGAAAAAGGAAGATTTTACCTTTTATCCCTTACCTTCTTTTATGCCGGAGTGGTTCTTGCGGTAGCTCTATGCCATAGATTTGGAATAAGAGCTAGCTGCTTTGGCTTAATCATTATCATAATTGCGGAAATTGTCTCAATCGAAAGAGATGCTAAGCAGAGAACTTAACTATCATGCTCTCGACAGCGATGTATTCATTCATCTCTCCGGTCTTTATAGCATTATCAGCAAAGATGCCATATTCAAGGGCATCTTTTAGTTTTTCAAAGGAAAAGTTATTTGCCTGATCTATGTATTTTTTTACAAAAAAAGGAGGGAGCTTGAGGAGGGAGGCTATTTCACCGGATTTCCCTTCTGCCGCCAGATTCTTTACGTTGTAAAGCCTTGTAAAATGATTGTTAATTAAAGACAATATCTTGACGGGTGATTCCTGAAGGCCTATTAAATCAAGGTAATAGCCAATTGCATTTTCCCTGTCTTTTTTACCCATGTAGTCCATTATGTCGAATATTTTGTCAGAGAGCTGTCTTGCACAGACATTATCTATGTCTTCCTTTGTTACAGTTCTTTTCTCATACACATAAGAAATCAGCTTGTCTGCCTCGCTGAAAAGCTCATCCATAGAAGTCCCTATGCGGGAAACAAAGTATCTTGCTAGGTCAGAAGAAATTTGGATTTTATCAGCAGCAAATTTTTTGATAATGACATTAACCAAGTCCGACTCTTTCTGTACTTCAAATTCCACTGAAAGGCCTTGTTTATTTACAGCCTTATATAGCTTTGTTCTTTTATCAACCTCTGCTTCAGCAAAGATAATGACAGTGCTTTCAGGGATTTTATCTATGTATTCTGAAAGCTCATTTGCAGAAGAAAAAAGCCCTGAGTTTTCAATTAGTATGCATCGGTAGTCTGTGAAAAAAGGCAGGGTTTCTGCAATTTCTATTATACTGTTTATATCAGTGACTTTACCTGTAAAAGTGCTTAGATTCATCTTATCACCGCTGCCAAGCAAAGCATTCTTTAAGGCATTTTTATAATGCCTTATCATAAATGGCTCTTCGCCAAATAGCAGGTAGCAGCGCTTGAAAGCGTGGTTTTTAATATTATCATTGAGTGTTGCAAGTGACATGGAGGGCTCCTTTACTTTTTCTTTCGTTCTCTGGCAATTTTTAATATATCAGAAATATTATTTTCATTTAATACTTCGGGATAATTATCATTAAATTCTATTAGGATATCCTTGTTTTCAAATTCAAGTTTAATACATTGTTCGTAAAATGCTTTTAAATCATCTTTTTCAAAAATAGATTCAATAAATAAGCGGGAAGTCTCAGGTATAACATCATAGGAGCCATATAGTTCTATGATAGCATTTTTAACTCTATCAAAAGTTAAAGTATCTCCAAGTCTGTCTTGCTCTATCAGGATACCAATTACATCTGAAAAATCATTTTTATACTGTCTTCCTGCTCTTAACTTCATTGCGACCAGATATTCTGAGGCAATAGTTCTGATATGTAATATATTTGAAAAAGTTTTATAGTATTTTGAAAATTCTATTAATTTGGGTGTATATGAAGAAGTATTAATAAAGTCAGTATTTATCCATCCTGTAGGGAGATTTAGCCTATCACCAACAGTATTTATTGCTTCTTTCATGACACTTGATGATTTAATAATAGCATCTATATCATAAGTCATTTCTCTAAAACCATAATTTAAAAGAATTGAGGCTCCTCCAATTATAGTAATTTCAGCAGGAATTTTGGCTCCATTCTTTTTCCGAAATTCTTTTGCTAACTCTTTTAAGCAGCGTTCCAAATTTTCCTTAGTAAACGGTTTATTAACACACATTTCGTATCTCGCTTTCTACAATATTGAATCGCATAAACTCTGGAATAGCCTTTTCTATTGCATCTTTTTTTATATGTTCGTCTCCTAAAGCTGCAAAAGACAAAATAGTTCCAGATGCGAAAAACGGTTTTTTTAATTTTTTTTTCCGAATATCATTATAATTTGTACATATTGGAATATCATTTAATCTCGACAAATAATCTACCATAGCCAAGAGATACATGGATTCTCTATATTGCTGCTTATCATATAATTGACGAATTTTATCAGTTTCCAGAGCTTCAATGATAAAATCAATATCACCCAGGTCTTTCACCTGATGGCAGGTATTGCTCTTAAAAGTCTCAAAAGAAAATATATAATCCTCAGTATATACATAATTATTTTCTAGTAAATAATCAATTGTAACATCAAGTGCCTTTGCAATCTTATATAAGGTACCAACGTTACATTTATCAAGCTTGGCCTTTCCAGTGCATATATCTGTTATAGTAGTCATTGCGACTCCGCTGTCTTTACTTAATTGATATCTTGAAATATTTTTTTTCTTAAGCAGTTCATTAATAATCATAAGTATATCCCTCCTTTGATACAGTATATCGGTTTACCGAACTATTGTCAATTTAATATTATTTTAGCGTTTTGACCCCAATCCTGCTTAAAAAAATAATTAAAACTTGAATACATACGATTTTTTTGGTAGAATGAAGGATATACTTTTTAAAAATTGGGAAAATTGGAGGGAAGACAATTATGCTTAAAACAGCAAAAAAGATTGGTTTCTTTGCATTTTTACTTATATCATTACTTTTGATAAGCAGGGACGTTAAGGCAGATATTGATGAAGGAGAAGTAATACATATAGGTGATAATGTCACAGCCCGCTTGAATAAAAAAGGTGTACTCACCATATCAGGTAAGGGTGATATGTGGAACGATACAGATGATACTAATGTGTATTACAACAAGTGGTTCAATAACAAAAGAAATAGAATATACAAAGTAGTAATCAAAAGGGGTGTTACCACCATAGGAAGAAGAGCATTCAGCTATATGGAGAATATACAGAGTGTATCTATTCCTGACACTGTTAATTATATCGATACCTACGCATTTTTAAAAACTACATCACTAAAAAGTATAAAGATTCCTGCCAATGTTAAGAAAATAGGCATCCAGTCCTTTTATGAATCAGGAATTAAAAGCTGTACTATCGGTAAGGGATTCGGTGAAATCGATGATTTTGCTTTCTCGCATTGTTATAGGCTAAAATCCATTTCTATACCTAGTGGAACTAGGGCAATAGGAATGGGAGCTTTTGCGGAGTCCGGCTTAAAAACGGTGAAGATAGGTGACGATGTAAGAGAAATCAGAAAGAATGCATTTCCTGTGGTTAAAGCTACTGTTTACTCTCAAAATATAATCTTGGGAGAAAATGCATTTGAGCCTCTTACAATATTCTATGCCTATAAAGGTTCATCTATAGATCAGTATGCTGCCATGAATGGGCATATAATCAATTACCTTAAAGATAAGAATGATAAAAGTAAAGAGCCAGCCAAGATAAATGGTGTCAGGGTGTCATCCTTAAGTAAAGGATTTAGAGTAAGGTTTAACAGAGTAAACGGTGCAAGGGGATATGAAATAAGATACGCTGCTAACTCAGCTCTATTGGATGCAAGCAAGACCATTACTGTAGCCAATATTTACAATGTTACAGGCCTTGAAGGTGGAAAGGCCTACTATGTAAAAGTAAGGGCTTATACGATAGTTAAAGGCAAGAGAGTATATGGAAAATACAGCAAAGTAGTAAAATGTAAAACAAAAAAATAAATATTAGAGAATATTAAGCCATGATACAGATAAGTAATAAAATAGGCTGTATTATGGCTTATTTTCATGTATAATGGTAGGTAACAGATTAAGAATTATATTAAATAGAGTTCTTAATCGGGAGAGGTATAGAAGCTAAGTTAATCAGAGTATGAGGAATTTATGAATATAGTAAAAATAGGGGCACTTATTAACTATGAGCGTGTTAAACAAGACATTAGCATAGAAAAATTAGCAAAAGGAGTCTGCTCGGAGTCTGTCATAAGAAGGACTGAAGCTGGGGAAAGAGGGGCTGGCTTTTTTGTGCTTGATATGATTGTAAGCAGGCTAGGCAGGTCTGACAATAAGGTTGAGCTTATGCAGGATGAAAAGGACTATGAATTGTATGAACTAAGAGAAAAGCTCACTGACGAAATTGAAAATAAAAGCTATGATGAAGCAGCTAAATTGCTTGCGGACTATGAAACGTTAGCAGACATAGAAAGCCCTTTACACTTGCAGTTTATTAAAATGATAAAAGGATTTATCTCTGAAGAAAAATACCGTGATTTCATAGAGGCTGATAGAAGTTACTATCAAGCATTAACACTAACATTGCCTGAGTTTTCTTTAGAGAAACTGGAGAACTATCTATTAGGAGAAAATGAGCTAATACTGCTTACTTTATATCTTAATAATAAAGAAAAACTGGGTGAGAATCTTCTTAAAACATATGGTATTACAATACTTGACTATATTGAGAGACATTTTTATGATGAGGAGATAAAGTGCAATTTGTATGGCAGGGTTTCATTGATTGTAGGAAACAGCTATATCAAAAATAATAGACCTGATGAGGCTTTACAGGTTATCTTAAAGGCTGAGCAAATGCTTACAGATAACGGACTTTTGCTAAATATATCAAAGCTTTTGGAGAATATCCTTTTCATATCTAAAAACATAAATATAACATTGTACCAAGATTACAAGAAGATGCGGGATGCATTGAAAGATTTATATGCAGAATATGGATTTGAATGGAATACTAAGGATATTAATTTGCTTACCGGATACAAGCAGAGAAATGTGAATATTATTTCAGAGATAGTTAAGCAGGAAAGGGTGATAAGAGGTATATCTCAGCAAAAACTTGCAGATGATTTGGATATAGATGTTAAGACAATTTCAAGGATAGAATGTGGTAAGGCTAAGCCTAAGCGGGGAACAATACAAAAAATACTGGATTATTTTAATATAGAGGTAGAGACTGTAGAAAGTAGGATTATAACTGACGATTTCCGCTTGCTTGATATGGAAAGGGAGATAGCAAAACTAACTACCTTTCAGAAGTATGGGGAAGCAGAGTACCTTTTTAACGAATTAAAGCGGAAAATACCCCTAGATAATAAGAAGAACAGCCAATATGTAGAGTATATGTCTGCACTATTTGATCTAAGAATCAGGCAATGTAATGCTAGTGAAGCCGCCGACAGATTAATAAAAGCCTTTAGTATAACAAGAGGAGAAATGGGACTTGATAATGTTGGTGGATATGTGCCAAGTAGAGCAGAAGCTATTATAATCAATGGTATAGCAGTCTGTTATAAAGCCCTTGGTGAGGCGGATAAAAGTATAGAATTGCTTGAAAAAACTGTCATGGCTTACGAAAGAAGTAAAGTTAATATGAAATATCGTTATATACCTCTGGCGTTGCTTTATGTTACCTTATGCTCAGCTTATGAAGAAACAAATCGTTTTGAAAAGGCGATACAGTACGCGGATAAGACAATAGACTATTCTATTAGATCACTGAGGGGAGATTTTTTAGGGTTTTTACTTGAAGAAAAAACTTATACCTTAGATAGAATGACAGGAGATAACACGAAGAGTAAGTCAAAGTACATTCAGAGCTATAGAATTAGATGTTTGATGAAGGCCAGCGAAAGACAAAAAGCCCCTTTAAGGAGGGCTTTTCAAAAGTGGTATGGGGAGGAGTTACGTTGAAAATATCGATTTACGGTTATATATAGTGACACAATCATCGGTATTTTCAATGTTACAGATGTGTGAGATAGCTGTTGAGTGAAGATTATCTGGTTTTTTAGAAGAAAATAGTGAAACGATAGTCATAAGCAAAGTAGCCATAATAATTGTATTTTGGTATATCTTTTTCATAAGTACCTCCAATATTGCAATAATGAGAATGATAGCATATTATTATAGTTAAAACCATACCAAAAGTGGACAGAAAAAACTTCCACTTTTGGTATGGTTTTTTCAGTAGTTAAATATTAAACTAATATCAAAGTAATTAATGTATAAAAAAACTTATGAAATATTGCTATATCAAAGCATGCTGCATAGAAAGCTTCCTGTATACTATAAATAGGTCAAGAGATTGACATAAAAAAATACCTCAAGTAAATTTAGATTATTACTGACCTGCCAGTTGGTAAAATCTAAAAAACACAAGAGGTATCTAAAATGAATATTAAAGGCACAAAGAAAAAAAATCAAGTAGTAACAGCAAATATTTTTGAACAGCAGGAGCTTTTGAAAAAATCGGAGGTGATTAAGGAAAATCTCGCAGCTTCAACCTGGCGTGAGTTGGAAACCAATGGTAAGTTCGATAAAAATAAAAAACTCTCTTTTATCAGCGATGACATGCTTATCTTGGGATGTGATGTAGGCAGCGAAACGCACTATATGAGAGCAATTGATACCAGAGGACGGGAACTCAGTAAGTCCGCACATTCTTTCAACAATAATCAAGAGGGCTTCCGGAGTGCAAAGGAATGGGCAGTGAGGATAGCCGCTGAACATGATAAGAGTCAGATAGTGCTTGGCTTAGAGCCGACCGGTCACTACTGGTTCTGCCTTGCTACATGGATGATTACAAATGGAATCAGTGTTGTTCAGGTAAACCCTTATGCTGTTAAGCAGACAAAGGAGGTTGAAGATAACAGCCAGCTCAAGGATGACAGGAAGGATCCAAAACTGATAGCAAATCTTGTCAAGGATGGCAACTTTGGTATGCCATATCTTCCAGAAAAAATCTATGCTGAACTTCGTAGGTTATCCATGTTCAGAGACCAACTGAATGAAGACAGAATTCGAACAATCAACCGGATGCACAGGGAGATGAAGATATATTTCCCGGAGTATAAGGAAGCATTGGGAAAAGTCGATGGAGCATTTAGCCTTGAACTGCTGAAAGAGGCACCATTTCCGGATGAACTGACCGCACTTGGAGAAGAAGGGATAAGACAGATTTGGCATGCTGCTAAACTTAGAGGACGCGGGTACAGCAGAGCCAGAGAAATCTTACAGTACGCAAAAGCAAGTGTTGGGATTAAGGATGGATCTATTGCAAGCAAGGCAGCTGTAAAGTGGTTCGTGCAGAAAATCATGGAACTGGATGTTGAACTTGCTGTTATAGAGAACCAGATCAACCAGAAATGTCAGGAGATACCGCATACAGGTAACGTTCTGGAGATATCTGGGATTGGAGAAAATACACTTTCCGGTATTCTTGCAGAGATGGGAGATATTTCAAGATTTGATGATGTTAAGGAAATACAGAAATTAAGCGGATTAGGCCTTGTGGCATGCAGTTCAGGAAAGCATAAGGGAGAAACCAAAATCAGTCATAGAGGACGCAAACGACTCAGATATTGGTTATTCCAGGCAGCAAAGTCAGCAGTGGCCCATGCAGAGGAATTCAAAGAACTCCATATGTATTATACGACACGAGCCGATAATCCGTTGAAAAAGATGCAGTCATTGATTGTGATAGCCTGCAAGCTTCTGAGGATTATCTATACGATTCTGAATACTGGTACGAAATATGCTCCGAAGAAGATGTTGATGGACATCAGACGTCCGGAAAATAAGGAAGCTATTGTAGCGTAAAACAGTCGACAGCAAAATTTATTCCAGAGCCTTGCCGGGTGTCGGATTATTCCGAGATCGGGCAGGGTTCTGGAAGGAAACCCGATAACGATGGAGCGCTACAGGTGCTGCATCATCACAATGACCAGCAAAACGAGTCAGGGTAAGCATCCACGGAATATCCGTACCCTGTGGAGTATGCAGGTCAGTAAAATCAAAAAACAAACAAGAGCTGTAGCTTGCAGTAGTTCTCTCCGTAGGGCATGACCCTGTTAGAAAGCTTAGCAGGCACTCGGTGTATGGACAGGTGGGACGAAGGAAGTTGGGACACGATCCCTTTAGACACGGAAGGTTCACCATCATAGTTAGCAGAGGATTTATAGCCTTTATAAAGCAAAACAATGGGATGCTTTATAAACTACACCCTCTTTTAGCTGTTCAGTATAAAATACAATGACTGTCATACATTTTTTGCTCTGTTTTATGAGGTAAATATTTAAAGAAAAGCCTGAAATTAAATGATTTAGGGCTTGACATTATAGGAAGGAGGCTTATATGTCAATCAGAAATCAAAACCCTCAGAGATATAAAAATGGAGATTAAAGTTGTTTTTACTTACTATTACGATTAATTAAATTAAGAAATGGAGGTATGTTGAAATATGATTAAAAATTTTAATAAAATAATTAGTGTAGCGTTTTGTTTTATATTGGTAACTTGTTTCATGATATTACCTATTTATGCAAATAAACGAGTTTCGGATGTAGAACAGATTTTTCCAAAAAATGAAGTAAATGAGCTTTTAAGAGATGTACAGAAAATGCCAATTTATACAGATTATAAGGGAAGTAGATTTTTCAAAATGGCAAATAGAAAAAAAGTTTATCCTTCAAGAAAAGGAGTAATCTTAGTTACTGCCGATAAGTTTAAGGATAAATTACCTTTAGGACATGCAGCAATCATATATAACCAATATACTGTTATTGAAGCAGAATTCCCTTATGTTACTACTGGAAACAATGATTGGAATTACACAAAAAAAACTTGCTATGGATTGAACGTTAAAGGAACAACTCTTGCACAAGATAATGATGTGGCGGATTGGTGTTATAGACAGATAGGAAAAAGGTACAATATTGATTATTTTAATACATCAACAAGAGAAGAGTTTTATTGTTCACAATTAGTTTGGGCTGGATTCAAAGATGTTTGTGGGGTTAACCTGAATACGCCAATTTTTGGAGATGCGATTCACCCAATGGAACTTGTAAAAAGCAACAGAACTTATATAATATATGAGAAGTAGTTTTTCTTCTTTAGAAAGGAGGCAGAGCCGGTAGAGCAACTCTATCGGCTTAAAATTATTGTGAGAAAAATATTGTTTTGTTGTATATTATCCATTAGTTGTTTTTTGATATCGTGTAACACAGGGAATTCTGACACCAAATATGATTCTACTATAGGGATTGTACATACTTCACAGCAAATGTATAAGAGTAGGATTGATTGGTATAATGATGAACTAGAGCTGCTTGGTTCTAGTAAATTGACATATGCAGGGTTAGGTTCTCATTTTTATAAACCTTTAACTGTTGATAATGAGGTATATATGATACCTCAGGGATTGGGAAATAATAAAAGTACTAAAAAGGTTATTAGCCTAAATAAAAATACTTTTGAGATTTCGGAATATCCTTTCAGCAATATTGCTCTTAATCATATGGCTGTTATAAATAAATATGTATATGCAGTTAATACTATGAATGGGTCGAGCTATATAGAAAGGTATGATAAAGAGTCTCATAAAAATATAATTAAAGAATATAAAGAAACTTATATTTATGGGATTTTTCCAATGAGTGAAAAACTTTTGGCTTTTTCGATAACAGCTGATAAAGGCTTAGACAGCTGTACACTTAGAGTTATGGATAAAGATTTGAATATAGTTAAAGAAATTTCTTTGACTAAATTCGGTAGAACTACTGAAATGTATTGTGAGGACGATAGTTATATGTATTTTACAATGCAGATAAGCACTGATGATAAGCCAATTTCTAAAATATTGTCAATAGACAAAAGGAATTATGACATTAAAGTTATAGATATTCAGGCAGAGCAACCTTCAGATATATTTAAGTATGAAGATAAATTTTTGATTACTAACTATAATCCTGTTGAAGTAAAAGGTACTAAGGTTAGTGTGGTAGATGAAGAAGGACGGCTTTATAAGGATATCGAACTTAACAATGAGTTGTCTCTTACACAGATTTATGGAAAATATTTGGTTGTTGCAAACCTGCAAAAGCTAAGCTTATACGATATAAACACATTTGAACTTAAAAGGGAAGTTAAGCTTGATATTGATTCGGAGTCGTATGTATCAGCAATTATAATTAGGGGGAATTGATTAAAACACTATATAAAAGAGGTTTACACTATGGATAAAAAAAGAAATGCATTTGTTATAGGATTAGTTGTCCTGATGGTGGTTTTTACAGTTGTCAATTTCATAATAAGCAGGTACTATACCAGGGGGATAAATTCAACTAAAGAAACTGACACAAAGGTATCGCAGTCTTCTGTGTCATCAAAACAGTCTTCAAATTCATCCTCATCAGAAGAAAAAATGATACTGTCATTTGATGAGTATCAGAAGTTTTATGAATATATGGCTGAGAATTTAAGGCTAAAAGGTTATGAAAAAAAATATGAGACGGACCACAATTTTCTGCTCTATATTCGAAAGGAATGGACATTTAACTCTCGTGACAGCCTGATTATGAAAAATTCAAATACTGTTCCTGAGCCAACCTTTGAATACATTATATATGAAAACAAAGAAAGCACAAGTCAAATTAGGTTAGGTGTAAGTTTCAATGAATACTACATTGGAGATAATTTACATTCTTTTTATGCTAAGGATAATGATTTAAGCAAAATCAATAAAAAGCTGGCTGGGCAGGCTGTTGGAGCAGTAATGTCATATCGCAATTTATTATTCCATGTCCAAGTCAGCCAAGAGAATGAAGCAAAGGATGTGTTAGATGATACCTTAACAGCCATAAGCAAAGAGACAATTAAGTATTTTAACTAATCTTAACCAACCTGTGAAAATAATCCCCTATAACCTGTTTACATCCTTGCCAACCCATACTGCCCTATGTTATAATCTTTTCTTGTGAATAAAAAACAAAAGGTGGTGAGATAGTGGTAGAGTTAGACCAGTTCAAAGTTACATTAAACTCTTATGCAGAGCCATTAGTCGAAGTGAGGGATTCACTTTGACTTAACGAGCAAGAAGATGAGGCTCGAGGAGTTAAACAGACTCATATCCGAACCGGGATTTTGGGATGATGCCGAGAAGGCAAATGCTACTATGGCTGAAATATCAGGTTTAAAAAATAATATAGAAGGCTTTGACGAGCTGCAGGGGCTCTTTGATGACATAGGTGCACTTATTGAAATGGCAGAAGAAGAAAATGATGCCTCAATGATTTCAGAAATAGGAGACGAACTTGAGAGATTTAAGACAGAGTTTGATGCTCTTAGAATTTCAACCCTGCTAAGCGGTCCTTATGATAAAGATAATGCTATTATCACCTTACATGCGGGTGCAGGCGGTACTGAAGCCTGTGACTGGACAAGCATCCTTATGAGAGCCTACACAAGGTGGGCAGAAAGCAAGGGATATAAGACAGAGGTTATCGACTATCTGGCAGGAGAAGAAGCAGGAGTAAAGTCCTGTACCATTGAAATTACGGGGACTAATGCCTATGGCTACCTAAAGAGTGAGCATGGAGTGCACCGTTTGGTTCGTATTTCACCTTTCAATGCTGCGGGAAAGAGGCAGACCTCCTTTGTATCCTGTGATGTAATGCCGGATATTGAAGATGATATAGATATCGAAATCAAAGATGATGATATAAGGATAGATACCTTCCGCTCAAGCGGTGCAGGTGGACAGCATATCAACAAAACCTCATCTGCGATTAGAATTACACATTTCCCTTCGGGAATAGTAGTAAGCTGCCAGAATGAGCGTTCTCAGTTCCAGAATAAAGCCAAGGCTATGCAGATGTTAAAGGCAAAGCTTTATATGCTTAAACAGCAGGAAAATGAGGCTAAGGAAGCGGGTATCAGAGGAGAGCAAAAAGACATTGCCTGGGGCAGCCAGATTCGTTCCTATGTGCTTCAGCCATATACAATGGTCAAGGATCATAGGACAAATGTAGAAATCGGCAATGCACAGGCGGTTCTTGATGGCTACTTTGATCCTTTTATCAATGCATATCTAAAATGGAAGAGCATTAAAAAAGAAGATTAACTATAATAAGTCAGTATGGGAGATATTCCTGTACTGGCTTTTTTAATTTGATAGGAAATTTCTCCCAAATTCCCTATCTAATAGAATAATCTATAAGGGATTGTGCGGCGGCGGATATATAGATCTCACTTATGAGACTCGTCACAGGAGGCGAATTAGGTAAAGCAGGAATTTGATTGTAGAACTATACGGCTTTTAACGGTAAATAGGGTTGGAGATGAATCATATGGCAAATTTGATAGTAAAAACCCTAAAATAAAGTATAAAACTATTAGCTTTAACACTTGCAATTAATGGTAGTCTGTGTTAATATTCTTTCTGTTACACACAAATGACCGTTAAGGGCACACAAAGTTTTGATATGGGTGGAAGAAATGGGAAAAGATAAACTCTATTTAGTTTCAGAAAGGGCTTTACCTGAGGTTTTATTACAGGTGGTTGAAGCAAAGAAGCTGCTTGAGACAAAAAAGGTGATGACCGTAGGTGAGGCAGCGGAGGCTGTAGGCATAAGCAGAAGTTCGTTTTATAAGTACAAAGATGAAATTAACTACTTTCATGAAGATGCAAGAGGAAAGACAATCTCATTTTTGCTTGAAATGGAGGATAGACAGGGACTGCTCTCAGAAGTGCTTAAGGAGGTAGCCCGTTATGGAGTAAACATACTGACTATCCACCAAAGTATACCGGTTAACGGCTTGGCTTCTTTGTCACTGAGCTTGCAGATTCTTAACGGACTGACTGATGTTACTGATATGGTGGCAAGCGTAGAAGCAATTGACGGAATTAGAAGAATGAAAATACTCGCAAGAGAATAAATTAGAGGTGAAGAATGGTAAATGTAGGAATTATAGGATATGGAACTGTAGGCTCGGGAGTTTTTGAGGTTATTAATACAAACAGACAAAGTATAGCAATAAAGGCAGGAGAAGAGATTAAGGTCAAGAGAATCTGCGATCTTAGAGATATGCCTGGAGATCCTGCTGAGAAGCTAATTACTCACGATTTTAACGATATCTTAAATGATGATGAGATTTCTGTTGTAGTAGAGACCATGGGTGGGACCAAGCCTGCTTATGATTTTGTAAAGTTAGCTATTGAAGCAGGAAAGAGTGTGTGTACTTCTAACAAGGAGCTTGTGGCAAAGTATGGTGCAGGACTAATTAAGCTTGCAAAGGAGAAAAATGTCAACTTCTTATTTGAAGCCAGCGTAGGAGGAGGTATACCCGTAATAAGACCTCTTAATTATTCTCTTACAGCAGAGGAAATAATTGAAATTCAGGGTATACTTAACGGAACCACCAACTATATCCTCACCAAGATGGATAAAGAAGGGCTTGACTATGACACAGTCTTAAAAGAGGCGCAGGCTATGGGCTATGCTGAGAGAAATCCAAGTGCGGATGTGGATGGATACGACAGCGGTAGAAAGATAGCCATCCTTACTTCTCTTGCCTACGGCAAGCAGGTTGACTTTGAAGACATCCCTGTAGAGGGCATATCGAGAATAACCAAGGAAGATATGGAGTATGCCAAGTCCTTAGATGCTACTATCAAGCTAATAGGCGAAAGCAAGAAGGACGGTGGAGTAGTGTATGCAAGAGTTGCTCCTGTAATGCTAAGCAGGAATCAGCCTCTTCATAGCGTAGAAGATGTCTTTAATGCCGTTTTAATAAAGGGAAACATGGTTGATGATGTTATGTTCTACGGCAGGGGAGCGGGCAAACTTCCTACTGCAAGTGCTGTTGTTGCAGATGTGGTGGAAGCAGTTAGAAATAAGGACAGACACCTTGATATCAACTGGGATGAAGAAAAGCTTACTCTTGGTGACATCAGGCAGTATAAGCAGAAGTTCTTTGTAAGAGTTCCTGAGAGTGAGAAAGAGGCTGCAAAGCAGAAGATATCAGGAATTGAAGAAGTAAAATCTGATAAGGTAGTGGGAGAATTTGCCTTCATCACCTCGCCTTTAACTGAGGCTGAATTCGAAGAGCTAACCGGAGATTTAAGTGTAAAAAATAAAATAATAATTAATTTTTAATAAAAATATCTTGCAAATATTACAATTAAGCGTTACGCTTATAAAGTGGTATTTGCAAATGTTTTTAGGAGCAGGTAAAACCAATGCTCTTATATCATAAGGTGTCAATATTTTTGACACAGATAATTCTATTAATCAATATGTGAAAGTTGCAATACACAGGTCTTGCTTAGATGGATTTGGAGGGAAAATAATTGTTAAAGGTAGTAAAATTTGGCGGAAGTTCGCTTGCAAATGCAGAACAGTTTAAGAAGGTTGGAGAGATAATCAAGTCTGAGAAGGAGAGGCATTATGCCATACCTTCAGCACCCGGCAAGAGGTTCAATGCTGATATAAAGGTGACAGATTTACTGTATAAATGTCAGGAGAAGGCTTCTCGTGGGGAGGACTTTTCTGAAGAATTTGAAGATATTAAGTCAAGATACAACGAAATCATAGAAGGACTTGGCATAGAGCTTTCTCTCGAGGATGAGTTCACCCTTATCGAGAAAAACCTTAAGGAAAAGGCAGGAAAGGATTATGCGGCTTCCAGAGGCGAATACTTAAATGGTATTATTATGGCAAAATACCTCGACTTCACCTTCGTGGATGCTGCTACTGTCCTCTTCTTTGACAAAGACGGCAACTTTGACTCTGAAAAGACAAACGAGATACTTGCAAAGAAGCTTAAGAAGATAGAATATGCTGTCATTCCGGGCTTTTATGGCGCTATGCCTGATGGAACTATAAAGACATTTTCAAGAGGAGGATCCGATATCACAGGTGCGATAGTAGCAAGAGCTGTGAAAGCTGATGTATATGAGAACTGGACAGATGTGTCGGGTTTTCTTGTTGCAGACCCAAGAATTATTTACGATCCAAAACCAATTGACATTATTACCTATAAAGAGCTTCGAGAGCTTTCCTATATGGGAGCATCAGTCCTCCACGAGGATTCCATCTTCCCTGTCAGAAAGGCAGGCATCCCTGTAAATATCAAGAATACCAACGCTCCTGAAGATCCGGGAAGCTGGATAGTTGAAAGCACAGGACAGAAGTCAAAGTATGTCATCACAGGTATTGCGGGAAGAAAGGGATTTTCAGCCATTAATATCGATAAAGACATGATGAATGTGGAGATAGGATTTGGCAGAAAGGTGCTTCAGGCATTTGAAGAAAATGATATTTCTTTTGAGCATATGCCATCAGGTATCGATACAATGACTCTTTTTGTAGAGGAAAAGGTATTCGAGCCAAAAGAACAGTTGGTTGTATCTGCTATTCACAAGCTTGCTGAGCCTGACTCCATAGATATTGAATCAGGCATCGCCCTCATTGCTGTAGTAGGAAGAGGCATGAAGTCTGTAAGGGGTACAGCGGGAAGAATATTTGCTGCCCTTGCCCATGCCCGCATCAATGTAAGAATGATAGATCAGGGCTCAAGTGAGCTTAATATAATAATCGGAGTAGACAATGATGACTTCGAGCTTGCGATTAAAGCAATATACGATATCTTTGTAGAAGTTCAACTATGATAATATTTAGGGGTTAGAAAGATGGACATAGCAAAAAAGATTGCGGAAGAACTCGGTATTAAGACGGAACAGGTAAATGCAGTTATCAAGCTTATAGAAGAAGGGAATACCATTCCTTTTATTGCGAGATACAGAAAAGAACAGCATGGAGCACTTAATGATGAGGTGCTCCGTAATCTTGATGAGAGGCTTAGATATCTGAACAACCTTGAAGAGAGGAAAACTCAGGTTATAGGTCTTATAGAAGAACAGGGAAAGCTTACTGATGAGCTAAGACAGGCTATAGAGGCAGCAGAAGCCTTGGTTACTGTAGAAGATTTGTACAGACCGTACAAGCAAAAGAGAAGAACCAGAGCAACTATAGCAAAAGAAGCAGGCCTTTCAGGACTTGCCATCATTATTTCCTTACAGCAGACAGACAAACCACTTGAAGAAGAGGCACTTAACTACCTCAATGAAGAAAAGGGCATAACAGATGCCCAGTCTGCTATCAAGGGCGCTATGGACATAATTGCGGAAGAAATCTCAGACAATGCAGAGTATAGAAAGTACATCAGAAATATAACCTTTGATAAGGGAAATGTAGTTTCAGAGGCAAAAGATAAGGAAGCGCAGTCCGTCTATGAGACCTATTACAGCTTTAGTGAGCCTGTAAAGAAGATAACAGGATATAGAATACTTGCGATTAATCGAGGCGAAGCTGAAAAGGTATTGACGGTAAAAATCGAGGCTCCTGTAGATGAGATACTCCTCTACTTATGTAGAAAAGTTATAATCAGAGATAATAAATATACTACTGAAGTCTTAAAGGAGACAGTAGCCGATTCTTATACAAGGCTTATAGCTCCATCAATTGAAAATGATATAAGGTCGGAGCTTACGGAAAATGCTGAAGACGGAGCTATCAAGGTGTTTGGAAAGAACCTTACCCAGCTTCTTATGCAGCCTCCAATCACAGGAAAGCGAGTGCTGGGCTGGGATCCTGCGTTTAGAACCGGATGTAAGCTTGCTGTAGTGGATGAGACAGGTAAGGTGCTCTATACTACAGTTGTCTACCCTACAGAGCCACAGAATAAGGTGGCTGAGACCAAGAAGATAGTGGCTGATTTAGTTAAGAAATACGGAATTTCACTGATATCTGTAGGCAATGGTACTGCCTCCAGAGAGTCTGAAATGATAATTTCAGATATGATTAAAGAGCTTCATCTTCCTGTATCCTATGTTATAGTAAATGAAGCAGGAGCTTCTGTTTATTCAGCAAGTAAGCTGGCTACGGAGGAGTTCCCGGAGTTCGATGTGGGACAGAGAAGTGCAGCTTCCATAGCAAGAAGGCTACAGGACCCTCTTGCTGAGCTGGTTAAGATAGAGCCTAAGGCTATAGGCGTTGGACAGTATCAACATGATATGAATAAAAAGAAGCTTGAAGAAGCCCTTGGCGCAGTGGTAGAAGACTGTGTAAACAGAGTGGGAGTCGACTTAAATACTGCTTCAGCTCCGCTTCTTTCCTATGTTTCAGGAATCAATGGAACTATAGCAAAAAACATTGTTAACTACAGAGAAGAAAACGGTAAATTCAAGAATAGAAAAGAACTATTGAAGGTTTCTAAGCTTGGACCAAAGGCATTCTTACAATGTGCAGGCTTTATGAGAATAATGGATGGAGACAACCCTCTTGACTCAAGCAGTGTTCATCCTGAGTCCTATAAGGCAGCAGAAGAGCTCCTTTCTGCGCTTGGCTATGATCTTTCTGCACTTAGAGGCGGAATTAAGGGCATAACCGTCGAGATTAAGAAGCATCCTGACTTAACAGCCAAGGTAGACGTAGGTGAGCTTACTCTTAAGGATATTATAAGTGAGCTTGAAAAGCCGGGAAGAGACCCTAGAGCAGACCTTCCTGCCCCTATTCTTAGAACTGATGTCTTAGACATGAAGGATCTTAAAGAGGGTATGGTTATGAAGGGAACTGTCCGCAATGTCATTGATTTTGGCGCTTTTGTAGACATCGGTGTACATCAGGATGGTCTTGTTCACATATCCGAATTATCAGATAAGAAGTTTGTAAAGCACCCGCTTGAAGTGGTGAGTGTTGGTGATATAGTTGATGTAAAAGTTATTGGAGTAGATATTCCTAAGAAGAGGATATCTCTAAGCATTAAACAGGCAAAGGGTTAAAAAATGACCATTTACGAGAGTAATTCAGAGGAAGAGACATTTGATATAGGTAAGAAACTTGGAGAAAAGGCAGATAAGGGTGAAATTATCTGCCTTGAAGGCGACCTTGGAGTTGGTAAGACCGTATTTACCAAGGGTTTTGCTGTGGGACTTTTGATAGAGGATAATATTGACAGCCCCACCTTTACCATAGTTCAGGAATATACACAGGGAAGGCTTCCTCTATATCATTTTGATGTATACCGTATAGGAGATATATCTGAAATGGATGAAATAGGCTATGAGGACTATTTCTACGGAGACGGAGTCTGCCTCATCGAATGGGCTTCAAGGATAGAAGAACTCATTCCCAAATCAGCAATACACATAAGAATAGAAAAAGATTTGGCAAAAGGCTTTGAATATAGAAGGGTAGTGGTAGAAGAATGAAAGTTTTAGGTATGGATACTTCAGGCTTAGTGGCATCAGTTGCAATAGTTGATGACGAGACTCTAGTGGCTGAATACACTGTTGAGCATAAAAAGACACATTCTACTACTCTTATGCCCATGCTTAGTGAGATAGTTAGAATGTCTGAGCTTGACCTTAAGGAAATAGACGCATTTGCCATAGCTGCGGGACCCGGTTCATTTACAGGGCTTAGAATAGGCTCTGCCACTGTAAAGGGGCTTGCCTATAGTCTAAATAAGCCTATTATTCCAGTGCCTACCCTTGCCGCCCTTGCCTACAATGTGCAGTTTTTTGACGGAATAATCTGCCCTATTATGGATGCAAGAAGAGAACAGGTCTATAATGGACTTTATACATTTAAGAATGGCGAGTTTACTGAGTTGAAACAGCAGAGAGCTTTGGCTGTGGAAGAGCTTTTAGCCGAGCTTAACAATGAATTTGCAGGAGAAAAAATAGTTTTCCTTGGAGACGGGGTGCCTGTATATAAGCGTAATATTGAAGAAGGGCTTGTAAACCCTCATTTCTTCGCCCCTGCCAATATTTCAAAACAAAATGCAGGAAGTGTGGCAGTTTTAGGAAAAATGTATTATAATAGAGGTGTTATGGAAACTGCAAAAAGCCATGAGCCTGTCTATCTTAGACTTTCTCAGGCTGAGCGTGAAAGAAATGAAAAAGAAACAGGAATTAAAAAATAACTATGGATGTATTTGATATAGTAGAGTTAAAGCCGGAACATTGTAAAGAAGTGGCTGAGATTGAAAAAACGATATTTTCACTGCCCTGGTCTCTGCAGTCATTTAGGGAATGTGTAGAAGGTGAAGATAAACACTATTTCTGTGCTATCGAAAATGGAGAGGTAATAGGATATTGCGGCTACTGGGGAGTGCTTGATGAGGCTGAAATCTGCAATGTTGCAGTAAGAGCAGATGCCAGAAAAAGAGGAGTTGGCAAGGCTTTGCTTAATAGACTTATTGAATATGGGAAATCAGATAAAAGAACAAAATTTTTATTAGATGTAAGAGTAGGAAATGAGGCTGCAATCAGCCTGTACAAGAAGCTTGGGTTTAAGGAAGACGGAATCCGCCCGAACTTTTATGATGAACCTAAGGAAGATGCCTTGCTTATGTCGCTTACAATCTGATATTATATAGTTATTCAGGGTGAGATTAGGCTTTGTGCGCTTATTCAACCTTTGTACGTCGTATTTAACTGAGATTAAGGAGATTTAATGCTGGATATATGTTTATTAGGTACGGGTGGGATGATGCCTTTACCTAACAGGTTCCTCACCTCACTGCTTGCCAGATACAATGGAAACAGCGTGCTTATAGACTGTGGTGAGGGAACTCAGGTTGCCGTTAAAAAGAAGGGATGGAGTGTAAATCCCATAGGTCTTATATGTATAACTCATTTTCATGGTGACCATGTTGCCGGGATTCCGGGACTTTTACTATCCATTGGCAATTCAGGAAGAACAGAGCCTATTACAATTTTAGGCCCAAAAGGAATAGAGAGGGTTATAAAGTCTTTATGCATAATTGCGCAAGAACTTCCCTTTGATGTTAACTTTGTCGAGATTGAGGGAGATGGCGGTAATTTCGAGTTTTTTGGAATGAAGATTGAAGCCTTTAAGCTAAAGCATAATGTGATTTGCTATGGATATAATATAATAGTAGATAGAGCGGGCAGATTTTTACCTGAAAAGGCAAAAGAAAATGAGGTTCCTCTAAAATGTTGGAACAGACTTCAAAAAGGTGAAACAGTTGAATATGAAGGAAAAACCTATACACCCGATATGGTTATGGGAGGAGAAAGGAAGGGGCTTAAGGTTACCTACTGTACCGATACAAGACCTGTACCTATTATTGCAGAAATGGCTGCAGATGCCGATTTATTTATATGTGAGGGCATGTATGGTGATTTGGAGTCTGTAAATAAGGCAAAAGAAAAGAAACATATGACCATGCAGGAGGCTTGCGAACTTGCCCAAATTGCCAAGCCTAAAAAAATGTGGCTTACGCATTACAGTCCTGCTATGGCACATCCTGAGCAGTATATCAAAGAGGTAAGAGAAATCTTTGATAATGTAAGACTTGGAAAAGATGGTAAAAGTATAGATTTGATGTTTGTTGATGAGGAGTAAGGGGGATTTATGTACAAAAAAACGCAAAATCCGGTTGTAGTTGGTATAGTTATGGCTCTTCTTGCTATATTTATAATCGGCGGCTTCTTTCTTGTAAGAAGCATTGGACTTAAGAATCTGGAGTTAAAAAAGAGTAAAACAGAAGTAGAGAAGCTTATGGAGCTTAACCTAGATGATAATTATCCGGGAAACGCCAGAGAGGTACTCAAAATATATAACAGAATTTTGAAATGCTGCTATAATGAAGAGCTTACTGATGAGCAGATTAAAAAGCTTGCAGAGCAGAATCAAAAACTCTTCGATGAACAGCTGCTTGAAAAGAATCCTCTTGATCAGTACGTTGAAAAGCTTAAAAAAGACATTGAAGACTATAAGAGTAAGAAGACCACGATAGCCAATATTGCTATTCAAGATCTCGCTGAGGCTGAAAGAGAAGAGCGAGGAGGCTATAAGTTCTGCAATCTTTTAGTGTCCTATATAGTTAAAGATACCAAAGGGCTTAAGACCACCAATGAGAAATACTATTTAAGAGAAGATGATAAAGGAAGATGGAAGATTCTCTTTTGGGAATTGACTTACAAGACTTTTTAGCTGACAACTATCATATTTGATAATAACCGAGGTTAATCAAAAATCAAAATATACGGATGATATTAGATATTAATTCTTCTGTAAGTATTATACAGCAGGTTTTGATACTTTTATTACTTGTAACTTTAAAATTTTAAATCTTAGAGGTGGGTGTCGAATCAATTTGGCACCCACATCGTTTTGGCAGTAAAGGGAAGATGTGAAAATATGAATATATTAGCGATTGAATCATCCTGTGACGAGACAGCTGCGGCTGTAGTACAGGATGGAAGGAAGGTGCTTTCAAATATTATTTCGTCTCAGATCGAGATACATAAGCTGTACGGTGGTGTTGTGCCTGAAATTGCATCAAGAAAGCATATAGAAAAGGTGATTCAGGTAGTGGATGAGGCACTTAAAGAAGCTTCGCTTACAATGAATGAAATAGATGCTGTTGCGGTCACTTATGGTCCCGGTTTGGTGGGAGCTCTTTTGGTTGGAGTATCGGCTGCAAAGTCCATAGCTTTTGCTCATAACAAGCCTCTTATTGGAGTACATCATATCGAAGGGCATATATCTGCCAATTACATAGAAAATGAGGAGCTTGAACCGCCCTTTTTATGCCTTGTTGTATCGGGAGGTCACACCAATCTGGTTATAGTTAAAGACTACGGAGAATATGAAGTTCTTGGTAAAACAAGGGATGATGCAGCGGGAGAGGCATTTGACAAGGTTGCAAGGGCGATAGGGCTTGGTTATCCGGGAGGTCCTAAGATTCAAAAAATATCTGAAGAAGGTAATAAAGCTGCTATAGCTTTCCCTAGAGCTAAGGTGGCAGACAGCCCATTTGACTTTAGTTTCAGCGGGCTAAAGTCTTCTGTTCTAAATTATATCAATTCCTGTGAAATGAAGGGCGAGGAAATAAACAAAGCTGACATAGCTGCATCCTTCCAGGAGGCTGTAGTAGATGTACTTGTAAGTCATACAATAGAAGGTGCGAAACAGCTTGGTTTTAAGAAGATTGCCATGGCGGGTGGAGTTGCTTCTAACACAGTGCTAAGAGAAGAGATGAAAGAGGCTTGTGAAAGAAGGGGCTTTATGTTCTATCATCCTTCACCGATATTGTGTACTGACAATGCTGCAATGATAGGGGCGGCTGCTTACTATGACTACAAAAAGGGACTGATTTCGGACCTGACATTAAACGCAGTCCCAAGCCTTAAGCTGGGACAAAAATAGGATTTTTAATTATAGGCAGAATACGATAATTAAAAACCTGAAAAAAGTTTAAAAATCCACTTGACAAGATTTTACGTATATGTTAAACTGTTCTAGCTGTCACAGTTACAGACAGTCACTGGAGAGGTGTCTGAGTGGTTTAAAGAGCCGGTCTTGAAAACCGGTGATCCTGAAAGGGACCGTGGGTTCGAATCCCACCTTCTCCGTTTTATATGGTTTATGTGTAAGCCTTGGAGAAATACCCAAGAGGCTGAAGGGGCTCCCCTGGAAAGGGAGTAGGTCGTTAATAGCGGCGCCAGGGTTCAAATCCCTGTTTCTCCGTTGATTTTGCTGAATAAAACTTGAAAAAAGTTGTTGACATAAGCAAAATCGTATGATAGAATGTTTGAGCTGAATTGCGAAAGTAAGAAGGCTAAGACAGAACCTTGATAACTAAATAGTGAGACAATCTTGAAAATTCAAACGAACGCGTATAAGTAGTAATACTTGTACACCTTTAAAAAACAGTAAAATTTATTGACTTTAGCCGGTCGATAACGGAATGAGCAAAGATTAAAGTCAGCTCATTTTGAACGAGGCAAACACTTTTTATGAGAGTTTGATCCTGGCTCAGGATGAACGCTGGCGGCGTGCCTAACACATGCAAGTCGAACGGAGATTACAGACGGAAGTTTTCGGATGGAAGACTGTAATTCTTAGTGGCGGACGGGTGAGTAACGCGTGGGCAACCTGCCCTATACAGGGGGATAGCAGCTGGAAACGGCTGGTAAGACCGCATAAGTCGGCGAGACCGCATGGTTTTGTCGGGAAATGAGCAATCAGGTATAGGATGGGCCCGCGTCCGATTAGCCAGTTGGCAGGGTAAAAGCCTACCAAAGCAACGATCGGTAGCCGGACTGAGAGGTCGGACGGCCACATTGGGACTGAGACACGGCCCAAACTCCTACGGGAGGCAGCAGTGGGGGATATTGCACAATGGAGGAAACTCTGATGCAGCGACGCCGCGTGAGTGAAGAAGTATTTCGGTATGTAAAGCTCTATCAGCAGGGAAGATGATGACGGTACCTGACTAAGAAGCCCCGGCTAACTACGTGCCAGCAGCCGCGGTAATACGTAGGGGGCAAGCGTTATCCGGATTTACTGGGTGTAAAGGGAGCGCAGGCGGTTTGGCAAGTTGAGAGTGGAAGCAGGGGGCTCAACCCCCTGACTGCTCCCAAAACTGTTAAACTTGAGTATGGGAGAGGCAGGCGGAATTCCTAGTGTAGCGGTGAAATGCTTAGATATTAGGAAGAACACCGGTGGCGAAGGCGGCCTGCTGGACCAAAACTGACGCTGAGGCTCGAAAGCGTGGGTAGCAAACAGGATTAGATACCCTGGTAGTCCACGCTGTAAACGATGAATACTAGGTGCTGGGAGGCATAAGCCTTTCGGTGCCGTCGCAAACGCATTAAGTATTCCACCTGGGGAGTACGTTCGCAAGAATGAAACTCAAAGGAATTGACGGGGACCCGCACAAGCGGTGGAGCATGTGGTTTAATTCGACGCAACGCGAAGAACCTTACCCGGTCTTGAGATCCTCCTGAATACAGGGTAATGCCTGTAGTCCTTCGGGACAGGAGAGACAGGTGGTGCATGGTTGTCGTCAGCTCGTGTCGTGAGATGTTGGGTTAAGTCCCGCAACGAGCGCAACCCCTATTTTTAGTAGCCAGCGGTTAGGCCGGGCACTCTAGAAAGACTGCCGAGGATAACTCGGAGGAAGGCGGGGATGACGTCAAATCATCATGCCCCTTATGACCGGGGCTACACACGTGCTACAATGGCAGTTACAGAGGGAAGCGAAGGCGTGAGCCGGAGCGAATCTCAGAAAGGCTGCCTCAGTTCGGATTGTAGTCTGCAACTCGACTACATGAAGCTGGAATCGCTAGTAATCGCGAATCAGAATGTCGCGGTGAATACGTTCCCGGGTCTTGTACACACCGCCCGTCACACCATGGGAGTCGGAAATGCCCGAAGTCAGTGGCCTAACCGCAAGGGAGGAGCTGCCGAAGGCAGGTCTGGTGACTGGGGTGAAGTCGTAACAAGGTAGCCGTATCGGAAGGTGCGGCTGGATCACCTCCTTTCTAAGGAAGAAGAAGTAGAGATTGTTTCACTGTCTAGTTATCAACGAGATAACAAAATATGTCTAGTGGCGATGCGTCTAGGGGTCACACCCGTTCTCATCCCGAACACGAAGGTTAAGGCCTAGGCGGCCGATGGTACTGCACTGGAGACGGTGTGGGAGAGTAGGTGGCTGCTAGATTTATGGGCTTATAGCTCAGCTGGTTAGAGCGCACGCCTGATAAGCGTGAGGTCGATGGTTCGAGTCCATTTAAGCCCACTCAGGATAATATCCTGAAATGTACCTTGAAAACTGCATACCGAACAAATATTTATGCAAGTATAGCTTTTAGTGATTTATTCATTAAGGGATATACAGCTAGATATGAAACAACATCGAGAAGTTGTTTTCTTGACAAACAAGAGTCGAAGACAAATGTTAATAGAGAGAACAATAAAACAATGTATTTATTAAAAATGATTTAATACTGATACGCTAGTCAGTGTTAAATTAAAGAGAACCATAATGAGTTATCTAAAATACCGTTGAGATGGGTCACTCGCAGAAATGCTTCGCATTTCACGCTCGTGATAGGCGTTTCGTAGAAACGCCTCCTCCACGGCACACACCGTCGTCTGCAAGCGAGCTTGCGCCGCCGGAGATGTACCGTGTAGCATTCCCATCTCAACTTAAGGTCAAGTTACAAAGGGCGCAGGGCGGATGCCTTGGCACCAGGAGCCGAAGAAGGACGTGATAAGCTGCGAAAAGCTGCGGGGAGGAGCAAATATCCATTGATCCGCAGGTATCCGAATGGGGAAACCCGGCAGAAAGAACTTCTGTCACCGTATGATGAATCCATAGTCATGCGGAGGGAACCCGGCGAACTGAAACATCTAAGTAGCCGGAGGAAGAGGAAGAAACATCGAATCCCTAAGTAGTGGCGAGCGAAAGGGGACGAAGCCCAAACCAAGGATTTATCCTTGGGGTTGAGGACCACGTACGAAGAAGCAGTAGGTAGCAGAACGGTTTTGGGAAAGCCGGCCATAGAGAGTGAAAGCCTCGTATGCGAAACAGACTGTGATTCAGTGGTATCCGGAGTACTACGGGACACGAGAAACCCCGTAGGAAGCAGGGGGGACCACCCCCCAAGGCGAAATACTACCTGGTGACCGATAGAGTATAGTACCGTGAGGGAAAGGTGAAAAGAACCCCGGGAGGGGAGTGAAAGAGAACCTGAAACCCTGTGTCTACAAGCTGCGGAAGAGCGACTAACGCTCGACCGTGTACTTTTTGTAGAACGGTCCGGCGAGTTGCCGTTGCTGGCAGGTTAAGTACTTAAGGTACGGAGCCGAAGGGAAACCAAGTCTTAATAGGGCGGTAAGTCAGTAACGGCAGACCCGAAACCGGGTGACCTACCCATGGCCAGGATGAAGTCTGCGTAAAAGTGGATGGAGGTCCGAACACACGTCTGTTGAAAAAGGCGGTGATGAGCTGTGGGTAGCGGAGAAATTCCAATCGAACTCGGAGATAGCTGGTTCTCCCCGAAATAGCTTTAGGGCTAGCCTCGGTATAGTCTAATGGAGGTAGAGCACTGAATCGCTGCGGGGGCGTCAAAGTCTACCAATGCGTATCAAACTCCGAATGCCATATAGATGTTTACCGGGAGTCAGACTGTATGAGATAAGTCGGACAGTCAAAAGGGAAACAGCCCAGACCATCTGCTAAGGTCCCAAAGTGTATGTTAAGTGGTAAAGGATGTGGGGTTTCGAAGACAACTAGGATGTTGGCTCAGAAGCAGCCATTCATTCAAAGAGTGCGTAATAGCTCACTAGTCGAGAGGTCCTGCGCCGAAAATGTCCGGGGCTGAAACATAACACCGAAGCAATGGAATATACCGTAAGGTATGTTGGTAGGGGAGCATTGATAACACGAAGAAGCGGTACCGTAAGGAGCCGTGGAGAGTTATCAAGAGAGAATGCCGGAATGAGTAGCGAGATGAAGGTGAGAATCCTTCAGGCCGTATATCCAAGGTTTCCAGGGTAAAGCTGATCTTCCCTGGGGAAGTCGGGACCTAAGCTCAGGCTGAGAAGCGTAGGCGATGGACAACTGGTTGATATTCCAGTACCTCTGGCTATCAGAAATGTGGGGACACGGAGATTCAGGGAGTGCCTGTAAAGGATTCAGGTGCAAGCATGGTTTATGCCGGGCAGGCAAATCCGTCCGGGTAAGTGGACTGTGTGATGCGGACCGAAATATAAGTAGGGAAGCTCCTGGGAGAGCCGTCGAGAAAAGCCGCTATTGTGTAGTCAGAGCCCGTACCGTAAACCGACACAGGTGGATGGGGAGAGTATCCCAAGGCCGGCGGGAGAAGCATTGTTAAGGAACTCGGCAAAATGGCCCCGTAAGTTCGCGATAAGGGGTGCCTGTAGAGATACAGGCCGCAGAGAATAGGCTCAAGCAACTGTTTAGCAAAAACACAGGTCTATGCGAAACCGTAAGGTGATGTATATGGGCTGACGCCTGCCCGGTGCTGGAAGGTTACGGGGAGTGCTTAGGAGTAATCCGAAGGTACGAACTTAAGCCCCAGTAAACGGCGGCCGTAACTATAACGGTCCTAAGGTAGCGAAATTCCTTGTCGGGTAAGTTCCGACCCGCACGAAAGGCGTAATGATTTGAGCGCTGTCTCAACAATGCACCCGGTGAAATTGAAGTACCAGTGAAGATGCTGGTTACCTGCGCCAAGACGGAAAGACCCCATGGAGCTTTACTCCATCTTGGTACTGGGATTAGATATATGATGTACAGGATAGGTGGGAGACTAAGAAGCAGGGACGCCAGTTTCTGCGGAGTCAATGTTGGGATACCACCCTTCGTGTATCTGGTTTCTAACCTTTGCCCGTTATCCGGGCAGGGGACAATGCCAGGAGGGGAGTTTGACTGGGGCGGTCGCCTCCGAAAGTGTATCGGAGGCGCTCAAAGGTTCCCTCAGAATGGTTGGAAACCATTCGCAGAGTGTAAAGGCAGAAGGGAGCTTGACTGCGACACCGACGGGTGGAGCAGGTACGAAAGTAGGACTTAGTGATCCGGTGGTATGTAAGTGGGAATGCCATCGCTCAACGGATAAAAGCTACCCTGGGGATAACAGGCTTATCACTCCCAAGAGTTCACATCGACGGAGTGGTTTGGCACCTCGATGTCGGCTCATCGCATCCTGGGGCTGTAGTAGGTCCCAAGGGTTGGGCTGTTCGCCCATTAAAGCGGTACGCGAGCTGGGTTCAGAACGTCGTGAGACAGTTCGGTCCCTATCTGGCGCAGGCGCAGGATATTTGAGGAGAGCCGTCCTTAGTACGAGAGGACCGGGATGGACGAACCGCTGGTAGACCAGTTGCAGTGCCAGCTGCACGGCTGGGAAGCCAAGTTTGGCAGGGATAAACGCTGAAGGCATCTAAGCGTGAAGCCCCCTCCAAGATAAGATATCCCATAGCGTAGGCTAATAAGACCCCTTAGAGAGTATGAGGTTGATAGGTCAGTGGTGTAAGCGGAGTAATCCGTGTGCCTTCTGATACTAATAGGTCGAAGGCTTGACCAAAGTAAAAGGAAAAGATGTTGATTCGGTTGCAGTTTTCAAGGTATATTCATTCCTCAATAGCTCAATGGTAGAGCGCACGGCTGTTAACCGTGATGTTGTAGGTTCGAGCCCTACTTGGGGAGCTTGACATATTAGATGTCGAAATTGTGTGTATGGCTCCATGGTCAAGCGGTTAAGACACCGCCCTTTCACGGCGGTAACAGGGGTTCAAATCCCCTTGGAGTCACTTTTGGTTCTTTAGCTCAGTTGGTTAGAGCAACCGGCTCATAACCGGTCGGTCCTGGGTTCGAGTCCCCGAAGAACCATTTTTTTATTTAATAACAAATTTCATATGAAATTTTTATTATTTTTGGGATCTTAGCTCAGCTGGGAGAGCATCTGCCTTACAAGCAGAGGGTCACAGGTTCGAGCCCTGTAGGTCCCATTACTGCATTTATGTAGTATGCCGGTGTGGCGGAATTGGTAGACGCCCGGGACTTAAAATCCCGTGGGTAGTAATACCCGTACCGGTTCGACCCCGGTCACCGGCATTACAGAGGAATGGCTGCAGATATTATATCTGTGGCTGTTTTTTTATGTCGTTATACAATTTTTCTTATAAAACTTCTTTTATCTATGGACATAATGCTATCATTATATTATACTAGACAATAAGAACTTTTGTTCTGTTTGAAAATTTATTTTATATTTTGATTTGCTCTACATTATCATACATGGAGGTTTCTTATGTGGGATATTGTTTTAATAGTAGTTGTAGCATTGACGCCGGTAATAATTTCATTATTATATTTATGTCTTTCTTTATTTTTGGTGGGAGATATAAAGTTTGTAAGCGAGATAGAAAAAGATGTGGAAAAAAATAATACGGGAGCTTAAGATGCTTGGAAATGAAGCCTTAATGGAATTTTTAAGGAAAATTTTGCCTGATGAAACTGATGAAGAAAAGATGGAGGAAAAGGCTCGTAAACTAGCCATTAGAAAGCCTGCACAATCTGATTCCGGTTATCTGCTTATCGATCCTTTAGAAAACAAGGGAAATGGAAGGTACGAAAGAGAAAGTATTGAGAGGAGGCTACAAGAGCCTGTGGCTGAGAGCGAGCCTTATTCCACCTTCCGTCAGATGAGAATTTTAGGCAAGAAGGCTGGTTTAAGCAGTGATTGGTATCTTGGGGATACTGAGACCTTTCTAAAACAGGCAAAATTCATGGAGGACTTTAGTGACGATGCAGACAAAGCCTATCCTTTGGAAGCCTACTATACTACCTATGATAGGATGAATGATAATCAGCTTAGGACCTATTTTACTTGGAGGACAAAGGTTAGGAACTCTAATGTAACGGATATATCTGTATCCTACTTGTTTTGTTATGTATATGAACTATTAAACGGGATAGGTACGAAGTGTGCAGAAGAGACCATTGAAAAGCTAATATATATATGGACTGAGTTTAGAAAATATGATGACAGCATCGATGGACATTTTCGAACCTGGATAAGGGACTACTATATTGTAAACCATAATGAACTTTTACAAGGTTTTTCGTATTATAGAGACTTGATGCCAATTAATTACTATGGTTTTGAACCTCGCTTATATGTTGAAATGATGGACTTTAAGTGGAAGAGTTTAAAAGCAGTTGAAATTTTTTCATCTTTTAGGATAACTGATGGACAGTTTTATAAATCCGGCAATCAGGAGATTATCGAAAAATGTGCCTGCTTTGTACTTGAGAGACTTTCACAGACTTTGAATGAGGCTGAAACAGATATCAAAAAATTGTTCACAGCTAAACAAAGTGAGATTATATACTCTTTCTTTAGAGGAGCAGTGGTTAAGCCTTCTAACTTTTTTGAGCAGGTTGTCCCGCTTGATGGTATTGAGACCTATAAATTCAATGGAAAGTCCCGTAAAATAGATGCTCCTGACATAGGAAAATACAAAGCTATTGTGGGATACATATTAAAGCTTACTGAAGTTAATATGAGGAAAATGTTTGGCTCAAAGAGAAGTCTACAGCCTCCTGCGATTAAACAGGTGGAGAAATGCTTTTTCAATGATAAAAGTGATTATGGTTACTATGCCGGCAGCCATATTTCTAAGTTAAGCTCCTGGAAAAGAAAAATGCTTGAGGCATTGTATGAAGATAGTTTTGAAGAAACTATAATTCAGGCAATTTCTGACTTTATAAAAGAGGAAAACATAGTAATAAAAAATGGCAAACTTGAAATAATTAAGCCTATTGAGATAGACCTCAGCAAAATCAAAGATATTGAAAGAGACCATATTGAAACTGCTAAAAGGCTCATTCTTGAAGAGGATATCGAAAGAGATGAGGGACAACTTTCAGAAATATATAATTGTAAGAAGAATTATAGACAGCAAGAAATAAACTTAATTAACAAAGCTGAAGTACAATCTAATAATGAAAGTGATATTAAGTCAAAAAATGATGCAAATGCTGCTAAAATACCATTACCATCTATAAATCAAATCTCTAAAATAGATGAGGTACATATAGTGAATGGAAGTTATGAAAATGAAAGTCAGTCAATTGGACAATTAAATATATTTGATTTTGCTAAAGAAACAATAACTGATGAAGGTAATAAGCCTGAAATTGAAACTAAACATTATGATAATGCTGAGCTATCAGGCTGCCAAGCAGTTATAAATGTCTTGTCGAACGAGGCAAAAGACCTGATTTCACATCTTGCAAATGGTGAAAAAACAGGCTCAAATTATGAACTTCTTGTTGAAGAAATAAATGAGAAGGCACTTGAAATAACAGGTGATAACCTGATTGAATATGTATCAGGTGAGCCACAGATTTATGAAGATTATTTGAATGAAGTAAAAGAGGCAGTTGGAGGAAGGTAATGAATGTAACAGACAGAATACCGCTTAGAATAGCAAACACCCTGCTAAATTCCCTTAAGGGTGGAGTTGTGCCACGCACCGGCTTAGGCTATATAACGGTAGGTAGGAAAGATGAAATAGATGCACTTTTAAATGATATTGAAATGATATCCGAAGGAGGTGCTTCATTTCGATTTGTTGTTGGGAAATACGGAGCTGGTAAGAGTTTTTTGCTACAGACTATTCGTAACTATGCTATGGAAAGGGGCTTCGTAGTGGTGGATGCTGACCTTTCACCTGAGCGAAGGCTTGTAGGCAATAAGGGTGACGGGCTCGCTACTTACAAAGAGCTTATGAAAAACCTCTCCACTCAAACCTCTCCCGATGGAGGAGCCTTAAGTCTCTTACTAAGCAAATGGATAAATGCACTTAAAACTGAAGTGATGACAGAAAACTCACTAACTGCTGACAGCGAGAAGCTTAACGGACTGGTTGAGATTAAGATTCATCAAACTGTAAATGAGCTTGAAACCATAGTACATGGCTTTGATTTTGCAAGGATAATTTCCCTTTACTGGAAAGCTGTAGTTACTGAGGATGAAGAGCTTAAAAGTAGAACCTTAAAATGGCTTAGAGGAGAGTATGGGACTAAGACTGAGGCTAAGGCGGAGCTTGGAGTTGGTGTCATTATAAATGATGATGACTGGTATGAGTATATTAAGCTCTTTTCTATGTTCGTAGTAAAGGCAGGATATAAGGGGATGATAATGATGATTGATGAACTCGTCAATTTATTTAAGATTCCCAATTCTATATCAAGGCAAAATAATTATGAGAAAATCTTAACAATATACAACGATATAATGCAGGGCAAGGCGAAGTACTTGGGAGTGATAATGGGAGGTACGCCTCAGTGTGTTGAGGATACAAGAAGAGGTATATTTAGCTACGAGGCACTTAGGTCGAGGCTTGAAAGCAGTAGATTTTCTGATGGAAGTACAAGAGATTTGCTGTCTCCTATTATAAGGCTAAAACCTCTTACCCCTGAAGAAATGTATTTTCTTATCTGTAAGCTAGAGAAAATTCATGCTCAGGTGTACAAGTATGAGGCAGGGCTTAGCTCTGAAACCTTGCAGTATTTTATAAAAACTGAATTTAGCAGGGTAGGAGCAGGACAGAATATTACACCACGTGAGATAATAAGGGATTTTATAGAAATACTTAACATCCTCATTCAAAATCCTGACAAAACCCTTGAGGGCATACTTGGAGGGGATGATTTTAACTACGCTAAGTCAAGCGAAGATACTGAGGAAATAAAGAGCGAATTTAAGGGATTTGAGATATGAGTACATTTGATAAACTTGCTCCTTTTATACAGGATTATATCTATAGAAATGGCTGGGAAGAGCTAAGGGAAATACAGGTTGCGGCCTGTGATGTTATATTTAATACTGACTCCAATCTTCTCATAGCTACGCCTACCGCATCGGGTAAGACGGAGGCTGCCTTTCTGCCTGTGATAACTAAGCTTTATAATGAACCCTGTGAAAGTGTAGGAGTCTTATACATAGCTCCACTTAAGGCTCTTATTAATGACCAGTTTGCCCGTATTGAGGAGCTGCTTCGGGAGGCCTATATTCCTGTGACAAAGTGGCATGGGGATGTGTCTGCCACTGCTAAGAATAAGCTGCTTAAAAAGCCTTCAGGCATACTACAGACTACACCTGAATCCCTTGAAGCAATGCTAATGAGAAGGAAAGAACAGGCGGTTAAATTATTTTCTGATTTGAGATTTATCATAATTGATGAGGTACATAATTTCATAGGTGAGGAAAGAGGAACCCAGCTTATTTCCCTGCTTGAAAGGCTTCAAAAGCTAACAGGCATGATTCCTGTAAGGATAGGACTATCTGCAACACTTGGGGATATAGAGGGTGCAGAAGACTGGCTAAACGGCGGTACAGAAAGAAAGTGCATTACTCCTGATACCGGTGTTAAAAGGCGGAGAGCAGTGGTAATGGTGGAGCATTTTTATGAATTTGCCTTTCAGGAAAAAGATAAGAAGAACGAAATATCCTTTTACGATAATCTATATGAGCTAACTAGAGGGAAGAAGAGCATTGTATTTTCAAATGCGCGCTCTGAGGTAGAAAAAAACATTGTTAATCTTAAGGACGTGGCTAAAAAAAGAGGAGAGCCTGATGTATTTATGGTTCATCATGGCAGTATTTCAGCATCTGACAGGGAGTTTGTGGAAGAACAGATGAGGCTGTCTGACTTACCCCTTGTTACAGGTGCGACTGTTACCCTTGAGCTGGGTATCGATTTGGGGGATTTGGAGAGAATAATACAAGTGGGCTGTCCTAAGTCAGTAGCCAGCCTATCTCAAAGACTTGGAAGAAGCGGGAGACGAAGTGGAGTTTCTGAGATGTGCTTTTTGTTTGAAGAGGAAAAGCGAAGTGAGTCCACTGAGTTCTATAAGGCGATAAATTGGAGCTTTATTAAGTGTATAGCTTTAATTGAACTATATAGGGAAAATTATATAGAGCCGGTGCTGCCTGAGCGATATCCATTTGGTATACTCTACCATCAGACTATGAGTTTTTTATATAGTAGAGGTGAGGCAAGTCCGGAAGTTTTGGCGCAGTCACTCCTTAGTGAATATGCTTTTAGATTTGTTACACAGGAGGACTACAAGGAATTATTGAGGTATCTCCTTAAGATAGGTCATATCGAGAGAACTGAGAACGGAGGCTTCATCTTAGGTACCGAGGGAGAAAAGATAGCAAATCACTATGACTTTTATTCGGTATTTGAATCTGATGTGGAATATTCTGTAAGAGAGGGCTCACACGAAATAGGTACTCTTACAAGGCTTATGCAGCCTGATACAACCTTTGTTCTGGGGGGAAAGAGCTGGATGGTTACAGAAATAGATAAGGAGAATAAGAATATCTATGTAAAGAGTGCCGAGGGTAAGCCGCCTACAGTCTGGGATGGAACAGGAGAGGTTATTGAGCATACCAGAGTACTTAAGAAAATGAAGGAGATAATAACAACTGACTGCATGTATCCTTATTTGGGAGATGGAGCAAAGAAGAGACTTGCTGAAATAAGACAGGTAGCAGCAGGTGCAGGGCTTGAAACCAAAGAAATCTTTGAAATATCTCCGGATACTTATGGGATATCTCTGTGGTTAGGCACAAGAGCGCTTAATTCCTTAGACTATATCTTAAATAAACTCCTGCCTGATAGAAAATTTGCAGAGCCTTACTGGCCGTTTTTAATAGTTAAAAATGTAACAAAGAATGAACTTATGGATGCACTTGACTACATAAGAAAAAATGATGTTACGGAAAGTGATTATATTGTTCCTAAAGATGCTAAAACCTTCGGGAAGTACAATGACTTTGTTCCTGAAAACCTCTTAATCAAGCAGTATGTTGATAGATATACTGATGTGGTGGAGATGAAAGAAGAGATTAGCTTATAAAAGTTTCGCCTTTTAAGAAGATATTAGAAGGTATTAAAAGCTACTGGAAAGCATGGACTAGGAGAATGTTAGATGATAATAAGGACTCTGTCAGACTATTGCAAAGAAAAGTTTGGCACAAAGGTATATAGGTTGTCTTTATCCACAGGATGTAGTTGCCCAAACAGGGATGGAAGGGCAGGAAGAGGTGGTTGCAGCTTTTGCTCTGAGGGCGGTTCCGGGGAATTTGCCACCAAGGTAAAGCCGATAGAAGAACAGCTTGAAGAGGCAAAAGATAGGGTGAAAAGCAAATTTCCAAAGGACATAAAGGAAGAAGACAAGAAGTATATTGCGTATTTTCAGTCATTTACCAATACTTACGGAGATGTAGACAGACTTGGCAGGATTTTTAAGACTGCTATCTTAAGAGATGAGATTGCCGCCCTATCTATAGGAACAAGGCCTGACTGCTTGGAAGATGATATGCTTGACCTGCTTAACGAGCTTAATAAAATAAAACCTGTATGGATAGAACTTGGCTTACAGACGATTCACGAAGACAGCGCAAAGGCATTTAACAGGGGCTATAGTTTGTCCGTCTTTAATAAGGCTTATATAGAGCTTAAAAAGAGAAATATTGAAGTGATAGTCCATGTGATTTTAGGCTTACCGGGCGAAACGGATAAAGATATGTATGAAACTGTCAGGTATTTAGCAAATCTCAATCCTAAGTTAGACGGAATAAAGCTCCACCTCCTCCATATATTAAAGAATACCAGACTAGAGAGGGAATATAGGGAAAAGCCTTTTAAGATACTAAGCCTTGATGAATATACTGAAATTCTTATAAACTGTCTGAGAATCCTGCCTGAAAGCGTGGTGATTCACAGGATGACGGGAGACGGAGATAAGAGGCTTCTGGTAGAGCCACTGTGGAGCGCTGATAAGAAAAGGGTGCTAAATACCATAAATAAGGCTATTAGAGAAGCTAAAAGATGATATTAAATTAATTGTAGTTAAACAAAATACTTATTGGAGAAAAAAATGGCAAAGAATAATTATTATGCGGTAAGAATAGGAAAGACTCCCGGTATATATAAGACTTGGGAGGACTGTAAGGCTCAGGTTATAGGCTATAAAGGGGCTATATATAAGGGATTTGTAGAAAAGCAGGATGCGGAAGACTTTTTAAGGGGCGGATTATCTGCTCCTAACACTGATGCAGCAAGTGATAATAATGATGAAAATATACAGGCAGAGCCCTCTGATAGTGAAATAACCGCTTATGTGGATGGAAGTTTTAGCAGTGGGAAGATTTTTGGCTGTGGCTGTATTATACTTAAAGACGGAGAGGTAATAGCTGAAATATCAAAAGCCTACGAGGATGAAGAGCTTGCAACAATGAGGAATGTGGCGGGAGAGATAAAAGCTTCTGAACTTGCCATGCAATATGCGTTAGACAATGGCTATACATCATTAAGTATCTACCACGATTATCAGGGGATAGCAAGCTGGTGTCTGGGAGAGTGGAAGACCAATAAGGCAGGAACCGTAGCATATAAGCAGTTTTATGATGGTATAAAAGATAAGCTTAAGGTTCATTTTATCAAAGTCAAGGGCCATTCAGGTGATGAATATAATGAGATAGCTGATGGGCTGGCTAAAAAAGCACTTGGAATTGAGTAGACAAAAAGTGTAAAATTCTCATAAAATAAAACAATAAAAAATATTAAAAAAGTGTTGACATCATAAGTTAATTCATGTATAATATTCCTTGCTTGATTGCAAAACACTTAAGAAATTTCGGGGTGTGGCTCAGTTTGGCTAGAGTACTTGATTTGGGATCAAGGGGTCGCAGGTTCGAATCCTGTCACCCCGACTTGTTTCTAAGTTTTGTAATAAGCGAAAAGTAAATATTACTTGTTTTGCGGGTGTGGTTCAATGGTAGAACACCAGCCTTCCAAGCTGGATACGTGGGTTCGATTCCCATCACCCGCTTTCATTTTGATTATTATTCAAAATGGGTTTGTACCGATAGCTCAGTTGGATAGAGCAACGGCCTTCTAAGCCGTGTGTCGGGGGTTCGAATCCCTTTCGGTACACTTAAGCTAGTCGGATTATATATATGGTGGGTATAGTGTAGTTGGTTAACGCGCCAGATTGTGGTTCTGGATACCGAGGGTTCGAGTCCCTCTACCCACCCTTAGAGTGCAAAGGCGAGAGTCTTTGTATTTTTTGGGCTATAGCCAAGCGGTTAAGGCACGGGACTTTGACTCCCGCATCGACGGTTCGAATCCGGCTAGCCCAGCCATGCGGATATGGCGGAATTGGCAGACGCGCCAGATTTAGGTTCTGGTGGGAACCCCCGTGCAGGTTCAACTCCTGTTATCCGCAGACTACCGGACTTTATTGCATCTTGCATGAAGTTCGGTTTTTTTATATAATGTTCAAGTATCGAAATTAAAACTTCGATGTAGACTTATTTTGATAAGAGAAGCTATGGCGGCTCTATATCATTCTTATTCGTTAAAAGTATCTGCTATAAGAAACTTTAGGGATAAGACAACAAAAATATTGCTTGCAAATAGGAGAGCAGTGATGAAAGACTTGATGAAAAAGTTCAGCCTGAAAGAATTTATCTGGATGACCATTGGTATCGAGATTATGGTAATTGGTATTTATTTCTTTAAGTTTCCAAATAACTTTTCTTTCGGAGGAGCTACAGGTATAGCGGTTATTTTATCAAAGTATACCGTTGGAGTTTTAACCAAGGGAAATATTGTAGTTATCTTCAATGTTTTGCTCCTTATAATAGGATTTATTTTTCTCGGAAAAGAATTTGGACTAAAAACAGTGTATTGTTCTCTGGTTATGTCATTCTCACTGCAGGGACTTGAGTACATTGCTCCGCTTACGGGGCCTCTGACCAATGAAACAATAATGGAACTTGTATATGCTATTTTTCTTCCTGCCATAGGCAGTGCCATATTGTTTAATATAGGTGCCTCATCCGGAGGAACCGATATACTGGCTATGTTGCTTAAAAAGTATACCTCTATGAACATAGGAGTCGCACTTATGTCTGCTGACTGTATACTTGCAGCCCTTACCTTTCCTATTTACGGAATCAAGACAGGACTTATGTCGATGCTTGGTCTTGGCGTAAAGGCTCTTGTTATTGATAACGTAATTGAAAGCATCAATCTTTGTAAGTATATTAATATTGTTTGTAATGATCACGAGCCTATAACAAAGTTTATAGGTAAGGAATTAAACCGTTCTGCCACTGTAGTTGATGCTAAGGGTGCGTATTTAGGACAGCATAAGTTTATGGTGCTTACTGTAGTTAACAGAAGACAGGCGGTTCTTTTAAGAAATTTCATTAGAGAAACCGAGCCTACTGCTTTCATTATAATTACAAGTACAAGTGAAATTGTTGGAAAAGGATTTATGAGAATATAGGAGAGAATCTATGGGAAAATACTTTGGGACAGACGGATTCAGAGGAGAAGCTAATGTAGGATTAACAGTTAATCACGCATTTAAGGTTGGAAGATTCTTAGGGTATTACTACGGTAAGGAGCATAAGGCAAAGATAGTAATCGGTAAAGATACCAGAAGGTCAAGCTATATGTTTGAATATGCCCTTGCAGCAGGACTTACCGCAAGTGGGGCAGATGCTTATCTTTTGCACGTTACAAGTACGCCGAGTGTTTCCTATGTGGTAAGAACAGAGGAATTTGACTGCGGTATTATGATATCTGCAAGCCACAATCCTTTCTACGACAACGGTATAAAGATAATAAACGGAAATGGTTATAAGCTAGAGGCTGAGGTTGAGGCTCTTATAGAAGAATACATTGACAAAGAAGAAGATAATATTCCTCTTGCAACTGGAGAGAATATCGGCAGAACTGTTGACTATGTGCTTGGAAGAAACAGATATCTGGGATATCTTATTTCACTTCCTACCAAATCCTTTAAGGATGTGAGAGTGGGACTGGACTGTGCAAACGGTTCTGCACATCAGATAGCAACTGCAGTATTTAAGGCACTTGGAGCTAAGACCTATGTTATAAATGCAGACCCTGATGGTACTAATATCAACACTGAATGCGGTTCAACCCACATAGAGAAGCTTCAGGAGTTCGTTAGAGAGAAGAATCTTGATATAGGCTTTGCATATGACGGAGATGCGGACAGATGCCTTGCTGTAGATGAAAACGGTAATATTATAGACGGTGATGCTATTCTCTACATCTGTGGTTCATACCTTAAACACAAGGGTGAGCTTGACAACGATACAGTAGTTACAACTGTAATGTCCAATATGGGGCTATATAAGGCTTTTGATAAGCTTGGAATTAAATATGAAAAGACAGATGTAGGCGACAAGTATGTGAGTGAAAATATGGTTGCAAATGGCTATTCCTTAGGTGGGGAACAGTCAGGACACATTATCTTTGGAAAGTATGCAACTACAGGAGATGGAGTACTTACTTCACTTAAAATAATGGATGCAATGCTTATCAGTAAGAAGAGGATATCAGAGCTTACAGAAGGCTTTAAGGTATATCCTCAGCTTCTTGTGAACTTAAAGGTCACTGATAAGGACCTCGTAATGAATGATGAAAAGGTTCTTAAAGCTGCGGATGAGGCTGAGGCAGGGCTTAATGGCGATGGAAGAGTGCTTTTTAGAAAAAGTGGCACTGAACCTCTTATAAGAGTTATGGTAGAAGCAGGAAGTGATGAGAAATGTAAAGAGGCAGCGGACAAAATAATCGATGCTATTAAAGCTTGTGGCTATATTTTATGATATAAGTGTCAAACCTAATCTTTATATTAAAAAGCTTAAGTAAAATGTCCTATACCATTGAAAAAACTTGAGAATTGATATATTATTGAAACAGTTACGCTTTTGAGGCGATAACTGTTTCTTTATGCTTAATGTGAGGTAAAAATGGCAGGGAATAATAATAGAAAAAAAACAGCAAACAAAGGTAATAGAAAAAGCGGCAATAGCAGGAATTCTACAAAGAAGACTGTAGGAAAGAAGACAGGTACAAAGAGAACTACACGTAATAAGCAGGTTAAAGTTGAAAGAGAAGGCTTTTTATCAGAGAACAAATATGAATTATTATTCATATTTACCAGTGTCATCTCAATTGTACTTTTACTTTCAAATTTTAATCTGGTTGGACCTGTAGGAAGAGGTATTAATAGCTTTCTTTTTGGCTGCATAGGTGTGATTACATGGATATTTCCATTCTATGTTTTCTTTGCGTCTATTTTTATGTTGGCTAATGTAGGCAATAAGAGGGTTAGAAATAAAGTTATGGCAAGTGCAGGCCTGCTTTTAGCCTTTGGTGGTATATTTGAGCTTGCGTCATATGGAGACCTAAGTGACATTCCTTGGAAATCTCTATACACGATGTCTGTGGATAATAAAAACGGAGGAGGCTTCCTCGGAGGTGCTCTTGCTAAGATATTTAATCTTGGGCTTGCCCAGGTAGGAGCATACCTTTTGCTAATAGCGATAATTATAATGTTTGTTATTTATTTAACGGGAAGGCTCATAACCTCTGTTATAAACGACAGGGTGACAGAAACCAGAGAGACTATAGCGGAATATAAGAATGAGGCTATGCTTGACGCCAGGGCAAAGGCGGAGGAGAAGTTAGCCAGAAGAAAAGAGCTAAGAGAAATAAGAAGGGCTGAAAGAGAGAGAATAAGACAGGCCAGAGCCGAAGAGGATGAGAGGCTTAGACAGGAGGAAATGGATAGAAAGAGGGCCATTTCCGAAGAGATTATTCAGGAGAGGATTAAGGCAAATATAGAGAACAAGAAGAAGCTTGAGGAGACTGCAAAGCAGGAAGAAGCTAAGAAAGAAGAGGAAGAAGCAGCTACAAAGGAGAAGTCTGCAGATATGGATAAAGAGACTGTAGATGATGCTCCTATCGGAGAAGCTAAAGTGTCTGAAAAGAAAGAGGCTGCCCGTGAAAATCAAAAAACAACAGAGGAAGCTGTTGATATTAACAAAGAGGTAGAAGTAAAGGAGGTAGGCGAGACAGAAAAATCTCAGCTTTCTTTTCTGATTCATAGGGCAAATGAGGATAAGAAGATTTCTGAGGGCAAAGAAGATGAGTTTTACTTAAAAGAAATCAATGATAAGTTCGGTGATGGTGAAGGTTTGTGGAAGCCGGAAGGAGAAGAAGGAAAGATTGATGAAGGGCTTGATACTATAACAGAGCCTAGTGGTATAGCAGAGTCTGATTATAAATCAGAGCTTGGAGGTATAGAAGAGCCTGAAGTAAAGGCTGAAGCTTTGATTGAAGAAGAGGATAAGGAAGATTTAGAGGATGAAGCGGAAAATGAAGTAAGCTCTCATAAGCTTGATAAAAATTACTACGAAACGGATGAGAGCGATTTTGAAGATGATATAGACGAATATGAAGATTTGCTGGATGATGAGGATGAAGAAGAGCTAGTTCCTCAAAGGTCTATTCTTGAAATTGAAAAAGAGAGGCTCCTTGAAAAGAAAACCATAACCGGCAATAAAGCGCTTGAGTCTTCATTTGGTGATGGTGGTAATAATAGTGCAATCTCTACAGACATTTCAAATATTCCTGAAAATAGTAACAGCCCTATAAAAGAGAGAAGAGATGATGGCATAGAGCCGCTTATTCCGGATATATCAGTTGCCAATCCACCTGCACCTCCTAAGCCTTATGTATTTCCGCCAATTAGTCTACTAAGCAAGGCTGAGAGTGATGATGAGGGAATAAGTGATGAAGAGCTACACGAAACTGCAAGAAAACTTCAGGAAACCCTGACTGCCTTTGGAGTAAATGTAAAGGTAACTGATGTCAGCTGTGGCCCATCTGTAACAAGGTATGAGCTTCAGCCTGAACAGGGGGTTAAGGTAAGCAAGATAACTGCACTTACTGATGACATTAAGTTAAATCTTGCGGCAGCTGATATTCGTATAGAGGCACCGATTCCGGGAAAGGCAGCAGTCGGAATTGAAGTACCTAATAAAAAGAACCTGATGGTGTACTTTAGAGATTTGATTGAGAATAAAGACTTTAATGAACACCAGTCAAAGCTTGCCTTTGCTGTGGGTAAGGACATAGGCGGGCAGACTATGATATCTGATATAGCAAAGATGCCTCATCTTCTAATTGCCGGTGCAACAGGCTCAGGAAAGTCAGTATGCATCAATACGCTTATTATGAGTATACTTTACAAGGCAAAGCCTAGTGAGGTCAAGCTTATTATGGTGGATCCTAAGGTGGTTGAGCTTTCTGTATATAACGGAATACCTCATCTTTTGCTTCCTGTAGTAACAGATCCTAAGAAGGCGGCAGCAGCTCTTAACTGGGCAGTTGCGGAAATGAACAGGCGTTACAAGCTTTTCTCCGACATGAAGGTTAGAGAAATAAAGGGCTTTAACAAAAAGGTAGGAAAAGATTCGCCTGAATGGATGCCTCAGATAGTGATAATAGTAGACGAGCTTGCTGACCTTATGATGGTTTCATCAAAGGAGGTTGAAGAAGCTATATGCCGTCTGGCTCAGCTTGCAAGAGCAGCAGGTATCCATCTTGTAATTGCAACCCAGCGCCCAAGTGTAAATGTCATCACAGGTCTTATTAAGGCAAATGTACCTTCAAGAATAGCCTTTGCTGTATCGTCTCAGGTGGATTCGAGGACAATTCTTGACGGAGCAGGGGCCGAAAAGCTCTTAGGTAAGGGGGATATGCTATTCTTCCCTTCTGGATATCCTAAGCCAGTGAGGGTTCAGGGAGCCTTTGTTTCGGATAATGAGGTCTCTGATGTAGTTGAATTCATCAAAGAAAACAATGATCCTGCTCACAAGGCGGCTGATATTACAGAGCAGGTAAACGCAGCTGCTCAGGTTGAGAGCATTAAGGAAGGAAATACACCTGCTGAAGAGGATGACGGCTTTGATGCGTATTTTGAAGAAGCCGGGAAACTGGTAATAGACAAAGATAAGGCTTCTATAGGTATGTTTCAAAGGGTGTACAGAATAGGCTTCAACAGGGCAGCCAGAATCATGGATCAGCTTGCTGAAGCAGGAGTAGTAAGTGCTGAGGATGGAACCAAGCCTCGAAAGGTGCTTATGAGTAAGGATGATTTTGAAGCTTTCATAATGTCAAGACACTGATTAGATTTTTTGACATTAATAGCTATAAAATGAGCACTTTTTTTGAATTGACACATAGAGCATTTATTAGTTATGATTAAGCTGTGCAAGATATTTATAAGTATATTTGGGTATCAAAAGCTATTAAACTCTTTTACAAGCAAATCCAAATATTATTTATCTGCTTTTGACAATTGTATTATAAGTAACAAGTATTAAACTAAAAAACCGAAAAGGGGACGGGATTTATGAAAACTGATATTGAAATAGCTAAAGAAGCGGTGATGAAGCCTATTGGAGAAGTAGCTGAAAAGCTTGGCATTTCCTTAGACGAGCTTGAATTATACGGAAAGTATAAGGCTAAGCTCTCGGATGAGCTTTGGGACAGGATTAAAGACAATGAAGATGGAAAGCTGATTCTTGTTACTGCTATCAATCCTACCCCTGCGGGTGAAGGAAAGACAACGGTCACCGTAGGCCTTGGTGAGGCATTTGAAAGACTTGGCAAAAAGGCTGTAATAGCACTTAGAGAGCCTTCTCTTGGACCTTGTTTTGGAGTAAAAGGCGGAGCAGCAGGCGGAGGCTATGCACAGGTAGTGCCTATGGAGGATTTAAATCTCCATTTTACCGGTGATTTTCATGCAATTACCTCTGCCAACAATTTGCTTTCAGCCTTACTTGATAACCACATAAAACAGGGTAATGCCCTAGGAATAGATACCAATCAGATAGTTTGGAAACGCTGTCTTGATATGAACGACAGGGTACTTAGAAATGTAGTGGTAGGACTGGGGTCATCTGCTGACGGTGTGGTTAGAGAGGATCACTTTGTAATTACGGTTGCCTCTGAAATAATGGCTGTTCTCTGTCTTGCAAATGATATGAAGGACTTAAAAGAGAGACTTTCACGTATAATTGTAGCCTATAGCTTCGATGGCAAGCCTGTTACCGCAGGAGATTTGAATGCAGTCGGCTCTATGGCGGCTCTTCTTAAAGAGGCAATCAAGCCAAATCTTATTCAGACTATAGAGCATAGCCCTGCTATTGTTCATGGTGGGCCATTTGCCAATATAGCCCATGGCTGTAACTCAGTAAGGGCAACAAAGACAGCCCTTAAACTTGCTGATTATGTTATCACAGAAGCAGGTTTTGGTGCTGACCTTGGTGCTGAGAAGTTCTTGGATATCAAATGCCGTATGGCAGGACTTAAGCCATCTGTAGTGGTTCTTGTAGCTACTATAAGGGCTCTTAAGTACAATGGAGGAGTGGATAAGAAGGAGCTTGGAGCAGAGAACCTTGATGCACTTAAAAAGGGAATAGTAAACCTTGAAAAGCATATTGAGAATCTGAAGCAGTTCGGCGTTCCTGTTGTAGTAACACTTAATAAGTTTGTCTCAGACACAGAAGCAGAGCTCAAATTCGTAAAAGATTTTTGTGAGGATAGAGGATGTGACTTTGAACTTGCAGAAGTTTGGGAAAAAGGCGGTCTTGGTGGTGAGGAGCTTGCAAAGAAAATAATTGCAACAATCGAGTCAAAGACTTCTAATTATGCGCCTATCTATGGAGATGAACTTTCTATCAAAGAAAAAATAGAAGCAATATGTACTAAAATTTATGGAGCATCAGGAGTGGACTTTGCGTCTGCTGCTGATAAGATGATTAAAAAGATTGAAGAACTTGGATTTGGCCACTTCCCTGTATGTATGGCAAAGACACAGTATTCGCTCTCAGATAATGCAGCTCTCCTTGGAAGACCTGAGGGCTTTAGAGTGACTGTAAGGGAGGCTTATGTATCAGCCGGAGCAGGCTTTGTGGTAGTGCTTACAGGCAATATTATGACTATGCCGGGACTTCCAAAGACACCTGCAGCATTTAACATTGATGTGGATGATGACGGCAATATAGTTGGACTGTTTTAAATATTATTAAGGAGTTTTTAAGATGTGGGAGATAGAAAAGGCAATTTTGCTTACAAATAATGACAGAGTAGTTGATAAATTCGGAGACAAGATACATTGTATCATGTGTAAGGACTACGAGGAAGTGATGATAAAGACAAGGGATATGGTATATTCGGGCAATAAACTGCTCACTCACCCTCAGGCCTCAAGCCTTAAGCCTAATCAGACACTTTACCGCTCGATTATCATTTATCCAAAAGAAGGTGAAGATAATACAGAAGATATAATGCTTATTGAAAAATGCGTGGAGACATTTAGACAGTGGCAGGGTATTGCGAAGAGCCCCGAGAGCTATCCGGAGGATGTAGCAAATGACTTCAAGACAATTGACTTATCAGTAATTGAAAATGTAATTCCAAGGATATGTTAAAAGGAGCGATTCAGAATGGATTATTTTAAAGGCCTCAATAGAAAAGACTATATAATAAAAGCCAATGAAATGATTAAAAGAGAAGGTATCGATTCTGTTTCAATAAGAAAACTGGCTAAGGAAATGAAGTGTTCATCAGCAAATCTGTACAGGTATTTTGCAAATCGTGATGAACTCATCTACTTTGCTCAGTTAGCTGAACTTAAAAATTATATTACTTCTCTAAATACCGCTGAGAAGGTATGGAGTAATGTATGGGAAAGATATGTGGGGGTTTGGTATTGCTACTGTATGGAAGCATTCAGAAAGCCGCTAGCTTACAATCTGCTGTTTTTTAACAACTATGAGACAGCACTTAGTGAAGCCATAGGGGAGTATTATCGAATGTTTCCTGAGGAAATTGATGAATCATCGACATCATTTCAGGCAATGCTTACCAATCCTGAGTTTTTGGGGAGAGATTTTGAGATGTGTAAGCTTTGTATAGCTGATGATGCCATTACTTATGACAATGCTGTTATGCTTAACAGAATTGTGTGTTTATTATATAAGGGATATCTAAAAACAATCATGGATAATAAAATCACTGATGAAGAGACAATCAATAAATATGTTTGGGATTATATATATGATTGTGAACTTGCGGTTAAGGCTCTTGCCTCAGATTTGAAAGGTTACACAGGCTATAAAACCGTAATTGCAAAATCTTGCAAATAAATACGAATTTTTGCAAAAAATTGCAAATTGAGTTTTAATATTGAATAATAGACTTTTATCTAAATCCGCCATCCACAATGAATTGTCGTAGATGGCGGATTTTATTGCGCTATAAAAAGTTGAAATAATTAATAAAAAATTACTAAAAACTATTGATTAATACCTAAAAATTATGTAACATGTAGATGAACCAGATATTGTATTTTTGGTATGATGTAAGCTTATTTAGTTAGATTTGTAATAACTAATTCATTATGCTTTAAGAGGATATCCTGGGATTAATTTTGTTAAAGGAGGATTAGCCTATGATGCCACGGCCGGGATAATGATTACATTATCTCACAGAACTATATTTTACCTTAAAAATAATAATCAAACGAGAGGTACGTATGAAACAAGAACATAATGCGTTTAGTTGGAAAAGAGTTTTAATCCTTGCAGGTGCAGTAATAGCCTTCCAGATAGGCTCAGGCTTTGCTACCGGACAGGAGATAATTCAGTATTATACTGCATATGGAGTTGAGGGACTTTTAACATTGGCAGTATTTTTCGGAACTTTTCTATATTACAATGTCAACTTTGCAAAAGCGGGAGCAGAAGAGCATTTTGAAAAAGCCAATGATATTTACAGATTTTACTGCGGAAAATATGTAGGTACCTTTTGTGACTATTATTCGACAATCTTTTGCTATATGTCATTTTGGGTAATGGTAGGTGGTGCAGCTTCAACACTTAATCAGGAATATGGACTTCCTCTTTGGATAGGAGCTGTAATCTTAGTAGCTTTAACCGCTATTACTGTTGCAGGCGGACTTGAATTTTTGGTAGATGCGATAGGATTAGTTGGACCAATTATAGTTGTAATATGTATAGCAATCGGTATCATTACTCTTTTTAGAGATGGTGGTGATATCCAGGCAGGACTTGATGCTATTAAAAATGGAACCTTTGAAGGAGCAAAAGCAGGTGAGACCATTAAAAATGCAGGTCCTAACTGGCTTATATCTGGACTTTCTTACTCAGGCTTCGCTCTTCTTTGGTTTGCGAGCTTTATGGCAGCACTTGGTACAAAGAATAGCAAGAAGAATCTTTATTATGGTATAATAGGTGGAACAATTGCAGTATCCGTTGCTATTGCGCTTATTTCTTTTGCACAGATAGCCAATATCAATACACCTAATGCAGATGGAAGCATACATGTATGGGATGCAGCCATTCCAAATCTCATTCTTGCAATGAAGGTATGGAAACCATTTTCAGCTATTTTTGCTGTAATAGTATTTGCAGGTATTTATACTTCAGCTGTGCCTCTTCTTTACAATCCTGCTTCAAGATTTGCTAAAGAGGGTACACCTAAGTTCAAGATACTTACAATTGTGCTTGCTATTATCGGCCTTATAGTAGGACTCTTCTTACCATTTAAGATGCTTGTAAATTATATTTATGTATTAAATGGTTATGTAGGAGCATTACTCATTGTATTTATGTTATGGAAGAATATCAAAGATACTTTTTTAAAGAAAAAAGAGGCCTGATTTATACAATTAAGTAGTTGGAATCCTAAGTTCACTTATAGATAAAAGCAATAAATAAGACGATTTATTGTAAAAATTGCACAAAAATTTAAGAATCACCCTACGGAAATATGCGGTTTTCGTGGGGTGATTTCGTTAAATTGCCAAACTTGGATTAATTAACAATTAATGCTTGAAAATTTATAAAAAATTGTATATTATATACATGTCACAAGTTATCATGATTATATAAGATAACGGAAGTCTAAGAATTAATTTTTTTTAGCAAGATGTTATCGCGATAAAAAATTATTTGTATCAATCAAATATTTTTTATTTTTATAAATAAGTTATCGTGATTACTAAAATTATATAAGGAGGGATTTACCTATGAAATTGGAACTTGGAAAAATCAGAATCGATGATATCCAGTTCGCAGACAAGACTTATGTAAAAGATCACGTTCTCTACGTTAATAAAGAAGAAGTAGAGAAGCTTGTTCTTGAAGACGATAAGCTCAAAGGCTGCAAGCTTGATATCGCAAGACCGGGAGAGAAGACAAGAATTACTCCTGTTAAGGATGTAATTGAGCCAAGAGTAAAAGTAAGCGGTGGCGGCAACATCTTCCCTGGTGTTATCGGAAAAGTTAGTCCTACAGTTGGTGAAGGAAGAACCCATGCTCTTGATGGCTGCTGTGTGGTTACTGTAGGAAGAATTGTTGGTTTCCAGGAAGGTGTAATCGATATGAGCGGCGTTGCTGCTGATTACTGCCCATTCTCAAAAACAGTTAACCTTTGTGTAGTAATCGAGCCTCAGGAAGGATTAGAGACTCACGTATATGAGAAGGCGGGCCGTATGGCAGGTCTTAAGGTTGCTGCTTATCTTGGGGAGGCAGGAAAAGAAGTTGAGCCTGATACACTTGAGACATTTGAGACAAAGCCTATATTTGAGCAGGCTGCAATGTATCCTGATCTTCCAAAGGTTGGTTACGTTCACATGCTTCAGTCACAGGGACTTCTCCATGACACATATTACTACGGAGTAGATGCTAAGCAGTTCATTCCTACCTATATGTATCCACAGGAGATTATGGACGGTGCTATCGTATCCGGTAACTGCGTTGCTCCTTGTGATAAGGTTACAACATATCATCATTTCCACAATCCTGTTATTGAAGATTGCTTCAAGCATCACGGAAAAGACATAAACTTTATGGGCGTTATCTTAACCAATGAGAACGTATTCCTTGCTGATAAGGAAAGACATTCTGATATGGTAGCAAAGCTCGCTGAGTGGATGGGACTTGACGGTGTTCTTATTACAGAGGAAGGCTATGGTAACCCTGACACAGACCTTATGATGAACTGTAAGAAGGTTCAGAGAAAGGGTGTAGACGTTGTTCTTATAACAGATGAATTCCCTGGAAAAGACGGAAAGAGCCAGTCTCTTGCAGACGTTTGCGATGAGGCAAATGCTCTTGCATCTTGTGGACAGGGTAATATGACATTACAGTTCCCTAAGATGGACAAGATAATCGGTACTATGGATTATATCGAGAATCAGATTGGTGGATGGGCTGGATGCGTTAACCCAGATGGCTCATTTGAGGCTGAGATTCAGATTATCATTGCTTCTACAATTGCTAACGGATTCAATACGCTTGCAGCAAGAGGCTATTAATTAATAATTATGGAGGGAAATGAGATGGCAAAGTATAAAATTGTACATTATATAAACCAGTTCTTTGCCGGCATCGGTGGTGAAGACAAAGCCGACTTTAAGCCGGAAGTAAGAGAAGAAGTTATTGGACCTGGTTTGGCGCTTCAGGCTGAGCTTGGCGATGACTATCAGATAGTAGCTACGGTAATCTGTGGTGATAACTATTTCGGAGAAAATCTTGACACAGCAACTGATATAATAGTTGAAATGGTTAAGAAATACAATCCTGACGTATTCGTAGCAGGCCCATCATTTAACGCAGGCCGTTACGGTGTTGCCTGTGGTACTATCTGTAAGGCTGTTGAAGAAAGACTTGGATGTAAGGTTATTACAGCTTCTTATGAGGAGAATCCTGGCGTTGATATGTTCCGTAAGGATATTATTACAGTTAAGACAGGTAATTCTGCAGCTACAATGAAGAAGTCTGTCGGTAATCTTGCTACTCTTATCAAGAAGCTTGCTACAGGTGAAGAGATTTTAGGACCTGTTGAAGAAGGCTATCACGAGAGAGGTATCCGTGTTAACTACTTTGCAGAGGAAAGAGGTTCTGCAAGAGCTATCAAGATGCTTGTTAAGAAGATGAAGGGCGAGGAGTTTACTACAGACCTTCCTATGCCTAAGTTTGATAGAGTTGATCCGGCAGCTCCTGTTAAGGATATAAAGAAAGCTAAGATTGCTATCGTTACATCCGGTGGTGTGGTTCCACAGGGCAACCCTGATCACATTGAGTCTTCAAATGCTACCAAGTATGGAGCATATTCAATCGAAGGAATGCAGTCACTTTCACCAAAGGATTTTACAACAATACATGGTGGATACGACAGACAGTTTGTTATGGAGAATCCTAACCTTGTAGTACCTCTTGATGTACTTAGAGAGCTGGAAGCTGACGGAGAGTTTGGCGAGCTTTACAATACATTCTTTACCACAACAGGTACAGGTACCGCTACAGGTTCTGCTGCAAAGATGGGAACTGAGATTGGTAAGATACTTGTTGATGACCACGTAGACGCTGTTATTCTTGTCAGCACGTGAGGCACCTGTACACGTTGCGGTGCAACGATGGTTAAAGGTATCGAGAGATATGGTATTCCGGTAGTACATATGGCTACAGTAGTTCCTATTTCACTTACAATTGGTGCTAACAGAATCATTCCTGGTGTTGGTATTCCTTATCCACTTGGAGATCCTACACAGGGTGAGGTTGATTCCAAGAAGATTCGTAAGAGAATGGTTAGAAGAGCTCTTAAAACTTTACAGACACCTGTTACAGAGCAGACTGTATTTGAAACTGACAACTTCTAATTAAAATGATATAGGCCCGGATTTATAGATATGAACATAATCTTATAAAGGTTGTATCGTAGAATCCGGGCTGTTTTGTTAATTGAATCCGTGTATCCGTATTTTGGCCTGCAGACAGTTTCAGTCCCAGCTGTGATAGTTTGAGGGGAGGTCGGTTGGATTTGATTAATCTGCTTTTCGGAGACGCAATTATTTAAATAATTACATAGTGGGGTATAAAATATGGGACAAGATAATAATGCAGTAAGTTGGAAAAGAGTTATAATTCTTGCTGGTGCTGTTATTGCCTTTACGATTGGTTCAGGCTTTGCAACCGGTCAGGAAATCATTCAGTATTATACAGCTTATGGTGTTAAAGGACTTTTGGCTTTGCTTGTTTTCTTTGTAGCTTTCCTTTACTACAATTATAACTTTGCTAAGGCTGGAGCTGAAGAAAAATTTGAGAAGTCAAATGATATTTACAAGTATTACTGCGGAAAGTATGTAGGTACTTTCTGTGACTATTATTCAACAATATTCTGTTACATGTCATTTTGGGTAATGGTTGGTGGTGCAGCTTCAACTCTTAATCAGGAATATAACCTTCCTCTTTGGGTAGGTGCAGTAATCTTGGTTGTAATTACTACTATTACGGTTATAGGCGGACTTAATTCACTTGTAGATGCAATTGGTATAGTTGGTCCTATCATAGTTGTACTTTGTATAGCTATCGGTGTTTTAACAGTTATAAGAGATGGAGGCAATATTCAGGCTGGTCTGGATGTCATCGCAAACGGTACTTTTGAAGGTGCTAAAGATGGTGAGACAATCAAGAATGCAGGTTCAACTTGGCTTGCTTCAGGTCTTTCATACGCTGGTTTCGTTCTTCTTTGGTTTGCAAGCTTTACAGCTGCTCTTGGAGCAAAGAACACCAAGAAGAACCTTAACTATGGTATCATCGGTGGTACTCTTGCAGTTTGTATAGCTATCATCCTTGTTTCTTTCGCACAGATTTCAAATATCAATACTCCAAGTGCTGACGGAAGCGTTTATGTATGGAATGCAGCTATTCCTAACCTTATTCTTGCAATGAAGATCTGGAAGCCATTCTCATCTATTTTTGCAGTAGTTGTATTTGCAGGTATTTATACAACAGCAGTGCCTCTACTTTACAATCCTGCTTCAAGATTTGCTAAAGAGGGTACAAGTCAGTTTAAGATACTTACTATAGTGCTGGCAGTTGTTGGTTTGGTAGTAGGACTCTTCCTCCCATTTAAGGTTCTTGTAAATTATATTTATGTATTAAATGGCTATGTAGGAGCAGTGCTTATTATATTCATGATTTGGAAGAATATCAAAGATACCTTCCTCAAGAAAAAGAATGCCTAATTGAAACCGGAAGAAAGCCCTGCCACTAGGAGGTGACAAGGCTTTCTTCACTGTATACATAATGTGTGGTTGAAAAGATAATATATTCTCTTGTGAGCATATTACAAGCAAAAATTGCATTTTGGTAATTAATCACAAGTTCAAATTATCTCTAAGGTCCTCCCTATTCCATAGTGTAACCAGTGCTTCCTTAGCCGCATCAATGACCTCAGGTGAGAATCTGGAGGTGGTTATCATCATGCCCTGAGTACAGGCTCTTTGCTTCATTTCAGTCAGAAAGTTGTTAAAATCACTGATATCAATCACATTGTCGGTAGTTATTATAAGTACTGCACCTCTTTCTGTAAATGACTCTCCATTTCTAGTCCCTTCCCTTGTACAGACAAAATGGCTGCCTGGGAATTCAGATTCATATGGCTCAAGTGCAAACCCTCTTCCTGTATAAAGTGCAGTTATCTTTGCCGTAAGCGCTTCCTCTGAGATAGCTTCAACCTTTTGCATTTTGCTCTCGGCTACAGCTTCGGTTCCATATTTTTTTCCGAGTATCTTTGTGAGGATGGGTGCAAGTACAAGTAACACAAGACAAATTCCTATGTTAAAGGGTGTCAGCCCGCCAAACCTTATGCCTATTAACAAAAGTAATACGATGGCAAACAAAAAGAAATAAATCTCAAACCTCTTATTATTCATCTTCATTATTCCCCTTGACTAATCTATATCTATTATTAAGCTTGGTTGAAAAAGCTTTCGATAGAATATAATACACTAGTTTAGTCTAAGTGTCAAAACTAACGGGATTTGATGTGATAATGATATAAGTTAATTGAATATCTTTTTCTATAAGTCCAAACGATAATATACCAAATTTTATATTATATTTAGCTTTATTAGATATTGTAAAAAGTAACCGAGATAAATATAATAATTACTGATATGGATATTTGCACTTATAAGTGATATAGTATAATCATAGATTATTATTAAAGTCTACTTATGAAAGGAAGGATGATTATGAAAGAGTATGCTCCTGTTAAAGAAGGAAAGATTAGAGAGGTTTATGATATCGGTGACAGCCTAATTATGGTTGCAACTGATAGAATATCGGCATTTGACCACATATTAAAGAATAAGATATCAGATAAGGGAGCCATTCTTACTCAGATGTCAAAATTCTGGTTTGATTTTACAAAGGATATTCTTCCTAACCATATGTTAAGTGTAGATGTAAATGATATGCCTGAGTTTTTTAGAAAGCCTGAATTTACAGGTAACAGCATGAAGGTTAAGAAGCTTCGTATGCTTCCGCTTGAGTGCATAGTCCGTGGTTATATCACAGGAAGCGGCTGGGCAAGCTACAAGGAAAATGGAACGGTTTGTGGTATAAAGCTTCCAGAGGGACTTAAAGAGTCAGAAAAGCTCCCTGAGCCTATATATACACCAAGTACAAAGGCTGAGATAGGTCTTCACGATGAAAATATATCTTATGAGCAGAGTATTGATGTACTTGAAAAGGAGTTTCCGGGTAAGGGAGAGGAGTATGCATCAAAGCTTAAAGATGCAACTATAGCTCTCTATAAGAAATGTGCTGACTATGCACTTTCAAAGGGTATTATAATAGCAGATACCAAGTTTGAGTTTGGTCTTGACGAGAATGACAATATCGTTATAGGTGATGAGATGCTCACTCCAGACAGCTCCAGATTCTGGCCTCTTGAGGGCTTCAAGGTGGGAGCAGGACAGCCTTCTTATGATAAGCAGTATGTAAGAGACTGGCTTAAAGCTAATCCTGACAGTGATTATCTTCTTCCTGAGGACGTAATAGAGAAGACAATAGAGAAGTATAAAGAAGCGTTCAAGCTGCTTACAGGAGAGGATTTCAAGAGATAATATTATAACTTGATGGATATTGCTATCCAATAAGATAACATCACAATTGTATATAATGATATGATTGTCAAAACACTTGATAATCTGTGTTAATACCGATAGGCTCAGTATTTGGCTTATCGGTATTTGCATTAATGTAAGAATATACTTGAAAAATACCAGTTTATCACAGTAAAAACACAATTATATGATATACTTATTAAGAAGTTGAAAATAACTAATTATACTTAAAAACTTGACAAAATACTGTCAAATGATATCATTTTATAAACTGACACAGTAGTCAGTGGCATCCGCGTTATAACTATAAACTAAAATAAGAATGGAGGTGTAAGATGTTAGTTATACCTATTTACAATACAATAATTTTACCTGACGTGCAGTACAATCTCGAGCCAGATTCACTTACAGACAGGGAAAAAAGCACATTAAAGGTAGAAGATACAGTAATACTTTTACCACTTAAGGAAGAGAAGACTAGAGAAGAACTTAGAGCAGAGGATTTTTATCCTATAGGATTAACAGGAGTTATTAAGGGAATTAGAAATGCTGATGGCGATTTGATAATGGCTGTAAGAACTGAAATAAAGGTAAAGGTAGTTAACCTTGTAGCAAACAGAGAGGTTCTGAACGCAGAGTATGAGATTATCTATGACGAGGCTGATATAGATGAGAGAGAGCAAAGAGCCGTATTTAATATGGTTTTAGAGAATCTTGCGCAGATTTCTTCGTATTTTCAGTGGGGAAGCTGGGCTATGCGTTTTTCTGAAAAGCTTGATAATGTCAACGAAGTCATAAGCATAGTAGGGCCTTATACAGACTTAACCGTGGAAGAGAAATATGCAATGCTTGAAACCGACTCGCTTATGGAGAGATACCATCTTATCTCTGAGGCGATGCTTAAGTACAGGGATCTTGTTGAACTTCAGGTAGATATTAACAAGAAAATCCAGGATAAGCAGGGTGATAATTACAGAGAAAGTATGATTAGGAGGCAGATAGAACTGCTTAATGACGAACTTTCCGAATATAATCAGGATGAACTCTCGGATGTAAAGAGGCTTGAAAGTAAAATAGAAGAAGCTGGCTTTCCTGAAGAGGTTAAAGTTGAGATAGACAGGGTATTTAACAAGTTTAGACAGATGGGAAGTGATGACCACGAATATGGCTCCACACTTGAATATCTTGAGTTTGTTACTGCCCTTAGCTGGAAGCCTGAAGAAGAGCAGGAAATAGATATCAAAAAGGCAAAGGAAATACTCAACAAGAGCCATCATGGCCTTAAGAAGCCTAAAGAAAGAGTTACCGAGCAGATTGCGGTAATGGCACTTAAGAAGCAAAATGCAGGCTCGATTATTTTGTTTACCGGTGCACCGGGAACCGGGAAAACCAGTATGGGTAAGGCTATAGCTGAGGCGCTTGGTAGAAAGTATATAAGAATCAGCCTTGGAGGTATAAAGGATGAGGCTGAGATAAGAGGACATCGAAGAACCTATGTAGGCGCAATGCCGGGACGCATAATGGAGAGCATTAAGCGCTCAGGTGTAAACAACCCTGTAATTGTCCTTGATGAAATAGATAAGCTAGGATATGGAAGCTTCAATGGCGACCCTGAGAGCGCACTTCTTGAGGTGCTTGATCCTGAGCAGAATGTTACCTTTACAGACCATTATATGAATGTGCCTTATGATCTCTCTAAGGTGTTATTTATTTGTACTGCTAACAGCATAGATGAGATGAGTGAGCCACTCCTTGACAGAATGGAGATAATAGAGCTTTCTGGTTATACTGCGGAAGAGAAATTCCATATTGCTAAAGAGCACCTTATGTCAAAGTCTCTTGAAGAGACTGGACTCTTAAGGAAAAATATTGGAATATCTGATTCAGTGCTTAAGAACATAATCGCCAATTACACTATGGAAGCCGGAGTAAGAGGGCTTAAGAAGCAGATTGACAAGCTGATGAGGCAGGCAGCAGTTAAGATTCTTGAAAAAGAAGTTGAAAAGGTAGTTATAAAGAAAGGAGATCTTCCTAAACTACTTGGCAATAAAAAGGCTCTTCACGATAAGGTACTTAAGCACAATATTCCAGGCGTAGTGACTGGCCTTGCCTGGACACAGGCAGGAGGAGAAATCCTCTTTATAGAAACGACAGCATTTGCAGGAACAGGGCAGATTGTAATAACAGGTCAACTGGGAGATGTAATGAAAGAGTCTGCCACAATAGCGGTAAATCTGGTAAAGTCTTTACTATTTGACAAGAAAATAGATTTTAGAGATAAAGATATACATATCCATGTGCCTTCAGGCTCGGTACCAAAGGATGGTCCATCTGCAGGAATAACTATGTTTACTGCAATAATTTCGTTGGTGCTTGGTATTAAAGTAGATTCTCTGCTTGCAATGACTGGAGAGATATCTCTAAGGGGACAGGTTCTTCCTATAGGAGGGCTTCCTGAAAAGCTGATGGCGGCAGAAAGAGCCGGTATAAAGAAGGTACTCATACCGCTGTCAAATAAAGAGGACCTTATTGATGTACCTGAGTCAACTAAGAAATCACTTGAGATAGTACTTGTAGACACAGTTACTGATGTTGCAAAAGAAGCACTTGGACTCTCGTTCTATCCTAATAATAAGGGATTTTTTAAGGAGATAAATAAAAAGATAAAAAATGAAGATAAGGAGAAAGTTGTAATACCGGTTAAGAGGAAAAATAAGAATTCTGATTTTATAGCTAATTAAGTAGTATTGTCGTTTAAAATATCTTGAAAAAACTTATAAAATGTGTCATTATAAGTGGAACAAGAGGTGTTAGTTAACTATCAAGTAAAGAAAGGTAAAGAATGAAATTTATAAGGTTAAATAAGGCAACAGTCAGATGTATTCTTACAACTGAAGACTTGGAAGAGTACGGAATTGGCATTGATGACTTTATTGAACAAAACGATCAGGTTTCTGACTTTATCCAAGAACTACTTGAAAAAGCAGGCGCAGAAGTTGGAAATGTTTCCCAAAGCGGTATGGTAACTCTTGGGATAATGCAGATGCCGGGCGGAAAAGTATCTATAACCATAACCGATGCAGGTGCTGAGGATGCTATGGAAGGCGGTATGGCAGACAGACTTGAATCATTGTTTAAGAAGATGTCACAGGTTGACCAACTCCGTCAGTTCATCAGTGAAATGGGGGCCCTTAGAGAAAGTAAGGAAGATGAGGAGAAGTCTCCGGAAAAGCTGATTACCGATTCAATCGTTGGGTTGGATGGAGAAAAAACAACTACAGTATTGCATTTTGACACACTTGATGATATAACTGAATATGCAAAGTCTATCTCTTATGGCAGACCTATAAAAAGCGATCTGTATAAGGTGGATGACGGCTTTATTTTGGTAGTGCATAAGGCCTCGATGTCAATGCTTTCGTATGCGAAGATTTGTTTTTCGGCCATTGACTATGGGGCAAAGATAAATAATGTGCCTACACTTGAAGCCTTCCTGATGGAACATGGCAACTTGCTTATAGCAAGAAAAGCAATTCAGGTTATGAGAAATATTTAGTTTCTTTTGACCTTTGCTAAAACTTAATAATATTCTTAAGCCCTGTGCAAGCTTGCTTGTTATAGGGTTTAAGGTGTTTTAGGCTGTATTAAAAAATATACTTTATAGGAGTGGCATTATGTTAGATATCAGATTTGTCAGAGAGAACCCGGATGTAGTTAAGCAGAACATCAGAAATAAATTTCAGGATGAAAAGCTTCCTTTGGTAAAAGAAGTGATTGAGCTTGATGAGAGATCTAGAGAATTAAAAACAAAGGGAGACAGCCTTCGTGCTGAAAAGAACAAGCTAAGTAAGCAGATTGGAGCTTGCATGGCTAAAGGAATGAAGGACGATGCTGAGGAGCTAAAAAGGAGAGTCGCAGCCGATGCCGAAGAGCTTGAGTCTATGGAAAAAGAGCAGGCTGAACTTGATGAGAAAATCAAGAAAATAATGATGACTATACCTAACATAATAGATGAAAGCGTGCCTATTGGTAAGGATGATTCCCAGAATGTAGAGGTTCAGAGGTTCGGCGAGCCAAAGGTGCCTAATTTTGAGATACCTTATCATACTCAGATTATGGAGAGCTTTGAGGGTATTGACCTTGATAGTGCAGGCAGGGTTGCAGGTAATGGATTTTATTACCTTATAGGTGACATCGCAAGACTTCACTCAGCTGTACTAAGCTATGCAAGGGACTTTATGATAGATAGAGGATTTACCTACTGCGTACCTCCTTTTATGATTAGGAGCAATGTAGTGACAGGAGTAATGAGCTTTTCTGAAATGGATGCCATGATGTATAAGATTGAAGGTGAAGATCTTTATCTTATTGGAACAAGCGAACATTCTATGATAGGACGCTTTATTGGACAGATGCTTGATGAAGAGAGCCTTCCGCTTAAGTTTACCAGTTATTCACCTTGTTTTCGTAAGGAAAAAGGTGCTCACGGTATAGAAGAAAGAGGAGTTTATCGTATCCACCAGTTTGAAAAGCAGGAAATGATTGTATTATGCAAACCCGAAGAGGCAATGAAGTGGTATGATAAGATGTGGCAGAATACTGTAGACCTCTTCAGAAGTCTTGATATTCCTGTAAGAACTCTAGAGTGTTGTTCAGGCGATCTTGCTGACCTCAAGGTTAAGTCAGTTGATGTTGAGGCATGGAGTCCTAGACAGCAGAAGTATTTTGAGGTAGGAAGCTGTTCTAATCTCGGTGATGCTCAGGCCAGAAGACTTGGTATAAGAGTACGTAACAAGAGTGGCAATTATTTTGCAACCACACTCAACAATACTGTTGCTGCTCCACCTCGTATGCTCATTGCCTTCCTTGAGAATAATCTTAATGAAGATGGAAGCGTGAACATTCCTGAGGTACTAAGACCATATATGGGTGGTAAGGAAAAGCTTGTTCCTAAGAAAAAGTAAAGGATACTTTTAGTTAAGAGTTTTGTAAGTATTTTAAAATATTTTTAAGATTAATAGTCTTCGATTTAATTGACTTTGATTGATATAAGGTTTAATCTTATATTGTCAGTTAAATCGGAGATTTATAACTTTAACGGTAAGCTTTGTATTTGGAGATTTATGTACGGATATGTAAATATTAATAAGATGGAGCTGAGGCTTAAGGAAATTTATGAGTTTCAAGGCTTTTACTGTGGGCTTTGTGAGACTTTGGGAGAAAGATACGGCGTAAGCGGAAGATTTTCGCTCTCCTATGATATGACGTTTCTCATAGTCCTGCTTACGTCATTATATGAGCCTGACTCAGCTATAGTAAGTAAACGCTGCCTGGTACATCCTCTTAAAAAAAAGCCTGTAATTACGAATAAGTTTAGTGAGTATGCTGCTGATATGAATATCATCCTGGCTTACGAGCATTTTGATGATGACTATAAGGATGAGAAGAAGCTTAAGGCGGCTGCAGGGCTTTTGGCATATAAGAATGCTTATAAAAGGGCCATAGGTATGTATGAAAGGCAGACAAATGTAATTAGAGAAGAGCTTGATAACCTAAGCAGAATTGAAGAGGCAGAGGATTATGACATAGAGAAAGCAGCTGCTACATTTGGCAGGATAATGGCAGAAATATTCGTATATGAAAAGGATAATTGGGAAGAAGATTTGAGAAGAATAGGCTTTTTCATAGGCAAATTTATATATATAATGGATGCGTATGAAGATGTAGAGGATGACATAAAAAGGGGGAATTATAATCCTTTTAAGAAGATTTATGAAGATAAGGACTTTAAGGAAAATGTGAAATATATGCTTGAGATGACAATAAGTGAGTGTGCTGCATCATTTGAAAGGCTGCCACTTATAAAAGATGTCGACATTTTGAGAAATATATTGTATGATGGTGTGTGGAAAAAGTTTGACAGGAGGTCTGAGAATGAATCCATATGAAGTGCTTGGAGTATCAAGGAATGCAAGTATTGATGAAATAAAGAAAGCTTACAAAGAACTTAGCAGGAAATATCATCCGGATTCTTATGTTGGGAATCCTCTTTCATCATTGGCAGAAGAAAAGTTTAAGCAGGTTCAGGAAGCTTATGATGCCATTATGAAGGAAAAAAACGGAGACTATAATTATGCAGGTAATTACAACAATAACGGATATAATAACAGCGAGAGCGGTGAAATGGCTGAGGTATACAATCTTCTTGGCAGAAGAGCCTACAGTCAGGCTTTAAGCCTGCTTGATTCTATGCCTAACAGAAATGCAAAATGGTATTACTATAGCGCAATTGCTCAGGTGGGACTTGGCAATAACCTTCGTGGTATGGAGTATGCAAGGATGGCAGTATCTATGGAGCCAAACAACATAGAATATCAGAATCTTGTCAACCGTCTAAGCTTTCAGGGCAACAGATACGGCGAGGTAAGAAACGTGTATAGAGGTGGTAGAAGTGGATTTGATGATGCAACTGACCTGTGTTGTAAGCTATGGTTAGCTGATTCACTTTGTGAGTGTATGGGAGGAGATTTGTGCTCATGCATGTAAATGTAAAACAATTAGTTTATGCAGGGCTTTGCCTTGCTGTTTCTATGGTTTTGGTGATACTTGAAGGCGTATTCGGTATGAGTACGCTTTTTTTGCTAAGCCTGTCCGGATTTTTTGTGGGAGTGGTGATAAGAGAGTCAGGCTTTAAGATGGGAGGAGCATATTTGGCTGCATCCATTGCTCTTGCATTTTTCATAGCTCCGGATAAAACAAAGATAATCACGTATGTGGTAGTGGAAATATATATATTTGCAAGAGAGGCAATATGGGAACTTATGACAAAGGGTGAGATTAAAGATGCCAAAAGATCAAACCTATTGTATTTTCTTTCAAAATTAGCAGTATTTAACCTGCTCACTGTACCTCTTGTTCTAATATTCCCTACGCTCTTCCTAACACAGGTAAGTACAAAATGGCTTTTGATTGCTGTAGCGGTGATACAGCCTGCTTGGTATGTAGGAGACAAAGCTTATGATGCGTTTCAGATTGGTATATGGAACAGGATTAAGGGTTTGATATGATATTAAATAAATATTTGGGAAGTAACTACAATGTGGCTGAACTAAAAGAGGCTGTCTATGAAGGCGAAGGAGAGCTAACGAAGGTGGCTGCCTACGCTTTTAAGGAACATAGAGAGCTAACTGAGGTTAGTCTCCCCGAGAATGTAGAAGAAGTAGGAAATAACGCTTTTTACAACTGTAGAAATCTACGCAAAATTGTATTTTATGACAAAATAGAAAGCTTTGGTGACGGAGCTTTTCGTAACTGCAGCAAGCTTGACTATATAGAGGTTAAAAGGGCAGGAGGAAGTCTTAGAGGGCTTAAGGAAATACTATTAGCTATGTCAAAATCTGTGATGGTTTCGGTGTATGGTAATGAATTGTTTTTTCCGCATTTTCAACCTGAATTTCAGGATAATGTAGGAGCGAAAATAGTGGCTGAAATCATGCACGGTGCGGGGATGAATTACAGGGAATGTGTAGGCAGAGAAGGAATAGACTATATGAAATACGATGGGCTGTTTACCATTCAAAAATACTCAATGGACTTAAATGAGGCGATTATGGTATGCAAAGCAAGGCTTATATATCCTGTAGAGCTTAAAGATGAAAAAAGGGCTGAGTACCTTGAGTTTTTGGTAAACAATAAAAAAGCTCTTTTAGATGATGCCGCAAAAAATAAAGACAGCGCCTCGGTTACAGCCTATATCGATGTGGGAATATTTGACACAAGGGAGGCAGCAGATGAGGCCTGTGATTTCTTTTGCGAGACAGACTTTGCAGAGGGTGTCAATATTATGATTGAATATAGAAACAAGAAGTTTAAGAAAACAAGCATAATGGATATGGAAATATAAAATGGGAAGAAGTAATAAAGAATGGGAGAATCTTGGACTAAAGATATTTAACGCCGCAAAAAATGAACTCTACCTGTCTATGAGATACCTCTACTTAGCTATTGACGGACTGGAGATAGTAGCGGATATGAGGGTGGACTTCCTCGCTACAGATGGCGGAAAGCTGTATTTTTTGCCAATGATGGCTGCTGAGAAGTATATGGAAAATCCTCTCATTATCAATAGAGCCTATCTTCACAGCGTACTTCACTGCCTCTTTGGACATATGTATAAAAGGGAGAAGAGGGATGAGGATTTGTGGAACCTTGCCTGCGATATTATGGTGGAGGGGATTATAGATGAAATGGAAGCCAAAAGCGTAACTATGGTTGTTCCACCTCTTAAGGAAGAAGCTGAGGTAAGGATAGCAAGGGAGTGTAAGATATTTTCTGCAGAATACATCTATGACTATTTAAAGAAGAATAAAGAAGATATACTTGCTCTTGAGAATTACTTTAAGGTGGATGACCATTCGCTTTGGGATAATGAAAATAATGATGATAAAGAGGCTAAAAACGATAAACAGGAAGATAATGCGAGAGAGGAAGAGCTTTGGAAGGATGTAAGTACTAAAATCCAGACGGAGATTGAGACATATTCAAGGAGTATAGGTATAGAAAATACAAGGCTGTATCAAAGTCTTGTGACAAGGAATAGGGAAAAGGTATCTTATACTGATTTCCTCAGAAAGTTTAAGGAGCCTGTGGAAGAGATTAAGCTTGATTTTGAGACCTTTGACTATGGATTTTATAACTATGGACTTAGGCTTTATGGGAATATGCCTCTTATAGAGGAGCCGGAATACAGGGTTTCGGAAGCAGTTAAAAATTTTGTGGTTGTTATAGATACCTCAGGATCGGTAAGCAGGGAGATTGTGACTGCCTTCCTTGAAGAGACTGTGAATATCCTGACTGAAGAAAGTGTTACTGAGGATTTTGGTATTACCAGAGAATGTGTTATTATTCAATGTGACAATCAGATTCAGGATGTTAAGGTACTACATAATAAAGAAGAACTTGAGCATTATATAAAAGAGTTTGAAATTATCGGGAGGGGAGGCACAGACTTTAGAGTTGCCTTTAGCTATATAGCTGATGAAGTAAAAGAGGGTAGAATGAGTAAGCCTTCTGGATTAATTTACTTTACAGACGGATATGGTATTTATCCTGAAGCAAAGCCTGAGTATGATGTAGTTTTTGTGTTTCCCGAGACTGCTTATCCTGATGGGAAATTCCCTTATATGAGTGGAGAGTTTCCGGTATGGGCAATGCATTTGGTGATGGATGTTTAGAAAGGTAAAAAGATGAATATAGAAGCGGCTAAGACAGAGATTAAGCGTACTTTAGCGTTGTATTTGGAAAAGGATGAGATGGGCAATTATTTGATGCCCCAGGTGAAGCAGCGACCACTCTTTTTGGTGGGACCTCCGGGAGTGGGTAAGACTGCGATTATGGAGCAGGTGGCAGCAGAGGAAGGTGTGGCCCTTGTGTCATATACCATTACCCACCATACGAGGCAGAGTGCAGTGGGTCTTCCCTTTATAAAAGAGAGGGAATATGACGGTAAGCTGTATTCTACCACTGAATACACTATGAGCGAGATTATTGCAAGTATCTACGAGAGCATAGAAAAGACAGGCATTAAGGAGGGAATACTTTTCCTTGATGAAATTAACTGTGTATCAGAGACACTTGCGCCTATGATGCTTCAGTTCCTTCAGGAGAAGAAGTTTGGCAACTTCAGTGTACCTAAGGGCTGGATTATAGTTACTGCGGGCAATCCTGCTGGCTATAATAAGTCTGTAAGGGAGTTTGATACTGTTACCCTGGATAGAATAAGACAGATAACAATTGAAGCAGAATATAGCGTATGGAAGAATTATGCGATAAAGCAGGGAGTTCATCCTGCTATAATGAGTTTCCTAGAGATTAAAAAAGAAAATTTCTACCACATGGAGACTACGGTTGAAGGAAAGAGAATAGTTACTCCAAGGGGATGGGAGGATTTCTCTGTGCTTTTATGGGGATATGAGAGAAAGGGCTTTGATATATCTAATGAGGTAGCTCTTGAGTTTATAAAGGATAAGAGAATAGCTATAGACTTTGTCAACTTCCTTGAGCTTTTCCATAAATATGAGAATAAATATAGGATAAAAGATATACTTGAAAATGGAGATATTTCAGCTGAACTTCCAGGCTATGAAGAAGCTGGCTTTGATGAGAAAATAAGCGTTATTTCTATGATGCTTTCGGGACTTAATAACTATTTTATAAAGACTTACAGAGAAGAGGAATATCTAAAAAGGCTATTTAATGTGCTTAAAAGGGCTAAGGAGGAAGAGGGCTATAAGACAGTATGTGAGCTCTACGAGGATGAAAGGAAAGAGTACGAGAAGCTTACTCTTGGCAGGGCCTTAGACAAGGTGCAGGATAAGATTTATATTAAGACTATAAGTAAGCTGTCTGAGCTTGTAGCACTGACTGAGGGGCTTTCAGAAGAAGAATTTGCCACTAATATGTCTGAGTTTTTTGCTAAAGAGAAGGCTCTAGTAATTGCCACCACAGAAAAGGCTGAGAAGGCACTTTCCAATGCTATTAATTTTATGGAAAAGTATTTCACGCCATCTGATGACAGCGAGGAACTTGTCGTGGCTTCAGGTTCAGAAATGGTTTACTTCATCTCGGAGCTTGAGACCAATTATTACAGTATGAATTTCATAAGGGAACACTCTAGTGTGGATCTTAAGAAGTATGGAAAACTCCTTAAGACATCTTCGATGCGTGAAAAACTTATGAGTGAGATAAGAGGGGAGTAGCAGATCATTATGTTACAATGAAACCAAAAAACCATAGAAATATGTTACAACAATTGAAAGAAGATGATACTTTCTCGGAAATCCTAAGGTAAATAGATTTGAACTGCTTTAGATTAAGCCTAGTCAGGGGGCTGCCACAATAAGAATGCGATACACATCATTTAATAAAATTATTATATCTTGCTATATTTCCGCTTATTGAGGCAGTCCCCTGAATATTTAGCAGCACTACCTGAGACCGTCTTTTGTCAAAACATAGACCTTGTCACAGACCTCTTCTATGTACTTCCTGTCATGTGAAATGCTTATGATGGCACCCGGAAATTCCCTTAGCATCCTTCTGATTACGGGGCCTGAAAGAGGAGAAAAATTCCTCGTAGGCTCATCAAGTATGAGTACATTAGCCTTAGATATGCTCATCCTAAGCAGAAAAATCTTCGCCTTTTGACCACCTGAGAGCTCAGAGATTGGGTGTTCCATCTCATCTGATGTATAGTTTAGCGAACCTAAAAAAGTTCTGATTTTTGTTCTTTCTTCTTTGCTGCCATCAGGGCAGAGGTATTCCACAGGAGTTATATCAAGTTTAAGCATATCTTCATAGTTTTGCGGCATATATTCAGCCTTTATATCAGTCCTAGATAGCAAGATTTCAGCAATTTTATGTATGAGACTTGTCTTTCCTGAGCCGTTCTTTCCGGTTATGCAGATTTTTTCAGGACCACGAAGATTTAAGTTGATATTTTCAGCAAGGAGGACCTTGTTATCTGGGGTATATAGCTTAGGGAGCTCCAATTCTATGACTGTCTTTCCGGATGGAATTAAAGAGTTCCTGTCTCCAAGCTTAAAAAAGATAGCCTCCTCCTGTTCAGGACTTTCAGTCAAGTCTCTTTCTTCCCTTTCAAAGCGGTGAGCCATAGACTTTACTGCATGCATCTTCTTTTTTAAGAGCCGTCCACCTGCGGGGTCTCTTCTTGAAATAGTTGCCTGTGCGTGTTCAACACTTTTGTATATGCGGCTTAGTTTTTCATCTCGAATCTTTTTCAGACGCCTGTCATTTTCAGCAGCTCTTTCCTGGTTGTTAAAATCGCGCCTCCTTTCCTCCATATACTGGAGATATGGAAGCCTTGCTACTGTATATCTGCTTTCTGTTTTTCTTTTAATCTGTTCAAGGTGAATCACCATATTGGTAGTATTTTCAATTAATACCTCGTCATGAGATATGAAAATGACTATATGCTTAAAATTATTTATTATATTTTCAAGAAGACAAAGAGTATCTGTATCAATGTCGTTAGATGGCTCGTCAAGTAAAAGAACTGTAGGTTCCTCAAGCAAAAGCCTGATAAGTGAGACTTTGATTTTTTCGCCTCCTGACAGAGTTTCCATTAATTGTTCGCTGTAATAAAAATCATCGGGAAGCCCAAAGTCTTTGGCAATCTTGCTTAAAGCTTTTGGGCTCTGTGAGAGGAAACCATCTGACTGCATAAAATAGTCATATACGCTTAGCTTAAGCAATTCATTCGCCATCTCCTGTGGGAGATAAGCAAGTTTTTCCCCGGATTTAATAAGGGTTCCATCTTCATCGCAGTAGGTTGTTATTAGCTCTTTGTCATATATCCACTTTAGTAGAGTGGACTTACCATTTCCCTCTTCGCCGATAATTACAGCCTTATCTCCATCGTTAAATGAAGAGGAAAAGTCGCTTAGTATAATTCGATTATCCTTTTTATGGGTTAAGGTTAGATTTTTTATCTGTAGCATAATCCTCCTAAAATGAAAAAGCCTGTTTCATTTCTGAAACAGACTAAATATTCCCATTATCCTATAATCGGCATCACAATCAATTATCATCTCTTATGATGAAAGTATAAAATTGATTCAGCCCTAAAGAGGTATGTTATGCCTTGATATCAAGACTTCATCAATATTAAAAGGTAATTGATATAAGCATAAAAATAACACAGCTGCCGTGGGGGAATTTTAAATAATCTAATTCAGAAATACACAGACTTATTCCGTAAAATCAGTCTGTTATTAGTTTCATAAATTAAATTATTTATTAATCATTTTGCCACCTGTACTGTGCCTTTCTTTTTTGATAACTCTAATGATACCAAAAATATAATTTTTGTCAATAGCAGCAGATTAAATGTTATAAATAGTGAGTTTGATTGGCGTTTGCCCAATAATTAGGGGAATAACTCTCGCAATAAAATTAATTACAATATTATTAAATTATTCTCGTCTTGCCCTTTATTATATCCAAAAAAAATGTTATAATGAAGAGTGTACGTCAAAAAATCAATCATAAATCAGGGAGGAAGAAACATGAGACTAGGTGGTCTTGAAGCAGGCGGAACAAAGATGGTTCTTTGTGTCGGAGATGAAAAGGGTGAGATATTCGAGCAGATATCAATACCAACAGGCACTCCTGCAGAAACAGTACCTGACATTATTAAGTGGTTTTCAGATAAAAATATAGATGCACTTGGGATAGGCTGCTTTGGACCTGTGGATGTATCACCTGCATCACCTACCTACGGGCAGATTTTGGATACACCTAAGCTTCCTTGGGTACATTATGACTTACTCAAAGAACTTCAAAAAGATATAAAGGTTCCAATGAAAATAGATACAGATGTAAATGGTTCCTGTCTTGGAGAGATGGTATTTGGCTGTGCTAAAGGCATTGATTCAGTCGTGTATGTTACCATAGGAACAGGAATAGGTGTTGGCATTGCAATTGGAGGCAGGCTTGTACACGGTATGCTCCATCCTGAAGCGGGACACATCATAGTAAATAAGCATCCTGAGGATAAGGGAAATTGTATATGCCCATACCATGACAGCTGTCTTGAAGGTCTTGCGGCAGGTCCATCCATGGAAAAAAGATGGAATAAGAAGGCCTATGATTTGGAAGACAATGACCTTGCTTGGGAGATTGAAAGCGAGTATATAGCTCAGGCACTGGTTAATTATATACTTACTGTTTCACCTCAAAAAATAATCTTAGGTGGAGGAGTTATGAACCAGACCAGACTTTTCCCGCTTATTAGAAAAAAGGTTACTAAGTTACTTAACGGGTATTTAAATACTCCTGAACTAAAGGACATGGATAATTATATAGTTCCAAACAGCCTTAATGACAATCAGGGCATACTTGGAGCTATGGAGCTTGGCAGACAGGCTTATGATGAAGAAAAAGCTAAATAGCTATAAAGAAAGGGACAGGGCAATGGTAAGAGCAATAGTTGGAGCAAATTGGGGAGACGAAGGTAAGGGTAAGATTACAGATATGCTTGCACAGACATCTGACATTATCGTTAGATTTCAGGGTGGAAGCAATGCAGGACATACTATTATCAACAACTATGGTAAGTTTGCGCTTCATTTACTTCCATCAGGAGTATTTTATAACCATACTACAAGTATTATCGGAAATGGAGTTGCACTCAATATTCCTTATCTGGTTAAAGAAATCAACTCTTTGATTGAAAAGGGAGTGCCAAAGCCAAAGGTGCTTGTATCAGACAGGGCACAGATTATAATGCCTTACCATATCAAGTTCGATGAGTATGAGGAAGAAAGACTTGGCAAAAACTCATTTGGCTCTACCAAGTCAGGCATAGCTCCTTTTTATTCAGATAAATATGCAAAGATTGGTTTTCAGGTATCAGAGCTTTTTGATGACGAGATTCTTAAAGAAAAAATAGAAAGAGTGTGTATACAAAAAGATGTACTTTTAGAGCATCTGTATCACAAGCCTGCTATTGACAAGGCAGAGCTCCTTGAGACGCTTCACGAGTACAGAGATATGATTGCGCCTTATGTTTGCGATACCGCACTTTTCATACAGGAAGCAATAAAGGCCGGCAAGACAGTTCTTCTAGAGGGACAGCTTGGTACTCTTAAAGATCCTGATTTTGGTATATATCCTATGGTTACATCTTCCTCAACCCTTGCATCCTATGGTGCTATAGGAGCGGGCATACCTCCTTATGAGATTAAGGATATTATAGCTGTTGTAAAGGCTTATTCGAGTGCAGTTGGAGCAGGAGAATTCGTCAGCGAAATCTTTGGTGAAGAGGCGGACGAGCTTAGACACAGAGGAGGAGATGGCGGAGAATACGGAGCAACCACAGGACGCCCAAGAAGAATGGGATGGTTTGATGCTGTAGCAAGCCGCTATGGTGTAAGGATGCAGGGTGCTACACAGGTTAGCTTAACTGTACTTGATGTACTCGGCTATCTTGATGAACTTCCTATTTGTGTAGGCTATGAAATAGATGGTAAGATAACGAAGGATTTCCCTGTAACAGCCAAGCTTAAGAAGGCTAAGCCGGTATATGAAAAGTTACCGGGCTGGAAATGTGAGATAAAGGGAATAAGAAAATATGAGGAACTTCCTGAGAACTGCAGAAAGTACATTGAGTTTATAGAAAAAGAACTTGGAGTACCTGTTACCATGGTAAGTAACGGACCGGGAAGAGAAGATATCATATATAGGAAATAAAGGCTATTGTAAGGAGGGGTACTAATGGAAAAAAAGATTGAAAATTTTGCGGAAGAAAAGTTTAACTTTGAGCTTCCGGAAATATTAGTGCTGCCCTCCGCTTTAGAAGTATCAGTTAGAACCGACACAGGTGCTGTCGGTTCTTTTAAGATAAGATATAAGGATGAATTAAAATATGGTGACAGAAAAATAAGAGGCTATGTTACCTGTAATGATTATCGCTTTAAGTTTGACAAGGTTACTTTTTCAGACTGTGAAGTTGAGGTAAAATTTGAATTTGATGGCAGGGGATTGGCTCCTGATCATGAATACAGCGGAAATATCCGCTTGATTACCGATTGCGGTGAAATTACAGTACCTTACTTCATCAAAACTAAAGAAGAAGGGCTTGTAATAGAGGGCGAGGATATCAAAAATATTTATCAGTTTGCTTCTTTTGCTGAGCATAATTTTGAACTTGCAGCAAAGATATTTTACAGTGATGAATTTGAAAAATATGTTCTAAAAGACAAGGAGGAGCTTAAACTCATACGCAGAGGCTTACTTGGCAACAAGGACAGATACAGGGCGTTAGAGGAGTTTTTCTGTTTTACTAAGAGTAAGCAGAGGGTTAGACTTACTACTGACAGGACAGTTTATAATTTTCACATTTCAGGGCTTCCCATCAAGGATAAGCTGCTCATTCGTAAGAGCAACTGGGGATATGTTAAGGCTGATATCATTACGGAGGGTAAGTTCTTTAGAATTAATAAAAATGAAGTAACAAATGAGTCCTTTGAAGACGGAGAATTTGCACTTGAAGTATTTATAGATCCGAGGTATATAAGGTCTGAGAAAGCAAGTGGAAGGATTATTTTCCGTACCTTTGAAGAAGATCTTTGTATTGAATTTAATTTTATAAATACAACAATTTCGCCTGAAAAGTCTGCCGCGAATAGAAAGAGATTTGAGTATACTAAAAAATTAATAGATGAATTCTACGCCTATCGTATGGGGACAAGCAGTCTTAAAAATGTGACAACTGCTGCACGGACGATATTGTACGGTATTGGTATATCAGGGAGAAATCAGGAAATAGTTGATTATGTCAATATTTATTTACATCTGATTAATGGAAATGAGGCAGAGGCAAAGGAAGAACTTGCAAAGCTTAATACCAATACACAGATACCGTTATTTAGGCTAATTTATATTTATTTCAAGTACAGGCTTGCACCTGATGATCATAAGGATAAATACAGACGAGAGATAGAAAAGCTTATTAATATAAAGGGCTATCAGGCGGGATTATATTTTTTAATCCACATGGATGGCAGATACAAGATGAATTTAGCCAGAAGGCTGGATTTCATTGAGCAGCTTTACAATGAGAGCTTCCAAAGTCCGTTTTTGCTCATGGAGGCTTGGAGTATATATAAGTCTCAGCCGGATTATTTTAGCAAGTTAAATTCATTCTCCATTCAAGTAGTTAACTGGGCTATAAAGCATGGCTTTTTCTCGGGTAAACTTGTCACAGAGAAATTTGTAATCCTTGCCAATGAGTTAAGAGAGTTTAATCCTCTTGTAATTAAGCTCTTGGAAGTAGTTTATAAGAACTGGGGAGTTGAAGAGGTTGTTCAGGCAATATGCGCCCAGCTTATAAGAAAAAAGAACATGGATGAGACTGACCATGAATGGTATAGAGTAGGTATTAAGCGAGGTATCAAGCTTACAGGAATATACGAACTGTATATGAGAACGATGAGAGATGATTCAGATGAGAAAATAGAACTCTCGGTATATTCATACTTCTTGTATGATAATACACTTAATACCGCAAAAAAAGCCTTGCTGTATTCATACCTGATAAAGAATAAGGATGAGGCTGATTTACAGGATATATATAGGGAATATAAGGAGCAAATCTACTCATTTGCAAGTGAACAGATTAAAAAGGGTGAAATCAGCTCCAATCTTGCAACTGTATATAAGCTGGTATTTAAGGATTACAACTTTTTATCAGAACATTATTCTTATCTGCCTTCAGTTATTTTTAAGAAGAAAATTGTATGTAAAAATGCAAATATGCAGTTTGTTACCATAGTTACCAGGGGACTTATGGCTGGCTCTTCATATAAGTTTAATGACGGAGTGGCTATTGCTGATGTGTCAGGAGAGTATTCTACTGCTGTAGTGGCGGATAAAGAAGGAAACCTATATCCTGCCAAAGAATATTGTGATTCGGAAAGACTTATAAACTACTATGATTATTTAAATAGCTGTTATGAGGCAGGAGATAGAAGCTATATGGAGCTTCTTACCATTGTTGCTGAAAATGACCGCTTTCATAAGCAGTGTAAGCACCTAACCGAAATCTGTGAGCAGCTGCTTGCATCCAAGGTTGTTACAGAAGAGTACAAGTATTTTATAAGAAATAAGCTCTTAGAGTACTACTTTGAAGCCAATGAAGGTGAAAAGCTTGAACTCATATTAAATGACTATGATTTTAATCAGGTTGACGGGAAGTTAGCTGACTATGCTGCCAATATAGCCCTGATAAGAAATGTATACCCTCTTTCGCTTCAGGCACTTAAGATAATTGGCCTTGATATGGTGGCAGCAGGAAAGCTGTCTAAGGTCATTTCATCCTATATAGAAGATGAAGATGAAACAAGAAAAAAAGAAAACTTTGGTATAATAATTTCATCTGCATACAGGCTCATGCTTGATAAAAAGGCTGATGATGAGGTTATCATCTTCCTTAGAGACAATTATGAGGGTGGAGTGACTGAGCTAAACCTTATATACAAGGAGCTAAGGGACAGAGATTTGCTGAATGTAGAATTTATCTCAAGGGTTATTCAGCAGATGCTCTTTTCTGAGTCTCTTGCAGTAGAGTCTGATAAGATATTTGAATACTACGAAAAGTTTGGCGAAGAGACCTTGAGTAAGGCATTTTTATCCTATGTTTCCTACAAGTGGCTTGTGAGGGATGTAAGAGTCGGTAAATACTTTGAAAAGCGCATATATGATGAGGCATACAAGACAAAAAGCACGTTGTTCATTGTTTCATATCTTAAAATCCTAAGCGAGAAGAAGTTTTTAACTGATGAGGAGAGGGATTATGTCACAGTATGGGTAGAAAACCTTGCCGAAGAAGGCATTATACTTCCTTTCTTTAAGGAATTTAAGAATAAATGCAGGCTTCCTGCTGAAATCGAAAATTCAAACTATGTGGTATGCTATGCCGACAGCGAAGATGAGGTTGCCATCAACTATAGAATCATTTCTTCTGCTAACGGCGGAGACAGAAGCTATACTGTAGAATGGATGAAGAATGTGTATCAGGGCATCTTTGTAAAAGAATTTTTGGTTTTTGCAGATGAAGTGGTGCAGTATTATATCTCCATTAAGGAAAAAGGTGATGATGAGCCGAAGATAATAATGAGTGACGAGTTAGTCATCAAGCAGGATGTGCTCTTTGAGGAAGACTTGGGGCATAGCTTATTCTCGCAGATAAACATGATGTATGTATGTAAGGACTTGTCAGACGAAAAAACATTAAAAGAATATATGAGGAATTATGTAGCCGAAAAGGAGATTATAGATAAGCTATTTTCTTTAGAGACTATAGATGAGGAGTTTTGATAATGAGAGAGAAGGCAGGACTTTTGGTAGGAATGGACATTTGCGAGGATTATGTCCAGCTGACCTATTATGATAATGAGCTTCTTTCACCTGAATCAGTCAGCAGGGGGGAAGGAGAAGAGCAATACCTTATACCTGCGAGACTGGCGTACAGAAAAAGTAAAAATGACTGGATAATAGGAGATGAGTTAGACAAAGAAGAGCCAGGAGACATTGTCGAAGTACAGGATTTTATCAAAAATGCCTGCCTTTATGAAGAGATAAGGGTATATGATAAGACCTATAAGGCTAAGCAGCTGATGAAGATATTTCTTGAGGCTTTGTTAAATGTACTAAATAGCTTTTATCCATTTAACGAGATAGAATATATGGGAATTACTTTTCCTACAGTTACAAAAGAGATGTCATTCATGATGAATGCTGTACTTAAGGAGCTGGGATTTGAGAAGGAAAAGTACATTCTTTTAACTCATGACGAGGCATTTTTATACTATACTATCAATCAGAAAATCGAGCTTTGGCTAAATGATACTGCTTTATTTGAACTTGAGGAAGACGGACTTCACTTTAGAATACTTACCATATCCAAAAAGCTTGAGCCTATAACAGCTAAAATAAGCAAAAAAGAGAAGGCTGAAAAGCTTAATAAGTCCTTAGTTAGAAGCAATCAGGAAGAAAGTGCCAATTTGTTTCATACCCTATCTCTGATGGCTCTTGAAGAATCTACAGTTTCTACCATATATGCGGTAGGAAGAGGCTTTATAGATGCTTGGGCAGATGGAGTACTTAGGAAGCTTTCTCCGGGAAGAAGAATATTTAGAGGACAGAACCTATATGCTAAGGGAGCGTGCCTGGCCGCAAAAGACAAGACCTCAGATGAACCAACAGACATAGTGCTGATGGAGGAGGACAAGACAACAGTAGGCTTTTCGCTTATGGCTGTAAAGGACGGTAAAAATACTGAGATTACACTCTTAAAGCCTGCACTAAAGTGGTATGAAGCAGAAACTGAGATTGACCTAATTATTAAGGATGAAGATGAGCTGGGTATACAGATAAATGATTTTATTACAAAAAAAACCAGCCAGAGATTTATATCATTTTCGGGAATTAGCACTGCTGAAGCAGGATTGACTAGAATAAGGCTGTCACTTAAATTTACAAACAGAGATACCTGCATCATAAAAGCCTCTGATTTGGGCTTTGGGAGCTTTGTACCTACCACAAACAGAGTCTGGGAGTTAATATGGGAAAAGTAATAATATGTAGCGGTAGACTTGCGGAAAAGCCGTTTGTGCCGGATGGAACAGATAAAAGACTGTACTCTATTGAGGAAATCTGTCACTATGTAAACAACAATGTATACAGCATAGATATGAAGTTTTTTTCTCATCATCTGACAGATTATATTAGAGAAGAGCTTAAATTGCCTGCTGTGGCAGACAAGCTCAAAAGATTGGTTGAGGATGGTTTCAGCCTTAATGATGTAATCACTGCTTTATTTTGCAGCTGCGACCTCTATAGCAAGGACGAGATTCTTGAAACCATAGAGCTTGTTAAGTCCTTAGAGAAAATGCCGGACTGGGAAAGAAAGGCATTTATAGGCTATAAAAAGCTTGAAGAGAAGAAATACCTTGCGGCCTTAAAGTGCTTTAGAGGAACTCTGAAGGTGGAAAGCCTTGCAGATAGGGACTATGGACTGGTGCTAAAAGCTATGGGGATTTGCCTCATACATGTATCCTCCTTTAGAGAAGCAGCAAATTGCTTCTACAAGTCTTATAAATATACTGGTAGCAATAAGGCACTTTTACTGGCCATACTTGCACTTAAGCTTGGAGGCCATGAAAAGGAATTTAACGAAAAAGTCGGTGAATTTACAACTGATGAGGCTGTTATATCAAAGGCTGAGTCTGTATGGAAAGAAACTGAGAGATTGGCTCTAAATAGTGAGAATATAAGTAGAATTGAAAATGTTTTCGGCAAGCTTAAGACCTATAAGGTAGCGGAAGGCTACAAGGAAATAGAGTTTAAGCTTGAAGAATTTAAAACTGAGTATAGGGAAGGAGCTTGGAATGGGCTTATTTCATAAAAAGGTAAAGGAAATTGAGCAGGTTGAGGAAAAGGTTGATTATGAAGAGGAAGCCCGCTCGATTTGTGAAAAGATTGACAAAGCCAATCTTCAAATCAAAATCATAAAAAAAGAGTATGATGAAGTAAACCGTTATCTACAGGATGCTCAGATAATTGACGGTTTGCCTGAAGAGCCAAAGAAAGAACTGCTTACATACGCAAAGTACATACTTGACCTAAGAAAGGATATATCAAAACTTGAAAGTAAGAGAACTGAGCTTACCGAGTTTGAGTTCGGGGTTATGGAAAGGTATGAGGATATAATTCCTGACGAAATTAAAAGACTGAAAAAAGAAGAAGAGTACGAGCAAACTATTAAAAGTGATTTGAGAAAGCTATCAGGTGAAAAGGCAGTGCTTAGGCATGAAGAGGAGGTAGAGCTTAGCAGAAAAGCATTTCTAGGGAAGCTGGGCTTGGTAGCAGGAACAATTATAGGCTTACTTTTGCTTATGTATCTTATTCTTTATATGATATTTGATACCTTTGCTGATATTGCATTTATACTTACCATAATAGGCGGTGTTGTTATAGCCTTTTATATATTTATTGAAACTGATAAAAACTCGAAGGCACTTAAGTTGAATGCTGCTAAGGAGAATAAACTGATTAATCTTACCAATACAGTTAAGATTAAGTATGTTAATCAAAAGTCATCTCTAGATTACAGCCACGATAAGTATGCGGTAAACAATGTATTTGAGCTTGAGTACAGGTACAATCAGTATATGTCCTATAAGGAAGATGAGATGAAGCGCAGAAAGGCCAATTCAACTTACGAGTTTTACAACAACAAGTATAAGGACCTGCTCTTTCAGTATAAGGTTCATGACGCTGAGGTATGGTCTTATCAGGCTGGAGCGGTAGTAGATCCTAAGGAAATGGTTGAAATAAGACATAAGTTAAATGAACGAAGGCAAAAGCTAAGGGAACAGCTAAGTGAAAATACTGAAACAATATCAAAGCTAGGGGAGAGGCTTACTGAGATAGGAAAGAAGTCTGAAGAACTGGGAATCATGGTCAATGGGATGATGGAGTTCTATGGATTTGGAGCAGTTCCAAGTGGGACAAGGAAAAAAACAAGGACTATCTCAATAAATACTAACGTAAGCACAAGTATAAAATAGGCTAAAGTGACTTATCAGTCTATTTATGATATAATATATCTTAACAATAAAACGGATAAGGGGTAATAATATGGCAATTTGTTATAAACCATTATGGCACTTATTGGTAGAAAGAGAAATGAACAAAGAAGACTTAAAAAGAGCTGCAAACATAACAAGCAAATTTAATATACTTGCGATTAGAGAAAACTGGTGTATTGACTCTATAATTAATATTCCTGTAGTTCATTGGTTAGAAAAAAATAATGAAAATAAAAAACTTAAAGTAATAGATACAGATAGTTACAGTAAGTTTATGCCTAATGAAAAAGTTATTACACCAACATTTATTATTATGAATCAAGAATATCAGGAGATAGGGAAATGGGTTCAATATCCTAAAAGAATAATAGATGTGGTTGAATCTAAGGACCAGTTCGAGTTATAGTAGAGAAAAGGAGATACCGACAGGGAGAATATGTTGTAGATATATTGAAAGAGGTATTAGATATCCTGATTAACTATAGAGATAATATTTATTTAGACAGGAGGAAATAAAGTGAGTCAAGAAAATAAGATAAATCAATCTTGCTGAGTTTCAACACAAAAAACCATTGGTACAATGGAAGAAAAAGAATATTGCCCCAAATGTCACGAAATAGGAGAAAAGGTTAAGAATATAACTGTAAAGCATATGGTATCAGAAAACCTTATGGGAAAGGTTGTAGATGAAGAAACTTACTATTTATGTATGAATGAAGATTGTGATGCCGTGTATTATAACTTAAACAATGAAAAAGTTTTTTATAAGGAAGACGTAAAAGTTCCTATATGGTTAAAAAAGAATGCAAATCCCAAATATATATGCTATTGCAACCAAGTTACAGAACAACAAATTATAAACGCTGTTTTATATGATGGTGCAAAGAATATTAAAGATATTATTAGACTTACAGGGGCAATGAAAAATGGAAAGTGCGAAATTAACAATCCTTTGGGTAAATGCTGTAGTCCTTTTATTCAAGAAACCATCAATAAAGCATTAAATAGCAAAAAATAGTTTGCGACAAATAATTTATAAAGTACGTCATAACAGTAATAAAATTAAAAATAATAAAAAACTATATAATTAAAATTTTAGCGGTTCAGATGTAAAAGTCTGGGCCGCTTTTTTATTTTCCCCGGAAAGGAGGTCACCTATATGGTAAATGATGAAGTTAATAATAAGGCTATAAATATTGAGATAAAAGTGGCTCAGTATTCAGCAAAGGCTATTTTAAAAGCTATGAAAAAGATTATAGAATATGCCTATGAAAAAAGCCAACAACTAGCAGATTATATTATTGAATAAAGAAAAACTAATTCAAGGAAACTTAAGGATATGGTAAAGAAAGGTCAGCTGGAAAATATTGATAAGCAAATCGAAAATAATATGAGGGAGATACTAACTCATGGGCAAATCTCTGGTCTGACGAACAAAAATCTCATATGAGGTTATGCTGGAGGATAAGACTGCCATACAAGCCAAAGGCCTATAACTACACGCAATCTTGTTACAGATGGTTCTATCACAGAAAATGTATGTGTATGTGGAAACAATGGTAACATGTGCGAACCAGATACCGAAAACTGAGGGGTATGGAAGTTCCCAAAGACTTGGCTTGAAAGCGGCAAACAGCAGACGTGACTATTGGCTTACAACACTGACAGTTTCCGTTAACATGGTAATGACAAAAGAAAGACTGATAAACAGTGGCTTTTATGATTTAGCCGCAGCATATCAGTCTGTGCACGTCAACTATTTAAAGCGCTGTATACGAGAACCGTACGTAAAGTGCTGTGAGAGAATGGCAGTTGGTCACCGCCTTATACTCGCTTCAAAGTATAAATGTTATGAGTCAATTATATATATATCCAAGCAGTTTTATACCTTGAAATGAGTAAGTTTATCTTATTTTTTGTCATATATTTTCTTCAAATTATCCAGTCTTGAAACTGAATTCTGAAGCAGTAAATCAGCAAGTACAAGGGCCGTCATAGACTCAACAACTACTACTGCACGGGATACAACAATAGGATCGTGGCGGCCCTCTATGTTTATATCAATTTCTTCCTTGTCTTTATTAACAGTGCTTTGTGTCAAAGCAATTGACGGTGTAGGCTTAAAAGCAGCTCTAACAATGAGAGGTGAACCGTCACTCATTCCGCCTAGAACACCACCGCTATGATTGGTAGACTTTTTAATTTCTCCATTTTCACAAATGAAGGCATCGTTGTTGTCAGCACCTGTGCTTCTTGCAGAGGCAAAACCATCGCCTATTTCAACTCCCTTAACAGCTCCTATTGAAAATAGAGCCTGCCCAAGCCTTGCATCGAGCTTATCAAAAACTGTCTCCCCTAGCCCTGAGGGAAGCCCTGTGGCTACACATTCTACTATTCCGCCGGCAGAGTTCAAGCCTTTTTTAATCTCTTCCAGATATCCCTCAGCCAGCTTTGTAGATTCTTCATCAGGCATATAAAGTGAGGAATTAAGTACAGCCTCTCTTGTTATTTTACTTCTATCGTTAAGTAGGTCAGCTGGTAAGCTAATATTTCCTATTGAGTGAGTGTAAGCAAGTACATCTATGCCAAATTCTTTGAGAAGCTTAGCTGCTACAGCACCTGCGGCCACTCGGGAAAGGGTTTCTCTTCCTGATGAGCGGCCTCCTCCCCTATAGTCTCTAAATCCATATTTTTCATCAAAGGTATAGTCGGCATGCCCCGGACGGTAGTAATTAGCTATTTTGTCATAGTCCTTTGAGTGTTGGTCGGCATTTCTTACCATCACAGCGATCGGAGTGCCCGTTGTAAGCCCATTAAATACTCCTGAGAGTATTTCTACATCATCATCTTCTTTTCTTGGAGTAGTAAAATTGCCTCTACCGGGGCGTCTTCTATTCATATAAGGGGCAATATCCTCTTTACTTAGAGAAAGCCCTGCAGGACAGCCATCTATAACCACTCCAAGTCCTGCACCATGAGACTCTCCCCAAGTAGTTATCTTAAACAAAGTTCCAAAAGTTGAACCAGCCATACTTTCCTCCTAAATACTAGATGTAATTAAATTCCTCATAAATCAATTGGTTCAGAAATATTGCCTAAGTTAAAATTTTTTATTGCTTTATCCATATCTTCTAATGAACTAACGGAAATTCCGTCAGGTATGGTTAACTCTCTAGGCTCAAGTATTATGCAACCATTATCGTATTCTTTTACATTGTAATATTTGTATAATGCGCCACGAAGTGTGATTCTTTTCTTGTTGTCAATATGAACTGTATAATCTTTTATGGCTGTCATAGTCAATCCTCCTATCAAAATATTGGTGGGATATCCCACTAATATCATCATATACCTTACAAATATATATGTCAAGAATGAAAATCAATGCTTTAAAAAACTCCCCCATTGTGTTAGACTTTTTCTATAACAATTAGCTCTAACTAATGCAAGGAGGACAAAATGGAAGTTAAAGAAAAACTGGCAAAATTAAGAGAGAAGATGGCTGAGGAGGGTATTGATTTTTATCTTATGCCTACAGCTGATTTTCATGAATCAGAATATGCAGGAGAGCATTTTGGAGTAAGAAAATATATGTCAGGCTTTACCGGTTCAGCGGGCAGCCTTTTAGTTGGAAAGGATAAGGCGGCTCTTTGGACAGATGGCAGATATTTTATCCAGGCTGAAAGAGAGCTCTCAGGAAGCACCATCGAACTTATGCGCATGGGTGAGGAGGGGGTTCCTACCATATCAAAGTACATTGAAGATAACATTCCTGAAAAAGGAGTGCTTGGCTTTGATGGAAGAGTAATCAATTCTGCGCTTGGCAATAAGATTAAGGCTGCCATTGAAAAGAAAAATGCTACTATTAAATATGACAAGGATTTGGTAGATGAAATCTGGACTGACAGGCCTGCACTTTCCGTGAAACCTGCATTTTTCCTTGAAGAAAAATACTCAGGCAGATCTGCATCAGATAAGCTTACCTTTGTAAGAAACAAGATGAAAGAAGAGGGAGCTGATGCCTTTATACTTACCTCCCTTGATGATATAGCCTGGCTCTACAATATGCGTGGAGATGACATCCCTTGCAACCCTGTAGTGCTGTCATATACTGTTGTATTTATGGATAAGGCTGTAATCTTCTTAAATGAAGCAGTGCTTAACGATGTGCTTAGGGCAGAATTTGCTGCAAACAAGGTAGAAATAAGGCCTTATAATGACATTTACGAGTATGTAAAAGGACTCAAGGACTGCAAGAAGGTACTGCTAAGTACTGCTAAAGTAAACTATGCAATATACAGCAATATACCTGATAATGTTGAAAAGATTGACAAGCCAAATCCAACCACCCTTGAGAAGGCTAAAAAGAATTCTACAGAGATAGAAAACATCAAAAAGGCTCATGTGAAAGACGGAGTTGCCATGGTGAAGTTCATTTACTGGGTAAAGAAGAATGTTGGTAAGATGAAGATTACCGAGATTTCCGCAAGTGATTATCTTGAGGAGAGAAGAAGGGAGCAGGAAGGCTTTATTGAACTCTCCTTTGATACGATAGCTGCCTACAATGCAAATGCCGCTATGATGCACTACTCAGCTACACCTGAGCATGATACGGAGCTTAAGCCTGAAGGCTTCTTCCTTGTAGACTCAGGCGGACAGTATTATGAAGGAACCACAGATATTACAAGAACCATAGTACTTGGCCCGCTTAAAGATGAGTGGAAGAGGGATTATACGCTTACACTTAAGGGACATATGAATCTCTTAAACGCTAAGTTTCTCTATGGCTGTACAGGCATTAATCTTGACGTCCTTTGCCGTGCTCCACTTTGGAATATTGGTATAGACTACAGGTGTGGAACAGGTCATGGTGTAGGCTATCTCTTAAATGTTCACGAGGCGCCAAATGGCTTCAGATGGAAGATGGTTCCTGAGAGGAATGACAGTGCAGTTCTTGAAGAGGGCATGATAACTACAGACGAGCCGGGTGTATATACTGAGAATAGCCATGGCATAAGAATTGAGAATGAGCTTCTTTGCAAGAAGGACATTAAAAATGAATATGGTCAGTTCATGTGCTTTGAGTCTGTAACCTATTGCCCTATCGATAAAGAGGCAATTGATGTAAAGTATCTTGAGAAGAGGGATATAGAGCAGATAGACGATTACCACAAACTGGTATATAAGGAGCTTTCACCTTACTTTGAGGGTGAGGAGTTAGCTTGGCTTAAGGAGGCTTGTGAGCCGATTAAGGGGGAATAATGGAAGTTATAATTAAAGAATACGCAGTATATAAAGAAGCGGAAATACTTGGATTATATACAAGTGTAGGCTGGACAAATTATACTGATAACCCTGAAATGCTAAGAAATGCTTATTTGAATTCCCTTAATATATATGGGGCCTATGTTGATGACAAGCTGATTGGCATAATCAGGGTGGTTGGTGACGGATATTCTGTAATCTTCATACAGGACCTCTTAGTTCATCCTGAGTTTCAGAGAAAAGGAGTTGGCACGCTTTTGCTAAAGAAGGTACTTTGTGAGTATGATTCTGTCTACCAGAAGCATTTAATGACCGAAGACACTGAAAAGACTATATTATTCTATAAATCACTAGGCTTTGTAGACAATAGCGAGATTGGGTGTAAGGCATTTTCTGTGTATAAAGTAATGACATTTTGATGTTTTTTCGGGTAAAACAAAAGTTGCAACCGTAGGTTGCGTGATTGTAAGCTAAAATATGAGAGGAAGTATAGTAATGTAGATACTTCCTCTTTTGTTGTGCGTAAAACTGCGCACACTTCTAACGGGTGCAGTCCCGAATCCGCCTGATATTGGGAAGGATGAACTAAAAGAAAGTGTGCCTATGGTGACCTCGAGTTTTAAGAAAGGTGGATATGAGGAAGACATTAATTTATGGTAAATTGAAAGTCAAACTTCCATTTATAAATAGAATTTATGGTTATCAAACAAAATCTGGTGAATGGATTTTTGATTATTTTGTAAAATCACATTAATAAAGGAGAATCTTACTATATGGTTGATATTGAGTTATATAAAAAAATGATTGATTATAACTTAGATAGTCTTGATATTATAAAAAAGTCTAAACAAATTATGATTGATTATTTTAAAGAAACTTTAGAAACAGATTCTTCTGAGTATTTTTTAAAAGATATCTGTTTAGAAACTCTTGAAGATAATACAAAATTAATTTCTTATGGCGTTAGATTTGATGTATTAAGAGATAACCTGTTTCAATTTTGTATTGTTTTTCAAATATACTCAAAAGAAAAGGAATTTTTATATAACTATTTTTCATATTTTGATGTAAATGGTAATCTGATTGATAATTTTATAGATTAAGTTTAATATCGTATGTACAGTGCTGTGAGGTAACGGCGGTTAGCCGCCGCCTCCTACCGGACTACAACAACTTACTTCTTTGCACCCTGTAGCTTATTTTAGTAATCAGTCCCAAAGGCAAAAATCTGCTTCCAAAGGCTCCAAGAGCTGTGAGATTATCCGAGAACACCAAAGATTTTCTCCTAAACATGGCCTTTAAGCCTCTTTTTGCGCAGTCACTAGGTGCAGCAGTGGCAAATTCTTTGGAAGCTCCTGCTGTAGTGAAAAATTCAGTTTTCATTGGTCCGGGGCAAAGTGTGGTAACTGATATAGGCCTGCCTCTCCTTTTTAGTTCTTCATTTACCGCCGAAGAAAGGCTAAGCACATAGGCCTTTGAAGCGTAGTAGGTGGAGAGAAGAGGCCCTGGTAGGAAGGCTGCAATGCTGGCAACATTTAGGATATATCCTTTTTTCTGAGTTTTGATAAACTCCTGACTAAGAAGGGTAAGGGCTGTAATATTGGTATTAATCAGGTCTACATTGTCCCTGCCTGACATATTGTTAAATGCGCCAAGTATACCAAAGCCGGCATTGTTGATAAGGACATCAATCTTCTTTGTGAAGCATTTACCTGCAAGATTCAATACATCACTTACATCAGATAAATCAGCAGAAACAACCTCCACCTTTATCTTATATTTCTTTTCTATAGCATTTTTAAGTGCCATAAGCCTGTCTTTTCTTCTGGCAGTTATAATAAGGTCATATCCGTTCATTGCAAGAAGTCTTGCAAATTCTACTCCAAGCCCGCTACTAGCACCTGTAATCAAAGCTAACATGAGTAGCCCTCCTTTATGTATATAAATCGTATCAAAGGTTAATAAATTCTTTTGCAGGCAAGCTTTAACAGAATTTTTATGCTTTTGACACCAACAACATATTAAATCATTTTTACTAAATAAGCAAATATTTTACTTTCTAGATTAAGTGCCATTAATGTAATAATTGACTACATTTTACATATCAATAATGCAAACAAAAACTACATTTTAGGCACGAATACTAACAAATTTCCCCCTCGAAACTTTGACATAGAGCCCTATTTGTTGTATCATAGAACTGATTAAATTTTGACAATAAACTATGTAGGAGACTGTATATGATAGCCTCAGTTAAAGGGAAATTAGAGGGTGTAACCGCTGATAGTGTGATAATAGATGTGAATGGCATGGGAGTGGAAGTGATAGTGCCAAACAATGTAATCGGCAGGCTTCCAAAGCAGGATGAGGCTATAAAACTCCATACCTATCTACACATAAGAGAAGATGCTATGCAGCTTTTTGGTTTCCTTGAAAAAGAAGATCTGGACTTTTTTAAGCTCTTGATTACGGTTAACGGTATTGGACCTAAGGCTGCGATTGCCATACTTTCATCCATGTCTACAGATGTTCTTACCTTTGCCATACTTTCTGAGGATATAAAGACCATAGAAAAGGCTCAGGGAATAGGTGCCAAAACTGCTAAAAAGCTGGTTCTTGAGCTTAAAGACAAGGTAGGTGTCATAAATGCGAAGGCTGTAGAGCTACGGTCTGATTCATCTTCGGATATTTCACTGACTATAGGAAGTGCAATAAAAGAAGAAGCATCACAGGTGCTTGAGGCTCTGGGATATAGTAGGACAGAGGCTATGAAGGCAATAACTGCAATTGAAATAACAGAGGAAATGACATCAGAAGACTTGGTTAAATCAGCTCTTAAAAATCTGATGTAAAAGGTTGAAATAGATGCAAAACGATACAAAAAGACGGATAATATCTACAGTCGCTTCAGAGGAAGATATAAGAAATGATGATACTCTAAGGCCTAAGTTTTTGACTGATTACATCGGACAGAAAAAAGCCAAGGAAATGATGAAGGTGTATATAGAGGCAGCTAAGGGAAGAAAAGAACCGCTTGACCATGTGCTTCTTTACGGACCACCGGGACTTGGTAAGACTACTCTTGCCGGCATCATAGCAAATGAAATGGGAGTACATATTAAGATTACCTCAGGTCCTGCCATAGAGAAGCCGGGAGATGTTGCAGCCATATTAAACAATCTCAAAGAAGGGGATGTGCTCTTTGTAGATGAGATTCACAGGCTGAACAGACAGGTTGAAGAGGTACTTTATCCTGCTATGGAGGACTTTGCCATAGATGTGGTTATAGGAAAAGGGGCAACTTCAAAGAGCATTAGGCTTGAACTGCCCAAGTTTACTTTAATAGGTGCAACCACGAGGGCGGGTATGCTTTCTGCTCCTCTTAGGGACAGATTTGGAGTGGTTAACAGGCTTGAATACTATACCTTGCCAGAACTAAAGACCATAATTGTGCGTTCTGCAGGTGTACTGGGAGTGAAGGTAGATGAGGATGCGGCCTTAGAGATGGCAAGACGTTCAAGAGGTACTCCAAGACTTGCCAACAGGCTGCTAAAGAGGGTAAGGGATTTTGCAGAGGTAAAATATGATGGCAAGGTAACAAAAGAGGTTGCAACAGAGGTGCTTGCACTTCTTAATATAGACAGTTACGGGCTTGACCATATAGACAGAGAGATACTTACTACAATGATAGAAAAGTTTAACGGAGGCCCTGTTGGCTTAGAGACAATAGCGGTTTCCATAGGAGAGGATACGGCAACAATAGAGGATGTATATGAGCCGTATTTGATTCAGTCAGGATTCCTAGCAAGAACACAAAGAGGAAGGATAGTTACTGACCTTGCCTATACACATTTGGGCTTAAGGTAGACTATGTTGGGGTGAAAATATGAATGTAAAAAATGATATCAAGGTTATTATCAATAATAAACAATATACCATTAGCGGATACGAAAGCGAAGAGTATTTACAAAAAATCGCCCTATTCTTAAACTCAAGATATGCCGCTCTTGCTAAAGAGGATGGGTATAAGCATTTGGATGAGAAGCATAAGAATCTTATGCTGCAGATTAATCTTGCTGATGAATACTACAAAATGGTAGAGAAAAAAGAAGATCTGGAGAAAGAAATAGAGGAGAGAAATAAGGAAATATTTGAACTTAAACATGAACTTATTTCAAAGAAGGAAGAAGAACGAGGAAAAAAACGAAAGTAACAGATGAATAAGAAAAAAGAAATAGAAATACTTGCTCCTGCAGGCTCAGTAGAGAGGATGAGGGCTGCTTTTGCAGGTGGAGCTGATGCCTGCTACATAGGTGGAAAAAGCTTTGGGGCCAGAGCCTTTGCGGATAATCCTGAAGAAAAAGAATTGGTGGAAGCCATTCACTATGCCCATTTGCACGATAAAAAACTATATATGACTATCAATACCCTTATCAAGGAAAATGAGATGAAGGGGCTTTATAACTATGTGCTTCCGTACTATAAGGCGGGTATTGATGCTATTCTTGTGCAGGATTTTGGAGTATTAAAATTTCTTCGTGAAAGCTTTCCTGACCTTGCACTCCACGCCAGCACTCAGATGACTGTCTGTGATACAGGAGCCACAAGGCTTCTTAAACAGTATGGTGTCGAGAGGCTGGTGCTTTCAAGGGAATTATCCCTTAAAGAAGTAGAAGCCTTTAGGGATGACGATATAGAGATAGAGTGCTTTGTACATGGGGCACTCTGTGTCTGTTATTCGGGACAGTGCCTTATGTCCGTTATGAATGGAGGAAGAAGCGGAAACAGAGGAAGCTGTGCAGGACCTTGCCGTATGAGTTACAACCTTTACGAAGGGGAGAATTCATCTGGTATAAGCCCCGGAAAGAGCCTTGAGACTAAGCCATATCTGCTTAGTCCAAAGGATATCTGCGCCCTCGACCTCATTCCTGATATGGTGGAGGCGGGTATAGATTCATTTAAGATAGAGGGTAGGATGAAACGCCCTGAATATGCTGCTCTTACAGCTTATTTATACAGAAAATGGACAGATGTGTACTTAAATGATGGAAGAGAAGAGTTTGATTCTACTCAGGCTGTGCGTGAGAGAAATGAGGATGTAGAAAAGCTCTCTGATATCTACAACAGAGGCAGCTTTACAAAGGGCTATCTGGTTAATCATAACGGCCTTGAGATGATGGCTAACACGAGGCCAAATCACAATGGAGTGCTTGTTGGAAGAGTTATCAATGTGATTGCAAGCGGTAGAAAAAATGTGATGCTAATTAGTGCAGAGAAAGACCTAAACGCACATGATGTGGTGGAAATCAGGTCTGATAATAGGCCTACAGAGCCTGTGTATGAGTTTACTCTTAAGGATGGCAAGAAAAAGGGAGAGAGCTTTGAAGCTAACTTTACGAAGGGCTTGCCTGTTAAGGCAGGGCTTTGTGTGTACAGGACAAAAAACGAAGTACTGCTTAACGATATAAACGATAATATTATCTTAAAACCTATTAAAAAGAGAATTAAAGCAAGCTTTTATGCAGAGGCTGACAACGAGCTTATCCTGACTCTTTATACAGATGATACCAGTATTTCAGTAAACGGAGCCATCTGTATGAAAGCCGAAAACAGGCCTGTGGATGAAGAGAGAGTCTGCTCATCTCTACTAAAGATGGGTGATACTGAATTTACTCTTAAGAGAGAGGATATTGATGTAAATCTCGTGGGAGATGTTTTCTTTCCGATGTCAGCTCTGAACGAGCTTAGAAGAACGGCCTGTGAAGCCCTTGAAGCGGAAATTGTCGGAAAATGTATGAAAAACAAAATGAAGCCTGACACTGAGGCTCATAGTGTGATTCCTAAGCCAGACTTCAATCCTTTTTATGAGGTTGTTGTCTCTGACTTAAAGCAGTTAAAAACTGTATTGGAGGTAACCAGACCTTACAAAGACAGGACAGAGATAATAATAAATACTGAGCTTTTTGGACTTGCAGATATTAAAAAAGGGCTTGATGAGGCAGAAAATGAAGGTAGGATGCTTTATCTTAGGCTTCCTGAGATATTTAGGAGAAATAACAAAGAAAAATATCAGAGATTTTTTGCAAAAGGGAATACAGGGTTTGACCTCCTTTTTAGGATTAAAGGCTTTTTAGTAAGGAACTTAGAAGAAATATCCTTTGTAAAGGAATTGGAGAAACTGTCATCTATATCCTTTGATATGATAGGAGATACCAATTTATATGCCTTTAATTCAAAGGCTGTAGAAGCTCTTTCTGACTTTGGGATTAATCATTATACAGCTTCACTTGAACAAAGCATAAGAGAGGCAGAGGCTGTAAGAAACAATATAACTGTATCCTCAAAGCTCTCTCTGGTGGTATATGGACGAGAAGAGCTTATGGTTATGACTCAGTGCCAATGGAAAAATAAAGGAGCCTGTGTGAAAGAACTTAAAAAAGGTGATAAGAGGCTTCCTGACATTCTTTATATAGAGAATAAGAAGAGCAAGTCTGATGGAAAGAGGGGTAAATTTCCTATAATCAAGGACTGTGAGAGCTGTACCAACTATGTATATCAGGATGTTCCGCTTAACCTATTTGAGAAAATGGATGAGATTAGGGAACTTTCGCCTGACTTTTTAAGGCTCGATTTTTCATTTGAAACGGATTCAGAAGTAAGAGAGGTAATGAAGCTTGCAAAGTTTAGTAAGTGAACTATCTAAGTACATTATAATTATTATTACCGCGATATATGCATATTTAGGCTTTATCGGCTTTGTATATGGTGATAAAAAAAGAAACGGTGAGATATACTTTTTCCAGCCTGTACTCATCCTTATGTTTCATTTGGCAGGGTTTTTATGTATATTCCTAAAAACTCCGGAAATAAAGGTGGTTATACTGTATTTTGTACAGGTACTGCTCTTTGTTGTAACTACATTTTTGTATAGAATATTTTACAGGAAGCTGTTTAAAACCCTGTTCTTTCATATGCAGTTTCTCATAGCAGTGGGCTTTGTCTTTGTTACAAGGCTTAACTTCGTGTTGGGAGCAAAACAGACTGTATTTGTAGCCGCCGCACTCATAGCCTGCCTCATACTTCCATTTCTGATAAAGAAGATGACCATGCTTAGAAATATGGGCTATCTCTATGCGGTAACCGGAATAGCCTCCCTTGCCTATGTGTTTTTAAGGGCCAGAGTACAATACGGAGCTAAAAACTGGATAAAGGTGTTTGGAGTAAGTATACAGCCGTCCGAGTTTGTAAAGATTCTTTTGATATTTATGATAGCTTCTTTGTTTTATGTAAGCAGAAGCCTTAAACAAATAATAATAACAACCTGTTTAACAGCAGTAATGGTGCTTCTTCTTGTGCTTAGTAAAGACCTTGGTGGAGCTATGCTATACTTTACTACCTTTGTAGTAATGACTTATTTTGCCACTGGCAATGTCAAACTTCTTGGACTATTTACAGGAGGAGGCATATTGTCTGCTATTGCAGGCTACTACATCTTCGCCCATGTAAGGGTGAGGGTGCAGGCCTTTGTAAATCCCTGGAAATACATAGATGACAAGGGCTACCAGGTAACTCAGTCGCTCTTTGGTATAGGAAGCGGTGGCTGGTTTGGCTTTGGCCTTGGCAATGGTGCTCCTACCAATACACCTGTGGTTGAGAGTGACTTTATATTCTCAGGTCTTTGTGAGGAGCTTGGCCTGCTTTTTGGTTTTTGCCTCATACTGATTTATCTATGTACAATAATAGCGTTTATTTTACTTGCCTGGAGAACAAAGAGTGCGTTTCATCAGCTTGTATCCATAGGCTGTGCAACAATGTACTCGTTTCAGACATTTTTATCCATAGGTGGAACCGTAAAGTTCATACCATCAACAGGAGTAACTCTTCCTCTTGTCAGTCAGGGAGGGAGTTCAATCATAAGTACGATATTTATATTTGGTGTAATACAGGGGCTTTATATAGCGGGTAATAAAAATGCCGAGGCTGTGGAAACAGTAGCTACTAAGCCTATCAAAAAGCCTCTGGGACTGACCTACCTGATTATAGGACTCTTTGTAGGCATGGTAGGCTACCTCACATATTTTGAATTTGAAACAGCACCAAAGATCATGAACAATGCCTACAATAAAAGGACTGATATCTATGCGGCCTATGTATCCAGAGGAAAGATACTCTCTGCTGACGGCGATGTGCTTGCATACACCAAAGAAGAAAAGGGCAAGAGTGTGAGGGTATATCCTTATGGAGATATGTACAGCCACATAGTAGGGAGAAATGTATCCGGTAAGACAGGGATAGAAGCTATTATGAATTATGAGCTTTTGACCTCTAATGACAATGCGGTTAACAGGGTGATTGAGAGACTGAATCAGGTCAAAAATAAAGGTGATAACGTAGTTACTACCATAGACAGCAGGCTTCAAAAGAGCTTAAATAATGCACTGGAGGGCTTTCACGGAGCAGGAGTTATCATTGAGCCGGAGACCGGTAAGGTGCTTGCCATGGTATCAAAGCCTGATTATAATCCAAACACTGTACTTGCGGACTGGGACAGCCTGTCAAAGCTGCCCAAAAAGGATGCTAAGCTTGTAAATAGGGCAACAAACGGGCTATATCCACCGGGGTCAACTTTTAAGGTAATTACTGCTCTTGAATACATAAGTGAGAATAAAAACTATGACAAATTTAACTTTGACTGCAAGGGAGTATATACCGTAAGTGGAGAGAGTATAGCCTGCTATGACAAGATTAAACATGGAAAAGAAGATTTGAAGAAAGCCTTTGCTAACTCCTGTAATGGTGCCTTTGCAAGTATTGGCATAGGGCTTAACAAGGGTAAATATATGAAGCTTGCTGAGAAATTTCTCTTCAATAAGGAGCTTCCATTTGCCCTTACCACCTCAAAAAGCAGCTTTGTACTGGATTCTTCATCCAGCCTTGGTGAGGTGATGCAGACAGCCATAGGACAGGGAAAGACTCAAATAACTCCTTTTCACAATGCTCTTATAGCGGCTACTATAGCCAATGGCGGAGTGTTAATGAAGCCTTATACCGTTGGAGAAATAACAACCGAAGATGGAAAAAGGGTTGTAAAGAGCTTTGAGGCATCAAAAGCAGGAAGGCTTTGCTCAAAGAAAAAGGCAGAAACCATCAAGTCTTATATGAGGGCAGTAGTTACTGAGGGCACAGCTAAGAAGCTGTCCTGGCTGGGATTTGACATATATGGGAAAACAGGAACTGCAGAATACAAAAAGGAAGATGGCACTAAGGGAGATCACTCGTGGTTTATGGGCTTTGGTGAAAGAAACGGAAAGCAGATTGCTATCAGTGTGGTTGTAGAAGGTGAAGGCAGAGGGAGTTATACGGGAGTAGATGTGGCTAGTAAGGTATTTGCAAACTGGAAGTAAGAGATTTTTATTTGACAAGTAATTTCTAAGAAATTTCCTGAAGATAAAAATAGGATGTCAAAATCATTTGACATCCTGTGATACAGGAGATGGGACTTGAACCCACATGATATTGCTATCGTCAGATTTTGAGTCTGATGCGTCTACCATTCCGCCACTCCTGCAAAGCAAGAAGTAGTTTAGCATAAATTTTGCAAATATTCAAGTATCTTGCAAAAAAAAGTACGAGAGAGCCTTTTGCAAAAATGAAACTTATGTGATAAAATTAGTAGGTTTTACTAAAGATAACAGCATAACAATGGGAGGGATGACTATGAAATGGCTTAAGTACAGACTCGAAACAACAACAGAGGCAACTGATTTGATTATAGATATGCTTGCGGAACTTGGCATATACGGGGTAGAAGTCATTGACAAGGTACCGCTTACAGAGGCTGAAAAGAAGCAGATGTATGTGGATATTCTTCCTGAAAGCGAGCCCAATGACGGAAGTGCGGAGCTTGTGTTTTATCTAAGCGACGGTGCTCCTGATGAGTCTTCATCCGCATTCTACAATAGTGGAACAGGCATTGAAGATATAGCAGCCTTTTATTCGGATGAGCTCATAGAAAAGATTAGAGAAGGGCTTGAAGAGGTTGCCAACTTTGTGGATGTGGGAAGCGGTGCAATCTACATTTCAGAAACGGACGAGGCAGACTGGGCAAATAAGTGGAAAGACTACTTCCATACATTTAGAATAGGAGACAACATAGTGGTTACTCCTACTTGGGAAGAACCATCAGATGTGAGAGAAGAGGATGTTGTCATAAAGCTGGATCCCGGAGTTGCCTTTGGTACGGGAACTCACGAAACCACTAGGCTTTGTGTGGAAGCACTGCAAAAATATGTAAAGAGGGATTCTAAGATTCTTGACGTAGGCTGTGGTAGTGCTATTCTTACCATAGCGGCGCTTAAGCTGGGAGCGAAATGGGCTTATGCTGTGGATATAGATCCTGTGGCAGTTAAGTCTGCAAAGGAAAATCTTGAGATAAACGATATTACAGAGGATATGGCAAGGCTTGAAACAGGAAACCTGCTTGAAGATGAAGAGCTTTGTAAAGAGCTTTACAAAACGCAGTATGACATAGTTGTAGCCAATATTCTTGCCCCTGTGCTTGTGCCTTTAACACCTATAATCACTCCTGCACTTAAAGAAGGCGGTTATTATGTCTGTTCAGGTATAGTAAAGGAGCTTGCAGATGATGTGATAAGAGCAATACAGGATGCGGGACTTAGACTTGTTTCCAATACCTGTGATAATGACTGGGTATGCTTAGTAGCGAGGAAGTAGAATGTCAAACTTTTTTATAGATAGCGGTAATATAGACGGCGAGGCTGCTTATATTACCGGAAGTGACGTTAATCACATTAAAAATGTACTGAGGATGAAGGAAGATGATGAAATAAGGCTTTCTGCGGGTAACGGTCTTCTTTACACTGCAAAAATCAGCGAGTTTCTACCTGATAGGATAGTATGTAAGATAGTTGACTGTGAGGGAGGCAAGTCTGAACTTCCTGCTAAAATCATCCTCTTTCAGGGGCTACCTAAGAAAGACAAGATGGAGCTTATCATTCAGAAGGCAGTAGAGCTTGGGGTTAGTGAGATAGTTCCGGTTATGATGAAGAGAACCATAGTAAAGCTTGAAGATGCTAAAAAGGAACTTAAAAAGCTTGAAAGATGGAGAACTATTTCACTTACCGCTGCAAAGCAGTCCGGTAGGATAATAGTCCCTGAAGTCTCAGAATTTATTACATTTAACGAGGCAGTTAAAAGGGCAGAGAATCTTGAATATAACCTAATTCCCTATGAAAATGAAAAAGGAATGGATAGGGCGAGGGAGCTCGTGAAAGAAGCAAATGGTAAGAAGAGTATAGGAATATTTATAGGACCTGAGGGTGGAATCTCTGAGGATGAGCTTGAACTTGCCGTAAAAATGGGAGCAGAGCCTATAAGCCTTGGTAACAGGATACTTAGAACCGAAACTGCAGGACTGGCCCTTATTTCAGTTCTTGCATTTGAGATAGATATATAGGAGTAAGAAATAAATGGAATGCTATTTAGATAATGCGGCAACCACAAGGGTGCTTGACAGTGTAATCGATATAATGAATGAAACTATGAGGACAGCATATGGAAATCCTTCATCTAAGCATATAAAAGGCTTTGAAGCAGAAAGATATGTGGAAGAAGCAAGGGAGATGATAGCAAAGACCTTGAAGGCTAAAAAAAGTGAGATTATCTTTACCTCCTGTGGTACTGAATCTAACAATCAGGCTATAATTATGGGGGCAGCGACCAGAAAACGCTATGGTAATAAGATAGTTACCACCTGCTTTGAGCATGCCTCTGTATTTCAGTCGGTAGAGGTGCTTGCAAAAGAGGGCTATGATATAACCTACCTCCCGGTAGATAAACTTGGTCACATAAGGGATGAAGACCTCATTAAGTCCATAGACTCTGAGACAATAATGCTCTCCTTTATGCTTGTAAATAATGAAATCGGTGCGCTTGCGGATGCAGAACATATAATAAGGCTTGCTAGAGAGAAAAATCCTGATATCTTGATTCATATAGATGCAATCCAAGGCTATGGGAAGTTTGAGATAAACACCAAAAAGCTGGGTGCAGACTTTATTTCAGTAAGCGGACACAAGTTTCATGCCCCAAAGGGGATAGGCTTTCTTTATGTGAGAGACGGAGTGCGTATTACACCTTATATACACGGGGGAGGGCAGCAGAAGAATCTCCGCTCAGGTACCTTGAATGTACCGGGAATTGCAGCTATAGGAGCTGCTGCTAAGGCCGTTTATGAGGGACATAAGGAAAAGATGGACAAGCTTTATGCCATCAAAGAGAAGTTTATAAGAGATTTACTCACAGCCTTTCCTGATTGCACTATAAATGGTGTAGATACTGAGGAGAATCTAAGTGAGAATGTGAGAAAGACAGCTCCACAGATAGTAAGTGTAAGCTTTAGAGGTGTAAAGGCGGAAGTTCTCCTACATGCACTTGAAGAAAAGGGGATTTATGTGTCTTCAGGCTCTGCCTGCTCCTCTCACCATCCTGATTTTAGCGGAACACTAAAGGGAATTGGGCTTGATGATGATTTGCTTGATTCTACACTTAGATTTAGCTTTGGGTTATTTACTGAGCAGGAAATGACTGATTATGCCATAGAGGCACTTAAAGAACTGGTGCCAACACTTTCAAAATACAGGAGAAGATAATGTTTGAATATAGAGCTTTTTTGATAAAGTATGCAGAAATCGGAGTAAAGGGTAAGAACCGTTATTTATTTGAGGATGCCCTTGTAGGACAGATTGCGAATGCCTTAAAGAAAATAGAGGGTGACTACAAGGTATATAAGCAGCCTGGCAGAGTCTTTGTAGAGGCCGGAAAGGGAAGCATTGACTATGAGGGTGCTCTTGATGCCTTAAAGAGGGTAATGGGAGTACTTCACATCTGTCCTATCTACATAGTGGATTCGACAGACCTTGATAAGGCTTATGAAGAAGTGGTTAATTATATTGGAGAATGTTATCCTACGGAGAGCTTTACCTTTAAGGTAATGGCAAAGAGAAGCAATAAGAAAATGCCAAAGACTTCTCCGGAAATATCTGCTGATATTGGAGGACTCATCCTTGATAAGTACGGAGACAGGCTTACTGTGGATGTGAAGAATCCTGATAAGTTCATCACAATAGAGCTTAGGGATAAGGCATATATTTACTCTGAGACGATAAAGGGTGAGGGAGGTCTGCCTATTGGCACAGCAGGTAAGGCTATGTGCCTGCTTTCGGGAGGAATTGACAGCCCTGTTGCAGCTTACATGATGGCTAGAAGAGGAGTTAAGGTAGAGGCTGTGTATTTCCATGCACCACCTTACACAAGTGAGAGGGCTAAGCAAAAAGTAGTTGACCTTGCAAGGCTTACAGCCAGATATGCAGGAAGCATCAAGCTCTATGTGGTTAATTTTACCGATATTCAGCTTGCCATTTATGAGAAATGCCCTCATGATGAACTTACGATTATAATGAGAAGATATATGATGAAGATTGCTGAGGATTTAGCCTTAAAGGATGAGTGCTTCGGACTGGTAACAGGTGAGAGCATAGGTCAGGTGGCAAGTCAGACTATGCAGAGCCTTTTGTCTACCAATGCAGTATGCAGCCTACCTGTGTACCGCCCTGTAATCTGCTTTGACAAACAGGATATTATCAATATCTCTCAGAGAATAGGTACTTTTGAGACCTCAATTCTACCGTTTGAAGACTGCTGTACTATATTCGTGGCTGAGCATCCTGTAACCAAGCCTTTGCTTTCTAAGATTGAAAAGGATGAGAAAAAGCTGGATGATGTAATAGAGGAACTTTATAAAAAGACTATGGAGAGCATAGAAGTGATTAACTGTGAGCCTATGGAAGTTGAGTAGTTATACAAAAAGGAAAGCCGGCTTTCATAAAGAGAGCCGGCAAAAGATTTAGCAGATTATTCTACGATGAAAGGCTTAAGTGCATTCACAATAGTGTCTGCCTGAGCATCATTGTGGATATTAAGGTCAATAGGCTTTGAGAGATCAAGACTGAAAATACCCATAATTGACTTAGCATCAATTACATATCTTCCTGAAACGAGGTCAAAATCTGAATCAAACTTTGTTACCTCGTTAACAAATGCCTTTACCTTATCGATGGAATTTAAAGAAATCTTAACTGACTTCATTTTTAATCCTCCTCCTTGTTGAAATTAATTGCTACATACAACTAAATGATAAGGTTTAGAGAACAAAAAGTCAATATGCATATTAAATAAAAAGGAAATTTAAAAACTGTGAAAAACAACGATATTTTAAAATCCGTAGCATTTTTGAGCCTTGGATGCAAGGTTAATGCCTATGAAACCGAGTCAATTAAAGAAATGTTCAAGAATGCGGGTTATGAAATTAGACAATTCAACGAAGCCGCTGATATATATATTGTAAATACCTGTACTGTTACCAATATCGCAGATAGAAAATCCAGACAGATGTTACACAGGGCAAAAAAGCTTAATCCTGATGCGGTAGTGGTTGCAGTAGGCTGTTATGTACAGGCACCTCAGTCTAAGCTTGAGGATGACGACTTAGTTGATATACTTGTGGGAACAAGGGGAAAGTCCTCGGTGCTTGACCTTGTTGAGGAATATATAAGAAGCAATAAAGAGCGTGATTTTAAGCATAATGTAGTTAAAGAAGGAGAAGAAAACAAGGACTGGTCTTATGACAGCGGTGAAGTAAATGCCGCGGGTGGCAAAACCAGGGCAAATCTAAAGATACAGGATGGCTGTGATCAATTCTGTACTTATTGTATCATTCCATTTGTGAGAGGCCGTATCAGAAGCAGGGATATGGAAAGTATCATCGAAGAGACTGAAAGACTGGCAAGGGCGGGCTATAAAGAGATGGTGCTTACCGGCATCCACATAGGCTCTTACGGCAGGGATATAGACGGAGAAAGCAGGATGCTGGAACTCCTTACTAAGCTAAATGAGGTAGAGGGTGATTTTAGAATACGCTTAGGTTCTGTGGAGCCTAGGCTTATCACAGAGGAGTTCTTAGAAGGTCTTGTTAAGCTTAAGAAGGTATGCCCTCATTTTCACCTATCGCTTCAAAGTGGGTCCACAACGGTGCTAAAGAGGATGAACAGGCATTACTCAGCGGAGGAATATCTTGCCTCAGTTAATCTTCTTAAAAAATACTATGACAGGCCGGGGATTACAACAGATATAATTGTTGGTTTCCCTGGAGAAAGTGATGAGGAATTTGAGGAAACTGCTGCCTTTGTGAAGAAAGTAGGCTTTCTCAAGGTACATGTCTTTCCTTATTCCAAGAGAGATGGCACCTATGCTGCTAAAATGAGTGAACAGGTTGCGCCTGAGATTAAAAAGAAAAGAGAAGACAGGCTCATAGCCATCTGTGAAGAAGTGGCAAAGGAGTATCTTGAGAGCTTAAATGGTGATTCTGAAAGAGTTTTACTTGAAGAAGAAATTAAAGGCAGGGAAGATTATATCTTAGGGCATACTGACAGATATATAGAGGTTGCTGTACCAAAGTTTATGTTAAAAGGCAGGGAAGATGCTGATAAGGAATTTATCGGGGTTAAGGAACTGATGGCGTCTGATGCTTCTGACAAGGCTCTTAGCAATATGATGATTGCAAAGATATTGTAAGAGCATTAAAATGGCTCTTGGTGTTGTTATTTCAAAAGAGGGCGTGCCAAAGTCAGATGTCTAAAATTTTGAACAATGTAACATAGAAAGAGGATGTAGATGTTAAAAGAACAATATCGGGAAATGGGAATCAGTGAAGAGGTATTTGACTACTGTGAAAAAATATGCCAAAGCCTTGAAGATAGATTTAAGAGGGTAGATGAAATTGCGGAAATAAACCAGCTTAAGGTACTTAAAGCCATGCAGAAGAATAAGGTTTCTGACATTCATTTTGCAGCAAGCAGCGGCTATGGCTACAATGACCTTGGAAGAGATACCCTGGAAGGAGTGTATGCTGATGTATTTCACACAGAGGCTGCCCTTGTACGACCGGCTATACTATGTGGAACACATGCCCTTACAGTTGCTCTCTTTGGCAATTTAAGGCCCGGAGATGAGGTGCTTTCTCCTGTAGGAAAACCCTATGATACTCTTGACGGAGTGATAGGAATAACTCCTACAGCCGGTTCTCTGGCTGAATATGGAGTAACCTATGCACAGGTTGATTTGTTACCTGATTTTTCTTTTGACTACGAGGGAATAAAGGCTGCAATAAGTGATAAGACAAAGCTTGTTACTATTCAACGTTCAAAAGGCTATGCAGTTAGACCTACATTTTCAGTTGAAAAAATAGGGGAGCTCATCAGCTTTATAAAGAAGATTAAGCCTGAGATTATCTGTATGGTTGATAACTGCTACGGAGAGTTTGTTGAAGAGTTTGAGCCATCTGATGTAGGTGCTGATATGGTTGTAGGCTCTCTTATCAAGAATCCCGGGGGAGGTCTTGCACCGATTGGAGGCTATATAGCAGGAAAAGAAAAGTATGTGGATATGGCGTCCTACCGTATGTCCTGCCCGGGGCTTGGGAAGGAGATAGGGGCTTCGCTAGGTCTTAATCAGGCGCTTTTCCAGGGGCTTTTTATGGCGCCTACAGTTACGGCAGGAGCTGTTAAGGGAGCGATATTTGCTGCAAATGTATATGAAAGCTTAGGATTTGATGTGCTACCGGATAGCAAAGAAGACAGATATGATATAATTCAGGCAGTTTCCCTTAAGTCAGGAGAACGACTTAAAGCCTTTTGTGAGGGAATTCAGGCGGCTGCACCTGTAGACAGCTTCGTAACTCCTGAGCCTTGGGATATGCCGGGATATAATGACCAGGTTATAATGGCTGCCGGTGCCTTTGTACAGGGCTCATCCATAGAACTCTCTGCTGACGGCCCCATGAGAGAGCCTTATGCGGCGTACTTTCAGGGAGGACTTACATTTAACCATGCCAAGTTTGGAATAATGATGAGTTTACAGAAAATATTTGAAAAAGGTCTGCTTGAATCAGGTGTTTTAAGAAAGTAATATCTATACTTATGTACTGGCAAAATCAACAAAATTATGATATAATATCTAAGAATTTTGTAAGTTTTGGGGGATGAATATGAAAAGTAAACTTCGCTGTTATATTCGGGATATGGCGGTTATCACCTTTGCTACTTTTATAGTGGCTGTAGCCGTATTCTTCTTTATGATGCCTAACAATCTTGCTATAGCAAGTATAGCAGGTCTTGCTGTAGTGTTGCAAAAGTTTATTCCTTTAAGTGTGGCAACTATAAGTTTGATATTTAATGTGGGATTGCTTATTATAGGCTTTATATTTGTAGGCAGAGAGTTTGGTGGAAAAACTGTATATACTTCGGTCATACTGCCTATATTTGTAGGTATTTTTGAAAAACTCTTCCCGAAGTACAACGGTCTCACAGGTGATCCGTTCTTGGATATGATTTGCTATATCTTTATCGTTAGTATAGGGTTAAGTCTGTTATTTAACCATAATGCTTCATCCGGTGGACTTGACATCATTGTCAAAATACTGAATAAATATCTTCATATAGACAAGGGCAAGGCAATGTCTATAGCAGGGATGTTAGTTTCGCTCTCCGCTATTTTTGCTTATGATACGAAAACAGTTGTGCTTAGTGTGCTTGGAACCTATTTAAATGGGATCATACTTGATTACTTCCTTTTTGGTACCAATATCAAGAAGAAGGTCTGTATTCTTTCACGCAAGAATGAGGAGATTAAAAAATACATCCTTAAAAATATGCATAGTGGAGCCACCCTTTACAAGGTAATCGGAGCCTATAACAACGAAGAACACGAAGAAGTTGTCGCTATTGTAAACAAGAGAGAATATGGTGTGCTTATGCAGTTTATAAGAAGAACAGATCCAGATGCCTTTGTAACAGTATCTACAATCAATGAGGTTATGTATAAGCCTAAGTGCTAGGTAAGAGTAAATGCTGTTGTGATGTCCGGTATTCTGTTGTAATAACTACTATTGATACTCTCGTTATATTGCAAGAATATCAATTTAATCGACAATCTAATTATTTGTACTTTATTAATAATAAGGCATTATTTTGTGCCTTATTATTTTACTTTTATGCGCTTTATCGGTTTAAAGTTTTTAAGCGTTAAATAAAATTACCTAAAAAAATTTAAAATAATTACAAATATTTGTTTACTTTTCCGAAAAATTTTGTTATAGTAAGTATGAAAAAATATTATATAACTAATAAGGAGGGGTAACATGAGAAAAAGAAAAGTATTTCTATCAGGTATTTTGGCTGTAACGATGATTCTATCAATTACTGCCTGTGGTGGAGGAGCATCTAAAAATGACTCAGCCTCCGGGACGGTAACAAGTACAGCGAAGAATTCTTTGGTAAGCAGCTCTGCGAGTGCAGGAAATGCGTCAGCTTCGGTTGAAGGCGAAGAGAAAGATGCGGAACAGTATATCAATGCATTTGTAAATGCTGATCCTGCATCTATTGATGCACAGAAAGGTTCAGACATATATGGCAATGTTATTGTAAATGGAATATATGAGCCTTTACTCAGATTGTCAGAAAAGCCTGATGGAATGACAGAGCTTATTCCTGCTGGTGCGAGTGAATATAAGGTATCAGATGATAAAACAGTTTATACTTTTACGATTCGTGACGGAATGACTTGGGAAGACGGACAGGCACTGACGGCTAAAGATTATGAATATGGTATAAAGAGAGCGGCAGATCCCAATACTGCTGCAGAGCAGGGATTTTTGCTTGCTCCTATAAAGAACTTTAGCAAGGTAAATTCGGGGAAAGCAGGGGTAGATGAGCTTGGAGTTAAGGCTATAGATGATAAAACCCTTGAAATTACCCTTGAAGCACCTACTTCATACTTTATGAAACTTCTTCCATTCAGAATAATGTTCCCTCAAAGAAAGGACATTGTAGAACAGTATGGCGAGACCTTCGGTGCAGAGGCAGATACAGTTATGGGGTGTGGTCCATATAAGCTCACAGAATGGAACCACAATTCTAACCTAACTCTTGAAAAGAGTGATACCTATTGGGATAAAGAAAATGTAATGAATGATACTGTCAATATTAGAGTAATGTCTGATGTTAATACAGTTATGAATGCCTTCCAGACAGGTGAAATTGATGTGGTTTCTACCTCTCTTGAGGAGTGGAGAGAAAAATTTAACAATAGGGAGAATACAAAAAGTGCAAAGATTCTTCTTCCTTCTGTAGATTATATGACTATTAATCACAAGGATAAACTTCTTTCCAATAAAAAAATCAGGCAGGCTCTTTTAATTGCCCTAGATAGAAAGGGATTCAATGAAACTTTCTTTAAGGGTAAGAATATCGAAGCTCTTCATTGGGTTCCAGGTTGTATAAGTTGTGGTGATGTAAACTATAGAGAGTTTGCAGGAGAACCTGTGAAGAAGGTTGCAGAGGCAAATCCTGATCCTAAGAAACTCTTCATCGAGGGAATGAAGGAACTTGGCTTGGGCGAAGATCCATCTAAGGTAGAAATTAATTTTATTTGTGTAAGTAATCCTCGTCTTAAATCCTTTGGTGAATACATACAGGAATGTTATTCAAAAGTGCTTGGAATCAACCTTAAAATAGAGCAGATGGAATGGCCAATACTTTCAGGTAAGGTTAATAAGGGAGACTACCAGTTAGCTTATCTGGCTTGGACGGCTGATTATGATGATCCAAGTGCGATGCTTGCACTCTTTACATCAAATGCAGAGGCTGTAAATACTGGTTGGAAGAATGAAAAGTATGACAATCTCATTAAAGATGCTTCTGAAGCAAGTGATATGTCAAAGGCTGCTGAGTTATACAAGGAAGCTGAGGAGCTTCTTATGGATGAGGCAGTTGTAATTCCTATCATCAACGGTGAATCCACAATGTATTGGAATGACTATATGAGAAATGTTACACTGAACCAGTTTACTTCTACAGGATATAAACCAAGATATACAGTTGGTAGACCTTAACATTTATATTTAATAATGGCAGGCGGTAAGATTTAATCTTACTGCCTGCTTCAAGGGGAAATATGTTAAAATTCATAGTTAAAAGATTTTTATATATGGTACTTACCTTGTTTATTATTATTACTGCCACATTTTTTCTTATGCATGGTGCAGAAGGGGACCCTCTCTCAGCTGCAGGCAAGACTCTGCCTAAGCAGACTCTTGAAAACTATAGAGTAAAATATGGACTTGATAAACCGGTCATAGAGCAATATGCAATTTTTATGAAGAATATTCTCACAAAGGGAGATTTTGGCTCATCATATAAATATCCTGGACGAGAAGTGGGCAAGACAATTGCCAAGACTGCGCCTGTGTCGGGTAGAGTTGGTGCCCAGGCTATGCTTGTTGGAATTTTGATTGGTATCATCCTTGGTATAACTGCGGCATTAAACAGAGGGAAGTGGCCTGATTATGTAATAAGCATAATAGCAATTTTAGGTATTACAATTCCTGTTTTTATAATGGGTTCATTGTTGCAGTTGTTTTTTGCGGTTGAACTAAAGTGGTTTCCTACAAGTGGGTGGAAACATATGGGATTTGGGAAAGATTTTAAATACTCGGTTTTGCCTGCACTTGCAATGTGTTTTGGATCAATTGCAACTTATGCAAGATACATGAGAAGTAATGTTTTAGAAGTTTTAAGTGAGGATTATATCCTTACTGCAAGGGCTAAAGGTGTATCAAAATTTAATATAATTAGAAAGCATGTTTTTAGAAATGCAGCACTTCCTATAATTACCATAATCGGTCCTCAGATTGTAGGTATTTTTACCGGATCATTTATTATTGAAGGGATGTTTAGTATACCGGGATTAGGTAAGTACTTTGTAGATTCAATTACTGCAAGAGATTATCCAATGATAATAGGAACAACAATCTTTTATGCAGTACTTTTCCTAGTATCACAATTGATGGTTGACATTCTTTATGGGGTTGCAGATCCTAGGATTAAACTGGAGGACTAGGGAGAACTTATGGATAGTAGAGATAAAGTACGATATGAAGAAATTGACAGTAGTAAATTCAAACTTATTGGAGCAGATAACAAATCTTCAGAATTCATAGCCAGACCTGTAGTTACATATTGGTCAGATGCTTGGAGAAGATTTCGGGCAAATAAGGCCGCAATGGTTGCATTTGTGATTTTAATATTACTTACTGTTATGGTTATAATTGGACCTATTATTAGCGGGTATTCGTTCAAAGAAGCAGTTGGAGAGCCTAATCAGTTTCCTAGCGCAAAGTTTTGGTTTGGAACAGATGAGATAGGTAGAGATTTATTCACAAGACTTTGGAAGGGTGGAAGAATCTCGATTTTTATTGGTATAGTAGGAGCACTTATAAGTACTGTTATTGGAAGTATTTATGGAGCAGTTTCTGCTTATGCAGGTGGTAAAGTTGATGTGGTTATGATGAGAATCGTAGAAATTTTATCATCAATACCGTACCTTCTTCTCGTAATCGTTCTTAGACTCGTATTAAAGTCAAACGGGCTTGGAACACTTATACTGGCAATGACAATTACAGGTTGGTGTGGGTTGGCCAGACTTGTAAGAGGACAGATACTGTCGCTAAAGAGAAAAGATTTTATAATGGCTGCAGATGTACTGGGTGTAAGCAAGAGTGATATTGTAGTAAGGCATTTGATACCTAATACGATTAATGTAATACTTGTATCAATCTCTTTTGATATACCGGGATATATTTTTGGAGAAGCGTTTTTAAGTTATCTCGGCCTTGGAGTCCAGGCACCAAATACATCTTGGGGTGCCATGGCAGCTTCAGCACAGCAGGTATTTCAATTTTATCCGTATCAGCTGATTTTTCCTGCTCTCTTGATAGGACTTACAATGCTGGCATTTACTTTATTAGGTGATGGTTTGAGAGATGCACTTGACCCAAATCTCAGACAGTAGGGGGAATGATGGAAAATATGAAAAAAGAGAAAGTTCTAGATGTTAATAACCTCAATATATCATTTAATACTTATGCCGGAGAAGTAAAAGCTGTAAGAGGGGTAAGTTTTGAAGTATATGAAGGGGAATCGTTGGCGCTTGTAGGAGAGTCGGGATGTGGAAAAACAGTTACTTCAAAAGCTATATTACAGATATTACCGTCTACTGCGGTTGTTAAGAAAGACTCTTCAATTAATTATTGTGGTGAAGAAGTCCTAACAATGAACAGAGAAAGGATGAAACAGTATAAAGGCTCTGATGTAGCAATGATATTCCAGGATCCTATGACATCGCTCAATCCAACTATGAAAATTGGCAAACAGATAATGGAATCAATACTTCTCCATACAAAAATGAGTAAGGAAGAAGCTAAGCAGGAGGCAATAAGACTGCTAAAAACAGTTAACATTCCTAATGCGGAAGAAAGGGTAAATCAATTTCCTCATGAACTATCTGGGGGAATGAGACAAAGAGTTATGATAGCTATTGCACTTGCTTGTAATCCAAAGGTAATACTGGCGGATGAACCAACAACTGCACTTGATGTGACTATTCAGGCTCAGATTCTTGATTTATTAAGAGAATTGAGGGATAAAAGAAATACCGCAGTTGTATTAGTTACACATGATTTAGGGGTAGTTGCTGATTTTGCCGATAGAATCCAAGTTATGTATGCTGGGGAAATAATGGAAACAGGAACGGTTGAAGAGATATTTAATGACGCTCATCATCCATATACTTGGGCTCTTTTGATGAGTGTACCAAGACTTGATACGGGTAATAAGGAAGAGTTATATTCACTGGGAGGGACACCCCCTGACTTGTTGATGGAAATTAAAGGCTGCCCATTTGCAGCACGATGTGATTATGCTATGCAGATATGTACGGAGGCTAAGCCACCATGCAGTGAGTATTCAGATAAACACAAATGTAGGTGTTGGCTTGCACATCCAAAGGCGCCTAAAGTAGAAAGACCATATTAGGAGGAATAGCGGATGAGTAATGAAGAAAGAGAAGTTTTAGTCGAGTTACAAAATCTGGACGAATTCTTCAAAATTGGGAAAAACAAAATATTAAAGGCAGTGGAAAAAGTAAGTTTTAAGATATACAGAGGTGAAACTTTTGGATTAGTAGGAGAATCAGGGTGTGGAAAAACAACTTGTGGCCGTACGATAATCAATTTATATAAGGCTACAGGCGGCAAGGTGATATTTGAGGGGGAAGATGTATCTAAAATAGATAAGAAGGATATTAAATCATTTAAGAAAAAAGCACAGATGATATTTCAAGATCCTTATTCTTCACTAGATCCTAAAATGACAATTGGTGAAATTATAGCAGAAGGAATAAGGGTTCATTTTAGTGAACTCTCCGAAGGGGAGATACAGGAAAGAGTTAGTGAACTTCTTAAAACGGTGGGTCTTAATGCTGAGCATGGTGCGAGATTTCCACATGAACTTTCGGGTGGTCAGAGACAGAGAATAGGTATTGCCAGAGCACTTGGAGTTGAACCATCTTTCATTGTTTGTGATGAGCCTATTTCGGCACTTGATGTGTCTATACAGGCTCAGGTTGTAAATTTATTGATTGAGCTTCAAAAGAGCAAAGCCCTTACATACCTGTTCATTTCACATGACCTTTCGATGGTTAAACACATATCAGATAGAATTGGTGTTATGTACCTTGGAAGTATGGTTGAGATTTCTCCCAAAGATAAGCTTTATGACAGACCTCTACATCCATACACAAGAGCCCTTATATCAGCTATACCAATTCCCAATCCTGCGGTGTCGTCGAAGGATAGGGTAAAACTTGAAGGAGAAATCCCTTCTCCAATTCATGCGCCTGAAGGTTGTAAATTTAGTACCAGATGCAGATATTGTGGCGACAAATGTAAAACCTGCAGGCCCGAACTTAAAGAAGTTGATAAGGATCATTTTGTTGCCTGTCACTTGTATGATGAAGGGATTGAGGCTGCTATAAGGTCTATGGAAAGTATAGATAGACAGTTTAAATAATAGTTTACTTATAAACTCAAAATATATAAAAAGCGCATATATAACAAATAACTTGTGGTATGTGTGCTTTTTTTGATTTGTTGATAAAAACGACACTTGAAATATATCTTTTTTTATATTAAAATTAAATGAAGTCTAATTTGAATTTATTAAACATCATAATACATTTGGAAGGAAGAGAAACCAGTGCCGGATTTGAATAATACACAGTATTTTAAAGAAGTGACATTAGCTCCTGAGATAGAAGTAGGGGATGTGCTTAAGAAAGTCTATGAGGCTCTCAATGAAAAGGGATATAACCCTGTCAATCAGCTCGTTGGGTATATTATGTCTGGGGACCCTACCTACATTACCAACCACAACAACGCAAGAAGTATGATAATGAAGGTTGAAAGAGATGAACTTGTAGAAGAGCTTATGGAGAGTTATATAGAATCTTTTACCCAAACAGGTAAGAAGTCTATGTTTATGGGCAAGAGATAATGAGAATAATGGGCCTTGATTTGGGTTCAAAGACCTGTGGTGTGGCTGTTAGTGATGGACTTGGACTTACAGCACAGGGACTTGAAGTCATTAGGAGAAAAGAAGAAAATAAGCTAAGACAGACTCTTGCCAGAATTACCGAGCTTGCACAAGAGTATGAGGTGTGTAAGATAGTATTAGGTTATCCGAAAAATATGGATGGTTCTGTCAGTAAAAGGTGTGGGCTTTCTGAAGAATTTGCTAAGAAACTGGCAAAAAGAACCGGAATAGAAGTTATACTATGGGATGAGAGGCTTACGACGGTAAGTGCCCATGAAGTGATGATAGAAGCAGGGCTTAAGCGTGAAGAACGTGAAAAAATAGTTGATAAGGTCGCTGCAACTTTTATATTGGAAGATTATATGAATTCAAATAAAAATTAAACTAAGAAATGGAGAAACTATGTTAGAGAATGAAGAATTAAGAACTATTGATTTTGTTGATGAAGATGGTGACAACGAGGAGTTGACCGTACTCTGCCAGACTAGACTTGCAGGGGTGAACTATCTTCTTGTATCAGATGCTGAGATTGAAGATTTGGAAGATGATGATGCCACAGTTGATGTATTTATCATCAAGGAAGAAGAGGTATCTGAGGACGGAGAAGACGTTTTGTACAAGATTGTTGAGGATGAAAAAGAAACTCTTACAGTATCTAAAGTATTTGAAGAAATGATGGATGATGTGGATTTTGAAATAGACGAAGAATAATTGTAAACGAAGTATATCAGAACCTGAGGGATAGGTGAGCCATGCAAAACGAAAAAGGGAATGAGAAATTTAAGGCATTACTTAAGTCAAACGGATTGAAAGTTACAGGGCAGCGATTGGCTGTCCTTGAAGTGTTGCAGCAAAGAGTGGATGAACACCTTACTGCAGAAGAGATTTTTGATTTGGTAAGGAACGACCATCCTGATATTGGCTTGGCAACAGTTTATCGTACCATACAGCTGTTATCAGATATGGGACTTATAGACAAACTCAGTCTTGATGACGGATTTACCAGATATGAGATAGGAAAGTCGTCTCCAAGCGGACATAGGCATCACCACTTGATTTGCCTGAACTGCAATCGTGTATTTTCATTTGAAAAGGACTTTATGGAGCCTCTTGAAAATGAGATTAATAAGCTGACGGGATTTAAGGTTGTTAACCACGAGGTTAAACTGTACGGCTATTGCAAGGATTGTCAGGAAGCGGGTATACAGGACTGATTTACTCCTAAATTAAGGAGGACAAATGTCGGATATAAATAATGACAAAAAATTTGGAAAGCTTGTTGAAAGCATAGGAAAAGCTACAAGCAGATACAGAAAAACTAAAAAAGAGGCTGATGGCAATGTAAGTGCAGCAAAGAAAACAGTTAAGTCTGTGACAAACAGCAGAAAGAAGGCTAAGCTTACTGAAGAGGAAATTAATATTGAAAAACTTCCTGCTGTATCCAAGAGGCCAAAGGAAAACTCAAGAGAGATTAAGCCAAGAAAGACTAATAAAGAAGTAAAGAAGTCTATGAATGGTCTTAAGATTATACCTCTGGGAGGCCTTGAGCATATAGGAATGAATATAACCGCCTTTGAATACGAAGACAGCATTATTGTTGTTGATTGTGGTATGTCATTTCCTGAGGACGACATGCTTGGAATTGACTGTGTCATTCCAAATGTAAGCTATTTAAAAAAGAATATTGATAAAGTAAAAGGCTTTGTTATTACGCATGGTCACGAAGACCATATAGGTGCTCTTCCTTATATCTTAAAGGATATCAATGTACCTGTGTATGCAACAAGGCTTACAGTTGCTATACTTGAGAGTAAGTTAAGCGAAAAAAATATGCTTAAGACTACCAAGCGTAAGATAGTAAAATACGGCCAGTCCATCAATCTGGGCTGCTTTAGGATTGAATTTATAAGGACTAACCATAGCATCAGTGATGCGGCTTCGCTTGCAATATATTCTCCTGTAGGGATTATTGTACATACCGGAGACTTCAAGGTAGACTATACTCCTGTGTTTGGTGATCCTATTGATTTGCAGAGATTTGGAGAAATAGGCCGTAAGGGAGTTCTTGCACTTATGTGTGAGTCTACCAATGTTCTTAAGCCTGGATTTACTATGTCCGAGAGGTCTGTAGGAAGAACCTTTGACAGTATTTTTTCGGAAAATAAGAATAACAGGATTATAGTTGCAACCTTTGCTTCCAATGTGGACAGGGTTCAGCAGATAATCAATTCAGCAGAGAATTTTAACAGAAAAGTAGTTGTAGACGGAAGAAGCATGGTCAATATTATTTCCATTGCGAGAGAGCTAGGCTACATCAATCTCAAGGAAAATACACTTATAAATATTGACCAGATGAAGGACTATCCGGATGAACAGATTGTGCTTATTACTACAGGCAGTCAGGGAGAGGCCATGGCTGCACTTTCCAGGATGGCAGCTTCTATACACAAGAAAGTAAGCATAAAACCAGGGGATACCATAGTGTTTAGCTCAACTCCTATCCCAGGTAATGAAAAGTCTGTATCAAGGGTTATAAATGAGCTTTATTTAAAAGGAGCCAAGGTCATTTTCCAGGATGCCCACGTATCAGGACACGCCTGTCAGGAAGAAATCAAGCTTATGTATTCGCTTGTTAAGCCTAAGTTTGCTATTCCTATCCATGGAGAGTACAGACATCTGGTACGCCATGCTGAGCTTGCTGAAGAGATGGGCATACCAAAGGAGAACATCTTCATCTTAAAGAATGGTAATGTTCTTGAGCTTAAGGAAGATAGCGGGAAGGTTATAGACCAGGTAGAATGTAAGGGTATAATGGTTGACGGACTTGGCATAGGTGATGTAGGTAACTCAGTAATGAGGGACAGACAGAAGCTTTCCGAGGATGGACTTGTAATAGTTACATTTGCAATGGAGAAGGGCAGCAACCTTTTGATGTCTGACGCAGAAATCGTGACCAAGGGCTTTATCTATGTAAAAGAATCAGATACAATTCTTAAAGAAGCCCTGCATACTGTAAATGATGCCTTGATTAAGTGTCAGGATAAGGGGATAACTGAAAGAAATAAAATCAGAAATGAAATCAGGGATGCTTTAAGTGACTTTATATGGAAACAGACTAAGCGTTCACCTATGATTATTACTATCATTGCTGATATAGAGTATTAATGTATGGAGGTGACCTGTTGGCCGCGAGTAGAAGAACAGAAAGAATTGTGCTAAATATATTTGGGGCAGTTATACATATCTTTCTGAATATTATATTTTACCTGGTAATAATCTATCTGGTAGTTAAAGCAAGTCATTACGCCTATAATTTTGCTTATCAGGTGTTTGGCTCTGTATCTGTTACTAAGGATTCGGGATATACTACCGAGCTTGTTATAAACAAGGGTGAATCAACCATGGATATAGCAAAGTCTCTAGATGCAAAGAAGATTATTGCTAACAAGTATTCATTTTATTTGAGGGCAAAGCTAACCAAGCAGAATATTTTGCCGGGAACCTATACTGTTAGCAGTGATATGGATTATGATGCTATTTTTAAGGTCATAACTACTCCAAACAAGGCTACGGAAAAGTCCACAGACAAGGATGTAAAAAAGAGTACAGAAAAAACCAAAGATAAGACTACGGAGAAAAATAAATAATGGTGGAGCACGAGAGATTTGAGAGCTTTTTAGAAAGTCTGCCTGAATCCCTGCCCAAACATCTTGTAGACTTAGAGATAGAGAATATTAAAGAAGGCATTCCCATTATAAGAAAGGGAGGAGAACGCCTCATTAGATTTATGCTGGAGCTAAAAAAGCCTGTAAATATACTTGAAGTAGGTACTGCTACAGGTTTTTCAGCATTGCTTATGCTTGAGTATATTGGTAAAGAAGCTAAAATAACTACCATTGAGAGAATGGAAGAAAGGGCAGCAAAGGCAGAGGAAAACTTTAAGAAATATGACAAGAGGGGTCAGATAACCCTTATAAAAGGGGATGCTCTGGATGTCTTATCTGAACTTACGGCAAATGGCAATGAGTACGACTTTATATTTATGGATGCCGCAAAAGGACAGTATATCAACTTTTTTGAAAATATTAAAAAGCTCCTTTCTAATGGAGGAATACTCGTTACAGATAATATGCTTCAAGAGGGAAGACTTCTTGATTCAAGATATACTGTGGTTAGGAGGGAGAGAACAATTCACCAAAGAATGAGAGAGTATGTAAATGTCCTCGCTACAGACAAAGAGCTAGAGACCATGTTTCTTGAAACGGGAGATGGCATGGCAGTATCTGTTAAAAAGTAAATTAGAATGGAAGATTAGATGGAAGGAAATTTAGTTATAAAAAAACCGGAACTGTTAATACCTGCAAGCTGTCTTGAAGTGCTTAAGCTTGCAATAAAATATGGCGCTGATGCTGTTTACATTGGCGGTGAGATGTATGGACTAAGAGCTAAGGCTAAGAATTTCTCTAAGGAGGATATGACAGAAGGTATTAGATATGCTCACGAAAAAGGAAAGAAAGTCTTTGTTACAGCCAATATCACAGCCCATGATAAAGATTTGGAGGGTGTTAAAGAGTATTTTAAAGAGCTTAAAGAGATTAAGCCTGACGCAATCATAATCTCAGACCCGGGCGTGTTTATGCTTGCTAAAGAGATAGCACCTGAGATAGATATTCATATAAGTACACAGGCGAACAATGTTAATTATGCGGATTTTAATTTTTGGTATGGGCTTGGAGCCACCAGAGTAGTATCTGCAAGAGAGTTATCGCTTGCAGAAATTGCGGAGATTAGAAATCACATACCGGAGGACAAAGAAATAGAGACCTTTGTACACGGAGCTATGTGTATGGCTTACTCCGGAAGGTGTCTCCTCTCAAACTATATGACGGGAAGAGACGCCAATCAGGGAGCCTGTACCCACCCTTGCAGGTGGAAGTACCATGTTGTGGAGGAGAACAGACCGGGCGAATATATGCCTATAGAGGAGAATGAAAGAGGAACCTATATATTTAACTCTAAAGACCTCTGTATGATAGACTATGTGCCTGAGCTTGTTAAGGCGGGTATAGACAGCTTTAAGATAGAAGGACGTATGAAGACCGCTCTGTATGTAGCTACAGTAGCCAGAACTTATAGAAAGGCTATTGATGACTGGTTTGAGTCGGCGGCATTATATGAGGCAAACAAAGGCTGGTATGCACAAGAGATTAAAAAATGCACCTACCGTAATTTTACTACAGGATTTTTCTTTGACAAGCCTGACAGCGATTCACAGATATATGATAACAATACCTATGTGACAGGATGTAAGTATTATGGGTACATTGACAAGGTAAATGAAGACGGAAGCGCTGTATTTGAACAGAAGAACAAATTCAGCGTTGGGGATAAGATTCAGATTATGAAGGCTGATGGCAGGGATATTAATGCCACCGTGCTTCATATGTGGGATGAAAATGGAGTAGAAATTGAATCCTGCCCACACCCTCAGGCTATTGTCAAAATCAAGTTTGACACAGAGGTTGAGGTTATGGATATAATGCGCAGTGTAGATGCAGAATAGGAGGAAGGTATGGACGACAAGAAACTTTATGAAGAGTGGTTGACAAGCCCGGTATTTGATGAGGCTACTAAGGCTGAACTTAAAGCTATAGCCGGCAATGATGCAGAAATCAGAGACAGATTCTATAAGGATCTCGAATTTGGTACAGGTGGACTAAGAGGTATAGTAGGGGCAGGTACTAACCGCATGAATCTTTATACTGTAAGAAGAGCAACACAGGGACTTGCAAAGTACATCATAAGTAAGGGTGTTCAAAGTAAGGGAGTAGCTATTTCTTATGATTCCAGACATTTTTCGCCAGAATTTGCAGAAGCAGCGGCACTTACTCTTAATGCAAATGGCATTAAGTCATATCTTTTTGATGCGCTCCGTCCAACACCTGAGCTTTCTTACGCAGTTAGAGAGCTTAAGTGTACCGCAGGAATAATGGTAACAGCCAGTCATAACCCACCGGAATATAATGGCTATAAGGTATATTGGGATGATGGCTGCCAGATAACACCTCCTGTAGATAAGGATATAATTGACCTTGTTAAGTCAACAGATTTTTCTGATATAAAGACTATGGATAAGGAAGAGGCTGTAAAAGCTGGTCTTTTCCATATGATTGGCGCCGATATAGATGACAAGTATGTGGCTGAACTTAAGAAGCTCATTCTCAGCCCTGAAGTGATTAAAAAACAGGCAGAGAATCTTAAGATTGTATACACTCCTTTCCATGGAACAGGAAATGTGCCTGTACAGAGGATGCTTAAGGAGCTTGGCTTTAAGCAGGTTTACATAGTTAAGGAGCAGGAAGAGCCTGATGGAGACTTCACCACACTTGACTATCCAAATCCGGAGGATGAGAAGGCTTTCACTCTTGCACTGAAGCTTGCAAAGGAGAAGGATGCGGATATTGTGCTTGCAAATGACCCTGATGCAGACCGTCTTGGCGTGTATGCAAAGGATAAAAAGACAGGAAATTATATACAATTTACAGGTAATATGTCAGGTATGCTTCTTGCAGAGTATGAGCTTTCAATCAAGAAAGAAAGAGGACTGCTTAAAGATGACAGTACCCTTATTACAACAATAGTTTCTACAAATCTTGCATTTAAGATAGCTGAGTACTACAAGATTCATCTGATTGAGGTATTGACAGGATTTAAGTTCATAGGCCAGCAGATTAAGGGATTTGAAGAAAAGGGCAAGGGCACCTATGAATTTGGATTCGAGGAAAGCTATGGCTGTCTCATAGGAACACATGCAAGAGATAAAGATGGTATTATGGCAGTTGTAGCTCTTTGTGAGGCTGCTGCCTACTATATGGATAAGGGGCTTACTCTTTGGGATCAGATGGTAAATATGTATGAGAAATACGGATATTTCAAAGAGGGAATCTATACCATGACTCTTGCAGGAGAAGACGGTGCAAAGCGCATCAATGAAATCCTTGACAATCTCCGTAAGAACCCTCCTACTGAGCTTGCAGGCTACAAGGTAGTTAAAACAAGAGATTATGAAAATGATGTAGTAAAGGATTTGGCTACAGGAGAGACCACCACTACAGGACTTCCTAAGTCAAATGTGCTTTACTTTGATATGACAGATGATGCCTGGTTCTGCGTAAGACCATCAGGAACAGAGCCTAAGATTAAATTCTATGCAGGTATTAAGGGAAACAGCTTAGAGGATGCTGATGAGAAGCTTAAAAAGGTACTTACAGAACTTAAAAAATTAGGGGATTAATGACTAATATTTGTTACAAGGAGTTTATCAATGGAAAATAAATTGCCAAAGAGAAGTGAGGTAGATGTAGAACTCACTTGGAAGCTAGAAGATATCTTTGCTTCTGAAAGTGAATGGGAAAAAGCATTGTCAGAGGCGAAGTCTTTAGCGGATGAATTAGCAGGTTATGCAGGAAAGGTAGCTGAATCTGCAGAGACCTTATATAAGGTTCTTGAAATATATGAAAAAGACAGCTTGATTATGCATAAGGTTTATGGCTATGCATTTAAGTCGAGGGATGTAGATACAACCTCCACCTCTGCACAGACTCTTTATTCAAAGTCTATGTCAGCCGGTGTGGAAATATCTGAAAAGCTTGCCTTTTTAGAGCCTGAAATCATCGCTGTGGATGATGCTACATTGGAGAAGTTCTATGGTGAGAAGCCTGAACTTGACAAATATAAGATATACATAACTGAGGTTAGAAGAGGTAGGGAGCATTCGCTAAGCCCTGAACTTGAAAAACTACTTGCAGGAACCAATGAACTTGCGGATCTTCCTTATGAGGGCTTTGCAACCCTTGGCAATGCAGATCTCAAATTCCCTGAGATAACTAATGAAAAGGGAGAGAAGATACAGATTACAAACGGAAGATTTGTTCCTCTTGAAGAAAGCAAGGACAGAAGGGTTCGTAAAGAAGTATTTGAGAAGTACTATGAGACTTTTGGAAGTTTTAAGAATACTTGGGCAACTTTATATGCAGGACAGGTCAAACAGCTTATGTTCTATGCAAGAGCTAGAAAGTACTCTTCAACATTAGAAGCAGCTGTTGATGGCAACAATGTATCGCCTGAGGTGTATAAAAACCTTGTAGAGGCAGTAAATGACAATCTTGACAAGATGCATAGATATGTAAGGCTTAGAAAGAAACTCTTAGAACTTGATGAGCTTCATATGTACGATATCTATGTGCCTATAGTTAAGGACTATGATGCAAAGTACACTATTGATGAGGCTAAGGAGTTAGTCCTTAAGGCTGTAGAGCCTCTTGGCACCAACTATGTAAACCTCATAAAGAAGGCATTTGCAGAGCGCTGGATAGATGTAGTGGAGAATGAAGGAAAGCGTAATGGAGCTTATTCTTCAGGTGTTTACGGGGTACATCCTTTTGTTCTTCTTAACTTTAACGGAACCCTTGACAATGTATTCACCTTAGCTCATGAGATGGGACATGCAATGCATTCCTATTTCTCAAACGAGGCTCAGAATTTCCTTGACTCAAGATATAGAATCTTTGTTGCGGAAGTTGCTTCCACTACAAATGAAGTGCTTCTTATGGAGTACATGCTTAAGAATGCAAAGGACAACAAGGAAAGAGCATATCTTCTTAACCATTATATGGACAGCTTCAAGGGAACTGTATTCAGACAGACCATGTTTGCAGAGTTTGAGAAGACTTCTAATGAAATGGCTGAAAGTGGAGAGCCTCTTACACATGAGAACCTTACAGAGCTTTATTTGAATTTGAATAAGAAGTATTACGGCGAGGCTATGATTAGCGATGACCTCATAGGCTATGAGTGGATGAGGATACCTCATTTCTACTACAATTTCTATGTATATCAGTATGCAACAGGCTTCTCAGCTGCAGTTGCCATTGCTAACCGTGTACTAAAAGAGGGTGAGACTGCTGTAAGTGACTATATGAAGTTCTTAAGCAGTGGCTGTACCAAGGATCCTGTAAGCCTCCTTAGGATTGCAGGAGTTGATATGGCAACCAAAGAGCCAATCAACTCAGCTCTTCAGGTATTTGAAAGAGTTATAGAGGAAATGGAAGAACTCACAAAATAACAAGTTAATTAGATAAAAGAGCATTTTACCAGACAAAAGCTACTTGCAAATGTCTGATGAGATGCTCTTTTCAAATTAATCTAATTTTGTTACAATATTAGATATGTTTGTAATAAAGATTATTGTAATGATTTACAAAAAAAGGTATTTTGGTGTGGTAAAGGGGGAGTTCAATGAAATTGATTAGTAAAGAGAATAAATTTAAGTTAGCTATATGTTTGTTTTTCTCTATATTAGGGGATGTATTTATAATGCAGGCTCTTCTTGGCATGAGTAATGTTATGGATATGGCGGTAAAACTTAAAACAGATGGCATAGTTAAAGAGATACTGCTTACTACACTCTATCTTGTCTGTCAATGGGGCTGCAGCTATATGAAAATGAAATTCTGCCAGAAGTTTATGTATGATACCAGAGATAGTATTTTACTTAGTATAATTAAGAGCTTGTTTAGATTACCTCTTTCAAAGGTTAAAGAAAAAAATTCTGACTATTATATGAGTTTATTGAATAATGATATCGAGGATTTTAGGACTGGGTATCTTTGGGGAGTGTTTGGTATATTGTCATATTCTACTTCTGTGATAGTCGCTGCTATTACACTATTAAGAGTACATTATTTTATGCTGATAGCTACAGTAATTCTGACAATTATTCCTATATTGGTAAGTAAGATGATGACAGGTAAAACAATCAGCATAAATAAAGAGAGGACTGCTGCAAATGAGGCATACTTAAGCAGGTTACAGGAAATGGTAAAGGGCTTAGATGTTATTAAAAGGTCAAATAATTCTGAGTCTTATGCCAGTGTTTTTGAGAAAGCCAATAGCAGACGTTCTAATTCATATAAGAATTATGGTGTAGTTACTAATATGATATGGATGACTATGTATAGCATAGGAAGTATTAATCAGTTATTGCTTATCGGAATATGTGCTTTTCTAATAACAAAAAATATAATTGAACCTGGACTTATAGTAGCAACAACATCAGGCTTTGCTATTTTTTCAGATGCCTTTTCAAATGCAATTGAAAATGGTGTTGAAATGAAATCAGCAAAGGTATTTTTAGATAAATTCAGACCTTATTTAGGTAAGAACAATGAAATTGCTGATAATGAAAGTTTAGCTATAAGAAAAAGTGAACGAGACAAGGCTTCGATAGATATAGAAAATCTTAGCTTTGCTTATGATGATAAAAGGATATTTGATGAATTTTCGTTAAATATTGATAGTGGTGAAATAGTTGCTATCACAGGTGAAAGTGGTTCCGGAAAGTCTACTTTAATCAATCTATTGCTTAAGTCTTTTAAGGGATACAGTGGTAAAATTAAGTATGATAATGAGGAGTTAAGGGACATTAAAGAAGATGAGCTATACAGTAAGGTCTACTTAGTCCCTCAGGATAGCTTTATATTTAAGTCATCATTATATGATAATGTTACTATGTTTAATGGTAATTCAGAGGGCGATAAGGAGAGATTTAGGGATATAATTGAAAAGGTAAATTTAAAGAAATTTATGGAATTACATAAGGATGATGAACTAAATCCTGACGAAATGTCAGGAGGAGAGAAAAAGAGGGTATCTATAGCAAGGGCATTGTTTAACAACCCTGAAATCATCATTTTAGATGAACCGACATCTGACTTGGATCCGGAAAACAAGGGGATTGTAAACGATATCATATTTAGCCTTAAAGATAAAACGAGGCTCGTAGTTACCCACGACTGGGCAGAAGAGTATTTGGAGAAGTTTGATAAGGTTGTGAGGTTATAAAGGATGCAATCACACAAATTTTGTGCTAAAATAATCTTTACACTTATAAAAAGCATCAGTAAAGAACAAAATTATATTCATACAGCGTGAAAGGAAAAATAATGAAATTACTTATAGCGTCAGACATTCATGGCTCAGCTTATTATGCTAAGAAGGTAGTGGAGTGCTTTGAAAAAGAAAAGGCTGATAAACTCCTTCTTTTAGGGGATATTTTGTATCATGGTCCAAGGAATGACCTGCCCTTTGAACACAATCCTAAGGAGGTTATAGCCCTCTTAAATCCTCTAAGCGATAAAATCCTCTGTGTCAGAGGAAATTGTGAGGCAGAGGTAGACCAGATGGTACTTGATTTTCCATGTCTTGCCGATTATATAATTGTAAATGTAGATGGAATAAATATTTTCGCAACACATGGACATATATTTGGCGAGAACAATCCTCCAAAACTCCACAAGGGTGATATCCTACTATGTGGGCATACGCATGTGCCAAAATGCGTAGCTTACGATAACTATATTTATATGAATCCGGGCTCTGCTTCCATACCTAAGGAAAACAGCCACCATGGCTACATGACTTATGACAACAAGGAATTTGTGTGGAAGGATTTTGAAGGAAATATAAAAGACAGCTATATCTGCAAGGAGGAATGAAATTGACAAAAAGATATGCTATTTTTGACCTTGATGGAACTCTTCTTGATACCCTGGATGACCTTACCGACTCTATGAACTACATACTTGGCAAGCACAATTTTCCTCTAAGAACAAGGGATGAGGTAAGAAATTTTGTAGGAAACGGTGTCAGAAAACTGGTAGAGAGGGCAGTTCCTCCCGAATACAAAGCAGATGATGGATTTATAGATAAGTTCTATGATGATTTCAGCCTTTACTATAATTCTCATTCGGATATAAAGACCTCACCTTACCCGGGAACCCTTGATATGCTTGATAAGCTTCTTGAAAATGGCTTTGACATAGCCATAGTGTCAAACAAGATAGACTCGGCAGTCAAGAGCCTAAGTGCCAAGTTCTTTGGAGAGAGGATAAAGTCCGCCATAGGCGAAAAACCAAGTGTAAGGCATAAACCTGAGCCTGACATGGTATTTATGGCAATGGAGGAAATGGGTGCAGACAAGGAAAATTCAATATACATTGGAGATTCGGAGGTAGATATACAGACAGCTAAGAATTCAGGCATACCTTGCATTTCGGTACTATGGGGCTTTAAGGATAGGAAGTTCCTGGAGAACTCAGGTGCAACCGTTATAGTTGAATCAATGGAGGAGCTTGGAGAAAGACTTGTTAATTATCAAAAATCTCAAAATAATTAGTTATAACTAACTACATATAGTAGATTTTTTTGCATTTATTGATAAAAAATCTCTAATACTGGTTTTATTATTTTCAATTTTGTGATATTATTATCAAGGTGAAATTAAATCGTGCTGTATAAACTTGAAAGCTTAGTGATGTACAGGTTACGTATAGTGAATTTAGGAGGATGAAAAAATGTTTAAGGTTGTAAATAAGCGCTACTTAGCCAACAATATCTGGTTAGTAGATGTAGAGGCACCTAATGTTGCCAAAGCTTGCCTTCCGGGACAGTTTGTTATTGTAAGGCTTGATGAAAAAGCTGAGAGAGTTCCACTTACCATTTGTGATTATGATAGGGAAAAAAATACAATAACACTTGTTTACCAGGCAGTTGGAGCTTCCACAATGCGTATGAGAGATGCTGATGAGAATGGATACCACGATGTAGTGGGACCTCTTGGACAGCCTTCTGAGCTTTGTACTATGCCAAGAGAAGAACTTGCTAAAGAGAAGATTCTTTTTATGGCGGGTGGTGTTGGTACTGCTCCTGTATATCCACAGGTTAAGTGGTTAAAGGAAAATGGATACGAAGCCGATGTTATTATAGGTGCAAGAACAAAGGAGCTTATTATTCTTGAAGAAGAGATGAAGCAGTGGGCTGCTAATCTCTATATAGCGACTGATGATGGATCTTATGGCTTCAAAGGTAATGTAAATGACTGCCTTAAGGATCTTCTTGCTAATCATGGTAAAGAATATACAAGAGTTGTTGCTATCGGACCAATGATAATGATGAAGTTTGTCTGTCTTACAACTAAAGAACTTGGTATACCTACTATAGTAAGTATGAACCCAATCATGGTTGATGGTACAGGTATGTGTGGTGCCTGTCGTCTTTCAGTAGGCGGTAAGATTAAATTTGCCTGTGTAGACGGACCTGAGTTTGACGGACATCTTATTAACTTTGATGAGGCTATGAACAGACAGCGTATGTACAAGTCTGAAGAAGGAAGAAAGTTGTTGAAGGAACAGGAAGGTGAGACACATAAGGGACCTGGTTGTGCTACACCTAATCCTCAGAAGGTAGATTAATTCTAAGTTATAAAGGAGATAATAAAAATGGCAGTTAATCCAATGGTTAGAATTCCTGTCAGAGAACAGGAAGCTAAGGAAAGAGCACATAACTTTGAAGAAGTTTGTTATGGATATAATATTGAAGAGGCTATGGAAGAGTCTACAAGATGCTTAAATTGTAAGAATCCCCGCTGTGTAGGTGGATGTCCTGTAGGTATCGATATTCCGGGCTTTATCATGAGAGTTAAAGAAGGGGATGTTAAGGGCGCTTATGAGACTATAAGCAAATACAGTGCACTTCCTGCTGTATGCGGCCGTGTCTGTCCTCAGGAATCACAGTGTGAGAAGTACTGTGTAAGAGGAATAAAGGGTGATTCAGTATCTATTGGTAAGCTTGAGAGATTTACAGCTGACTGGGCTCGTGAGCAGGGTATTCGTCCTGAGCCTGCAAAGGCTAAGAATGGCAAGAGAGTAGCAGTTATTGGTGCAGGCCCTGCCGGACTTACAGCAGCTGGAGATCTTGCTAAGGCAGGCTGTGAAGTAGTTATCTATGAGGCTCTTCATGAGGCAGGCGGCGTACTTGTATATGGTATTCCTGAGTTCCGTCTTCCTAAGGAAACAGTAGTTAAGTACGAGGTTGATAACGTAAAGGCACTTGGCGTTGAGATTAAGACTGACTACGTAATCGGAAGATCTCTTACTATAGACCAGCTTATGGAAGAGGAAGGCTTTGATGCTGTATTTATCGGCTCAGGAGCAGGTCTTCCTAAGTTTATGGGTATCCCTGGTGAGAATGCAAATGGTGTATTCTCAGCAAACGAGTACCTTACAAGATCAAACCTTATGAAGGCTTTTGATGATAATTATGATACACCTATACATCCTGGCAAGAAGGTTGTAGTAGTAGGCGGTGGTAACGTGGCAATGGACGCTGCAAGAACTGCTCTTAGACTTGGTGCAGAGACACATATCGTATATAGAAGATCTGAGGAAGAGCTTCCAGCCAGAGTAGAAGAAGTTCACCACGCTAAAGAAGAAGGCATTATCTTTGACGTACTCACCAATCCTATTGAGATTATTGAAGATGAGAACGGCTGGGTAAAGGGATGTAAATGCGTTAAAATGGAGCTTGGAGAGCCTGATGAGTCTGGCCGTAGAAGACCACAGGAGGTTCCTAACTCAGAATTTGTTATCGACTGCGATACAGTAATCATGTCACTTGGTACAAGCCCTAACCCACTTATTTCTTCAACAACTGAGGGACTTGAGGCAAATAAATGGGGATGCCTTGTTGCTAAGGATGAAAATGGTGAAACAACCAAGGTAGGCGTATATGCCGGTGGTGATGCAGTTACAGGTGCAGCTACAGTTATTCTTGCAATGGGTGCAGGTAAGCATGCCGCTAAGGGTATCTTAGAGTATCTTGGCGTTGAAAAGGCTTAATTTTTTAAGGAATAGCTTTCATTGATGTGATGCTGTTAATTATAAGATCACAACAATTAAAGATTCCTGATAAGCAGGATTATTACCGATATAATTGGGTCTTCTATGATGAAAGTTATGTCATAGAAGACCTTTTTAATTTTATATTTTTTAAGATTTTCTTATCTTGCTGAAAGAAAGCTAGCTGTATAATGCTGTTTTAGCAATAAGCAAAGGCAATACATCGACTTTAAAAAATTTGGGCTTGCAATTATGCAGAGTTTCTGCTAAAATTAGCTAGTGTGTTTTGTGTGTGTAAACCTAAAATATCCATTGGAGATAGAGGAGGTGCTGTAATGGCAAAGTGTGATGTTTGTGGAAAAGGTGTTAGCTTTGGTATAGCTGTGAGCCATTCCCACAGAAGAAACAACAGAGCTTGGAAGGCTAACGTTAGAACTGTCAGAGTTAAGACTCCTGGTGGTGCTAAGACTATGCATGTATGTGCTTCATGCCTTCGTAGCAATCGTGTAGAACGTGCTTAATTAAATGATTATAAAAGAGCTGTTACCGGAGTAGTGACAGCTTTTTTGTTTGTTAAGAAATTCTGACTGAATCTCATAACAAATATATTCTTAATGTGATATACACTTTTAGGCGGGAAGACTAATATACTATGTAATCACATGATTTGGAAACTCTTGCAAGATTGAATTGTGTTTTTTTAGGAGGATAGGTATGGAACAGTATAAGCAGGAATTTATTGAATTTATGGTGGAAAGCGAAGTTCTTAAGTTTGGAGATTTTACACTTAAAAGTGGCAGACAGTCACCATTTTTTATGAATGCAGGCGCTTATGTGACAGGAAGCCAGTTAAGAAGACTTGGCAAATTTTATGCAATGGCTATTCATAATGCCTATGGGGATGATTTTGATGTCTTATTTGGACCTGCGTATAAGGGTATTCCTTTGTCAGTGGCAACAGTGGCTGCTTTTGATGAGCTTTACGGTAAAGAAATCAGATACTCTTCGAACAGAAAAGAAATTAAAGACCATGGCGATACCGGAATATTACTAGGAAGCAAGATTAAGTCAGGTGATAAGGTAGTCATCATAGAAGACGTTACTACTTCAGGTAAGTCAATTGAAGAGACCTATCCTATAATCAAATCAATGGGAGATGTAAAGGTAGTAGGTATGATGGTTTCTCTTGACAGAGGAGAAAAGGGCAAGAGTGAAGAAAGTGCACTTAAAGAAGTTTCATCTCTTTACGGATTTCCTACAGGTGCTATAGTTACAATGAAAGAAGTTATAGAATATCTTTATAACAGGGAAGTTAATGGAAAGATTATTATTAACGATGAGATAAAGGCAAGAATTGACGACTATTATAAACAGTATGGAGCAAAGTAGTTTTATTAGACAACTACCTATACTTTGTGCAAGTTATACTAAAAAAACTGGAAATCAACTGGGTTTAAAGTTTGTGTGAGTTATACAAAAATAAGGCCCTAATTTCTACACATAATACCCTCTAAAAAGCCTTTACAAAAGGGATTTTAGAGGGTATTATTTTATCTATGAATCAAGTTTGAATTAAATCTGATTATTGAGTTCTAAGTATTTATTTGGATAATATAGAGCTGGATTACCAATATAATATTTACTCAGTTATTTAGTTTTAAGTCCAGGGTATTCTAAATAATTATTTTGTGCGTAGGAGGTTGTTTATGCTCGTTGCTTTTTGGAGCAGTGCAGAGATTAGAACAGGCGTTACCACTAATGCTGCATTAATCTCGCATTTTTATGCTCAACGATATAAGAAAAGAGTTGCATTGTTTGAAAATCATGTTCCGGGAAGGTATAGCCTAGAGGACATACTGGTTGGAAAAAGGAATTTACCTTTTGCATTTGAAGAACCGATTTATTATGGCAGAAACAATTATATTAACTATTATTATGGTTTAATGAAGGCGGGACTTCCGGTAAACGGAATAGGAAATGCAGCAGTGCGTATGGCAGACGGAAAATTGTACTATTTTCCGCAGGTTTCATCCAACCATAATCTCTTCGATTATGAAATGAATAAGATAATCGATAGATTGTTGGATGAGCTATTGGTTAGATATGAAGTAGTTTTTGTAGATTTGAAAAAAACACGTACTTTGACTACGAAGAGAATAATAGAACGTTCAGATCTGGTTTTTGTAAATGTTCCTCAAGATGAATTGGGTAGTGTTTTGAGTGAACATTCATTTGATAAAGATAAGACCTGCCTTTTAGTAAGCAGATATAAGAAAAACGAAAACATTGGATTTGACAAGTTCATTTCAACTTATAGCACGGATGATGTAAGCATATCATATATACCTTATTGTGAATCTCTACTAGGAATTTGTAAAAATGGAAGTTTATCAAGTTTTCTAACAAAAAATCTCTGGTCAACAAGGGGCGAAAAGACATTTGAACTGATATCGCAGCTTAGAAAAATAACTGCTTATATAAAAATTCAGTCAGATAATGACTCCCAAACGGAGATTAATGTATGACAAAAAAATCCCTTAGGAAAATAAATACAACTGATAAAGTTAATGGTTTTGAAGAGCTTTTGGCGGCAATTAAGGAAGATTTTACGCAGCTTTTAAGGGTTAATCTTAATATTGGTCCATTTCTTCTACGGGAAAGACTGATAAGAATTGAAAAAAGAGAAGAACTAAGAGAAGCTCTTAGAACCTGTGGCTCAGGTAATGAAGCGTCAAAGATATTTATTAAAAGTTATATTACCAATCTGCTTGCAGACAAATATAAAATAACTGAGGATAACATAGATACATACTTAAAGGAAGATTCGGAATATAAGTTTAAGGTAATGCTTGAAAAAAGCACCTTAAAATACGGCAATATGGGGCTTGAAAAGCTTATTGATAAATATTTCTCTGATATGTTAATGAAGTCTGACAAGAGAGATATAGATGAAAAAGCACTTAACAGGGCGTTTGGCAGGGTAAGCTATGAGGATATTACTTTTCCTGAAAAAATGGAGATTTTATGCCAGCAGATATATGAGAATTATAAGGGAAATGGCATAATAGACTCTTTGCTGCCTATGGTTATAGACGGGATATCAGGAGGGGTTTCCAGTGATAATGGAGAATATTATGTATGGCTTATGTACAAGGGAAATACCGTCAGTCTGTCATTCCTTAAATATAAGGGAGAAGCTGAGATTAAGAGAATATGCAGGAATCTCTGCAAGAGCTATGGTATAGGTCAGTTATCTGAAAGGCGCGGATATGTTGTGGCTGAGCTAAACGATGGCTCAAGAGCCTCTGTGTCAAGACCGCCATTTTGTGAAAGCTGGAGCTTTTTCATAAGAAAGTTCAGGATGGAGAAGATTCTTGAGCTTGAAGATATAATTACGGATGATGGTTCAGAAGATATAATAAAGCTTCTAAAATACCTGATTACAGGTGAGAGGTTAATAGCAATAACAGGAGAACAGGGTTCAGGTAAAACCACCCTTTTAGCTGCAATGGTTAAGTTTATTCCGAGCTGGTTAAATATAAGAGTAGCAGAGATGTCATTTGAGCTGCATCTAAGAGCAAGGCTTCCAGGCAGGAATATAGTAAGTTTCAAGGAGACTGAAGGTGTTGGGATACAGGAAGGGCTTGATTTTACAAAGAAAACAGATGGAAATGTAACCATACTTGGGGAAGTTGCCACCATGCAGGCAGTATTATTCCTAGTACAAATTGCTCAAAATGCTTCCGCATTTACACTATTTACACACCATGCGAAGGATACAACGGCTCTTATTCACTATATAAGAAATTCTTTGCTTATGCAGGGAAACTTTAGAAATGAGGTTATAGCACTAAAGCAAGCAGTTAACTCTGTAAGAATTAATATTCACGTTAAGAAGAATCAGTTTGGCAAAAGATATATCGATAAAATAAGTGAGATTGTACCAAGTGATAGAGATGAAGCATTTACAGAGAGGCTTGTTGCATATAAAAGTGGTGATAAGTATGTGCTTAAGGATGAACTTAGCAGGGAGACACAGGAGGCAATATATGGGAGGTTACCGGAAACAGAAACAAGTAACTTTATAAAATTTATTAAACAGTGGCAGAAGGTGAAAGATGGAAAGAGTTTTATTTAGCATATATAAGTTATTATGTTTCAGCACCTTTGGAAGAATAATAATAAGTAAAACAGAATACGAAGTTGGAAGATACCTGCCATTTGATAATTATGGAATGGGAGTCACTACAGCCAGGGTTTTTCTATCAAACTTGTTTAAGGCGTTCTTTATAGCAGGATTAGCTTTCTCCATAGCTTTTTTTGATATCAAGTATCTTCCTATTGCCATTATGTTAGGTGGAGCCACCTACAAAGACAGCTTTGTAAAATGGAAGAGAAAGCAGGAAAAGACGATACTTAGACAGCTATCCTCATACCTAAATGAGCTTAGAAGAGAATATTACCGTTTTAATGATGTAGAAGAGGCCTTTCTCGCAGCATTTTCTGCAGCAGGTGAGGAGCTTAAACTTCATCTGGGACTTATAGAGGAAGCAATGGATGGAGACGGCGTACCTGAGAGGTACAGGGATGCGTCCCCCAATAGGTTTTTATTCATTTTCATTGCGATATGCCAATGTGCAATAAAGTATGGAGACAATGACAACACTTTTGTTTCAAACATTGATGAATTGCAAAAGAACATTGACTCTGACCTCCTAAAATGGGAGAGGGAAGACTTTATATTCAGTGCAGTCTTCTTCGCTATCTGTTTTGCCCTTATAAGCCTTCCTATTATGGAAAGATGGGCCATCTCTCAGGTCGAAGGGTTAACGGAGTTTTATGACGGATTTAAGGGAAGTGTGACAAGGGTAGCCTGTCTGGTTATAACATTATTATTTGTTATATTTTTTGAAAAGATGCAGGAAATAAGGTGTGATGGGATTACGCCTCTTTTATCGGGGATTATGGAAATTGGCTTGGTTAATAAAGGCTTTAAGTGGCTTTTTGACAAGACTTCCACAGGTAAGAGTTCAATCGCTGAAATATTTGATAAGAATTTTCCGGAAAAATCCTATCAACATTTCATTTTGTCAAGGATTTTTTGGTTCATAGGCAGTTTTGTTATAGGATCACTCTGGATAATCTACTGGCAATTATCTTTAGTTTTAATGATTCCTGCCATACTGATAGCCTTTTGTATGAGCTTCATTCCTCATTTAAGTTTGGTAATAGATGGTATGTTCTATGAAGCTATGCTTGAGGAGGAAATAGGACAGGTAAGGCTGATGACGATATCTCTCGCCGGAGTTATAGGGATGACTGTTGAAGAAATACTGCTTTGGATAGAGAACTTTACCTCATTTTTAAGGGATAGTGTTTCAACCTGCATAGATGAACTGGATGTAGATGAACATGATGCGCTAGACTTACTTCGAGATAGGTGGAAGACTACGAGCTTTATCAATGTCATAGATGATCTGATTGCAAGTGACAAAATAGGGATAAACGAAGCCTTTAAGGATTTGCTTTCAAGAAGAGATTACTACAGTGCGAAAAGGAGGCAGGAGCAGGAGCTTATAGTCAGGAAAAAAGAGGCTATTATTTCTACATTTTTATATCTGCCCTTCATGCTGTCAGTAGGGGCATATATGATAGCGCCGTTTTTGGTAATAAGCGTAAGGAATCTTTTAGACATAACAGTTAAATTAAGTTAATTATAGTTAAAAGAAAGGGGTTTTGTATGAGTAATGGATTAAAAGGATTGACATTGGCGGCAGGAGTAATTATTACCTGTATAGTTATAAGCATTGCATTCTTTGTAACAAGGGAGGCTAAGGACATAGCGGCACAGGGAATAAATCAGATGGGTGAATATACCACTGAAATGGGTAACGGAGGAATTGAGTTTTACAATGGCCTGACTTTATCAGGTAATGAGGTTATAAGGACTGCAAAGAGACTTAAGGGGAAAACCAATATTTATGTGGTTACTAACGATACCAAGGCAGGTGCTCCAGGTGGAATAAAGGTTGAGACAACCAATTGGCTGACCAACAATGTGTACCAATATGGCAATTTTATAGGAAAGGTAAAGTATAAAGATGACGGAAGTGTTGACAGATTAACCTTTATACAGCAGGAACATTAGAGCGCCTATGTTAAAAGTACTTGAGTTACTTAGAAAAACAGGGTATTTGATTTTATTTGTTGTTGGCATCAGTCAGATATTATTGTATGAAGCTTATTTTAGCAAATTGTTAAGGGTATTGAAGGTGGAGCTTATATGGAGGTTTTTGGCAAATTTTGGAGTATAGTAGTCGGTTTTATACTGATATTTATCTGCCCTGTTTACATTATGGAAATGAGGCTTAAAGCTCTTGAAGACATTCAGGTTATGAATGTTTCCGACAGATTCATAGACAAGGTAAAATATACAGGTTATATAGACAGGAAGGAACTTGATAATTTTTACCTGAATATGTCAAAAATAGGAGGTAGTAAAGAGCTTAACCTTGTTCATAAAAAAAGAGCGATAAGACCTGTAGTAGAGAATGGGGAGGTTGTGGACAGCAGGGAATTCTATGTTGATGTTTTCGATGCTGAGATTAAGAAAAGCCTTAAAACCTCTTCTAAATACAGGTTTAAAATCGGCGATGAAATATGTCTGATAATCAGGGATAAAGAGAGGTTGTTAAACATATTTCCAAAGAAAACAATAGAGATGGGAGGTATGATAGAAAACGAATATATTAAAGGTTAGTTCGCTTATTTCTGTCTTTTTGATTATCCTCGTACTTTCCGGAATAGTGGAAACTTATGCAGTTTTTACTGATACAGAGAGAGGACTTTTAGCTAAAAATAAAATGATGGAGATAGCAAAGTCAGGGGCGGCAGATGCACAAGATGATTTCAGATTATCAAAATATGATTTGAGTGAAGGTTATGTTAAAGAGCATATCAAGAAAGAGTTATATGGCACCAAGGAAGATTTGTCGGAAACAGAAAGGCAGATATTATCAAGTGAGTACTTAGATAGTTCCGAAAAAGATATTCTTTCCTTACTCCCTAAAAGAGGTAATTACTCAAAATATACTAGGGATGTATACAGAGTTAGAGCAAACAATACAGAAAGAATATACTTTTATGAGGCAGACAATGTTTATCATAGTTCTTATCTTTGCAGTCATTTGCCTTCTGATAAAAGCGGCATTAGCGTATATTCCTCTATGGAGGAATGTGCCCTAAAGGGAGCATATCCTTGCAAAGCCTGTGTTCTGGGCCTTTATAAATAAGGAGGGAAATTGGAGAATTCATTAAAGATGCTGACAATTGCAGCAGGAATCTTTATAACCTGTGTGGTTATTAGCTTCAGCCTTTTGCTAATGAGGGAAGGCATTTCGTTTGGCAATGTATTTGTAAACGAGCTAAATGAAAAGGAGAGAGATTACAGAGAATACAACATAGCTAAGTATGATTCTGAAATCCTTACTGGAGCGGAGGTAATCAACTTTACCGGTAAATATCAAAATGATCTGGATGTAATAGTGATTACAGACCTTGGCAGCAGAATATTTTCTAAGAACAACAAGTTCAATATTGCAGCCAACATCCCTGAGAACGGCTTCTATATCGAGCCTTATGATGATTATATAGGGCATATAAACAGGGATGGTAACGGAAAAATAAATAGAATACAGTTTGAAATAAAGAGGGGTTAGAGATGATAAAAAATAATCTTAAAAAAATGGTTTTTATTAATGTGGTGCTGATATTTGCTTTCATTTTAAGCACTGTAAATATGCCTGTGGTATATGCTAAGAGCTACGCTACTGAGGGTGAACTGGTTGACTATCTGGTTGAAAGGAGCAATCTAGGCGTCTTTGAGGACAACAGTTTCACCGGCAAAAAGCAGGGGCTAAATAAGTTCGGTATTGAAGGACTGGATTATTTAACATCACCTGAAGAGTCTGTCACAGTTGAAAAGCTGGCCTCTGTTTGTGCTGATATTTTAAGATTTACAGGAGAAGATAAAGGAATCATCCTTAGTGATGATTATTCTCAGTTTCTTTATGTTTATCCTAAGACAAAAGCAGTTTTATTTGAAGATGGTATATGGTCTGATGATTCTTATTATTTGGTATCACGTCAGTTAAGATGGGAATTAAAGCTAAGAGTTATAATGAAGAAACTTGGAAGAGTTAATGATATAAAGTCTGCAAGTAATAGACATCAATTAGACCTTATTACAGTATTAAAAAAAGGAATCATAATTGGTAAATCAATGGGCAGATACACGCAGAACAGAAATCTTATGCCTAAGAGGAAGGTAAGCCTTGCTGAAGCTAAAAAAGTCATTGAAAGGGTATATGATTCGAAGAAGAGATATCCAATGAGCCCTGATGGACAGCTTCTAAGAAAGACTAATCTGCCTTTCTGGGCTTCAGATTACAAGTATATTCTTGCTTCTTATCCGGATTCATATTATGAAACAATGCTTTCTTATGAAAGTCATCTTGCAACCAGCTTTAAATTACATAGTGACTATGATCCACCAAAGTATACATATAGCAGAATTTTAAATGGATTTGCATTTGGAACTAATGATAATATCTACGAAGAGGCAGATAAAGTGCGTAGATTTCAAAATCACAGGATGAATGTAGACTACAGAACCATTGATAAAAAATGGAGAGATAAGCTTATTTCATTCTATAGAAGGAAAGAATATACCAAGAAAAGTGATTTAAATGGAATGAAGAAGGACATAGATAAATATATCAGGTTTGTTAAGGAAAATAAGGTTATAATTGAATCAAAACCTGTCGCAACAGATGCAAGTTCTGCATATTATTGGGATTTCATACCAAGTTTTCATACTTACATGAAATTCAGAATAGTATCCTGTAAAAATCTTGATAAAAATTTGTATAAGATAATATACGGAAGCATTACAGGAGACTGGTCCCATGGACTAGCAAAATACCGTGAAAAGAAAGTAAAGCTTGGAGAATGGTGCGAAGGGGTCTATCAAGTTAATTATCCACTGGGAATGATAACACCTCATGATTTTGAAGAATATCCGTGGAGATGCGTATGGATGGCCGATTTAGATTTAGCAAAAGGGGTTGCCAAAAAAACTAAAAAAATGAGGGTTGTTAGAGTGACCGAGAAAACTAAGAACTTTTTTGCACCGCCTAATGAAACTTGGTTGGGTTGGGAATAATTATGAATAGGAGAGGGAAAGCCTGCTTTTTATTCCTTATACTGACTATTATCCTCACCTTTACTTCTGTAAGCCTAGTAAAGTCGGCTGTATCTTTTGAGGTAAACCCGGAAAATGGCGATATAATCTGGTATTCTTCAGCTATATCAGCAAGAACCGGTACAAGATGGCAGCCAAAAGGCTACTTTATTTCATTGGAACCCTCGGATAAAAAAGATGTTGGTTATCCTTTAAGGAAGAAATCGCCTATTATTACCTTGTATACCAACAATGAAACTGTAAAAACAGAAAAGCAGAAGTCTTCCTTGGGTTTAAGTAAAGTAAAGAATTCAATCTCAGGAAAGTATATTAAGGATCAAATCATGTCTAATAAGACTTTTTATTCCGAACTTATAAAAAAGTACAGGAACGGGGATAAGAAGCTATATATCGATACAGTTTTTGAGACCTATGAGCTGGTAAATGATGCTTATACAAGAAAAAAAGTTATTGATGCTTTTAGGAAGAAGAACAAGGCGGACTTTGAAAAGCCAAATGGTAAGTATATATATGTAGATGGGCACAAATATGAATATGATAGTGAGAGAGATGAAGTAAAAAAAATCAGAAAAAATGATTTGACAGATATTGATAAAATCCAGGGGGCAGAGGGATGGAGTGAAGAGACTAAAAAGCAGTGGTTGAGTGACAAGTATTATAATTATGCGATTAATTATGAGATCTATTCTAATGTACTTGTTAAGTATGTAGACAAGAAAGGTAAGCCGCTTTGGGATGAGGAGCTTACAGATAAGAATAATGCTTCAGGTTCAAAGATGTTAAATATTAGTTCAAAGGACCTGAGCAATCCTCATTATGCCTATCATAGGGATGAAAAAGATAAGGAATTAACTCAAAGTGAGGAAAAGAAGTATTTTGGTGATGAGGTCACTATAAGGCTTCCTAAAGAGATAGTAGTAACGAGAAATAAGAAAAAGGTAAAGTATAAGCTTATTTCCAGTGAGTACAGGGAAGCAAGTACACCTAATGTGCCTGAAAACATCAAGATAGGAAATGAGGCTTCCCAGCAGAAGGTTGTGCTAGGCAATGAAAAGTCTGTTGTAGTGGGTGTATATGAAGGACCACCTCCAACCGTATATGAAAAAGAAGAGGAGATATCCGGAGAAATTGGTACACCTGAGCCAAAGGGGGTGATTGGCTCGGGTACCATGGGTAATTCTCCATTTGACATTGAGAAAGGAATACCGGTCAGTGAATATTATTTTAAAAACGTTGTTACTGAGAATTATCTTCTTAAATACCGCTTTAAGAGAAAAACAGGAGAAAAACTGATAGATGTAAGAAGTTATATTAATTGGCATCTGCACTGGACAACAGGCAAGGGTAAAAAGCGTAAACGCCATTCTAAAGTTAAGAGAGTGGATTATCTAACCACAGTTCAAAGGAAGTATTCATATTGGTATATTGACAGTCTTTTGGTGTATACGCTTGATGGCGCGGTTTTGGTTAATGCCGCTATACCTGATACAGGAAGTATGATGATGCCAAAAGAGCCAGTTACACCAAAAGTAGAGTATATTACAGGCTTATCATTTGATGAGCATGTAAAGCCACCACTTGAAAGCCTAACATCAGTTCATCTGGGAGATAAATCGGCAAAAGGGCGTACTATACCGCCTTATAATCCTTCATCTGCTGTTGAATCTCATATAGGTGACCTGATGGTTAAAAATGACCGTCTTGTCATAGATGATGAGCTTATTATGGATGATAAGGAAGTAAGAAAATCTGCGCCAAAGCCCGTGAAACCGGCAACAAAGGGTAAGAATATAAGTGATAAAGTACTGTATGAAGATGGAAAGACGATAGATACACAGGTACAAAATGGTATTTACGAAAGTAGTGGGCAAGTATTTTACACGCTTAGCGACAGCGTAAATCCTGAAGGAGAAACAAGTCTGGTATTTGATATTGATGATGTAAATCCGGTTAAGGTGCATACTCCTGTGGTCTGCGATTACAGTATCGAAGACGCCAGAAAGTGGTGCCAGCTGATAAAGCCCGACAAGTCTTTATACCAGCTTGTGCTTGAAAAGGACTTTGGTATTGACATCAAAACAGTCGGAAACCACTTGGATATAAAGGGGTATGGTGAAAGGGATTATTCAAAATATACACTGAAAAAGGAAGTCGTTTTTCCTTTTGAAGTTGAAGTGGATGGTAAAACCTATTTTGCAAATGAGCCAATAACAGTGAGCGGCAATACGGTTTTTCATCTTCCTATGACAGTTAATGAGGGGAAATACATTGTTGTAGTAAGAGCCTATGCTCTAAATCATATATCGAATTCAGATGCTGAAGAATATGCCAATCTTTCGTATAAGAATTATATAGCTGAAAATAAAATCAATGTGGAAGTAAGCGGCAGACTCATAGATTTTACCTTATTAGATGTTAAAAATACATCAATGTGGGAAGGAAGGAATAAGCAATTTGTCTTTGGTAAGGGTGTTAGACTATACAATTTACCTCTTATCAAAGGTGATAATCCTAAGTTTACCAATGAGGGAGCCTTCAAGAAGGGATATGCGGTTTCCTTTGAGATGACAACCATAGGGAATTATATTGGTGAAGCATACGGCATAAGGATGGATTTTGACTTTTATGTTATTGACACAAAGGCAGGAAGCAGGATACCTGTTGATATTTATTATGAAGAGGTGTCTGGTAAAGATAATAAGAAGCTGGGCTTAATAAAGGTTGGAGGTAAAAGAGACAATAGTAACATTCATTTTACTAAAGTAGGAGATAGAGATATTGGCTTGTACAGGTATGATAAGGCACTACTGCCAAAGCAGCTTTTGGCGGCGGGAAGTAATATGAACCTGCAGAGATGGAGGGGAGAATATTCTTTACCGGAAAGGATATATGTCTGCAAAAAGGGATTCAACCTCGAAGGGTATATGAAAAAGCATTCATTTATATATTTTGATGAAGATTTTTGGATTAAATCCGGCTATCTTACTGTCTTAGCAGACATTTCTACCTTAAAAGACGGGAAAAAGGTATTAAGCTATATCAACTCCGATAATGAAAAGGATGGGTTCTTTAACAATTGGAGATATGAAACATTTGGAAGAAGGAAGAAAGACATCAATGGGGATGAGATAAAATTTTTACACGGGGATCTCTTTGTGTTTGACCTGTCTAAGAAAATATGGCAGGAGAGAAGGACCAAAGTTAAAAAGGTTTATTAAAAGCATTGACAAAACCAAGGCTTGAAGCTATCATTTTTATATTGACTTAGGGTGATAGGAGTATTTGATACCCTGTGATGCAGGTTTGCTACAGATTGCTGTAGCAGACTTGTTTCATAATGAACGTATAGAAATAGGCTTGTTTTATGAGTTAATATGCAGAAAATAAGCTTTATTAGTTTTGACTTGTTTGGAGAGTTTATATGTGAAATTATGCCTATTGGTTTTAGCTTATTTGGAGAGTATATATGCAGAGAATAGGGTTTATTGGCTTTGGCCTCATTGGAGGCTCACTTGCTAAGATATGGAGAAAAAAGCATCCTGATTATATATTTACAGCGTATAATTATAAAAAAGATGAAGATACTGAACTTTTATTGGCTAAGGATGACGGAGTTCTGAATGAAATAGTAACTGATTTGACACAGTTTTCAGAATGTGATTTGATAGTGCTTTCTGCTCCGGTGATGAGCAATATATCTTATCTCAAAGAACTTAAAACCATAATAAAAAAAGACTGCATAGTTACTGATGTTGGCAGCGTTAAGGGAGCTATAGCTACAGAAGCTGTTAACCTTGGAATGAAAGAGCAGTTCATAGGCGGACACCCTATGGCGGGTTCAGAGAAGACAGGCTATTCAAACGCAAATGTGCATTTGTTTGAAAATGCATATTACATACTGACACCTTTTAATGACACTGATGAGACTAAACTGGCAAAACTTAGAGAATTAGTAGATGAAACAATGGCAGTTTCCATAATTATTGATGCAAAAAAGCATGATTATATAACTGCTGCAATAAGCCATGTTCCTCACGTTGTTGCTTCGTCACTTGTTGGAGTAGTAGCTAAAGCAGATGAGGAAAATGGCTTACTTGCGATGCTTGCTGCCGGAGGATTTAGGGATATAACTAGGATAGCTTCATCCTCTCCTAAGATGTGGAAGGATATCTGCCTTACAAATAGAGACAGCATAGGAGAATTCCTCGATAAATACATTACTGAACTTAAAGAAATAAAGACTCTGATTGAAGATAAAGACGAGGAAAGACTGTATCATTTTTTTGACAGTAACAAAGACTACAGAGATTCTCTCCCTCTTAGAAAAAGCAATATGGCGGTCTCTCACGAAATTCTTTTATATGTACCTGATGAACCTGGCTCAATCGCCATAATGGCTTCAATACTTGCAGCCAAGGGTATTAGTATTAAAAATATTGGAATAGCGCACAACAGGGAGTTCTCAGACGGGGTACTTAGAATTGAATTTTATGACAGCCATTCAAAAGAAGCTGCACTTGTGGCTATAAAAGAGAGAAATTATAAAATTTTTGATTAAAAAGGGAGGCCATATAATGCCCAAACTTTTATTTATATACAATCCCAATTCGGGTAAAGGTAATATAAGAAAGGAAATATCCTTAATCCTTGAAAAGCTGTCGCTTAAGGGCTATCAAATAACAGTATTTCCAACGGCTAGAAGTGGTGATGCAGATGAAATGGCTAAGAATGAGGGTCATAAGTTTGATTTGCTTGTATGTGCAGGAGGAGATGGTACATTCAACGAGGTTGCCAGAGGCCTTATGGAGTCCAGAAAGCTAGGAAATAAAATCCCTGTGATTGGGTATATTCCTGTAGGCACAGTTAATGACTTTGCAACAAGTCTCGATATACCAAAAGATGTATCCGATGCAGTAGATGTTATTATCTACGGAATGTATAAAGAGGTTGATATTGGTTCTTTCCATGTTGGAGACCAGGGCGAGCTGTATAGCTATTTTACTTATGTTGCTGCTTTTGGCGCATTTACAGAGGTTTCTTATGAGACTTCTCAGGATGTAAAGAACGTTATAGGAAAGGCAGCATATTTTCTTGAAGGAGTTAAAAGCCTTCAAAAAATCAGACCATATCACTTAAGAATAACCTATGATGATTATGTTATTGAAGATGATTTCATATTTGGTATGGTGGCTAACTCAAAGTCAGTTGGGGGATTTAAGGGGATTACAGGTCCTGAGGTGTATTTGGATGATGGAGAGTTTGATGCAATATTTGTAAAAACACCTAAGTCACCACTTGACTTGCAAAATATTATTAATTCATTTATCCTTATGGATATGAAAACAGATAATATCTGTCATTTTCACTCAGGCAACATAAAGATAGATGCAGATGAAGGCTTGCAATGGACTCTTGACGGCGAAGCCGGAGGACTACATCAAAATGTTCAAATAAAAAACCATAAACAGGCGTTAACAGTAAAGGTAAGGTAAGAATAATGGAAAACTTAAACAATGAATTTATTACACTCACAATCGGAAAGCAAAAGAATATAGCACTTATTGCGCATGACGGGAAGAAAAAAGAGCTTATACAGTGGTGTTTGGACAACAAAGCTGTTCTTGAAAAGCACTTTCTATCGGGAACCGGAACTACAGCAAGGATGATAACAGATGCAACTGGGCTGCCTGTCCGTGGTTACAACAGCGGACCTCTTGGCGGAGATCAGCAGATAGGTGCTAAAATTGTTGAGGGGAAGATTGATTTTGTTGTTTTCCTTTCAGATCCTCTTTCTGCACAGCCACATGATCCTGATGTAAAAGCATTTTTAAGAATCTGTCAGGTTTATGATATCCCAATTGCCACCAATAAAGCAACCGCTGATTTTATGATTACCTCTGCTCTGATGGATAAGGAATATGACCATATGATAATTGATTTCAACAAGAATATAGCTGACAGAGCGAGGACCTTATAGTATATGAAAACCAGTGATTTTTATTATGATTTGCCTGAAGAACTTATAGCTCAGGATCCTTTAGAGGACAGAACTGCATCAAGGCTTTTGGTTCTTAACAGGGAAACAGGGGCTATAGAACATAAGATATTTAGTGATGTAATAGATTATCTTAATGAGGGGGATTGTCTGGTTATTAACAATACCAGAGTTATTCCTGCAAGACTTATAGGCGAAAAGGAAGGCACAGGCGGCAAGGTTGAGGTCTTGCTGCTTAAGAGAAGGGCAAATGATGTGTGGGAAACCCTGGTAAAGCCGGGAAAGAAGTTAAGGCCCGGAGCCAGGGTTACTTTTGGAGACGGAAGACTTAAAGCTGAGATTTTGGAGATTGCAGAAGAAGGAAACCGATTAGTCAGATTTTATTATGAAGGCATATTTGAAGAGATACTTGATTCCCTGGGTGAAATGCCGCTCCCTCCATATATTACACACAAGCTTGAAGATAAAGAAATGTATCAGACTGTTTATGCTAAGTATGATGGCTCAGCAGCAGCTCCTACAGCAGGTCTGCACTTTACCAAAGAGCTTCTGTCTAAAATAGAAGAGAAGGGTATAAAAATAGCAAGTATAACATTACATGTCGGACTTGGAACCTTCAGGCCTGTTAAGGTAGATGATGTAAACAATCATCACATGCACACTGAATGGTATGAAGTAAACGCTGAGGCAGCTGACATTATTAATGAAACTAAAAGAAACGGCGGAAGAGTAATCTGCGTAGGTACTACGAGCTGTAGAACCATAGAGTCGGTTGCAGATGAGACGGGGTGTATGACGGCAAAAACAGGAGAAACTGATATTTTCATCTATCCCGGCTATAGATTTAAGGTTATGGATGGGCTTATAACAAACTTCCACCTTCCTGAGTCCACCCTGGTTATGTTGGTTTCTGCATTTGCAGGAAAAGAAAATGTACTTGCTGCTTATGAGACAGCTGTTAAAGAAAGATACAGATTCTTTTCTTTTGGTGATGCTATGATATTGATTTGAGAGTATATAATCTCTTATATAAAGGTGTAATCAAAAAATATGTATATGAGGCACTCTAAGAAGAGTGTCTTTATTATTTTAAAGGACACAAATATTACACAATTTTTATTGCAATTTTCTATTGACAAATTATATATAAGGTGGTATCTTACTAATAGATGTTAGCACTCTAGTTAAGTGAGTGCTAATAATTAAAAGAAAGGAGAGATGAGATGGAACTTGACGATAGAAAACTTGAGATACTTAAAGCTGTCATCAAGAACTATCTTGAGACAGGCGAGCCTGTCGGCTCCAGAACAATATCTAAGTTTTCTGAGTTGAAACTTAGCTCTGCAACAATTAGAAACGAGATGTCTGATCTTGAAGATATGGGGTATTTGGTAAAGCCTCATACTTCGGCAGGAAGAATACCTTCGGATGATGCTTACAGATTATATGTCGATTCGCTTATGCAGACCAAAATAAAGGAAGAAGAAAGTCTTAAAAAGGATTTGATTGAAAAGTCAGATAAGCTTGAGACTTTACTTCAACAGGTTGCCAACTTACTTGCAATGAATACAAATTATACTACAGTTGTATCTGCTCCTAAATATGAAAGCAACAATATTAAATTTATACAGCTTTCAGAGATTGATGAAGAAAATCTCCTTATAGTAATTGTGTTGGAAAAGAATGCTGTTAAGAACACAATAATTAGGCTTGATGAAGCGGTTGAGAAAAGTTTACTTCTTAAGCTTAATATTATGCTTAATTCATTTCTTGCTGGACTTAATATGAAGGACATAAACATAGGAGTTATTGCAAAGATGAAGGAACAGGCAGGAGAATATGTGAACCTTGTCGGAAGAATAATAGATGCAATAGGATCTGTATTCTCTGAAGATGATTCACTTAGAATATATACAAGTGGTACTACGAATATTCTAAAGTATCCTGAACTTAATGATAGTGACAATATGCAAAAGCTTCTTTATACAATCGAGGAAAAGAAAGAACTGAGTGCTCTTCTTACAGACAGGATGGATGATGGCAATGACGATGGCATTCAGGTCTATATAGGAAATGATACGAATGTTGAAAGCTTAAAGGATTGTTCGGTTGTGACTGCAACTTATGAGATTGAAGAGGGTGTATACGGCAAAATAGGCATTGTCGGTCCTAAAAGAATGGATTATGCTAAAGTTGTCGGCTCACTTAAAAATCTTATGAGGCAGTTAGATAGCATATTTAAGCATCAGAGTGAGGATAAAACTACAAAGGCAATTAAGCTTATAGATATGAAAAATGACGTAAATTATGTAAGTGATACATAGAAAGGTGGTAGATTGTGAAAGATAAAAAGAAACATTCTGAAGAAAAAATAGAAAATGTTGATACTGAGGAAACAACTTCAGCTGAAACAGTTTCTGAAAAATCTTTAGATGAAAAAGAATTAAATAAGATAAAAGAAGAAAGAGAAGCATCAAAAGAGGAAGAATATAAAAACAAGATAGATGAGTTAAATGACAAGCTAATGCGCCAGATGGCTGAGTTTGACAATTTCCGTAAGCGCACTGAGAAGGAAAAGTCGCAGATGTATGACTTAGGTGCGAAGGGAATAGTTGAAAAGATTCTTCCTATCATTGATAACTTCGAAAGAGGACTTGGCAGCCTTTCTGAAGAAGAAAGGGAAGGAGCCTTTGCTAAAGGCATAGATAAGGTGTATAAGCAGCTTATGCAGTGCCTTGCGGATGTAGGAGTTACTCCTATAGAAGCTGTTGGCAAGGAGTTCAACCCTGAAATACATAATGCAGTTATGCACGGTGAAGATGAAAATCTTGGCGAAAACACCGTAGCAGAAGAAATGCAAAAAGGCTATATGTATAAAGAAAGTGTAGTAAGACCAAGTATGGTTAAAGTTGTTAACTAGCATTTGCGGGATTGCAATATAAGCAGTTTCGTATCACATTAAAATATAAATATTAAAGCGAGGTAATTATTATGAGTAAAATAATTGGTATTGATTTAGGTACAACAAATTCATGCGTTTCAGTTATGGAAGGTGGACAGCCTGTGGTTATTCCTAATGCTGAGGGTATGCGTACAACTCCTTCAGTAGTTGCATTTACAAAGAATGGTGAGCGTCTTGTGGGCGAGACTGCAAAGCGTCAGGCTGTAACCAATGCAGATAGAACAATATCTTCTATCAAGAGACATATGGGAACTGACTATAAGGTAAATATTGATGGCAAGTCATACAGCCCTCAGGAGATTTCAGCTATGATTCTTCAGAAGCTTAAAGCTGATGCAGAGGCATATCTTGGAGAAAAGGTAACAGAGGCAGTTATCACTGTTCCTGCTTACTTTAATGATGCGCAAAGACAGGCAACTAAGGATGCAGGTAAGATTGCAGGTCTTGATGTAAAGCGTATCATCAACGAGCCTACAGCCGCTGCTCTTGCTTATGGTCTTGATAATGAAAAAGAACAGAAAATTATGGTTTATGACCTTGGTGGCGGTACTTTCGATGTATCTATCATCGATATCGGTGATGGTGTTATTGAAGTTCTTTCAACCAACGGCGATACCAAGCTTGGTGGTGATGACGTAGATAATGTACTTACCAACTACTTCATCGCAGACTTTAAGAACAAAGAAGGTGTAGACCTTTCTACTGATAAAATGGCTCTTCAGAGACTTAAAGAAGCTGCTGAGAAGGCAAAGAAGGAACTTTCTTCTTCAACTACAACCAATATCAACCTTCCTTTCATTACAGCTACTTCTGAAGGACCTAAGCACTTTGAACTTGACCTTACGAGAGCTAAGTTTGAGGAGCTTATCCACGATATAATTGAGAGAACTGCTATTCCTGTTCAGAATGCACTTAAGGATGCAGGGCTTACTGCAAATGATATAGGTAAAGTACTTCTGGTTGGTGGTTCTACACGTATTCCTGCAGTTCAGGCAAAGGTTGCACAGCTTACAGGTAAAGAGCCAAGCAAGAACCTTAACCCTGATGAGTGCGTAGCTATCGGTGCTTCTATCCAGGGTGGTAAGCTCGCAGGAGATTCAGGTGCAGGTGACATCCTTCTCCTTGATGTAACGCCACTTTCACTTTCAATTGAGACTATGGGTGGTGTTGCTACAAAACTTATCGAAAGAAATACAACTATTCCTACCAAAAAGAGCCAGGTATTCTCTACAGCGGCAGATAATCAGTCTGCAGTTGATATCAATGTAGTTCAGGGTGAAAGACAGTTTGCTAAGGATAACAAGAGCCTTGGACAGTTCAGACTTGACGGAATTGCTCCTGCTCCAAGAGGAATCCCTCAGATTGAAGTTACCTTTGATATAGATGCAAACGGTATCGTAAATGTTTCTGCTAAGGACCTTGGAACAGGCAGAGAACAGCATATCACAATCACTGCAGGCTCAAACATGAGTGATGCAGATATAGATAAGGCTGTTAAAGAAGCTGCCGAGTTTGAGGCTCAGGACAAGAAGCGTAAGGAAGGCATTGATGCAAGAAATGATGCTGATGCTATGGTATTCCAGACAGAGAAGGCACTTAATGATGTAGGCGACAAGATTACAGAGGCTGATAAGAGCTCAGTAGAAGCTGACCTTAAGGCACTTAAGGATATTCTTGAAGCTACACCTGCTGACAACGTATCTGATGAAGATATTGATAAGCTTAAGGTTGCTAAAGAAAAGCTTATGGCTAGTGCACAGAGCCTCTTTACCAAGGTGTATGAACAGTCACAGGGCGCTGCGGGAGCAGGTCCTGATATGGGAGGACAGACAGGTCAGACTACATCTAATTCAGGTAGCAATGATGATGTTGTTGATGGAGACTATAGAGAAGTATAATATTTGATAGAAATAGGGCTGTCGCACTAAGCTTTGGCGGCAGCCCAATGCCTGTATAAAGATATAAAATAATCACACTTTACCATAGATATACATAACGAAATGTGTTATAGTTATAAGGCGTTTGTGGTCAATAGGGTGAGTTGTATGTGTTTAAAATAAATTGATGAAAGTGGGATAAATATGGCAGATCAGAAAAGAGATTATTATGAGGTTCTTGGTGTGGCTAAGAATGCGTCTGCTGATGAATTGAAGAAAGCGTACAGAGTGCTTGCTAAGAAGTATCATCCTGATGCCAATCCGGGTGATAAGGAGGCTGAAGCTAAGTTTAAAGAGGCTTCAGAGGCTTATGCAGTACTTAGTGATGATGAAAAGAGGAAACAATACGACCAGTTCGGACACGCTGCATTTAGTAATGGAGGCGGACCTGGAGCAGGCGGATTTGACTTTAGTGATATAGATCTTGGAGATATCTTTGGGAGCTTCTTTGGAGGAGGCGGCGGTGGATTTGACTTCTTTGGCGGCGGAGGCGGCGGCAGAAGAAGTAGCAACAGCCCTCAAAAGGGAGCAAATATCCACTATAGCCTTAGAATTAAATTTGATGAAGCTGTAAAAGGATGTAAGAAAGAGATTACTCTTGATATGAAGGAGGAATGCGCTACCTGTCATGGTAGTGGTGCCAAAGCAGGTACAAATCCTGTAACCTGTAGTAAGTGTGGAGGTTCAGGTCAGGTAACCTATACCCAGCAGTCGCTCTTTGGCATGGTTCGTAATGTACAGACCTGTCCTGATTGTCACGGAACAGGTAAGATAGTCAAGGATAAATGCCCGGATTGCCGTGGTACAGGCTACATCACCAGACGAAAGACCATAGAGGTAGACATACCAGCAGGTATTGATGACGGACAGGCTATCAGAATCAGAGATAAGGGAGAGCCTGGTACAAACGGGGGACCTCGCGGAGATTTGCTTGTAGAGGTACATGTTCCATCACACCCTAACTTCCAGAGAGACGGTTATGATATTTATTCATCAGTGCCTATTTCATTTACACAGGCTGCTCTTGGAGGCGATATCAGGATAAGTACAGTTGATGGTGATGTTATATATACAGTGAAGCCTGGAACTCAAACAGATTCGAGAGTAAGGCTTAGAGGTAAGGGTATGCCTACACTGAGAAATAAGGACGTAAGGGGTGATCATTACATTACCTTCATAGTTCAGACTCCTGCCTCTCTTACCAAAGAACAAAAGAGAATCCTTGAAGAACTTGATGAAACCTTTGAAACCAGATACAGGGCAAAGGGCAATCCGGCAGAAGCAAAGCCTAATGCAAGCCAATCAACTTCGTCAGCTGCTAAAGATGAGGGAAAAGGTAAGAAGGGCAAGAGTTCCAAGAGGAAGAGCTTCGTTGACAATATTAAAGACATTGGCAGGGACTTTTTTGAATAAAATTTGATATATTATTACAATTTAGATAGTGCCTTTAGGTGCTATCTAAATTTGTATATGCCGAATATTCCACTAGGATAAAGTTTGTGAATTAAAGATAAGTCAAAAAGAGGTAGTTTATGTATGAATTGTTGGAAGCTGGTAATTCAGAAAATAGAGTTATTGCAGTTAAAAACGAGGGAATGGAAATAATAAAGATTCCTTATTATTTTAACTCGTTTCATAATTCGAATATATACTTTAAGGTTGATGAAGTGAAATCATTTGATAAAGTAAACTCAGATATTCTAGATAGATTGTGCAGTTATTTTGGCAAGCCTATTCAAATTATGATTTCATCTAATAAGAAAGATGTTGCAAATGTGCTGGAAAATTTTGGATTTGAACGAAAGAGAGCCTGTTACGAGGTTGAAGTAACTAAGGCTGAGTATTGCCTATATGAAAAAGATGATGAGATTAAACTTATAACTGCACATAAAGGTAGTAAAGAATTTGAAGTTTGTGCAGACTTAATGCTTGAACGCTATATCAAAACACATCTGGAAATCAACCCTTGGACAGGTAAAAGATCTGATTTTTTTAATATTCTTCCGGAAAAAGTTGTATATGAGAAAAAGGGTGACAGTATAGAAAATCTGGCATTTATAGAAAATGAAGAGGTTGCTTATGTTTTAGGAAAGGATATAGATTCGTTCAGGAAATTTTCTTCAAATTTGATTTTTAATTTATTTGAAAAATATAAGAATATATACTTTGAAGCAGATGATTGTGACGAATTTGCTATGGAAATAAAAAAATTATTTAATATAGATGATAATATTACTTGGGACACATATATTTATAATGGCAATTTTGAGTGTTGTAATTAAAAAATGACATACATAGTTGTTGAGTGTGAATTAGCCTAATAAAAAGTTTTATGATGTCAAGAAAAAAACTTGACATCTCTTTTTTCTTCTGTTACAATACCTAAGGATTAAAAAGATGGTGAGTTTATTATGGAAAAGAAAGCAGATATACTTGACGAGAGACTTAGAGTTGCCGAACTATATGATTATTATGGTGTGCTATTAAAAGAGGGTTCAAGCAAACTCCTTGAAGCCTATGTACATGAAGACCTGTCTCTTTCAGAAATAGCTGAAACAGAAGGTATATCAAGGCAGGGAGTACACGATAATCTTAAAAGAAGTATCAAACAGCTGGAAGAGTTTGATAATAAACTGGGACTAATTAAAAAATCCGAAGAAATATCCGTTACCTTGGATATGCTTAAAGAAACAATAAGCAAATCTACAGACGAGAAGCTTAAAGAAAATGTAAGGATAGATCTTGACAGACTTTACAATATATTCTAGAAGGAGGAGCTATGGCATTTGACAGTTTAACAGAGAAGCTGACAAAGGTTTTTAAGAACTTACGCGGCAAGGGTAAGCTAAATGAAAATGATGTCAAAGCTGCCCTTAAAGAAGTAAAGATTGCTCTGCTTGAAGCGGATGTTAATTTTAAGGTTGCGAAGAACTTTATCAAGACCGTTGAAGAAAGAGCAATAGGACAGGATGTTATGAACTCCTTAACACCCGGTCAGATGGTTATAAAAATAGTAAATGAAGAAATGACAGCCCTACTTGGTTCTGAGAAAACTGAACTTACCTTAAAACCAACTCAGGAAATAACAGTTATAATGATGTGTGGTCTACAGGGTGCAGGTAAGACAACTACCACAGCTAAGCTTGCTGCGAAGTTCAAAGGTACAAGAAAGCCTTTGCTTGTTGCCTGTGATGTATACAGGCCTGCTGCGATAAAGCAGCTTCAGGTAAATGGTGAGAAGGTTGGAGTTCCGGTATTTACTATGGGTGACGGCCACAAGCCGCCAAACATTGCTAAAGCAGCCTTAGAACACGCTAAGAGCAATGGCTACAATATGATATTTCTAGATACTGCAGGACGACTTCAGATAGATGAAGATATGATGCAGGAGCTTGTAGATATAAAGGAAGCCGTAGAAGTTACACAGACACTTTTAGTAGTAGATGCAATGACAGGTCAGGAAGCTGTCAATGTCGCAACTACCTTTGACTCTAAGATTGGGCTTGATGGAGTTGTGCTTACTAAGCTTGACGGTGATACCAGAGGCGGTGCTGCTCTCTCTATAAGAAGTGTAACAGGAAAACCTATTCTATATGCAGGAATGGGAGAGAAACTAACAGATCTTGAACAGTTTTATCCTGACAGAATGGCTAACAGAATACTCGGAATGGGAGATATACTCACCCTCATTGACAAGGCTCAAAGTGCCCTTGACGCTGAAAAAACCAAGGAACTTGAGCAAAAATTCAAGAAAGCCGAGTTTGACTTTAACGATATGCTCTCACAGTTTGAGCAAATCCAAAAGCTTGGAAGCATTAAGGACATTCTTGGAATGATGCCTGGAGGCCTTGGTGGAAAGCTTGATGATGCGGCTGTTGATGAAGGAGCCTTAGATAAGGTTAAAGCAATTATTTTTTCAATGACTAAGGCTGAAAGAGGGAACCCTAATCTCCTTAATCCTTCCAGAAAGCACAGAATAGCTAAGGGAGCCGGAGTTGATGTAGCTGAGGTAAATAAGCTTGTCAAGCAGATGGAACAGATGAAGAAGGTTATGAAGCAGATGTCCGGAATGATGAAGGGTAAGGGAAAGAAGAAGTTCGGGCTGCCTTTCGGACTTTAATTAGGTGTTAATGCTATGCATTTTCATATATGATACAAGTATCAAAAATTAAAACAAACACATAGGAGGAAAGAAAAATGGTAAAGATTAGATTGATGAGAATGGGATATAAGAGACATCCTTTCTATAGAGTAGTGGTTGCTGATGAGAGAGTAGCTCAGCACGGTAACTTCATTGCTCAGGTAGGAACTTATGATCCAAATAAGGAGCCAAGTGCAATCAATATCAATGCTGAAGAGGCTAAGAAGTGGATTGCTAACGGTGCTAAGCCTACTGAGGTTGTAGCTAAGCTCTTAAAGAAAGCCGGTATAACTGAGTAATCATCGGAGGTAGTCATCATGAATGAATTAGTAAAGGTTATTGCTATGGCCCTTGTTGATCATCCTGATGAAGTCACAGTTACACAGACAGAGGAGAATGGAGAAACTATTCTTCATCTTCATGTTGCTGAAAGTGATATGGGTAAGGTTATTGGCAAGCAGGGCAGAATTGCAAAGTCTATAAGGACTGTTGTTAAGGCTGCTGCCACAAGGGATGATAAGAAAGTCACCGTTGAAATAAAATGATGACAATGGGGGAGGAGTAATCCTTCCCTTTTTTAGTTTGATGCCAAGTGTAGGATTTATAGTGGTAGCAGTAAATGCCTGATAAAATGTAAAAAGTGACACTAACAACCGGAAAATAGTTTGTTATTATGTTTAATGAGGATGGTATGGAAAATTATTTTAGAGTAGGAGTACTTGCAAGTACACATGGACTTACAGGTGGGATTAAGGTATTTCCAACAACTGATGATACAGAGAGGTTTGACAGCCTAAAAAGAGCCTTTATTGACCTTAGTTCAGGAAAAGGGGCTATAAAAGGTAGTGGGATTCTTGAAGTGGAAGTAGATAATGTGAAGTACTTCAAGAATACCCCTATAGTTACCTTTAAGGGTATTGATAATGTTGACCTGATAGCAAAATACAAGGGAATGGATCTTTTGGTTGCAAGAGAGGATGCGCTTCCTTTAGCTGAGGGTGAACACTATGTATCGGATGTAATAGGCTGTAAGGTGACCTCTGATACTGGTGAAGAGTATGGGACAGTATCTGAGGTCATGGATACAGGTGCCAATAAGGTGATAGTTGTAAAGCCTAATGAAGCTCATAGTGAACTTAAAGAATTCTGCCTTCCTCATATACCTGAGTGTGTACTTGAAATCAATACTGAAGAAGGCTTTGTTAAGGTACATATTATGAAAGGCTTGCTTGACTAAGGGGGTATTATGAATTTCCATGTAATGACACTTTTTCCTGAAATGATAGATAATATAGTAGGAGAAAGTATCTTAGGACGTGCCATAAACAAGGGACTCATCAGTGTAAATGCTGTAAATATCAGGGATTACACCCTTGATAAGCATAATAAGGTGGACGACTACTGCTATAGCGGCGGAGCTGGTATGCTTATGCAGGTAGAGCCTATTTACCGCTGTCATAGTGCTATTTCTGATAAAATCGGCCACAAGCCCAGAACTATCTATGTAACCCCACAGGGAAGAACCTTTACTCAGAAAACAGCGGTAGAGCTTGCGAAAGAAGATGAACTTGTATTCCTTTGCGGGCATTATGAAGGGGTGGATGAGAGAGCCTTGGAACTGGTTTGTACCGATTTTATTTCGATTGGTGACTATGTACTCACTGGAGGAGAGCTACCTGCTGTTATTATGATAGATGCTATATCAAGGCTGGTGCCGGGTGTGCTTAACAATACTGAATCTGCTGTGGGAGAATCATTTACGGACGGTTTACTTGAACACCCACAATATACTAGGCCTGAGGTGTATATGGATATGAAGGTACCGGAAATACTTCTTTCAGGCCATCAGGCAAAGATAGAACAGTGGAAACTTGAAGAGGCACTTAAAAGAACAAAAGAGCGCAGACCTGAGCTGTATGAGGAGTACATAAGAACTCATGCCCTGCCTAAGAAAACTAAGCTGCCTGAATAATTAGTTTATGGATGTTTTTAAAGTCCCTTGAAAAAGTTGAGGGTTTATGAGAAAAGTCCCTTGGAAAAGTTGAGGGTTTGTAGAAAAAGTCCCTTGAAAAAGTTGATGGTTTATGGAAAAAGTCCCTCGAAAAAGTTGATGGTTTATGGAAAAAGTCCCTCGAAAAAGTTGTGATTTTGAAAGAAAATCCTCAGACTTGCACTGTATATGGCCTTTTTTCTCAAAGAGGTTTAGCTTTATAATGAGTTATAATTTTGATTTATATAACATTTCAAGCAGGCCTGTTTAGTATATAAAGATTTATAGAAGCTACAAATATACTGTTACTGTATATCTGTAACTTCTATTTTTTTGAAAAATTCATTAAAATCACAGTTTAAGATATCAGTTAATGCTATAAGCATATCTACAGAAGGGTTGTTCCAACCATTTTCTACCTTTGAAAAAATTCCGGTAGTTACATTTACACCTTTAAGCTGTAATTTAGCAATGACTTCAGTAGCTTTAAGCTTATTTTGCTTTCTGAGTCTTCTTATGTTACTTCCAACAAGTGGATTGTTATGTTGATTTATTCTCTCTGCCATATTCACCTCTATAAAAAATATATCCAAAATAGAAGATTTAAAGTATCCAAAATGGAAGTTTTGTGATATAATAGTTAAAAATCTGATAGTGCAAATGGATAAAGTAAAAAATATATCCTTATTGTTAAATATAGGTAATAAGTTTCTGCCTAATAGGATATATTTCTGAAATACCACACTATCTAGTGAGAGGAGGATAAAACTTATGAATAAGTGAAGTTGGCATTGAAACTATAACTTTTTTATTGATGGGAGGATTAAAAAATGTGTAAGTATCAAAAAAATATCGTTAAAAGTTCTGTGATTTTGGTTGCTATTGTTATTCTTTTTTTTACGGGACGGAGTGCAGTTGTTTATGCATCAAAATCGAGTGTTTCACAACAAATAGCTAAGTTAAATCGAGAATTAAAAGAATTGCAAATGAATTATAAAGTTGAATCAAATAGACTAAAAGCTCAAACCAAGGGATGTGAAGTTATTCTTTATCCGAAAACGATTTCATTCAACCCACGTATTCTAAGTGTATATAGCCTTTTTACAGGTAATTTTAGTAGCTCTTATAGTTACTTTTGGGTAAATAACCCAGGTAATCTTGATATTTTTGGCAATGGCTGGGTTAGGCTAACAGGAAGATATTTGTCGTATAATGGTATAACTTGTGCAGAGTGTAATGCTGTTAAAGTTACAGCAAACCCAGAAAAAATCGAGAAAAAGATTAAGCAAAAAAAGTCAGAAATCAAAAAATTACAAACTAAGTTGAAAAATAGTGCGACACTAAGTGATGTTCTTTTGCTGACTAATAAGACTAAAAAAATATCTAAACAGTGGAAATATTCAGATGCTGCAAATAAACTATCATATAAATCGCTTAATAGCAAAATTGCAATAGTAGATAGCAATGGCAAAGTTACCGGTAAAAAAGTTGGAAATACTGTTATCGTAGCTACAGATACTGTGAATGGAAATAAATATAAGTGCAAAGTGACTGTTGGAAAGCCAATTAAGAAGTTAAGCTTTGAATATGACGTTTACGACGAATATTATGATGATTTAGATGATATTAATGACTATATTAAAGATTATTCCTATACTGATGAGGAGGGTCGTATAGTTTGGCTGTACTTAAAGGCGGATACAAAAGTAATTGCAGAAAAAGTAAAAATATCCATAGATAATAAAGAATATGCTGATGATTTAAGCGAATATTTTGAAAATAATGATGGTAAACTAGTACCTATATATGTTAAAAGAGAAGGCATTTTTAAAGTAACAGCAAAAACATCAAGTGGATTGAAGGCAACTTGCGATGTATATGTATATGGGTTTAAGGTTACGGATATAAAATTAGAGCAACCTGAAATCAAAGTAGCTATAGATACTAATTCTAAAGAAAAAGTAGCCTTTGATTTACCAATAGATATTACTACTGATTATGATGGTGGAGATTTTGTTGGCTATTATAATTATTCAAGTGCTGGCTTGCCTTTGATATCAAACTCTTCAGATGAGAATATAGTGGAGGTTTCTGATACAACAATTTTTCCAAAGAAAATAGGAGAAGCAACAGTTACTGTAGAAACGTTGGATGGGAAAAAAGTTACTTGTAAAGTAACTGTTGTTGATAGAGTTGGTAACGAGGAGTTATTTAAAACTCAGCAAAAGAGTAAGTATGACTGGGGAAATAATTCCACCGATTAATCTGAAGACAATTCCGAAGATTAAAAAACATCTTAGTATCATGGGTGTCAAAAAATAGACACCCTATGATACTAAACTTGTACCGATTCGTTTTATTTACTCTTGTTAATGGGATTATTTGAAGGTTTATACCTTTGATATTGTACCTTAGTATATTAAATAACTTAATTGAAAGAGAACAAATATGGGTAGAGAAGAATTATTAAAGTACTACGAAAAATTTTTAATATTACTTTGTAAAATTGTTGAATTACAGAGTAGTTTAGAAGAAAAAGGAAGCTTAATAGCTTTGGCAAATGAGAATAAAACAAAGATGGTTGAACAAAGCCTTTTCGTGACTTATTTTAGTATAATCAGCGTCTTTTTGATAATTATCGGATTTATCGGTAAATTAGGCAAATATAGTGCTGTCGCAGGCATAGTTTCAGGAATAGTATTATTTTTCGTTTCGATATTTATTGATGATAAGGTATTCAAACCTAAAAGAGAAGTAAGTGGTGAAATGTATTATAACAATGTAATAGAACCATTAGAAAAGGACGCTTTTGTAATTAAAGATGCTATTGACAAGCTATGCGAATCTTCTGACATGAAGAATTATGAAACGATGATTCCAGAGAAATATCAAACTATAGAAGCGTTAAATCAGTTTGTAATAATATTGAAAGATGGTAGGGCAGATAGTCAAAAAGAAGTTTTTAATATTTATGAAGAAGAAGAACATAGAAGGGAAATGATTAATCTGCAACAAATGCAAATACAGAATCCAGTATCTATAATTGAAATGCAAAAGCAACAAAATCAGCTATCTGAAGAACAGTTAGATGAACTGAATAATATAAAGATGGGACAACGAAAGATTTCCAAGCAAGTTAGATATGGAAATGTTGTTAGTACGTTAGATTTTCTGTTCAAAAAATAAAGTATATTTTGACTGTAAGAGGTGACCATGAAAAAGAACTTAGTTATTGTACTGGCACTTTTGACTTGTTTTATTATATATGCTTGTGCTGATGAAATTAACAAATCAGTAAAGGAAACAAGTCAATATGATATGACGACTTCAGTAGATAAAGAATCAAATAAAACAAATAACACTAAAATTGCTACTGATAAGGGCTCAACTAAGAGTTCAAAGAAGAAAAAGACAAAAGAGAAAACAAAAAGTAAAAATAAAGCGCAAAAGAATTCTTCAGGAACAAATAAATTTAGTGACAATGCACTTATTAATGCAGCTGCTAGTTACTATGCAACTGTAAATGGTATAAATAATGTTGGTGCAATGATTGATAGCTCAAGTGGAGATGACATAACTATTCAAATATATCAAGATAGTGGCACGAGAATAGACACGTTAGATTGGTATACTGTTAATACGTATACCGGCAAAGGTACCGATTTTTATGGCAACAGCATAGACATTATGAATCCGCCTGCATCAAGTGCAAGTAATTATGATAGCGGTGAATATATTTTTCCAAATAGTGACAGCGAATATCTCACTGAATCTGATTTATCATCAATGAGTTCAGAAGAGCTTCGAATTGCTAGAAATGAAATATACGCTAGATATGGTCGTATGTTTAAAGACCAAGCTTTACAGAATTATTTTAATTCTAAGAGTTGGTATACACCTTCCATAAGACCGGAAGATTTTAATGAGCATTGGCTTAATGAATATGAAAAAGCAAATGCTAAACTTATAAAGAGCTTTGAATAAAATTTACAAAAACGTATTGTGCAGATACTTAATATTGCATAATACGTTTTTGCATTGTATAATTTACAATCTAGGGATTTAACCTGTTCATTAAACCTATAAACTAGCATACCAGTTACTCATAAAGGAGGTCACCATGAAGCTGTTACTCACAGCCTTTACACCATTTGGAGGAGAAAGCATTAATCCTGCTCTGGAAGCAGTAAAAGAGGTTAAAGATAAGATAGCTAATCTGGATATAATTAAGCTTGAAGTTCCAACTGTATTTAATAAGTCTATTCAAACTGTAATAGAAGCTATGGAAAAAGAAAAGCCTGACTTTGTGCTCTGTGTAGGGCAAGCAGGTGGGAGAGCGGGTATTACTCCTGAAAGGGTTGCAATCAATGTAGATGATGCCAGAATCCCAGATAATGACGGTAATCAGCCTATAGACAGAACTATTTACCTTGACGGAGAAAATGCATACTTTTCCAACCTTCCTGTAAAAGCTATGGTTGAAGCTATAAAAAAAGCAGGATTAACATCAAGCCTTTCCAATTCTGCTGGCACCTATGTGTGCAATCACTTGATGTATGGTGTGTTATATCATATTGATAAAATATATAAAGGAATGAAGGGAGGCTTCATCCATGTTCCGTATATACCCGAGCAGACAGTAGATAAGCCTGATAAACCTTCCATGCCACTTAATGACATTGTGAGAGGACTTGAAGCTACGATAAGTGCAATTGCTGAAAACAAAGAGGACATAAGTGTTGTAGGTGGTGCTGAGTGTTAATATAAAAGTTAGTGTATAATTATAATTGGCAATAGCAAAAAAAGAAGGGGTTGCCCCCTTCCCAATCATACAGTTTTATTTTATTATTGATTTGAGAAAAAAATAACATAAAGGAAAAAAACTGTATGACTAATGCTATTGTAAAAGAAAAAAAGATTTCATTCAAGACCTTAGAGAAGAAAATTTTTGAAGAGGCCTGCAAGCTTGCCAGGGAACACACTAAAATCATACTTGAAAACTATGATGATATTCTTTCAAAAGAGAGGGATACTTCTAAATATAGGAATAAAGGAAAGAGAAAGACTTCGATAAGAACCGTATATGGAGATGTCGAGTATGAAAGAAGGGTGTACCAGACAAGGCTTAGAGATGGAACGAAAGCCCATGTTTATCTTCTTGATGAACAAATGGGTATGGAGAAGATAGGCTTAATATCTACTAATCTTGCAGAGAAGATCGCCAATTCAGTTACGGAACTCCCGTACAGGGCATCTGCTGAGATGTTAAGCTCTTCTACAGGACAGACCATAAGTGCGGGAGGCGTGTGGAATATAGCCCAGAAGCTTGGCCAGAGGATAACATCAGAGGAAGACCTTGATGTGAAGAAGATGAAGGCAGGCAGACCTGATGGGAAAAGGGAAATCGGAGTTCTTTTTGAGGAAATGGATGGAGTATGGCTTTCGATGCAGGGCAGAGGGCATAAACGCATGGGTAAAAAGGAGATGAAGGTCTTTACCATGTATGAAGGCTGGGATGCGGAGAAGGAAAAGGAAGGGCGCAGCACTCTAGTGGAGAAAGTGGTGTTTGCAGGCATGGATGGAAGCAGCGGATTCCACAATAAAAGAGAGGCCGTGATACAGAAGAAATATAACCCTGACGAAATAGGCAGGCGTATCTTAAATGGAGATGGTGGCAGCTGGATAAAAGAGCCTTATGATGACGAGGCGGTGTTTCAGCTTGACAGATACCATATTTATCAGGAAATTTTAAGGAAAATAAGCAGTAAAGCTGTACAAAAGGATATACGAAGGCTCTTTGATTCTGAGAAGATTGAAGAAATGTTTGCTTATATACGTGAGTATATAAGAGTAAGTAAAAGCGAAGATGAAAGCGATAAAACCTGTAAAAAAGCCGAGGAACTGTACGCCTACCTTCACAATAACAGAGAAGGGCTGCTGCCGTACTACAAGCGGGGAATAAAACTCCCAGAACCTGTAGAAGGCATCATTTATAAAAACATGGGTATACAGGAAACACAAAACTGTACACTGATAACGCTGAGAATGAAGCACAGGCGCATGAGATGGTCAGAATCAGGAGCTGATAACCTTGCGAAGCTTCTGTGCAGGAAAGAAAACAAAGACCTTATAGAGACCGTCTGCCGTTACTCTGGGGAATTGATATTTGATGAGAGTCAGAGCGAGATAAAAGAGCCTCTCAGCGCTTCAAAATCACCGTTACGAGACGGTAAAGGGCTTCCATATATGGAAGTAGGCAGAGGAAGCCTTCCACTAACCGGTACGCCATTAACAGCAGGTAGAAAGGCATTAAGAAATTTTATACTTGGCAACTAAAGAAAAAATATCTGTTCAGTGCATAATCTGGGCTTGTTTGTGATACAAAAAAATAAAAAAACAATGATAAAAGAAAAAGGTAAGGAAATTTGCCAACGAGTACTTGACACAAACAATATAAAAATAAGTCTTGATTTATTGATAAAATTATGTTAAAGTAAATTGTTATGTAATTCGGATGGTCCTCTGACGCCTCATAGTGAGAGTGCTAAGAACATCTATGATAAAAGGAGAATAGAAATGAACGAATTAATCAGAGAGATTGAAAAAGAACAGCTCAAATCAAACGTGGATGAATTCAGAGTAGGTGATACTGTTAAAGTTCACGCAAAGGTAAAGGAAGGTCAGAGAGAAAGAATTCAGATCTTCGAAGGAACTGTACTTAAGAGACAGGGTGGCGGCGCAAGAGAGACTTTCACAGTTAGAAAGCTTTCAGGCGGCGTAGGTGTAGAAAGAACCTGGCCTGTACATTCTCCAAACGTTGACAGAATCGAAGTTGTTCGTCACGGTAAGGTAAGAAGAGCTAAACTTACATTCCTCCGTGGAAGAGTTGGTAAGTCAGCTAAGCTTAAAGAGGTATAATTGTTCTAATCGAACAGAGCGTAATCAAAAGGAGCAACTACTTGCAGTTGTTCCTTTTTTATTGTATCATAGAATCGGAGTTTAGTAACCTGGCGTAATTGGAAGGAAAATATATGGCTAGAAAATCTTATTTTCATAAAAAGGCTCGTATCGAGACGACGCCAACAGTGAAAAAGATAATTAAAGAGATAATTGTATGGCTGTTACTTATTGTATTAACTATTACAGCTTCTTACTTTATAACAACTAATATCTTTGTAAAGACTGCAGTTGCAGGAGTTTCCATGGAGCCTACTCTTATGGAAGGTCAGGTGGTAATCGTCAACAAGATAGAGTATTACCTAAAATCTCCAAGGAGAAACGATGTAATAGTTTATAAACAAAGTAACAGAGAGCATAGTTACTATGAAATAAAGAGGGTTATAGGACTTCCCGGTGAGACAGTTAAGATTAAAAACGGAATAATATACATAAACGATGAAGCCTTAAAAGAAAAGGTAAAGACAGAGACAATCGAAAACGCAGGTCTTGCAGAAGAAGGTATAAAACTGGATGATAACGAGTATTTTGTACTTGGAGATAATAGAAATGACAGTGAAGACAGCCGATTTGCAAGTGTGGGCAATGTACTTAAAAATGAGATACTCGGAAAAGCTGTTGCAACAGAAAAGCCATTTACTCTTGTGGACAGCTTAAATTTAGCCGATTAATAATATGGAGGATAGATATGCCTGATTTACACTGGTATCCCGGTCATATGACAAAGGCAGTTCGTCAGATGAAGGAGGATATAAAACTAATAGATATAGTTATTGAACTTGTGGATGCACGCATACCTATAAGTTCCAGAAATCCAGATATAGACAGCCTTGCAGCAGGCAAATCAAGGGTGATTATACTGAACAAGGCTGATATGGCGGATGATAGAGAGACAGAAAACTGGGTTAAACATTTTACCGATGAAGGTATGATTGCAGTTAAGCTTAATTCAAGAAGCGGTAATGGTATGAAGCAGGTCAAAGATGCCATAGCAAAGGCAGCCGAGGCTAAGATGGCAAGAGATAGAGCCAGGGGGATACTTAACCGCCCTGTAAGAGCCATAGTTGGTGGTATTCCCAATGTTGGCAAGTCCACCTTTATCAATTCATTTGCAGGAAGAGCAGTTACAAAGACAGGAAATAAGCCTGGTGTCACAAAGGGTAAACAGTGGATAAAGCTTAATAAACAGGTTGAATTGCTTGATACTCCGGGTATACTTTGGCCAAAGTTTGAGGATAGAAAGACAGCCGAGCACCTTGCTTTTATAGGCTCTATTAAAGATGAGGTAATTGAAAAAATGGAGCTTGTCCTTAACCTTATAACAGAGCTTGAGGAGAATTATTGTGGACTTGTAGCTTCTTACTATGGATTTGATAACTGTGAAAAGACTGAAAATAAGATTGATTTTGCCGTAAAGACTCTTGAAGAAGTTGCTAAGAAAAGAGCTCTGCTTAAAAAAGGCGGCGAAACAGATACTGATAAGGCTTCTAAGCTTATTCTTGATGATTTTAAAAACGGAAGACTAGGTAAAATAACCCTCGAAAATGTAGGAGAATAGCTAAATGGCTGATAACAAATATGATCAGAACAAGGATATGATCGAAGACAGTTTGGATTTTTGTAAGGATATACAAAGATACTATGAACTCGAGGAAGTAGACAAGCTGGATTTTAGAGGTTATTCACATAGAAAGGAAAGCCCAAAGGAAACAAAGGTTGAAACTATTGTTGTAACTAAAGAAACCAACAATGATGAAGCAGGACTGAGGGTTTATACTAAAATAGTAGCTATAATACTGTTTGCATTGATTTTTGTGAGAATTGTCAATGCATATATAGTTGAAGAAACCATAGTCAGCGGTACATCTATGAACCCTACCTTGCAGGGTTCAGATACTTTGCTGATAGATAAAATCTTTTATAAAATAGGTGATTTAAAAAGGTTTGACGTAATTGTTTTTGATTATAATGAGTCTGCCTTATATATAAAAAGGATTATAGGCCTCCCGGGTGACAGGATTAAGATAAATGACGGGCATGTATATATCAATGGGAGTTTACTAAATGATGATCCTCTTATAAATGATAAGATGACTTATGCAGGTATTGCTGAAAATGAAATAACGTTAGGGGAAGACGAATACTTTGTCTTAGGCGATAATAGGAACAACAGCTACGATTCCAGATATGAACAGGTTGGGGTTGTAAAAGGTAAATACATAATCGGAAGAGTATGGCTTAGGATTTTCCCTATTTCAAAGTTTGGGAGTGTTAATTAATGAAAAATATTTCGGAGATTAGGGATGAATGTGCAAGATGTGGCATTCATAACTTGGGTGAATTTGTTACTAACTATAGTTTAGATGAGAGAAGTGGTGTAAAAAAGCTTGTCGAGAAGGCAAGGAAGATGCTTGCAGATTACGAACTTGAAATAATGAGAATCAATTCGATGTCAAAGTTTGAAAGGCAATTTTGTGAACACGGATACATTTGCGGTGTTGATGAGGTAGGCAGGGGACCGCTTGCAGGACCTGTGGTTGCGGCTGCTGTAGTATTTCCCAAAGACCTAATCATACCTTATGTAAATGATTCCAAGAAACTTACTGAAACTAAGAGGGAAGAGCTTTTCAATCATATAATGTGTGAGGCTATCAGCGTAGGCTTTGGCAGTGTAGACAATAGCAGAATAGATGAAATCAACATTTTGGAATCGACTTTTGAAGCGATGAGGCAGGCTGTATCGGAGTTAAATGTTAAGCCTGACATAGTTTTAGTAGATGGCAACAAGAAGATACCGGGCCTTGATATCACACAGCACGCCCTGGTCGGAGGAGATGCAAAATGTCTCTCAATAGCTGCAGCCAGCATAGTTGCAAAGGTTGTAAGAGACAGGTACATGAAGGAAATGGATATAAAATATCCAATGTATGATTTTGCATCAAACAAAGGCTATGGCTCTAAAAAGCATATAAACGGAATCAAAGAATTTGGAATTTCTCCTATACACAGGAGAACCTTTGTACATAATTAGGAGTAAACATGGAAAAGAAAAAAGATGTAAAAACCGCTGTAGCCCTTGCGTACGATACAGAAAGCGGAGATGCGCCTTATGTAATAGCGGCTGGAAAAGGAGCTTTGGCTGAGAAAATAATTGCTGAGTCAAAAAAGAGTGATATACCGCAGTATGAAGACGAAAAGCTTGCCAAATCCCTCTCTCAGCTTGAAATTGGTGAGAATATACCACCTGAGCTATATGAAGTGGTGGCTCAGGTACTTCTCTTTGTGGATAAAATGGATAGAATCAAGTCAGCTGTCGCTGAAAAGAGAGATAGGAAGTGATAATATCAACAAACGTATACTTGGAAAAGAACAGGAAAACAAAGCAGTAGACTATCTGCTATCTAAAGGATATACCATTTTAGAAAAGAACTATCTTAGAAGAACAGGTGAAATAGACATAGTTGTTAAAAGTCCTGATGATTATCTCGTGGCTGTAGAGGTCAAGTACAGAAGCTCAGATAGATTTGGAAGCCCCTTTAGTGCGGTAAATTATACAAAGCAGAGGAAAATATATAAAACCCTGCTTTTTTACATGAGTGAGCATAATATACCAATGGATGCAAAATGCAGGTTTGACGTAGTGGGGATATACGGAGATAACAGACTTGAACATTTAATTAATGCTTTTGAAGCCTGTTAACTCCTTGTCAAATAGTAAGTTATGGCTTATACTGTATAGGAAAGTTTTGCAAAATAAAAAAACTATTTTTGGGGGAATTTATGAAAGGTATTATTCTGGCCGGTGGTTCAGGCACAAGGCTGTATCCACTTACAGAGGTTACAAGCAAACAGCTCTTACCTGTTTATGATAAACCGATGATATTTTATCCTTTATCCACGCTTATGCTCGCAGGGATAAGAGACATTTTGATTATATCAACTCCTAGAGACTTACCTAACTTTGAGAAACTCTTGGGGGATGGTTCGGAATGTGGTATTAGGTTGTCATATAAGATTCAGGAAAAGCCAAATGGACTTGCTGAAGCTTTTATTATAGGTGAAGAATTTATAGGAAAAGACAGTGTCGCAATGATTTTGGGTGATAATATTTTCTACGGTAACGGTTTATCATTAAACCTTAAGAAGGCAGTAGACTGTACTGAACATGGTGCTGCTGTATTTGGATACTATGTGGATGATCCTGAGAGATTTGGAATTGTTGAATTTAATGATAAGGGTGAAGCCGTATCCATCGAAGAAAAGCCTGAACATCCTAAATCAAATTATTGTGTGACGGGTCTTTATTTTTATGATAATTCAGTGGTAAAATATGCTAAGTCGCTTAAACCGTCAAAAAGAGGCGAGCTTGAAATTACTGACTTAAACAGAATCTATCTTGAAGAAGGAAGACTTAATGTAATTACCCTTGGAAGAGGCTATGCGTGGCTTGATACAGGTACTGTGGACACTCTTTCAGATGCAACTGAGTTTGTTAAAGTCATAGAAAAGAGACAGGGTGTTATGATTTCAGCAATAGAGGAAATAGCCTATAAAAATGGGTGGATAAGCAGGGAAAAGCTGCTTGAAAGTGCTGATAAATATGGGAAATCATCTTACGGTGCCCATCTTATGAAGGTTGCTCTTGGCAAGATTTTATATTGATAAGGAGAAGATAAATGTCGGATAATGAGAAGATGGAGAGTATGGACGACTATTTGGAGGAACTTGAAAAGTCATTTCATAGGCTTAAAAACGGTGATATGGTAAAAGGTCCTGTCATTGGAATAGGAGAAACCGAAGTAACTGTAGACCTTGGCTCCTACGCTGAAGGAATTGTTCCCATAGATGAGCTTAGCAATGACCCTAGGTTTTCTATTAAGACAGACATAGCAGTGGGAGATGTAGTAAATGCCATGGTTATTTCACCTGACAATGGGATAGGGCAGGTACTTCTTTCTATAAAACGTGCAGATAACATACTGGCTTGGGATTTCCTCGAAGAAGCAAAAGAAAACGGTCAGGTATTTAACGTAAAGATTACTGAAGCAGTCAAGGGTGGAGTGGTCACTTATCTAAAAGGCATAAGGGCATTTATACCTGCTTCGGGACTGGCGCTAAACTATGTTGAAGATACAGAGAGCTTTATCGGAAAGCATATTTCCGTAAGGATAATAGAAGTCGATGAAGATGATAAAAAGCTAATTCTTTCTGCAAAAAGTGTGCTAAGAGAAGAAGAAGCAAAAAAGACAGAAGAAAAAATGTCTAAGATAGCTATAGGAACAGTAGTTACCGGAAAGGTTGAAAGAATTGAGAACTATGGAGCCTTTGTAAGACTACCTGACGGACTTTCAGGACTTGTTCACATCTCGCAGATGTCTGAAAGAAGAATAAAACATCCTAAAGAAGTGGTTAGTGAAAATGATGAAGTAAAGGTAATGATTACTGAGATTAAGGATGGTAAACTAAGTCTTAGTATGACAAGAGCAGCTGAAAGCGAAGCCACAGATGATATCGACTCTACTCCTGTAGAATACAGTACAGGGGATGCACCAACCACAAGCTTTGCTGATTTATTAAAGGGAATCAAGCTGTAATACATTATAAAATAATAAAGGAGTTAGCTATGAGTAAGGAAAAAGTTGAGAAGTATAAAATGGAAAAAGCAGGAAGAAAGCTTAGTCTTAAGAAAGAGAAACGTATAAAAACACTTATTGGATGTGCCTGTGTTGTTGGTGCTGTTGTCTTGGCGGGTGCGGTAGGATATTACTCCGGTAACAAAAACGGCTATAATAATGGTTATACTGATGGCTTCACCTTTGCGGGACAGATTTATCAAAGCGCTAATGCGTCAAGCAGTGCTATTACTTCAGGCGCAGCAGTAGACACTAACAAAGCTGCAAGCGCTTCGGATGGCGCAGTCAAAACCGAGAAGAAATCAGGAAAGTAGTTTTTACTTAGTGTCTTTATAGAGTATTAAAGGAGAATGGTATGAAGGACAGACTTTATGAAGGATTTAGGAAATATTATGGAGATTCCAATGGGGCAGAGCTTTTCTTTTCACCGGGACGTGTGAATCTGATTGGAGAGCATACTGATTATAACGGCGGGCATGTATTTCCTTGTGCCCTTACCATGGGAACCTATGCCCTGGTAAGGAAACGAGGTGACAATAAGATGAACTTTGTTTCGCTAAACTTTAACAATGCTGAAGTTACAACTGTAGAACTTCCTGAGCTTTCATATCAGAAAAAGAACGGCTGGGCTAACTACCTGATAGGAGTGGTTTGGGCATTCTTAGGGAAAGGATATAAGATTGATAAGGGCTTTGACCTTGCTATGCTTGGTAATATTCCTTCGGGTGCCGGACTTTCATCTTCTGCATCCATAGAAGTCCTTATGGGTACAGCTCTTAAATATTTGTACGATATTGATATCGACATGGTAGAGATAGCAAAGATAGGACAAACTTCAGAAAACCAATTCAACGGTATGAACTGCGGTATTATGGATCAGTTTGCAGTGGCTATGGGCAAAAAGGACAACGCCATATTCTTAGATACAGCGGACTTGTCCTATGAATATGCGCCTGTGAAGCTAAAGGACGCCAAGGTGCTTATCACAAACAGCCATGTAAAGCACAGCTTGGTAGACTCTGCCTACAATGACAGAAGAAATGAAAGTACAGCTGCGCTTAAGGCACTTCAAACCAAGCTTAATATCTCCGGACTTGGCGACTTAACAGAGGAAGAATTTGAAGAGAACCAATATCTTATAACCGATGAGGTTCAGAGAAAAAGAGCAAAGCACGCGGTTTATGAAAATCAGCGTACAATAAAGGCTGTAAATGCTCTTAAAAATAATGATATTGAGACCTTTGGCAAACTTATGAATGCTTCACATATATCGCTAAGAGATGATTATGAGGTATCTTGCCCAGAGGTTGACAAGTTGGTCGAGATTGCTTGGAATATACCTGGGGTGATTGGCTCAAGAATAACAGGCGGTGGTTTTGGTGGCTGTACAGTCAGTATAGTTAAAAACGATGCAATTGAGAATTTTAGAAAAGAAGTCATTTCAAAGTATAAAGAGGCTACAGGTATCGATGCTGAGATATACGAGGCAGAGATAGGCGATGGTGCAGGAAGGATTCAGTAATGCTCTGTCTTCATAATTTTACCGGAGTCTATGAAAAGCAGGATTTTTACAAGGATTATCCTCATAAGTTATTTGATGACAAAGCTTTATGTGGAGTAAGGGGATATATGGATGAAGAAGCTAGAAAATATCTTCTTGAGGAAATAAAAGTGAGGTCAAAGCTTACTTCCATCCACCTCCTAGACTCCGGTAATTATCACCACTTAAGCCGGGTTTACCTTGATTTGATTAAGGAACCCTACAATCTTGTGGTGTATGATAACCATACGGATATGCAGTTTTCAGCCTTTGGAAATATATTGTCCTGTGGTTCTTGGATAGCTGATGCATATGAAACTCTTCATAATCTTAATAAAATTATAGTAGTTGGAGCAAAAAGCAGCTACATAGAGGAATGTGCATTTAAAAAAGACAAGAGAGTTGTTTTTGCAGATAGTATAAGTGATGTATATTTAGAAAGCCTGCTTCCTATCTACATTTCGATAGATAAAGATGTGCTTTCTGCAAATGAATTCATATCTGACTGGGATCAGGGAAATATGTCACTAGCTGTGCTTAAGAAAGAGATGGAATTTTTAACAGACAGATTCCGCATTATAGGAACAGATATCTGTGGGGAGCCTGATATCTGCGACGATATCAATATTAGTTTAAGTAATAATATAAATAAAGAATTGGTAAATATATTTGTAGATATTTTATATTAAATATGATACAATGAGATGATACCATTTTTGTTTAGGAGTTAGGTTTGATGGATAAGGACAATAAAGACGAAAAAAATGAGAATAGTCACATCTCTAGAAAGCTCTTAATCCTGATTGTTGTTATCCTGTTTCTTATACCAACTGTTTTATGCGTTGTATTGTTTGTAAAATACAACAAATTAAGCGATGAGATTGATAGAATCAGACAGCTTAAAATAGAGCGTATCCTGGTTGCACAAAAGAGGAATTCTGAAACAGAGATGCTTGCATCTATGTTAAGATTTGCTCAGTTTGAAGCCGATAAGAAAAAGGCTCTCATGCTTAAAGCAGAAGAGGAAGAACGAATAAGGACAGCAAGAGGAAGAGTTTATCTTACATTTGATGACGGACCTTCTGAAAATACGGAAGATGTTCTCAAAATACTAAAGAAAAATGATATTAAAGCTACTTTTTTTGTCATTGGAAGGACCGATAAGAAGTCTCTTGAGATGTACAAAAAAATAGTAAATGATGGCCACACGATTGCAATGCATTCGTATACCCACAACTATGGCTTGATATATGCATCTCTAAAGAATTTTAAGAAAGATTATTATGCTATAAGTGATCTCATTTACAATACTACAGGAGTAAGATGTAAATATTACCGTTTCCCGGGTGGAAGCAGTAATTCTGTATCAAAGATTGATATGAGCTTACCTATAAAATTTCTTAGAGATGAGGGTGTTGAGTATGTAGACTGGAATGTGATGAGTGGAGATGCTGTACGAATATCTTTGTCTGACAAAGTGCTGTATAAAAATGTCATGGCTGGTGTTCATAGTATGAAAAACTCTGTAGTACTTATGCATGACTCGCTGGCTAGAGGAACCACGGTTAGAGCTTTACCGAAAATCATAAAAAGCTTAAAAAAAGAGAACTACCTTATATTGCCTATAGATGAGACTACTCCTGTAGTACATCATAGAATAAGGAAGTTTAGTTAAAGGAGAAAGAGTAGTGAGACACAACGAGAAGGCTGGAAATATATTTTCCTGCTTATCAGCTTTGTTGTTTGTAATTGTATCAGCTTTTGTTTTTAATGTTCTGATTGCGGACTTTGTATCACCGGACACAGCTATAGCAGCTAACCGCAACTTTAGTGCCATTAAGACTGGTAAAGCAACAAAGAAATCCACAAATAAAACAAGTAAAACAAAGAAAAAGATACATCAAAAAACAGCATATTTAACTTTTGATGACGGGCCAAGCGTTAATACCGATAAAGTCTTGGATATCCTTGATAGGTACAAGATAAAAGCTACGTTTTTTGTAGTAGGGAGAACAGATAAGGCATCAATTAGAAGGTATAAAGAGATAGTTAAAAGAGGACATAACATAGGTCTTCACTCTTTAACTCACAACTATAAACTTGTATATGCAAGTCTTGATTCATTTAAGAAAGATGTATATGCTATCAGGGATATAGTCAAAAAATACACCGGAGTTGATTCCAAGATATACAGATTTCCCGGCGGAAGCAGTAATGGAGTCGCAAAGATAAATATGCATAAAGCCATAAAGTGGATAAGGTCAGCAGGATATCAGTATTTTGACTGGAATCTTGGAGGTACCGATGCCGCATATCCGCCACCATCTGCCAATGCAATATACAATGCGATAGCTATGTATGCAGGAAGCAATACAGATAAGATTGTACTCCTGCACGATTCAAAGGATAAAGTAAATACCTTAAGAGCCTTGCCAAGAATCATTGAGCTTCTTAAAAGAGAAGGATATAGATTTGCCAAGATTACAAAGAACACAAAACCCGTTCACCACAGAGTGAATCCAAAATACAAAATAAAATAAATGGAGGTATGTTATGAGTTTTTTTAAGGATTTAAAGGAAGATGTTGGAGTTATGGGAGACTTTGAGAATGATGACAATCAGATGGTTGACACTTTAAGTGGCAGTAGTTCTGATGATTTTGATGAGTTTAATCTCTCTGAAGAGGACGCACTTGGTGTGGACGATGATATGATTGAAAAGATGCAGGATGAGGATAGCTTAAATCTTGAAAACGAAGAAGTGGCTGCCGAAGATAATGTATATTCTGAGCCTGAATATCAGGAGACTGCTTATGTAGAAGAGAGTGAGCCTGAAACAACAGATGAAGAAGAGACTTTCCCTGCTACAGAGAATAACCTTTATACAGGTGACATAGGAGCAGATACTGTTACTGTTGAAAGCCATCCGGGCGAGATTGCTGAATCTGACGGAAGCACAACAGTTATATCAAAGGGAACTGTGATACAGGGAAGCATTGTTTCTGACGGTTCTCTAGATGTATATGGTACTGTTAACGGAGATATCAGCTGTCTTGGCAAGCTTTCAATCTCAGGTGCAGTTAAGGGTAAATCTTCAGCTGCTGAGGTATACTTACATACTAACAAGCTTGACGGCGGAATTACAAGTAAGGGCTGCGTTAAGATTGCTGCAGGTACTGTGGTTATCGGTGATATTGCTGCTTCTTCCTGTGTAGTTGCAGGTGCAGTTAAGGGCAACTTAGATGTAAATGGACCTGTTGTTGTTGATTCTACAGCTGTAATCAAAGGTAATATCAGCTCTAAAGGAATCCAGATTAACAGTGGTGCAGTTATTGACGGTTTCTGTGCACTTCCTTATGCATCAGTTGATATTGATTCTTTCTTTGGTGATGAGGTTGACGCTTAATGGATAGATATAAAAGAGTACTGTTAAAGTTATCAGGCGAAGCTCTTGCAGGTGACAAGAAAATGGGTTTTGATGAGGCTACCTGCATTAGAGTTGCAAAACAGGTAAAAGAGCTGGTTGATAACGGAATACAGGTAGGAGTTGTTATTGGTGGAGGCAATTTTTGGAGAGGCCGTACCAGCAATACAATTGACAGGACGAAGGCCGACCAGATAGGGATGCTGGCTACTGTTATGAACTGTATCTATGTGTCTGAAATATTTAGATATGTGGGTATGAAGACCTCTATTCTCACACCTTTTGAGTGCGGCAATATGACTAAGCTTTTTTCAAAAGACAGGGCTCTTAAGTATTTTGAGAAAAATATGGTTGTATTTTTTGCAGGAGGAACAGGACATCCTTATTATTCAACCGATACAGGAGCTGTGCTTAGAGCTATTGAGACTGAGGCAGACATCATATTGCTAGCTAAGGCTATAGATGGTGTTTATGACAGCGACCCTAAGTCTAACCCTAATGCAAAGAAGTATAAAGAAATCAGCATTGAAGAGGTGCTAGATAAAAAGCTTGCTGTAATTGATCTTGCAGCTACAATCATGTGTCTTGAGAACAAGATGCCTATGCAGGTATTTGGACTAAATGAAGAAAATAGCATCATTGACGCTGCGAATGGAATCAATAACGGTACAAAGGTTACGGTATAATACAGACTAAATATAGAATAAACCCGGGGAGGTTACTTATGTCAGAAGCAACAAAAATGTATGAAGACAAGATGAATAAAACGCTTAATAATCTTAGTGAAGAGTACATTACTATAAGAGCGGGGAGAGCAAATCCTCATATTCTTGATAAGATAAAGGTTGATTATTATGGACAGCCATCACCTATACAGTCGGTTGCCAACATTTCAGTTCCTGAGGCGAGAATCATCCAGATTCAACCTTGGGAAGCAAGTCTTATCAAGGCTATTGAGAAAGAGATTAATATGGCAAACCTTGGTGTAATTCCTAATAATGACGGTAAGTCTATAAGGCTTGTTTTTCCTGAGCTCACAGAGGATAGACGTAAAGAGCTGTCTAAGGATATCAAGAAAAAGGCTGAAAATGCCAAGATAGCCATAAGAAATATAAGAAGAGATGCTGTCGATCACTTCAAAAAGCAGGAAAAGGCTAACGAGATTACAGAGGATGATCTTAAAGGCCTTGAAGATGAGATTCAGAAGATAACAGATAAATTTTCTGATGAAATCGACAAGATGACAGAAGATAAGATAAAGGAAATAATGACAGTATAATATTAAATGGGGGTTCGGTTTATCCGCACCCTCTTTTTGGGATAAGATATGGGTGAAAAAGAGAAGATTCCTAGGCATGTGGCCATTATACTTGACGGTAATGGAAGATGGGCAAAGAAACGCAGCTTACCTAGAACCTTTGGCCATCTTAAAGGCTGTGACAATGTAGAGCCTGTATGTAAGGCTGCATTTAATCTGGGCATTAAATATGTTACTATGTATGCTTTTTCAACTGAAAACTGGAAGCGTCCACAGGATGAGGTTGATGAACTTATGAAGCTGCTTGCAAAATATATGAAGGATGCAATGAAGCTCTCTGTAAAAAACAATATGAGAGTTAGGATAATAGGCGATAAATCAAGGCTTTCAGATGAACTTAACTCACTGATAGCTAAGCTTGAAGATATATCTAAGGATTTTACAGGCTTACAGCTTCAGATTGCCGTTAACTATGGCGGTAGAGACGATATTAGAAGAGCTTTTAAGAATATACTTATATCTGCTGAAAAAGAAGGCTTGACTTATCAAGAAGTTATAGAAAAACTGTCTGAGGATACCATAAGCGATAACCTGGATACTGCGGATATTCCTGATCCTGATCTTATGATTAGAACGAGTGGGGAGCAGAGATTGTCTAACTATCTTATTTGGCAGCTTGCTTATGCTGAGTATTTTTTTACAGATACTCTTTGGCCTGATTTTGGGAAAAAAGATTTAGAAGAAGCCATTGAATTCTACAGTGGTAGAGACAGAAGATTTGGCGGTATTAAGAAAGGATGAACTATGTTTCTGACTAGACTTATAAGTGGAATTCTGCTTTTAGTATTTACATTTGTGACTATGTATTTTGGTGGGCAGTTATTGCTTGTTGCCTTATTTTTGATATCATTGATTGGTTTATATGAGCTATATAAGGTTATGAAATTTGAAGATACTACACTTGCTGCAGTAGGATACTTAGGCGCATTTGCGTGGTATATAAATATTGATACAAGACCAAATGCTATAATTGATTTTAAGGTGCCTGAGCTTATGATATTTTCAATTGTGGTTGTGGCGGCACTTTTGGTCTTCGTAGTAAAATATCCTAAATATACTGCAAACCAGCTATTTAGTACGATTTTTGGTATATTTTATATACCTGTTATGATATCTTTTATATTTAAGACCCGTGAGACCATAGCATTTGGACAGTGGCTTGCATGGATGGCATATGTAAGCTCCTGGGGCTCTGATACCTGTGCATATGTTGTTGGAAGACTCTTTGGTAAACATAAGCTGGCACCGGTACTAAGTCCTAAAAAGTCGGTGGAAGGCGCAATTGGTGGAGTTCTAGGTTCTGCACTTATAGGCGTTATATTTGGACTTATTATGAGTAATTATACAGGAAAATCAGAAAACCTTATTGTGATATTTGCAGTAATTGGAGGACTGGGCTCTGTTATCTCTCAGATAGGTGACCTGGCTGCATCAGGAATTAAGAGAAATTATGATATCAAGGACTATGGACATTTAATACCGGGACATGGTGGCATTCTTGACAGATACGACAGTATGATAATCACTGCACCCATAGTTTATTTTCTCTCACTTTACCTGGTAGGAAGGATATAATGAAAAGAATATCTATTTTAGGTTCCACAGGCTCTATTGGGACTCAGACGCTTGACATAGTAAGGCTTAATGAAGATTTGAAGGTAACTGTACTTACCGCGAATAAAAACATTAATCTAATTTTCACACAAATTTTAGAATTTTGCCCTGAATTTGTCTGCATTTTTGATATAATAGAAGCAGGCAAACTTAAAGATATGCTTAAGGTTGCTATCGCTGAAAAAAAACTAAGTAAAATGCCTGAGATAGTAACGGGAGTAGAGGGGCTGATTGAAGCGGCTGCTTACGAGAACTCTGATATAGTTGTTACAGCTGTTGTAGGCATGATAGGTATTAGACCTACGATAGCAGCTATAAATGCTGGAAAGGATATAGCCCTTGCCAACAAAGAGACTCTCGTTTGTGCAGGCCATATCATAATAAAGCTTGCCAGGGATAAAGGGGTTAATATCTATCCTGTGGACAGTGAACACAGTGCTATATTCCAGTGTTTACAAGGAAAGGCAGATAATAGGATAAGAAGACTCCTGCTTACAGCCTCAGGTGGCCCATTTTTACATACTCCTAAGGAAGAGTTAAAGGATGTGACTCTTGAGAGGGCTTTGAAGCATCCTAACTGGTCGATGGGAGCAAAGGTGACAATTGACTCATCAACCATGGTGAATAAAGGGCTTGAGGTCTGTGAGGCAAGATGGCTGTTTGATACTGAGCCTGACAAAATAGAGGTGGTTATTCAGCCTCAAAGCATAGTACACTCAGCAGTAGAATTTGAGGATGGCAGCGTAATAGCTCAGCTTGGAGTCCCTGACATGAAGCTTCCCATATCCTATGCACTTACTTATCCTCATAGAAGATTTGTATCAGACAATTACCTTGACCTTTTTGCCATATCAAAGCTTGACTTTATTAAGCCTGATTTGGAGAAGTTTAAGGGCTTAAGCCTTGCCTTTATGGCTATTACCGAGGGAGGAAGCCTCCCTACTGTCTTTAATGCGGCCAATGAGGTGGCTGTGGCATTATTTATACAGAAAAAAATCAGATATTTAGATATCGTTAATATCATAGAAGAAAACTTAAATAAACACATAAAGATAGAAGATCCTAGCGTGGATGACATAGAAAGAATCCAAGGCGAGATTCTTCTTGGTGTAAAAAGCAGTATGTAAGGAAGGTGAACGATTTGAACATAGTTTGGGCTATTTTAATATTTTCATTAGTAGTAATTATTCATGAATTTGGACATTACTTTTTTGCAAGACTTGGAGGAATCAAGGTAAATGAGTTCTCACTTGGTATGGGACCAAGGCTTTTCTCCTTTGATGCAGCAGGGACAAAGTGGTCTGTGAAGCTACTGCCAATTGGCGGTTCCTGTATGATGGAAGGTGAGGATGAGTCAAGTGATGATGAAGGTGCCTTTGCCAATAAGTCTGTGTGGGTAAGGATATGGACGGTTTTCGGAGGACCATTATTTAACTTCATCCTTGCATTTTTACTTTCCCTCTTTGTAATCGGCTCGATAGGAGTAGACAAAAGTAATATTGTTAGCGTAACAAAGGGCTATCCCGCTGAAGAGGCAGGACTTAAGGCAGGAGATGTCATTACTAAGATAAACGGAACTTCCATAAATATCGGAAGGGAGGTTTCAAGCTACTTTGTATTTCATCCACTATCTAATGAGGACGTGAAGATAGAGGTAAAAAGAGGAGATGAAAAACTTGATTTTACTGTAAAGCCTCAGGAAAAAGAAAAGTTTTACATGGGATTTACCTATTCTCCGGGAGATGGTGAGGCAGCCATTGACAGCCTTACAGATGACAGTGCACTAAAGGCTGCAGGCGCAGTCGCAGGTGATGTCATCACTGCTGTAGACGGAACTGTCATCAAGTCAGGAACTGAACTTAATAACTATTTCGTTTCTTCTCCTTTAGACGGAAAAGAAGTAAAGATTACACTTAAGAAGGCTGATACAGGAAATACAGAGGAGATAACAGTAACTCCTAAAAGTGCAGGTTCTTCTTATACCTTGGGACTTGTAAGCAATACTGCAAGAGAAAAGCTAGGAATAGGCGGTACCCTATATTACTCATTGAACGAGACCAAATATGTGGTGGTTACAACCATCGAATCTCTTAAAATGATGGTTACAGGAAGAGTAAAGCCTAAAGAAATAGCGGGTCCTGTCGGTATAGTAAATATGATTGGCAATTCCTACGAGCAGAGTAAGAATGATGGTATTATGGTCATCCTCATTAGTATGGCAAGCATAAGTATACTTATATCAGCCAACCTTGGAGTTATGAATCTACTTCCTATCCCTGCTTTAGACGGTGGACGACTTGTATTCCTCATAATAGAAGCAGTAAGAGGCAAGCCTGTTGACCCGGACAAGGAGGGAAGAGTACACTTTGTTGGCTTTGTTCTCCTTATGTTGCTTATGGTAGCAGTATTGTTCAATGATATTTTGAGAATTATAGGATAAATTATGGTAAATGAAATCAAGACTACAAGAGTAGTGAGGATTGGAAACAGGGTTATCGGTGGCGGTAATCCTGTTTTAATACAATCAATGACAAATACTAAGACAGAAGACGTGAAGGCTACAGTGGCTCAGATTAAAGAGCTTGAGAGGGTAGGCTGTGACATAATCAGATGTGCAGTTCCTAATATGGAGGCAGCCCTTGCCTTTAAGGAGATTAAAGAGGCTATAAATATTCCTTTAGTAGCTGATATCCACTTTGATTACCGCCTTGCTATAGCGGCTATGGAAAACGGAGCTGATAAAATCAGAATAAATCCTGGAAACATAGGCTCAGAGGAGAAACTAAGGGCTTTAATAGATGTTGCCAAAGAGTATCAGGTGCCTATAAGAGTTGGTGTAAATAGCGGTTCTCTTGAAAAGGAAGTTCTTGAAAAATATGGCAAGGTTACCAGTGAGGCTCTCGTAGAAAGTGCATTAAACAATGCTAAACTTATAGAAGATATGGATTATCATAACCTCGTTATAAGCATAAAATCATCAAATGTAATGGAATGTATCAAGGCTCACGAGTTAATTGCAACGAAGACCGATATTCCTTTGCATGTTGGCATCACAGAGTCAGGCTCTCTTATTTCGGGCAATATCAAGTCGGGTGTAGGACTTGGAATCATCTTATATCAGGGTATAGGAGATACCATCAGGGTATCACTTACAGGCAACCCTGTAGAAGAGATTAAGTCTGCCAAGATGATACTTAAGGCTCTTGGGCTTAGAAAGGGCGGAGCTGAGATAGTTTCCTGCCCAACCTGTGGCCGTACTGATATTGACCTTATAGGTCTTGAAGAAAAGGTGAATAAACTGCTTGAGGAGTATATGGAGTTAGACATAAAGGTTGCTGTTATGGGCTGTGTGGTAAATGGTCCGGGCGAGGCAAGGGAAGCGGACCTTGGTATCTGCGGAGGCAAAAACGCAGGTCTCATCATTAAAAAAGGAGAAATTGTTAAAAGACTTCCTGAGTCTGAGCTTCTTATGGGACTTAAGGAAGAGCTTGATATATTAAAAGCTAAGGAAGGAAAGTAAGATGGATTTTCATGAGGCTTTTAACAACCTGGTTATAAATGAAGAGCTTGAAAGAGCTTATAATGAAATATCGGTTGAAAAGGTAGTTGTATCAAAGACAAGAGGTGAAATTACAGTAATAATAAAGGGCCTATCTCCTCTTAAAAGGAGTCATATTGTTTCTATGCAGTCTGCACTTAAAGGCCAGATATTTACTTCTAAGGAGCAGACAGTAATAATTGAGGAAAGATATGACTTATCGGATTATTTGGTCAAAAATATATTTGAAAAAAATAAGCCAAGTATCCTTGAGGAATTAAATGAACAGGGTAGGATATACTACAATATTCTAAATAAAAGTAAGATAGATTTTGATGATACTGCGATATATATAGAAAATGAGGATAATTTCATAATCAGGGAAAAACTAAAGGAAATATCCGCATGGCTTGAGCTTATATTTCTAAAAAGATATAACAAGGAAGTCTCCATCCACCTTAAGTTTAGAGAGATAAGTGAAAAGGAAAAAGAAGAAAAGGACAGCTTTACCATAGAGGAAATACTTGCTACAAGGCCTCAGGCAGAGCAGACTTCTAAGCCTAAGGCTAATAACAAGCCTATGTCAGAAGATAAGGGTAAGAAAGCATTTAGTGCACCTTCGGGCTTTAAGAAGAAGTCAATCCCTCTTGATCCTTCTGTAATTTACGGTAAAAACTTTGATGGAGCATCTGTTTTGTTAAAGGACATTACAGAAGAGCAGAGAAGCCTCATTGTTAGAGGCAGAATCCTTAAGCTTGATGAGAGAGAAACAAAAACAGGAAGATTTATTATTTCTATCGTAATCACTGATTTTACGGATAGCATTACCTGCAAAATATGGGCATCCCCTGAAGAAAAGGGAGAGCTTAAGAAAAGGCTTTCTCCAGGTGCCTTTATTAAAATAAGTGCAGATGTACAGATGGACCCTTTTGATAATGAGCTTACCTTAAGTAAGGTGGAGGGCATCAAGGAAACAGAAGATTTTACAGTAAAGCGTATAGACAAGAGCGAAAAGAAGAGGGTTGAGCTTCATCTTCATACAAACATGAGTGAGATGGACGCTGTAATTGATCCAGGCACACTTCTTAAAACCCTATCTGCTTGGGGACATAAGGCTGTTGCAATTACTGACCATGGAGTAGTTCAGGGCTTTACCAATGCTCTTCATGCAAAAGACAAGCTTAAAATGAATGATTTTAAGCTTATTTATGGTGTGGAAGGCTATGTAGTAGATGATGTTTCTCCTGCTGTAAGGATGGACAAAGGACAGAAGTTCACAGATCCTGCTGTTGTTTTTGATATAGAAACAACAGGCTTTGGTCCTAAAAACTGTAGGATAATAGAAATTGGAGCTGTAAAAGTAGAGGATGGAAAAATTGTTTCAAAATTTTCTGCCTTTGTTAATCCCAAGCAAAGCATACCTGAGGAAATAACCAAGCTCACAAGCATTACTCAGGAAATGGTTATAAATGAGCCTGAGATTGACATTGTTCTTCCAAAGTTTTTAGAATTTTGTAAAGGCTGTTTTTTAGTTGCACACAATGCATCCTTTGACACGAGCTTTATATTTGAAAATATGGAGAGGCTTGGACTTAAGGGGGAGTTTACCATAGCGGATACAGTAACCATGTCAAGGGTACTTCTTCCGGGACTTAAGAACTATAAGCTTGATACAGTGGCTGAGAGACTGGGAATTGTACTAGAGCACCACCATAGGGCAGTTGACGATGCTGGCTGCACTGCTGAAATCTATATCAAACTCTGTGAGCTTGCAAATGAGAGGTTTGGTAACTCACTCCTTAGCAATTTTAATACTAAAGAGGGATTTGATACTGAAACAATCAAGAAAATGGGTACCTCCCACATCATTATCCTGGCAAAAAATGACATAGGCAGGATAAACCTCTATAAACTGGTTTCACTTTCTCATCTTACCTATTTTCAGAGACGTCCAAGAATTCCAAAAAGTCTTTTGATGAAGCATAGAGAGGGACTGATACTTGGTTCAGCCTGTGAGGCAGGAGAGCTTTATCAGGCAGTTCTTAGAAGGCATGGTGAGGATGAGATTGAAGCTTTGGCTAAGTTCTATGATTATTTTGAGATTCAACCGCTTGCCAACAACAGCTTTATGATTGAGAATGATAGAGTCCCTGATATTACAGATAAAGAAGATTTAAGAGAAATAAATAGAAAAATAGTAAGTCTTGGTGAAAAATATAACAAACCTGTTGTTGCTACTTGTGATGCACATTTTCTAAATCCTGAAGACGAGATATACAGAAAATATCTCTTATGGTCGAAGGGAATGAAGGATGCAGACAGGCCTTTACCTCTCTATCTTAGAACTACGGAAGAAATGCTTGAAGAATTCTCCTACTTGGGTAAGGATAAGGCAGAAGAGGTGGTAATTACCAATACCAATCTTATAGCAGATATGATTGAAATAATCTCGCCTGTAAGACCTGACAAATGTGCTCCTGTCATTGAGAATTCTGACGAGGAGCTTAGAAGAATCTGCTATGATAAGGCCTACGAAATATATGGAGAGGACCTTCCTAAAAAGGTAGTAGACAGGCTAGAGCATGAGCTTACATCAATCATATCTAATGGCTTTGCGGTTATGTACATAATTGCTCAAAAGCTAGTGTGGAAGTCAAATGAAGATGGATACCTCGTTGGCTCCAGAGGCTCAGTAGGCTCCTCATTTGTTGCCTTTTTATCTGGTATTACAGAGGTTAATTCACTATCTGCACATTATTACTGCAATCATTGTCATTTCGTTGACTTTGACTCTGAGGAAGTAAGGAGCTACTCAGGAAGAAGCGGCTGTGATATGCCTGATAAGCTGTGTCCTGTATGTGGAGAGCCGCTTGTAAAGGATGGACACGACATACCTTTTGAGACCTTCCTAGGCTTTAATGGAGACAAGGAGCCTGATATCGACCTTAACTTTTCTGGTGAATACCAGGCAAAGGCACATGCTTATACTGAGGTTATCTTTGGTGAAGGGCAGACTTTTAGAGCAGGCACAATCACAGGTGTGGCGGATAAGACAGCCTATGGCTATGTACTTAAGTACAATGAGGAGCATGACAACATAGTTATGCGGAGGTCGGAGATAGAAAGAGTTTCTCTTGGCTGTATAGGAGTAAGGAGGAGTACAGGACAGCATCCCGGAGGAATAGTAGTTCTTCCTCTTGGAGAAAATATCAATACCTTCACACCTGTTCAGCATCCTGCCAACGACATGAGTACACCTATAATTACAACACACTTTGATTATCACTCAATTGACCACAATCTTTTGAAGTTAGATATACTGGGACACGACGATCCTACCATGATAAGGATGCTTGAAGACCTTACAGGAGTGAATGCACAGGGGATAAGGCTTGATGATGAAAAAGTGCTTTCACTCTTTCATGGGCTTACGGCATTAGAAATAGAAGCGGAGGACCTGGATGGTTATGACCTTGGAAGCCTTGGTGTACCTGAGTTTGGTACGGATTTCGTTATGCAGATGCTTAGAGAAACCAAGCCTCAGACATTTTCAGACCTGGTTCGTATATCAGGTCTTTCTCACGGAACTGATGTATGGACAGGTAATGCACAGACTCTTATAGCAGAAGGGAAATGCGAGTTAAAGACTGCAATCTGTACAAGAGATGACATTATGATATATCTCATAGATATGGGGCTTGAACCGGGACATGCCTTTAAGATAATGGAAAGCGTGCGTAAGGGCAAGGGGCTCACCCCAGAATGGGAGCAGGAAATGACAGAGCACAACGTTCCTGACTGGTATATCTGGTCTTGTAAGAAGATTAAGTACATGTTTCCTAAGGCACATGCTGCAGCCTATGTAATGATGGGCTTTAGAATAGCCTATTTCAAGGTATATCATCCACTTGCCTATTACTCTGCATTTTTTAGTATAAGGGCAAAGGCATTTGACTATGGTTTATTCTGCTTTGGTAAAGAAAAGCTTTTAAGCGTTATAAAAGAAATAAAAAAGGTAGAAAAAAGACATAGAAATAAAAAAGATGAAGATGTGCTGGGAGATGCCTACATAGTACTTGAGATGTATGCAAGAGGCTTCGAATTTATGCCAATTGACATATATAGGGCAAAACCGAAGTATTTTCAGATTATAGATAACAAGATAATGCCTGCTCTTGTAAGCATAGAAGGACTTGGAGATAAAGCAGCCTATGCCCTCTATGAGGCTGCTAAAAAGGGCAAATTTCTCTCAAAAGACGACCTTAAACAAAGAGCAAAAGGCACTACTCAGACAGCAATAGACAAGATGACGGAACTTGGTATTATAAATGAACTGCCGAACTCCAGTCAGATATCTTTATTTGACTTTATGGGTTAATTTTTAGCCATTTGGCGTAAATCATTAATTGATTTTGGTACAATAATTTCAAATACTTGTTAAAAGTGGACAAATGTCCTTTATTAATTGATGAAAAAAATATAAAATCTAATTAATAATTAAACAATATTATACAAACTTCACAAAGAAAAGAAAGTTGTTTGGAGGAAACCATGATTGATTATGCTGAGGGTTCAGGCAAACAGTATCATACAGGCTTAGCTAAAGGCGATGTAGGAAGATATGTTATTCTTCCCGGAGATCCTAAAAGATGCGCAAAGATAGCAGCCCACTTTGATAACCCCGTACTTGTGTCTGATGTTAGAGAATATGTGACATATACAGGAACCTTGGACGGTGTCAAGGTAAGCGTTACCTCGACAGGAATAGGTGGTCCATCCGCAGCCATTGCAATTGATGAGCTTTCAAAGTGCGGAGCAGACACCTTCTTAAGAGTTGGAACCTGTGGAGGTATGCAGGATGAGGTTATGGGAGGAGATATTGTCATTGCAAGCGGTGCCATCCGTATGGAGGGTACGAGCCGCGAATTTGCTCCTATAGAGTACCCTGCAGTTGCCAACATTGATGTAATGAATGCCATGATAAATTCTGCAAAGGCGCTTAATGAAAGATACCATGTTGGAGTAGTTCAGTGTAAGGATTCATTCTTTGGACAGCATGAACCTGAGATTATGCCTGTTAGCTATGAGCTTCAAAACAAATGGCAGGCTTGGCTTAGAATGGGCTGTCTTGCTTCTGAAATGGAATCTGCTGCCTTATTTATTGCCGGAAGCTTTCTTAGGGTAAGGGTAGGCTCTTGTTTCCTTGTTGTAGCCAATCAGGAAAGGGCTAAGAAAAATCTTCCAAATGAGCAGGTACACGATACAGAGGCAGCCATCGCTACTGCCGTAGGTGCCATAAGACTATTGATTAGTCAAGATAAGGACAACAATTAATCTGCCATACAGTGAAAAGATAAGTACAATTTTTGACTGTTAAATCAAGACTTTTTAATATTTGGTTACTGCTGCCAAAAGGCAGTATAACATAAAACTTTCTTAAAAAAGGAGAAAAGAAATGAAAAAAAGACTTTTATCAATGGCTCTGTCTGCAGTTATGGTGCTTTCATTAGCAGCTTGTGGCGGACAGGCAAAGGATTCCGCAAGCACAAAGAGTGCTTCAAAGACCACCTCTACTACAAGTACAGCTAGTACTACAAGTGTAGCTAGTACTACAAGTGCAGCCGGAAGTGCTTCATCAGCTAAGTCAGGCAGCACCACGACTGCTAAGTCTGACTTAAAGGTTGGCCTTATTACTGATGTGGGCGGTATCCATGACCATTCATTTAACGAGACCTCCTGGAAGGGACTCGAGAAGGCTAAGACAGATTTTGGTGTAGAGATTAACTACCTTGAGTCAAAGACTGATGCTGACTACTCAAGTAACATCGAAAGCTTTGTTGATGAAGACTATGACCTTATTGTATGCGTTGGCTTCAAGCTTGCTGAGGCTACAAAGAAGGCTGCAGAGTCTCATCCTGATAAAAAGTTTGCCATCATTGATGATGCTTCCAATGCATCACTTCCAAACGTTACCTGCCTTACCTTCAAGCAGGAGCAGGCTTCTTACCTTGTTGGCTATGTAGCAGGTCTTGTTACAAAGAAGAATAATGTAGGTTTTGTACTTGGTATGGCAAGTGAAATGATGAACAAGTTCGGCTATGGCTACCTTGCGGGTGTATATGCAGCCAATCCAAAGGCAACAGTTCAGCAGATAGATGCAAATAACTTTGCAGACCCTGCTATTGGTAAGACAAGTGCAACAACAATGATTACCAATGGAGCAGATGTTATCTTCCACGCAGCAGGCGGTACAGGTGTTGGTGTTATCCAGGCCTGCCAGGAGAATAAGATATCAGCCATCGGTGTAGATACAGACCAGAGCTCATTAGCTCCTGATACAGTTATCACATCAGCCATGAAGAGGGTAGACAACGCTGTATATGATTCAGTTAAACAGCTTGTAGAGGGTACTCTTAAAGGCGGAGAAGTTGTATATGACCTTTCAAAGGGTGGTGTAGACATAGCACCTACTACCAAGCTTCTTTCTGAGGACGTACTTAAGAAGGTAGAAGAAGTTAAGGCTAAGATATTAAGTGGAGAAATCGTTGTTCCTGGTACAAAGGCTGAATTTGAAAAAGAATATGGCGATAAGTACGAATTAGACTAATCCAACTGTCACCTGATGGTTTCTTTACCTTTTATTTGTAGTTATAGTTATTTAATAGCTACAGAGCTGTTAAAGAAAGGTAATTTCTGCAGCTACCGCTTGCATTCTGCGGTAGTTGCAGATAATTGATAATATCATGTTTTGAAAACAGTGTTTTATATCTAACACATTATTTTGAGAATATGATAGTCAAAATATCAGAAAATGGGAGGTAAGGCTGTGGGCAGTGAAAGTCATATTGATGAAAATGTCATTGCTGTTAAAATGGAGAACATAGTAAAAAAATTCGGAAGTTTTACTGCTAATGACGGAATTAATCTAACTGTGCATAAGGGTGAGGTTCATTCCATACTTGGTGAAAACGGTGCAGGAAAAAGTACTCTCATGAATGTACTCTACGGTATGTACAGACCTACTAGCGGACAGATTTATATTAAGGGTGAAAAAGTAGATATATCAAGCCCTAAACACGCCATAGAGCTTGGTATAGGTATGGTACATCAGCATTTTATGCTTATACAGCCATTTACCGTTACAGAAAACATAGTCTTAGGTATTGAGCCGGTTAAAGGTGTTAAGATTGACTACAAGCTTGCAAAGAAAAAGGTGCTTGAGATATCTGAAAAATACGGTATGCAGGTAGATCCTGATGCCAAGATTGAAGATATTTCGGTGGGAATGCAGCAAAGAGTTGAGATACTTAAGGTGCTCTACAGAGGTGCTGACATACTTATTCTTGATGAGCCTACAGCTTCACTTACACCGCAGGAAATAGACGAACTTATGGTAATTATTAAAAATCTTACCAAAGACGGCAAGAGTATAATAATCATTACGCATAAGCTTAAAGAAATAAAAGCCTGTTCAGATAACTGTACAATCATCCGCCAGGGAAAATATATCAATACTGTCAAAGTGGACGAAGTAAGCGAGTCTGAGCTGGCAGCCCTTATGGTAGGCCGTGATGTCAATTTTAAGGTAGAAAAGAAGGAGCAGGAACCTGGTGCAGAGGTCCTCTCGGTAAAGAATGTGAGGGCAAGAGACTATAGAGGAGTAGAGATACTTAAAGGCTTTGATATATCAGTTAGAGCAGGTGAAATTGTTGGTCTTGCAGGTGTTGATGGAAATGGACAGACAGAGCTGGTTGAGATATTAAGCGGTCTTAAAAAGGCTGATTCCGGTGAAATTACTATGAATGGCAAGGATATCTTCAACAAGACACCTAACGAAATATTTAAGGATGGTCTTTCAAGTATCCCTGCAGACAGGCAAAAACATGGACTTGTCCTTGAGTTTTCAATCGAAGATAATCTCATTTTACAGCATTACAATGAGGCACCATATTCAAAAGGCTTTATACTTGACCGTAAAGTTATACGAGAGCACGCAACCAAGATGATGGATAAGTTTGACATCAGGCCAAGAGGTGCTGAGGCTAATCCTGCTGGAAGCCTTTCAGGAGGCAACCAGCAAAAGGTTATAATAGCTAGGGAGGTTACCAACGATAAGGATTTACTTATAGCAGTTAACCCAACCCGAGGTCTTGATGTCGGAGCTATTGAGTTTGTGCATAAGTATATTGTTGAGCAGAGAAATAAGGGAAAAGCGGTACTGCTTGTTTCCTTTGAGCTTGATGAGATTATGAACCTCTCAGACAGAATAGTTGTTATAAGCGGCGGTAAAGTAGCAGGAAGTATGCTGGCAAAAGAGGCAAAAGAAGGTGAACTTGGATATATGATGGCAGGAGGTGAGCAGAGTGAATAAGAAAAAGAGCATTTTACAAAGCAATTTCCTATATACCGTTATAGCCATTATAATCGGTTTCCTTATTGGTGCCATCTTCTTGGTTATCGCAGGCATAAGCCCTGCTGTGGCCTATAGTAAGCTGATTTCAAGTGTATTTAGTAAGCCAAAGTTCTTGATGTATACCTTGGTTTATTCAGCACCTATCATACTAACAGGTCTTTCGGTAGCATTTTCCTTTAGAACCGGTGTATTCAATATAGGTGCTGAAGGACAGTTTGTTGTTGGAAGCATAGCAGCTACTCTCGTTGGAATTCTTGTGAAACTGCCCGCAGTTATCCATGTTCCTCTATGTATAATAGCGGCCATGGCAGCCGGAGCCTTCTGGTCATTCTTATGCGGCCTTATGAAGGTAAAGCGTGGTATTCACGAGGTTATATCATTTATTATGTTTAACTGGATAGCATTTTATCTATCTAATTTCGTAGTTAACCTTAAAGATATAAAGGTCGAGGGAGGCGAGGCCTCAAAGAACCTTGAAGACAGTGCAAGGATACTTTTTCCTGCAACCTGGATTGACAGCATTAAATGCCCTGATGCCAACTGGGGTATAGTTATAGCTGTAGTTACTGCTGTAGCTATTTGGGTTATTATAGAGAAGACCACTCTTGGTTATAGGCTGAAAGCAGTGGGATTTAATAAGCATGCTGCTGATTATGCGGGAATAGATGCGAATAAGTCAATTCTTACCGCACTTTGTATATCAGGAGCACTTTCTGGACTTGGTGGTGCGGTTCAGATTATGGGACAGAGTGGTAGACTTGTACAGTTTGCAGGTCAGGAAGGCTATGGCTTTGAGGGTATTTCTGTAGCCCTTATTGGTAGCTCTAACCCTATAGGATGTATATTTGCTGGGTTATTCTATGGAGCCATGAAGTTTGGAGGATCTAAGCTAAATATGGTTCAGGTTCCTTCACAGATTATTAGTATAATCATGGGCTGTGTAATTATTTTCATAGCTATTTCACACGTATTCAAGTACTTGTTTCTTAAAGTTACCAAAAAGAAGGAGGCATGATAATGAATTTTCTAATCCAAAACCTTGGTCTTTTGATTAATGCAGCTTTAATAGCTACACCTCCACTTCTTTTAGCAGCTCTTGGCTCTTGTTTCTCGGAAAGAAGCGGAGTAGTTAACATCGGAATTGAAGGCATGATGACAATAGGTGCTGTTACCGGAGCAATAGCAGCCCTTACCACCAAGAACGGAATCTTGGCATTCATCATTGGAGGCCTGGCCGGTGCTGTATTTGGTCTCATTCATGCGGTAGTTTGCATTCATTTTCATGCGGACCAGACCATTGCAGGAACAGCCATCAACTTTATAGGACCCGGACTTGCTGCCTTTACCTGTATGGTACTTTACAATTCCACTGACAGCCCTGCAATTCCTTTGGAGGACAGGCTTCCTAAAATGTTCAATGATGTATTTGAAGCAGGAAGCTTTGGGGCAAATGTACTCAATGTATATTCTATGGCTTACTTAGTATTTGTATTCGCTATAATTGCTAACTTTGTATTCTATAAGACAAAACTTGGAGCACATCTGCGTGCCTGTGGAGAACATCCTGTAGCCTGTGAATCACTTGGTATCAATGTTTACCTTGTAAGATATATCTGTGTAATCCTTTCAGGATTTTTAGCAGGACTTGGGGGAGCCTTTTGTACACTTGCAACAGTTAGCCAGTTCAAGCCTACAGTTATTGTGGGACAGGGCTTTATAGCCATAGCAGCCGTTATCTTTGGCAAGTTTTCTCCTATGGGAGCACTTAAAGGCTGTCTTATCTTTGGTATATGTAATGGTATCAAAGCACTTGCAAGTCAAGGCAATATGGTATCGCCTAACCTTATTTCAATGATACCTTATGTAGTTACAATCTTAGCCCTTATCTTCTTTGTAGGAAGAGCAGATGCTCCTGCTGCCAACGGTAAACCTTATATAAGATCAAAGTAAGGAGGGTGTATGGACTACAAAGAATTGGTAAAAATGGCACTTGAAGCCAGAGAAATGTCTTATTCTCCATATTCTAACTTTAAGGTAGGAGCTGCCCTCCTCACTAAGAATGGCAAGGTATATAAGGGCTGTAATATTGAAAATGCAGCTTATTCACCTGGAAACTGTGCAGAAAGAACAGCTATATTTAAGGCTGTCAGCGAGGGGGAGAAAGACTTTGCGGCCATTGCAATAGTAGGTGGTCCCGCCGATAACAACGAACTAACCATCTGTCCGCCTTGTGGGGTTTGCAGACAGGTCATCAATGAGTTTGTAGACTGTGAAGAGTTTGACATTGTACTGGGAACAAATAAGCCTGAGGATATGAGGGTATTTAAGCTTAAGGAACTTCTGCCACTTGGATTTGGGCCGGGAGACCTTGCCAAATAAAATTATGGGAGTTCACTATGAGTGATTTGGATAATGTATGGAAATATCTAAGTAAGGACAGTCACGAATACTTAGAACAGTTCTTAAAAAATGCACCTAGGTGGCTGCTTGAAGAATTCAGAGAGGTTTCACTGCCAAAGGATACAGAATTTGTCACTGAAAATGATAATGCAGGAACTGTATATATATTGCTCACAGGGATCGTAAAGGGAAGTGACTTAAGGGTATTTCCTATAGCATATGACTTTATGAGATTCTACCCGATAGAGGTCTTTGGTGGCATGGAATTTGTACTGGAAGAAGAAACCTACAGAACTACTCTTGTAACAGTTACAAACTGCCGCTTTCTTAAGCTATCAAGAGAGCATTTCGCCAAATGGGTATCAAATGATATAAATGCAATGAAGATGTTTACTGAAGCTATGACAAAATATCTCTTAGAGCAATGTAGAAAGGAAAGATTGTTTCTTTTCCTTCAGGGTGAAGATAGAGTTCTGCTGTTTTTACACGACTTCTATGAGAAAAATCATCTGGGAGATAAAGTAATTATCAACATGAGCAGAAATGATTTGGCAAGAGGAACCGCACTTTCAGTGAGGACTGTTAACCGTACTGTGAAAGACTTCATAGAAGAAGGATTGTTAATGAAAAAAGGCAGAAAACTGGTGCTGCCATTTGAGAAGTATAAAGAAATCAAAAACAGGCTTGCTGATAAGATTGAAATAGCCTGATTTATTACAAATCAAACAAATCAAAGGAGGATGTTACTATGCCAATACCAACACCACATATCAGAGCCAAAGAGGGAGATTTTGCAAAGACTGTGCTTATGCCGGGAGATCCACTTAGGGCAAAGTATATAGCCGAGACCTACCTTGAGAATCCGGTTCTTGTTACAGATGTTAGAAATATGCTTGGTTTCACAGGTACTTATAAGGGTAAGAGAGTATCTGTAATGGGCGGAGGTATGGGTATGCCTTCAATCGGAATTTACTCTCACGAGCTTTTTAACTTTTATGGAGTAGAAAATATAATAAGAATTGGTTCCGCAGGCTCTATAAGCGAAAGCTGTCCTGTTAGAAGCGTCGTAATAGCACAGGCTGCCTGCACCAATTCCTCTTGGGCCAAGCAGTACGAGATACCGGGAACTTATGCTCCTATTGCTAACTACGGACTACTTTCATCAGCTGTAGAGATAGCTAAAAAACAGGGAACACCTACAGTTGTTGGAAATGTACTTTCTTCCGATCCTTTCTATTGCGACCTTAAGGATCCTCATAGTGCTTGGATAAAGATGGGCGTTCTTTGTGTTGAGATGGAAGCAGCCGCCCTTTATATGGAAGCTGCAAGGAGTAAGAAGAATGCCCTTGCTATACTTACAATATCAGACAATATTATCACAGGTGAAGAACTAAGCTCTGACGAAAGACAAACAGGCTTTGGAAAGATGATGGAGCTTGCACTTGAATTAGCTTAAGTTTTAATATTCGACTATTGTAGAATAGTTTTCTACAATAGTCGAAACTATATTGAAAGGATGGTTTTAAATGACACAAAAGGAAATGCTAACCCATGTTGACCACACTTTACTTACACAGACAGCTTCATGGGAAGAGATTAAACAGATTTTAGATGATGCTATGAAGTATAAGGTTGCATCTGCCTGTATACCGGCAAGTTATGTAAAAGAAGCTTCCGATTATGTTGACGGAAAGCTTGCAATCTGTACAGTAATAGGCTTTCCAAATGGTTATGACACCACTGCATCCAAAGTGTTTATGGCTAAGGATGCCATAAATAATGGTGCCATGGAAGTAGACATGGTCATCAACATTGGCTGGCTGAAGGATAAAAGATACGATGAACTTGAAGCAGAGATTAGAGCGATAAAAGAAGCTGTAGGAAATAAGATTCTTAAAGTAATAATTGAGACCTGCCTGCTCACCGATGAAGAGAAAATAAAGATGTGTGAGATTGTAACCAAGGCTGGCGCTGATTACATTAAAACCTCTACAGGTTTTAGCAAAGCAGGTGCTACCTTTGATGACATTAAACTCTTTAGTGAGCATGTCGGTAAAAATGTAAGGATTAAGGCTGCCGGTGGTATATCAAGTCTTGAGGATGCGTATAAGTTTCTTGAGCTTGGTGCAGACAGACTGGGTACAAGCAGGATAGTAAAATTAGTTAAAGGACAGGAGGCGACAGGATATTAATGATTAGATTTAAGCGTGTATTTTTGATAGTTATTGACTCTATGGGCATTGGAGCAATGCCGGATGCAGAGAAGTTTGGCGATGTTGGTGTAGATACCTTGGGACATATATCTGATACAGTTGAACATTTTAACATACCTAATCTTAGAAAATTAGGACTTGCCAATCTAAAGCCACTTAGCAAGGTAGAGCCTGTTGATAAGCCTCTTGCTTATTATTGTGCACTTAAAGAAAAGAGTAACGGCAAGGATACTATGACAGGACACTGGGAGATGATGGGAATCCACACTACAACTCCTTTTGTAACCTTTACTGATACAGGCTTTCCAAAGGAGCTTTTAGATGAATTATCAAAGCGCTGTGGGAAAGAAATCATAGGAAACAAGAGTGCTTCGGGAACTGAGATTCTTGAAGAGCTTGCAGAAACAGAGATAAATGAAGGCAAGATGATAGTGTATACATCTGCTGACTCTGTGCTTCAGATATGTGGAAATGAGGAGACCTTTGACCTTGCCAATCTTTATAGATGCTGTGAAATAGCCAGAGAGCTGTGTATGAAGGATGAATGGAAGGTTGGAAGAGTTATTGCAAGACCTTATGTAGGCAAGAAGAAGGGTGAGTTTAAAAGAACTGCGAACCGCCATGATTACGCAGTTAAACCTCCTATTGATACTGCTCTTAATGCGCTTAAAGATGCCGGCCTTGATGTGATTTCCATAGGTAAGATAAACGATATCTTTGTCACAGAGGGTATCACAGAGGCATATAAGTCTAACAGCTCGGTTCATGGTATGGAGCAGACTATAGAAGAAGCAAAGAAAGACTTTAAGGGGCTTTGTTTTGTAAACCTTGTTGATTTTGATGCACTTTGGGGACATAGAAGGGATCCTATAGGCTATGGTGATGAGATAGAGAAGTTTGACGTAAAGCTTGGAGAACTCTTAGATGTGATGCGTGAAGATGACTTACTTATAATCACTGCCGACCATGGCAATGATCCTACCTATACAGGAACCGACCATACCAGAGAAAAGGTGCCTTTCCTTGCATATTCAAAGAGCTTAAATGGATCAGGCAGCATACCTGAAAGAGAGACATTTGCAGATATGGGAGCTACCATTGCTGAGAATTTTGGAGTTAAGATGCCTGAGGGAACCATTGGAACTTCAATGCTTGAAGAATTAGTATAGTTCGATATTGACAATCATTTTCAAATGTTTTAATATAGTATATATGTGTTCTAAGTGAATATTATATTCTATTGCAAATATAATTGCTATGGACTATGTGATACGGGTGTCAGATATTTTTGACACTTGTATCATTATGTGCTTTGACACTTGTATCATTATATTAAGGGGTTGTTGATATGACGAGTGAACAGGTTATTGAGAGACTGAAGTTAGACGGATGCCGGATTACTAAACAGCGCAGGCTTATCATTGATGTTATCATGAACAATGACTTTAATTCCTGTAAAGATATTTATTATCAAGTTGCTGAAAAGGATAAGACAGTCGGTATGGCAACTGTATACAGGATGATAAGGCAGCTTGAGGATATGGGAATAGTACACAGGATAGATACAATCGAAGTAGTTAATTTATAATTTAGCACCGATTATGATAATTTTAAATTTAATATATCATAGTCGGTGCTTTTATGTTACAATGGTTATCTGGCGGCATAGGATTAATGGAAAGGGGATAATGTTTGGTCTTAGGTAAAGGATTATATATAAAAAAATATCAGGTATACTCACCGAAGTTACCTTTATCCTTTGATGGATTTAGATTTATATTTATTTCGGATTTACATGGAAAAAAATATGGGAAAAACAATACAAAGCTGCTTGAGATGATATATAAAGCAAAGCCTGACTGTATACTAATAGGCGGTGATATGGTTGTTGGTGGAATAAGCAGGAGATGTAAGGAGGGTTATAGACCTCTTTCAAAAGAAACAGTTAATACTTCTATAGATTTGATAGCTGAACTTACACCTAAGTACACTGTTATTCATGCGCTTGGCAATCACGAGGAGAAGCTTCATCCTGCACTTTGGGATGAATATAAATCAAAGCTTAAAGAGCTAAATGTAAAACTACTGGATAATGAAAAATTCAGCTTTCATAGAGAAAATGATGACTGTATAGACATTTACGGACTAAGTTTGGGTAAAGAGAATTATCCAAAATTTAGAAGAAATAAATTATCGTTAGATAGTGTGGAAGAAAAACTCGGAGCAAAGGGTGGCAACTACACTATACTTATGGCACATTCACCGCTTTATTTTGAGACTTACAGCAGGTGGAAGGCTGACCTAACCCTTTCAGGGCATTTACATGGCGGGATTATGCGTCTGCCACTTGTTGGGGGAGTGATAGGGCCTGACTTTTTTATATTTCCTAAATACTCAGGAGGCTTTTATACAGAAAATGGCAGCAATATGATAGTTTCCTGTGGTGCAGGCACCCATACCATCAACTTAAGGGTGTTTAACCCACCCGAGATTACTCTTGTAGAATTGAAATTTGGAGAGAAATTACATGGGAATTGAAGTTAAGCTTGAAGTATTTGAAGGTCCTCTTGACCTCTTGCTTCATCTCATTGAGAAAAATAAAATAGACATTTATGATATACCTATAGCTGAGATTACAGACCAGTACATGGAATATGTCAATCAGATGAAAACGGCTGACCTTGATACGATGAGTGACTTTCTTTTGGTTGCAGCACAGCTTATAAACATTAAGTCACGGATGTTGTTGCCAAAGGAAGAGAAGGAAAACGGCGAGGAGATTGATCCAAGAGAGGACCTTGTAAAGAGGCTTATTGAATACAAGATGTATAAATACTCTGCTGAGCTTCTTAAAGGAAAAGGAGATTTTGCTTCCTCCTACCTCTTTAAGGAGCCTACCATCCCTAAAGAGGTTGCTGAATATGCGCCAAAGCCTGAAATTCAGGAAATTATAGGTGACTTGACTCTTGCGAAGCTACATAACATTTATAATTTTGTTATCAAAAAACAGACAGATAAAACCGATCCTATCAGAAGCTCGTTCGGAAAGATTAAAAAAGAGCCTATAAGCCTGTCTGAGTCTATTGGTGAGCTTCAAAGCTTCGCAAAAGAGCATAAATCCTTTAGCTTTAAGGAATTTCTTATAAACCAGCCTTCAAGACTGCACGTAGTTGTGAGCTTTCTTGCTGTGCTTGAGCTTATGAAGGTTGGAGCCATAAAGGCAGTTCAGGATGATAATGTTTCGGACATTTTGATAGAATTTGTTGAAGAGAAGATGTTTACCAAAGAAGATTATAAGAACATGGGAGAGTAATAAGTCGTGGAATTGAAGATACTTAAGGCTAAGATAGAGGCCATACTTTTTGCAATAGGCAAATCAGTAAGGCTTACAGCTATTGCCGAAGCGGTCGAGCTGGATGAAGATACAGTTAAGAAGGTCATCCATACTATGATGGATGAATATGAAGATGAGGGGCATGGAATCAGTATAATAGAGCTTGAAGATTCATTTCAAATGTGTACCAAGGCAGAGATGTATGAAACTCTAATAAAGGTGACTAATGTGCCTAAAAAGCACAACCTTACAGATGCTTTGCTTGAAACCCTTTCAATAGTTGCTTACAAACAGCCTGTAACCAGGGCTGATATTGAAGCTATAAGAGGAGTTAAGTCAGACCATGCAGTTAACAAGCTTATTGAATACGGACTTATTGAGGAAGCAGGCAGGCTCCAGGCACCGGGTAAGCCTTTAGTTTTTGGTACCACAGAGGATTTCCTGCGCTCTTTTGGCATAAAGTCACTTGAGGATTTGCCTGTTATTGGACAGGAAGCAGAAGATGAGTTTAAGCTTGAGGCTGAAAAAGAAGCTCAGCTTTCATTTGAGGATTTAGAAAAAATTGACTAAAATACCTATTTTTTTATAAAAAACTTAAAATACACTTGTACTTTTCCAGTTATAAGTTTATAATTATAATCGGCGGTAAATTGGATGTTTTGATATTCAGTTTATTCCTGATAAAAACCAAACTTAAGTTAATGGAGGGCTAAGAATGGGTAATGCAGTAGTGCTGTCGGCGAGAGATAGAATACTCTCTTTGCTTGACGAAAACAGTTTTGTTGAAATTGGTGCTTTAGTAACAAAAAGAAGCACAGATTTTAACCTTAGTGAAAAAGAAGTTCCCGGTGACGGCGTAATTGCAGGCTATGGTCTTATAGACGGTAGTCTTGTTTATGTTTATAGCCAGGACAAGGATGCTCTTGGCGGAACAATGGGTGAAATGCACGCCAGACAGATAGTCAATGTGTATGATCTCGCTACCAAGGTTGGTGTTCCTGTGGTTGCAATCACAGATTGTGCAGGCATGAGGCTTGAAGAGTCTACAGATGCACTTGATGCATTCGGTAAGGTATATGCAAGACAGGTGCTTGCAAGCGGTGTTATTCCTACAGTTACCGTAATTCTTGGAACCTGTGGCGGTGGCTCTGCTATTTCGGCCGCAATTAGTGACTTTGTTATCATGACACGTGATAATGCAAAGTTATTTGTAAATTCACCTAACGCAGTTGATAATAACTATACAGCTAAGTGCAATACAGCAGGAGCAGCTTTTCAGGCTGAATCAGGCAATGTAGACATCGTGGCAGAGGATGATGTAGAAGCTCTTGCAAAGGCAAGAGAGCTTATTTCTGTACTTCCATCAAACAACGAGAATACCGGAGTTATTTGCGAGTGTGATGATGACCTCAATAGGGTAACAGCTGGTTTAGGTACACATGTTAAAGATACTGCGGCAGCACTTCGTGAAATATCTGATAACAACTGGTTCTTAGAGTTAAAGGCTGATTGCGCAAAAGAAATGGTTATTGGTTTCATCCGCCTGAACGGAGCAATTGTAGGAGCTGTGGCAAACCGTAGTGAAATCCTTGGTGAGGATGGTAAAGCTGCTAAAAAGTTTGACAGTGTTCTTACGATGGCAGGTGCATATAAGGCAGCTCATTTTGTAGAATTCTGTGATTCATTTTCAATCCCTGTGCTTACACTTACATCTGTAACAGGCTTTGCCTCATCAGTAGGAGAAGAGCGTTCTATAGCAAGAGCTTTATCACAGCTTACAGCAGCATTTGCCAATGCGACTGTACCTAAGGTAAACCTTATTGTAGGTAAGGCATACGGAAGTGCTTACATTACTATGAATTCAAAGCATATTGGTGCAGACCTTGTATTTGCTTACAGTGATGCTGAAATTGGTATGATGGATGCTAAGCTTGCTGCGGAGATTATATATGACGGCAAGGATGCTGCCACAATCAGTGAAAAAGCGGGAGAGTATGCAGCTCTTCAGAACAATCCTGTATCTGCAGCAAAGAGAGGCTTCGTAGATAGCATCATCGAGCCTGCCGCAACAAGAAAGCAGCTTGTATATGCTTTTGAGATGTTATATACAAAGAGGGAATTTCGTCCAAATAAAAAACACAGCACAATTTAATATAGAGAGGAAGTAAATATGCAGAAAAGACTAATATTATTAGTGCTTAGCGTTTTCTCCTGCTTTATGCTACTTAGCGGCTGTGCGGGCAGCTCTAAGACTGACAGCGATACTTTATCTTATAACAAAGAGACTGTTATGCAGGCAGGTAGCTTCTTTGCCGAACAGTGGGCATCAGGAGAGCTTGAAAATACAATTAGCAGTGCTCAGTTAGGCAATAAGGCTAAAAAGAGCATCATTTCTATGATTGACAACCTTAATTCCGTTAAGGAAGAGGTTGGAGCTTTCAAGTCAGTTGATGAGTCAAGCGCTAATATCGTAGAAGGAAAAGATTACGTTAAGTACGAGGAAATGATTGATTTTGAAGGAGGTAAGGTTAAGTTTACCGCCACCTTTGATGAAGACAGCATGGACAGCGGTTATATTCCTACAAGTCTAGCGGCAGAACAACAGATAACTGTTGCCGAAAAGATGGAAAAGGCAGCCCTTAATACAGTTTTTGGTATGGCTTTCATCTTCCTTGTTCTTATTTTCATTAGTTTTGTAATAAAGGCATTAAGCCTTGTTCCTAAGTTCCTTGCTAAGAAGGAGCACACGGATGCAGAACCAGATACGCAGATTGTAGCAGAGCCTACAGTACAAAGTGAAGAATTAAGTCAGGCAGAGCTTACTGCTGTTATCACAGCAGCCATAATGGCTTACACAGCTGATAATTCTTCTGTGTCTGCTGACGGTCTTGTGGTCCGCTCAGTAAAGAGAAAAGGTAATAGTACCTGGTAATAGCTTATAAAGCATAATTTTATTTTAATATTTTGAAAGGATAATCACATTATGAAAACATATACAATTACTGTTAATGGAACAGCTTATGAAGTTACTGTTGAAGAGGGTGCGGGAAGCGGTGCGGCTCCTGTAGTTAAGAGTGCAGCTCCTGTGGCTGCTCCAAAGCCTGTAGTAGCAGCTCCTGCATCAAGTGGTGCCGTAGGTGCAGTTAAGGTTAATGCTCCTATGCCTGGTAAGATTTTAGCTGTAAAGGCAAATGCCGGACAGGCTGTTAAGAAGGGTGATGTAATCATCGTTCTTGAAGCTATGAAGATGGAAAATGATATAGTTGCACCTCAGGACGGAACAATCGCTTCTGTTTCCTGTGCAGTTGGTGATTCAGTTGAAGCAGGTGCTTTACTTGCATCCCTTAACTAATCTGATAACTGTACATTAAAACGGAGGTAATTATCTATGAGCTATGTTACAAATATGCTCGAGAACCTGGCAGCACAGACAGCATTTGTCAACATGTCATGGGGAAATATTCTCATGATATTCATTGCTCTGGTGTTCTTGTATCTGGCTATAGCAAAGGGATATGAGCCGCTGCTTTTGGTTCCTATTTCATTTGGTATGCTACTTGTTAATATCTATCCGGATATTATGAAAGAAGGCGGACTTCTCCATTTCTTTTTCTTACTGGATGAGTGGAGTATTCTTCCTTGTCTTATATTCTTAGGTGTAGGTGCTATGACAGACTTCGGACCTCTGATTGCTAATCCTATTAGCTTCATCATGGGTGCAGCAGCACAGTTTGGTATCTTTGGTGCCTACTTCTTTGCTATATTACTTGGATTCAACGATAAGGCAGCAGCAGCCATAGCTATTATAGGTGGTGCTGACGGTCCTACATCAATCTTCCTTGCAGGAAAGCTTGGGCAGGCTGAGTATATGGGACCTATAGCCGTTGCGGCATACTCTTATATGTCACTCGTTCCTATCATTCAGCCACCTATTATGAAGCTTTTTACAACTGAAAAGGAAAGAAAAATCAAGATGGAGCAGCTTAGACCTGTAAGTAAGCTTGAGAAAATATTCTTCCCAATAGTTGTTACAATAGTTGTTTCACTCATTCTTCCAACTACAGCTCCTCTTGTAGGGATGCTTATGCTTGGTAACCTCTTTAGGGAGAGTGGTGTTGTTAAACAGCTCCAGGAAACAGCAAGTAATGCCCTTATGTACATAGTTGTTATCCTTCTTGGTACTTCAGTAGGTGCTACAACTTCAGCAGAGGCATTCCTTAAGCTTGATACACTAAAGATCGTAGGTCTCGGCCTTATTGCTTTTGCAGTTGCAACAGCTGCAGGCGTACTCTTTGGTAAGCTCCTTTGCCACCTTACAGGAGGTAAGATTAATCCTCTTATTGGTTCTGCAGGAGTTTCTGCCGTACCAATGGCAGCCAGAGTATCACAGAAGGTCGGTAGAGAGGCAGACCCTTCTAACTTCCTTCTTATGCACGCTATGGGACCTAACGTAGCAGGTGTTATAGGAACTGCGGTTGCGGCAGGTGTATTTATGGCAATTTTCGGAGTTAAATAATATGATGGTATTAAGATAATATTGCTAAGCAGCCATTATTTGTTGAATGATGAGCAGGCTATGAATAATATCTACGATTACAGAAGTAATAAACTATGCTAATCCGATATCATTAATCATTGTAATATTGAATATTAAAAGGAGAATAACATATGTCAGAACAGGGTAATAAGGGAGTTAAGATTGTCGAAACTGTCCTTCGTGACGCACATCAGTCCCTGATAGCTACAAGAATGACAACAGAAGAAATGCTTCCTATCATAGACAAGATGGATAAGATTGGTTACCACGCTGTTGAGTGCTGGGGAGGAGCTACATTTGATGCCTGCCTTCGTTTCTTGAAGGAAGATCCATGGGAGAGACTTCGTAAGCTCAAAGCGGGCTTCAAGAATACCAAGCTTCAGATGCTTTTCAGGGGCCAGAACATCCTTGGCTACAACCATTATGCAGATGATGTGGTAGAGTACTTTGTACAGAAATCACTTGCAAATGGTATTGATATAATCAGGATATTTGACTGTTTCAATGACCTTCGTAACCTTCAGACTGCGGTAAAGGCAGCAAAGAAGGAAGGCGGTCATGCGCAGATTGCCCTTTGCTATACCTTAGGAGAATCATATACTCTTGATTACTGGAAAGAAAAGGCTAAGGCTATTGAGGAGATGGGTGCTGATTCTCTTTGTGTAAAGGATATGGCTGGTCTTCTTGTGCCTACAGAAGCAACCAAGCTTGTTTCTGCTCTTCGTGAAGGAACTAAGCTTCCTATAGATATGCACACTCACTATACATCAGGTGTTGCAGCCATGACTTATATGAAGTCTGTTGAAGCAGGAGCAAATATCATAGATACCGCCATCAGCCCACTGGCTATGGGAACCAGCCAGCCGGCTACAGAGGTTATGGTTGAGGTATTTAAGGGGACTGAGTACGATACTGGTCTTGACCAGAACAAGCTTGCTGAAATTGCAGATTATTTCCGTCCGCTTCGTGAGAAGTATCTTGCATCCGGTCTTATGAATACAAAGGTTCTCGGTGTTGATATCAAGACACTTCTTTATCAGGTACCTGGCGGCATGCTTTCAAACCTTGTATCACAGCTTAAAGAAGCTCATGCTGAAGATAAGTACAAAGCAGTACTTGAGGAGATTCCAAGAGTAAGAGCTGATTTTGGTGAGCCTCCTCTTGTTACACCTTCATCTCAGATAGTTGGTACACAGGCTGTATTAAATGTACTTCAGGGCGAGCGCTATAAGATGATAACCAAGGAATCAAAGAAGATACTTGCAGGAGAATTTGGTGAGACAGTTAAGCCATTTAATCCGGAGGTTGTGAAGAAGGCTATAGGCGATCAGGAGCCAATTACCTGCAGACCTGCAGACCTTATCGAGCCACAGCTTCCTAAGTTTGAGGAAGAGGTTAAAGAGTGGAAGCAACAGGATGAGGACGTTCTTTCGTACGCACTCTTCCCACAGGTTGCAACTGAGTTCTTCAAATACAGAAAAGCTCAGCAGACTAAGGTGGATAGTACAGTTGCAGATACTGCCAACGGAGCATATCCGGTTTAACTATCAAAATATATTAAATTTTTTAAAAAGGCGGTTAGGAATATCTTAATCGCCTTTTAGTGTAAACCTGCTAAACAGCATATGTTTGTAATGAGTTAAGTCTTTGAGTTTGCTTGATTTGTGTATAGCAGAAGGATAGTGTACATTACAATGCGATATATGGAATGGATTGTATTATTATACAAAATAATAGCTTGACATTTATTTTTTTTTGATATATTATGCAGACAAATGAACTTTAATTATTGCTTATAACCTTATTATGTGAGGAGGTTAGTAATGAATGCATTATTTTTGATTTTGAATCTGATATTAGATGGGTTGTTGATATTTATTGTATACAGAATATACAAATATATGAAAACAAGGCTATAAAAGACGGAATATGATTCATTACTATCCGTAGTTATAGGTAAAAAATTAATATACACATGTAATTGTGTTTGTATACTGTATAAATATTTAGGGGAGAATATGAAAAAATTATTAAGTATGTTTTTGGTATTGGCTATGCTTTTTACTATATGTTCTGACAATATTTACATAGCTAATGCTGCTACTAACAAGAAAAAAGTAATCTGTATAGATGCAGGTCATCAGACAAGGGCAAACCTTGAAAAGGAGCCTATCGGTCCGGGAGCAAAGACTACAAAATTCAAGGTCACAGGTGGAACTAGCGGACTTTGGACAAAGCAGACCGAGTACGCCCTTGCGCTTAAGGTAGCTAAAAAGTTGCAGAAGATTCTTAAGAAACGTGGCTACAAGGTTATTATGTGCAGAACCAAAAATGATGTAAATATTAGCAATTCAGAAAGAGCAGCCATTGCCAATGAAGCCAAGGCTGATGCATTTATCAGAATCCATGCAAACGGAGCTGCAAACAAGTCTGTAAACGGCGCAATGACAATCTGCCAGACTAAAAAGAACCCTTATAATTCTGATGTTTACTCAAGCAGTAAGCTTTTATCAGATAAGGTATTAGACGGAGTAGTGGCAAAATCAGGCTGTAAGAAGCTCTACGTATGGGAAACTGATACTATGAGCGGCATCAACTGGTCTAAGGTCCCTGTAACCATAGTTGAAATGGGATATATGACTAACGAAAAGGAAGATAGGGCGCTTAATACAGCCTCCTATCAGAAGAAAATGGCTGAAGGAATGGCTGATGGGATAGATGCTTATTTTAAGGATTTAACAAAGTAATACAGATGATAAAAGACAGGTATCAAAATATAGTTTGATATCTGTTTTTTATATATTCAACTAAAACATTACATAATAGAATTCATTCGCAATTAAATTTGTCGCAATTAAGTTTTATATCTTTATTTTAAAACATGTCTATCATTAATTTAAGTTAAATGATATAATGAGAACAGATTTCAAAGAGAAAGGAGATTTTATGATTAACTTTAGAAAAGCAGTTATGGTTGGTTGTGGTTTTGTTGGTTCAGCTTCCGTATTTGCACTTATGCAGAGCGGACTTTTTTCAGAAATAGCAATGATAGATGCAGACATGGATAAGGCAGAGGGAGAGGCTATGGATATTAGCCATGGTATCCCTTTTGCAAAGCACATGCGCGTATATGCAGGAGATTATGATGATGTAAGAGATGCAGGAATAGTTATTGTAACCGCTGGTGCAAATCAGAAACCTGATGAGACAAGACTTGACCTCGTTCATAAGAATGTTGGCATCTTTAAGAGCATCATTCCTGAGATAGCAAGCAGGGATTTTAAGGGAATACTTTTAGTTGTTGCAAACCCTGTTGATATACTTACAGCAGTAGCACAGAAGCTATCAGGACTTCCTGAAAACAGGGTTATCGGTTCAGGTACAGTACTTGATACAGGCCGTCTTAAGACAAGGCTAAGTGAGCATTTGGGTGTGGATTCAAGAAGTATACATGCCTTTATAATCGGAGAGCATGGCGACAGCGAGATTGCAGCCTTTAGTTCTGCCAATGTATCGGGTATCCCTCTCAATAATTTCTGTGAGATGAAGGGACACTTCAATCATGATGAATCAGAGAAGTTTATAGCTGAGGATGTTAAAAATGCTGCCTATGAAATCATTCAGAGAAAAAGAGCTACATATTTTGGTGTAGCTATGGCTGTAAAGAGAATCTGTGAGTGTATAGTAAGAGATGAAAAATCCATTTTGCCAGTATCAACCATGATGCATGGAGAGCAGGGGATAGAGGGAGTAGTTCTTAGTATGCCTTGTGTAGTAGGCGGCGATGGTATCGAAACTCAGGTGCCTATTAAGCTTGATGAAGATGAAGTTAAGAGACTTAGAGAATCTGCAGATATTCTTAAGGGTATAATGGCAGAGCTTGATATTTAATTATTTAAGAGTGATACCAATATAAAGGCTGTCTGGGAATGTTTTTCTCAGATGGTCTTTTTATATTATAACAGCAACTAAAATAGTTTTTAATCAGATTATAGCAAAATATTGATGAAATATATGACATTTTATGATACAATTAGCTTAGTTTTTGTGTTGAAAGGTAGAGAATTGTATGAAACTCAGAAAAAGAACCTTAAAAAAAGAGTTGATGAGAACTCTTTTAGGTACAGCTATTGTTATTTTTTTTCTGGTTGGCGGGGTACTCTCTTTCTTTATGTTAAAGCAGTCTCTTAAATATAGAATTGATGATCTCAACTTCTATCTGAATAGCATAAAAGGTCAGATTGATGGATATATGGGATTTCTTGAAGATAGTGTACTTTCGCTAAGAAGAAGTGAGGAAATAGAAAGATTTTTGAAAGAAGGAACAACTGATAAAGACAATATCTCTCGTGTGCTTGACAAGAGTGTAAACCTTTTTTCATCCAGTAATTTGGTAGGAGATATTTATCCGTTTGTTAAAGACTTATATATTGTTAGCAATAATAAAAAAATGGTGGGAACGCATTTCTATTATACTTCATATTTGAATGAAAAAGACAAACAATATAGAATTAAAAATATCCTTGAAGAATATATCTCTGAAAACAGAAGATTTTCGTATTATACTACCGGAGATGACTTAGAATTATATTTTACTATATATGATGAGGAGTTGGAAAAGGAAGGCTATGGTATAGCTGTCCTATCAAAAACAGCTATAAATTATATAGTTAATATTTTGGAAGAAAAGTATACAAGTTTTGCTTATATGTTTAAGGATGAAACTGATAAGATTTTAATGGGAAGGAGTATACCTTTGATATCTAGTTTGGATATTAAAGGAAACAATGGAGATGTAGAATATGAAAATCATACTTATATTTATAATATGTCTAAAAATAGCTTTGGATTGTCTTCTTGTATGGTTGTACCATATAGAAGGTTATTTATAATGGCAGTGGAAGACTTTGGAACCATAATATTTATTTTTATTTCATTGATAATAGGTATAATTCTTGTAATCCTATATATTTCTGACAAACTGGTATCGCCATTATCTACTATTGTTCTAAAAATGAAACAGGTAGGTAAGGGAGATTTTAGAACAAAACTTGACACCTATGAAATATTAGAATTGGATGAAATAAGTGTGTCTTTCAATGAGATGACTGACAAAATATCACATCTAATCAAGGAGGTGTATGAAGCCGGATTATTGATAAAGGAAGCAAGAATTAAATATTTACAGGCACAGATTAATCCTCACTTTATGTTTAATGTGCTTTCTATGATAGCTATTAGGTTGAAATTAAATAAGGATGAGGAACTATATAAAATGGTTCAAGCGTTTGCAGGACTTATGAGAGGGAAATTGTTTAGAAAAGATGAAATTGAGATAAGGATAAATGAAGAAATAGAAATAGCGGAGTTTTATTTATATCTTTCCAAAGAACGATTTAAGAATAAGGTGTCGTATGAAATTAATTGGGAAGATGAAAAGCTAAAAACTCTTTTTATACCTAAACTCTGTATTGAACCTGTAGTGGAAAATGCAATGATTCATGGTATTGAGCCCAAAGATGATAGAGGTTATATCAATGTAAAAATTGAGCAACAAAATAATGAGGTTTTATTAATTACTGTTGCCGATAATGGAGTTGGGTTTGATAAAGACAAAGTAATTAGCGGTGAAAAGGAAGGAAGTCCTAAAGTTGGCTTGATGAATATTAACAGATTGATAAACAATTTATATGGTTCAGAGTATGGAATCGAGGTTGAAAGTAAAATAGGTAAAGGGACAAAAGTTATTATCAAATTGCCATATTTAGAGGAATCTTGTCATAATTTTAAGAACTCTGAAATATTTTAACAAAGATATTAGATTGGAGGAAATTCAATGCTTAAAGTAGTCATTGCTGATGATGAACCTTTTGTACGAGAAGGCTTAAAAAGCTTAATAGATTGGGAAAAAATCGGTGTTAGGTTAGTAGGAGATTTTGAAAATGGGAAGGATTTAATAGATAACTTGCCTGTGTTATTGCCCGACATAGTTATTACGGATATCCAAATGCCGTCTGTAAGCGGATTGCAGATTGCAAAATATATAAGTGAAAATTATAAAAATGTTATAGTTATACTGCTTACCGCATATTCAAAGTTTCAGTATGCAAAAGAAGCCATAGAGTACGGAGTAAAACATTATGTTGTAAAAAATGACTTACTAGATGAACTCCCTTTAATACTAGCAAAGATTGTTTCTGAAAACGCAGAATCTGAGAATCAAAGTGATTTGAACAATGATGATGCAAACATTGAAAACTGTGCGTATGTTATACAAAATATAGAAAAGTATATCGAAGAAAATTTAGATAAAAAGCTATCCCTTACTGATATAGCTGAATCTATACATATGAATAAAAGCTATATTAGCAGAATGTTCAAAGAAAAAGCAGGAGAAAATTTATTTGATTATATAAATAAGAGAAAAATAGAAAAGGCTAAGCAACTGATAAAAAATAATGAATTAAGAATGTATGAAATAGCATTAAACGTAGGCATGGAGGATACAGCATATTTTTCACGAGTTTTTAAAAAGTATGAGGGAATTTCGCCAAGTGAATATCAAAAAGAGCTAAGAGGATAGTATGATGAAAGTAAAGTTGTTATTTTTAACAGTGTTAATTGTGTTTTCTATGTGTAGTTGCAATAAACCAATAAGTCAAGAAAATAAAGTTAATATAACTCTATTACATGGATTTGGAGGAGCTAGTAAAGAAGATATCATTATGAGAAAGATATATAAAGAATTTGAAGAGAAGAATACTGATATCAGCTTAACACTGGTATCAGTTCCTTCGTTTAATCAAGTTCTTGAAAAAGCAAAAGATCTTCTTGTAATTGGAAAGGCTCCAAATATAATATACAATGGTAATTCTGATTCGAGCACTGTTTATAAATTTATGGTAGAGAAAGGTTATGCCTTGAATCTAATGCCTTATATAGAAAATGATAGTGAATTAAAAGAGAATATATCTAAAATAGTTCTAAATACATGGAAGGAAGCTCCCAATGCTCTTTACACTGTCACTGATATACTTGAAACAAAAGGATATTGGTACAACAAAGAAATATTTAAGCTTGCAGGAATAGAAAAAATTCCTGGGGATTATAATAGCTTTGTAACTATGGTTAAGAAAATTAATTATTGGTCTAAAGAACATTCTAACTCAACTGTTGCAGTCCAATTGACTGACAATCTTGTAAATAGCTTAACGGAATCTCTCAATGGTAAAAATAATAAAGCTATTTCAATTGAGATTGGTGATTTTCTTAAGCAAAATAACATTAAAAAAGTTGATTCCCTGTATAAAGATGAATTAAGAAGTTTTAATGTTGGTCATAGTGCTGTTTACTTTGGAGAGATACATGAAAAAAGGAATATCACTAATAATATGAAGGCTGGATTTGAGAGTTTTCCAATTGGCAAAGGCTTGAATAAATTTTCTCTATTTCCAAGTTCAGGATATATCATCAGTAATTGGGGAAGTAAGGTTCAAGAGGAAGCGAGTATTAGGTTTATAAAATATATGCTAAGTAAAGAAGTACAAGAAAAACTATTAACAGAGCTTTACAAATTGCCATCCAATCCTAATATAGATATAGAACTTGTCAAAGATAAGGATATTGAAGTATACAATGCATATAAAGAGATTTTAAGTAAAAATAATCCAAATTAAAGTAAAAATAATACATATTTTGTACTAAAAACAAGTATAAATAGTCCAAAATCATGTAAACCAAGTCAATCGTAAAATTATTCAAACCAATCTATAATAGAATCAGACTTAGGCAGAAGCCTAAAATGTTTTATAGAGAAGGGAGAAACATATGAAGTTTAAGAAATTTGTCGCATTGGGACTTGGTTTGGTAACAGCTGTTTCAGCACTTACAGCATGTTCTGGTGGAGCTAGTGGTTCAAAGGACACTAAGGAAGGTGATATTTCAGGAGAGATAAGGTATGCTTTCTGGGATAAAGGACAGGCACCATATTTCGAAAAATGTGTCGCGGAGTTCAATAAGCTTTATCCAAATGTAAAAGTAACACTTGAAAATAGTGGATGGGAAGAATATTGGAAAAAGTTAGAAGCGGGGGCAACAGGTGGCAGCAGTGCTGATGTATTTTGGTTGAATGGACCAAATATAACAAAATACGCAAAGGGAGATGTGCTTCTACCTATTGACGACAAAATTAAAGAAGCAGGAATAGATCTTTCAAATTATCCGGAAGCTCTGTTAAAGCTTTATAATGTAGATGGTGTACAGTATGCAATACCAAAGGATTTTGATACTATTGGAATCTGGTACAATAAAAAACTTTTTGATGCTGCAGGAGTTCCATATCCAAAAGATGATTGGACTTGGGATGATTATGTAGCTACTGCGAAGCAGCTCACAAAGGAAGATAAAAGTGTATACGGCACTGCTGTACAATATAGAGACCAAACAGGAATTTATAATACTATTTTCGCATCAGGAGGATATGTTATTTCTGATGACAAGAAAAGCTCAGGTTATAACAAGGCAGAGACACAAGCCGGTGTACAACTTTTAATAGATCTCCAGAAGGAAGGAGTGACACCTTCACAGGCTTCTCTTGAAGAGACTGAAGATTATGTTCAGTTTTTATCCGGAAAGATAGCTATGCTTATGAATGGTTCTTGGTTCTTAAATCAGATTATTGGCTCAGAAGTTCAGGATGATATTGATGTAGTAGCATTACCTTCAATAAATGGTAAAAAGGCAACAGTTATTCATGGACTTGGAAATTGTATTGCTAAGAGCACTAAGAATCCTGAAGCAGCTTGGAAATGGGTAGAATTTCTTGCTAGTGAACAGGCTAATAAGCTATCTGCAGAAACAGGTGCTGCAATACCTGCATATAAAGGAACCTCTAAAGATTGGGTAGAGAAAAATCCTAAATATAATTTGTCGATGTTTATTAAGGCAGCAGAGGAATACTCATATCCTTATCCTGTGTCACTTAATACTGGAGAGTGGACACAATATCAGGCAGATAACTTAAAGAAGGCATTTAGTTTAGAAGTTAGTGTAAAAGAAGCTTGCGATAAACTTGCGAAAGAAATGAACGAAGTATTAAAAAATGAAAAATAAAGGCAAACAATGTTCAGAAAGGTAAGCTTTTTGCAAAATATTTGGATTAGTCCAAGTCGATAAAGGTGGGGCGTACTGTTTCGAGTACGCCCTGTTTCTATAAAGTTAGGAGGCACAATGAAAAAAACTTCTATTAAGCTGAATAAAGAGTGGCTCACAGGATATTTAATGATTTTTCCTGTTGTTGCAGGACTATTAGTATTTTATATATATCCTATATTTAAAGTAATTATTGATAGTTTTTATGAGGTTGGCTCGTTTAATAAACGTTCATTTGTGGGACTTGATAATTACTTAACTATGTTTAATGATCCTAAAATGTGGTCATCATTATTTAATACCTTTAGCTATGTAATAGTAATAGTTCCAGGAACCATAATAATTTCACTTATACTTGCAGCTTTACTCAATACCAAAATTAAAGGAAGAGGATTCTTTAGGGTTGTATATTTCATTCCAGCTATAACAATGGGTGCGGCAGTTGCAATGATATGGAAATGGATGTATAACAGTGATCACGGAATTATAAATGCAATCTTAAATGCACTTGGTTTTGATTCAGTAAATTTCCTTACTAATCCTAACACAGCTCTTCTTTCGATATGTTTGGTTAGTATTTGGATAAATGTCGGATATAATATGATTATACTTCTTGCAGGCATACAAGGAATTTCAAAAACATATTATGAAGCAGCATCCATTGATGGAGCAAGCCCGGTAAAACAGTTTTTTGGAATAACTTTACCATTGGTCACACCTACACTCTTTTTTGTACTCATAACCAATTTGATAGGAACTTTTCAAACATTTGATACTATATATATGATGATAAAAGAAAGTGGTATAGCTATGGAGGCGACTCAGAGTATGGTTATGTACTTTTTCAGAAATGCATTTTCATATTCTAAAAAGGGCTATGCCTCTGCTCTTGCGGTCTTCCTTTTTCTAATAATAATGCTTGTTACCCTTATACAGATGAAGCTTCAGAAAAAATGGGTAAATTATGAATAGGAGGGTATATGAATAAAAAATATAATATTGGGAAGTTTTTTGTATACATAATATTAATTGGTGGAGTTGGCATTACAGTTTTTCCTTTTATATGGATGATATTAACATCATTTAAGAGCCAAATTGAATCAATTAAAATACCAATTACTATTTTCCCAAAGGAATGGTTGATAAAGAATTACTTTGCTGTTTTTAAAGCAATTCCCTTTGGTAGAATGTACTTAAATACTATAATTAATGCTGTTGTAATTGTATCTGTACAGCTTCTATTCTGCTCAATGGCAGCTTATGCATTTGCAAGACTGAAATTTCCCGGAAAGAATGTTATTTTTACAATATTACTCTCTGTACTTATGATACCTTCGTCATTTTTTATACTACCACAGTATCAAATTATTCAGGGCTTAGGTTTGTTAAATAGCTTACCTGCTCTATTTTTACCAAACCTCTTCAGTATATTTGGTACATTTTTGTTAAGACAGTTCTTTAAATCATTACCAGATTCGCTCGAGGATGCAGCAAGAATTGATGGGTGTAACAGGTTTATGATATACTATAAAATAATGCTTCCTCTTGTTAAGTCAGGTCTTGTAGCACTTGGTATATTAACTTTAAGATTTGCTTGGAATGATCTGATGTGGCCACTCATAGTTAATACATCTGAGCAAAAAATGACACTTGCTGCAGGTCTTTCCAGCTTACAGGGGCAATATGTAACTGATTATCCTCTTATGATGGCTGGAGCAGTTATGTCAGTTGCACCACTTTTAATTCTATTTGCAATTTTTCAGGAACAGTTTATTGAAGGAATTGCTTTATCGGGAGTTAAGGGGTAAAATATAATTTAAACAGAAGAACATTAGATTAAAATAGGAGAATATTAAAATGGAAAAATTAAGATTGGCTATGATTGGTCTTGGAAGCAGAGGAAGAGGACTTCTTAAAACAGCGTATCTTGAGCATCCTTTAGCTCAGTTTACAGCCATTTGTGACAAGTATGAAGACAGATGCAAGGAATGTGCTGATATTGTGGAGCAGGCGGGATTTCCACGACCTAAGACTACAACAAATTATAAAGAAATCCTTGAAATGGAAGATGTAGATGCTGTTATTCTTTGTACTTCATGGGATAAACATATTGATATATGTATAGAGGCAATGCATAAAGGCAAGGCTGTAGGCTGTGAGGTTGGTGGAGCTTATTCTCTTAGAGAATGTTGGAAAATAGTTGAAGCCTATGAGGAGACAAAGGTTCCTGTAATGCTCCTTGAAAACTGTGTATATGGTAGAGATGAAATGCTTGTAAGCCATATGAAAGAACTAGGGCTTCTTGGAAGGATAGTTCATTGTGAGGGAGGCTACAAGCACGACCTTAGAGGCGAAATAGCTTTTGGCAAGGAAAACCGTCATTACAGGCTAAATAACTACATACATAGAAATACAGAGAACTATCCGACTCATGAATTAGGTCCGATAGCAAAGCTGCTTAACATTAATAAGGGAAACCGTATGCTTAGCCTTACATCAGTTGCTTCGGGCTCCTTTGGACTCAGTGAGTATATCAAAGAAAAAAAGAGTGATGATGAAGAACTGATAAATACAACCTTTAATCAGGCTGATATTGTAAATACAATAATTAAATGTGCAAATGGAGAGACCATACTTCTAAGCCTTGATACTACACTGCCTCGGTACTATTCAAGAGGCTATACCATTCACGGCACAAAGGGTATGTATACCGAAGATAATCATTCCATTTTTTTGGATAACGAATATAGTGAGAAGGAGCATTTTGAGTGGAGCAAGCATTGGAACAATGTTGAGGAGTATCACAAAAAATATGAACATCCGCTCTGGAAAGAATACCTTGAAAATGGTGTCAAAAAAGGTCATGATGGCATGGATTATCTGGTATTTTCAGATTTTATTGACTGTGTATTAAATAAAAAAGAGCCTAATATAGATGTATACGATATGGCTGCCTGGATGAGTATTTCAGTGCTTGCAGAACAGTCAATAAATATGGGAGGAGCACCTGTTGCAATTCCTGATTTTACAAATGGAGCTTGGATAAACAGAAGATAGGGCGAAATATGAAAAAATACAATCTAAAATACGGAGAAGCTGCAAAGTTTCGTTATGACGGACTTCCGCTTGGCAGCGGAGATTTTGGCGCAAGAGTAAATTCATATGAGGCTTATGAGGACATAAGCCTCAATCTTGATACTCTTTGGTCGGGTGAAGAAAAAAATAAGATGAATCCACTGTTTAGCCCAGACAAACTGGAAGAGATAAGGGAGCATATCTTAAAAGAAGAATACAAAGAAGCAGAGGAGATTAGCAAGAGATATGTGCTTGGCGACTGGACTGAGTGCTATCTTCCTGCAGGTAATCTAATAATAAAGTACTTGGATGAAGATGAGGCTAAAACTTCATTTTACAGGGAACTATCTCTTGATACTGCTGTTTACAAAATGGAGGCTGGGAATAATTCCTCTAAGAGACATCTGTCTGCTTTTGTAAGCTTTTGCGACAGCACTTTAGTAGCCCGTTTGGAGGGTGAAAACAGAGGACTATCTCTTCAAGTATCTCTTGATAGTAAACTGCATTATTGCCTAAATAGCAGTGAAAACAGGCTTACTCTTAAGGGCAGGGCGCCAATCTATGCGGCTCCAAATTATTTTAACGTACCTGAACCTATAAGATATGAAGATGGCAAAGGTCTTAACTTTGTACTCATGCTTGAAGTTTTAATACATTCAGGTGAAATGCGGATAAAAGATGATAAGCTCATTATTAATAATGCTGACAAGGTTGAGCTTTATTTAACAGGTGATACTGATTACAAGAATAAAGAAAACTTAGAAGAATTCTGTAAAAACAGGCTTAAAAAGGTAAGGGAACAGGGCTTTGACAAATCTTTAACAGAACACAAAGAGGCTTTTACTCCTCATTTTAAAACATTTGAAATTTCTCTTTCAGATTCAGAAAATAAGGATACAGTTAAGGCTATTAAAGATGCCAAAGATATAGATGACGGCTACATATATGAGCTAATGACTCAATATGCAAGGTATTTGCTAATTACATCATCAAAGCCCGGAACCGAATGTGCCAATCTACAGGGAATATGGTCAGATATTTTAAGAGCGCCTTGGAGCTCTAACTACACTGTTAATATCAATACTGAAATGAACTACTGGATAGCTGAGTCCACAGGTCTTTCTGACTTCCATAGACCTCTCTTTGAGCTTTTAGAAAAGGTAAGCAAGAGGGGGGAGGAGACAGCTAAGAAGATGTATGGAGCAAGAGGCTGGGTAAGCCATCACAATGTGGATTTATGGGGACACTCTACCCCAGTGGGCTTAAATGCAGGTGATGACAACCCATCTGTGTATGGTCTTTGGCAGATGAGTGGCGGCTGGCTTTGCAGACACCTTTTTGAGCATTATCTCTATGAACAAGATGAAGATTTCTTAAGGGATACTGCTTATCCTATTATTGATGGAGCAGTGAAATTTTACCTTGACTATTTGAGAGAGGTAGATGGATATTTAGTTACCATACCATCAACCTCCCCGGAAAACTACTTCGTAGATGATAAAGGAGGAGTTCATGCTCTAACCTATGCATCTACAATGGATATAACCATAATTAAGGAGCTATTTGCTAACTATCTTACTATACAGGATATCTTAGGTCTGGAGAAAGATAAGGAGGTCTTAAATACACTTAAGAAGCTCCCGCCTTTTAAGATAGGGAAAACCGGCGCTTTATGTGAATGGTTCGTTGACTACGCCGAAAATGATGTGCATCATAGGCATGTATCCCACCTTTATGGCTTGTATCCGGGCAATCTAATCAAGGATAAAGAGCTTAAAAAAGCCTGCGAAACTTCCCTTAACAGGAGAGGGGATGATGGAACAGGCTGGTGTATAGCTTGGAAAGCCTGCCTCTATGCAAGGCTTAAAGAAGCAGAAAGTGCATTAAACCTCTTAAAGAATCAACTCCGTTACACGGTTGAAGAGAATATTATGGTGACAGGAGGAGGAACTTATCCTAATTTATTCTGCGCTCATCCGCCTTTCCAGATTGATGGTAATTTTGGCTTTGCTGCTGCTGTGATTGAAATGATACTCCAAAGTGATGAAGAGAGGATTGAACTCTTGCCTGCCCTGCCAAAAGCATTTAATACAGGGTTTGTAAAAGGCATACGAGCAAAGGGAGGCTATAGTCTTGATGTGGACTGGGAAAATGGCAAGGTAACTCATATAGTTATAAGAGCCAAAAAGTATGGGAGTGTGAAGCTTTGCTACAATGGAAATATGGAAAACCTGATATTTGATAAGGATTCCTTGTCAAAAGAAATAAAAATTTGTTGACATCCCTCTCTCTGTATGCTAAACTATATTTTGTGCCGCACTGTGTGGGTAGAAGTTTGTCCAAATGACAACACCTAAGCAGGCGAGAATTATAATAGGAGGAGCCATATGTACGCAATTATTGCAACAGGTGGTAAGCAGTATAAGGTAGCTGAAGGTGATGTTATCCAGGTTGAAAAGCTTGGTGTAGCAGCCGGAGAGACTTATACCTTTGATCAGGTTCTTGCAATCGGTGGTGACAAGTTCGTTCTTGGAAACCCTGTAGTAGCTGGTGCTACTGTAACAGCTACAGTTGAAAAAGAAGGCAAGGGACCTAAGGTTATTGTTTACAAGTATAAACGTAAAAGTGGATACCACAAGAAAAACGGACACAGACAGTTGTACACAAAGCTTAAGATTGAAAAGATTAACGCTTAATCATGATTAAGGTTGTTGTGTCGGTAGACAAAGATGGCGGTTATAAGGGTATAGAATTTTCAGGTCATGCATTATTTGCCGATTCCGGTAAAGATATTGTATGTGCCGCAGTTTCTATATTGGCTATTAATACGCTAAACTCTATTGAGGTCTTTTGTAAAGATGAATTCGATGCTTATGATGAGCCTAAAAAGGGCTATCTAAAAGCAGAGTTTAAGAGTAAATTAAGCGACAAGGCTGATTTACTTATGAAGTCTCTTATGCTTGGACTCGATGGAATATCACAAGAATACGGTAAAAAGTTCATTACTATATTAAGGCAGGAGGTGTAATGCGATGATAAGATTGAACCTTCAGTTTTTTGCTCATAAGAAGGGTGTTGGTTCTACTAAGAACGGCAGAGATTCTGAGTCAAAAAGACTTGGTGCTAAGAGAGCAGATGGTCAGTTCGTATTAGCTGGAAATATTCTTTATAGACAGCGCGGAACTCATATCCATCCAGGTACAAATGTTGGAATCGGTAAGGATGACACATTATTTGCTACAGTTGATGGAAAAGTTAAATTTGAGAGATTAGGCAGAGACAAAAAGCAGGTTTCTGTATATCCTGTAGCTGTTGCTGAATAATAACTGATAATTGGCCCCAAATCTTTGTAATACATAGATTTGGGGCATTTTTTAATGAAACAGGGATAAAGGAAGATAAAAATGTTTGCAGATAGTGCAAAAATATATGTTAAATCAGGTAATGGCGGGAATGGCCATGTAAGCTTCAGGCGCGAATTGTTTGTAGCTGCCGGTGGACCGGATGGCGGTGATGGCGGTGATGGCGGCGATGTTATTTTTGAAGTTGATAAAAATATAAACACACTTAATGAATTCAGATATGTTAGAAAGTATTATGCCAAGGATGGCGATGAAGGTGGAAGAAGACGTTGTCATGGAAAAGACGGCGAGGATATAATAATAAAGGTTCCTGAGGGAACTGTGGTAAAAGAGGCAGAATCCGGCAAGGTTATAGTGGACATGTCAGGAGATAACCAGAGAGAAGTCATACTTAAGGGAGGCAAAGGCGGTAAGGGCAACATGAATTACGCTACCCCTACAATGCAGGTTCCTACCTATGCACAGCCGGGAAAACCGGGCATTGAACTTACTCTGATTCTTGAATTAAAGCTTATTGCAGATGTTGGCCTCGTAGGTTATCCAAACGTTGGTAAGTCAACAATCCTTTCAAGATGTACCAATGCTAAGCCTAAGATAGCGAATTATCACTTTACCACATTACATCCTAATCTGGGAGTGGTAGACCTTGGAGGCGGTGCAGGCTTTGTAATAGCTGATATACCTGGACTTATAGAGGGAGCTTCTGAGGGAGTTGGCCTTGGTCATCAGTTCTTAAGGCATATTGAAAGAACCAGAATCATTGTCCATGTAGTTGATATTTCAGGTTCAGAAGGAAGAGACCCTATTGAAGACATAAAAAATATCAATAAAGAGCTCGGAAACTATAATCCTGAGTTACTTAAGACTCCTCAGATAATTGCGGCCAATAAAATGGATTTATTCTATGGAGATGAGGCTGATGAAAAGCTTAAAGAATTCCACGAAGCCTTTGATGGCGAAAATATTCCTATCTATCCTATTTCCGCAGTTTCAGGTAAGGGAATTAAAGAGCTTTTGTATGCAGTAAATGATATACTTAAGACACTTGACAGAACTCCGGTTATTTTCCATAAGGAATTTGATGCCTCCGACCTTGTAATCGATGAGAGTCCACTTGAGATTACAAAGGTGAAGGAAGGTGAATACCTTGTTAAGGGCTCCAAGATTGATAAAATGCTTGGATACACTAACCTTGATGATGAAAAGGGCTTTGCTTTCTTCCAAAAATTCCTGCGTGACCAGGGAGTTATTGATAGATTAGAGGAGCTTGGAATAGAGGAGGGTGACCTTGTAAATCTTGGTGACCTGAGTTTTGATTATTATAAGTAAATTATGTGTTTATAAAAAGTATTTTATAATTATACTTTTGACACTTGTATCAATAAATATTGATTGACATAGCGGGAGATTATATGACCAGTAAACAAAGAGCATACCTTAAAGGTCTTGCAATGAAGTTAGATCCTGTATTTAATGTTGGGAAATCCAGCATCACCCCTGAATTTACCTCTGCAATTGCAGAAGTTCTTGAAACAAGGGAGCTTATTAAAATATCCGTACTTAAGAACTGTCTGGATGAGCCTCGTGAAATAGCTGAAGTTCTCGCTGAGCGCACGCATTCACAGGTTGTACAGGTGATTGGAAAGAAGATAGTTCTTTACAAAGAATCAAAAGATAATAAAAAGATTGAACTACCTAAGAAATAACGAGTGACAATATGAAAAAAATAGGTATTTTTGGCGGCACCTTTAATCCGATTCACAACACCCATATAGATATGGCAAACGCCGCTCTTAAAGAAGGAGGGCTTGATGAAGTGTGGGTGATGCCGGCAAAGGTCCCGCCTCATAAGCTTGGAATGAAAATTGTGGCTGACATCCATAGGTTTGAAATGGTAAAGCTTGCACTCATTGGCGAAAAGAACATCTTCCCATCTGATTATGAGCTTGTAAGAGATAGGGTTAGCTATACCTCAGATACTTTAATATCACTTAAGAAAGACTTTCCAGGCGATGAATTTACACTTATCATTGGAGGAGATTCGGTTCTATACCTTGAAGACTGGCACGAGCCACAGATTATCTTTGATAATGCCGATATTCTCTATATTTCAAGAATAGGAAGTGAGTCCGACAAATGCTTGTCTCACATTGATAATGTTTTAAAGAAAAGATTCACTAATGTCAGAATGAAGGAAGTGAGGTTTAGGGCAACGTCAGTTTCATCAACTGAAATCAGAAAATTGATTTCTGAGGGGATAAAGGATGCAAGCTTACTTGGTATAAGTGATAAGGTGATGCAATATATCTTAACTAATAACTTATATAAGGAGGAAGTTCATGGGTGATTCTGTAAGGCTTTTTGATATACAAAACAAGCTAAGAGTGCTTCTTCCTGAGTATAGATTTTATCATACCTTAGGTGTTTCATATACAGCTGCTTCACTGGCAATGAGCCATGGAGGAGATGTATATAAGGCTCAGCTTGCAGGACTTTTGCATGACTGTGCAAAATATCTTAAAAGCTCTGAAATGATAACTGAATGTGAGAAAAACGGGATTGAAATTTCCGATATAGAAAGGCTTTCACCGGGATTGTTACATACAAAGCTGGGTGCCTTCTATGCTGAAAATGTATACGGTGTAGAAGACGTGGATGTGCTTTCAGCCATTACTTACCATACAACAGGCAGACCTGATATGAGCCTATTGGAGGAGATTATATATGTGGCTGATTATATTGAACCAAGTCGTCCTGCTCTGCCTTATATAGATGAAATGAGAGCCTGTGCCTTTACTAATCTACATAAGGCAGCTCTATATGAGCTCAAATCAGTTATCACTAAAATAAAAGAAGATAATGGGGTTATGGATAAAAGAACTGAAGAGACATATGAATATTACAAAAAATTAGTGGAGGGATAATGGAAAATATTTTAGATGCAGTAAGAATTACCTGTAAGGCACTTGATGAGCACCTGGCTCATGATATAAAAGTAATTGATATAGCTCATCTTACAACTATTTCAGAGTATTTTGTAATAGCTGATGCTAAAAACGAAAACCAGATGAAAGCTTTACAGGATGCGGTAGAGGAAAGCCTTGCAAAGGCAGGAATACATCCTGAAAGAATCGAAGGCAGCCGTTCAGAAACCTGGATATTACTTGATTATGGCGAATTTGTAGTGCATATTTTCTCGAGAGAAGACAGAGAGTTCTATAATATTGAGAGAGTATGGTCTGACGGCAAGATGCTTGATACAGATATGCTTATTAATTAACCCTAATTTTTATGAGGCATCCATAGAAATATCGCAATTATTTTGCAAGCTAAAGGTAAGGACTGCTAAAAGTTCAGCTGTAGCAATCCTGTATCAATTTGTGTCAAGTACTGTTGACACACACATCATATAATAAGCAGCAGGAAAATACCACAGCTGATTTAACTAATTATTATGCCTAGTTTAAGGCGGATTAGTCGTAATCAGCTGTGGTATCATTATTTTAATTCCTATAATTCCTGCAATTATAAGAAGCAATGTAGCAATCCTCTATAATATATCGCTGTAACCTTATTAGCTATAATATAGCTCTGTAACCTTATATTTTAAGTTTAAGCTGTTGGTAAATACTGTATAATATTCTAATACATTCTTATAAGTCCTATAACTTTACCAAGGATTTCTACCTGATCAACTATAATAGGCTCCATGGAGTCATTTTCAGGCTGTAATCTAAAGTGGTTTTTCTCTTTATAAAAAGTCTTGACAGTGGCAGAATCGTCTACCATAGCCACTACCATATCACCGTTTGAAGCAGTTGAACATTTTTTGACAATAATCTTATCTCCGCTGTAAACGCCGACATTAATCATACTGTCGCCCTTTACTACAAGCATGAAAGTCTCTTCATTAGGCATATACTCCGCAGGAATAGGGAAGTACTCGGATATATTCTCCACAGCAAAAATAGGCTCACCCGCCGCAACAGTACCCACAACAGGAATACTTACGAGCTCTCTTCTTGTGATATTGAACTCATCATCAACAATCTCTATTGCACGAGGCTTAGTAGGGTCACGCCTGATATAACCATTCTTCTCTAAGGTCTCAAGGTGAGAGTGAACAGATGAAGTTGACTTTAAGTGTACTGCTTCGCATATTTCCCTAACTGAAGGTGGATAACCTTTAGACAAAACCTGTGTTTTCAAATAATCTAATATTTCCTGCTGCTTAGCAGTTATCTTACCATAGCCCATAACTATTCCTCCAAATTCCTAATAATACATGACTCAAGTATATATCATTTATTTCTAAATGTCAAACGGATGTTCCAAAAATTTGTTCGATTTCCCTGTTGACAAAAGAATATTTGTTCGATATAATAACTATATCAGAACGGTTGTTCGCAAACATTTGTTTATTATTTAGGGGGATTTAGATTATGACTAAGAATAATAAGAGAGTACATTATAAAGCAGGGAATCGTCAGAGAAACAAGAGAAGTAAAATCAGCTTTATTTTAACTTTTTATGTTATTACAATGGTTTTTTCATATTTTCTTGGCTTCTCTAACAACTTTGTAAAGGCCGATTCAGAAATGAAGCCTGTATACATAGACAGTAGGGTAGTGAAGCAGGGTGAGACCTTGTGGAGCATTGCACAGAGCTATGACTCTGTTTACTATAGCAGTACCAAAGATTATGTAGAGGCTATAAAAGAGTGTAACAATCTCACCGGTGATGAAATTTCTGCCGGAGTAAGCCTTATTATTCCATATACAAAATGATTTGAGACTAAATATAAAAGGCAACATATAATATTCCACAAGTAATCAGTGTTGCAATGACAAAAATTAGAACTATGCCTAATCTACTTGCGTCTCCTTCATTTTCATCATTGCATTGAGATTGAAGTGTGTGTAGTTGATTGTAACTAGCAGATTTTGGTGTTGATATTTCTTGTGTAAGTTTTGATGGATTAGGCACTGATGCCATAGATTTAGATTCAGTTGTTTTGTCTTTTTCCTGTTTCTTTATAGTAGCTTTTCTATATTGCGCCAAAGGATCTGTAGTGTTCATTATTTCGTTGTAGAAGCTTTTAAGCCATTCAATATCCTCTGGCGCACATATATTATCATAGGATGATCCTATTTCATGGGCATATTGGTTTCTTATGTGTCGTAGTTTTTTTAACCTCTTAAGAACATAGTCCCAGTTTGAAACATATCTATCTCCATTTGTTATTTTTTCCATTGCATCGATATATGAAGTTACGCCTTTTTCACTGTTAAATATTTCTTTACAGATTTTATCCAAGTGTTTAAACGCTTCCATAAATTCTTCATTACTATGGCTCATTGCGGCTCCTTCTATTCTTTACGCAGTTTCACAATATTTGCTGCCTTTCTTCGCCTATCTTCTTCAATGGCAGCATAGTGCTTCTTTGTAGTATTTACGTCCTTGTGACCAAGCACATCGGCTACAAGATAAATATCACCTGTTTCTCTATATAAACTGGTTCCATAGGTACTTCTAAGTTTATGAGGAGTTATTTTTTTCATTGTAGTTACCAGACTGGAATATTTTTTGACCAATAATTCAACTGCACGTACACTTATTCTCTTTTTTTGCATAGATAAAAAGAGGGCATTTGTATGACCTTCTGCAGCTTCTATTTTGATTCTTTCATCCAAGTACTTTTTAAGAGCTGCTTGTGTTTCATCACCAAAGTACACAACAGTTTCATAACCGCCCTTTCTGTGTACCTTCACTCCATTAGTCTTAAAGTCAACATCTTTGATATCAATTCCTACACACTCAGAGACACGAATACCTGTACCAAGCAGGAGAGTAACTATCGCCAAATCTCTCACAGACGTCTTTTCATGATACCTGTTTTGAGCAGCAGTCAGTCCTTCGCCTGACTCGATATTATCAAGCAAGTCAGCAACCTCTTCAGGTTCGAGTCTCACTATTGCCTTATCGTGGAGCTTAGGAGTATCTACGAGAACACTTGGATTATTTTTGATTCTTTCTTTTTTGTAATAATACTTATAAAAGGTTCTAAGCGCCACAAGCTTACGCTTAATACCTTTTTCTTTGTTGCCATGCCCTTCACCGTCTTTTACATAGTACCTGATATAAGATATGTATTCCTCTATATCTATTGCTTTTAAGCTATCTAAAATACTGATATCAATATTTCTCACATCAATGTTTGATAGAGCAGGATTAGACTCCTTAAGCCAGTTAAAAAAGACGATAAGGTCATAGGCGTAGGCTATCCTTGTTCTTGATGCAGTTGTTGACTCTATACCTCTGAAGAATTCAGATGCAAATTGGGGAAGCTTAAGTAGAAGCCCTCTAAGCTTTAATTCATTATCTATATCAACCTGCTGACTATAAGTTTGCTCAGCCATATTACCTCCTGATATTAACGTAAACCTATATTATGATGTGGGTATCAAAAGTATTTGACACCCATTAATACAGGATTGCTACAGCTACGCTTACCGCAATCCTTGCAAAAACTATGTGAAAATTCCAAAAAGCGAAGTCATAATCATACTACATCGCATATTGTTATCATAGCTAATTGTAATTTTTCTACATCAATAGCATATCATATACTACAAATATAGTCAAAAGAATTAATATTTTCTACAAGCATCTAATTGTTACAAATCGCATAAAATAGCTATTTTGTAATGGTTATACCGTGAATTCAACCATAGTAAAGGAGTAGGTTTATGTAAAATGACTAATATTTAACACAAATTCAATCAAAATGACATATTTTTACCACTTGATAATCTTACTATAAAACAGTAAACTAATTAAGTTAAAGCATAAAAATTCCGATAAATATGCCGTAGACACTATTAACGCTTATTTATATTGGTGCTTTTGTATATTATTTTTTGATTGGAGTGATTTAAATGAAATTTAAAAAGTTTGTAACATTTGTATCTGTTTTGGGTATGCTTTGCTGCACTGTACCGAGTGTATCTTATGCTGAAAACATTAATATTAAGTATGGAAAACAAAAGATTAATTATTCGGATGCACAGGTTAAATATACAATAAATGGCAGTAATATCAAATCTAAACATCCGGGTATTATAATTGATGGAATATCTCTTGCAAGTGCAAAAGAGGTCTTTTCTGATTCCAAGATTGGACTTTCTTATAAGTACAACAAGAAAAAAAATACCTTAGAGTTAAAGAGAGACAAGACCACCTTGGTATTAACATTAAATTCAATTAATTCAAAGGTAAACGGCAAGAGTGAAGTGTTGCCTGTAGAACCTAGAATGGTTGAATTTAGCGATAAGACTAAAGATATATATGTTCCTACCAGATATGTAGCAAAAACATTTGGACTTACATACACCTGGGATGCTTCATCAGGCGTTGCATCGATGACCGGAAAGACTGTTAAGAAAAAGAAGGCTGTTAAATCTGACAGCAAAGCAAAGACTAAGAAGGACAAAAATAACACTAAAAAAGATAAAAAAACCACGACTAACAAGACTAATAAGAAGGCAACTAAAAAGACTACTACAAAAAGTGTCAAAGAAACCTTTATATATAGTGGCAAATCTTATGATGTTAAGAATAAAAAGGTCATTTTTAGTATAGAAGATATTGAGCTTAATACTGCAAAGCTTCCAGGTGTCTACGTAGGTAAAACTTTAATGGGACCTGCAAAAAGCTTATTCCTATCAGATAGTATGGAGGGAAGTTTTTCCTTAAGTAAATCAAAGAAAACAGCAACTATAAGCTTCGGTGACAATGACTTAATCCTTACCCTTGGCAGCAAAAATGCAGAATTAAACGGTGCACAGGTAAAACTTGAAAAAGCTCCAGATTTTATTAAACTTAATTTTTCAAATAAAGACGAAGTTTACATACCTATGGAAAGTATATGTGAACTCTTTGATATTGATATTGAAACTAGTGGCAATGTCAGTACTTTAAGCTTACCTGATGATGATGAAGCTGTTGAGGATGTTGGTGATGATGAAAATCCTAAACCAACACCTGAGCCAACACCAGAACCTAGTAATGAAGCAGATAATCCTCTTCAGCCTTTTGTAGCTAACAAACTTCCATTTAGCTGGAAGTCAAAAGTAAACCCTGCGACAGCCTTTAATGCAGTACAAAGCCTAAACGGCAAGAATACTTCTGCAGGCTCATCAATTACTGATATAGTTAATTTATCGGGAAATCAGGCGGATAACTTTGACACATATACCATCAAATCTACAGAAGGGTTTAGTGGCATAAAGGGTAACATGGCCAATAATCAGCTGACAGTAAGCCTTGATAATGTATCTTCAAACGGCGGCCAGAGTTATACAAGTAATATTCGTACCGTTAATTACATAAATACAACATATAACGCTGCGTCAAATTCGAGTAATATCAGCTTTGGCCTTGCAGATGGTGTAGTAGGATATGATATGTCACTGTCAAAAGACGGTAAATCTCTGAATGTGAAAATATATAAAAACACAATTACAGAGATTAAAGGAAGCTATAATAAAGGTGTATATACCTTTACTTTTACAGGTCTTGCACCTTTAAGTGTAAATGATAACGGAAGTTCTGATAGCAACCAGAATCTGGCTATACCTAACATTATAGATACTATAGGCTCAGGTTCATATGTTGACAATACCGGTTCAGCTCTTAGTATGTTTAGCTATTTTAGTAATGGCATAGCAGGAGCTTCTTTATCCGTCAACAAAACTTCAAGACTTACTTATTACACAAGTCAGTCCGGCAATACTTTAACTATAACATTTTCGCAGGCTTCAACACCTGCAAATGTTGCCGGTGCTACAATAGCATTACCAAGCGGCTTAGATACCTCTGAGATAGAAGATGAGGATAATTATTTTTCTGGGAACTTTACAATTACCCTGCCTGGAGACTTAAGAAATCATTTTAATTCTAAGCCAATTAAGTATGATGCAAATAAGGTAAGTAATGTCAATATTTCACTTGATGATTCTGGCGATACAGTACTTACTTTCTATACCACAAAGCTCTATGCATACAGATTAACTGTGTCTAAATCACAGATTAAGGTGGCTATAGATCGTGCTAAAAACCTCTATTCAAAGGTAATTGTGGTAGATCCAGGACATGGTGCCCATGATACAGGCACAGTGAGCTTAAACAAAATATATAAGGAAAAAAATGTAGTGTTGTCAATTGCATATTCATATTTTAGAAATTATATTGACGATGAAGACTTAAAAGTATACTGGACAAGGAAAGATGATACATTTATGACCTTAAATAATAGAGCCGCCTTTGCAAATAAGGTTGATGCTGATTTGTTTGTGAGTGTTCATATGAATTCCGCAGGTAATACATCCGCTAAAGGAACTGAGGTATATTACTCCACAAGGAACAACTCAATTCAGTCAAACGGTTTATCAAGCTATACAATGGCTAGTATGTTCTTAAAGAATATCACCTCCAACTTGAGTATGGCTAACAGGGGTGTGAAGAGTAATGTATTTGTAGTAACAAATATGAATACGGTGCCTGCAGTCCTAATTGAATATGGATTTTTGAGCAATTCAAGTGATTTAGCAAAGTTTAGCAGACTTGATGTGCAGGATAAAGCTGCGGAAATTCTTTACGATACAATAGAAGAGATATTTGATAATTACCCAACAGGGAGATAAAGGAGAGGAAGGTTGAATAATCAGTTTATTAAGAGATTCTTTGCATTCTTTATCGTATTTCAGTTGCTTTTAAGCACCTTTGGCAGCTACGATGCGTATGCAAAGGATAAAATGGCACCAAATATAAAATGTCACGTGTATACAGATGTTAATAACGGGAAATTGAAGTTAAAAATAACTGTCACAGATAACAGTGCAGTTAAAGCTATAAAATACGCTGTTGGAAATCATAGAAAATCATTTTTTGGCAGTGCGTATTACTCAAAAAAAGTAAAAAACGTATCTGTTGACTCAACCAAGAATATAAGTACAGCAATAACAGTTACGCAAAATGATATATACACTGTATATGCAGTGGATAAGTCAGGCAACAGCTCAATTAAAAAGGTGAGGATTAAGATGAACACGAATAACAATCAGACTAATCCAAATACTAAAGATAACACAGATAACAGTAAAAATGCCAGCAAGAATACCGCAAACGGTAATAATGCAAGTAATAATAACGGTGGTAATAACGCTAATGCAGACAGTAATCAAAATGTAAATAAAAATGTTACTGTGAGCACAAATGAAGTGAGAGCTGCTTGGATTACCTTCCTAGAGTTTAATAGCAAGGGATATACATTAAATAGCTTTAACAACAGAATAACAGAGATGTTTGATAGGATAGCAGCGAGTGGCCTCAATGAAATCTACGTACATGTAAGGCCATTTAGTGATGCTATGTACCGTTCTGCATATTTCCCTTGGTCTAAGTATGCCTCCGGTACACAGGGAGTAGATCCTGGCTTTGATCCACTTGCAATAATGGTTAATGCTGCACACTCAAGGAACCTTAAGATTCACGCGTATATAAATCCATATCGAGTGTGTACAGAGGCTGATTTTGGTAAACTGGCTACCAGCAGCCCTGCATATAAATGGCTAAATGATGACGATGAAGACAATGACAGAAATGTACTCAAATTTGGTAACATGTATTACTACAATCCTTCATCAGATGACGTAATTAAGCTTATCAATAACGGTGTTGCAGAAATAGTTAAAAACTATGATGTAGACGGTGTAATCTTTGATGATTATTTTTATCCTACACTTGGCAGTAATTACTCATCAAAGTTTGATTCTGATGAATATAATGACTATAAGTCAGATACGTCAAATCCATTGTCAATAGCTGACTGGCGCAGAAATAACATCAATAAGATGGTTAAGATGGTGTATGCAACAGTTAAAAAATCAGGTAAGAACCGTACTTTTGGCATAAGTCCTGCCGGAAATCTAAATAACTTAAGGGCAAATGACAAGTACTATGTGGACATTGACAGATGGGGTAGGGAATCAGGTTATGTTGACTATATAGCTCCTCAGCTATACTGGGGATTTGAACACAATATATGTCCGTATGAGCAAACTATAAATAACTGGATTGCCACGGTTATCAATCCTAATGTCAAACTATACATTGCACTTCCTATGCATCTTGCACAGGCACAGGAGACTTCTGAGTGGAAGAATAACCATGATATATTAGGACGTATGGTTACGAGTCTCAGGAATAAATCTTTGACCGGATTTTCTGTATACAGATATGACTATATGACGCCGGCCTTCCTTAGAAAGACCGGGGCTATAGATGAATACAATTATTTGGTTAAGGTGATAAAATCTAAATAAATATAACTTTGAAATGGGACTGTACATAGGATAAATTTAGGATGATTTATTTCTTGTGAGACAGTCCCATTTATGTTATAAATACTAAGTCCAGGCAAGAAGTATGATTCCTGCGGTATCTATTCGTTAAACTTGGGTTTCGCGAATAGTTATTATAAGAAACCTATCTCTCATATTCATAAATACCTGTAGTAAAGAGGCTTTCTTAAGGCATCTTACATTTCTTAATATTAAATAAAATCTATTGCATATTCGTTAGTTAAGTGCTAAATTAAAAATATAACAAGGTTTCTATCACTATATTAAAAGGCAGGTGATATATTTGAGAAATAAAGTATATACAGGATATAAGATTATTGATGATTCTTCCATAAAATATTATCTTAAAGAAATAGTTTTGACTTTATTGTCCTTATTCTTAATCTATAGTATATTTTCGTATGGAAGAAACTATGTAATTACTAATAGTCCTTCTTACGTGTTGTATAATAACTGGCATATCAATCTTCCTAAAGGTACTGAAGTTTTAACTCAGTATAAAAATACTAACTGGTTCGGTGAAGGTACTAAGGTATATGTGATTAAGGTTGATAAACAGGAAACAACTGATACCTTCTTTGATTTGAAAAATTATTATACTGATATAGATGATGAATATAAACTTTATCTGACTAACTTAATTAGTCAGATAACAGATACAAACGTCAAGACTGCCCTCTCCGATGCAAACGCTAAATACAAGATACTAACTGCTCAAAGAAAGGCTTGGGACGGAAGTCCTGAGGATAGTAGACGCCTATACTCTTTGTTTGATGAAAAAACAGGCTTATTCTACGTCGTAGAGGAACTGCTCTAGTGTTTCTTAGCAACAATGTATAAAAGTGTATAATTTAGTTAAACATAAAAGAGTGCCGATAGGAAAAGCCTTCGTGCACTCTCTTATTATAATATCATGTTCTCTTACTGCTTATTACGCATATTTATATTGTAAGTTAAATAAATAAACTATAAGCACCTATGTTTACTTATAAGTTTCTTTTAGAACTTCCTGCTGGAGTTCTTAGCAAGCTTCTGTAACTCTGCAATATCGCCTGCTGAAAGGCTTTGATTCTTTAAGTATTCGCTGATAAACGTCTGTAATGAGCCATTATAGAACTGATCTATCAGTCTCTTTGTCTCAATTTCACGAACAGAGCGCTGCGACACAAGTGCACTACAGATAAAACCGGGATCTGTTCTTTGTACAGCACCCTTATCTATTAATCTTTTAATTACAGTATATGTGGTGTTTTTCTCCCAGCCTATATATTCCTTAATAATCTTAGATATATCTTTGGCCGCAAGCTCCTTATTAGACCAAAGAAGTTCCATAATGTTCAGTTCGCCTTCGTGTAATCTCAGTTCGCTCATAACTGTCTCCCCACTCAATAATATACTACTACTGTCTTACGACTTTTTTACTATAACAGTAGTATATAATTATTTAGCCCTAAAGTCAAGCATTTGTAGAAGATTTAAGCCTTTCATAGCATTCTGAGCATACAGCCTTATAAGATATAAAGTCAGAATCATCAATTTCTATCTGATTTCCCTTAAATACAGGCACATTATTAACTAGCCTAAGGTTACAGGTAGCCTTTTTACCACAAGCGCAGACGTTTTTCATCTCGGTTATAGAATGTGCGAGCTCTAACAACCTTGAACTGGCAGGGAAGCCATCCATCCTAAAGTCTGCTCTAAGTCCATAGCATATTACAGGGATATTAAGCACTACCGCTACCCTATAAAGCTCTTCTATCTGAGCTACCGTAAGAAACTGTACCTCATCAACCAGTATACAGTCAAGTCCTTGTCCATTCTCTTCAAAATGCTCAAAAAGATTATCATTTTCCCCAACCAGTAGGTCTACTTCTCTACTTATACCGAGGCGGCTGGTAACACAGGACTTCATCTTTGTGTCTACAGCAGGCTTTATTATTATGGCCTTCTGTCCACTTTCTGAGTAATTATGTGCCGTCTGTAAAAGAGCCGTTGTCTTACCACAGTTCATAGCACCGTACCTAAAATATAATTTAGCCATCACATCTCCTTCTACTTAAATATCCCAAGCATTAGCTTTGACTTCTCCACACTTGTTGCAGCAGTATTATTTAAGAAAACAATGTCTGTATTACTGTGTTTCTTAGCTAGATTAACAACGTTACCGGTATAATACCTATAATCAACCACATACACGTGCTGATAATGATCCACAAGGAAAGGTACAAATGCATTACCATATGACTCTTTGATTATAATACATGAACTGTCATCACTTAATTTTGGATTCTTTATTTCAATTAAAGGCTGGTCTCCTCCAATAAATGCCAGGTATTTATTGGCAGCAGAGAATTTATTTGCATCACTTATTATCTCATAAGTATAAGGCTTTCCTTCACGTGGAGTAATAGTCTCTTTGTTTGTAGCGATAGGAATATAGGCTTCTACAGTATCAGGGTTTTTGGCAAGCGCTTTTGACTGATTGCTGTATGCATAAAATGAGCCTAAGAAATCAGGAAATTCCTTCTTCTTATAATCCTTTAACTCGTGTGGAGTAATACCTTTAACTTCACAAAAACTCCTATACACATAGTATGCACCAAGAGCTGTCCAGTGGTGGTCTGTCTTAAAATACAGATATTCTGAGTTGTGATTTCTAAGCTGCTTGTAGGTCTCAACAGTCTTAATAGACGGATTAAGCCTCTTGTAGATATAGTCAATTGCCTCCCCTTGGTTGGATGTATTCATGCTCTTTTGAATATCCTCATCAAGATTTACTCCAAAGCTGTTAGGAACTACTATATCATACAAGGAAGCTGTATTTTCAACTTTTTTAGCTACAGTATTGAGCATGGATGCATACAAATCAGCTCCCTTTTTATAAAAATAATAAAGAGTGAAGCCTCTGTTTTCGGCTATATAGACTGTTCCCGCCACCTCAGGCTGAACCTTTAATGTTCCATCCTTAAGGGGCTTATCCTTACTGTTCTCCTTCTTATTCTGCACATTAATATTCTCATTGGACTTTGTTACAGTATCGGCGCTTCCTGATACTGTAGCGTTTTCAGCAATTTCCTTAACTGCTGATGTTGAGGCGTTATCTATGTTTTGTTCTTGCCGTGTACTGTTATCCTCGTCTGATGTGCTCTCGTCCACGGTATTATCGGAAGTTTCCTCATCTATATTGGATATAATGGGAGCAGTTTCCTCATTTCCACTTGGAATTGCATCTGCTGTCTGCCCTGTGTCACCATAAATCACTGTATCTCTGATTCCATATATCTCTTCGGCATTCGACTGAAATGCAATCATCTTCTCTCTTAGAGGATAGGTGTCCGCATACCAGGTCACAATATCCTTAAAAAAACTTCCATCAAGTACAGTACGGGTTGTAGGGCTAGGAAATACCGCAAGTTTTCTCTTTTCAAGCTCAGATTCAGTTGGCCTTATAAATATTAAGAATCCTATTATCATAAAAACCATAACAGTTATAGACATAAGTGCAACCCTTATCTTATGCCAAATGTTTTTTTCGTTCATATAAACTCCTTAACTTGGATTAAAACTGATTATAAAGGAATGGAGTAAAGCTATTTCCTGCCATGGCTGCTAATGATAGTAAAAGCAAAATAAGACAGAATAAAGTGCGCATTCCCTGATAAAGGCAAGCTGCACTTCTACTGTTACAAGCCTTGGCAGATATCATTTTACCTAATAAACTAAATACAGGCGTACAGGATAAAACACAGGCTATGATTATAAATATATTATTCTGTATACTAATATTTACAGTAGATATGCTAAATCCATTACTTTTAATTCCAAGGAAGATTGAAATAACTTCCTTTAGCTGATTGATATCGCTGTATCTAAATAATAGCCACGCAAAGTTAATAATAAAGATTGTAATTACCTGTCTTATGATTCTAGGAAATAGAGGGAAATTCATCTTTTTCCACCAGTTTTCAATCATTATAAAAGGCATATAGAATAACCCCCAAAGCACGAAGTTCCAACTTGCACCATGCCAAAGACCTGTAAGCATCCATACTACAAAAAGATTAAAGCCGGTTCTAAGAAGCCCTGCTCTGTTACCTCCCAGAGGGATATACACGTAGTCTCTAAAAAAACTGCTTAGTGTTATATGCCATCTTCTCCAAAAATCCTTTACTGAAGTAGCAACATAGGGATAATTGAAGTTCTCGGTAAAATGAAAGCCGAGGATTCGGCCTACACCAATTGCCATATCGGTATAAGCAGAAAAATCAAGATATAGCTGCATTGCATAGCAAAGAGAGCCCACCCAGACAGCAAGCATTGTAGCTCCTGATATAGACTCAGTGACAGGTGAAAGTGTGTTGGCAAGTTCTCCTATATGGTCAGCAAGAATGGTCTTTTTGGCCAGACCTACTGCAAACCTGTAAATACCCTCAGATATATCATAAGCTCTAGTATCCCTATTATAAATCTCATCTTTAATATCCTTATATCTCTCAATCGGTCCCTGCAAAGCCTGAGGGAATATAGATGTGTATAAAAGCAAAACACTGTAATGCTCTTCCGCGCTGCATTTTCCCGTATAAACATCAGTCACATATGAAATAAGCTTAAATGTATAAAATGATATTCCCATAGGAAGTGCAATTGCTAGTGGCTTCCAGTTAATTCCTGCAATAGAAGTAACTGTTCCCACAAAAAAATTAGTATACTTAAATATACCAAGCACCAAAACAAAGACAACAATTGAAAATATAAGCCACTTCTTCTTAGTATTTTTATCTGGTGCAGTTTCTATTTTTACACCTGAAATCCAACCTATGGCAGTCATAACCATAAGAAGTACAAGATAGCTTACTCCTCCAAAAGAATAGAAAAGCAAAGAAAAAATCAATATAATTCTATTTTTATATCCAACTACAGTTGTAGTAAAGTATATCATTGCCATTATAGGCAAGAAACACAGTACAAAAAACAGGCTCGAAAGCGACATATAAGCTCCTTTGCATATCACAAAGAAGTCACTATAATATAGTTAAATCCCAATTATAGTGACTTTCCATTTATTCTAAAACATTAACTATTTTAATTAAGCTCCTAACTGTGTCTTAACCTCGTCTTTGACAGCTTCAACAGCCTGACCTATTTTGTCAGGAAGCTTTCCACCAGCCTGGGCCATATTAGGTCTTCCACCGCCGCCACCACCTACTATAGGTGCAACTGTCTTTATAAGGTTGCCTGCGTGAACTCCTGCCTTTACGGCGCCATCTGTAGCCATAGCAACAAGATTTACCTTACCATCCTTAGCGGATGCAAGGAAGATAAGCCCTTCGCCAAGCTTATTCTTAAGCTCATCTCCAAGAGTTCTAAGCTCATTTCCATCAGTTTCAGGTATTTCAACGGATAGGACCTTAACTCCACCGATTTCAACAACCTTGTCCATAACATCGCCAAGTGCCTCCTTGGCAGCCTTATTCTTAAGTGATTCATTTTCACTTTGAAGAGCCTTCATCTCCTCCATAAGGTGCTTAGCCTTCTCTACAAGCTTATCAGGACTTGCTTTAATTATCTTTGCTGCCTCAGCGATAGTATTTTCAAGATTCTCATAGTACTTTATTACATTATGACCTGTGATAGCCTCAATTCTTCTGATTCCTGCAGCTACACCACTTTCAGAAATTATCTTAAACTGACCTATCATTCCTGTATTCTTAACGTGGGTACCGCCACAGAATTCCTTTGAGAACTCGCCCATTCCTACTACGCGGACTTCATCCCCGTATTTCTCACCAAAGAGAGCCATAGCACCGCTTTTCTTAGCGTCTTCAACTGACATCACCTTGGTATCAACAGGAAGCGACTCTGCTATCTTGTCATTAACAAGCTTCTCAACAGCCTTAATCTCCTCAGGTGTCATAGCCTTGAAATGGCTAAAATCAAATCTGGTTCTGCCTGCATCCTGATAAGAACCTGACTGCTCAACATGAGTTCCAAGTACCTCACGAAGAGCCTTCTGTAAAAGATGGGTAGCACTATGGTTTCTACAGGTAGCCATACGGTTCTCACTGTCAACCTTAAGGGTAACCTTATCACCTACCTTAAACATTCCCTTTACAACCTTACCTATATGGGCTATCTTAGAGCCTGCCACAGGTATGGTCTCTTTTACTTCAAATACAGAATCTCCAAGAGTTATTACACCTACATCTCCTACCTGTCCACCCTTAGTAGCATAGAAAGGAGTAACATCGGTTATAACAGCTCCAGTCATTCCATCTGTAAGTGCTTCTGATACAGTGCTTTCTTCTCCATCCTCCTCAGAGCTTACACTTACAAGAGCAACAATCTTTCCCTCAGCCTCTGTCTTGTCATAGCCGATATACTCGGAGTTAATAGCAGGATCAATCTGCTCATATACAGTAGCATCGGCACCCATATAGCTGGTGGTTTTTCTGGCATTTCTTGCAGTATCCTTCTGCACCTTCATAGCCTGCTTGAAGGCTTCTTCGTCTATGTCCATTCCCTTTTCTTCAAGGATTTCCTTAGTTAAGTCTATAGGGAAGCCGTATGTATCATAAAGCTTAAAGGCATCTTCTCCTGACATAGTATTAACGCCCTTAGCCTCCATATCCTTCTGAATACCATCAAGTATCTCAAGTCCCTGATTTATGGTCTTTTCAAACTTCTCTTCTTCCTGCTCAATTACACTTAGAATAAAATCCTGCTTTTCAGCCAGCTCAGGATAACCATCCTTACTTCCTGCAATCACAGCCTTAGCAAGACCTACAAGAAACGCTCCATCTATGCCAAGTAGCTTACCATGTCTGTCTGCCCTTCTGATTATTCTTCTAAGCACATAGCCTCTACCTTCGTTAGAAGGCATAATGCCGTCAGATATCATAAAGGTAGCAGAGCGGATATGGTCAGTAATTACACGGATAGAGACATCATTCTTCTCGTTTTCCTTATATTTCTTTCCTGCTATTTCACAAACCTTATTTCTAAGAGCCAAAAGAGTATCCACATCAAAGATGGAATCTACGTCCTGTACAGCTACAGCAAGTCTCTCAAGTCCCATACCAGTATCGATATTCTTCTGTTCAAGCTCTGTATAATGTCCCTTACCATCATTATTAAACTGTGAAAATACAACATTCCATACTTCCATATACCTGTCGCAGTCGCAGCCTACAGTACAGGTAGGCTTTCCACAGCCATACTTCTCTCCCCTGTCGAAGTATATCTCTGTACAAGGACCACAAGGACCTGAGCCATGTTCCCAGAAATTATCATCTTTACCAAACTTGAAGATTCTCTCAGGAGAGATATTCATCTTCTTATTCCAGATTTCATACGCCTCATTGTCATCCACATATACTGATGGATAAAGTCTGTCAGCAGGGATACCAACTGTCTCTGTAAGGAATTCCCAAGCCCAAGGAATTGCCTCTTCCTTAAAATAATCTCCAAAGGAGAAGTTTCCAAGCATCTCAAAGAAGGTACCATGTCTTGCTGTCTTACCTACATTGTCTATATCTCCTGTACGGATACACTTCTGACAGGTACAGACTCTTGTAGATGGTGGTATCTCTTGTCCCGTGAAATAAGGCTTAAGAGGTGCCATACCCGAATTTATAATAAGCAAGCTGTTATCATTATGTGGTACTAGTGAAAAACTGTTCATCTTGAGATGTCCTTTTTTCTCAAAGAACTCAAGGAACATCCTTCTTAATTCATTAACTCCATAAGCTTTCATATCTAATCCTCCATAGGGGTATTGTCATCTAAAGTCATCTTAATATTTTATCATTTAATAATATTTTTTTCAAGCCATTTATCTTGCTTGTTTTCATCAAATAGTCCCATGTAGTTTTGGGACTTAAATGCAACATGACATTGCACTTACCTTGAAAACCTTGCTACAAAACTATCATTTCTGCTATAATAAATCTGCAAACTAAAACGCTTAAAGGAAAATAAGTTATGATAATAGAACGAAAAGCTCTTGATAATTGCTTTAATCCTCCAATTGGCATTAGCTCAGAGGAGACAGTTTATTTTGATATAGAAACAACAGGCTTTTCTGCTGATGTCACTGCTCTTTACCTTATTGGCTGCATATACTTTAAAGAGGGTGAATGGCAATTGATTCAGTGGTTTGCTGAGGATAATAAGTCTGAAAAAGAGGCACTATCCGCCTTTTCAGACTTTATAAAAGATAAAAAATACCTAATTTGCTACAATGGAACCACCTTTGACCTGCCATATCTCACGAAAAAATACGAAAAATACAGTCTCTCTTTTCAGGCTTATAAGTATAAAATTATTGACTTCTATAGGGTGTTTTCTTCCTATAGGAAGTTTCTTGGATTAAGCGGACTGAAACAAAAGGAGGTTGAAGCCTATCTGGGTATCTTAAGGGAGGACAAATACTCCGGCGGTGAGCTCGTGGAGTGGTATGCTAAGTTTTTAAAGCTAAGGTTTAGTGATTCATCTGAAAAAGAAGAAATATACAAGACTTTAATACTACACAACAGTGATGATTTAGCAGGCTTAGCAAGGCTTACAAAGCTTTATAACTTCATAAAAGAACTTGAAACTCTTATTAATTCAGGTGATGAGCTTGAAATTGACTGTGTTGTTAATGATACAACAGGTAAAATCATCTTATCAACAAAGGTTGACTTCGATATTCTAAGGAAAGATGAGCTTCGTGGGGATGGCTTCTCTTGTTGCTTTATTGATGAAAGCACTGCAAATAGGATAGATTTGACCTTAGATATGTATGAAACTGAGCTTAAGTTGTTCTACAAGGACTATAAAAACTACTACTATCTCCCTAAAGAGGACATGGTAGTACATAAGAGTCTGGCATCCTTTGTGGATAAGGAAAACAAAGAAAAAGCTACTTCTTCTAACTGCTATACAAAGCATAAAGGCCGCTTTATAAAGCTCCCCAAAGCCACTACACTTCCAGTGTTTAAATCTGAATATGCGGACAAGACAATGTACACTATTGTAAATGAAAAGCTATTGGAGTCTAAGGAGAGCTTATCTGCTATTTTCAGGTCGTTTCTTAGATATTTAACAAATAATAGGTGAAACACTTCCATAATTGTAGTAAATCACAATTATAATCTAAGTTGAATTAGGGTGTAGATAAAACTTATATCACTTGTATAAAAATAAAATTTTCAGTATTTATAATTTATGATACAAGTGTCAAAAGTATAAAAATTCGATTGGGACTTGCTTGCAGGAGAATTTATTAAAAAAGGGTTTAAATCTTGTTAGAAAGATTTAAACCCTCTTTTTTACCATAAACAAAATAAATAAACATATACAACTAAACTTAGTCTGGATTTTCAAATACTACTTCTCCATATACTTAGACAATACCACCCTATTCTCAGCCAAGCTCCTCTTCATGTCTATGATGCGCTGGTTGGAGCTTCCTCTAAACTTTAGGCTCAAATCTTTAAGCTCAAGTACGAACTTACCGTCTACAAGCACATCTATATTGTTAAGAATATCCATAGTGTGCTCATCATGACAGCGGGAATTAGAGACGTCAAGCAGCTCTTCAAGGGTATAGCCTGAAAAGAGCCAGATGGACTTCTCAGGTAAATCAGCTTTAATCCGCTTAACAAGTCCTGCTACTCCTCTCTGATTGCGGACTTCCATAGGCTCTCCGCCAAGAATTGTAAGCCCTGCTATAAATGATGGAGAAAGGGAAGATATAATCTCCCCTTCTACATCGGTAGTATATTCTTTGCCTGAGTTAAAATCCCAAGCCATTTCATTGAAACAGCCCTTACAGTGGTGAGTACAGCCACTTACAAAAAGGCTTGTCCTCACTCCCGGTCCATTGGCTATGTCAAAGTATTTTATTTCACAATAATTCATCATAAATGAAGAACTCTCTCCGCTATCTCCTGTGTACGTCCCTGATTCCAGTACTGAGTACCTATATAACCACAGGTACGTCTTGCAACATTCATCTTATCCTGGTCTCTATTACCGCAGTTTGGGCATTCCCAAACAAGCTTGCCATCTTCATCATTAACTATCTTGATTTCTCCATCAAAGCCGCAGCACTGGCAGTAATCACTCTTTGTATTCAACTCAGCATACATGATATTGTCATAAATATACTGCATAATAGAAATTACAGCCTCTACATTGTTGCTCATATTAGGTACTTCCACATAGCTTATAGCTCCACCCGGAGAAAGCTTCTGGAAGTCAGACTCAAACTTAAGCTTTGAAAAGGCATCAATCTTCTCTGATACGTGTACATGGTAGCTGTTGGTAATATAATTTCTATCAGTTACACCCTCAATAAGCCCAAATCTCTTCTGTAAGCACTTTGAGAACTTATATGTAGTTGACTCAAGAGGGGTACCATATACTGAATAATCAATATTTTCTTCCTTCTTCCACTTATTACAAGCCTCATTTAACTTCTCCATAACCTTAAGAGCAAATTCCTTACCCTCTGGCGAAGTATGGCTTGCATCCTTCATATATCTTGTCATCTCATACAGACCTGCATAACCTAAGGAAATGGTTGAATATCCATTGTAAAGGAGTTCATCTATCTTCTCTCCCTTAGCAAGTCTTGCTATGGCACCATTTTGCCATAGAATAGGTGCAGAATCTGAAAGTGTCCCAAGAAGCCTGTCATGTCTTGCTCTAAGTGCTCTGTGGCAAAGCTCAAGACGCTCATCAAGGATTCTCCAAAAATCCGCTTCATTTTTCTTAGATGAGCAGGCAACATCAACAAGGTTGATGGTTACAACACCCTGATTGAATCTTCCGTAGTATTTATGCTTATTTTCATCATAATTTTTAGCCTTAGCTATATTGCCTACTCCCTCATCAGTAAATCTATCAGGTGTAAGGAAAGAACGGCAGCCCATGCAAGGGTAAACATCACCCTTTTCCCTGAGCATAATCTTCTCAGATATATAGTCAGGTACAAGGCGTTTAGCAGTACACTTTGCTGCAAGCTCAGTAAGATAATAATACTTACTGTCCTTGCCTACGTTATCCTCTTCAAGTACATATATAAGCTTAGGGAAAGCAGGGGTAATCCATACTCCCTTTTCGTTCTTAACTCCCTGCATACGCTGATTGAGCATCTCTTCTATCACAAGGGCGAGGTCGTCTCTGATACGACCCTCAGGCACTTCATTCAGATACATAAATACAGTAATAAAAGGTGCCTGACCGTTGGTTGTCATAAGGGTAATAACCTGATACTGTATAACCTGTACTCCGCGTCTAACTTCTTCACGTACTCTAAGCTCGGCAACCTTTTCAATCTTCTCGGTATCAAGCTCTACTCCCGCTGCAGCAAACTCTTTTGCAACCTCTACACGGTACTTCTGTCTGCTTACATCTACAAAAGGTACGAGGTGGCTAAGAGTTATGCTCTGTCCGCCATACTGATTACTTGCTATCTGAGCAATAGCCTGAGTAGCGATATTGCAGGCAGTTGAGAAGCTTCTAGGTCTCTCAATCATAGTCTCAGATATAACAGTACCGTTTAGAAGCATATCTTCAAGGTTTACAAGGCAGCAGTTATACATGTGCTGTGCAAAATAATCGCTGTCGTGAAAATGTATAATACCTTCTTCATGTGCCCTTACTATATCTTCAGGAAGTAAGAACCTTCTGGTAATATCCTTACTTACCTCACCTGCCATATAGTCTCTTTGAACACTGTTAACTGTAGGGTTTTTGTTGGAATTCTCCTGCTTAACCTCTTCGTTATCACATTCAATAAGGCTTAGTATCTGGTCATCTGTGGTATTGGCCTGACGAACCAAAGCCCTCTTATATCTGTATGTAATGTACTTTCTGGCAACCTCATTCTTGCCGGTTTTCATAAGCTCATTCTCAACTAAATCCTGTATTTCCTCTACACTAAGCGCTCTGCTCATACCGGAGCACACCTTAGTAACATTCTCTGTAATTGCGAGAACTTCTTCCTCTGTAAGTCTAAGGTTATCGTTAACCTCCTTGTTCGCCTTTCTTACAGCAACGGTAATTTTATTGCCGTCAAAGGTATTTTCCTGACCACTTCTTTTGATAATCTTCACGACTTCCACACTCCCTCAGATATAATTTCCGTTCCAAACGCCCACTATGGGCAGATTTCGGCGGTTTTAAATACAAGTTATTGTTAAGCAACAGTAGTACAATACAATATCTTGTGTCCGTGACTACTATGATAATATATTCTACAGGAAAATGAAAGACCTTTTTAAAATATAATAACGACTACCAATTAATATAATTTTCTTATAGCTGTAGAATGATTTTATTCTACAATAGTAGTTATTTTAAGTATTCTAAGCTTGTCTCCTGTGACCTTAAAATTTACCTCATAAGAAGCAAACCTTAAGCCATATACCCTTGATTCATCACTGTTTTGATATGATGGTCTTGGATCTAAAGACAGTACTTTTATAAGTGCTTCTCTCTTATCATCGCTTACCTTACTAAGTTCTAAGCTCTCTTCCTCAACCTGAAGTCTATGTTCTTTTGTAAATTCAGTATAACCTGAAAGTGCATCTGTATGACAGTCTGCATAAGGCAGATATGGCTTTATATCATATATCGGTGTTCCATCCAGTAAATCAGCACCTCCTACGGTAAGTACAGGACCAATCTCTGTCTCTTCAACAGATATCAGCCTTACACTTGATAGTCCTATTGGGTTAGGCCGGTATGGAGACCTCGTTGCAAATACCCCCAAATGTTCATTCCTAGGAAGCCTCGGAGGCCTTACGCTTGCCTTAAAGGTATCTGTAATAGTTTCAGAAAACTCCCAAATCAGCCAGATATAGTTAAACCCGCTTAGTCCCTTAAATGCATCTATATTTCTATATTCAGGCTCAAATACTATCTTAGCTGTTAGCTCATTTACAAGGCCGCTTTGCCTTGGAATCCCGAATTTATCCTTAAAGTCTGACTGTATCCTAGCTATTATCTTCATTAAACACCCTTAATTATCCAAATTATATTCTTATCTTTTCTAATCTTTCTTATCTTTCTTATCTTTCTTATCTATGCTTAATATTATTATACATACACCTCATGCCTACCTATATCTTCTGCTTATCTGTTATCAAACTTACTTTGTATGCACATATTGTCTAGCTATATCTTTATTTTTGTCCATTTACCCTGTCTGAAGCGTATTTCCGAGAAAATGAACCTGCTGCACTGATCCCCGACTATACCAAACCATATACCAACTATCCCCATGCCTAGCACATAACCAAAAAAGTAAGATACAAATGTCCTTATTATGGTTACACTTATGGTAGAGGTTATTGCAGTATAAAGGGTATCTCCTGCTCCTCTTAGGGCACCTATGTAGACTACGCTTGGGATTTGGAAGATGATTGCAGCTATCAGCACGTGGCTTATGGTAATTCCAATATTTATTACTTCAGGATTGTCAAAGAACATTGAATATATGCCTTTACTGCCCAAAATGTAGACCACTGCAAGAACTGCGGCTATCATAATAGCAAACTTTCTACAGATAACTCCGTATTTTTTAGCCAGTTCAGGTTTTTCCTCGCCTAGACTCTTGCCAATTAATGCTACAACTGTAGACTGAATTCCGTCACCAAAGGAATATGATAGGCTTAAAAGATTCATACTTACCTGATGAGCCGCCATTTGAGAAGTACCCTGGTGAGCCGCCATTATAGCAGTTGACATAAAGCCTACTCTCATAAGAAGCTGCTCGAGGAACACGCTGTATCCTACGGAGGTAATATTTTTAAGGCAGGCAAATGTAGGCCTTATCTTTTCGGCTATCATATAACCTATATTGATAAAGCAGTCTTTTTTCATAATTGAAGCTATACTCATCACACTGGCAACCACTGTCCCAAAAACTGTAGATATGGCCGCTCCCGCTATTCCAAGCTTAGGGAAGCCAAGATTACCTCCTATTAAAAGATAGTTAAACATTATATTTATTACATTGCTCACCACATTGGTGCGCATAGTAATCTTGGTATTCCCTATGCCTCTTTGTGCAGCATTTATGCTCATCTGAAGCACATTAAAAATAATGCCACCCATTATTATCCTGAAATATGTTTCACCATATTCCTTGGTATCAGGAGTTGCACCACATAAGTCCATTATAGTACCGGTAAAAGTAACCGAAATTAGGCTTATAAATACAGTAGCCAAAGTAACAAAAAGTACTCCAGTAAGGACAATCCTATTGGCGTCCTTTCTATTTTTCTGCCCGTACCTTCTTGCTACAAGAGCCGCCAAGGCCACATTGGCTGCAAAGCAGATAGCAAGCCCCAAAAACTTAGGCTGAGCAGTAATTCCAACACCTGCTACTGCATTTTCACCAAGTACGCTCACCATGTAAGAATCAATGAGTGCGGTAAGCGAAAAGAACACAGATTCTAATATAGCTGGCCAGGCCATATTCAGTATAATCCTTAACAACTTCCTATTTTCGTCTTCCATTACCCTAATTCCTTTAGCTTAATAACTTTAGTCTAGTCCTCACAGGTTAGAATTTCAAGAATGTATAAGTTTTAAACTATCCCGCAGTATTTACTTATTTGTAACGGTACTTTTATATTTTGCACCAGATATACGGTCAAATAATAACCGCTTATTTAACAACACAACAGCTATTGTATAGATTAAAAATAATATGAGTATCATAAACGTGATTAAAAATAAGCATATGTACAATAACGAGTCTGCATATTTATTAAACTCATACATCATGTTCTGCAATCCTATGGGAATCAGATAGAAGTATGCTGTTAATAATAATCCTCTAAAAATCGTACCAAACCACTTGTTTTTCTCAAAATAAAGTCCAAATCTAAGTAATGCACTTCCCAGTGTTTTACCGTTAAATAAAGGTATTATGGCAAAATATATTGCTATAAACACAGGAAAAGGAAGTGTTGTATGTGATATGCTATAAGGGATAGATATAATAAAGGTATCAATAATGAGCGAAAGACAAATGCGAATTCCGGAAACCCTTGCACCTGCTTCAAGCGACTTTTCATCTATAGCATCCCTTGATGGAAGAAGTTTAACGGCAAACCACCCCAGAGCATAGCCAATACAGCCTCCTGTTGTATTTTGTATAATGTCATCTATATCGCAAAGGCGGTATGAACCCGGATATATAAAGTATAGTCCCGACAATTGAGTAAGCTCAAAGAATAAGCTAAGAAGAGCTGTCAAAAGTGCTGTCTTCTTAAAGCTGCACTTAAAATAATATCTTAAGTACACTCCAAATGGTATTAACATAAGGACATTAAAAGCCGGCACATAGAAAGTCGAGTGTTTTAATGCCATAAGCCAGGTCGCAGGCTTAGACAAAACAAGCGGATTTTCCTTTATAAAATCCATCACAAATGAAAAAGGCATCAAATTAATCATATCCGTATAGCTGTGTCGCACACTGTCCCTATCCGGCAAAGGCAGAATGACCAAGAGATATATGGTTAGTAAATACAATATAAATGAATATAAAATAAGTGTACGAAGCTTATTTACAGAACCATACTTACGATAGTTAATCACCATATAAGGCAGTGTTATAAATAACGCTAAAATCGGAAACAGTATCATTGCATATGTGATAGTGCTTAAATATCCCATTTATTCTCCTTTTTCATGTGTGATGCATAGTAAAAGCAAGTGCAAAGTCCTGCTAATTAAGACTTCCTTTAGACTGCACCTCTTTCGGTTTGTAGCCCTTCTTACCCAGGCCGTCAATTATTTCCTTCTTATGCTCCATGCCATAGGATTCCATCGTGATAATGAGCTCTACGGCCGCATTTCTATTGATATTTACAAACTGGTTATGTTCAAGCCTTATTACATTGCCCTTTAGCTCTGCAATTACCTCAGCAACCCTTGCAAGCTCACCGGGACGGTCAGGAAGAAGTACAGAAACGGTAAATATCCTTCCTCTCTGCCTCAGTCCGTGCTGAACCATTGAAGACACTGTAATTATATCAATATTACCTCCACTAATGATGGATACGACCTTCTTGCCTGTTACTCCGAGCTTGTTTATGGCCGCAACAGTGAGCAGGCCTGAATTCTCAACCACCATCTTGTGATTCTCTATCATATCAAGGAAGTTTAGTGTAAGTTCTTCATCCTCTATTGTAATTATTTCATCAACATTTTTTTGGATATATGGAAATACATTGGTTCCCGGTGTCCTTACAGCTGTACCGTCAGCTATGGTCTCAACCTTCTTAAGACTGGTGACCTTTCCTGCCTCAAGAGAAGCCTTCATACAGGCTGCTCCTGCAGGTTCTACACCTATTATCTTTACATCCGGATGAAGCATTTTCGCAAGGGTAGATACTCCTGCACAGAGTCCGCCTCCACCGATTGGAACAAGGATGTAGTCCACAGTTGGAAGCTCCTTGAAGATTTCCATTGCTATAGTACCCTGTCCTGTAGCAACTACTTCATCATCAAAGGGATGTATAAAGGTCATCCCATCTTCTTTTGCAAGCTTAAGAGCATAGGCACAGGCCTCGTCATAGATATCACCATATAGAATTACCTCTGCACCGTAGGACTTGGTGCGGTTTACCTTAATAAGAGGCGTTGTTGTAGGCATAACAACTATCGCTTTTACACCAAATAGTTTGGCAGCGTAAGCCACACCTTGAGCGTGGTTACCTGCAGAAGCTGTAATCAGCCCCTTGTTCCTGTCTTCTTCAGAAAGAGTGCTTATCTTATAGTATGCTCCCCTAACCTTGTAAGCACCTGTATACTGCATATTTTCTGGCTTAAGATACACCTTATTACCACTTTGTGCAGAAAAATACTCACTGTACACAAGCTTTGTTGGGTTAACAACTTTCTTCACTGCCTCAGCAGCTTCCTCAAATTTCTCCAGTGTCATCATAATAATTACCTCTTTCTTTCTTGTTTTAGATAAGAAAAGAGGCAAATTACTGCCTCTTTTTCACTGCTCTAAGCTGACTGATGATATTGTATCACTTAAAGTCAGCTTTTACCAGTATAATTTCCCCGTATCTATGCAGTTTCTCTTTATACTACCTATAATTATTGGTTATACTGTTCGACATTAAACAAAGCTTCCACAAACTGCTCTGCATCAAACTTCTGCAAGTCATCTATCTTCTCACCGATTCCAATATACTTAACGGGTATGCTAAGCTCAGACTCTATAGCTATTGCTATACCGCCCTTTGCAGTGCCGTCAAGCTTGGTTAGCACTATACCGTTTACAGGAGCTGCTTCTGAGAACTGTCTTGCCTGTTCTTTGGCATTCTGACCTGTTGTACCATCTACAACTACAAGAGTCTCAACTGCAGCATCAGGGTATTCCTTGCTCACAATCCTATATATCTTGTTAAGCTCGTCCATAAGGTTCTTCTTATTGTGAAGACGGCCTGCGGTATCGCAGATAAGCACATCTACATTACGGGCCTTCGCAGCATTTACTGCATCAAATACAACAGCAGCTGGATCACTGCCCTCACTCTGTGCAATGAGCTCCACATCTGAACGTCTTGCCCATTCAGTAAGCTGCTCTATGGCTCCCGCCCTAAAAGTATCAGCAGCGGCAACCAGAACCTTCTTTCCCGAGTTCTTAAGCTGGCTTGCAAGCTTTCCTACAGATGTAGTCTTACCTACTCCGTTTACACCTATCATAAGGACAACAGACTTTTTATTTTCAAAATCATAAGCATCAGGCTTTACCTGCATCTGCTCCTTAAGGCTGTCCATAAGTAACTTCTTACAATCAGCAGGATCCTTTATCTTTAACTCCTTCACCTTGTCCTTTAAATTCTCGATAACAGAGGTGGTTGTAGTTATCCCAAGGTCCGCCATTATAAGAGTTTCTTCAAGCTCTTCATAAAAATCATCATCTATTATGTCGTGTCCCGTAAAGATGTTGGAGACACTGTTCATTATGTTGTTTCTGGTTTTTGTAAGTCCTTCTGCAAGTTTACTGAAAAATCCCATTATCTCATCCCTTTCTACTTTATATCAGCATCTATAAGGTTAACCGAAACCATGGTAGATACACCCTTTTCCTGCATGGTTATACCGTAGAGTACGTCTGCGGCATTCATTGTACCTCTTCTATGTGTAATAACTATGAACTGGGTGTTCTTTGTAAGCTTATGTAAATAATCCGCAAATCTGGTTACATTGGAGTCATCAAGAGCCGCTTCTATCTCATCAAGAAGACAGAAAGGGGATGGCTTAAGGTTCTGAATGGCAAAAAGAAGTGCAATAGCAGTAAGTGCCTTTTCACCGCCTGAAAGCTGCATCATATTCTGAAGTTTCTTTCCCGGTGGCTGTGCTATTATCTTAATTCCTGCTTCAAGTATATCCTCTCCTTCTGTAAGCTCAAGCCTCCCCTTACCACCTCCGAACAGCTCTTCAAAGGCAAGATTAAACTGCTCATTTATGTCCTTAAAGCGTTCATCAAACTGCTCTCTCATCCTTCTATCAAGCTCTTCAATAACCACCCTTAAGGCATCCTCAGCCTTTATTATGTCCTCTGCCTGAGTTTTAAGAAGCTCATATCTTGAGCCTACTTCCCTGTACTCCTCAATAGCTCCTATATTGACATTTCCAAGCTCTTTTATAAGATTCTTTTGATTGTTAATCATCTTCTTAAGGGTGAAGCTTGTGTATTCCTCATCGGTATCAACCTTATTCTTAACAGCCTCAGAATACGTTACTCCGTACTCCTCAAGCATATAGCCTACCATTGCTTCAAGGCTAGCATCAGCCTTTTCTATGATGCCTCCTAGCTTGTACACTTCTTTATCAAGGCTCGCCCTAAGCTCGGCTATTTCTTCACGCTTGTTAAAGAATGACTTATGGCTTCCTGATATCGCATCTTTCTCTGTAATAAGAGCTTTTTTATTTTTCTCAGCCGCTTCAATTTCTACAGCGAGGTTTTCAATTTCACTTATAAGCTTCTCGATTTCAGTCTGCTTTTCTTTAAGGCTGACTGCAATTTCTTCGTTCTGCTTCTTAAGCTCAGAGATCTCTTCCTCAGCAGATTGCTTATCTCTGTTTATTCTTACAAGATTTTCATTTATGAAGTTCTTCTCAGTAAGTACAGTACTTTCAGCTATCTTAGACTGATTTATTTTTGCATTTATCTCAGCTATCGACCTGTCTGTCTCTTCAATTTTCTTAATAATATCATCAAGTTCTACAGACTGCGCTTCATTTTTATCGTCAGAAGCAATTATGGCACTAAGTCTTTTTATTTCTTTTTCCGTGAAGTCACGCTCTTTATCAAGATTAATACCATCAAGCTTAATCTCGTTAAGCCCTTGTTCAGTCTCAGATATTCTATGCTCAAGCTGCTTTCTTGCATTTATTTCTGTATTAAGGCTAACCTTAAGTTCAGACATGTTTTCCTTGTAAATTGCAAGACTCTGCTTAGTATCAGATAGCGAAGCTCTAATGCCTTCAAGCTCCTTTTTAAGCTCTTCATACTCATTTTCAAGAAAAACAAGTCCCTCCTTCTTCTCCTCAATTTCTCTTGCTCTTCCAAGCAGATTACTAGAGTTTTTAAATGCACCACCTGAGATAGAGCCTCCGGGACTTAGCTGCTCTCCATCCAGGGTAACTATTCTTAAGAAATACCTGTATTTTCTGGCTATTCTTGTAGCTGAGTCCATATTGTCGGCTACAAGGGTACGTCCTAGGATGTGGCTTACAAGACCTGCATACTTAGGCTCATACTCAACAAGGGAGGCAGCCACCCCTATTATCCCCTCTTCATTAAGTGCACCGCCGAAGTTACCCGGGTTATGAAGTGTCATAGCATCAAGAGGGAGAAAGGTTGCCCTTCCAAGCTTATTTTCTTTAAGCCAGGTAATGGTTCGCTTTGCAGTAGCTTCTTTGTCAGTGACTACATTTTGGATGGCACCACCAATTGCAGTTTCTACAGCTGTCTCATACTTTGGCTTAACCTTTATAATGTCAGCAACAACACCTATGATTCCTGTTTCTTCCTTCTTATGCTCCATTATACGCTTTACGGCATTGCCATATCCATCGTACTTTTCAGCCATATTCATAAGGGAATTAAGTGTAGCCTTTGCACCAAGGATAACCCTTTGCTTATCTGATACTTCCTTTTCTTTCTTTGCTCTGTCTCCTGTAAACTTTTCGATAAGCTCCTTGGCATCAGATTCTACAGCCTCAAGTTTTAAGAGATTTGCAGTAAGTTCATTAATCTTTTCAGATGCAGAGTCATACTGAGACTTAAGACCATCGTTTGTTTCTTTATTTCTAAGTATCTTCTGATTAAGCTCCAGCTTTTTTATCTTATTCTGTTCAAGATTTGCCTTATAGAGCTCAATCTGACCTGCAGCCTCAGCCTTTTCTTTGTCTTTTCCTGCCTTTTCGCTAAGCTTATACTCTTTTTCCTTTTCAAGGTTAGCTTTTAAGCCAAGTTTAGCCTCCAGTTCCTCATTTAGCTCGGACTCTTCTTTTGCAAAGTTATCCTCTTTCGTAATAATTTCATTAAGCTTAAGGTTCACTTCGGTTTCTTCTTTTGTGCTGTTATCAAGCTTTAACTGAGCCTGTTTGAGCCTTTCAGCATTGTTTTCAGAGTTTTTGTTTATGGAGTTAATCTGCTCCTTTATAAGCTTAAGTTCACCGTCAGCCTTCTCTCTTGCAACCTGATTCTCAGCTATTAGATTTGAAGTTTCATCAATCATCCCTGACTTTTCATTTAACAAGGCTTCAAGCTTCTCATACTCTTCCTTTATGCCCTCATACTTTGTATTTGCCTCATTAAGATTGTTTTCCGCCAAAGCCTTATCTGACTCCGCCTTAGATTTAGCATCAGCCAAATGGTCATATTCGTTGGTAAAATTGATAATCTCATATTTCTTTAGGTCATCCCTGTAACTAAGATATAACTTTGCAGCCTCAGCCTGCCTCGCAAGAGGACCAATCCGCCCTTCAAGTTCAGACATTATATCATTTACTCTGGCAAGATTAGCGCTTTCCTCTTCCAGATTCTTAATGGATTCAGCTTTTCTTTTCTTAAACTTGGTTATTCCTGCGGCTTCATCAAAAAGCTCACGCCTGTCCTCAGGACGCCCGCTTATAATCTTCTCAATCTGTCCCTGCCCTATAATTGAGTAACCTTCTTTACCAATACCTGTATCAAGGAAAAGCTCACTTACATCTTTAAGCCTGCAGTTATGCCCATTAATAAGATATTCACTTTCTCCTGAACGGTATACCCTTCTTGCAATTGTAACCTCTTCATATTCTATTGGAAGTACCTTATCTGAATTGTCTATGGTGATTGCAACATAGGCAAAGCTCTGTGCTTTTCTTATTTCCGTACCTGAGAAGATAACATCCTCCATCTTTGCTCCACGAAGCTGCTTTGCACTCTGCTCACCAAGTACCCATCTCACGGCATCAGCAACATTACTTTTACCGCTTCCGTTAGGTCCAACTATGCCTGTTATGCCACTTTCAAAGGAAAAGACAATTTTATTGGCAAAGGATTTGAACCCCTGTATTTCAACACTTTTTAGGTACATCGCTATCTTCTCCTCTTTCAGCCTTTAGTTTTAAAATTCCATTATAAGCCGCAACCTGTTCTGCCGCCTTCTTTGTATGGCCTTCGCCTATACCATACTCACGTGTGCCAATATAAACTGCTTCCTTAAACTTCTTGTCGTGGTCCGGGCCGTATTCATCCAGCAGCTTATATTTGATGGTACCTAGATTCTCACTCTGTACCATCTCCTGAAAGATAGTTTTACTATCAAAAAAGAGTTTCTTGTGTTCAATATCATTTAATACATGCCTTTCAATAAACTCTTTCGCATTAGTAAGACCACCGTCAAGATAAATCGCCCCTATAAGAGCTTCAAGTGCGTCAGAAAGTATAGAATCCCTATTTCTGCCACCTGTTATAGCCTCTCCATGTCCTAAAAGCAAATAATCAGACAAATCCATTTCTCTGGCACTGTAGGCTAGAGCCTGCTCACACACAAGCCTTGCACGAAGCTTTGTTAACTCACCCTCCTGCATATCCTTATGTCTGTTAAACAGGAATTCACTCGTTGCCAGTTCCAATACCGCATCTCCCAAAAATTCCATTCTCTCGTTGCAGTCAGACTTGGAAAGATGCTTTTCGTTTACAAATGAACTATGAGAAAATGCATTAGTAAGGAGCTTTCTATCCTTAAACTCATATCCTATTGTTTGTTCGATTTTATCGGCTTTCTCAGGTTTAATAAATAAACTCAAGTTATTTTCCCCCTTCTAAAATGAAATACCCCGCAAACATATGGCGGGGCATCAAACTTTGGTATTATTTACCTTTCGCTAGCTTCTTCAAGCTTTTCTACAGCATCGCCAACCGTTACGATAGAAGCAATAGCGTCATCAGGAATTTCAATTCCAAACTGTTCCTCTATCTCCATAACGATTGATGTAAGATCAAGTGAGTCTGCACCCAAATCATCTACAAATTTTGTGTCTGCAGTTATACTGTTTTCATCCACATGAAGTACTCCTGCAACAATTTCTTTAATTTTATCCAGTTCCATATTTCCTCCTTTATTACATCTTATTCTGATAAGTACTGCTTTATTTTATCGTTAATTCCCTGATTTTTAAAGCTGATACACTGAATAAGAGCATTTTTAATTTCGTTATGTGTTGCATTGCCGTGAGTCTTAACTACAAGTCCATTAAGTCCAAGCATAGGGGCTCCGCCATGTTTAGTAGCATCAAACATAGACAATGTGTTTTTAAGTGCCTTTTTTGATAGCATGGCTCCTATCTTACTCATAGTAGTACTTAAAAGTCCCTTCTTGATTTCTTCAAGAAGAACTGCAGCAACTCCTTCAAAAAGCTTTAATATAGCATTACCTACAAAGGCATCACACACTATTACATCCGCATCTCCGTAAGGAATCTGTCTTGATTCAATACTACCTACAAAGTTAATATCTGAACGGGATTTGAGCAGCGGGAAGGTTTCCTTTACAAGCGCATTTCCTTTCTCTTCTTCTACACCGACATTCACTATGGCAACCTTAGGGTTCTTAATACCGATTACATTTTCCATATATATTGAACCCATAACGGCATACTGAATAAGGTGAGCAGACCTTGAATCCACATTGGCTCCACAGTCAATCAGCAAAGATACACCCTTTTGCGTTGGGATAAGTGATGCAAGAGGAGAACGCTCAACTCCCTTAAGCCTTCCGACAACTAGCTGTCCTCCTACAAGAACAGCCCCTGTAGAACCAGCAGAAACGAAGGCATCTGCCTTTTCTTCCTTCACTAGCCTCATTGCAACAGAAATCGATGAGTCCTTCTTCTTTCTGATTGCCATAACCGGTGCCTCATCATTTGTAATAACCTCAGACGCCTCTATTATTTCAAGTGCATTCATGTTGATTTCGAGGCCTTCGCCTCTTAATCTGTTAAGCGTATCGTGAACGACCGCACTCTGACCTACAAGATAAACCTTAAGCTCCTTATTCTCATTAACAGCAAGGACAGCTCCTTTGACTATCTCATAAGGCGCATTATCGCCACCCATTACATCCAATGCAACTTTAATCATATTTATTTTTACCACCTATCTATTATTTACTGTTTGATGTAGAAAAACGAATACTGTGGTTTAAATCCTATAGCAGCTGACTGAATAATCTGCTCTGTACTTCCTACAAAGAGCACACCTTCAGGCTTTAGGACTGAATGAAACTTCTTAAATACCTCATTTTTAGCTTCATCCGTAAAATATATTACTACATTTCTGCAAACTATCATAGAACAGCCTGTTGGATAAGGATCTTTAAGGAGATTATGCTTCTTAAATTCAACTCTTGACTTAATATCATCATTAATCTTGTAAGAAGTAGCTGTAAGCTTGGTGAAATGCTTTTCTAGAAGTTCCTTAGGTAAGCCCTTCACACTATTATAGCTGTACACTCCCATTTTAGCCTTCTCGAGCACCTGATTGTCTATGTCTGTAGCAATTATCTTAATCTGGTTAAGTGGAACAAATTTTAGAAGCAACATAACAAGTGAATATGGTTCATCACCTGTAGAGCAGGCAGCACTCCATATTTTAATATTCTTTCCATCCTTCTTCATAAGATAAGGAATTATGTCTTTCTCAAGGATAGCCCACTGCTCAGGATTGCGCCAAAATTCAGATACATTTATAGTTAGATAGTTTATAAACGCATCATAAAGGTCTTTATCAGTCTTCAATCCTTTTACATAATCATCATAAGTCTTAAATCCATTTTTTGCAATAAGAGAATCTATCCTTCTCTTCATCTGTTTCTCTTTATAAGCATCCAAATCAATCGAAGACAAGGTATATATCTGCTTTTTAAAACTCTCGTAATCGCTCATACTTACCTCCATGTTCGTATATTATTCGAGTTATAAGTACTAAAAGTGTATATCATTATTTTAATGTGACAGGTAATTTTGGAGAAATTTCCTGTCACATTAAAAATGCCCAGCTCATACAGATCTAACTGCATAAGCTGAGCAAAACCTGACAAATTATTCTGCCTGGCTATCTTCAGAATCATCAGAAGCTTTCTCTTCTTTCTCCTCTGTTCCGGCTAAAAGAGCCTTGATAGAAAGTGAAATCTTCTTTGTCTCAGCGTTAAAATCAACAACCTTTGCTGTCACTTCCTCGCCTGTCTTAAGTACGTCGCTTGGCTTCTCAACATGATTATTAGCAATCTGTGATACGTGGAGAAGAGCATCTACACCCGGCTCAAGCTCAATAAATGCACCAAAGTCAGTCATACGGGCAACCTTACCGGTAACAATCTTACCTACTGCAAATTTCTCTTCTGCACCCGCCCATGGGTTCTGATCTTCAAACTTAAGGCTTAAAGCAATCTTCTCACCCTGAATATCTTTAACGAAGGTCTTAACCATATCGCCAACCTTGAATACCTTCTTAGGATTCTCGATATGTCCCCAGCTCATCTCTGAGATGTGGAGAAGTCCATCTGCTCCGCCAAGATCTATAAATGCACCGAAATCAGTTACATTCTTAACTGTTCCGTCAACAACCTGTCCAACTGCGAGCTTCTCGAAAAGAGCCTTCTTAAGCTCATTCTTCTTAGCTGTAAGAATCTGCTTTCTATCACCGATAACCCTTCTCTTCTTAGGATTGAACTCGCTGATAACAAACTCAATTTCCTCACCAGCGTACTTATCAAGATTCTTCTCATAAGTATCTGATACAAGGCTTGCAGGGATAAATACCCTAGCCTCATCAACTACTACGCTTAAACCACCATTAAGTACCTGGCTAACCTTAGCCTTAAGTACCTCTTTGTTGTTAAAAGCTTCTTCAAGGCGCTTATTGCCCTTTTCTGCAGCAAGGCGCTTATATGTAAGAAGCACCTGTCCATCTCCGTCATTAAGCTTAAGTACCTTAACTTCCATCTTATCTCCAACCTTAGCAACAGTAGTAAGGTCAGTAGGAGTGTTGGAATATTCACTCTTTGTAAGAATTCCATCTGCTTTATATCCAATGTTAAGGATAATCTCATCTTCCTTAACAGCTATTACAGTTCCTTCTACCACCTCTCCGTTGTGTCTGGTAGTCTTTAAAGACTCCTCAAGCATTTCTTCAAAACTCATTTCAGCCATTCTGGTCCGAACCTCCTCAATAATATTATTTGGGGTTGAAGCCCCTGCTGTAATACCTACGCAACGAAAAAGTCTTAGTTTCCTTATATCCAAGTCCTCAGGTGTCTGTATATAGTAAGTATCAACACATTTTTTTATACATATATCGTATAATTTTTGGGTGTTGGAGCTATGTCTGCCACCAACAACTATCATTGCATCTGCTTCTCCCGCAAGTTTTTCCGTTTCAGTCTGCCTTTTTGATGTAGCATCGCAGATAGTATTCAAAACAATACTATAATATCTCTTTTTCTCTAAAATTTCAACTATATCTTGAAATTTATTTAAATTAAATGTAGTTTGAGCCAAAATAACATGTTTCTTTAAAGGATTTCCGTTATAAGCCTCGGCTTCCTCCTTAGTTTCAAATATAACCGGCTCAGTCAGGCACCAGCCCTTTATACCTATAACCTCAGGATGATTTCTTGAGCCTACAATGACAATTTGATTGTCAGGCTCCTCTGAATACTCCCTTGCAAGCTTATGTATCTTTTTTACAAAGGGACAGGTAGCATCTTGAAATTCAGCTCCCAAATCAGCTAACTTATCGTAATCAGACTTAGGTATTCCGTGAGATCTTATAACCAAAGTTCCCTTTTCAAGGTTCTTTAGCTCATCCAAGTCATTTACAACCCTTACTCCCTTTTCTTCAAGCTCCTTTACCACACTCTCATTATGGATAATATCTCCATAAGTGTATACAGGCTTTCCTTCAGATGAAAGTTTGTTGACAAGCTCTATGGCCCGCTTTACACCAAAACAAAAACCTGCATTCTTAGCAACCTTAATTTCCAAATATAGTTTCCCTTTCTAAGAGACTCTAGATAAAGTCAGGATTCTTGTCACAGGCTATTTTTATTATGGTATCAACCACTTCATCAATGCTAAGTGAAGATGTATCAACCAACACAGCATCACCGGCCTGTACAAGAGGTGAAACCTTTCTATTCATATCCTGCTCATCCCTACTCTTTATATCGGACATAATGTCTTCTAAATTAACCTTTTCACCTTTATCAGTAAGTTCTTTATATCTTCTCTCGGCCCTAACCCTCACATCTGCAGTTAAAAATATCTTAACCGCCGCAGAAGGAAGTACCTTTGTACCTATGTCTCTTCCATCCATAACTACAGGTCTTTTGTCAGCCAGTTCTCTTTGCAGTATTAAAAGCCTTTCCCTTACCTCGGGAACCTGTGCAAATGAAGATGCAGCCTTACTTATTTCAGGATTTCTAATAAGCCTGCTCACATTTTCATCATTTAATATAATCTGCTGTTCACCATTTTCATAGACTATGTCAAGACGGATGTTATTTAACTCTTCTTTAACTTTGTCAGTCTCATTGCTTTTGACACACTTTCCCGTCATGTAAAGGGCAATCGCTCTAAACATAGCACCTGTATCTACATAGATTAGTCCTAACTTTTCGGCCACTCTTTTTGCTATGGTACTTTTACCGGCCCCCGCAGGTCCGTCAATTGCTATTTCTTTGTTCATTATATCCTCTTAGTTTGATTAAAGGACAAACGAAGTGAGGCTCCGTTTGTCCCTCATTATTTTACTTAGAAGCAATAGCTTCAATCTCAACCAATGCACCTGCCGGAAGTGCTTTTACTGCAAAGCAGGATCTTGCAGGCTTGCTAATAAAGTATTTCTCATATACTTTATTAAATACCGCAAAGTCTTCCATGTTGGCAAGCAGACAGGTTGTCTTTACTACATCATTCATAGAAAGACCTGCTGCTTCAAGTACAGCCTCAACATTCTTGCAAGACTGTTCTGCCTGAGCCTCAATTCCCTCTGCCTCAATCTTTCCTACTGCCGGATTGATTGGTATCTGACCACTTGTAAATACAAGTCCCTGTACCTCTACACCCTGGCTGTATGGTCCGATTGCTGCCGGTGCCTTGTCTGTGTTTAGCTTATTCATTGTAATACCCCCTTAATTAAATAATATCACTACCTGCAACTACACCTGTAGACCACGCAATCTGCAGGTTAAATCCACCGGTAAGAGCATCTACATCCAAGACCTCTCCAACAAAATAAAGTCCTTTCACTAACTTAGACTCCATTGTTTTAGGATTGATTTCTTTAACAGATACTCCACCTTTTGTTATAACTGCTTCTTCATAGCCTCTAAGCCCTGTTACCTGCAGTGTAAAATGCTTAAGCAACCCTATTATAACACTTCTTTCTGATTTAGTTAAGTCCCCTGCCTTTTTTTCTGTATTAATTTTTGTTCTCTCTAGAAAAACAGGAATTAGGCTTTTAGGCAAGAGCTTATCAAGAGCATTCTTAAGCGCCTTAGCCCTAAACTCAGTAAAATCCCTAAGAAGTCTTGCGTCCAGTTCATCCTCAGTAAGTGCAGGCTTTAAGTCTATACTTAACTCTCCACCCTCACTATAAAATATGTCACCTGCAATACTGCTTGCAGAGAGAATAAGAGGACCGCTTACGCCGTTTCTGGTAAATAGCATCTCGCCTAGTTCATTAAACAAAGTCTTCTTACCGTTCTTAACTATAACTCTGACATTTTTTAGTGAAAGACCTTCAAGTTCTTTTACAAAGCTCTCTTTTACCTCAAGGGCTACAAGACTGGGCCTTAAATCTTTGACGGTATGCCCTGCCTGCTTTGCAAACTCATACCCATCCCCTGTTGAGCCTGTTGACCTGTAGGATATTCCACCTGTAGCCACAATAACCTTATCGGCTTCAACCATCTTACCATCTCTTAGTTTAATACCCTTTATAGTGGCTCCATCATCACTGATAACAAGCTGTTCTACAGGTGTATTATATCTGACTTTGACCCCTGCCTCTTCCATTGCCTTATCAAGTGCTTTGATTATATCTGAGGAATGGTCACTTTCGGGAAATGCCCTATTTCCTCTCTCTACCTTTATCGGACAATTTAGTTTCTCAAAGAAACCAATAGTGTCGTTACTTGAAAATGCTGAGTAGGCACTGTACATAAACTTAGGATTCCGTATGGTGTTCTTTATAAGCTCCTCATTTTCTACAGCATTAGTAAGGTTACAGCGCCCCTTACCTGTAATATAAATCTTCTTACCGGTCTTGGCATTTTTTTCAAATACAATGACATCATTTCCCGCCCTCGCCGCAAATATAGCAGCCATGCTACCGGCAGCTCCGGCACCTATTACCAATACTTTACTCATTTATCATAAACGGCTTAGTATCTGACAGCTTAAGCTGTTTCGACCTAAATGCCTCTCCATTCAATTTAAAATAAATTTTCTTAAAATCCTTAAAATTGTCAAATATACTGTACGATATGCAATCAAGTACAACAACATCCTCTACCTGAGACTTCTTTCCAAAAGGGTAGTCTTTGTTCTTGGTAATAAAATTTATCGTAACAGAATCCTTGTCTGTCAAGGTATTAGCAATTGCATCACCATCTATCAAGTCATCAAGTTCAAACAATACAGCATCAATAATATCCTGAGGTATCAGTTCTTCCTTTATGGTTATCATACTGTTTTTAGCTTGTATCTTATCACTTTCAGCATCAACAGAATATATGGTCACCTTTTGCTGAGTAATGCTTATATGCTTAGAATTTCCACCCTTTTCAGGAACTTTTATCACAGTATTTACTACACTTGATGAACCATTTACAGAATTTCCGACAGATGATTCAGTTTTAGAAGCTTCTTTTTTATCATTATCCGCTTTGTTTCCACACGAAGTCAAAACCAGGGAAGCGGCTACTACACACAATATAATTCCTCTTAATTTTTTAAACATTGAACCCTCCTTTCCTATTATCACATATATAGAATAAGGAGGGTTGTTGTCAATTATGTGGCAGATAGAATAATTTTTAATGCTTCCTGTACAGTTTTATGTCTAATCTCTGTTCTATCACCCTGAAAATGAAATTCATAGGCTCTACAAGACAGAGCTTTCGTATTTTTATCCTTAATGCAAAGACCAATAAACACAGTACCTACAGGCTTTGAAGGGCTACCGCCAAGCGGGCCTGCTATCCCCGATACAGCTACCGCTATGTCGGCAGAAGCAGACTTTAATGCCCCTTTTGCCATCTCTTTAACAACTATATCGCTGACCACGCCGTATTTACTTATGTTTTCTTCCTTCACTCCTAAAAGCCTCACTTTTGCTTCATTTGCATAAGTAATATAGCCCTCGTTAAAACAGCCTGAAGCACCGGATACATTTACAATAGTGGCACCTATTAGTCCTCCTGTGCAGGACTCTGCCGTTGTAATTGTTAATTTTTTCTCTAATAGCCTTTGAACTACCTCTTCTTCAAGTTTCATTACTTTGTTTCCTTTAGCACATCTTTATTTTTGATAAAATAATCAATAAGTGAAACAATTGTCAGTATGAGTGAACCCCATATAAAAATCTGCTCCGTAGCAAGCCAAACAGGATGAGAAAAATGGAAAATCAACATAACACTCATCACCATCTGAAATACGGTTTTAAGCTTTCCCAGGTAACCAGCCGCTATCACTATTCCTTTATCTGCAGCAACAAGCCTAAAACCGCTTATAATAAACTCCCTGCTCATTATAACAATTGCAATCCAGGCAGGTAAAAGTCCGTTCGCAACAAAGCAAAGCAGGGCAGACTGAACAAGCAGCTTATCCGCAAGCGGATCCATAAACTTACCAAAATTGGTGACAAGATTAAATCGTCTTGCTATCTTGCCGTCAACAAGGTCTGAAAGTGCAGCAATTATAAATATTACTCCCGCTATAATCTCATGATATGGGATTTCTTTAATAAGCATACATGCCACAAAAAATGGTATCATAAGTATCCTGAATACCGTAATCTTATTAGGCAGATTCATATTATCTCCTCCTAAATCAATACTCCAAATAAATCATACTCGTCTGAGGCAATTATTTCAACCTCCACAAGCTCACCTGACATAATTTCGTAGTCAGATTCAAAAAACACCTGTCCGTCAACATCAGGAGCATCCATATAGGTTCTTCCTATATAGACTTTCTTTCCATCTTCGTTTACCTCCATAATTGAAGCAAAAGCCTCGCCATTAACAGAATCAACAGGTACCGTGCCTTCAACAAGGACTTCATAGACCTTCCCTATTCTACCCTCTGCTTTTTCAGCCGATATCTCCTGCTGAAGCTCCATTATTTCATTCCTTCTGGCGGTTTTTACTTCTTCGTCTACCTGACCATCCATTTCAGCAGCAGGAGTACCCTCCTCGGCAGAATATGTAAACACCCCCAGACGGTCAAATTCCATCTCGTCTACAAAGTTGTAAAGCTCCTTAAAGTCTTCTTCAGTTTCACCCGGGAAACCTGTGATAAGTGTAGTCCTAAGGGTGATATCAGGTATCTCTTTACGAAGTTTAGCAATTCTCTCCCTCAGTTCAGCCTGATTTGTCTTTCTTGCCATTTTCCTTAGAATTGCATCAGAACTATGCTGAATAGGCAAATCTATGTAATGACAGACCTTTTTTTCATTCTTGATTGCTTCAATTATCTCATCTGTTATTTCTTCCGGATAACAGTATAACAGTCTTATCCATTCAATTCCACTTATTTCTGATAATTCGTGAACTAAATCAGGAAGTGCTTTCTTACCGTAAATGTCAACTCCATACAGTGTAGTCTCCTGAGCCACCAAAAGAAGCTCTTTTGTTCCCTGTTTAGCCAACTCTTCTGCCTCTTTAACAATTGTTTCCATAGGAATACTTCTATAATTACCACGGATATACGGAATAATACAGTAAGTGCAGCGTTTGTTACAGCCTTCCGCTATCTTAATATAAGATGAAATCTCTCCGGCAGGCACGAGTCTGTGTTCCTCTCCTCCAGCCAGCCTTTCAAGGTCCTCTATGTAGAGAGATTTATCAGCTAAGCCATTTTTAGACTTTATCTCAGCAATGGCAGATACAATGTTATCATAAGCAGTTGTACCTATAACAGCATCTGCCTCAGGAAGTTCATCAGTAATCATTGACTGGTATCTTTGTGCAAGACAGCCTGTCACAATGAGTCCTTTAAGCTTACCTTCTTTTTTAAGTTCCCCTATTTCTATAATTGTATTTATACTTTCTTCTTTTGCATCCCCAATGAAGCAGCAGCTATTTACTATGGCATAGTCAGCTTCACTAAGCTCATTAGTTATCGCATAGCCTTCTTTACTTAAAAGCCCAAGCATAATTTCTGAGTCTACAAGGTTTTTATCGCAGCCAAGCGATACCAGATATATTTTTTCTGTCATTTACTCTCCAATCAACCGTTTCCTTCATTATCCTTAATATTGTCAACCGCAATTGTCAGTGCCAGCAAGGCTTCTTCAAATTCAGGATCAAATACGCTAATTACATAGGTATCCCCCCAAGCAAGAATTTTCCTACTGATATTACCAATCTCATTGTTATCAGAAAACACTCTAAAATCCAAATCCCATAAGCTTCCATCGAGACTAAGTAACTTATTATCAAAATACATATCTATTGACTTTATAAAAAAAGTAAATTTTTGCTTAATAAATGCCGTTTTCCCATTGCTAAAATCGACATCATACTTAGGCATTATTGTAAGCACCCTTTTATTGATAACAAAGGCCTCACTGCCGTCCATCCTGCTAACATGTACTGTATTGCCTACCAGTCTGAAGTCCTGATCTACACGATAGACAGGATTTTGATTTGAATCCATAACCTCATAGTGGTCAGTTATCTTAAATACCTTCTGTTTAATATATAATTCATACATAAGAAAGCTCCTTAATCTCCATCACTTTTATACATCAACTTAAATTTTATCGTACTTAGATAGTATATATCAATTCCCTTAGATAATCAAATAATTCTATTAAGTATTGATATAGCCTTTAGTTTGTTATATTATACAAGTGTCAGGATAGTGTAAGACTGATTGCAGAATAATTACATTCAAATGGTGACGAAATAATGATTAAAGGAGAGTATAGATGAAGAAAAAATGGTGGCACGAAAAGGTAGCATATCAAATATATCCAAAGAGCTTTTTGGATACAAAAGGAAATGGAATAGGCGATTTAAGAGGTGTAATTAACAAGCTTGATTACCTTAAGGAGCTGGGTGTTGACATCATATGGCTTTCACCCTGCTATCCTTCTCCGCTTGCTGACCAGGGCTATGATATAGCGGATTACTATGATATAGATCCAAGATTTGGAACCATGGCTGATATGGATGAATTGCTTGTAGAGGCAAAGAAGAGAAATATGTACATCTTGATGGACTTGGTTATCAATCACTGTTCTGACGAGCACGAATGGTTTAAGAAAGCTATGGCAGATCTGGATAGTGAGTATGCCAAATATTTTTTCATAGAAGACGGAGTAAATGGCAACCCTCCAAATAACTGGCGCTCCTACTTTGGCGGAAGTGCCTGGGAAAAGATTGAAGGAACTGATAAATATTATCTTCACCTCTTTCATAAAAAGCAACCGGATTTAAACTGGGAGAACCCTAAGCTTCGTGATGAAATCTACAAAATGATTAACTGGTGGCTCGATAAGGGGCTTGCAGGTTTTAGAGTCGATGCCATAATGAATATAAGCAAGGCTCTTCCATTTACCTCTTATAACTATCCTCCCGACAGGGAAGATGGCACCGTTATATGTGCGAAGATGCTTGGTGATGCAAAAAATGTAGATACCTACCTTCATGAGCTTAGACTACATACCTTTGATAAACACGACGCATTTACAGTTGGAGAGGTATTTACAGACAGAACGGAGGATATCCCTATATTTATAGGTGATGACGGCCATTTTTCAACTATGTTTGACTTTAACGAGGTAGGATTTGGCAAGAGTGACAAGGGGTGGTATGCTGCAAAGCCAATTACACCTGATGACTATAGAAACTGCTGCTTTGAAACTCAAGCTAGAGTAAATGATTTAGGTTATATTTCTACAATCATAGAAAACCACGATTTACCAAGAGGTGCCAGTTATTTCCTTCAGACCTGTGATATAAACGATGACTCAAAGAAACTTCTTGGAACTATGCAGCTTATGATGAAGGGACTTCCTTTCATCTATCAGGGGCAGGAAATAGGTATGGAAAACTGTGATTTTACAGGTATGGAGGAAATAGATGACATATCTTCTATAGGTGAGTATCAGAATGCACTTGATGCAGGTCTGTCAAAAGAGGATGCATTTAATGCTGTTAAGAAGTTCAGCAGGGATAATGCAAGAACTCCTATGCAGTGGGATGACAGTGACAATACCGGATTTACCACAGGAACTCCTTGGCTTATGGTCAACCCTAAATACAAAAAAATCAATGTAAAGTCTCAGATAGATGATGAAAACTCTGTTCTTAACTACTACAGGAAGTTAACTGCTCTTAGAAAAAATGAAGCATATAAGGATACAATCGTCTATGGAGAGGTGGTGCCTTACCTTGAAAATGAGCATAATCTTATGGCATTTTACAGAGAAGGCGAAAAACAAACCCTGCTTGTACTTGGCAATTTTGAGAAAGAAGAAAAAACTGTAAAGCTTGAAAAGAAATGCAAGACTAATATCTTATCAAATATGAAGAAGGTAGAATTTGTAAACGATAGCACCATAAAGCTTAGTCCTTATCAGTGCGTGATATTAGAGGTTGAATAATATTGCTATATAAGCGTAAAAGCCACCATATTGATATCGCCGCTTATATGTTCTAAAAGTTTATTTGCGTTAAAAAAGTGGGTACCTTACGGCACCCACTTCATTTTTATAAGAATTACAACTTAAACTTCTGAATAACCTCATCAAGGTCTCTAGAGAGTTCCATAAGAGCCTGGCTCTCATCCTTAACCTCTTCAAAGGTAGCAGCCTGTTCCTGTGTAGAAGCTGAGATTTCTTCCGCTGAAGCAGAGTTCTCTTCTGAAAGAGCAGAAGCATTTTCCATAACTGTGTACAGCTTCTCCTGTGCCTCACTGAACTGCTTATTAGATGCTACGATTTCGTCCATAGCTGACTTAAGCTCAGTAATAGCATCAGATATACCGTCAAAGCGTACACTAACTTCATCTACATTATGTGACTGATTCTCAACAATTTCAGTAGATTCATTTATCTTCTCAACCGCATAAGCTGTTCTTGTTAAAAGTTCGCTTACTGACTGGTTGATATTCTCTGTAAACTTACTTGAGTTCTCAGCAAGCTTTCTGATTTCCTCAGCTACAACCGCAAAGCCCTTTCCTGCCTCACCTGCTCTTGCAGCCTCAATAGCCGCATTAAGCGCAAGAAGGTTGGTCTGCTCAGCGATAGAACGAATCATTTCACCGGCAACTTTAATCTCATCAACTGAGCTCTGTGTATTGTCAATAGCTTCCTTAATGTCATTAGATATTGCCTTGCTGTTCTCTGTAGACTTAAGAAGTCCCTCCATAGTAACAAGACCTTCATTCTTAAGATTCTCCGCATTGTTTGAAGCATCACCAAGTATCTTAAGGTTAGTGCTGTTTTGTTCAATGAGGTTACTGAGGTTCTGTACCTGAATTACACCAACCTGAGTATCCTCAGCCTGAGATGTAACACCCTGTGCAACTTCTTCAAGAGTCTTTGCAATCTCTTCTGATGAGTGGCTTACCTTCTCAGCTTTCTCTAAGAAGCTGTTGCAGGAAGCACTAAGCTCAGAAGAAGACTGCTTCATCTTCTCAACTATCTCGATGAATTTGTTCTTGAGGTCCTGAGTAGCTCTGTATATATCTCCAATCTCATCTCTTCTCTTAGAATAATCATTCTTAGGAGCAGCACTGAGATTATATGATGAAAGTTCATTTATATCAGCCTTAAGCGAATTGATAGGCTTAGCTATCCTTGAAGCTATGATAAATGAGAATACAACTCCTATTGCAATTATAACAAGACCAACTATAAGGAGTAATGTTGTAAGCTTTGTCACAGCATCAAATACTTCGCTCTGGTCAATAGAAACTATAACTGTGATTCCTCTTTCAGCAAAGTTATAAAATCCTGCAAGCTTTTTCTGTCCGAGGAAGGTATACTCGCCTATTCCTGATTCCTTAGTCATAATTTCATTCTGGAAGAATTCTGCTACTTCTTTATATTCAGGATCACTTGCCTTCTCTAAGATATTTATCTTATCCTTCACAAGCTCCTGATCGGTGTGTCCAATTAAGTTAGTATCCTCATCATATACAGCAAGGATACCTGTCTTCTCCCACTTAAATGTACCACAGATTTCATTCATAAACTTAGTAGGCTTAACTCCGGCAAATATACCATCGATTTCACCGTTCCTGTATAAGGGAGCAGCTACTATAACAATCTTTGAACCATCTATGTTATCGGTTCTAACCTTTGATATAGAGGTCTTGCCCTGGATAGCCTGTTTGAAGTAATCATTGGCTGAAACATCAAACTTATCAGCAGTTTCAGTAAGGTTCACGCACATACCTGCTTTGTCAGTATAAAAGAAGTTAGTAAATCCAAGATCCTCAGATCTCTTACTAAAGAAAGCAACCTTGTCTTTCCAAGATACCTTATCGTCGGTAAGCATAGTGTTTCTTGAAAGCTCGTCTACTGTTCTTTCAACAGACTTTAACTCTGCCTCCATACGCATTGCAGCCTGGTCAATGATAACTGACATATCGTCGTGTATCTGATTTGTGAAATACTTTTCGATTGTGCTCTGGTTAATAAGCCGCATAATCACATTTGAGAGGATCAGCATACCTACAATACACGCAGCAATCACTGTCTTAATTGATGTTTTTTTCATCTTTCCCTCCATTGAAAAATATTAATAGTATTTTATAACAGTGCACTATTAGAATGTGTGCCATCTAAACACTATTATATATATCGGACAAGATGAACTATAACTTAAGGGTAAATTTCACATTTTCTCGAACTTTTTTATGAATGGAAGTCAACTTCCACATCAATCTCAAACATCCTTTTCCAAGGATGAGTTAAACTGCTTATTTTAAGCTTCCCTCCTAAGGATGAAAGCTCTTTACTAATAAATTCATTCAATCTTTCTTTAACAATCCTGCTGATAACCCCTTCTTTTTCTTTTACATCAAAATAATTCATGCTATATTTATCAAGTTCTGATGTGACTTTAGTCCTAACTAACGAGCAATATCCTATATCCTCGATATATCTTTGTCCAAGGAAATCAAGATGCGCTTTGGTTATCTTATAATGATAGGCATCCACAGCCTCAGCTATGGCTGTGCCTATGGTATTGGCAGAGGTGTTCCAGCCTGCATAGCCATCTACCTTCATAAGCAGGTTATTGGCATTAAGAAGCCTTAGCACCTGCAAGTCTCCTCCATTAGCGTAGGCATTGTCAGCAATAGTCACAATCTTTCCCTCATCAAGCCTCTCCTTTATAAAATCAACCATCTCTGCGAGATTCCTTTCAGCATAATACTCCGGCTTGGTTGAGGGCTGATATGCAGCCTCCTCCATATTACCTGCCGGTGCAGTTACAACCAGGATGATGTCTGCCATCTCGTATGTGTCCGTCAGCTGACAGCCTGCTGAAAGAATGTGATATTTAAGTGTACCTGAGAGCATGTTTCCTTCATAAAGGGGAATTATGCTCTTTGCTGCGTCTGTTACATACTTGATATACACCTTAGGCTTTTTATTCTTAAGCACATTTATCATCCTTGATATAAGTGTAAGCTCCACCTCATCAGCACCCGGGTACATAAGTACCGTATCTTCAAGAGACTTCTCTGCTACAGCCTTTCTTATCTCTCCCTGGTCAATGGCCGCAAACCCAAATCTACAGGAATCATCTTGAGGAATAACCAGAGCATCGATGATTCTTTCGCTAATCAAATCAAGTGAAGCTAAATTGAGTGCCTTATTCACCTTTCTTCTTGATGTATAGTCATCTAAGTACTCCTTAGGTATCTTATCCGTAAGCTCACATACAGGTGTATCGCTCTCAAGCCCTAAACTGCTTTTATGAAGAGCTGCTCCCAAATCATGAATTTCTTTACCATAATTTTCATAGTAATCAGGCTCTTCATCGCTGCTTGAATAAGCCGGACACCTCATAATCACATTAAAAGCGTAGATAGTAAGCCTTGGATTAGCTTTTCTTATGTCCATTAAAACTCTAAGTCTTTCTTTAAGCTTAGCCTCACTCTCAAGATGAATCCTTGATGGAACAAGTCCTCCGTAAAGAAGCATATCAAGTGATATCACAAGACCGGTGGCATTCTTACATTCTTTAATTAAAAACTCGTCTATCTCTTCCAAATCAGCTGGAATTTTTTTATCTCCGAGCCTATTCGGGGTTACGATTTCAATATCATCATGAGAATATAGTTTCCCCGGAAAAAGGAAGTTACAAGGTCTCTCATCCAGTGGCAATAATACAATCTTAGTCATCATCCCATCATCCCTTTACTGTAATTCTTTATAAGCAGCTATGTAGGTCCTCTTTACTATAAACCCAAATTGTCCATAAAACTTAACGAGGATGGTCCAATCTATATTTACTCTTACTATGCCGTTAAGTTTTGCCTGAACAAGGGACTCGCGAAGCAGAAAATTCCCCACCTGTCTGCCTCTAAGTGCTTTAGCAATACCTATAGGACCAAGCCCTCCATATCCGGTCTTTTTTCCCTCATCATCCTTGTATGATGTCAATATGCAAAATCCAACAACTTTATTATCTCTTTTATCCCATAATAACACGATTTCAGATGGATCCTTATGTGCCTTTATTGCTGTGTCAACTTCATAAGCCCATCTTCCCGGAAATTCTGCATCTAAGAACTTCATAAGTTCATCATAATCATCATTATATGTTTTAACCTTAAATTCACCGATAAATACAGAATTATCAAAGCTCTCAATGTAGGTATTATCGGTAATTACAGCTTCCAAATCAAAGTGGCTGCCTTCATTTACAGCAAACCCAAGAGCGTTAAAGAAGCCCATATTCTCGTCATTTGGATTAGGTATTCCTGAGAAAAAGTTATGAAACTCCTGTCCCACACTTACTCTCTTGACTCCTACACTGTGAAGCGCCTCCAAGGCTTTGGAGACAAGAAGCCTGCCATATCCATTGCGCCTATAATCTCTTGCTACAGCAACTATGCTTATCCAGCCGGTATCAGGATAAAGTTCGCTGTGTGATATCTTAGTTCCGATAAATCCTATAGGCTTACCTGATATGGCTTCTCTTATTATAAGGCTTCCTTCATCAAACTTGTCAGCATCATCTATCAGTTTTTGCCTAAGACTTACCTTAGTTACATTATATTCAGCAGGAAATGATTCCCCCGAAATTGCGAGGATATCATCCAAATCATCCTTAGTAATTAACTTAATATCCGTATTTTCCATATCATCAACCCTTTACTGCTCCACTGACAGCCTCTATATAATTTTTCTGACAAAGCATAAACACGATAAGTACAGGTATAATAGATAAGATTGTACCTGCCGCTACATAACCAAACTTATAACTAAAAGAACCGTTTAAGTACTGCAAAGCAGTTGCAAGAGGGTACTTTGCAGGATCCTTGAATATGATAATAGGCCACAAAAAGGCATTCCAGTTACCTATGAAGTCAAATATGACTATGGTTGATATACTTGGTACTATGCCCGGAAGCATTACCTTTAGCCAGGTAATAAACTGCCCTGCACCATCTATCTTGGCTGCATCGATTAGTTCTTTGGGCACTCCAAGATAGGCCTGTCTAAGAAGTATGATACTAAAGGTCTTGACAGATGAAGGAAGGATTACTCCCAACGCATTGTCAAGAAGATGCATCCTTGAAATCGTGAGGTAGTTGATTATCATACCGGCAGCAGCAGGAATTATCATAGTTGCAACCAGGATAGCAAAGATAACATTTTTACCCTTAAAATTCATAGTTGCAAGAGGATAAGCACACATTGCAGAAAATACTACATCCATTGATATAGCCCCTGCGGTAATCACGATAGTGTTCCATACGTATTTATGAAGCTTCATAAATTCCATCACACCGGTATAGTTTGATATTGAAAAGCTATCCAGGTTGAACTTTAGGTCATATATATTGGCTCCTGTTCTAAGTGATGACAGCAAAAGCCAAAGAAATGGGCCTGCACATATCAGAGCAATTGTAATTAAGAGAATGTATGATATAGTATTTGAAACCAATACCTTGGTTCTAATTCTTTTCTTAGCATTACTCATTGTTTGTCATACCTCCTCTTCTTCCATATACAAATACTGCTATACTTACTATACCTGTAAGAACTGCCTGAACTGCTCCAACTGCGGCTGCATATCCGAATCGGAACTCTCCGAAGGCCTTAGTATATGAATAGTAGTTAATAACCATGGTTGCATTATCAGGCCCTCCCTTAGAAAGCACAAAAACTACATCAAATACACCTATAGCTGAAATGATGGAGTTAAGTGTACAAAACCAGATAAATGGCTTAAGCTGTGGGATGATGATACTTGTAATCACCTTTAGCGTGCCTGCACCATCTATTTTGGCTGCTTCACTAAGTTCTGATGGTATTCCCTGAAGTCCTGCAAGGTACATCATCATATAGTAACCAAGTCCCTGCCAGAGTGTAATAAACATAAGACAGAGCATGGCTGTTTTCTTGTCACTGATGAATCCAAGTGGCTGAGTAATCAGTCCCAAGTCGCTTAAAAGGGTATTAATTACTCCACTTGAATTAAATATAAAGCCCCAGATGATAGAAACCGCTACCATAGAGGTGATAACCGGTATATAAAAAAGGGTACGGAATATACCAATACCCGGCAATTTCATATTTGCTAAAAGAGATAATAGTATTGCAAGTATCTGAATAACCGGAACAACTGCAACAAATATAAGTGAGTTTTTGATAGCAATTATAAACTCTCTGTCACTAAAAGCCTTGATAAAGTTACCTAATCCAACAAATCTGGTCTTTCCAAGAACTGAGTAGTCAAAGAACATCAGTCCAAGACTAGCAAATATTGGAATAATTGTAAAAATGAAAATTATAATAAGTGCAGGAAGCATAAAGGCATAAGCGGCTGCTGTCTCCTTTAACTTTCTGTTTTTCCTAGCTTTACTGCCTTCCAACATAGTACCTCCAAAATAGTATGGGGTTGCTACCCAAGGTAACAGCCCCATTAAATTATTTATTGATTTTTTGAATCTGCTAAGATTATATTAACATCTTCTTCAGCCTGTCTAAGTGCACCTTCGATATCATCACCATTTACTATAGTAGCCTCATAAGCCTTGTTAATAGCTGCCTGAATGGTTCCCTGGTTAGCTACACCAAGTGAAAAGTCCTGAGAAGTAAGACTTGCTTTTGCAGACATAGCACTTGCCTGTCCTTCAAGTGTCTTGGTATCAGAAGTAAAGAAGCTGTCCTCACTTGCCTTCTTGGTTGAAGGGAAGATGGAAACTGTCTTACAGAAGGCAAGCTGATTTGCATCATCTGTAACGTAGCTAGCAAACTTGATAGCCTCTGCCTGATTCTTACTTGCAGTTGGTACTACAAGGTTCATAAGTGGGTTACGGCTAAGTCCGGTACTTCCTGTAAGTGGTGTACTTACAGCAATCTTCTTATAGATATCAGGTGCTTCATCCTTAATTCTGCTAAGTGAAGAACCTGATGAGCTAACAATTGCAAGCTTGCCTGATTCAAACAGCTTAAGAGCTTCGTCCCAAGAACCCCAATTTGTCTTTGGAAGTACACCTTTATCTGTATATGACTTATACTTTTTAAGTAAGTCTACAGCTTCTTGTGTATTAAATGCTGCCTTTGTCTTATCTGCGTTTAAGATTGGAATATTTTCTTCAATTAAAAGGTTGAAGAACTCATCCGGCAAGAAAAGATAAGCATTGGTATCTTTATGGAACTTCTCAGCACTCTCAAGAGCCTTGGCAAAGGTTGAAGGAGCCTTGATTCCACCCTTCTCTATAAGATCTTTGTTGTAGAACATAATATCAGGTGATGCATACCAAGGGAAAGCATAAACACCGTCTCCTACCTTAGCTGAATTCCAAAGGCTTTCGATATATATGCCCTTCTGTTCAGCTGTAGCGGCCTTGTTTAAGTCAACAAGGGCATCCTGGCCAACAAGAGTAAGTGCCATCTGAGTATTAAGGTTAACAACGTCAGGTGCTGTTCCACCTGCAACAGCTGTAACGAGCTTAGACTGAACATCCTCATAAGGTACATCAACCCAATTGATGGTTACATTTGGATTAGCAGTCTGGTAGTCCTTTATAAGCTTATTGAAGAAATCTTCAAAGTTAGCCTTAAGTGATATAGTCCAGAACTCCAAAACTACAGGGCTTGATGATGTGGCAGCGCTTCCTGAATTTGTGTTAGCAGTCTTTGAACCACAGCCCGCAAGTGTAGTAACAGCTATTGCGGCACAAGCTAACAAACTTAATAATCTTTTTTTCATTTTTTCCTCTTTTCCTCCTTAAAATGAATATCAGGTATTAACCTCTATATATGATAACACCTTTGTATAAAATATACAATAAAAATAGACAAATCAAATAAATAATCCAATTAACTTTTTCTATTACTAGTAATTATTCTCAATTGCCTTTATCAAGGTGTCCGAAACCCTCTTATTCACGTTAAGGCTTGGATGTCCGGCTGCGCCAATCCCTTCACTTAACTGCTGTTTATCAAGCTTTATAAAAAAGCAGTTATCATCTTTGTAGTCTTCCTTATAATTGTTTACCATAGCTTCAAGGTCAGGCAGCAGCTCATCCTCCATGACACCAAATGCAATAAATAGCATTGACTTAGGGTATAGTTTTCTAAGTTTTACTATAAATTTCGTATACTCTTCCTTAAATCTGTTTATTCTCCAAGCTTTGCCCTTTATGTAGCTGTTGTCATTAGTTCCAAGATTTACAAATATATAATCAGCCTCAGGGAAGATATCCTTCTCAAACGGGAAAATAACAGGCATAAGTCCGTCTTTATTCGGTTCATCTTTGTCGGGCTCTATCCATCTGGATATGATGCCGTTTCCGCTGCTTGCAAATACATAAGCCTCAGCATTTATACTCTTTGCAGTAAGAATGGCTGATGAACTTAGCACATTTTCCTCAAAGGTGGTAAAATCCCCTTCTCCATCTATGCCGTCCACTCCATAACCGGCAGTTATGGAATCACCTATGAACAATACACTTTTATTATAGCTTTCGGTCTTCTTAACACTATCCTCATCCTCAAAGCAAAGTTCGCTAAAATATATATTACCATATTGTTCTTCTGTAAGTTTAACTATTTCGATTTTATGAGCTTTTCCATCACCCTTAGTGGCTTTAACATTTTTTAATTCATGGGTTATCGCAATTTTCCTAACAGCCTCGAGGTCATCATCAATTACCACGCCAACATATGGGCAGCTATCCTTATCTGTCTCTTTTTCAGGTGTTATTGTAAGCCTCACACTTCCCTTACAGTAGAATGAGAGCCCCGTATACGAGTCTTTAAGCAGCAATCTGCCACCCTTTTCAAATGTTCTGCCAAGCAGCTTTACTCTGTCACTAAACATATGAGTTTCTCCTTAATAATAAAAATTAAATACCATCCCTAATCCTAAGAATAATATCATAACACTTCTTAAGACAATTACAAGTATATCTTCAGACTTTGATACTCTCTCAATAAGCAAACTTATAACAGAATATACAGCAAATAACACAGCTGTTATTATAAATATCTTTGTTTTAAACCCACACAATATAAAAGGCAGCATTACACCCATACTTTTGATACAGGATGCTGAAAAGTCCACAATGATTACCTTTGTTTCACTGGTACCTGAAAGTTCTAATCTGTCTAAAAGTCCACCTATTCTCATTTTATTTAGCTTTAATGCTGCTCCTATACTTATGCTAATACTAAGTGTAAGTAAGAAGAATAAAGCTATATAAGATGTGAAATCCACCTCAGTGGCAAGATTATCTGCGAGCTTGCCATCATTAACTTTTATTAATAAAATCTCGTTATTAAGCTTTGTCTTTTCAAGGTCTTTCGCATAGCTTTCAAAGCTTAGGCTTTCTACTGAATTTATCCTATCGTACAGATTTAGATAAATATAATCGCTTATAAGTTTGGTTACTATTCTGTCGTTTAACAGACTTATTCCCTGCTTTAAGCTGTTTTTACTAACCACAATGAGTCCATCAAATCTACCTTTAGTAAAGTTATCCTCATATCCTTTTTTTATTGTATATTTTACATCCTCATCTTCCCTTGTAAGGGTTACTCCACTTAGCCCGCTGATTATAGCTACTGCCTTCTTAGACAGTTTCGTGTTATCTTCGTCAACTATAGAGACCTTAAAGGATACACGTGATTCCATGCTTTTACTAAATACACCTAAAGCAAGTGCAAAAGTAAAAGAAAATTCGATAATAAGAAGCAAGCTCCATCTAAGTATTTCACTTTTTAATCTAATTCCGATATACACTTAACCACCTATTCCTATCACCTTAGCTAATTTTATAAAAATCAAAAGAAATACAATGTCAGTAATCAATATCAGGCTAATAACCGTAGCATATATTTCCTGTTCGTTTATACCTGAAAGAATGAGTCTTTGTCTCATATTTTTTCGCATAATATCGCTATTTACAAGAATAGTTATGCTTATTCCAAGTAAGATTACCGCTACAATTACTTTATATCCTGCCTCCATGTCCTTCGCACCTAGACCAAATACCTTGTCTTCTCCGCTGAAAATGCTGCTTCTTGCAAGTGTAAGCTTCACATAAGATGATTGAAGTTCATTAAACTTATCTATCCTTTCACTCTCAGTCATTCCTTTTTTATAAAGCACATCCATATAGGCAAGACCTGCATTTTGCGATACATTGATTATATCCGTAAATCCTTTAATATAACTGATTACAAGCTTAGTAAAGTCGTTGTTCTCATTCTTTGTATAGATATCAAGTTCCGCCTTTTTCCCCTCATACAAGGTATCAATAGTTCCTTTTTTGATATATACCATAAGAAGGGCATCTCCTTTGTCAATAAGCTTCTTTCCCTTCTCATAATCCGTCCTTTGAAAGTTAACAATCTCAGCCACCTTATTATTTAGCACTGAGCTTATTGTGAGGTTAGCTATTACCGAGTTCTCTTCATTCGCTATCAAAACCGTAGGTTTAGCCATATCTGATTTTTTCCACCAGATTATAAATAAAGAAAGCAAAACCATCATTAATAATAAAAGGAAAAGCGACGACTTGATTTTAATTAAAGTGAGCTTTACTTGAATTATACATAACTTGGCTATATTATTAATCTTCATAATGAAGCTCCATCTTTCCGTCAACCAGTCTTCCGCTTATATTGCATACTTCTCTTAAGAAGTCTTCCTGATGTGAAGTAATTATCATAATTTTATCTTTTTTTATAGAGTTTATCAACTTGACTACCTTTTCTACTGTACTTTCATCCATTCCTACAATGACTTCATCAAGCAGTATTAAACTAGGATTATTAGCTAGCCCGATAAGGAAATTAACAAGCCTCTTCTGTCCTCCTGATAGCTTGCAGGTCTTTTTCTTAAACAACTCCGATAAGCCTAACTGTGCAGCAAAGCCTTCAAGCATGTGCATATTTTCCTTAGCATTTTTACCATTGCAAAAGGTCTTAAGATTATCTCTAACATTCAGGTTCTCAAATAATATGATATCCTGCGGTACATAGCCTATCGTTACACCGTTCTCTATAATTACCTTACCTTGATAGTCCTTGTCAAGACCTGCGATTATCCTTAGAAGGGTTGTCTTGCCGCTTCCGTTACTCCCCCTCAAAGCAAGCACGTCTCCCTCTTTAAGCCGAACATCAAGTTCATTTAGAATTACATCTTTTCCTATTGTTTTAGATAAACCCTCTATCTTAAACTCCATCTTTTCTCCAATCAATACTAAGATTAAAGCACCTTACAAATTGCAAAGTGCTTTAACCAAAACTAATAGCAAAATCTTAAGGCAAGCCTTTTTAGATTATTTATTCTTTAATCCGTATAAATTAGTTACCGGATACCCCTGATAATGCTGAAATCTGCTTAAAATTATTTTCAATCGTTGTAGCATCTTCCGCCGCAAGAGTTTCTTTAGCAGTTTTAATGATATCTTCCTGCATGTTCTTAAAGGCATCGCCTGTTAATATTTCATTAGCCTTGCCCATTACTGTTCCCATAAGGCTGTATCCGTTAAGAACAGTTGTAAGGTCATCAGAATTTGATGCATCAGCAAAGGTATAGCCGTCTTCACTGTATTTATCAATTGTAGTATTAAACTTAACAGTTAGTCCCTTAACATTAGTTTCACCATCTATCTTAGCAATCTTATCACCACTAAAAGTAAATGTATACTTTACAGGCATATCACCTGTTGCTGCTATAGCCTGTTTGAACTCATCTCCTGAATAGGTCTTAGCAAGCTCGGTAAGGATGCTTTCCCAGTTATCATTTAACTGTTTCTTTCCTTCTTCTGCCTGCTTCTTAAAGTCTTCCTCTGAAAGTCCCATTAGTTTGTAATCACCGTTTTTAACAGCAACTGCAATTAACTTATCAAGCTTATTTAATACAGAAGTCTTTAATGTTTCGTCCTTAGCGCCTTCGTTAAGTAAGTCTTCAAACATCTTTAAAGAATCTTCATAGTTCATGCTAAGCACAACCTTATCTAATCCTTCTGACTTAAGGTTATCCTTAAGTTTTTCCTTTAAGATTTCTGCATACTTTGACTTAGTAAAATTCTTAGTAAAGTCATCCTGCTCGTAGAGTACATCAAGATAATCCTTAAGCTTGATGCCGGATATATCAAGACCTGTAGAACTTTTAACAGTATCTGCTAAGTTAGAGTAAAGCGGTTTGGTAAGCAGAGACTTAGAATATACTGAAACCTCCCAAGGTCTTACTGTAACTCCACCGTCTACAAGTTCTTTACTGTCGTAAAGAACGGACATATTAGCACCGAAATTAACAGGATCTTTATCTGTATTAGTTATAGCAGAAAACTTTACACTAAGCTTAGGAAGTACCTTAGATGCAAAATCCATAAGCTGATCGGTGTTTGACTTAAAAGCACCGGCAGGAATCTGTGCAAATAGCTTCTTTGCTTCAGCATTATCCTTATCGATAGAAAATGTCATTTCTGAAGAATAGCCCATTTCCCTCTGGCTATAGGTGTTAATATAGCCTGTTATGAGCTTAGTAAGTGGATCTGACATAAACATGTTCTTTGCAAACATCACTCCACCGGCAGCAAGTGCAACAACGAGTACTATAATGATAACCAAAGCACTCTTTGCAATTCCCCTGTTATCTTTCTTTAAGTTCATTCTGTTCCTCCTTTAATAAAACAAATTTATATTTTGCAGTACAAGTTTAACATGTTTTCCATACAATTTCAATCCAGCAAAAAGTCACTAAGTACATAATTACTGATATCAAGCCCCCTGTCAGATAGCTTTAAAAAATCTCCATTATCTATTAAAAGTTCGTTATTTATGTGCTTTTTTACAACATCTCCAAAAATCTCGTCTACAGTAAATGTGAATATTTTAGTGAACACTTGTTTACTTATTCCATCTATTAGCCTAAGCCCCAGAAACATAAATTCAGACATTTCATCTCTAAGACTAAGCTTAGTAATATTACGCCTTACATCGCTAATGCCTGCATTTTTAATATATTCTTTGAGATTTCCCACATTGTCATACCTTTCATTTTCAAAAAGAGATGATGCACCTACTCCAAACCCCAGATAAGGCACTCTTTCCCAGTATGAAGTATTATGCCTTGAATGGTAGCCTTTTTTCGCATAATTTGAAATCTCATATCTTTTATATCCCGCCTCTGCTAGTCTAAATGATGTCAATTCATACATAGCCCTGTCTTCATCTTCTGAGGGTAAATCCATTACCAAGGGAGCATTTTCTGCATATTTTTGATAAAAGTTGGTACCTTCTTCTATAATCAGGCTATAGCTTGAAATATGCTCGGGATTAAGCTTTATTAGTTCATCCAAAGACCTTTCATAGGTGGATATTTTTTGGTTAGGTATAGCACTCATAAGGTCAATATTTACATTAGTAAAGCCTGATTTTCTAACCATAGCATAGCTATCAAGGAAGTCCTCATAGGTGTGAATTCTACCAAGAAGCCTTAGTTCATCATCATTAGTTGATTGAAGTCCCAGGCTTATCCTGTTAATCCCTGCCTCTTTATATACTAAGAGCTTCTCTATATCTACAGTTCTAGGGTTGCACTCTATGGTTATCTCAGGGAAAAAGTCATCCTCATAAAGCTTGAAGTGCGACCTTATTTCATCTAATATTTCTTTAATATAATAAGCCTTAATTATAGACGGGGTACCTCCCCCAAAATAAATCGTATAGACTCTGTATTCGTCATTTACATTCTTGGAAACTTCTCTTATTTCCCTCTTAAGTGCCTCTATATAGGCTTTCTTTTCATCTTCACCGCAGGCTAAGGAATAAAAATCACAGTAGTTACACTTCTTTGCACAAAAGGGTATATGTACGTATAATCCAAGTCTTTTCAAAGCTCCTCCTATCACATCAAAAGAAACTGTCTAATCTACTTAATCTCTAAGTTAACATTCTATATCTGTCTCTTAAATTTCTTCTCCACATCTGACTTAGACATGAATATCATAGTAGGTCTTCCATGCGGGCAGTTGTAAGGATTGTCAAGACACATAAGCTCTTCAATTAAAGCCTTTGCTTCTAAAAGAGATATATTCATATTCCCCTTTATTGCTGCCTTACAAGCCATGGTCGCAAGCTTTACGAGTACAGTATCAGGGGTGGTCTTCTTTCCTTCAAGTGAATACTGGTCAATTATATCAAAAAGGAGGTCTTTTTCACTAATTCCAAAAAGCTCGGTAGGAACAGCTTTAATAACATACTCGTTCCCGCCAAAAGGCTCTATCTCAAAGCCCAGTTTGTGAAGATATTCATCTATTTCTTCAACAATCTGACTCTGGCTGCCCGATAAAGTAACCACAACAGGTGGCAGTAAGTTCTGAGATGTCACTTTGTTTTCAGAGATTTCTTTAACAAATCTCTCGTACATTACCTTTTCGTGGGCTGCATGCTGGTCTATCATATACACACTGTCGTCATATTCAATTATCCAATATGTTCCAAATATCTGTCCTATAATTTTGATATCAGGAAGAGCCTTCTTAGCAAGTATTCCTCCCTTAAACTCTTCTTTAGATGACTTGTTTGTATCGCAATGTAACTCGTCTTTATCATAAAAAACTTGTTCTACACCTGTAGCATTCATCATTCCGTCATCAGCTTGAAAGCTGTTTTCAGACATATTTTTATAAGTATCACCATCTTCTTTAACTGTATTAAAATCTTTATTATAAGAGGTTTTATCCGTTTGTTCTACAGTTGTAGGATATTCTCTATTATCTTCAGTTTCAACCGAATTTTCTCTGCTTACATCTCCTGCTAAATTTCCACAGGTATTTTTTATACCACCTTCTGATTTATCAATACTTTCAATTTCCAGCAAATCTAATTTATTCTTATCAGATGTAGTATCATTATCAAAAGGTGCATACATCTCTGACTTGACAAGAGGAGATTTCTCATCCCTCTTAACCTTATCTGCTACAAAGCTTTCCTGCTTAAATACAGGCTTTAGCTCCTTTTTCCACTCTCCCTGCCTGCTTTTTTCAAAAGGCTCAGGCATAGGGATGTCAGGTATGATGTAACCTCCTGACTTCTCTGTTTTTTCAGCCTTATGTGAAGAATTAAAATCTCTTATCAGGGGCTTCTTGTCATGTACCTGCTTTACTCCCATGTCAGGAAGTAAATCTTTTTTCCTAAGTGCATTATCAACCTCATGGAAAATTAATCTATATATGCTTTCAGTATCACTAAATCTAACCTCAAGCTTTGCGGGGTGTACATTTACATCCACCAGTGAATTATCCACACTTATAAGCAGGCAGGTAAAAGGAAATCTATGCTGCATAAGAAAGGACTTATAGGCATCCTCTATAGCCCTTGTTATTACCTTATTTTTGATAAATCTTCCGTTTATAAAATAATTCTCATACTCCTTATTTCCTCTTGTAAGAGAGGGCTTTCCGATATAGCCCCTGACAGAAAGACCGTTTACGAGTTCTCCGTCTGCATCAGGATTGTTTACAGGGATAATATTGGCAGTTGTTTCCTTTCCATAGATGTAGAATAACACATCCTTAAGGCTCCCATTCCCCATGGTCTGAAGCTTAACCTGTCCGTTTAAGATGAACTTAAAAGCTATTTCAGGGTGGCTAACAGCCATGTGTTCCATAACCTCGCCCACATATCTTCCCTCTGTCGCAGGAGTCTTTAGGAACTTTTTTCTTGCAGGGGTATTGTAAAATAAATTCCTTACTACAAATGTAGTCCCCTCAGGAGTTCCTATTGGCTCATTTGCTTCCTCTTTTCCTCCGTTAATCACATATCTGATTCCACTTATTTCATCAGCGGTTTTGGTAAGCACCTCTACCTCACTTACTGCGGCTATACTGGCAAGAGCCTCTCCTCTAAATCCAAGGCTTGATACTAAGGTTAGGTCATCAGCTGTTTTTATCTTACTTGTTGCATGTGGAAGAAAGGCAGTCTTAATATCATCACTGCCTATACCTTTTCCGTTGTCTGTAACCCTGATTAGGGAAGTTCCTCCGTCTTTAATTTCAACAGTTACCGAATTTGCATCTGCATCTATTGCATTCTCAACAAGTTCTTTAACTACTGCCGCAGGACCTTCTATTACCTCGCCCGCAGCTATTTTATTGATTGTATCCTTATCAAGGACATTAATAATTGACAAGACCTCACCTCGTTTCTACTACAACCCTCTGCTTTTTACTTTCTTTTGCATAGCATAGAGCTTATTAAGTGCATCTATAGGAGAAAGCTCTTCAAGCTTCATCTCCATTAGCTCAGCCAGAACATCCTCATTCTTTGATGAACCGAAAAATGAGAGCTGATTTTCATCTGTTTTATTTGGTTTAATAAGCCTCTTTTCTTCATTTTTATCAGGCATTCCTCCTGTTTCCGAAAGAAACTCTATTACATTTTTATTTTCTACATATTCTTTTGCACCTGACGGGCTGTCTCCTGCACCCTTTACTTCAAGCCTTTTAGCCTTTTCAAGGATATCATTGCTGTCAAGCTCTACTGCAAGCTCTTTAGCCCTTTCAATTACACTATCGGGTACCCCTGCCAGCCTTGCTACCTGAATACCGTAGCTCTTGTCAGCACCACCCTTAACTATCTTTCTTAGAAAGACTATGTTGTCTCCGTCTTCTCTTACCGCTATACAGTAATTATTGACATTAGGGAGCTTTCCTTCAAGCTCAGTAAGCTCGTGGTAGTGGGTAGCAAACAAGGTTTTTGCTCCAAGGAGTCTGGGGTTACTGATGTATTCAACCACAGCCCAGGCTATTGACAGTCCATCAAAGGTACTGGTTCCCCTTCCTATTTCATCTAAGATAAGCAGGCTGTCCTTTGTAGCATTTCTAAGGATATTGGCTACCTCAGTCATTTCCACCATAAAGGTAGACTGACCGCTTGCAAGGTCATCAGAGGCACCTACCCTTGTAAATATTCTGTCGCAGATACCTATGTTAGCAAAAGAAGCCGGTACAAAGCTTCCTATCTGAGCCATAAGCACTATGATAGCAGTCTGTCTCATATAGGTTGACTTACCCGCCATATTGGGACCTGTAATTATAGAGATTCTGTCATTTTTATTGTCTAAATAAGTATCATTGACAATGAAACCGTCTCCTCCCATCATTTTCTCAACTACAGGATGTCTTCCGTCTTTTATATCCACAATCCCCTCTTCATTTATCTGTGGCCTTGTGAAATTCTCACTTTCAGCAACAACAGAAAGGGAAATAAAAGCATCAATACCTGCTATAGCCTTAGCAGTCTTACTTATCCTTATTATTTCATCTGCTATCTCATCACGAAGCCCTGAAAATAGCTCATACTCGAGGGTTACAAGTCTCTCCTGCGCACCGAGTATCATATTTTCAAACTCTTTAAGTCTAGGAGTTATATATCTCTCTGCATTGGTAAGTGTCTGTTTCCTAGTCCAGTCATCAGGCACCAAGTCCTTGTAGGAGTTTGTTACTTCGATATAATAACCGAATACCTTGTTGTATTTGATTTTAAGGTTTTTAATTCCGGTTCTTTCTTTTTCTTCATTTTCAAGCTCTGATACCAAGGTTTTACCCTCTGTACTAGCTCTTCTTAGTCTATCTATCTCCTCATTATAGCCCTCTTTTATTATCCTACCTTCTCTGACAGAAAGTGGTGCTTCAGGAAATATAGCCCTGTCTATCTTTTCATAGATGTCAGATAGAGTATCAAACATCTCATTATAATCACATAAAAGCTTGGAGCTAAACTCCGGCAATAGACTTTTAATTGCTGGAAGAAATTCAATAGAATTCATAAATGCCAGTAAATCCCTTGGATTTGCACTCTTGTAGCAGATTTTTGCAAGCAGTCTTTCTATATCATACACCGGATTAAGATACTCTCTTATTTCTTCCCTAGTTATGATATTTTTGTTAAAATCCTCGATAGCATCAAGCCTAGCCTCTATTTCAGCCTTATTAACAAGGGGCTGTTCTAAGAAGCTTCTAAGTAGTCTTGCCCCCATTGCTGTCTTGGTTTTATCAAGCACCCAAAGAAGAGAGCCCCTTTTATTCTTATCTCTAAGAGTTTCTGTGAGTTCAAGATTTCTTCTGGTTGAGCCATCAAGCATCATATAAGCACTACTAAAATACGGCTTAATCGCAATTATATGAGTTAAGTCATTCTTCTGTGTTTCATACAGATAGGCAAGTACCATACCTGCAGAACATATAGCATTGTCCATTCCACTAAGTCCGAGCCCGTCAAGCACTTCTACCTTAAAATGCTTCTTTATCATCCTAACAGCAGCAGCATATTCATAATACCGTCTTTCCAGCTTAGTTATGGTTAAATTCTGTTTCTCAATGAACTCATCAGTAAGAATGCCTGATATAATAAGATTCTCATTACAAACAATTTCTGCAGGTTCAAACTTCGTTATCTCATCAAGCAGTGACTTAGAGGAAACTAACTCAGTTACAAGGAATTCTCCTGTAGATACATCTACAAGAGCTATGCCATAGTCCTCATTTACAGCCATTATTCCCATAAGGAAGTTATTCTTTGTCTCTTCAAGTGCTGAAGTATCGAGATTGGTTCCCGGAGTAACTATCCTTATGACCTCTCTTTTTACCAGTCCTTTAGCAAGCTTTGGATCTTCAGTCTGTTCACATATAGCTACCTTATAGCCTGACTGGACTAAAGTATTTAAATATCTGTCTACAGAATGAAAAGGTACTCCACACATAGGAGGACTGTTTTCATTGCTGCCCGATCTCTTTGTAAGCGTTATTTCAAGTACCTTTGATGCTGTAAGTGCATCATCATAAAACATCTCATAAAAATCGCCCATTCTGTAAAAAAGAATACAGTCACTGTATTCTTTTTTAATGTCATAATATTGGCGCATCATGGGCGTGAGGTTGTCTACATCTATCTCCATCTTTTGCCTTTCTTTATTCATCCCAGTCAAAGCCTGAGTGTTCATCCTTCTTATCTCTTAAAAGCAGTTCATTAAGAGCATCCTCTGCTTTTTTATTTTCAAATAATACCTTATTCATCTGCTCTACTATAGGCATGTCTATATTGTTGGCTTTAGCAAGTTTGCTTGCTGCCTTTGCAGAATATACTCCCTCAACTACCTGTCCAACCTCTGCCATCGCTTCATCCATAGTCTTTCCCTTACCCATAAGGTAGCCTGCATTGTGGTTACGGCTATGGGTAGAGCAACAGGTAACTATAAGGTCACCAATACCTGAAAGCCCTGCAAAGGTTTCAAGTCTTCCTCCAAGCTTCATCCCTAGTCTGCCTATCTCTGAGATTCCTCTTGTTATAAGAGCAGCCTTTGCATTGTCTCCAAGCCCCAGACCATCTATTACACCTGCCGCGAGCGCTATAACATTCTTAAGTGAACCTCCAAGCTCAATACCAATAATATCAGGGCTTGTATATACTCTGAATCTGTCAGACATAAAGGCATCCTGTATCATGCAGGCTATTTCTCTTGATTTTGCACCTACTACAGCTGTAGTAGGCATTCCCACAGATACCTCTTCAGCATGGCTTGGACCGGAAAGTACGGTAACTGTACCCTTATCACCATTCTCTGCTTCAAATTCACTCTCAATGATTTCAGTAAGCGTCATAAGAGTATCTTCCTCTATACCCTTAGCCACATTAACAACAGGTATTTTCCGGTCAATGTAAGGGGCTGCCTTCCTTGCTGTCATTCTAACATAAGGTGAGGCAACAGCAAATACAATAAGGTCTTTATCCTTACAGGCTTCTTTTATGTCATTTGTTATTTTTATGTTGTCAGCAAGTTTAATTCCTTTAAGATTCTTAACTATTCTTGTAGCACTTAATTCCTTATATTCCTTCTCAACTGCTGTCCAAAGTGTAAGTTCATGCCCATTGTTATTAAGTAAAATAGTTAAGGCACTGCCCCAGGTACCTGCTCCCAATACTGCTATTCTCATCCCAATAACCTCCACATTATTTTTTCTTACTGCCTAATTTATTTTCAGTTCCCTTCATAAGTCTTTCAATGTTTGATTTATGCCTTGCTATACCAAGTATGGTATAAAATGAAGCCACCACTACCAGCACCCACTGTCCCGGATAGAAAAAGGCAATGCTTACGGGAATTGAAATCAGTCCTACAATAGAGCCCATTGAAACATATTTGGTTACATAACTTACCAAAAGAAATACCGCTAAAGGTATCATTGTCATAGGAAAATTAAATACTAAAAAGGCTCCTCCTGTAGATGCTATCCCCTTCCCCCCATGAAAGCCAAGTGTAAACGGAAAGTTATGCCCAAGTACTACACCAAAGCCACATAAAAGCACATAATAATTAGTACTTAAAAATCCGTTTGTATCTCCTGTAAGATTAGGACAAATAAGATATCTAACTAAAAGGCAGGGAATAACAACCTTTAGCACATCTCCGACCAGAGTAGGGAGACCTCCCCTCAAAAATCCAAGAGTTCTTAAGGCATTGGTCGAGCCAATATTACCGCTTCCTTCATGCCTTATATCAATATGATTGCATTTGCCTACGATCAGCCCTGTAGGAAAATTACCGAAAATATAGCCTAAAACAACAACAATCGCACTTAACATAGTTACTCCTATTAATGTATTTTAGTCGTATCATCAGCACTTCTCTCTCTTATAATGAATCGAAGTGGGGTTCCGGTAAAGCCAAAGGCTTCCCTTATTTTATTCTCAATATATCTTGTATATGAATAATGCATCAGTTTTTTGCTGTTTACAAAAACTATGAAGGTAGGAGGCTTTACAGAAACTTGGGTAATATAATATATCTTAAGCCTTCTTCCCTTGTCTGTTGGAGGCTGCTGCATAGCTACAGCTTCAGCAAGTATATCATTAAGCACACCTGTAGATACTCTTAAAGTATGATACTGAATAACCACATCTATAAGGTCAAAGAGCTTATTAAGCCTCTGCCCGCTTACTGCTGATATAAAGAGGAACTCCGCATAAGGCATATAAGCGAGGATTTCTTTAAGCTTTTTAGTATGCTCATTCATGGTCTTATCTGTCTTTTCAATGAGGTCCCATTTATTTACGGCAACTATTACACCTTTGCCACGCTCATGGGCAATTCCCGCTATCTTTGCATCCTGCTCGGTAATCCCCTCTGTTGCGTCAATTACAAGAACAACTATATCAGCTCTTTCTACTGCTGATACAGTACGAACAATGCTGTAATACTCAATATCTTCCTTAATACGGCTCTTCCTGCGGATACCGGCTGTATCTATCATTATGTATTCCTTGCCGTTTCTTCTGATTCTTGTATCAATCGCATCTCTTGTAGTACCGGCTATATCTGAAACTATTACTCTGTTTTCTCCGAGCAGCCTGTTGATTATGGATGACTTTCCTACATTTGGCTTACCTATGATGGCAATCCTTGGAGTATCATCTTCTTCAGCCTCAGGGCTGTCCTCAGGAAAATGTTTAATAACCTCATCAAGCATATCTCCTATACCTGTCTGGTTTACGGATGATATAGGAAATGGCTCGCCAAGTCCAAGGTTGTAAAATTCAAAGACATCAGCCTGCTGTTTTACAGGATTATCTACTTTATTAACAACCAAAACCACAGGTTTCTTGGACTTTCTAAGCATGTGAGCTACCTGATTGTCAGAATCTACAAGACCTGTCTTAACATCAGTTATAAATATAATTACATCAGCTGTATCTATGGCAATCTCTGCCTGCTCACGCATATTTGCAAGCATCATGTCACTTGTATCAGGCTCGATACCACCTGTATCTATCATAGTAAAGGCTTTGTTAAGCCACTCTGCATCAGCGTATATCCTATCTCTGGTTACACCGGGTGTATCCTTTACTATAGATATGTCGCTGCCTGCAAGTTTATTAAAAAGTGTAGACTTACCTACATTAGGCCTGCCTACTATTGCTACTATTGGTTTCAAATTACACCTCAATATTTGTATTATTTACCGCTACTCTGTAATTTTACCTTATTGTGCGGTGTTTGTAAAGGTTGGAAGAATTATTCATTGAAAGTAAGTAAACGCAATACTGGTTCATACTTACACCTTCTTCCTTAGACTTATCAGCCAATAATTTATGCAGGCTTTTTGGCAATCTTAACTTAAATTGTCCGGAATAATCATCATAGGAAGTAGGTTCAGGAATGGTAACTCCCTCTTCTAATGCTGCAGCAATCCATTCTTTTTTTGCATCACCTGCATTCTTAACAACTGATTCAAGTGTATCACCAACTGTTATACATCCCGGAAGCTCCGGATATCTTGCGGCATATCCACCTTCATCCTTATCCGGAACAATTTCTAACTTGTATGGTAGATTCAAGTAATAATCAATTGTTTTCATGTAACATTTCCTCCTCAACTATATCACGTACCATTTCAACGTATACCTTCTTTATTGGTTCATGCTTAGGAATCGTAATCGGGGTCTTTCCTGATTATATAATGGTGTCATATGTGGTGTCAATATAAATTACAATTTCACATCTATCTTTGTTTATTTCTAAATATTCTGAGTTA